>OZ241991.1:4800000-6301730 GCA_965204095.1 Bryobacterales bacterium | reverse complement strand
GAATAAGCAGACGAACGGTGAGATCCCTCCTTTCCTCGGTAGCGGGTTGGGTTTGTGTCAAGCCGCCGGGGCGTGCTGTCGCTGTCGACCGAAATGTTGGCCGCTGCTCAGCAAGGCCCAGGCGATGCGCGCCAGCCGCGCCGCCAGCGCGACGATCACGACTCGCCGGTCTTTGTGGACGAGCATGCGCCGCAGCCACTGGCCCAACTGGTCGCTGCGCTTCGCCAAGGTTTCGAGGCCTGATCGGGCGCAGTGCACCAGCAGCGTCCGGACGTAGCGGTTGCCGCGCTTGCTGATGCCTCCCAGGCGCTGCTTGCCCCCCGTGGAGTACTCCCTCGGCACCAGCCCCAGCCAGGCGGCGACATCGCGCCCCTTCTCGAAAGCCTCTCCGTGGCCGATCGTCGCCACCAAGGCGGTCGCCGTCTGCACGCCGATGCCGGGGATCTCTCTGAGCCGCCGGCAGGCGTCGCTGGCCTGCGCTTTCCTCAGCAGACAGGTGTTGACTTGCTGAATCTTCTCTTCCAGCACTTGCCATTCGGCCAGCATGCCCGCCAGTAGCGCCCGCATTTCGTCGGACAGGCCGTTGTCGGCGTCCTCGAGGATCTCCGGCAGCCGCACCGCGAAGCGCTGCTTGCCCTGCGGCAGGGCGATGCCGCGTTCCAGCAGAAAGGCGCGCGCCTGGTTGATCAACTGCGTCGAGTTGCCCACCAGCCGCGAGCGATAGCGGTGCAGCGACTGCATCGACAGTTGCTGCTCGCTCTTGACCGCCACGAAGCGCATGGTCGGCCGCAGACAGGCCTCCGCGCAGGCCTCGGCGTCCGTCGAGTCGTTCTTGTCGCGCTTGACGAAGGGCTTCACATACTTGGGCGGCATCAGCTTCACGTCGTGCCCCTGGGCCAGCAGTTGGCGGCCCAGGTGATGGGCGCCGCAGCAGGCTTCCATGCCGATACGGCAGGACTGCATCCTGGCGGTCACCTCCAGCAGCTTGTCCTTCGAGTAGCGGCGACGGGTGAGCACCCGGCCGGTGGCGTCCAAGCCGACGAAGTCGACGCTGGATTTTGCTAGGTCAAGGCCGATCGTAGCGACCTGCTTCAATACGCTCTTGCGGGATGATGGCTTGTTCGATGCCATTATGGTTTCCTCTCGGTTCGTGAACTGCGGCCGTGGACGGCCGTTGCTACCAGCATGGCTGCACTCGACGACGCAGCGGAAGTGGGAGCGAACCATCCCATAAGTACGCCTGCGCGCGCCAAGCGGCTCGCGCCTCGTCCTGACGGCCCTCTCACGCACTTCGCCTCACCGTGTGGTGAGCAATGCAGGCTAGAGCGATCCGTTTGCGATGCCAAGGGGTGCTATTGGCGGAAGCGGCGTTTGCGGGCCTCGTCGACAGCGACAGCCAGGATGATGATGGCTCCGATCAAGGCTTGTTGCAGATAAGGGTTGACGCCCAGCAGGTCGCTGCCATTCGAGAGCAGACCCATGATGAAGGCGCCGATGAGGGTGCCGATGACGCTGCCTTCGCCGCCGGTGAGACTGCCGCCGCCGATGACGACGGCCGCGATGACCTGGAGCTCATAGCCCTGTCCGGCAGTGGGTTGTCCGGTCATCAGGCGAGAGGCCTCGATCATACCGGCAAGTCCAGTGAGCATGCCGGAGATCGCGTACACCGCAACCGTGTACCTGGAAACGGAAATTCCGGCATAGACGGCAGCTTCCTTGTTGCTGCCGATGGCGTAGGTGTAGCGGCCGAGCTTCGTCGAATGCAGAACGACGTGCGTAAGCACGACACAGACGCCGAGCACGAATAGAACGGATGGAATGCCTGCTATTGAGCCTTCGGCCAGAGATTCGAACTCACGCGGGAGGCCGACGACAGGGAGGCCGCCGGAGATGATGAGAGTGACGCCGCGGACGATGCCGAGGGCGCCCAGGGTCACGATAAAGGGAGGAATCTTGAGCGAAGTGGTAAGGACACCGTTGAAGACGCCCCAAAAGAGTCCGCAGAGAAGCCCGACGGCGATGCCGACGGGAACGGGAAGTCCGCTCGCCATTGCCATGGCGCCCATGGTTCCAGAAAAGGCGAGAATGGCGCCGACGGAGAGGTCGATACCGCCGGAAACGATCACGAGCGTCATGCCGAGCGCCATGACATTGATCGTGGCGGTTTGGCGAATAACGGCGGCAAGATTTGTGGGCGTCAGAAAGTTCGGCGAGGCAACCGAGAGAAAGATGAAAAGCGCAGCGAGGCTCAGGAACGGCAGGAGCCTTTGCCACGCGGCCGATCCGGTCTTCATGCATCCACCGCCGCGTGTTGCATGATTTCCTGCTGCGTGGTTGATCGAGGCAGTTCCGTGACGACAGCGCCGCCGCGCATGACAAGGATGCGGTCGGCGATCTGAAGCAGTTCAGGAAGCTCGGAACTTACCATGAGAATCGCCGCGCCGTCACGCGCAAGCTGGTCCATCAACCCGAAGACTTCGGCTTTGGCGGCGACATCGATGCCGCGAGTGGGTTCGTCGAACAACAGAACCTTCGCGTCTCGGAAGAGCCATTTCGCGATCACGACTTTCTGCTGATTGCCGCCACTGAGACTTGCGGCAGGCTGCTCAACCGAAGCGGCACGGATGGACAGGCGCTCACCGAAGCGCTCGGCGACAGCGCGTTCCTCAGCGCGGCTGACAAAGCCGTTACGCGTAACTCCATCCAGGTGAGCGAGGGTGACGTTGGCTCGGATGGGCATCGACAAGGTAAGGCCGGTCTGCTGGCGGTCTTCCGTGATGAGCGCAATGCCGGCCCGGACAGCGTCCTGCGGGGAGTTGATCGACACGCGGGCACCGTCAACGACGATGGAGCCACGGGTAGCGGGAGTGACGCCGAAGATCGTTTGACAGAGCTCGGTCCGGCCGGCGCCCATGAGTCCGGCGATTCCAACAATCTCTCCGGCGTGGAGCGTGAAGCAGATTCCGGGAAGATCGACGCGGAGACGCTCGGCGCCCGGCTTGAGGCTTTCGCGCTCGTAGATGGCGGAAATTTCGCGGCCGACCATGTGATGAACCATTTGATCCGTCGAGAGAGCGGCGATCGGGCCACTGTGGACGGTTCGGCCGTCGCGGAGGATCGTGATGCGATCGGCGATAGCACGGAGTTCGGCGAGGCGGTGCGTGATGTAGATGATGCCCATACCGCGTTCTTTGAGGTCCTGTGCGATATGGAATACTTCAGCGGCTTCCGCGTCAGAGAGAGACGAGGTGGGCTCGTCGAAGATGAGCAGGCGAGATGCGCCATGGAGGGCGCGACAGATCTCGACGAGTTGTTTCTGGGCAGGGCTGAGATCGTAGACGTTCGAGGCGGGATCGAGCGGGAAGCCGTGTTCGTTGATGAGGCAGCGCGCGTCAGCCTCCATGCGGCGGTGGTCAAGGAGAGGACCCCTGGCCGCTTCGCAGCCAAGAAAGATATTCTCGGCGACGCTGAGGTGGGGCGCCAGCAGTGATTCCTGATGAACCATCGAGATGCCGGCTTGATGGGCCTCGGCGGGCCGGGTAAAGTCGACGGGCCGGCCCTGCCAGCGCATCGTCCCGGCATCCCGCCGGAGCATGCCGGCCACTATTTTCATCAGGGTGGACTTGCCCGCCCCGTTTTCGCCGACAAGGGCGTGGATTTCGCCAGCCTCGACCTGCAGATCACCGTTCTCAAGAGCGGTGATACCGCCGAAATGTTTCTCGATTCCCTGGAGGTCGAGGAGCACGGCCGATCAACAAGCGAACGAAGCAAGGTATCACAGGCAGCGTCGCCATGTACCTATAATTGGCCCCATGACCCGACGAGACGCACTGAAGACGCTGACCGCGGCCGGCGCCGCCGGTTTCCCCCACATCGGAAAAGCACAGCACGATCGCCCGAACATCCTGTTCATCATGACTGACGACCAGCGCTGGGACGCGATGAGTTGCGCCGGGAACCAAATCCTCAAGACACCGAATATGGACCGATTGGCGGAGGGGGGCGTGCGCTTCACGGAGGGGTTTGTGACGAACTCGCTCTGCGCACCAAGCCGAGGCACGATTCTGACCGGACTGTATTCCCACGCGCACGGCGTGACAACGAACGCCGGCGGCCCGCCGGCGGATTCACACATGATCTACAACTACCGGCGCGGCGGACGAACCATCAGCGATCGGTTGAACCTCAACTCGTCGAGCGTGCTGCGCTCCAATGTAGCGACGTTCCCCATGCTCTTGCAGCGTGCGGGTTACCATACCGCGATGGTAGGAAAGTGGCACCTGAAGTCGAACCCCAAGGGGTACGACCACTGGGCGATTCTACCGGGGCAGGGACGATACCACGATCCGCAAATGATCGTGAACAACGGGCCTGTGCAGTTTCGCGGTTACGTGGATGACGTGATCGGAGACCAATGCCTGGAAGTATTGAAAACACGTCCGCGGGACCGGCCCTTTTGCGTGCAGATGCAGTTCAAGGCGCCACACCGGGCCTGGTTTCCGGCCAAGAGGCACGCAGGGGTATACGACGACATGGAGATTCCCGAACCGCCGACGTTCCATGCGTCTCTCGACGACCGGCCATTCGCTGTACGGAATACGGACATGCAGATCGGCGACATGCCAGACTTCTTCGAGCGGGGCGCGCCGCGAGGTCTTTCGGCGGAAGAGAAGAAGAGACGGAACTTCCAGATTTTCCTGAAGAACTATTACCGGACGATCCTGGGCGTGGACGATAACGTGGGACGGGTCCTGGACTATCTCGACGATTCGGGCTTGGCGGAAAACACACTGCTGATCTACACGGGAGACAACGGGTTCTTCCTCGGTGAGCTGGGGATGTTCGACAAGAGGCTGATGTATGAACCGTCCATTCGCGTGCCGATGCTGGTGCGGTATCCGGCGCGTATCCCGGCGGGGCAGGTGGATAGCGACCACATGGTTCTGAACAATGACGTGTGCCACACGATTCTCGACTACGCGGGCGTACGAAGGCCTCGGGCGATGGAGGGCCATGGGGAGAGCTGGCGTGAGATCTTCGAAGACGATGCGCCGCATTGGCGGAAGTCGTGGATGTACGAGTACTTCGAGTACCCGGGGTATCACTGCGTGGGGCAACTTCGCGGCGTGCGGACGAATCGCTGGAAGTTCACACACTACCTTCAGGAGCCACAGGGGTTCGAGCTGTTCGACCTGGAGAACGATCCGCTCGAGATGAATAACCTGTACGACGATCCGGCTCAACAGGTTCGCGCGGCGGAGATGAGGGATGAGCTGGAGCGGATGCGGGACGAGTTGGGGGATGACCGGTCAGCGGACGGGCAACCGCTTCCGGATTGCGGACGGAAACGGATGAAGGACATGTGAGGCCGTGTTTCGTGTCTCGTGATTCGTGACCCAAAAATCCAAGCAGGTGGTACGGCCGTTGCTCCAAGGCAGCTTGCGTCAAGGCCGTGTCTCAAACACCCCGTGATTCGTGATTCGTGTTTGGTGACCCGAATGGTGAGACATGCAGGCTGGGCACGTTCAAGGATAGAGCAGTCGTCCCCGGCGATCGGTTTCCGTTCGAAAGAGATGGCCTTCGGTAGTGGTCACGTAGAGCGTCGATAGATCCTGGCCGGCGAAGGTGCAGTTCGTGGGGCGCTTCGCCGGGAAGGGATGCCGCTCAATGACTTCACCGTCGGGCGCGAATACGTAAATCGAAGGCCCCGGTCCACCGAGCTCCCAGCCGGCGGTGGCGACGATGTTGCCCCCGGTGTCGAGCACCATGCCGTCGATGCCACGGTTCTCGCCGAAGTCGTGGAGAACCTCCGCTTCACCGAGGCCGCCGTCAGGCAGCACGGCATAGGCGCGGAGCTGGCGCTTCTCGTCCTCGCGGCGCCCACTTTGCGCCACATACAGGACCGTGTGGTCCAAAGAGAAGAGCAGTCCATTGGGGCGAGTCGTGTCGAAGGTGACCCGCGCCGTAGTCCAGCCTCCGCCGGGTAGCGGATCGACGCGATAGACGGAATCGTGGTCGAGTTCCCTGTTGGCGCGGTCTTCGCTCCAAGGCCCGGCGGCGCCTTCGTAAAAGGGGTCTGTGAACCACAAACGGGCCTGCAGGTCAAAGGCGAGGTCGTTGGGTATGTTGAACCGTTTCCCTTCAAACCCGTCGGTCAAGACGGCAACGCCGTCTTCCTCGTAGCGGACGACACGGCGGGCTTCTTGCACAGCGCCGCCCTCGCAGCCGTAGAGGCGTCCCTGGGCGTCGAACATGAGTCCGTTGGCGCAGTTGGTTCCCTCGCGGTAGACGGAAACCTCGCCGCCGGCGGGGTCGTAGCGCAGGATGCGGCTGGCCGGGATGTGGGTGAAGAGGAGGTAGCGACCGTCCCACACGGGTCCTTCGGTGACGCCTCCGTAGGGTCCGGCGAGTAGTTCGAATTGCCAACTCATGGTGGTCTCCTGTTAGTGTAAGGCCGTGTTTCGTGTCTCGTGTCTCGTGTCTCGTGAAAACCACTGGCGGGGGGCCTCGTTCGCTCCAAAAGAAATGCCTGACGGCCCTCTCACGCACTTAACCTCGCCACGTGGTGAGACATTCAGGTGAAAGAAGGATGATGCCACCTAGACATTCTGGAGTGACCTGTCCTCCTCGATGCGGCTCTGTGCATCGTGCTTCTCGCTCGTAAGCGTAACCCGCGTATCTCGCGGTTGGACAGGTCACTCCAGAATGCCCAGGCCCTGCCACTTGACTCCGTTCGTTTCTCGGCTCATGATTGGACTGAAAGACGCTCGGCCGCCTGCCCCGTCATGCCCCGCTGATGTCAGTTACCAGCCGCCGTAGCTTTCTGCTCCGATCCAGCGCAGCAACATGGGCTGCTCACGCGGCGGCGGAGCTGTCCCGAGACGTCTCGTACTCGGAAGAGCACCCCGACATGTTGCTCTCCTATCTGGGGCGTGGCCTTGAGAAACTCGATGCTCATTGGGACCGCGAGCGGGCAAAAATTCAAACGCCGGAGTCACTCGAAGCGCGCAACGCATTCGTCTGCGAGAAGTTCGAGGAGATGATCGGCGGCTATCCCGAACGCACTCCGCTCGATCCCGTGATCAGGGATCGCTTCGAGCGAACCGGTCATCGCGTCGAGAACGTGATGTTCCAGAGCCGCCCGGACTTCTGGGTGACCGGGAACCTATATATCCCGACCGGGCGTGAAGGGCCATTTCCAGGAATCATTTCACCCTGCGGCCACTATGCCCTTGCACGCATGCAACCGGACTATCAGTACGCGTATCTGAGCCTGGTGAAGGCCGGCTTCGTTGTGCTGGCGTTCGATCCGATCGGACAGGGCGAGCGGCGGCACTATTGGAATCCGCAAACGGGAGAAACCGAGGTGGGCAACGCGATCTACGAGCACTCGATGCCGGGACAGTTGCTGCTGCTGCTCGGTGAAAACCTGACGCAGTACCGCATCTGGGACTGCATGCGAGCCATCGATTACCTGCTCGAAAGGCCGGAAGTCGACCCGGAGCTCATCGGCTGCGCCGGCCACTCGGGCGGCGGCACGCTGACACTGTTCGTGAGCGCGCTGGATCAGCGAGTGCGCTGCGCGGTGGTGAATCAAGGCGGGACTGGACATCGCTGGCCCATGCATCTGAAGCCGGAGAGCGCGGTGGGGCCGGCGGATGTCGAGCAGAACCTTTTCCCGGCGGCGGTTCATGGCGTGGACCTTCCGGACCTGCATTCGGCGATCGCGCCACGCCCGCTGCTTGCACTGATCGAGCACTTCACTCCACGCTTCAACAAAGCAGCAGAAGAGATCAAAAAAGCTTACGATGCAGCCGGCGTCCCTGAAAGGTTTGCAACCGAGGAGGCCGGCGATCCCCATGCCTGGACCATGAAGCTGCGCCAAGCGACGACGAACTGGTTCAGCCGCTGGTTCTACAACAAGCCGGGACCGAAGCGAGAACCGAACTTCGAGCACGAGGCGCCAGAGAAGCTTTACTGTACGCCGAACGGCTCGATCCGAACGGCGCGCCAGGGCCATACGATCTTCTCGCTCATCCTCGAGAAGCAGGCGAACCTCCCTCCCGACCGCGAATTGCCGACGGGACGGTCCGACCTGGAATCGCACCGGAAGAAGGTGACCGAGGAGATCCGCGATCTGACGCGCTTCAAGGCAGACTCGTCTTTTCCTTTGAATGTGCGTCACCTCATGACCACCCGGCGCAAGGGCTATCGGATCGAGAAGCAGGAGTTTCTGTCGGAGCCCGGCATCCATGTTTCCGCCTGGGTTTTCTTGCCGGACGATGCACGAGCGCCCTACAAGGCGACCCTCTTCGCGAACGGCAACGGCAAGAGACAGGACGGGATGGAGTTCGGACTGCTCGAAAAGCTGGCGCAAAACGGCCATATGGTCGTCGCGGTGGATGTGAGAGGTGTCGGCGAGACCGCACCGAATCGCGCTCGGCGGACACGCCGCACGAACGAGTTCAGCCATCTGTTCGACGTTGAAACGGCGATGGCGTACATGGCGTGGTTCATGGATGAGTCTCTGCTCGGCATGCGTGTAGGGGACATCGTTCGCAGCATCGATTATGTTCTGGCGCGAGACGACGTCGAGAAGTCGGGTGTGCGGTTGATTGCCCGCGGACACGGAGCGCTCTGGTCGCTGTATGCCGCCGCTTTGGACGATCGGGTGCGCGGGCTGCTCGCCGATCGCGCGCTGCTCAGCTACAAGAGCCTGACGCAGACCGACCGATATCTGCACAGCGCCAGCATTTTCGCGCCGGGCATATTGAACCGGCTGGACTTGCCTCATGTGGCGGGCGCCGTCGCCAATCGGGACCTGGTTATCCTGGACCCCGTAGATCCGATGGGCCGGCCGGCCGACTTGCACCTCTCGCGGCGGACCTATGCCTGGACCAGGGCTCTCTACTCAGCCGTCGGCGCAGAGGACCGGTTCGAAGTGACAGTGCGGCCTCCGGGCTCGGACCCCGCAGACGCTTACCGCAGCTTCTTGCATCGCAGGAGGGCTTGACCTGCATTTCTCACCACGTGACGGCCGAAGCACGCGATACGACCGCCATGACCTCGTTTCGCTTGCTTGCCGTGCTCAATGTACGGGTCAAGTACACCTGCGCTCGTCAATCAGCACGCGCCTCGCCCTGACGGCCCTCTCCCGCACTTCGTCTCGCCACGTGGTGAGCAATGCAGGCCTGTTGGGTCGATTGAGCAGATTCGTCCTTGTTGCAATGCTGCTCAACACGGCGTTCGGGGCGGCCCACGCAGATGATCGTTCCATCGCTGAGTGGGTCATCCGCGAAGGCGGCAGCGTAGTGCTCACGGGACATTCTCAGCAGGTCCGGGAACTGCGTGAGTTGCCATCGAGCGGGTTTCAGTTGAAATCGATCAACCTCGTCGACACGAACTACTCGGCGGATGACGTTCAACGGATCGGAACACTGCCGCACCTGAAACACCTCTACATGTCGGGCCGCACGCGGCGCCCGTTCTCACTCAAGGTCAAGACAGAAAAGATCTACGAGGACGGCGAGGACCGCGACCTTACCGACGGCTGGGTCTTTCTACGCAAGCTCCCCCATCTCGAAACATTGCTCATCAGCGCGACGGTTTTCAGCTACCCCATCCCGATCACTGACGAAGCCGTTGGTTTTCTTGCCGAGCACGGCACACTGAGGGAACTGTACGTGAGCAGGACCGGCGTGGCCGGACATACGCTCGCACCGCTGGTGAGACTGCGCCACCTCGATGTGAGCTACACGGAGTTCGATGACGAGTCGATGGCCAACCTGGCCGGCATGACGGAACTGCGCAAGCTCAACTTGCGGGATACCCGCATCACCGACAAAGGGTTGGCGGCAATCGCCCATCTGCCCGCACTCACGGACATCGACCTCGGGGGCACGCAGGTGACAGACGCCGGGGCCGCGTCGCTGGCCGGCATGAGGGAAGTGCGGCGTCTGAGCCTGCTGGGAACCGGCATCACCGACCGCGGACTGGAGCAACTCGCACGGATGGATGATCTCGAGGAGTTGAATGTTTACCGAACCTCGATCACGAACAACTCCGTGCGGACGCTTGGCGCATTCAAGAAACTCCGGTCACTCGACATTCGCTACACGGACATCACCCCGGCCGGTATCAGCTCACTGCAAAAAACGCTGCCGGATTGCCGTATTCGTTTCCTGCGAAGCGCCGCACCGGCGCGATTGAGCGAACCCGCGCTGCTCTCCGAGCGGTCGCCGAAAGCGGTGGCCGAATGGGTGCGATCAATGGGCGGCAAGGCGGTCGTTGCCGGGGGAAGGCTGAGAGAGATTTCTCTCGCAGGCACTCATGTAACGGATGGTGAACTTCGAAACCTGGCACAGCTTGAACACCTCGAGAAGCTCGACCTCAGCGGTACGGAAGTCAGTGATCTCGGCATACAGCACATCACTGCTGCGGAAAAACTTGAAGAACTGAATCTCGCCGATACGGCAGTGGGCGACGCCGGGCTTGCCGCGGTTGCGCGCATCTCTTCGCTGCGGACGTTACGGCTCGATAACAGCCGTGTGCGGGGTGAAGGGCTGAGCAACCTGTCACCGCTCACGAACCTCGAGTGGATTTTGCTTGCGGGATTGCCGCTCGATGATGCCCATCTGGCATTCCTGGAGCCGCTCCCGGCGCTCACAAGACTTTCGCTTGCGTACACCAATATGACCGACGAGGGGAGTAGCCGCCTCGTCGCCCTGAAAAACCTGGCCGCCCTTGACCTGGCGGGCTCGGATCTGGGAGACGAAGGACTGCGGCCGCTCGGGCAGTTGTCCGGCTTGGAATCCCTCAATCTTCGGCACGGCCGCTTTACCGACGAGGGGCTGAAACATCTCACCGGATTGGGGCGGCTCAAGCACCTCGACCTAGCTCGTACACGAGTCGGTGACGAGGGCGTGAAAACCCTGGCTGCGCTCCCGCAACTCGAGACATTGAATCTCGACTACACGCTCGTAACCCGCGACGCTCTGGCCCATCTTGCACAGGCCGAGCAACTTGTCGATCTGCGGCTCAACAGCTCCAACGTCAACGATGACTCCCTGCAACATCTCATGGAGCTCGGCAACCTGCTGCGATTGAACCTCTACCACACGTTCGTCACGGAGGCGGGCATCAAAAAACTGCGCGAGGCGCTACCGAAATGCGACATCGTCTGGGACCCCGACTCCGGATCCCCGACTCGCAGAGGCAGTTGACCTGCATGTCTCACCACCCGACGCTCGAAGCACGCGATACGACCGTCAGGACTTCGTTGCGCTTGCTTGCCGTGCTCAACGTACTGTTCAAGTACGCCTGCGCGCGCCAAGCGGCTCGCGCCTTTTTCCTCCGCCCGGCTCGCGCCTCGTCCTGACGGCCCTCTCACGCACTTCGCCTCGCCGCGTGGTGAGAAATGCAGGCTAGCGCTGACAGCACCTTCGACAATCAATCCGCGACGATGTCCTTCCCAGCCCAGCCCGGATCGGGGTCGCCGGCCATTACCTTCCGGACGTCGGCGCTGGGCGGCCCGGCCGTACCCCATCGGTCTATCTGTTCCGGCACTCGTCTCCACACCGCGGGTTCGTGGGTTGCTTCGTCTTCGATGTACTCCATGTCGCTGCTGAACTCGGACACGTAACCGGCCGGATCCTTGTAGTAGCAGAAGATGTTGTTTCCCGGTCCGTGACGTCCCGGTCCCCAGACGGGTTCCTGCCCTCGGGCACGAAGGTTGGAGAGACCTCTCATTACGCCGTCCACGTTCGCCATCAAATACGCAACATGGTTGACCGATGGGTGATCCGCACGATTGAAAGCGATAACGTGATGTTTCCGGCCACATCGCAGGAATACCATCTGATTCTCATTCCAGTCCGAGACCCGGAACCCAAGAACTTCGGTGTAGAACTCCACAACCGGATCGAACTGTGCAGTGTTCAGGACCACATGGCAGAGCCGGCAGGGCTCGAATCTCTTGGCGGACCAGCCATTCGAGTGTTCGGCCACGCCGGCCGATAGCTCGATGCAGCGGTTTTCCGGGTCCAGGAACCGCAGCCCGTATCCGCCGCCGGGTTCGTCCAGGTCGTCCGGCTGCGCCACGACGGTTGTTCCCCGCCGTTCGAGTTCGGTTGCCGCCGCGTCGACCGCCTCGCGTCCGTCGACGCTGAAGGCCAAGTGGTGAAGCCCGCGCCGGCCGGCCGGGTGCAGGCTGAGAATGTGGTTCTCCGTCGACGATCCCCGGAAATATCGTGCGTGCCGGTCTTCTCCGGCCGATTGGAGCCCCCAGGCCTCGAGGTAGAACTCGGCTTGGGCCGCTATCGCCGGCGACAGCAACCCCACGTGGCGGATGTCCTGGATCTTCATCTGAGCAGCTCTCCAGTAGATTTCTCAGTGGGTGGTTATCCCGGCTTCGACAGCGGTTCCTCTGACTGCACCCGGCTAGATTAGCGCACACGGCCTCACATCAGAAGATGTCCCTGCGGGTCAGCTCGATCCTCAAGTCCCGCCGGATGTAGATTTCGACGAACTCACGCAGCCACACGTTTCTTGCAAGCGTGAACCGCTCGATCAATTTCTGCTCGGGTCCGTCCGTGAGGTAAACGATACGCCAGCAGTTCAGAGGCCGCGATTCGTCACCATCAACCGAATGCTCAACGTGAAAGATAGGCTGTCCTTCGCCAGCTCGAAGCAAGTTCCCGTCCTTATCGAGGAGTTCCGCTGCTCCGATGAAAGTGACACACTGCTGCGCGGAGTTGAGTAAGACCTGTTCCAGGACCAACCCGTGCTCTGACGGCTCAAGCCAGAGGCGCTGCTGCGAGGATCGCACAAAGGATTCGGTTCCGTCGGCCGCTGCCCGACGGCGCCAATAGTGGGCGCTGCCGTCCGATACCACAGAAGGAATATACAGGTCGGGCCGGAACGCCTTTTTCACCTCCATGTCCCATAGCATGGTCCGGGTGAACCTGAGCGGTTTGTTCGTGCGGTAGTAGTTGGCGAGCACCAAGTTGATGTCAACCGGAGGCAGCTCGACTCGGGTGTTGCCCGGGTCGGTCCAGGCCCGCTCGAACTCTTCTTCATGATTCAATCGAGTATCCGGCTTCGCCGCCTCCCCGCTAGCGCCTTCCACTTCGCCGGTTTCCTCAAAACCGGATGGGGCCTTTCGGTCGTATCGACCTGGTTCCTGCCCCAATGCACTCACCGCCCTCTCCGAACTCCATCGTTCGTATCTCACGATGTTTTCGCTTGGCTGATGTCCGGACTTTCCAGGTTTTCCAGACACCCGGGAGCCTGTCGAAACCGTCGGCCTCAAATTGCTGTGCGGCATGCCGCCGCCATGGCCGTGTCGCCTCTTCGAGTGTACTTCGTCTGAAGGGAATGCCGGAGCGGCAATCCCGTCACCTGCCCATGCAGCGGTGTAGATGCATCCGGCCTGCATGCGGCGCGGTTCGTCATCCCACGGTAAACGCTTGCATCGCCGGCACCAGGATCATGCTCAGCGCAATCACGATGATGGACGTCAGGACGGTGGCAACGATGCCGACTCTGAACATGGTCCCGAATCCAACGGCACCGAACGCGAATGTCGCGGCCGAGGCCGGGCTGGACCAGGGAAATGCCACCGCCTGGGCCGTGCCCGCGATGATGCGGGCGAGAATCGCGGGGTTGTAACCGAGCGCGTCCGCAATCGGGAAGAGAATCGTGGAAACCATGATCGACGTTGCCGCTCCACTGGCCAACTGCGTCAACAGCGGCGTGGCCAGGCCCGCAACCCAGGGCAAGGCCCCCGCGGTGACGTTTCCCGTCAGCATGCCGGCGAGCCAATCGATCGCGCCCAGAGTGGTCAATACGTCCGCCAGCGCCATCCCGCCGAGTACCAGGAACAGCACATTCCATCCGACGCCGACCTGAAAGTCCCTGGCCTCCAGGGTCATCTCACCGCGCTTCGCGGCCACCGGCAGCACGAAGAGCAGCACCATAGCCACCGGAGGCACATACCAAATGTCGAGAAACCCGATCTCGGCGACGGTGGGCAAAGTCCACAGCACCAGCATCAGAATCAGCACGAACAGGACGTTCCTTTCACCCCGGCTCATGGGGCCCAGTTGCTCACGTTCCTTGAGAAAGCGGGCGCGGGCATTGGGGATGGCCTGCACTTCGGGCGGCAGCATGAACTTCAGGATCAGATAACAGACCGGGAAGTGGGCCACCGTCAGGATGACGCCGGTCGACACCCATTGCGCGAAGCTGACGCTGTAGCCCGTCAACTGCTCCAGCAGCGAGAGGGTCAGCACATTGAAGACGATGCCTGCCGGCGTAGCCAGCCCTCCGGCCGCAGCGCCGTACAGAACGGCCAGGCTCGCCGCCGCCGACATTCGCACCGCTCCGGGGGCCACGGAACGCGTGAGAGACAAGGCAATCGGCGTCATCATCACGATGACCGCCAAGTCACTGACCGCCGCGGACATCACCGCGGATACGACCAGGATCGCGAGGATCAAGCCGCCGCCGGAACGCGCCACGCCCGGCACGCACAGCGCGGCGAGGGCGATTCTCCGCGCCAGACCGTGTTTTTGAAAGGCGTGGCCGAAGAGCATGACGCCCATCAGGTAGGGCAGGATTACATGTCCGTAGCTGGCGGCCACGTCGGATAAAGGCATCACCCCGCCGATCGGGAGGAGCACGAACGGCAGGAAGCTGGTGACTGCCCAGGGCACCGGCATGGTCACCCACCACGCCACGATCCAGGCGTATCCCCCGAGGGCGAAGTGCGCCCCCGCCGAGAGACCCGTCAGCGGCGCGGCGCGGACGATTGCGAACGCGACTGGCCCGGCCAGCACTCGCAACACGAATGCTTGGCGGCTAGCCTGCATTTCTCACCACCCGACGGTCGAAGCACGCCATACGGCCGCCAGGACTTCGTTGCGCTTGCTTGCCGTGCTCAACGTACTGTTCAAGTACGCCTGCGCGCGCCAAGCGGCTCGCGCCTTTTTCCTCCGCCCGGCTTGCGCCTCGTCCTGACGGCCCTCTCACCCACTTCGCCTCGCCACGTGGTGAGAAATGCAGGCTGGTGGTGGATTCAGCGGCTCCCATGGCTTGTCTCCGGGACATCCACGTGGACCGTCACGATATCCGAGTCGTGAAACTGCTGGTGGCGAACGGAGGACGCAATGTGGCGCAACAGCCGAAGCGAAACCTCCCGCTCCATCAGCACGTCGTCGGGCGTCTCCGTAAGCAGTCCGATGCGGTTCTCAAGGTTCTCCTCACCAGACGCGGCAATGAACTCGAGGACAGCGCCGCCGGCTTCCTTGTGCGCCGTCAGCAGCAGCCGCCGGCGCTCTCGCTTCTCGCCGTTCTCATCCTGCCCGATCAGCGTCAGCAATGTCTCCTCGGCGGCGGCGTCGAGGCGGTCGACCATCTTGGCCCCCCAGCCGCTGCGGGACGCGAACGCACCGAGAAACTCCCTGATCTTCGGCAGCACGGAAAGATCGAGCTCCGCTTCGATCCGGCTGCGGCGCGGCGCCGTCGCTTCCAGAAACAGGGTCATGAGAATGGCCACGATACCGCCGGCCGTTATCCCGTTCTTCAGAAGGCCGCCCGCGAGCTCCGAAAGAAGCCCGGGAAACAGCAGGTCGTTCTGGCAGCCGACTCCGACCCAGAAAGCGACACCGGAAATCATTCCCTTGCGATGATCGATCCCGCCCTGCACGATTTCCGTCATGCCACGCACGAAGCTCATCGCCAGCACGACGGTCAAATAGGCGACGATGACCGGGCTGGGTATCGCCAGGATCAGGGCAATGACCTTGGGCAGGAAAGCCATCGCCATCAGCACGCCACCAGCGGCGATTCCCACGCGGCGCGCCGCAACCCCCGTCAGCTCAATCGTCGGGACGCTGACCGCGATGGTCTGCGTCGGCACGATCGCCGTCAGGCCGGACAGCAGCTTGCCGATGCCGTCCGCGGTCACCGCACCCTCCACCGCCCGGTAGTCCACGGCCCGCGGCCGGCGCCACGATACGCGCTGGATGACGACCGCGCCAGTGATCGTCTGGATGGCACCAATGAGAGCCACGAACACGAAGGCAGGAAGAAGCTCCACGAACGCCGGACCGAGGTCGAGCCCGATACCCGGCCAGTCGCCCTGGGGCAAACCGATCCACGGAGCCCGGACAACCAAGTCAAAGTCATAGAGGCCCAACGACCCGCCAAATACCGAACCTGCAACGACCCCGACGAGGGGAGCCCACAAACGCAGCGTCGTCCCTGCCTTCAGGGAGATGCCGCTGATGACCAGAACCGTCGCCACCGCAGTGAGCGGCGTGGCCAGCGCCGCGTCGTGCGGCGCGTCGGCCAAGCGACTGAACACGACCGGCAGCACGGTTGCGGGCACCAGCATGTTCACAGTGCCGACGATTGTCGGTGTCAAAAGCCGCCTGAACAGGGCGAGCCGCATCGAAATCACGATCGGGACAAGCGACGACGCGACGACCAGAGTAGCGAGCAACGCAGGGCCGCCCTCGGTAAGCGCGCTGACGCAAACCCCGATATAGGCTCCGGCGGGACCCATAAAGAGCACGTAACCCGCTCCGACCCGGCCCAGCCGAACCGCTTGCAGCACCGTGCAGATGCCACTGACGGCGACCGCGCCGAACACGGCCCAGGACAGGTACGCGTCGGTTCCGCCAGCAGCCCGGATGACGATAGTAGGGATAAGAATGATGCTGGTTATGCCGAGAACCACGAGCTGCAGGCCGCTACCCAGAGCCACAACCGCCGGAGGAGTCTCGTCAGGTTCGTAGCGAACGGTTGAAGCGCGCCGCTCGTGCCCGTTGCTCACGAGGCCCCCTCAGCTAGCCCGTGCACGCCTTGTTGATTCTCACGCCCGGAGATGTCCGGAATCCCCGGTGGAGTCATTCGTGTCCCGAGAACGACCCGGCTGCCGCTCGCTTGCGGCCACGGGTGGCTTCCTGCATGTTGCCGCCACTACCGTCCACGCGAAGGAGGCGCACTCGCTCCGTGTCAGCAACGATCCCTCGGAGACCCCCCGGGGACCCAACGTGCCGGGCGGTGCGCAATGCGCTTAGCCAGGGCGTCCCGTCAACCAGTTCCATGGGCGGATGTGGGACTCGGCGAAAGTGCCCGCCTGGGCATAGGGACTGTCGGCGACGAACGCCTGTGCCGCGTCGAGCGAGGGAGCTTCAAGCACCAGGACCAAGCCGGTAACGGTCTCGCCACTCTCGCTGAGCGTCTGCCCGCCATGATGAACGGTCACGTCAGGATGACGGGTGGGGTCATGAAGGTAGGCTCCGAATGCGTCCGACAAACGCATCCGTTCCTGTCCCATTTCTCCTTTGTGAGTCACGAATACTATGAAATGCATGTGCCTCCTCAGATCGCCGTCATTCGCTCACCGGGCTCCTGGCGCGCCGCCAAGACTGGTTCGGTGGACGTTGTGTTACGTGCAAGGGCATTCTATCACTCATCAGACTCACAAAGACCGGGCCACACAACTGAACTACCATCGCCTGAAGGCGATGGGTTCGGCCGCCGACTGGAAGTCGGCTAAAGCGAGCCTCCGTTCCAGGCTACAGCGCTAGCCTGCATCACTCGGCTCGGCGCCATATGCAGCGGCACGCTCAACAGCAAGTGCTCCGCTCGTATGCGCCCCTTCAGAATCTCGATGTTGTTTGTCCGACAGACCTCCCGTATCAATTCTCGCAGCCGCTGCGCCACATCCCCCCGCAGCACCGGCTTGCGGTACTTCGGAATGAATACAAAATGGTAGTGCAGTGAGTACGTCGTATGCGAGGCTTTGCGGTATCCTTTCACCTCGCCATCCTATCGCAAGCCTCCTGAAGGCTTCGCCTTAAGGCGAGGGGTTTCACCCATCCCGATGGGGACACTAAACATGGCGGAAGAGGAGCGCCGGTTTCGGCGGGCTCAGTGGCGCATTTTGTGTGCCACCATGCTCTGCTACTTTTTCTATTACACCGGCCGGCAGACCTTCGGTTTCGCCATTCCGGGCATCGAGCAGGAGTTGGGAATCGGCAAAGCAGGCCTGGGGTGGGTCAGCAGCGCCATGTTGTGGAGCTATGCCGCCGGGCAGGCCATCAACGGCAACCTGGGCGATCGTTTCGGCGGTCGCCGGATGATGAGCCTGGGGGCGCTGCTTTCCTGTATGTTCAATTGGGGGGTCAGCTTCGCCGGCGGCTTGGTGGGTTTGTTGGTTCCCTGGGCCATCAACGGTTATGCGCAATCCATGGGTTGGGCCCCGGGAAGCCGGGTACTGTCCAATTGGTGGAGCCGCCGAGAGCGAGGGAAGGTCTACGGTCTTTACGTGGGCGCAGCCGGTCTGTCCTCCGTTCTGGCATTCACCACCTCCAATCTCATTCTGGCCCTGGATTTGAATTGGCGTTGGATCTTTCGTCTCCCGGTGCTGCTGCTTCTGCTGGGTGGAGCGGTCTATTACCGGGTGGCTCGGGACCGTCCCGAGGAACTCGGTTTCTCCGGGTCGAATCACCTGGAAGACAATCGGGATGAAGGCCGGCCCGCGCCTGCGGGAAATGAAGATAACGAGGAGACCACCTGGCATCGCTACCGGCAGGTGTTTTCCAATTGGCGTTTCATGATCGCCAGCCTGGCCATCGGTTTCCAGAGCCTGGCCCGCTACGGCCTGTTGACCTGGGTGCCGGTCCACTTCCTGGCGACCGGGTGGCGAGGATTTGCAGGGCGGACCTGGATCACCCTGGCGCTTCCGGCAGGCATGGCCCTGGGGGCGGTAAGCAGCGGCTGGTTGTCCGACCGGGTCTTTCATTCCAATCGATCGAGGGTTATTTTCCTGTTCATGGCGGCTGCATCGCTGGCCTGTTCCGCCATGTACCTGTTGCCGTACCATTTCTTCTGGTCCATGGCGTTGCTGGCCCTTTGCGGGTTCTTCACCTACGGCCCCCAGTCGGCGTTCTGGGCCCTGTGTCCCGATCTACTGGGAACCCGCTACGCCGGCACGGGAACGGGAGTCATGAACATGCATGCCTATCTGCTGGCGGGACTGGGAGAGCCCTTCATCGGCTGGATGATCCAGCGAAGCGCCGATAACACCAGCCTGGTGTTCCCGCTGGTGGCCGGCGCCTGCCTGTTCAGCGGGTCGATTGCACTGTTTGTCCGACGTTAGTCACCAATTCTCTTGACCATGAATGCAAACTTCTCCACCTTGCCCTTCTCCGTAAACGGCCGCCGATACGAACCGCCGGCCAAGCCGGTAGTAGCGATCTGCATGGACGGCTGTGAGGACGACTACCTGAAAGTGGCGATCGCCCGGGGCCGCATGCCCCACCTGGCCCGAATGGCCGCGGACGGCTACCGGGGGCTGGTCCGGGCAGCACTGCCCACCTACACCAACGTCAACAACGCCTGCATCGTCTCCGGTGCGCCCCCTTCCGTCACCGGCATTTCCGGCAACTTCTTTCTGGACCCGGGGAGCGGCGCGGAGGTCATGATGAACTCGGCCCGCTACCTGCGGTGCGACACCATACTGGCGGCCGCTGCCCGGTCGGGAAGGAAAGTGGCCATGGTGACAGCCAAGGAAAAGCTGCGCGACCTGTTGTCCCGCGGACTACAGGGAATCGCTTTTTCGTCGGAGCGGGCCGCTGAGCAGATCCGGGACCTTCCGGGCCTGGAGGATCTGGAGGAGACTGTCCGGGAAGGCAGTCCCGACATCTACAGCGCCGAGGCCAGCCTGTTCGTCTTGCGCGCCGGCGTGGCTCTGTTGGAGAGCCGCCAATCGGACTTCCTCTATCTGTCGCTGACCGATTACGTGCAGCATCGCCATGCACCGTCGGCTCCCGAGGCGCTGGACTTTTACGAAGCCATTGACCATCAGTTGGGCCGCCTGCTGGAGTTGGGCGCCGCTGTTGGAGCCACGGCCGATCACGGAATGAATGCCAAGACCAAGGCCGACGGCCGGCCCAATGTGATCTACCTGGAGAGTGAACTCAGGGAGCAATTTGGAGGGGGTGTGACGGTGATCTGTCCCATCACCGATCCCTACGTGGTACACCATGGGGCTCTGGGGTCGGCAGTGACGATTCACCTGGCTGAAGGAGTATCCGAGACGGACGTGGTCCAATGGCTGTCTCGACGCCAGGGCGTGACCGAGGTGTGTCGGCGACCCGAGGCAGCCACACGCCTGGAGCTCCCGCCGGACCGCATTGGGGATCTGATGGTGTTTTCGGATCGGGATGTCGTGATGGGCCGCACGCCGGAGTATCACGACCTGAGCCCCCTGAGGGGCGACTTGAGGTCCCACGGCGGCCGCTTCGAGGAAACCGTGCCCCTGCTGCTTTCCGAGCCTGGTACGCGGGCGGGAGTCGCCAGGGACCCGAGAAATTTCGACCTGTTTGCCTATCTTTGCGAAGGAGGTTCCCGATGACGCTCAGCCGGTCCCGCGAGGGAACTCTGGATCTACCCGGCTATCTGGCCGGTCAGCCAGTGCGGACCGACGGCACCCTGGAGGTTTTCAATCCCTATTCGGGCGAGTTGGTGGGTACTGTCGCCACGTCCGGGCGGGAACATCTCGACCGGGCCTGCGAGGAAGCACTGGCCTGGACAGGATCTCTGACCCGCTACCAGCGCCATGAAATCCTGTTGAACACCCGTTCCGCCCTGCAGCAGCAGGCCGAGGAGTTCGCCCTGCTGGTGACTCGAGAGTCCGGACTGTGCCTGCGAGACACCACCTACGAGGTGGGACGGGCGCTGGACGTGCTGCAGTGCGCCGCGGTCGAGGCTCTCAAGGACGAAGGCCAGGTGTTTTCAGGAGATGTCTCGACGCACGGCAAGGCGCGGAAGATTTTCACCCTGCGCGAGCCGGTTCCCCTGGTGGGAGCTATCGCGCCTTTCAACCATCCGCTGAACCAGGTGGTGCACAAGGTCGCTCCCGCTGTGGCCGTGGGGGCGCCCCTGATTCTGAAGCCGTCGGAGAAGACGCCGCTGGCCGCCATTCGATTTGCGGAATTGCTCTATCAGGCCGGGCTTCCCGGGCCCATGCTAAGTGTGTTGCTGGGTTCCGTGGAGGAATTTGCCGAGCCTCTGGTCAGGCATGACCGCATCGAGGCGGTCAGCTTTACCGGGAGTGGAGCGGTCGGCCGCCGCCTGGCTGCCATCGCCGGCTACAAGAAGTTGTGCCTGGAGCTTGGAGGCAACTCGCCGCTGTTGATCCTTGCGGACGCTGATCTCGAGCTGGCTGCCGGCCTGGCGGCCGAGGGGTGCTATCGCAATTCCGGGCAACGCTGTACCGCCGTCAAGCGGTTGCTGGTACACGAGAGGGTAGTGGAGCCCTTTACCCGGTTGTTCCTGGACAAAACCGGGGAGTACACTGCCGGAGACCCCGCGCAGTGGGAAACCCGTGTCGGGACCGTGATCGACGAGACTGCCGCGGCCGGGCTCGAGCGACGGGTGGAGGAGGCGGTAGCGGCAGGCGCCAGAATTCTCCGCGGCGGGCGGCGAAAAGGGGCTCTCTTGGAACCCACGGTGGTGGCAGACGTCCCCAGAACCTGTGAGATGGTGGTCAAGGAGTCCTTCGGGCCGCTGGCGCCCATCCTGGCCATCCGCGATCTGGAGGACGGGATATCCCTGGCCAACGCCACCGCTTACGGGCTTTCCGCCGGAGTGGTGACCCGGAATATCCAAGCGGCCATTGAGGCGGTCAAGGGAATCCGCACCGGGACCGTCAACATCAACCAGGTTCCGGGCTACCGTATCGAGTCCACCCCCTTCGGCGGCGTCAAGGATTCAGGGCTGGGGATCAAGGAAGGCGTCATCGAGGCCATGAAGTTCATGTCCACGGTCAAGACCTTCTCACTGCCCTGGTAGTCGTAGAGAGGCAAAGATGGAAAAGGCGCGCGCGGCAGTCTTTGACGGACCGGGAGAGCCCCTCCGGCTGGAGAGCTTTCCACTGCCTCGGCCGGGATCTTCGCAACTGCTGGTCCGGGTGCGCTGCAGCTCGATCTGCGGCAGCGACCTGCACACCTATCAGGGCCGCCGCCAGACCCCCACGCCCACCATTCTGGGCCATGAAATCCTGGGTGAAGTCATCGAAACGGGCCCGGGGCCGCCGGTGCGAACTCTGGACGGCGAGGCGGTGGGAGTGGGCGATCGCATCTCCTGGTCGATCGCGGCCAGTTGCGGGCAGTGTTTCTTCTGCCGGCGTTCCCTTTCACAGAAGTGCGAACGGCTATTCAAGTACGGACACGAGAGCCTTCGGCCTGCACACCTCTTCAACGGGGGACTGGCGGAGGTATGCCATTTGATTGCCGGCACCCCGGTGGTTTCGGTTCCGGAGGGTCTTCCCGATGAGGTGGCTTGCCCGGCCAACTGCGCCACGGCCACGGTCATGGCTGCCATGCGGGCCGGCGGAGGCTGCCGGGGTGAGATCGTGCTCATCCAGGGTGCCGGCATGCTGGGTCTGACCGCCTGCGCCCTGGCCCGGTCCCGAGGCGCCAGTCAAATTATTGTCTGTGATATCGACGAAACCAGATTGAAGCAGGCCGAACGCTTTGGCGCCAGCCACTGCGTAGCGGTCGGAGAAGGCCCCGAAATGCTGGCCCGAACGGTAATGGAGATCAGCCGGGGACGCGGGGTGGACCTGGCACTGGAACTGTCGGGGGCTGCCAGCGCCATGGCGGCGGCCGTGCCTCTACTGAGGACCGGCGGGCGCTATGTGCTGGTCGGGGCCGTGTTTCCCAGCAGTCCTCTTTCCCTGGATCCGGAACGGGTGGTGCGCGGATGGCTGCAGATCCGGGGCGTTCACAACTACGCTCCGGAAGACCTGTCGGACGCCGTAGCCTTTCTCGAGCAGCACCACACCCGATTTCCCTTTTCCGAGCTTCTCACCCGGACATACCCGCTTACCGAGGTCAGCCAGGCCTTTCAGTACGCCGTGGCCAGTCGCGCCCTCCGAGTTGGCATTCGGCCCTGAAAGGGTCCTACCTTGCATTTCTCACCACCCAACGGTCGAAGCACGCCATATGGCCTCCATGACTTCGTTACGCTTGCTTGCCGTGCTCAACGTACTGTTCAAGTACGCCTGCGCGCGCCAAGCGGCTCGCGCCTCGTCCTGACGGCCCTCTCACGCACTTCGCCTCGCCACGTGGTGAGACATGCAGGCTGGGGCCGAAGGAGGCCGTGCCGGCCGCAACCTTGGCGCGGTCCCCCAAGCCTGCTGGTAGAATACCTGCCGACAGGAGCTTGGACCACACATGAGATTTCCAGGCGCTGCTTCGTTCAGCCTCTTCCTGCTTCTCTGCAGTTGCGGCGGTTCGGGTCAACCGATCGCGATACGGCTCGTTGACCACTTCAACCAGAAGATGGTCAAGAACGTCCCGACGCAGGTGACGCGGCCCGTGCCGGCGGGCCTGTGGGGGTTCGGAGAGACTCCGAAAAAACCGCCGGAGGAGTCGCCGGCAACCTTGGGGTGGAAGGCCGGCGCCGGCGTATCTTCTTTGCGAATCGAAGATGGCCGACTGCAAGGCCGGACCACGACAAGCTTTCCCATCGTGTATGTCGAGCGCAAAGAAGGTCTTGATACCTCAGACCTACTGCACGCCGTAGAAATTCGGATGCGGGCAAGCAAGGGCGCCAACCTGAGCGCGGAGTCGCAGGGCTCGGGAGACCTGAATGTCAAGCGAATCCTGGAGCGAGCCCAAGGGCTCAGTGAGCCTTGGAACCTGAATGCGCCGCTGATAGCCGGAGAGAACATCGAGACGTACGTGCTGACGCCGCCACGGAACACGCGGCTGTCGAGTGTCCACAAACTGCTGATCCGTCCCTCCGATGAGGAGAGTGCGGAGTTCGAAATCGAGTCGGTCAAGATCGTTTCGCGGAGGGAGCATCTGTCGCGGATTCCATCGGGCGTCGGCTGGCAAGGTTTGGGCGAGATCTACCGCGAGGCACTTGTATCGCGTTCGCCTGAATCGATACAGATTGACCTGGACCTTCCCCAGGATCCGTGGCTTGATCTGCACGTGGGAACGGTCGAGGACGCTCCGGTGACTTTCGAAGTGAAAATCGCGGCGACGGGTTCCGAGCCGGGCGCAGGGGAGCTGCTGCTGCAGCGGACGGTGACCACGCCAGACCGCTGGGAGGAAGCGTCCCTTGACCTTTCCGCACACGCCGGCCGAAGCGTTACGCTGGCCCTCGACCTGCGCTCAGAGGACGCCGGCGCACTGGGCTTCTGGGGCGGACCCGCGATTCGGGATCGGGCCGCCGCTTCACCTGCCGCCACCGAACGCCCTCAGGTAGAAGCCATGCCCGGGGCTCCGGCGCCGCAGGGCGTCATTCTCGTCGTTGCTGACACGTTGCGCAAGGACCATCTCAACTTCCACGGGTACGAACGAGAGACCGCGCCGTTCCTGGCGAGGCTCGGCAGCGAAGGCGCGATTTTCCGTGACAATGTGGCGCAAGCAACATGGACGAAGGTTTCGGTCCCGTCGATTCTCACCGGCATGTATCCGCTGGCTCACCGGGTGGCGGATATGAGGGACCGCCTTCCCGCCGCGGCGGTCACTCTGGCCGAGGCGTACCGGGAAGCGGGTTACGCAACGGTCAGCTACTCATCGGTTACCTTCAGCGGCAAGTTCACCAACCTGCATCAAGGGTTCGAAGAACTGCACGAGAGGAGCTCCATCGAAGAATCGGGAAGCAAGACCGCCCGAACGTATGTCGATCGTTTAACCGATTGGCTCGAAGCACGAAAGGACGGGCCGTTCTTCGCATTCCTTCACGTCTTCGACCCGCACTCGCCTTTCGAGCCTCGCCGGCCCTACAACGAGCGTTGGACGGACCCTGCCCAGCGAGATGCGCACGACAAGAACGTGGAGACGGTCAAGGAGTTCATCAAGCATCCTTCGGACAGGAACCGCGTCATGCCGATGCTCGATGAGTTGAAGGCTTCGGGTGTCGACCGGGACGAGTTCATGGCCTACAACAAGGGCTGGTATGACGGCTCGATCCTCGGAATGGATGTGGAGATGGCGCGTCTATTCGAGAAGCTGCGGCAACTCGGCCTAGCGGAGAAGACGTTGATCGCGTTCACGGCCGATCATGGCGAAGGCTTCCACGAGCATGGATACATGTGGCACGGGCAGCACGTATACGGCGAACTCACCGACGTTCCGCTGATGTTCTACGGGCCGGCTTTCGTACCGGCCGGCCTCGGCTTCGACGAGACCACTCGCAGCATCGACATCGCTCCGACACTGCTGGAACTGAGCCATCTGCCTCGCCCGGAGACGATGCAAGGGCAGAGCCTCGTGCCGTTGATGGCGGCAGCGCGGGACTTGCCCGAAGGCAGCTCTCTACGTGAGGCCGCCGAGGCGAACGGCTGGCAACCGCAACCGGCGATCGCGCAGAAGGCCGAGACGAAGCAGTCGGGCGGGCCGAGACCATACGATACCGAAGCGTATGCGATCGTCTCGGACGGCTGGAAATTGATTCACCATCCGAAGCCGACGGAGGGAATCGCGGAATACGAACTCTTTCACCACGCGGAGGACCCCCTCGACCTCAAAGACGTGAGCGAGGCGAACCCCGACAGGGTAAAGATGCTGGCGTCCCTGCTGGAGCAGGAACGCGCCAAAGTGATGGAAGGCGCCCTAGACGAGGACGGGGCGAGCGACAACTTGAGCGACGAAGAACTGCAACGGCTGCGGAGCCTGGGATACATCCAATAGAAATTTACGAATGATCAAATATTGCGCCCTGGTGTGGACTTTGGCCTTGTATCCAGCCATGCCGGTTCACGGCTCGGACTTGGACGCCGCCGATCTGCGCAGCCGGGTAGCCGCGCAAGGAGGCGAGGTCGAGACCGACGAGGCCGGTGATGTTGTCGGAGTGCGGTTCGGGTTCACCTGGGTCGCTGACGGAGACCTGGAGCACATCGCCGGCATCAACTCCCTGAAGCGACTCGACTTGTCGCTAACCCGGATCACGGACCTGGGAATCGAGAGGCTCAGACCGCTCACCGCGGTCGAGGAGTTGAACCTCTACGCCTGCGAACACATCTCGGACACGTCGCTCGCCCACCTGCGCCACTGGAAGAACCTGCGACGGCTCAACCTGCGGGGCGCCGACATCACGGACACCGGCCTGGCTTACGTCGCCTCGCACCGCCGTCTTGAAGCCCTCGACATCAGCGTCACGCAAGTCACCGACAACGGGATGGAGCATCTTGCCGAACTCACCGAGCTGCGGGAGCTGACCCTGGGGGCCAACAAGATCACCGAGCTCGGCCTGCACGTCCTGGAATTGCTGCCGAACCTGAAAAAGCTGAGCCTCAGCGGACTCCAGATGCGCAACTCGGGATTCTGGTCGGTGGCGGTGACGGATCTGGACATCGACGTCATCACGCAACTCGATCAACTCGAGCACCTTGACGCGGCGGATCTCAGGCTCACGGACCTGGGCGTGAGGAAGCTTTCGGCGTTACGGCGGCTTCGCTTTCTCGACCTGAGTCGAACGCAGATCAGCGAGGCCGGCGTGGTGGCACTCACCGGACTTGGAGAGTTGCGAACCTTGCATCTCTCCGGCGTGGAGGAGGTTGATGACGGAGCCGCGAAACATCTGACGGCGATGGGCCGTCTGACAACGCTCGATCTCTCCTCAACGAAAGTGTCCGACGAAACTCTTCGCGAACTCTCGAAGCTGTCCAAGCTGAAGACGCTCTACCTCGACGGCACGATGGTGTCGGCGGAGGGCGTCAGCGAGTTTCGCGAGCGAAATCCGAATTGCAAAGTACACTGGAGCGCGCAACATCAAGGTTCTCAGGACCCTTGAGATCGGCCGCGCTACGAATTCGGACGGCGCACTGCCTGTCCGGGACGTTAACACCCGATTAGACAAGGCTGCCGGACCGTACTGGGAAGCATCGTGTGATCAACCGAAACGGGGGTAGTGAAACACACGCGGAATGGGCGTATCATGTTACTGTTGAGCTAACGCGCGATGCGACTACTATCCCGGCGCACTTTTCTTGGCGGATCGGCTCTTAGCGGCGCTGCGATCCGCTTTGGATTGCCTCCGCTCGAGGCGATGTTCAATTCGTCCGGGACGGCTTACGCCGCCGCGAACGCGGCCGGCCGGATCACCGAGTCGCCGATGGAGTCGCGCTTCCTGGTCTGGTTCAACGGCAATGGCATTCCGGAGCGCTACTGGATCCCGACCGAAACCGGCACGGATTTCCGAATCACACCATGCCTCTCGCCGCTCGCACCGTTCCGCAACGACATTCACATTCTCAGCGGACTCGACAACGACATCGCACGGGTACCCGGTCCGGGCAACGATCATCACCGCTCGATGAGCGGACTGATGACGGGAGTTCCCTTCACCGGGCGCGGCGCGGGCGGCGCCTCGATCGATCAAGCCATCGCCGCCAAGATCGGAGGCCGGTCGCGGTTCCGGTCATTGCAAGTCGGGGTATGTCCGGAGTCTCACGGCGACAGCATTCAACGCAACATGAGCTGGGCCGGCAAGGACCGAGCACTCCCGCCGGAGTTGATTCCACAGAATCTGTTCAACCGCATCTTCGGCATCAAAGATCCCGCTTGGGTCGATCGCAAGAAGAGCGTGCTCGATGCGGTGCGCGAAAGCTCAACGAAGCTGAAGGCCGACCTCGGGCACAAAGATCAAGAACGCCTCGACGACTACATGGCGTCCATCCGCGACCTGGAGCGCGCCATCGGCAGCCTGCCCCCCGAATACTCCGTAGTCGAGGAACCCGAGATCAGCGGCGACATGAAAGACTGGCCGCACATCGCAAAGCTCCAAACCGATCTGATCGTGCATGCGTTCGCCAGCGGGCAGACACGCGTCGCTTCCTACATGCTCACGAAGTGCCAGGGCCTGACGCGCATGCCCTGGCTGGGCTATACGACACTGCGGCATCATGACTACACGCATCACAAAGCGGACGGTCCGGCAGGCCAGCGCGTGCTGCGCGACATCTGCCGCTGGCACGTACAGGAGTTCGCGTATCTGCTGGGACGTCTGAAATCGATTCCGGAAGGCGACGGCACCCTGCTCGACAACACCTGCCTGCTCTACCTCCACGAGCACGCCGAAGCCAATGCCCACAAGAACAACGGCCTCATCGCCATCGTCGCGGGCCACGCGAACCAGCTTGTCACGGGCCGCCACACCGAAACCACCGGCACGACGGGCGACCTGTATCTCACGCTGGCGAACAACGTGATGCAAGCGGAACTCGACAGCTTTCCGAACGCACGCCGCAAGCTGCTGGGCATCGTGTAGCCTGCCGCTCAACGAATCGGCGAAAACGGCAGCGGCCGCAGAAACGTATTCGAGATGTTCGAGACGGCCTCGGCGTTGGTCCAGCCGGGCTTGTTTCGGATACGCTTCCAATCGGGGTCATCCAGAAAGCGCTTCCAGGCCGCCTCACGAACTCGCATGTCGTCGTACCAGACCATGTAGGTCAAGTTCGGCTGGCTCGGCCCGTAGAGGGAATGTCCAAAGAAGACCGGGTGAATACCGCAGCGGCGAAAGATCCTGATCTCCTCGCGATTGAACATATCGACCTTGCGGCCGACGTCTCCGAAGGTCTCGGCTTCGTACGTCCGCAGATCGAACAGCCGCGGCGCCTTGCCGGGCTCGATCGCAGGCTCTTCCAAACGAGGCGCAGCGGCGAACGCCCTGAGCAGCCAGGTCTCGACGCGATCGAAGTACGGATCGTCATCCGCTCCCGCCGCATCGAAGGCCTTGCGCCATGTCTCATCGGCCATCATCGCGGCCTGTTTCTCGGCTACTTCGGCCCAAGAACGATAGGCGGTGAGAATCAGGACCTTCGGCATCCCGGCGCCCAGGAAGACCTGCATGTAGCCCACCGGCCCAAAGCCGTTGCGCTTCGTCATCGGCAGGTGATGCTCCTCCAACAGACGAACGAGCCGCCGCTGTTGATCGGCCTTGCTGTTGCGCAGTTGAAAGAACCGAAGTTCGAAGTACTGGTTGGAGTCCTGATGCACAGCGGCCGCGGAGCTTGCCGAGAGGCCGGCCAGCGATGCGCCCAGGAAGGAACGTCGATTCATGCTCCCTTCTTATAGCATGAGGAAAAAGCCGTGTTTCGTGTCTCGTGTCTCGTGTTTCGTGAAAATCGCTGGTGGGGGGCCTGGTTCGCTCCAGGAAGAAATGTCTGACGGCCGATGAACCGTAAAAGCTGTGTTTCGTGAAAAACCTTACAGGCCGGGTTGCTGGCGCGGGCGGCTTGCGCATTGTCCTGACGGGCTTCTCATGAAGGGACGAATGGACCGCGTCCTTGACCGACTTTCAGCGCTCTTCTAAAATCTTGAGTGAACGGCGCTATCGTCTAAGGGTTAGGACAGGGCCCTCTCAAGGCTCAAATACGGGTTCGAATCCCGTTAGCGCTGCCAGACCTTCCTCTTAGATTCAATCCGTATTATCCATTGAATCCGGTATTACGATCTCCTCAGCGGCGTTCAGCGTCTTTTGGGCACAGGAGTCCGAGCCCCGGTCAAGACGTCCTGGAGGCGGTCACCTCAGGGGTACCTACGAAGACACGCCGACGTTCGGTTGCGCGCCTCGAAGCCGAAGCAGAACCGCGGCGAGCGGCGCTCCGCTACCGGTTGCAAAGGGCTGAGACAGCTTGAGAAGCGTTGCAGTGCGACCCTGGTTCGACTACTCTATCTGGGTAAGGATGGCACGAGGAAATACCGGGCCATCGACTTCATGAGAGTATTCCGTGTACATCATTTATGACCACATTCTCGGCTTTACGGAACCGGCGTTCTCTTATCTCTTCCATTCGACACTCAGCACAGCAACAGATAACCGTTCTGGTACTTCTGGTGGCCGGCGGCGTCCTGGCACAGGCCCAGACCAACACCGGCCACATCCGCGGCCAAGTGTACGACGAAACGGGGGCGATCATCCCGGACACCAAAGTGACGGCCGTCGAGCAGGGCCGCGGCGCGAGGCGGCAGACAAGCACGTCGGCTGACGGTGAATATTTCCTCAGTCATCTCGATCCCGGCACGTACACGCTGCGTTTCGAAGCGGAGGCTTTTGCCCCGTATCTCGTTGAAGATTTCGAGGTGCGCACCGGAGAAACGGAGTCCTTTTCCCCGCAGCTTGTCGTGGCCGCGGCCGAGGAGCAAATCATCGTCTCGGAGGCATCAGAGCGGCCGGCCATCGAGCCGGACAGAACGCAGCAGTCCGATCATATCGATTCGGTCCGCATCGAGAATCTTCCCATCAACCGCCGCGACTACCTCTCCCTGGCGCTGCTGACACCAGGCGTCGTGGACGTGAACTACGTCGCCAACGCGACGGACCGTCGAATCGTTCCGACACCGAGCTCCGGTCTCGGCATCGGCGGCACGAACGGACGCGGCAACACCTTCATGATCGATGGCGTGGCCAATGTTCTCAACACCGGCAGCGTGCGCTCCGCCATCAGCCAAGAGTCGGTCCATGAGTTCCAGGTCAACAGGAACTCTTTCTCGACGGAACAGGGCGGGGCTCCCGGCGGCACGGTCAACATCGTGACGAAGAGCGGCACGAACGAGTTGCACGGGTCTCTGTTCGGCCTGTTGCGCAACCGCCGGTTCCAGGCCCGAAACTACTTCGATCCGGGCAAAAGCGCCTACACGAGGTCGCAGAGCGGCGCTTCCGCCGGAGGGCCGATCAAACGGAACAAGACTTTCCTATTCGGCGCTTACGAACGGCTGGACCGGCACGAGACACTGATCGTGCCGCTGCTTTCCGACCGATCGTTCCTGACCTCACTCACGGACTCGCAGCAAGCGCTGGTCGACGTTCTCAACGTTGCAGCGCCAGTGCCGTTCCGGCCTCTGGTGGGCGAGATCGCAGCGGGGCTCATTCCGGCCAACCACCCCGGAGTCCTGGATCTCTTCGAGAAGAACAGCGGGGTTTTTCCATTCGCCGAGGAGCGGCAACAAGTGGTCGCCCGCTTCGATCACACTCTGCGGGACGGACACAACCTTTTCCTGCGTGTGAACGGGACATGGCAGGACAACCAGAACACGACATTCGGTTCGCTAACGGCGCTGAACCGAGGCCACAATGCCCAGATCAACGACTTTTCGCTGGCTTTCGGAGATACGTACGTGATCAGTCCCCAATGGGTCAGCGAGACGCGCCTCGGCTTCGGATACCACGATTCCGCCAACTTTCCGACCGATCCGCACGGTCCGTCGATCGACATCAGCGGATTCGGAGAATTCGGCCGGGATTTCATTCTCCCTACGCGTGTATTGGAGCGCGTCTACCAAGCACGTCAGAATTTCATGCGCATTACCAGCCGCCAGACCCTCAAGTTCGGAGCCGACTTCAACCCGACCCGGGATTGGGTGCGATCGGAAACATTCTTCAGCGGCCGATTCATTTTCTCCGAGGCGATACCGCTTTCGGCCGTCGTCGACAGCGCGGCCGGGCCGGGAACCTCACTACTGCTCAAGGGCCTGCTGGCGGCAGTCGGTTCGAGCCACCTGGTGGGGGCCGTGGACGCACCCATGACGTCTCTCCAGGCATACACTCTCGGACTTCCGACGGTTTACCAACAGGGGTTCGGAGACCCTTATTGGCTGGGCTGGGCGAACCGCTTCAACTTCTTCGTGGAGGACGCGATCAAGGTCACGTCGAATTTTCTGCTGACCCTGGGCCTGCGCCACGAACTGGAGTTGAAGACAAGATTTCCGCGCGACTACAACAACTTCGGCCCGCGGGCGGGATTCGCCTGGAGTCCGGACACAAAGACGGTCGTTCGAGGGGGCTTCGGAATCTACCACGCTCGAATCGACGGCCAGGCCACGTACGTCAATGACCTGCTCGGCGACAAACAGCAGATCTATCAGGTTTTCATCCCCTTGACCGGAGCACCGGGCATCCAAAGCGCCCTGACGGGCGAGCCGCTGACTTCCGCCGAGATCTACCAGACTCTGCAAGCGAGGGGGATTCTCGGCCAGAGGAGCATCACGCCCGCGGACCTGGCCATCCACGGCATCGACCCCGGTCCCGGCTATCCGTTGCGAATCGGATTCCGCCTTGCCGACGACACGGCGAACCCCTATTCGCAGCAGGGCAGCTTCGAAATCCAGCGCGAGATCGGCGGCTTCTCCCTGTCGGCAGGTTACAACTACAACCGGGGCCTAAAAATCATACGGCCGCTCGACCTCAACATCTACCAAGCCGGCACCAGGGAAGACGGCAGACCGATCGTGGGCTTCCACGACCCCCTCATCCTGCAAGACAACGTCTACGGCAGTTGGGGCAGGTCGTACTATCACGCCATGATCGTGCAGATCAAGAAACGGTTCTCGGAGGGATTTACCGTTTCCGCGCACCACACCTGGAGCAAGCACATCGACGAGAACACCGACTACAATTCGTCCTACGAACCTCACTTGCAGTGGGACGCCCGCAACGAGTTGGCGCTGTCCCATTTCCACCGTAAACACCGATTCGTCGCGCACGCCGTGACAAAATCTCCCCTGAAAGCGGGCAAGGGCCGCGGGTTCGGGCACAATCTGCTAGCCGACTTCATGTTTTCCGGGATCATCATTGCGCGTTCGGGCGCGCCATTCAACCTGAACGCCGGCTTCGACACGATCGGCGATCGTCACAACGACACCCACCGCCCGTGGGGACTCGGGCGCAACGCCGGGACAGGACCCAGCTTCTTCGGATTCGACATGAGACTGGCGCGGTCATTCACGCTTACTGAAGGATTGACCCTGCAGGCCATCGGCGAGGCGTTCAACGTTCTGAACAAAACCAACTTCAGAGGGGTGAACGGCGTCGTCGGGAACGCCTCGCTCGAAGACCTGCCCGCCCAATTAGTCGGCCGGCGGGGACCGGTCACGGAACCCTTTTCTTTCGCGTCAGCCTTCGACCCGCGGCAGTTCCAGTTGTCGCTGCGCCTCAGTTTCTAAAGGCCGTGTTTCGTGATTCGTGTCTGGTGACCCGCACGGTCCTCGCCTCCTCACAGGATGAGACAGGCAGCCCACTTTTTCGCCACTAGAGGGCCACGGGAAGTGTAGGGAGTAGAAGGACCCAAGAGTCGCCCCACTATCGGCATGAACGATGGCTCAATGACACGGATCTAAGACTTCCTTGTCTCCGAGCGGCACTCGGGATGCTGCTCCAGTCGTCACTGATAGGTTCGCTGCGAACTCCAGGGCGATAGAGCGTGGTCAGAAACGGTTCTTCATCACGTTCGGCCGCGCACCGCAGATAACATCCTCCAAGGAGTCCATAGACCCCAACTTGTGAGTGGTGGTGGCGTGTGCTACGGTTGAGGGTCATGAGGGCGTTGATCAGGTGACCTTCGTGGGATGTTGTTCGTTGAGACATCGGAGTTCACCAAGCATCTGCCAGCGCACCTAGATGACGACAGTTACGCGGAGTTGCAGGCGTTTCTCAGTAAGGATCCCGACGTCGGCAATGTCATTCGTGGTTCGGGCGGCATTCGGAAGATACGGTGGAGATCGAAGGGACGTGGCAAGCGGAGTGGCATTCGCATCATCTACTACTGGCTTGTTGCCGAGGACCACATCTATTTGCTGACGCTGTACGGCAAGGGAGTAAAGGAAGACCTGAGACACGCTGAGCTAGCGGAGTGGCGGAAGGTCGTCAAGGAGATCGAGAATGCCTGAGCGTAACATTGCCGTGGAGGTCCTCAAGGGACTCCAGGAGGTTCGTGAACATCGAGCCGGCAAGCGCACACTTCGAGAGACCCGGATCGAAGCGCCTCCACTGCCCAAACCCACTCCCACTCCCAAAACGGTCGAGAGAACCCGTGCACGCTCAGAAGATGTCAAGACCGTGATTCGCGCCAAAAAACCCGTGTTTCGTGATTCGTGATCCGAAGGCAGAAGCAGGCGACACGACCGCACTGACTTGCTTGCGCCGACTTGCCGTGCTCGATAGGGAAAAGCCGTGATTCGTGTGTGGTGACCCGCACGGTCCTCGCCTCCCCACGGGATGAGACAGGCAGGTTCACATCCTGAGCGCATTCGCGACAACGAATGGCGCCAGGGCGAGCGTCCGATTCCGATGATGCCGGCGGCTGTCAGGGCCGAAGCATCGAAACGTCTGCGGGCGCAAATTCCGCCGTCTGCTCGACAAGGCTGGTCACGCTGGAGTCCATCAGCTCCATCAGAGGACCGGGATACAAACCCAAGATAAAGACCAGGATCGCCAGCGGCACCAGGGTGGCGGTCTCTCTCATGTCGAGATCGGGAAGCAGGGCGGCCTCCCGCGTTGAGGCCTTTCCGAGAACGACGCGCTGCAGCATCCAAAGCATGTAGGCCGCCGCCAGTACAATCCCGCCCATTGCGAGCAACACTCTGACAAAGCTTGTATGGGAACCGCCAAAGAGAACCAGGAATTCGCCAATAAAATTCGCCGTTCCCGGCAAGCCGAAAGCCGCCACCGAGAAAACGCAGAGAAAGACCACAAAACGGGGCATCGGCTTGTGCAGACCACCGTAGTCGCCGATCTCGCGGCTATGCGTCCGATCATACAACTGACCCACCGCCAGGAACAGCGCGCCCGTCGTGATTCCGTGATTGAACATCTGCAGAACGGCTCCCTGGATGCCCTGACTGTTGAACGCGAAGATTCCAAGCGTCACAAAACCCATGTGAGAAATCGAAGAGTAGGCCACCAGCTTCTTGAGATCCGACTGCGCCAGGGCCAGGCATCCGCCATACAGAATGGCCACCACCGAGAACCACAGAATCACGGGAGCGAAGGCCGCAGACGCTTCCGGAAGAATGGGAAGACAGAACCGCAAGAACCCGTAGCCGCCCATCTTCAGCAGCACGCCGGCCAGGATGACGCTGCCGGCCGTGGGGGCTTCCGAGTGGGCGTCCGGGAGCCACGAATGGAACGGGACCATGGGCAACTTGATGGCAAAAGCACAGAGGAGCGCAAGGAAAATCCAAAACTGGACCTCCGAGGGGTATGTCCTTTCCGCGAGCGCCAATAGATCGAAGGTACGTCCGCCTTCCATGTAGAGTCCGAGAATCCCGACCAGCAGCAGCAGACTGCCCGTCAAGCTGTAGAGAACGAACTTGATGCCGGCGGCTCTTCGAGCCGGACCGCCCCAGAGAATGATCAGGAAATACATGGGAATCATCGTGACTTCCCACAACATGAAGAAAAGGAACAGATCCAGGGCCGTAAAGACCACGATCATGGCGCCTTCCACCACGAGGATCAGGCTCATGAAGGCCTTCACCTTGGTATCGATCGACTTCCAGGAGGCCAACACACAGATCGGGGCCAGAAACGTCGTCAGCAGGACCAGAAGCAGACTGATGCCGTCTATGCCCACGGCGTACTGAATGTTGAAGGTAGGCATCCACTCCGAACGCTCGACGAACTGCATGCCCGGCTGCGAGGCATCAAAAAGGGACCACAGAACAACGGAGAGAGCAAAGGCAAGCGACGTGATGGCCAGCGCGATGCGCCGAACCCATTCCTGGCTTCGCACAAAGGCCAACAGGGCAATCCCGATGAACGGAACGGCAATCGTCCAGCTAATCAGATGATCGGTAAAAACAGGACTCATAGAAAGCACCCCGGTTCACGCGCTTCGAACGATGAACAGGCCCGACACAGCAAGCGCCGGCTGCCCGTTCCAATTCCGCGCGGGACCAAATCGGCAGGCTCAGCATAGCCGAGCATCGGCACCGCTGCAATGCTGTTGCCGCGAGGCCCGCATTGGACGCTGCGCTGTCCATCGGACCCAAGGACCCATGCCGCACTACGCATTCTCATAAACCAACCAGTACAACAGACCGATTACCAGCACCAACCAAACGACGACAACGACCAGATTGTGCTGAAGCGTACGCGGTTCGATCCTCAGCAGAGCTTCTCCTGTCTCGTCTTCGAGACGACCCAGTTGCGGGACGGCCTGATCAGTCCCTCGAACATCAACCACTCTCCATAGCCATCGCGACAGCGATACCCATCCACTGGCGCTTTGCCGGACCGTTTGTTCCACCGCTTGCAGTTCAATGACCGTCGATAGCCACTCAGACAGGCGAAGCAACGATCTCGTGATACCCTGAATCAGACCATCGATACCCCGAGAGTCCACCTCTCTACCCAGCCACCCGGAAAAGCTTCGGAAAAAGCCGGCGATGCCTCCAACCAGCCGGTCAACCCCCTGAAGATCCACTTGACGCCACAACCAGCCGGAAAATCGAATGGCAGGCTTGACGACACAAACATCATAAATTTCGTCAATGTACAGCCTGTTCAAAAGCAGCACATAGAGAGTTCCAGCCCACTCGCCGTTTCCGACAGCCGCGAATCCGCGGCTCCGACGGAGATACCAGGCAACACTCCAGCCTGCAACCGCCGCAAGAAACGGCACCACAAGCCAAGGGGAGAAGCCCCCGGAGGAGTGCGGCAATCCGCCCGTCTGCGCCCCAATCGCAGGGGCCAGGAAAGCCGTGAAGCGCGACCAAAGGAAAACCAGAAGACATCCCACCAAAACGGTCAACAACCCCGTACCCAAGACATGCGGCGGGGAAAACAAACTCGGCCGAACGACCTCCGATCCCGGGCCCGCTGCGCCGGGACGTCCAAGACCCTGCTGAAACAGCGAGACGACCGCTCGAAAAGTGTACGCTGCGGTCAGAAACACGGTACCCAGAGCAATGACCCAGAACGCTATTTGCGCCGACGGCAAATGATGGGCTCTCCACATCTGCTCATAGGTCCCCGAGAAGAGCACGAGCGGCGGGATGCAAGCCAGCAGCAACGTCCCAAACAACAGCGAAGGGGCAACCGGTTTACCGGAGTCGCGTCCTTCTTCGTCTTCGGCGTGGCCGTGAGCGGTTGCAGACCACAGGGTATCTCCAGTCGAAAGGAACAGGAAGCCCTTGAGAAATCCATGAGCGAGAAGGTGAAAGATCGCCACCACAAAGGCGCCGACGCCACAGGCAAAGATCATGAAGCCGATCTGGCTGATCGTCGAGTAGGCCAAGAGCCTTTTAATGTCCGACTGGGTAAGCGCAACCAGGCCTCCGAACAACGCGGTCACGGCGCCCACGATTGCGATCATCGTCATGGCCGAGGGCGCGAGAAGCACCAACGGACTGAGCCGCACTAGCAGAAAGGGTCCGGCATTGACCATCGTGGCGGCATGAATCAGAGCCGAGATCGGCGTCGGGGCTTCCATCGCAAAGGGGAGCCAAACGTGGAGAGGAAACTGGGCCGACTTGCCCAATGCGCCCACCAGCAAACAAAGCGTAATCAGCGTATTGCTTTCGACCATCCACTCGAAGCCGGTCCATGCCAACAGGTTGACGCCGCTCCCGTCCACGCTCGCAGCCGCCGCCAAAATTTCCTGAATGTCAAGCGTGCCGTAGGTGGCAAGAGTCAGGATGACGCCGAAGCCGAGACCCACATCCGCGACGGCATTGACCAAGAACGCCTTGGTGGCCGCTCTGCAAGCCGATTCCCGATGCGCCCAGTGCGAGATCAACAGGTACGAACAGATCCCCATGATCTCCCAGCACATATAGGTGACGAGCAGATTGTTGCTCATCACCAACATGACCATCGCGAAAGTAAACAGCGCCATCACGGCGAAGAATCGACTGTACTTCGGATCGCCGATCATGTAACGCACCGAATAAACATGAACGACGAAGCTTCCCGCCGTGACCAGCAACAGCAACAGCACGGTTAGCTGGTCAACGTACAAATCGACGTCGACAGCCAGCGCGCCGACTTCAATCAGCCGATAGATGGGGATGGAGATCGGGCCGCCCGCGGCGACACTGAAAAACGCGCCGATCGAAAGAGCCATCGACAAACCGACAGCAGGGACGCCCACCTTGTGGCTTGACTCACCCAGAAATTTGCCGCCGAGGGCAAGTACCAGGAACGCCAACAGAGGCAATAGCGGAATGAACAGGTAGATCGACATGTTATTCCGTGAGACCCAGCCGCGCCATCATTGTCCAAGACCGCGCGTTGCTTCCAGCAACACGCTCACGATGCGATCGCTCCACAAGCCCAGGCCCATGATGGCGGCGGCCAGCACGGTGACACCGGCGCGGAAGGACAACGGCGTATCCGAGGCCTGCGGCGACTTCGGAGCGCTTCGAAACATTCTCTCCAAGACCCGGGCAAAGTACGCCAGCGTAAGAAGAGTGGTAACGATGATGGCCGCGAGAGCGAGATAATTGCGGCTCTCAACGGCGCTGAGAACGATATACCACTTTCCAAAAAACCCACCTGTGGGAGGAAGACCGACCATCGATACGGCCACAACGACGAAGGATCCGAGAACCCAAGAACTTCTGACGTTCACATTTTTCAGGTCATCGAGAGTGCGCACTCCGTATTGATGGACCAAGACGCCCGCCAGAAGGAACAACGCGCACTGCATGACGGCGTCGTTGAGCAAGTAGAACAGACCAGCCGTCAACCCGGTATGACTGCCCTGCCCCACGCCAATGAGCACCAGGCCGACATGAGCAATGCCGCCATAGGCGAATATTCTTTTGAGCTCCGTCTGACTGAGGACAAGCACGACCCCACCTACCGAAGCGAGAGCCCCCATGACCCAAACCAGCGAGAAGACACCAACGGGTTGCGCCGCCTCTCCCGAGCCGATGACCCAAAACAGGATTCGCACCCAGACCAGCAAAGAGACTTTCGTCAACAGGGCCGCAAGGATCGGGGAAGCGGTGTCCGGAGCGTCGGAGTAGGCGTCGGGCAACCAGGCATGCAGCGGCATCAGGGCCATCTTGATCCCCAGCCCGATAAACATGAAAAGCAAACCGCCGATGACCGCCTTGGATTCGAGGAGTCCAGGAGTCCGTTGGGCAAGGTCGGCGATGTTGAGCGTGCCGGTCGCGGCATAAAAGTAAGCCACTCCCAGCAGGTAGAAAGACGCGCCCAGCGCTCCCATGATCAGATAGCGGAACGCCGAGACCAAGGCCCTGCCCCCGGGAACAGCTACCAAGGAGTAGGCGGAAAGCGCCACGATCTCGAGAAACACAAAAATGTTGAAAAGGTCTCCGGCATAGATCACGCCCGAAAGGCCGGATACCAGCAGGAGCAGGATGCTGTAGTACGGGACGCTTCTGCCTTGCAACGTCTGCGTAGGAAAGGGGGAAGAATACAGCATCGAAACCAAGGCCAGCAAACTCGCAACCACGACCATGATCGAGGCGATCTCATCCGCCACCCATTCAATACCGATCGGCGGCGCCCAACCGCTAAAGGCGTAGCGGATCTCACCTTGACTCAACACGGAGCCCAGATTCATCAAGGCCAAGACAGCCATGACAGAAAGGGCCGCCAGAGCAACCGGCCTGCAGCGCCGCTCGTCCCGGAGCGCTATCAGCGGAAGGCCGATAGCAGCGACAAACGGGACCAGGAACACCAATGCTGGAAGATGGTATGTCATTCCAGCCGCTTCAGGATTTCAGCCTCATGCAGTGAGCCGAACTTTCGATAGATAGCCGACACCAAGGCCAGGGAGACGCCCAACGTCGCAACCTGAACCACAATCGCGGTCAACGTCAGAACGTGAGGCAAGGGGTTCACGTACATCTCCGGATTGACTGAACCGGCCTCAGAAATCAAGACGGGAACGGTCGCTCCTGATTTGGCGCTGGTCGTGACCAGGAAAAAGATGACGCTGGTCTGGACCAGGTACAGACCAATCAACTTCTTGACGAGGTTGTGATGAACGACGGTGATATACAAGCCCCACAGGAACAAGATCACGAAAGCGATGAAGTTCGGCCGGTACAGCCAAGCCTCGATCATTTCAAGCATCAGACACCTCGTCGCTACTGGCCGAATACAAGCTGAAAACGATCGAGACGGCTGCCACAGCGATGTCGGCCGCAACGCCAATCTGAGTCAGGATGATCCCCAAGTAGCGGCGCGTGGGATCATCCAGGCCCGGTAGCTGCATATGGGAGTAATTCAGGAACGCTCCGCCGCCGATCAAACACAAGCCCCCTACACCCGCAAAGATGAGCAAGCCCAAACCATCTGTTTTCAGCAACTTCTTGGCCGCAGCCGCAGGTTGTCCTTCAGGGCCGAATACCAGGATGCCCGCGATGAGGCTCGCCCCCAGCATGACCCCTCCGACGAAGCCGCCGCCGGGTCCGTATTGACCGAAGAACAGGACATACAGACCGAAGAGCTGCACAAGAGGAATGACCAACGCAGCCGAGCGCCTCACGATCATGCTCTCATGGCCGGTATGAATCATGAGGCCTTCCTCCGCAAGATGAGCCAACAGGCGATGCCGGCCGTAAAGATCACGGCCGTCTCCATCATCGTGTCGAGCGCCCGATAGTCCATGAGGACCGCCGTGACGACATTGGGAGTGTGAGTGTCGCTAAAGCTGTTCTCCAAGTAGAACGGTGAGACATGCACGCTGGCGGGCGCTTGGAGGTCTCCGAAGGCCGGAAGATCGTCGGCCGCGTAGAGAAGCAACAAACCGAGCACCGGCAAAGCAATCACCGCGGCAATGGGCGGAGGAGTCCGCCGAATCAGAGTATCCTCGGGCGCCGTGCCGAACAGGGTGAGCAGAAAAAACACCGTGGCCAAGCCGGCTCCGACGACGGCCTCGACGAACGCCACGTCCACGGCCCCCAACCAGGCCCAGACAAGCGCAAGGAAGAAGCTGTATGAGCCGAGAATGACCACGGCGCTGATCAGGTCCTTTACAACGATGGCGCCGCCGGCAGTCAGAATCAGCAAAACCAGCAAGGGCAATTCGAACGAGTATGTCATCCGTCCTCCCGCCTCCACGGTTTCATACCGGAACGAAGCGCAGCCCGGACGGTAGCATGCGAGATCACGGGATTCAGAATGTAAAGCAAAGCCAGAACAACGAGAATCCTGAGGGCATTCGGGGTGAAACCATGTTCGACCGCCAAACCCGCCAGGAGGAACAGCGCACCGAGCGAATCAGTGAGAGCCACGGCATGCGAACGAGAAAACACGTCCGGCAGACGAACCATCCCAATGGCAGCCACGACCAGGAAAAAAAGGCCCACAAGCATCAGGCCAGCGCCGATCAACTCCATTCAGGCAGTTCCTCGCTGTTCCAGGTATTTAATGATGGCCAGCGCGCCGACCAGGTTCAGGAGAGCATAGCCGGTCGAGATGTCGACGAACATGTCTACTCGCCCGTAGACGGTGCCGATGACAACCAGGAGGATGATCGCTTTTGTCGAGATTCCATTCAGGCCCAACACTCGGTCGTAGACCGTGGGCCCGCGGACCACGCGATGCAAGTAGATGATGATCATGGCCGCGAGGATGTTGAGCACGAACAAATGAAATCCTGTCATCATCGAGCCTCCGTTCGCTTGAAGAGGTTTGCAATTTTTCGATCGAGCCGGAGAGTCTTCACATCTTGCGCGGAGTACTCATCCATGGAGTGGACGAGGACTTCATCGGGATTGGCCTCGACGGTGAGCGTGCCGGGAGTGAGCGTGACGGAGTTGCCGAGAAGGACGACCGCATTCTTGTGGGCCAGTTGCGTTCGATGGCGAAACATGATGGGGTCGATCGGCATCCGCGGATGAAGGATCAAGAAGGAGAGGTGGACGCCGCTCAAGAAAATCCTCCAAAGGAGCCAGGGCAGGAACGCGGCCAGCCTCAGCCAGTGAATGCGATACGCGGCCGGGGTCAGTCTGTCGGTGTTCATGAAGGCGACTGCGAAAGCCGCGGCCAAGCCAACCGCCATGTGAAGCAGGTTGTAACTCTCGGAAAGCAGCAGCCAGAGAACAAAGAGAGCCAGTGTCCTGTGCGGTAGTGTTGTGGAGAGTAGGACGCTCATTGCCAAGTCTCAGGGTTGCCGATCCTAAGCGGCCCGCGACAACGTCATGGCCTCCCAAGTAGAGTCAGGATGATAGCGGTGAAACTGCCTGGTTTGCGGATCAAGCGCCAACAGATTCATCCATCGATTATGGAAGATCTGTTGCAGAACGTCATGCTTGCGGATAATCGAAGCGATTCGTTGCTTCGGGGCCTCGATAATCGCCAGGAGCCGCATGGGTTCGTGATAGTGGACGGCGCCGTCATTAACGCCTTGCAAGGGGAGGCCGCTCTGGAGGTCGCTTTGGCTCCCGAGCATAACGCCTACGCCGGAGACAACGTTGTGGATCACCTTGCTGCCGCTGCCGTAGAACCAAGGATCGACAGCGGAGAAGTAATATTCCATGTTAATCCACTCGCCGACGATCAGCGGGGCCGTCATGATCTTTTCGAGCAGAGCGCCGTCGGGGTCCGAATCCGGATCATAGGAGTGCAAGAATGCCCGCGCGGACAAATCAAGACCCGCAGTCATTCGGCGCCGCCCGATGATGAATGCGGCGTTGCTCGACAGACCCCATTCGGGTCGGACGTTCGCCCAGTCCGTGCTTCGGGAGAGGGCATGCGCGTAAGCACGTTTGGGCGACATGCGCTTGGGAGCGCGAGGAAGGCGGCCGCAACGCTCGAGAGTCTGGCGGGCACCCGCTTCATCGAGGTCGCGTGAAAGTGCACGCAGGTCTTCGGCATGGCTCGACGGCAAATCGACCACGTCGTAGAATTCGACCCGATCGGTCGTCGTATCATGCTTCCCCGCCAGGAACCAGGTATCTTCCGGAATGACGAGCCCGTTCCGCCGGAGCGTGCTACGGATGTCGGGATGGTTGGCCATCGCCGCAAAAACGCGTGCATTCGGATCGCCATGGCTTCCGCCGCAGGCGCCGCAGTTATAAGCAGCGGCATACGGGTTGTTTTCCGAGATGGCTCCGTGCCCGCATGCGATGACGAGGCGGCCGAAGCGCCGGGTCAAGCCGATGATCCTCAGGCCGCCTTCGACGAACCTTGCCTGCTCCTCGAGAGTGAACCCCGGCAGCAGTCCGAGTTGCGACTCCGCTGTTGGATGGGAGCCGGGGCCAGGCTCGGACCTCGAGAAGGGTATTCGGGTCTTGAGCGTGTGACTGTACTTTCGCCTGACCCAGTTCCGAGCGCCGACAAACGGCTTTTGAAGCAAGGTCTTGCCGATCAGTCCGATGCTGAACAGAAGACCCAGCGCATCAATCAGCATGAAGGAACTGATCGGGTTCTGCTTCAGGTCGTGAAACAGCTCGTCTCCCAACCGCCGCCAGCGCGTCCCCGATGCATAAGCCTGCAGGGGACCCTGTTCGCCGGAGCGAGGCGATTCGGCAACAGCATGTCCGGGCTTGAGCAATACCGGACACAGAGCCAGACGATCCGTGCTGTCAAAAGCCTGATGGCTCATCGGGACGCCGAAGAACCCCGCGTAACCGAAGGTTTCATACGATCCCTGCGATTCCACATGCCGCCGAAAGGGTTCGGAGCGCGCATCGATACAAAAGATCAACTGGGCTCGAGGACGGCCGTCCGTTCCCTGCCCGGCTCCGCCGTGCGCGGACAGCTTCCCAACGAAGTCCTCCCGGAAAGCATCTTCATAGGCTTCGAGCCAGACAGCCCCGTGGTCGTCCTCCGGAAACGCATCCAACCATGCCAGCAGCGTCCGGACATCGGGCAATGACAACGATTGCAGGTCGCCGGGCGTCAACTCCAGGCTGCGGGCCAGCCGAAAGAGCCGCCATGCATCGCGGCATAGCGTCAGCTTACGACCGTCCGCATTATGGGAGTCCTGCTCCGCCGACTCAGCAGGCCGGTCAGGATTGCTCCGACACCAGGAGGTGATGGCAGACAGCGTCCCGGGAATACTCCACTCCCGCTCGCAAAAGGCATTGACGAGCTCCACTTCGTAGAAGAGGCGCACCGCCAGATACTGAACCAAGTCGACCGGGTGCTCGTGCTGGGCGGGATACTCGGGAGTCTCGCTCCGCCATCGAACGAAACCCGTCCACCCGGGCAGTTGAGCGAAGTGGCGCGACTGATAATCCTTCCAACGCTCGGGCGGCAGCTCCAGCCGATGCAAGCAGAGGGCAATGGCCTCTTCCGGCGCATCGGGCAGCGAGCGGACCTTGCCCGCGAAGTTCTTCACGCCGAGGAAGCGGCAGGAGAAATCGCGCGCAGCAAGTTCTCGCCAGCTTTGATAGAAGCCCCGATTTCTCGAAGGCATCCCCCATCCGGCCAATCCTTCGTCGAGAAAAGCCGCGGTCCACTTGATCATCTGGGCGTCGATCCGCTCGACAATCGAAGCTCCCGCCAGCAAGTCCAGCCAATCGCCGATGGTTCGTCCGTCCGGCAATGCCGCGTCCGGAGCAGCGCCAGTCTGAGCCGCCTCCCCACGGGGCGCATCTTCCCCTGATGCATGCGTTCCGCCGGTGAGTGGTTCCTGACGGTACAGAACGGACCATGCGCTGTCCCACAGATCCGCCGCTCTACTGTTGCCATTACCTCCAGCCGGCGGATCCTCCCTGAGAGGATTGCCAAGGCCTTGCTCCTTCAACGTCCAGTCCAGAAGCGCGGGCTCCAATGCTTCGATTCCCGACAGGAGGTGCTGGAGGAACACATCCGACGAATCGATCCGTCGAGAACCTGCCCGGACGGCCGCCTCCGAGTCTGCGCTCGGCCCGAAACGGTCCAACGCACGCCTGACATTCTTCTCCGTGATGCGTCCGTCCCGGTAGAACTGACGATACTCGTGATTCGGGAGGTAGCCGACCCCTCCCTGCAAGCGCCTCCCTACTCGAACCGCTTCATCGAAAGGCAGATGCTCGTATCCTCGTATCGGGTTCCGGTAGGCGAACGTCTTGAGCGGCCACAGTTGTGCGACCGATTGACATGCTTCGCCAACCTGACGGCTTACTGCCTCGCGTTCCTCGATGGACAGAGCCGCCGGGGCTTGCGGGGTCCATTGTGATGTCGTCGCGGCCATTTCCGAAAACGTCCCAGTGCAGTTTCAGTCAGGTGCTACTCAAATGGCCACTAGCCTGCATTTCTCACCACCCGACGGTCGAAGCACACGATACGACCGCCAGGACTTCGTTGCGCTTGCTTGCCGTGCTCAACGTACTGTTCAAGTACACCTGCGCGCGCCAAGCGGCTCGCGCCTTTTTCCTCCGCCCGGCTTACGCCTAGTCCTGACGGCCCTCTCACGCACTTCGCCTCGCCGCGTGGTGAGAAATGCAGGCTAGCCATGAGCGCGCCTGACCCTGGCCGACGACGGATGCTCCGACAGTTTCCGATGCGAGCCGAGACCCTCAATGACCAGCTCGGAATCATGCTCGCGAAACTCCTGCCGCATCTCGTTGAGCCTCTCCATCACCGTATGGTCAACCAGAAAGGTTTCCGACAAATCCAGGACCACACGCGGCTGATCTCTGACGCTCTGCAGCTTCTTCTGCAATCCGATCCAGGTGCTGAACACCGCAGAATCCTTTACGCTGACTCTCACGCCGTCCTTATCGTTGCGGTCGATGTCGACCCGCAACCGAAACAGCGATGCAACCGGAGCCCGATTCACGAGATGGATGAGGGCCTTGACAGCGATGCCGATCGCAATACCCGAGAGCAAATCAGTGGCAAGCACGCCGACGATGGTTGAAACAAAAATGATCAACTGCTCGCGCCCGACTTGATACATGTGAACGAACTCGCGAGGCGAGGCCAGCCGAAACCCGGTAAAGACCAGCATCGCTCCCAACGCAGCGAGCGGAATCTGATTGATCAGGGCAGGCGCCAGCGCCACGAACACGAGCAAGCACAACCCATGGAACATGTTGGCAAAGCGTGTTTTCGCGCCATTATCGATATTCGCCCTGCTGCGCACGATCTCGGAGATCATCGGCAACCCGCCTACAAAGGCGGCGAGCGTGTTGCCGACGCCAATCGCAAGCAGGTCGCGGTCGTGATTCGTCTTTCTGCGCCAGGGATCGATTTCGTCAACGGCTTTCGCGCTCAGAAGAGACTCGAGGCTCCCAATCAACGAGAACAGGACGATGTACTGGAAACCCGTGGCTGTCATCACACCGGAAAAGTCCGGGAAAGTGAGCGCACTGAACATGTTGGCGGGTACATTGACCAACAAGTGAGGGCCTAACGAGTAATCCCGTCCGGCGAACGAATAGGTGTGCTCCTGACTGACTTCGAAATGCAGACCCAAGGGGACGGTGATCAGCAAGACGACCATCGGGGCGGGAATCCTGCTGAGGAGCGGAATCCTGATCAACGGATGTCCGAACATCACGACCAGGCTGATGACCCCGATCAAGCCGACTACCGGATTCATATCCGCTATGAATTGGGGAATCTTGGCCAGCAGCTCCAGCGGCGCTCCTTCCGACCCCAAACCCATGGTGATGGGGAACTGCTTGGCGATGATGATCACGCCAATCGAGGCGAGCAGCCCATGCACGGCCGCAGTGGGGAAGAACCCCCCAAGAATACCCGACCGGAACACCCCGAAAAGGATCTGGATGACCCCGGCCACCACGCCCACACCGAGAGCGAGGCGATACGCTTGCATGTCCGCAGCAGGGTCGCGCCCCGCGGTAAAGCCGAAGTCCGTGACGCAGCCGATCGCGATGACGATGAGGCCGGCCGCGGGGCCCTTGATCGTGAGCTCCGAGTTGCTCAAGAAAGCGGAAAGGATGCCCCCGATAATCGCCGTGAAGATTCCGGCTATGGCCGGGTATCCACAGGCGAGGGCGATGCCAAGACACAGAGGGAGTGCGATCAGGAAGACGAGAAAGCCGGAAAGCAGATCGGAGGTCCAGTGTTTTCGGAGTCCGTCGAATGTGCCTCTCGGCACCTCTTCCGCAGGCAAGTTCATATTCATAGCGGTCTCACTCTGCATTTTTCACCCTCTGCCGGCCGAAGCACAAGATGAGAAACACAGGCTAAAAGCTAGCCTGCATTTCTCACCACCCGACGGTCGAAGCACGCGATACGACCGCCAGGACTTCGTTGCGCTTGCTTGCCGTGCTCAACGTACTGTCAAGTACGCCTGCGCGCGCCAAGCGGCTCGCGCCTCGTCCTGACAGCCCTCTCACCCACTTCGCCTCGCCATGTGGTGAGAAATGCAGGCTAGGGATTTTACCACAACGTCCTCGCAATTCCGCAACCATGGAGACTCTGTCCCGGAGGCCGGGCCAGCGACCCGAACGACTCGAAGCATCCCGCCAAGCCTGCCGGATGCGCCAAGGGATTCTCAGCAGAGCTCTTCTCCAAGGCCGACCGAGAACGGATGACCGTGCGCTGACATTCGATTTGCCCCCCCGGGGGGCCGGGAAATCGTGGGAAATCGTGGGAAATCGCAGGCGAGGAAACAAAGCGGTGATTCGAAATAGCCGTGATTCGCGGCGCAGGCGGCCATGGTTTCTTGCAGAGGGACTTCGGCCCGACGAGTGACTCGTGAGTCATGATGCACGCTCAACCGGAGGAGGTTCATGGTATTCGGGCTCCTGGATTGGAAGCTCGACGCCATAGATTTGCCGGACGACCTCTTGCATCCGCTTGGCGTCGAGTGGCGGGGGATTGGCTTTCCTGGCTTTGGCAGCCTCCTCGGCGGCCTGGCGCTTGATCTCACGCTCACAGCGGACCGCGATCTCGCTGGAACGCTCCAGGCTCTCCGCCGTGAGGGCGATCCTCAAGGCGGACTGGACGATGCCGGGCAGCGCCTTATCGTCGATCTCGAGATCCTGGAGCCGGGAGGCGAGGTTGAACACCGCCGTCCGCATCATCTCGGCGGCGAGGCGGCCGAACTGCCCAACGGGCTCCGAGCCCAGCCGATCGGCCCAGGACTCGAAGGCCTGCCGGGATTGGAGCACCTGCTCGCAGGCCGCCCGCGTGCGCTTATCGTAGCGGTTGACAGCCGACAGGCTGACACGCTCAGCCAAGCCCAGCTCGTCGAGCAGAGCGTTGGTCCGCTGCGTCGCCTCGGTCTGCGTGATGGCGGGATCGCGCAACCAGCCGTGGAGCGCCTCGAGGACTTCGTTTGGAAGCCGATTGATACTGTTGGGTTGTGACATTGTTTATCTCCTTTGCTCCGCGCCTCTCGGACTCAGACCCTGCAAGGCCGTGTTTCGAGAAAAAGCCGTGTTTCGAGAAAAAGCCGTGTTTCGTGTCTCGTGATTCGTGATTCGTGAAAAGCCGTTGGTCGCGGTTTGCGGTGGCTCTAGCAGGAAACGCCAGAGGGCCGCTGAACCTTGCTTTAGCTTGCGCCACGGATGAGGCATCACGGGACATGAGAAACGGCTCTTCTCCTGATGCTATGCCGGCCGGTGCGGGGAAAAAAGACTGAAGGGCTTCAGTACCAACAGGTACCGTTCGAGCCACGGGAAAAGCCGTGATTCGTGTCTCGTGTCTCGTGAAAAACCGTTGGCCGCGGCTTGGGGTTGCTCTACCGGGAAACGCCGGCGGGCCGGTTAACCTTTTTCGTTGCTTACGTTTGCGCCACGGATCCGGCATCACGGGACCTGAGAAACGGCTCTTCTCTCCTGACGCCATGCATACCGGAGCGGAAAAAGCAAGACTGAAGGGCTTCAGTACCAACAGGCACCAAACGTGCCACGGGAAAAGCGTAAAAGCCGTGATTCGTGTCTCGTGATTCGTGATTCGTGAAAAGCCGTTGGTCGCGGCTTGCGGTGGCTCTAGCCTGCATTTCTCACCACCCGACGGCCGAAGCACGCCATACGGCCGCCAGGACTTCGTTGCGCTTGCGTGCCGTGCTCAACGTACGGTTCAAGTACGCCTGCGCGCGCCAAGCGGCGCGCGCCTCGTCCTGGCGGCCCTCTCAGGCAGTTCGCCTCCGCACACGAGGAGATATGCCGGCTGGAACTCCTTGGACCGCGCTTGCAGGAGAATTCCGATCATGACCGTGCAGGCAAAAAAAGGGCCACCCGAACGGGCAGCCCTGAAACAGCGGATGAACGAAGCGTAGCCTGCATTTCTCACCACCTAACGGCCCCGTGTGGTGAGAAAGGCAGGCTAGAAAATGTATTTGAGGGCGAGCTGAACGCGCCGCTCGCCTTGAGAACCTCGAACCTGGCCGAAGGTTTGGCTTCTGACCGAGCGGTTGACTCCCTGGAAGGCCGGCGTGTTGGTGAGGCCGAAGGCTTCCGCGCGAAGCTGGACTCGCTGCTTCTCGGTAATCGGAAAGAACTTCTGCAGCGATATCGAGAGGTTGAACAGCCCGGGGCCGCGAAACGTGCCGTTGCCGGCCGTGCCGAACGTGCCCAACGCCGGAATGGCGTAGGCGGAGGTGTCCAACCATTCGCCGCCCGGACCCACCGTCCGCGGCCCTTTGGCGCCGTCACCGATACGATCCGCACGGGCGCCTCGAGAGCGTGTACGCGAGTTGTCGGAGGACCGAACCGTCATCGCAAAACCGCTGCGCATGTAAAGCATGCCGCCGAGTTGCCAGTCTCCCAAGACGGCTTTCAGGGGGGAGTTCCAGTCGTCCCCTTGCGGCAGTTCGTAGACCAACGACAGCGTGGCATTGTGCCTGGCGTCGAAGAACGCCGGACCCCACTCTGCCTGACGATCGTTGAGATTCTGCCAGTAGGCGGAGGGCCCGGCCACCTGGCCGACATCGCCAAAGAAGCCGAGCGAGTCGGTCATGGTCTTCGAGAAGGTGTACGAGAACTGATACATCAATCCGGCGTTCAAGCGGCGACGGGCGTTGACCTGCAGCCCGTGGTAGATCATGTTGCCGTTCGACTCGGTTCCCGAAATCTGAGAGATGCCGGCGAGAGCCGGGTTCCCGCTCAGATACGGGCTGGGTTCCGTCGCGCCATCGGCAAGCAAAGTCCGCTGGAAATAGGGCATTGGAACGATCAGGTGATGCCCCTTCTGGCCGATATAACCCATGGAGAGCACCGTCTGATGAGGCAACTGGTTCTCGATGATCAGGCTCCATTGCTGGCTGTTGGCAGGACGCACTTTCGGGTCCCAGAGGCGAATGTTGGCATTGGCGAAGGGATCGCTGGGGTTGCTCTGCGCAACGATGGATTCAGAAGTGCTGATCGCCGGCTGCACAAACGTGCCGTCGTCAAACCGCGCTTCGGTTTCCTGCTGGAACGGAGGATTGATCGGCAGCCTGAGATTGGTGCCACTGCCTTCCATGTAGGAGGAGATGGTGTAGGCGCCTCGAAAGACGATCTTGCGGCCGAGGGCATCGGGAGTCCATGCGAATCCGAAGCGGGGCTGAAAGTCCTTTTTGAACGGATCGTAGAGAGCACGGCTGTTACCGTTCTGACCGGCGATGAGAAGCTCGCCGGAGAACGGGGAGAAGTTCGCCTGACGGTCGTAGACTTCGACCAAGGGGCTATGGTACTCCCAGCGCAAGCCGAGATTGAGCGTCAAGCTGTCGGAGACACGCCAGTCATCCTGAAGGTAGAAGCCGAGGATGTGCTTGCGGTGTCCCCACAGGCTGGTGACGCCGCGCCCGACACGCGAGGGAGCTCCGAGGAAGAAATCCGCCTCGGCCGAACCGACCGCGCCCGGATTCGCGCCGGTAAACCGTCCGTCGAAGCGGATGAATCCGGTGCGGCCCGTGTTGCCGGTATAGAGCGTGTTCATGCGCTGCCGCAGCCACTGCCCGCCGAACTTCATCGTGTGGCGGCCCTGAATCACCGTCATGTTGTCGGCGAGGTGGAAAGTCGTGTTGGCGAACAACGCCTGCGATCCGATGTTCGTGGCTCCGATGCTTGTGGCGCGTCCGTTTCTGAACTGAATCTGCGGCAATCCGGGTCCGCGGTCGTTGGCGCCAACGATGCCGAGCTGTTCGGCAACGTCGCCGAGACCGTTGTCGAGGCCGCCGTTGTCGATCGTGATGCGGTTCACGCCGTAGCGAGCTTCGTTGACGATAGACGAGCCGAATGTCTTCGTATGATTCAGAACCGCGGCTTGGAACGGCGACTCGCTGAAGCGGCCGAAGCTCAGCGGAAATGTCGTCGTACCGGGACGGCTCTGACGTCCGATGGAATATCGGAACGAGATGTCATCCGCAACACCGGGCTTGTAGTCGATCTTGATGTCGCCCTGGTCGGTCGTCAGCGTGCTGCCGCGCCGGTCGTTCTGGTTGAACTCGAGTCCGCCGGTCAGCGGCTGCGGGTAGAGGCTCGAGTCGTTGAACAGATTGCTCGCAACCGGATCGATGCGGCTCATCGGGATCCGGTTGTTGGCGAAGGGATCGCGGTTGCCGCCGGCGTCCGTCGTCAGCGGATCATAAAGCTGAATGCCCGCGACGGCGAGCAGCTCGGAGAAATCACCCTGGCGGAATCCGGCCGGGATGACGTTAAAGTTGTTGTCCGCCGCCGGGCGAACGCGGCGGATGCCCTGATAGTTTCCGAAAAAGAACAACTTGTTCTTGCGGACCGGTCCGCCAAACGTGCCGCCGAAGGTGTTAAGACGGACCGGCGGGCGAGGGTTGCCCCGCCAGTTGCGGGCCCAGTTATTGGCGTTGAGCCTGTCGTTCTGGAAGAACTCGAAGAGCGTGCCGTGGAAATCGTTCGCGCCCGACTTCATGACCACGTTCATGATGCCGCCCTGGAAGTTACCGAACTCGGCCGAAGCGTTGTTGGTGATCATGTTGACTTCCTGGATGGCGTCAACGTTCGGCTGATAGGCGGTGTAGTTGTCGGACACCTGGTTGTTGTCAATGCCGTCGAGAAGGAAGTTGTTGGCTTGAGCACGGTTGCCATTCACATAGGGCCGCGCCTGGCCGTAGCCGCTGCGCTGGCTGTCCCGCATGCCGGAAAGACTCGTCGTGGTCGTGCCCGGCGCCATCAGCGTCAACTCGATAAAGTTGCGGCTGGCCAGCGGCGTTTCGGTCAGAGATGAGGTATCGAGAGTCTGGCCGACGATGGTCGTGTCGGTATTGAGCAGCGGCGCTTCTCCGATGACCTCGACGGTCTCGGTCAACGCACCTAATTCCAGGGTGACGTCGATACGTGCGCGCTGGTTGACTTCAAGCAGGATCTGCGACTGCCTGTAGGTGCGAAAACCGTCCAATTGGACGGTCAACAAGTACATTCCACCCGGAATGCGGGGGAAGATATAAACGCCCTCCGCATTGGTTTGCGTGGTGTACTCGGCGCCACGGTTGGTTTCCCGGGCGGTCACCCCGGCGGCAACGACAGCCGCCCCGCTGGGATCGGTGACAAAACCCGTCAACCCGGCGCTCACTTCCTGAGCCCGTGACGGGGTTGCAAGCGAAAAACAAAGTACCAGAAGTAAAGCTGCGGACAGCAATGGAGCCGCAGGAGTGAATGCTCTCAGTAACATGAAAATCCCCTATTCCTTTTCTTCCCGACCCCCCGAAGACCACGGCGAGATCGGCAAGGAGTCGACACGCACATCTCGCATCCTCAGACTGTCACTGATTTTCCGTGGGGTGAAGTTTGTTACGGTTATGTCACGGTTATGCCAGGAACGCACCTTGCAAGATTCATGAAATCAACAGCTTGTGGCTGAGGTTTCTCTCTTTTGTGGAGGACGTTACACGGTGTTACCTGAAGCGCCGATGACCTAAAACAGCCTGTGATAGAGTCAAATCAGTGGAGAGGCTGGAAGAGCTTCACAAAGTCGCGTCGAGCGGCACGTTTCAGGGTTCGGACACCCTGAAGAACGTTCTTCTCTACGTCGGACAGCGATCGCTGCAATCGCCCACGGCAGCCATCAAGGAATACGAGATCGCCACGCAAGTCCTGGGCCGGAGCGAGGACTTCGACTCCCAGGCCGATTCGATCGTGCGGGTAACGATGAATCGGCTACGACAGAAACTGGCGGAATACTATCGGACAGAGGGGTCCGAGGACGAATGCATCGTCGATATTCCGAAAGGGCACTACCGAGTTTTTTTCCACGACCCTAAAGCGACGGAATCGGGCAGGCAGGTCAAGGACGGCGCTTTCGCAGGCGGAGCGCTACGGACGGGGCGATCGACGCTCAGCATGAGATTCCTGCTGGAGGCGGCGGTGGCGGTCCTGGTGGTCATCCTGATTATCGGATGGGTTGGCCACGTGATCCAACACCCCGCGGACCGCGCCGCAGAGGCGAAGTCGGAGGACATTGTGAGCTCCTTCTGGAGCGCTTTCGCAAGAGGGACGGAGCGGCCTACGGTCGTTTACAGCAACGCTCCCTTTGTCGGGAATGCCGGGACGACGGGTCTTTTCTACTTCGATGCATCCGCGCACCGGCGCAGTGAGCTTGTCTACACCTATACGGGCGTCGGGGAAGTCATGGCGGTCCATGCGCTCGGCGAAGTCTTCTGGCACATGGGCCGGCGGATCGATGTCAAACGGGGCGGACTGCTGGGGTGGGACGACGCGAAGAACGCAAACCTGGTTTTCATCGGAGGACCGGTGGAGAACCTGCCTGTCAACGAGTTGCGGGAATTGCGTGAAGAAGGAGAGTTTTTCTTCCGCCCTCTGGAACCATTCGTGGGCAGCTATGGCGCGGTGATCGTCAACCGGCAGCCACGCTCGGGGGAACCTGCCGTCTTTGACGGGTCGCGGCCCGACCCAGGACGGCGAGACTACGCGCTGATCCGCCTGTTGCCGGGCTTCGCGCCCGATCGGCGCATCCTGATTGTGGGCGGGGTAACGACACAGGGCACGCAGGCGGCGGTTGAGTTCCTCTGCCAGCCCAACAAACTCCAGACGCTCGTCACGGAGGCCGACGTGCTTTCGGACGGGAACCTTCTCCCCTTTGAATGCGTATTGGAAGTCGAGCTCAAGAGCGGGGTGCCGATCGAGAGCCGTGTGGCGGCTACCCGCAGCGGGACTGGGAAAGAGATCGCGGTTGTAGAAAAGGCCGTAAGATAGAGGCCGTCCCGACGGGAGCGGCAGACCCTCCGAGAAAGCCTACGCTACGACGGGCGAGTCCGCACCGAGCCTTCCTTCTACTCCGTGTTGACAGGAACCATCACATAATGCTTGCAAACTAATGAGAACAGGCGACTTGTCGTTAATAGTCCGTCCATACTTTTTTCGTTGCAACCCCTCATTGTGAATGGGGATCCACGGCACGATCGAAGTCGTCCGCAGACCTCCGGCGCAACGGGAGGACTTCGCGTCCGAACAAGATCGACTTCGAATCCGTGCACCATGATCAGTACGTCTTCCCAAGAAGCGACGTCACAATGACGAGTACCGACGCCGAACCAGTCGCCCAGAACGCACGTATCGACGCAATCGACGTTCTGCGCGGCGTCGCCCTGCTCGGCATCCTCGTGATGAATATCCAGGCATTCGCGATGCCACAGGCGTCGTACTTCAACCCGACCGCCTACGGCGATTTCACGGGCGTGAACCTGTACGTCTGGGCGGCGGGCCGAATGCTTGCCGACCAGAAGTTCATGACGATCTTCTCGATGCTCTTCGGAGCGGGCATCGTCCTCATGGCGGGGCGGGCCGAGACGTGCGGCACCGCCCGCCAGATGCACTATCGGCGGATGGGGTGGCTACTGGTCATCGGGCTGCTGCATGCACACCTGCTGTGGTCCGGCGACATCCTCTTTCTATACGCCGTCTGCGGGATGCTGGTCTACCCGTTGCGCGAGCAGCCGCCTGGGCGGCTGCTCGCGCTTGGAGTGGTGCTCCTCGCGGTCGCCTCTGCGTACTCCGTCGGCTCCGGGGTCTCGCTTCCGTACTGGCCAGAGGAGGCGCGCGTCGCGTTCACGGCCGATGTATGGCAGCCGACGCCGGCAATGATCAACGCGGAGCTGGCCGCTTATCGAGGCGGCTGGCTCGACCAGCAGCCCGTCCGGTCAGAGGGGGCATTCGCGTTCGAGACGTTGGTGCTGATCACATGGGGCGTCTGGCGCGCCGGTGGGCTGATGCTGATCGGGATGGCGCTCTTCAAGCACGGTGTTTTCAGCGCGCGGCGCTCGACGCGATTCTACGCGGCCCTGATCGCGGTTGCGGTCGCCGTCGGCCTTCCGCTCCAAGCGTACGGTATCTTGCTCGACTTCGCGCGCGGGTGGCCGGTTTGGTCGTTCTTCGTGGGCGTGCAGTTCAACTACTGGCCGAGTATCGCGGTCAGCCTCGGCTACGTCGGCGCGGTCATGCTGGCGTGCAGGACGGCGGCGCTTCGCCCGTACACCCGTCCGTTCGCGGCCGTGGGCCAAACTGCCCTGACCAACTACCTGCTGCAGACGGTCATCTGCACGACAATCTTCTACGGCCACGGACTTGGTTGGTTCGGCTCCGTGGACCGTGCCGGGCAGGCCGGCGTGGTGGCCGCCGTCTGGGTGGTGCAACTCCTTTCCTCGTCGCTCTGGCTGCGCCGGTTCCGCTTCGGGCCGGCCGAATGGATGTGGCGGTCACTTACGTACGGCGTACGCCAGCCGCTGCGAAAGACTCCTGCGCCGGGGAAAGGCCGTGTTTCGTGAGAAAAGTCATGATTCGTGTTTCGTGTCTCGTGATTCGTGACCCGCACGGACTTCGCCGCGCCGCGTGGTGAAATATGCAGGCCAGATAGAATCGTCATCGATGAGCGCCACCGAAGCTGTCATCGGAGCCGCCGACCACTACGCGCGTGCGGAGCTGGTCACTCTTGCGGTAGCAGGCGCCTCTCCGGTCTTGCTCGATCGTCGTCGCGTCGAGCTGATCGACAAAGGCCTGCCGAGCGCGCCCTACCACCACGAGGCCTTGGAGCTGGTCATCGATGCGGCCATCGATCTCGTGGACCGAGTGAGACGATCGGTGGCGAAACACGCGAGCGCGGCGATCTCGACTCTGCTGACGACCTATCGCGCCCAGGTGTTGATCCTGCCATCGAGCCCATATGACAGCCTGCCGGACTCGCTGGAGGAGATTCTGAGCTCACGTCGCTTGACCCTGGCCGCCGACGGCATGCTGTACCGCGAGGCCCTGGCCGAAGCCGCGGCCGAACTCGGCATGGAGGTCCGGAGGTACCCTCGCAAGACCGACCCGACGGCACTGGCGGCCCAAGCAATGGGAGTCGAGGTAGCCGAGGTCAATTCTCTCATCGCCCAGTTCGGCCGAGAGGCGGGAACGCCGTGGCGCAAGGACCACAAGATGGCTGCAGCCGCAGCATTGAGTGTCCTCGGGCGTCAGAAATGCCGTGGGTAGTTTTCAGTTTTCAGTTTTCAGTTTTTAGTGAAAAACCGTTGGCCGCGGCTTGTTGTTGCTCTACCTGCAAACGCCGGAGGGCCTGTGAACCTTCCTTTCGCTTGCGACACGGATCAGGCATCATTTGCGACGACTCTTCTCTCCTCATGCCATGCAGGCCGAGCCCCAAAAGGCCGTGATTCGTGTCTCGTGTTTCGTGAATAACGGGTTGGCCGGGCTTGCGGTTGCTCACCCAGGAAGCTCCGAAGGGACAGTGGACGTTTCTTTCGTTTGCGCTACGGATCAGGCATCACTCGTGACAGCACTTCTTTCCTCGTGCTGTGGAGGTCAGGACGACCAGGGATCGCATCATGAAGCACCCTTCCTGAAGCGATCCGCCGCTTGGCCTGCGGCAAGCCGGGCGATGCGCCCGAGCATGCGCTCGAACAACAGCCGGTGCAGAGGGTAGAGACCGTACCAGTAGGCAAGCCCTGTGAGCCCCAGGGGTTCGAACTCCGCCGTCTGACGGATGACGCACCCGGAACCGGAGGGCTCTACTTCGAACTGGAGCCAAGCGCGACCCGGCAGGCGCATTTCCGCATACAGGCGCAGCAGCCGATCCGGCTGGAAGGCCTCGACGCGCCAGAAGTCGATCGTATCCCCGGCTCCGGGAAGCTCCGGGTCCTTCCGGCCGCGCCTCATACCCGGCCCGCCGATCATCAAATCCAGAAAACCCCTGAGCCTCCAGAGCCAGTTACCGGCGTACCATCCGGTGTTTCCTCCGATCCTCCGGATCGGCTTGAACGCGGCGCTTGCACTCACCTCGACCTTCCGCGTACGGGAGTCCACCAGCCGCGCACCATAGCGAACGCCAGCAATTCCCCGGACCTTTCCCGAAGAAGACAGGGCGTCGGACCAACGGGTGGCCGCGAATTGACGATCTTCGTTCACCAGGGCGCGAGCGATCGCTTCATGGAGAGTGCGCGGCCGGACCTCGAACGAATCGAGCGCATCCCGGTTGTTTATGACGGTTTCGTTTCTGAGGCTGTCTACGAGCTTGCGACCCACGCGGGCATAGACAGGGGTAACCAGTCCGAGCCACAAACCCGACAGCCTCGGGGACAGGAGCGGGAACGAGAGCATCAGACGATGGAGACCGCGCTGTCTCGCATACTCCATCATGATGTCTCGATAGGAGGCCTGATCCGCCCCGCCAATCTCGAAAACGCAGCTTTCGGCGGTGGGAAACTCGAGCGCAGCGACCAGGTATGCGATCACGTCCTCGATGGAGATCGGCTGGGACCGCGTTCGGACCCACCGGGGGGTGATCATCACCGGCAGCCTGTCGACCAAGGCACGTATCATCTCAAACGACAGGCTGCCCGATCCAATGATGATGGACGCACGGAACTCCAGCGTCGGGACGCCGCAGTCCCTGAGGATACGACCGACCTCCTGGCGGCTGGCCAGGTGGCGTGAAAGATTCCCTTCGCCGCCCAGCCCCCCCAAGTAAATAATGCGTTTCACACCTGCCCTTCGAGCCGCCGCCGCAAACGCTTCGGCAGCGAGGCGGTCCTGTTGACGAAAGCTACCCTCCGATGCCATGGAATGAACCAGGTAGTAGGCCGTCGAGACATCCTGCATCGCTGCCGGCAGCGTCTCCGGCCTCGTAAGATCTCCCGCGACAACTTCGGCGCCGGGGCCGACGCGCGGCCGGAGAAACTCCGGGCGCCGCGCCAGGCATCGGACTGATCGGGATTCCCGCTCAAGCCGCGCGAGCAGCCGGCCTCCGATGTAACCGGATGCACCCGTAAGCAGAATCCGCCCCCCAGCTTCGGACGGTCCCGATCCGTGTTTCCGGCTCATTGTTCGCAACGGGTGCTGTCCGGGAACCGGGAAACGCTCAGCCGGCCTTGCCCATCAATGACAGCCACAAGACGATTCCGGCCGGAGCTGCACGTTCCCGCCGGAGGCCCCTCAGAAGGTCTTTTTCGCAAGCTACGCCAGTGCGGTCAATGCGCTCGAGTGAATCCCGGGATATCAGCCTGCATTTCCCGCCACGCGGTGAGACATGCAGGCAACCACTCTTTACGCTTTGGGAACGACCGGAAGCGGTTACTTCAAGCCCGCGAGCTCCTGCAGCAAATTCCAGTTCTCGAGGCGGTCCTGCCGGGCGGCAATCATCTCCTCAGACGGGTTTCCGTCCTTATCGAAGTGCTTGGAGAAGCGGCCCTCCGACCGGGCGAAGGTGATGAAGTCGATCTGCTCGCCCGTCTTCGGGTTCACATACCAGTCCGCCTTCTGGTTCGGATTGCCGGTGAGCTTCAGGCGATCCTTGATGCGGGGTCCCTTGCGCGGGTCGTAGATGAAGACCGGGAACGTCCGCGAATCCGCCGCCAGCTTGGCCTGGTGGTAGGCCATGTCATCAGCCACGCCGTGCTCGGGCTGGCAGGTCGTGAAGGTGTTCACGATCGCCGGTCCGGGAAACTCATTGGCGTCGAGAATGGCGCGATACAAATGGTTCGTATGAGCGGCGGTCGTCTGGGCGACATAGACATCCTTGTGCATCATGCAGATGTTCGCCAGCTCCTTGCGGTTCTCCTTCTTGCCATGAATCGCCTTGCCGTGTGTCGACATTTTGGCGTTCTGTCCCAGGTAGGAGCCGGTCGAGGCCTGTCCGCCGGTGTTGGAGTACACCTGCGTATCAAGGACGAGGACCTTGATATCCATCCCGGAGGCCATCATGCGGGACAAGGACTGAAAGCCAATGTCGAGCATCGCGCCGTCGCCGCCGATCACCCACAGCCGCTTGTTCTGCCAGCCCATCTGATCCCAGCGCGCCCGCACCCCCATCGCGTCGGCCGGCGCGTTCTCGAAAAGCGAGTTGGTCCATGAAACGAGATAGGGATTGTAGGGATAAGTAGAGGTGTATACGGTGTTGCAGCCGGTGGCCGCGACGATGCCGATATTCTCCGGCCCGTAGACGAACCCGGTGGCGGCAAGCATCATGCGCAGCACCGTCGCTTCTCCGCAGCCCATGCATGATCCCGCACCACCCACGTAGAGCAGCGAGTCGTCGGAAAGCATCATGTCGGCGAGGGCCCGCTCGTTGATGAACTTCTTCGGCGTCGGGGGAGCTTCATTGAAGAAGGAGAACGCGGCTTTGTACCACTCCATGTTCTCGTCGTCCTTGCGGATCATCTTCAGCGCGTCGTGATCGCCGCAGGCATCGACGCATTCGGCGCAGCCCTTGCACTTCGTCGGGTCGATGAAGATGCCGAACTTTCCGCCGCCGATACCCTTGCGTTCGAGAACCTTCCAATACTTGTTGGTCTCGGTCCACTGCTCACTCATCTTCCCGCGCTCGGCTTCGTTGCTGATGCCCTCGAGCTTCTGATCGAGCGTTTCGGGCTCGATGACCTTGGCGAGGATGGCCGTGTCAGGACACTGCGTCACACAGTCCATGCAACCCACGCACTGATCGGAAAGGAACTCCGGGATGTCCGGGGCAATGTAGCTGAAATCGCGCAACGCACCGGTGCCGGCGGGGATCACGCTGCGGGCGACCTGGTCGTCCGCTTCGAGCCCGATCTCGGCCGTGCCGTTGTTGTAAGCGCCGACGACACGCTCGTTGAAGTCGGCGACGTCAACGATGTTCTCCTGGAAATCCGCCAGTCTTGCTTGATGTATGGGATCGACCTGTGTGCTCATTGAATGATCCTCAAACTGCCTTCAACTTTGTCGGATACAGCATTTGCCCGCATGACGTCAGACGGAACTTCGATGACCTCGGTGAAGCCGCGGCGGACGCAAGTCAAGTTGTCCTGAACCACCTGCTCGCCGCGTTTGCCGAAATACTTGCGCAGAGACTTCTCCACACCCCGGAAAAGGTCTTCGTCGCTGATCTTCGACTCTTCGCAGAATGGCGTCACCTTGAGGAAGACACCCAGCAGAACGATGCCCTGCATGCGCTGCTGGAGGTCCGCTACCGAAGCGACTTCACGGGCAATCGACACGGTATCGAGCGCAAAGAAGCGCGCATTCTTGTCACGAATGCGGTTCCGCGCCCATGCCGGGACCGACTTCCAAATCTCAGCCGGCTCCGTATCATGGCTTTGCGCAAAGACGATGCCGTCCTGGGCCAAGCCCACCAAGGGATCGCCGACGTTGAAGGCATTCACGTCGTTGAGCGGAATGAACTCCACGTTTTCCAACTCGGAGTGCGAGCGAATATGCTCTTTGGCAATCGTCAGGTAGTAGGTGGTCGGCAGGCCCTTCTTCTCCGAACCGTACTTCGGATAGGCCTGGACGTCCATTCCGAACACCTCGCCCGCGATGGTCGCAATCACCTTGTTCGTAGTGACGGAACCATAGCCGCCCACCGAATGGCCACGCATGGAGAACGACCCCGGCGAGCGAACGTCGGGATCGATCTTGGGAACCAGCGCGGTCTCATGCTTGATGCCCAAGCTGAAGAAATAGCGTGGATCGCCGCTCAACATGTTCTCGGTCACGGCGATGAAATCACCAGCGCGCACGTCACGGCTGCCGAGGCCGGCCGAGCCGCCATAGAACTTCGGCAAGCGGTCGACCACGGGATAGCCGGGCGTCCCACTCAGCGCGTCGGCAAACGCACTCTTCAGCTCGCAAAGCTGCGGATTCGACTGCTGCATCGGGATGTCAAGGCGCTCGATTACCGAAATGCCTCTCATGTGCTTGAGGGCGTCGACGATATCGTACGAAGGCCAGGGGCGGAAAAGACTGACGTGCAGCAGGCCGACCTTCACTCCCATGTTTTCCCGGATCCAATCGACGGCGGCTTCGGCCGTCTCCATCATGCACCCGGACCCGACGATGGCGTACTCGGCGTCGTCGAGGCGATAGGGCATGACGGGATCGTAGCGGCGGCCGGTCAGCTCGAAGAACTCATCCATCGCATGGCGGACAGCGCCGAGGACCTTGTCGTAGTAGGTCCGCTGGGCGATCTTGCCCTTCATGTAGGAGTCCTGGTTCTGGACGACGCCCGACATGAGAGGGATCTTAGGGTCCATCAGATTACGCAGACGCCGATTCGGGTCGCCCACGTAGAGCTTCATCATTTCGGGTTCGGGCAAGCGGACGTTCTCGATCGTGTGGGTCGTGAGGAAGCCGTCCTGCACATTCAGGAACGGCGTGTCGGAATCCTCAGCAACGCGGCGGGTGATGAGCGCCAAATCACCCGATTCCTGCGCGTTTCGCCCATAGATGACTCCCCAGCCGCAGTCGGCGACACCGTAGACATCATCGTGGCCGGCGTGGACGTTCAACGAATGAGAGGTAACCGCGCGAGAGCCGATGTGAAACACGACCGGCAGGCGTTTACCGGAGATGGTGTAGAGGACTTCCTTCATCAGGATCAGGCCCTGACCGGAAGTGAAGTTCGTGACGCGACCGCCGCTGACGGCAAAACCCTCGCAGGTAGTAGCGGCGCTGTGCTCGGATTCCGGCTCGATGAACACCAACTCCTCGCCCCACAGATTCTTCTTGCCGTTGGCGACAGCCGATTCAAAACCCCCACCCATCGTCGTGGAGGACGTGATCGGATAGGCGCATGCACCCTGGCAGATGTGGGTCTCGACCCACACCACCGTTCCGGCGCCGTCCGAGGTCGTTGGAATCCCCGGGAAGGGGAACTTGATTTCCTGGGCTTCTTCGAGCCCTACGTATTGCGGGGGTACCTTAGCGACTGTGCTCATCAGTGGGCGAACCTTTCCCTTTTACGCAGTATAACTATACCTCACATTGGGGTGGTGGGGCATCTTTCGAGTTTTTCGCAAAGTGTCTGGAGATGTCCGCAAGCGCTTCCGCCGGCCGATCCAGGCTCAAAATCAGACGAACTCATTCAGACGGGTGGATGAGGAAGACCGACGACAGTGTATCCTCCCCGCGGGATTGCTACCATTGAGTCGAGCCCTGTGAAAGGCAGCGGCGAGCGGTTGCTGACTCGCGTGTGATGGAAGATCCGCACGCGAGCGTCACACACCGTTACTGCCGCTTTTTGCTCGAAACCACCGTGGGAAGGCGGCGCGTCAACGACCTCGAGGCGAAAGGAGGCCGGCGGAAAGTCATGATGAACAGCCCGACCCGCGAGGCGCCGCAAGAAATCAACAGGCATACAAGACGCGCCTTCAACGAATGCCTCGGTGTGGGAATCGCCACGATCTGCAGCGTCTCGATTCCCGGCTGCCAAGCTCCGACGACGGAAGCCCCCGGCGAAGGAGGTTCCCCGTTTCGCAATATCACGGTCTTTCGAGACAAGTACCGTTACGTGCTCGGACCCTCGATTGCCGTCACGCAAAAGGGAGAATGGGTAGTGGCCTTCTCGCTCGGGGTCATGCGTGAAGTGACCGACCGGCTGCCCGACGAGTGGAAGCATCCGCCCAGCGACCCAAGCTTCCAAAACGTCCTCACCCGTTCTGACGATCTGGGAAAAACCTGGGAGGTCCCGCGCGTCTATCCGGGCTTCAACTGGACCAGCGCCGAATGTCCCGGCCTGGCCGTTCTATCCGATGGAACCTTGCTCGCGAGCGTCTACATCCGGCAGTTCTATCCCAAGGAAACCGCGGACAAGCTGCCCGACCTGCTGGGGGCCGTGCCGCGGGACCCCTATCCCTGGGTCAGCACGCACCGCGGGACATTCGTGCATCGTTCGAGCGACGGCGGGCGTACATGGGACGAAACGGTCGAGGTCGATACAGGGCCGTTCATCAGCGGCTACAGCCCGAAGGGCGCGGTCGAATTGGAAGACGGCACGGTCGTTCTGCCGCTTGCCGCCGGAGACCCCTTCTTCGACGAGTATTTCGAGTCACGAGGCGTTCCGGATCTTGAGCCGCTCGGCAACGAGCGGGATGAAGGCGGCGAGATCAAGCCGGGTAAAAGCGTAGCCTTCGTCGCGGTATCGAGGGATCGCGGCCAGAGTTGGAGCGAGACCCGTGAAATCGCCCGCGACCCCGGCGTCAACTTTTTCGAACCCTGTCTGGCCCGGCTCAAAAGCGGGCGGCTGATCTCCCACGTGCGGACGTCGGAGAAGAGCGGCGGACGATATCTCTATCAAGTGGTGTCCGATGACAACGGCCACACCTGGTCACAACCCAAGAGACTGCCGATCTGGGGGTTTCCGGCGCACATCGTCCAACTGCCTGACGAACGCGTCGTCACCGTCTACGGCCATCGCCGCGAGCCATTCGGCATCCGGGCTTGTGTGAGCTCTGACCAAGGCGAAACCTGGGACATCGAGAACGAGGTCATCCTGCGCGACGATTTGGGAAGCTCGAACCTGGGGTATCCGACGTCGATCGTCCAGGAAGACGGTGGACTCTTCACGGTCTACTGGGGAGAAGATTCCGACGGAGTGACTACGATTCAGGGCACCTATTGGCGGGTGTGAACGCGTGTCGGAAGCTCCGTCCAGGTAGAATATACAGCTAAGGCTGCGGATTCCAAAACATCAGGAGGGCATCGAAATGCCACTGTTCAGTTCGAAAACCAAAAAACAGCGAGACCACCGAGGCCGCCGCGAATTCCTGCGGCACGGTCTTGTGGGCATGGGCGTATTGGCTACCGGGTCGATGCTCTCGCACTGCCGGGAATCGAACCCCGTCGGCGCAACACGGGAGCCGCCGAGCCGGAGACTCGGAGACCGCTTGGGCAAGCTGGGCCCGTTACAGCCACCGGACGAAAACGGCGTGCGACTGCCCGAGGGGTTCACATCACGCGTGGTGGCGCGATCGAGCCAGGAACCGGTTCCGGGTTGCGGGTACCGCTGGCACCCGGCGCCCGACGGAGCGGCCGTCTTCACCACCGACGACGGTTGGATCTACGTTTCCAATAGCGAGGTCGGCGGCAACCAAGGCGGCGTGGGCGCGTTGCGGTTCGACCTCGAGGGCCGGGTGATCGATTCCTACTCGATACTCGACGGCACAAGCACCAACTGCGCCGGCGGCCCTACGCCCTGGGGCACCTGGCTTTCCTGCGAAGAGTTCGATCAGGGACAGGTGTGGGAGTGCGATCCGTTCGGCAAGAAGCAGGCGATCGTCCGTCCCGCGCTAGGCCTGTTCAAACATGAAGCCGCCGCAGTCGATCCCGTTCGGAACGATGTTTACCTTACCGAGGACACCGGCGACGGACTGTTCTACCGCTTTCGCCCAGGGAGCAGTGCACCTGACCTTTCAGCCGGGCGGCTCGAAGCGGCGGAAGTCATGGACGGCGGCAAAGTGGCGTGGCATCGCGTGAAAGACCCCAGCGGAGCCGTACAGCCCACACGCATGCAGGTTCCGCAGGCCACTGCCTTCAGAGGGGGCGAGGGCATCTGGCAGCACGAGCAAGTCATCTACTTCACAACAACGCAGGACGGGCGCGTCTGGGCTTATGACATCTCCGCGAGCACCATCACCGTCATTTACGACGATGACGACCACGCGGAGCCCGAACTGACCGGCGTCGACAACATCACCGTATCGGCCACCGGGGACGTCATCGTGGCGGAAGACGGCGGCGACCAACAGATCGTCGCCGTTCTACCCGGACGGAAAACGGCGGCCCTGCTCCGAGTCGTCGGCCACGACAAGTCGGAGATCACCGGACCCGTCTTCGATCCATCCGGGACGCGGCTGTACTTCAGCTCGCAGCGCGGCGCAACGGGTGAATCGGAAGACGGCATGACTTTCGAGGTGACGGGTCCGTTCCTGGCCTGACTTGACATCGATAAAAAGGCAGTTGCTAGTGGTTAGTGGTTAGTTATTGGTTAAAAACCTCTGGCAGGGGTTGGTTCGCTCCAGAAAGAAATGTCTGAGGGCCGGCGAACCTTAACAGCCCGTGTCAGGCGCAGCGCCGTTCACAGTGCCAGGCGAGCCGCTTTCGGTGCTACGCGGGCTTTCAACACGGGCTGTTAACGGCGTGTTGCCGACGCCAAGCGGCTCGTCTCATCCTGACGGCCCTCTCACGCTTTTCACCTCGCCACGTGGTGTGAAATCCAGGCTGCCGGGACAGGGTGAAGGTGCGGCCCCGCCTCGCCAGCGGGGCCGCACTTGCGTTCGACTTAGCGTGACGCCATCGCGGCAATGCGGTTGGCGTGCAGTTTCGGCCTGCTCAGGTATCCATTCACCTGGTCTTTTTGGACCGCTGTGATCACGATCTCATACGGCTGCCCGGTGCCCGGCAGATAGAAGCGCATCGCCTCGTGGACATGCTTTTTCCTCTGCTCGACCTTCTTGTCATCGGCCATCACTTCGAGCGTGAAGCGATTGTTTTTGGGACTGGTATTCTTCAGGCGCAGATAGATCCCACCGACCCGCTGCAGACGGTCCGTCCTCTTGAGGGCGAAGGCGATCCGCTCGCGCTCGCCCAGTTGGCGCAGCTTCTCGATGCCTGCGGCGTTACCGCTCACCTGTCCATCGAGATCCATGACATGATTGTGCGTAGAGCGGAGCATAGCTCCTGCCTCGTTGAGTTGCGTGCGCGTTTGTTCGGCATCGGAGCGCATTGCCTGGACGTCGGTGCGCACTTCGTCAACACCACTTTGGGCCTTCCCGGCCTTACCGGAGGCTACCCGGATTTCGCCCAGCAACATTTCCTGTTGCTCGCGCTGTTTCCTGGCAACGTTGTCGGCAAGGCGCCGGGTGCGCGCCCGCGTGTTCGCGTCGGTCTCCTTGCTGATCTGCGATCGGGTCTTTTTGACCTCCTCGCGCAAGTCTTCAAACTCACGCCGCGCCTGAACGCTGCGATAGGCGGAAGACTCGTTGACCTTGGTGATCTCCGTTTCCAGATTCGCGCGCAATGTGTGCGCTTCGACTTCCAGGCTCTTCACGCGCGAAAAAAGATAGACATTCGTCGCAGCGGCAAAAACAATCACAAGCGCCAATGCGATCATCTGCCCGGAAGGGGACTTCTTCAGGGGTTGAGGTTGGGTCGTCGTTATGCTCATCAGGCTCTCCTTTGGGTAACGGTATCGGTTCGATTGGCGGTGATGGCGGCTACGCTCAATCGCATCTTTGACCCATCTTGTGCAACAAGGGCTCCAAACCCCGCGTGTGTCGTTGAGTAACTCGCAAGTCTTTGGAGTTCAGCACTTTCAGCTCTTTCGTGAAGATGCAACTCGAGCATGACATCAGGTGCAACCGGTATGAACCAGATGCACACCCATGAAAGAATTTCACACCGTACACAGCCTCAAGCCTTCCGCATCGCCACTGGGCGACTTCACTCCGACGCCGTCGATGGGCTTGCTACAATCCCTTTCATGCAACAGCCCCCGTGGCTGCTTGGTTTCTTCCTTTTCGCTGTATCCACGACCCTGCTCTCCGGCGCCGATTCCGAAACAACCGTTGGAATTGCCCTATTCCCCCCCAACGTGATGGAGGGTGGCGCCGGGCAGGACTCCTACACCGGTTTCGACATCGAGCTCTGGGAAGAAGTTCGCCGGGCCGCTGAAATCGAGAGCAAGTACAAGCTTCTTCCCTTCGAGCAATTACTGAAAGCCGTGAAGGAAGGAGAAGTGGACGCTGCGGTCGCAGGCATCACCATCAACGGCAGGCGAGAACGCGAGATGGATTTCAGCCATCCCTACATGCGTTCGGGATTGCGTATTCTGGCAGGCGTGAATCACGAAGAATCGAGCCTTTTCCGCCTGCTGCGGGGAGTGACCGAGTCCGGCATCGTGAAGCCGCTCGGCTACCTGCTTGGCTTCATGCTCATCTGTTCCCACATCCTGTTCTTTGCGGAGCGAGGCAGCAAATCGATCAGCCGAGGCTACATCCCTGGGATCTTCGAGGCCGCCTGGTGCATCCTGGCTACGGTGACGACCGTCGGCTATGGCGACATTACGCCTCAGCGCTGGATCGGACGATTCGTCGCACTCCTGGTCATGGTCACCGGCATCTCCCTTTTCGGGATCATCATTGCAGAACTGTCAGCGGGCCTCACGCTCGCGCAACTCAATATTGGCATCAGCGGGCCCGAAGACCTGCGCCGGCGTCGAGTAGCGACGGTGGCCGGTTCCACCAGCACGGATGTGATTCGCGGTTTGGAAGCCCACCTCGTCGAAGTCCAAGAAATCGAGGACGCCTATGACCTTCTCGAGGCCGGAGAAGTGGCCGCCATCGTCTTCGATGCACCACCGCTCCTTCAATACGTGAAAGAAAACAGTGAAAGCCACGTTGCTTTGGTCGGGCCGCTTCTCAATACCGAGTTGTACGGAATGGCGTTCCCGAACGGAAGCCCTCTTCGCGAGAAGGTCAACCGCGTCCTCCTTGATCTGCAAGAGGATGGGACCCACCGCAGACTTTACGAAAAGTGGTTTGGCGAGACACCCTGACCTGCATATCTCAGCACCTGACGGTCGAACCAGGAGATAAGACCGCCATGGTTTCATTTCGCTTGCTTGCCCTGCTCGAGGTTGAGTCAAGTACACCTGCGTGCGTCCGGCGGCTCGTGCCTCGTCCTGACGGCCCTCTCACGCAGTTTGCCTCCTCACGTGGGGAGACCTGCAGGCCAGCAGCCCGTGGTGACAGTCACGGGGGCGACTTCAAGCGCGCGCACAACCCTTCAGCACTCCGGATAAGGAGACCTTAGAATGACCATCCTTCTCTTGGTGGCGGCGGTGACCGTCATTATCTCGGGCATGTGTTCCCTGTTCGAGTCGACGCTCTATTCGACCCGCATGGCCGCGCTCGAGTCGGCACGAACTGTCGGGAAGCACCGCCGGCTTGCGAGGCGATTCATCGACATGAAGAAGGACATCGCGAGGCCGACATCCGCCATCCTCATCCTCAATACGATCGCCAACACCGCGGGGGCCACAATCGCGGGCATGTATGCCACTACCGTACTCGGGACCGCATGGGTACCTGCCTTCTCGGCGCTGCTGACAATCGCGATCCTGTTTCTCGGAGAGATCCTGCCCAAGACCTACGGCGCCGTCCATTGGAAAAGCGTTTGGCACCTTGTCGTGTGGCCGGTGACGGTGATGCAGCAGGGGCTTTACCCCATCATCAAGGTGACACAAGGTTTCGCGAAGCTCTTCACCGTGAGGACATCGACCCCCTCCGTGACCGAGGACGAAATCCAGGCCATGATCCAGGTAGGCGGCAGGTCCGGCGAGATCACACCTGCTGAACTGCAACTTCTGAGCGCCGTGTTCCATTTCGACGAGCTCGTCGTGCGGCAAATCATGGTGCCGCGCCGCGAGGTCGTCATCTTCGACCGCACATGGCAACTATCTCGTTGCATAGAAATAGCCCAGCGGACGAAACACACGCGCTATCCGTTGTGCGAGGGCAACCTCGACGACGCTCTCGGCCTGGTGCACATCAAGGATCTACTGGGAACTCCCCAGGACCAACCGTTCCAAGTCGACAGCGTCGTGCGGCCCCTGCGAACGGTCCCGGAATCCATGCCCATCAGCCGCCTGCTGCGGCAGATGCAGAGCACCCACCAGCACATGGCCACCGTGATCGATGAGTTCGGAACGGCAGTAGGGATCGTCACTCTCGAAAACGTGCTGGAACAGATCGTCGGCGCCGTGCAGGATGAGTTCGACACTGAAATGCCCGAGGTCGTCCCTGAGGGCGAAGGGCGCTATCTCGTTGCGGGTCAATTACCCATCGAGCGCATCAACCGAGAGCTCAAGCTCAACTTCGACGACTCTGAGGCCGATACGGTCTCGGGACTGCTCGTCAGTAAATTGGGCCGCCTACTCAAGGTCGGAGATGCCGTCAAGCTGGAGGGGGCCGATGCCGAAGTCGTCGAAGTGCAAGCAGGCCGTGCAACCCATGTCCGCATTCAGCCTCGCACCCCAGCGGAAAGCGATCCGGAAGACGAGCTGGACGACATGAGATAAGGCAAACCGCAACCTGCGCACAAGATCAGCAGCCGTATTTGGACAGCCTTTGCCGCGACGGTATCATGACCTCCCTTCGGTGGCTGTCACTTTTTTTGCAAAGCGACATCAGCCACCAAGAGTCCCTACATAAAAGACTGATTCCGACCAGGGCGCATACGGGCTCGTGAGGTTTATATTGCGGTGGTGACGTGCGTCCGAATCGCCTCATACGCCGCCTCTTCGAGGCCATCGAGATTGTCACTGAAAAAATGATCGCTTGACTCGATCCAGTTGATCCGCTTGGGTTCCGACGCAACGGCAAAGACACTCTCCATCGCTTCTCTTGGGCCATACTCGTCGTTCGTACTGTGCAAGAAGATCTGCGCGCAGCCGCATCGAGCGACATGGCTCCAATCGAGTTTGAATACCACCGGCGTGCCCGCGGCCACGACCCGCTCGATCCGAGAATCGCGGCATGCCAGCCGCAACGCCACCCTCGCACCGAAAGAGAATCCGGCGACTACCAACGGCAACCCGGGGTAACGGTCATTCATGTAAGCCAATGCCGCACGCAGGTCGTCCTGCTCTCCTTCGCCTTCGTCGTAGGAGCCAGTGCTTAGTCCAACACTCCTGAAGTTGAATCGCAGCACCGCAGAGTGAGCCCGCCGCGCCGCCCGCGCCAGCCGGAAAACCACTGTGTTGTGGAGCGTCCCACCGTACAACGGATGGGGATGACACACGACGACGACCCGATCAAGGCGTGCGCCCTCGTCCGGCTCCTCGTGGAGCGCCTCAAGCCGGCCCGCGGGTCCCTGGATGAACGTGGATTTAAGCACTCGAGCCATACGCTTACACGCGGAGGATTTCCAGTTTTTTTCGCTGCCAAGGTTCACATTCGAGTCAAGTTGACGCGGCGATCCGTTGTCCTGCTTGTCGGTCCGAGGACTTCCTCGCTAGTTGCTGCGGTAATTCGTGAACTGCATGTCGATGCCGAAGTCTTTCTCCTTCAGCATCGCCATCACAGCTTGCAAGTCGTCCCGCTTCTTGCCGCTCACCCGTACCTGATCTCCCTGAATCGAGGACTGAACTTTGCGCTTCTGCTGCTTGATCAGCTTGACCATCTCGCGCGCCTTCTCGATCGGGATGCCCTGCTGCATGGCGATTTCCTGCAGTACCGTCGAGCCGGCCGCTTCCCGGACCGGTCCGTACGTCAGAGCCTTCAGAGGAACATTCCGGCGAACAAGCTTCTGGTCCAACACGTCGAGCACTTGCTTGAGCGTAAAATCATCCTCACTTCGGACGACGATCCTACTGCCCGCCCGATCTACTGCAATGGTGCTCCTGGTCTTCTTCAAATCGTAACGATTCCGTACTTCCTTCATGGCCTGATTGACGGCGTTGCTGACCTCCTCGACGTCGATACGGCAAACAATATCGAAGCTGTTCATTGCCATCGTTCAAGCCTGCCTTTCTCACCACCCGACGGGGCGAAGCACGCGATACGACCACCATGACTTCGCTTTCCCTTCTCAACGCTTGCTTGCCGTACTCGACGTACTGTTCAAGTACGCCTGCGCGCGCCTTTTTCCTCCGCCCGGCTCGCGCCTCGTCCTGACGGCCCTCTCACGCACTTCGCCCCGCCGCGTGGTGAGAAAGACAGGCTATTTCCTGCGAGTGTCAAGCCTTGCGTATTGTTTGGAGGACCCGTTCGGTGATCCGATCGACCAAATCCGGCATGGCGACCTCCATCACTTCCGCCACGGCTGAACGAACGCGGTCACGCAGCTCACGTTCAGAGCCCGGTTCCGACAGCACTTGCTCGACGACCTCCGCAAACGGATCGGCAGTCTGCTGATCCGAAGACCGTCCTTCCAAATCGCCTGACGCAGGCTCAGTGTTTCCGGCTGTTCCCAAGCTCTCCGATCCTGGTTGCCCCTCTGGGGGTTGAGCAGCACCGTTGTTCTCAAGCAACGAGGAAACGGTTTCGATGAGGGCCTCCGCATCCAGGGGCTTTTGCAACATGCCATCCGCGCCAACTTCCACAGCGAGACGTTCGTCGAACCGTTCCAGAGGAGGATGCAGCAACACTACTTTGACGTTCCCGAACTCAGGTTGCGACCGTACGAACCCGCAAAGTTCGTAGCCGCTCGCGCCGGGCATTTCCGTGTCTGCCAACACAAGGTCCGGGCGGTGAGAGTCGAGCCAGGCAACCGCCTCGTCGCCGCTCTCGACGGTAACGACCTGGTGACCTTCTTCCACCAAGATCTCACTTCCCATACGGCGCGCATGGGGGTTGTCGTCAGCCAACAGGATTGTGCTCACGAAACACACTCACAGCGATCGGCCTGCATTTCGCACCACCTGACGTCCGGGGCAGGCGATAAAAAGGCCGTGATTCGTGAAAACCATGGGTGGGGCCTAGCCTGTATTTCTCACCACCCGACGGTCGAAGCACACGATACGACCGCCATGACTTCGTTGCGCTTGCTTGCCGTGCTCGACGTACTGTTCAAGTACGCCTGCGCGAGCCGTGCGGCTTGCGCCTCGTCCTGACAGCCCTCTCTCGTACTTCGCCTCGCCACTTGGTAAAAAAATGCAGGTCAGCAACTGAGACCCCAGACCCGCACCGCAAATCCCGGAGTCGATATCCGGAACCTTGTCCGCATCCCATTCCATCGGCGAGACCGGCGGACCAGGGCGGCCCGGATGACGCTCACTGTTCCTGCTGACCGGACTCCTGTTCGTCTTCCGACTCGTTCTGCTGAACCCCCCGGCGAGCGTCGGGCTCGGTGTCCAGCTTGCTTTCTCCCGAGATGGTCTCGACGGTGACGCCCGCGGTTGCATCCGCCTCGACGCGGGTTTCGCCCACTCCCATCGGCGTCGTCGGCATCAGAGCCGTCATCACCGGGTCGCCTGCCTTGGCGGCATTACGAACGTTCGGGCCGGTTCCGAAAAATCCAAACATCTTGCCGTAGATGCCTCTCTTCGTACGGTGATCGATGTTGTACTTCATTAACTCGAAGCGCGCAGGGTCCGCCTCGGGCACGGGCCGATTCATCGCCACCAACTCCTGTTTCGCGCGATCGAGGAATTCGCTCAGGGGATAGTCCCGCACCAGCCGGGACAGAGCGTCAGCCCTTTGCTCCTCGTACTCGTCGCCCATCTTCAGGTACGTATCGGCGAGCGTCCATAGCGCTTCGTCGCTGCGGCTAAACAGCGGATAGTGGTCTGTCACAGCCCGCAGGCGATTCGCACCGGCACGGTAGCTGCCCTTGAAGGAATAGAACGCGCCGACCCGAAACTCGCCGTCCGCCAACACTTCCTGAACTTCACGCAACATCTGCCGCGTCGCATCGGCATGGCGGCTGTCGGGGTATTGCATCAGCATCTGCCGGCATTCCTGCTCCGCTTTTGCCACATGCGTCTGATCGCGGTCGGCGCTGTGCATCTGGTCGTAGTGGATCTTGCAGATCTTCATCTGCGACTCCGCCGACTCTTCCATGGTCGGGAAGAACGTCATGAAGTCTTTGTATTCCGCTTCCGCTTGGGCCAAGGCGTGGCGCGTCCCCTCGCGATACCAACTGTCGGCAATGGCCAGCTTGGCTTTGGCGATGTACTCGCTGTCGGGATAGGTATTGATCAATGTATTGAGCGTCAGACGCGTCAACTCGTAGCGCCGCCTCTCGAGATCGTTGATGGCTTTGTCGAAAAGGATCTTGTCCGGCTGCTGGGAGTTCGTGGCGATCGGATTCTCATAGGCTTTGCGGCCGCACCCTCCCAGAAGGCTCACAGCCATCCCGCAAACAGCAATGACCAACAAGTTTCGCTTCATGTCTTCACCTATCCAACCCTACGTATTCTAAGCTCGGAGAAACGCCTGATCCTCTACCCTACGGAGCAATCCTGCGACTGCCGCAGCCGGATCGTCCCGACCGAAAATGCTCGATCCAGCCACGATGATATCGCATCCGGCGCTTGCGATCTCGCCGACATTGTCTTCAGAAACACCGCCGTCAATCTCAATGCGATAAGAAAGCCGCCGCTCACGCCTCAGCCGATCCAGTTCCCGGATCTTGTCAAGCGCATACTCGATGAACTTCTGGCCGCCAAACCCGGGATTGACGCTCATGACCAACACGAAGTCCACCGCGCCGAGTATTGTCGACAGCGTGTGCACCGGCGTCGCCGGGTTCAGCACGACGCCCGCAGCCGCGCCATTATCCTTGATGAGCTGAATCGTTCGGTCCAGGTGAGGACATGCTTCCTGATGAACCGAAATCATCCGCGCGCCCGATACCGCGAACTGAGGTATATACAGATCCGGGTTCTCGACCATCAAATGGCAGTCCAGCAAGAGATCGGTCGCCTTGCGCAGCGAGCGAACGACCGGTGGGCCGATGGTGATGTTGGGCACAAAATGCCCGTCCATCACATCCACGTGGATCATCGAAACGCCGGCCCGCTCGACCGCTTTCACATCGCGGCCCAAGTGGGCAAAATCCGCAGCCAGAATCGAAGGAGCGATCTCAACCATGGTGTGCCTAGGCTAGCCTGCCATTCTCACCACTTGACGGTCGCAGCACGCAATCAGACCGCCATGACTTCGTTGCACTTGCTTGCCGTTCTCAATGCACCTTCAATCACACCTGCGCGCGGCAAGCGGCGTGCGCCTCACCCTGACGGCCCTCTCACGCCCTTCGCCTCCCTACATGGGGCGAAACGCAGACCAAGGTGAGACGACCAGGAGGATAACTGATCCTCATTTTATCGCGAAGCTGTGCGTTCCTGCGGCTCACAAATCACGCCGTCGCACGAACCGACAGGCGAAGAACCCGTCTCCCGGGTCGCGACCGGGCACTCTTTCCAGATACGCATCGACCCGAAATTCGGTTCTCTCCTCAAGCACCGCTTGGACAACTCCCTGATTCTCCTCCGGCTCCAGAGAGCAAGAGGAGTAGACCAAGGCTCCCGAGAATTTCAATGAGTCAAGAGCGCAGTTCAGAATGCTCTTCTGCTTCACCGCGAGGTCCTTCAGGTCCTGCGGTATCAAACGCCACTTGATTTCAGGGTTCCGGGCCAGGGTCCCGGTGCCGGAACACGGCACATCCACGAGAATACGATCAAACTTCGTTCGGAAAGGAAGTGGGGCGGCGGCATCGAGAACTACTTTCTTTACGGGAGTTGCCGCCAGTTGCCCGAGAATGCGAAGGCGGTGAACGTGGCGGTCGGCCGCGACGGCTCTCGAACTCGTGCCGATTGCCTCCAACGCTTGCGCGGTTTTACCCCCAGGCGCCGCGCAAAGGTCGAGAAACCGGTGCTCCCGAGACAGATTGAGCAGGGGAACGATCATTTGCGAACTCAGATCCTGGATGCGGACTCGCCCATCGCGCCAGCACGACGTCAACATCGGTTTGCCTCTTACGAGCAGGCGCGCGTGGACCAGTTCCGTCGCTTGCGTCTCGACGCCTTCCTCACCCAGTTGCTCCAGGGTCTCCTCGAGCGGATATTGCGCGTTCAACCGAAGATACGTGCGGGGCGGCGTCTGGTTCGCCTTGAGGATGCCCGCAAGCGTCTCTTTATCGAAACATTCAGTCCATCGATCCAGGAGCCATTGCGGATGAGCCCGTTCCAGCTCGACCTCCTCCTCAGCGCGCTGAGGCAAGGTTCGCAGAACGGCGTTCACAAACCCGGCAGCGGACCGCTTCCCGGATCTCTTGACCAGATCCACGCTCTCCGAAACGGCTGCCCGATCCGGGATCCGGTCCAGATAGCGCATTTGATAGCAACCCATGCGCAGAGCGATTCGAACCTCTCGATCCAGTCCTCCGACCGGCCTCCGAGCCACATCCGCCAGCATTGCGTCGATTGCGCCCTGCCATCGCAGGCACCCCAGGGTGATCTCTTGAGCAAGCGCTCGGTCGCGTTCCGACATCGCGGCAAACAGGGAGTCGGCGTGGATCGTATCGGACGCAAAGGCATCCTCCGCCTCTACGCGGAGGAGAGTTTGGAAGGCGCCGCAGCGCGCCGGTGACACCCGGTCCGGCACCGACTCACGATAGCAATTCCGCCGCTTTCTCCAATGAATTCAAGGCCGACGACGGTTCCGGAGATCCAGGTACCGCATGTTATAATTTCGCCTGACACGCGCGTCCCTGGCGTCCCCGCTAGCTCCCAACGAACTGAATGGCCGCCGAGGTCGAGATCACAGTCGCCAGCCATCCGCGCTGGCTTAGCCTGATCCGACGCGTCGTTACGGAATACGCCGAGCTGAAGGGTCTGGATGCACAATCGGCGCGCGAGGTAGTCTTGGCGGTCGACGAAGCGTCCGCCAACGTCATCAAGCACACTTACCAAGGGCAGTGCAAGCAACGCCTCACCGTTTCCGCCCTGTACAGCGACGATGCTATCGAGGTGGAAATCCACGACAACGGCGAACCGTTCAACCCCATGAGCCAGCCGCTCCCTCCCCCCGACGAGTTGCGCGCGGGAGGACGCGGCATGTTTCTGATGCAGACGGTCATGGACGAAATCGAATATGAACGCCGGGACGGCAAGAACTGTATGCGTATGAGGAAACGAATCAAGGCGCATGCCAAGTGAACTTGAGCCATGGACTTGAACATAAAGCGTATAGGAACACGGTCAGTTGTGTACGTGGAAGGAGACATCGACCTCTACTCTTCTCCTGAGCTACGCGAGACGGTTTTGGATCTCTTCCGCAAGCGCCAACAGGAGCAGATCATCGTCAACCTAGCCGAAGTGTCCTATATCGACAGCTCCGGCATCGCCAGTCTGGTCGAGGGCTTGCAGGAAGCCAGAAAGCAGAACCGCCGTTTCGTCCTTGTCGGCTTGCGCGAGGGACCGCGTCACGTGCTCGAGTTGACTCGCCTGCTGAATGTCTTCGAGATCGCCGAAACGGAGGAAGCCGTAACCTGAACGGCCTTGCGGCGTACAGACACCGCCACTCAACGGACGCCTCACCGCTTCAGTCACATTCATGTCGCTCTTTGCATCCGTCGGCAGAGGCACTATCCAGCGGGCCGAGTATATCGGTGGGCTGAGCATTCAGTTCTATCGCGGCGTCGCTGCTGCCTGGCGCGCCAACCCACTCACCGGCAGTCGACTCCGCTGGGCCAGCACGATTCAGCACATGGCGGTCGTCGGCGTCAATGCTCTTCCCGTCGTCTGCCTGATTGCCGCCTGCACAGGATTGATCATGGCCCTGCAGGGCGGAGCCGAACTGCGGCAGCTCGGCGCCATACAGCTCGTGATCAATCTCGTTGCCGTAAGCATGACACGGGAACTCGGTCCGCTGATCACTGCGATTGTCGTCGTAGGCCGCTCCGGGTCGGCCTTCTCGGCCGAGATCGGAACCATGGTCGTCACCGAAGAAGTCGACGCGCTCCGCTCAATGGCGCTCGACCCCATCGAGTTCCTGCTGGTGCCCAAATACATCGCGATGCTCCTCATGCTCCCGTGCCTGACCATCGCCGCCAATACGGCGGGTATCCTCGCCGGGGGAATCTACATCTATTTCACGCTCGATATGGGATTTGCCCTTTACATTCGAGCCATGTTAGAAGCACTTTTACTTCGTGATATCGTATCCGGGCTCATCAAGAGCATTGCTTTCGGAACGATCATCGTACATGTCGGTTGCTACGAAGGGTTTCACGTCACGGGAGGACCCGTCGGCGTCGGCCGTTCGACCACAGCGGCCGTTGTGAAGTCGATCTTTCTGATCATCCTGGCCGACCTTTTGTTTACGGCGTTCTTCTACTTCTTCTGGCGATGAGTGAACCGAAACTTCCTGGCAGCCGTGCAAATTGGGCCTCCGATGCACCGATCATCTCGGTGCGCGATTTGGTGGTTCGCTATGGCGACAAGACGGTTCTCGACGGCGTCAACCTTGACATCTTCAGCGGCGAAACGATGGTAATCATGGGCGGTTCCGGGTCTGGCAAGAGCACTCTGCTCCGCCGGATCATGGGGATCGACAAGCCCACCTCCGGTCATGTTTTTATCAAGAACGTTGATATTGCCTGTGCTGCCGAGGAAGAAGTCAATGATATCCGCCGCATCATGGGCATTTCGTTCCAAAGCGCGGCTCTGTTCAACTCGATGACATTGGCCGACAACGTCGCGTTACCGCTGCGCGAGCACACCAATCTGGCCGAGTCAACCATTCGGCTCATGACCCGGATGAAACTCTCCCAGGTCGGTCTCGGAGACGCCGAGAATCTCTACCCGGCACAACTGTCGGGCGGAATGCGCAAACGCGCATCGGTTGCCCGCGCCATCGCGATGGATCCCGAGATCCTGCTCTTCGATGAGCCCTCAGCGGGCCTGGACCCCATCATTGCCGCTGAAATCGACAGCCTCATTCTGAAACTCAAGAGCGCTTTCAAGATGACCATCGTCGTCGTGACGCACGAGCTCGCCAGCGCTTTTCTGATTGCCGATCGCATGTGCATGCTACGGCATGGGAAGATTCTTGCTGTAGGCACCACCGAGGAGATTCGCCAAAGCACTCACCCTCGCATCCGCCAGTTCCTCGATCGCGTTCCTGACCAGGCTGCGGGCGGTCAAGACGATTACCTCCAGACGCTTACAAAAATCTAGGATTCCTCATGAGCAATGAAGCCAAAGTCGGCGCCTTCGTCATCTTCGCCCTGATCATCTTCGTGGCGACCTTCATCTCCGTGGCAAACATAGAGTTAGCAGGGGAGAATATCCCTTACAAAACTTACTTCGACTACGCAGGCGGGTTGGAGTCCGGACACACGGTACGTTTCGGCGGGCTCAAAGCCGGCATCGTTACCGACATTCGGCCTTGGACAGAAGATCCGACACGCATCGAGGTCATGCTGGAGATGCGCGGAGATGTGCCCGTCAACGCCAAGTCCGTCGCCAGGATCGCTTCTCTCAGCGCGTTGGGCAATAACTACCTGGAGGTGACGCCGGGCGAAATGAACGCCCCGCGCATCGAGCCCGGCGGCGCCATTGATTCGATGGAAACCGTAACCCTTGACGACCTCACCAAGAGAATCGCTGACGTTACCGACACGGCAGAGGATGTGATGAGAGTTGTGCAGCGCGACTTTCGTATGGTCGCCGAAGACGCCCACGTGCTCCTGACCAACCTCCAAGAGCTGACCGGCAGCAAAAACCAGCGCAACGTCGAGAAGATGCTCGAAAACACGAACCTGCTCGTCGAAGAACTCCGCCCCAAGATTGATCAAGTTACCAACGACATCAGAGAGACTCTCGAAAAAGCTCAGGGAATGACCGACGAATTCACCAAGCTGGCCAAGAATACCGATGTAACGGTCACCAACTTCAACGGAATGATCCAGGATACTCGTGAGCCGCTCAAGCACGACCTCAAAGAGTTGGGGTTGACCCTACGCGAAGCCCGCGAACTACTCGACCAGATTCAGGCCCTGGTCGCAGTGAACGAGGAAAACGTCAACGAATCGATCGAGAACTTCCGCGTCGCATCCCGGAATGTCGAGGAACTAACGGATGAATTGCGGCAGAGGCCTTGGCGCCTGATCCGCGCCAAGCCCAAACCCGACCGCCAAGTCCCACTGGGACCGGGGCGATAACGCCGGACAGCGCCTTGTAGAACGATCCGACAGGCCTATCAGCTTTGGATCACCGATGGATTCGCCGCGTTCCGGCCCAGTACGCCAGACGCGGATCCGGCCCTTTCTGAATCTCGAATCACCCGTATCCTACAATTCAGGATTCTGCGAGTGCCAACCCCTCACATCCAGGTCGGCGTCGACACCGGCGGCACGTTCACCGACTTCCTTATCAGGGATGGTGAACGCTACTTCGCACGCAAAACCCGCACCACGCCCGATGACCCCTCACGCGCCATCATCAAGGTACTCGCCGACATCGCAGCCGACGAGATCGTCCACGGCTCGACCGTCGCGACCAACGCCCTGCTCGAACGCAAGGGCGCACGCACCGCCTTCGTGACCACCGAAGGCTTTGAAGACATCCTCGAAATCGGGCGCCAGAACCGCCCAGAACTCTATAACTTTTTCGCCGCCTCCCGACCTCGGCTCGTCCCTCGGAACCTCACCTTCGGCGCTCCCGAACGCATCCTCCATAACGGCTCCGTCGAGCGCGAGTTGACAAACGAAGCCATCGAAGATCTCGCCCGCCGGATTCGCGAGGCCGGGGCCGAGTCGGTCGCCGTCTGCCTGCTGCACTCGTACGCGAACCCCACCCACGAACGGCTGCTCGGCAACAAGCTGGAGCGCCTCTTCGTATCCCTCTCACACAAAATCCTTCCGGAATACCGTGAATACGAGCGCGCGTCCACGACCGTCGTGAATGCCTATGTCTCACCGCTGATGGACCGCTACCTCCGCCGCCTCGATCAGCAACTGACCGCCGGCCGCCTCCGCGTCTTTCAATCGAACGGAGGCTCCATCTCCACTCGGGCAGCCGGCCACAGCGCCATCCACACCGTCCTCTCCGGTCCCGCCGGTGGCGTGCTCGGGGCTGCCGCCGTGGCACGATCGGCGGGTTTCAAAAAGATCATCAGCTTCGACATGGGAGGCACTTCTACCGATGTCTCTCTCTACGACAACGGCTTCACTTACACCACCGAATCAAAGATCGGAGATTTCCCCATTCGCGTGCCGATGCTCGACATCCACAGCGTCGGCGCCGGGGGCGGCTCGATCACCTATCTCGATTCCGCCGGCGCCCTCCGCGTCGGACCCCGCAGCGCCGGCGCCCACCCCGGCCCGGTCTGCTACGGCGAAGGCGATGAAATCACTGTCACCGACGCCAACCTCATGCTTGGCCGTCTTGACCCGGAACAGTTCCTCGGCGGCCGCATGCCGTTGGACATCGAACGCACACGCAGGCACATGACGAGCTTCGCCGAATCCGTCGGCACGTCTCCTGACTCACTCGCAAAGGCCATCATTCAGGTCGCCAACTCCAACATGGAGCGCGCCATCCGCGCCATCTCGGTCGAGCGCGGTTACGACCCCCGTGACTTCGCCCTGCTCAGCTTCGGCGGCGCCGGACCGCAGCATGCTTGCGAGCTTGCCGCCCGCCTCGAAATGAAAACAGTTATCGTGCCCCAGCATGCCGGCGTGCTGTCCGCCTTGGGCATGCTGTCCGCCGATTGCGTCCGCGACTTCTCTCAATCCACCCTCGGCCGCAATGTCAACGAGGTTTTCACCGAACTCGAAGCCCGCGCCTCCCGCGAGTTCGCCGCTGAAGGTCTCCCTCACGTGCACTTCGAACGCCAGATCGACCTGCGCTACGAAGGTCAGTCCTTCGAAATCACCGTCCCCGCCACCGATCGCGACCGCTTCCACGACGCCCACCGCAAACGCTACGGCTACGATCATTCCGGCCTCGCTGTCGAAGCCGTCACCGCCCGCATCCGAGCCGTCGCTCCGCTTGACAAGATCGATCTGGATGCACCCACCCAGGCCGAGACCTTCTCGAGCGTCTACATCCCGCCCGGGTGGGCCTCTCGTGGCGACTCCGCCGGCAACCTGATCCTGACCAAACTGTGACTCACCCCATGAGCGGACTCAACCTTGAACTCGAAGTTTTTCGGAACATCTTTCTCTCCATCGCCGACGAAATGGGCATCGTCCTTCGGCGCACCGCCTTTTCGGCCAACATCAAGGAGCGGCTGGACTTCTCCTGCGCCGTCTACGACCGGCACGCCGAAACCATCGCCATGGGCGATCACATGCCGGTCCATCTCGGCGCCATGCCCTTCTCGGTCGCCGAAGCTCTGCGTTCCCATACGATCGACCCCGGAGACATCGTCATTCTCAACGACCCCTTCCGCGGCGGCACACACCTGCCCGACATCACTTCCGTCTCTGCAGTCTTCACCGCCGACGACCCTAAACCCACCTACTACCTCGCCACCCGCGCCCACCATGCCGACGTCGGCGGTATGTCACCCGGCTCGATGCCCCTTGCCCGCGAGATCTATCAGGAAGGCCTTCGGATACCGCCGGTCAAGCTTTTCCGGCGTGGCGAGATCCAAAACGAAACCCTCGACCTGATCCTCGCCAACGTCCGCACGCCGGAGGAACGCCGAGGCGACCTGGCCGCCCAGGTCGCCTCCCACCGCATCGGCGAACGCCGCCTGCTTGCCGTAACGGGGAAATACGGCCGCGGACGCATCTCCCGGCAGATGGACGCCCTCAAGGACTACACCGAACGAATGATGCGCGTCCGCCTCCAAGGAATCGCCGACGGCGAATACGACTTCGAAGATTTTCTGGACGACGACGGCTTCGACTCTCCGCCCGTCCGTATCCACTGCCGGCTTACCATCCACGGCGACCAGGCAGTTGTCGACTACAGCGGCTCTGCCCAGCAACAGCGTGGCGGCGTCAACGCCAATCTTTCCATCACGGTCGCAGCCACTATGTACTGCTTCCGGTGCCTCATCGACGACGACGCGCCGTTCAACGCCGGCCTGCTGCGGCCCATCAAAGTGCTCACCAAACCCGGCAGCGTCCTCGACGCCCAACCTCCCGCCAGCGTCGCCGCGGGCAATGTCGAGACATCCCAGCGCATCACCGACACCCTGCTCGGAGCTCTACAGAAGGCTCTCCCGGAGAAGATCCCCGCCGCCAGCGCCGGGACGATGAACAATCTCTCCCTGGGCGGCATCGATCCCTTGACCGGGCTTCCCTTCGCTTACTACGAAACCATCGCCGGAGGAATGGGCGCACGCCCGGCAGCCGACGGTATGGATGCCGTACAGAACCACATGACCAACAGCCTCAATACTCCCGTCGAGGCCTTGGAGCATCTGTACCCGCTGCTGATGAGGCGCTATGCCGTCCGCCGCGGCTCAGGAGGTGAAGGCAAGTATCGAGGCGGTAATGGAGTCATCCGGGAGTTCGAGTTCCTCACCGACACCGACTTCGCACTCCTCTCCGACCGCCGGCAAACTCGTCCCTACGGGGCCCAAGGAGGTCACTCCGGCCAGCCCGGCCAGAACCTCCTTAACGGAAACCCACTGCCCTCCAAAGGCCACTTCACAGCCGGAGCAGGAGACCGCCTGACGATAAAAACCCCCGGCGGTGGAGGGTTCGGTCTCGAGCGGGAGATGGAAGCGTAGGAGAATCTTCGCGACGTACTCCTCCTGTCCACGATGAGGCAGTGCTAGAATCGTGCGGCTAGAAGAACAAGAGGAATTATGAACTGGAAAAGAATCATCCTCGGCGGCCTTGTTTCCGGGCTGATCATCAATATGTCACAGGGAGCCCTTCATGAAGGGGTGCTGAAGGACACTTGGTCGACCTCCATGCAGACCTTCGGCAAGAGCGGTGAATTCAGCGGCGGCCAGATCGCTGTGTTTAACATCATGGGGTTTTTGACCGGCATAGCCTTGGTCGGGCTCTACGCGGCGGTCCGTCCGCGCTACGGCGCCGGCCCGAAGACGGCAATGTGCTCCGGAACGACCGTGTGGTTTCTCGCCTACGCTCTGCCGACCATCGGCCAGATCGCGATGGATCTGTGGCCATTCAGCGCGTTGATCACTGTGATCATTTGGGGCTTGGCAGAAATGATCGTGGCCGGGCTTGCGGGGTGTTGGCTCTATCGGGAACAGGACGAGGCGACCTGATCCCCGAGCAAGCAAGAAGTTCTCAGCCAACATTCTCGGACGGTACCGTGGGACTCACCAGGAGCATCGGTGGATGAGGGCGTCCATTGATTCTCACGCACCTGCGGTATTGTCTACTGGCCCTACGGCAAGGCTGCGATCTGTTGCTTTCGGGCTTCTCCGTCCGGAAGCCGGGCGCGCATCAGGTTTCCCGAGGCGACCCGAGCGACCGCTGTGTTGGTCATCATTAGCCATTCCGCCGGGTTTGACCTTGCCTGCTGCCCGAGGGACCTGCTTGGGTACGTCGCGACGAATCAGGCCAATCCTGCGGTAATTCCCAGCGACAGGCAGCAGGCTTATGCACTCGCGAAAATCACAAAATATTAGACTAAATATTCTCCGAAGGGGCCGCAGTTTGTATGGCGATAGACATCAAAGAAATTGCCGGAAAGGTACAAAGCGAGGGCGTCCTGCTGGCGCAGTTGCGCGAAGAGATCGGACGCGTCATCGTCGGCCAATCGTACTTGGTCGACCGCCTTCTGCTAGCCCTGTTGGCCAACAACCACGTCCTGATCGAGGGCGTACCCGGGCTTGCGAAGACCCTCTCGGTAACAACGCTCGCCAAGACTGTACGTGCGTCCTTTCAGCGCATCCAGTTCACTCCTGATTTGCTCCCAGCCGACCTGATCGGTACGCTCATCTACAACCCCAAGACCGGCGGCTTCACGACGAAGAAAGGGCCGATCTTCGCGAACATCATCCTGGCGGACGAGATCAACCGCGCACCCGCCAAGGTCCAAAGCGCGCTGCTCGAAGCGATGCAAGAGCGGCAAGTCACTATCGGTGAAGAAAGCTTTCGACTTGAAGAGCCCTTCATGGTGCTCGCCACGCAGAACCCGATCGAACAGGAAGGCACGTATCCTCTTCCCGAAGCGCAAGTCGACCGCTTCATGCTGAAGCTCAAGGTCTCGTACCCCACGAAAGCCGAAGAGCACCAGATCCTCAAGCGGATGGCGCGATCCTCGCCACGGCTCGATGTCGAGCCCGTACTGGAGCCGGGTGACATCATCCGGTTGCGAGGCTTGGCGGATGAGATCTACATGGACGAGAAGATCGAGGAATACATCCTCAACGTCGTCGAATGCACACGCCATCCGGAGCGGTACGGGCTCGACATGAACGACCTGATCCGCTATGGCGGATCTCCCCGCGCAACGATCTTCCTCGCCATGGCCGCAAGGACCCAGGCGTTGATCGAAGGCCGCGGCTACGTCACTCCGCAAGATGTGAAGACCGTCGGTATGGAAGTTCTCCGGCATCGAGTCATCGTCAGCTACGAAGCGGAAGCTGAAGAAAAGACTTCGGAAGACCTGGTGCAGCAGATCTTCGACAGCGTGGAAGTCCCGTAGCGATCCTTCGCGCCGCGTCGGCTGGCGCTGTCGACTGTTCCAAGCTGTTAACCGCCGCCATGATTCCCAAGGAACTCGCCAAGAAGATCCGACTCATCCAGATTCACACCAGCAAGGCCGTCAACGACGTCCTGGCGGGCGAGTATCACAGCGTGTTCAAAGGCCGAGGAATGGAATTCGACGAGGTCCGTGAATACGCTCCCGGTGACGACATTCGCACGATTGACTGGAACGTCACCGCGCGAACGGGCCACCCCTACGTCAAACGCTTCGTCGAAGAGCGTGAGCTGACAGTGTTGTTCGTTGTCGATCTGTCAGCTTCGGGCAGTTTCGGCACCAGGGAAAAGCTCAAGAACGAAGTGGCCGCCGAATTGTGCGCTTTGCTCGCTTTCTCGGCGATCAAGAACAACGACAAGGTCGGCCTACTCGTCTTCACCGACCAAGTCGAGCTGTATATCCCGCCCAAGAAAGGTGTCTCCCACGTGCTGCGCGTGATTCGCGATCTACTCAACGCCCAGCCGAGCCGGTCCCGGACCGACATCACGCAAGCTCTGGACTTCCTCGGCCGCGTCACGCACCGCCGCGCCGTCGTTTTTCTCGTCTCAGACTTTCAGGCCGCCGGCTATGAAAAGCGGCTGCGAATCGCCGCCCGCCGCCACGACCTCATCGCCGTCTCACTCTCGGACCCGCGTGAAGCCGCACTTCCCGCAGCCGGCTTGATCGAGCTCGAAGACGCCGAGACCGGTGAGAGCGTTGTCGTCGACAGCAGCAACGCGGCCGTCCGAAGGAGCTATGAGGCTCTCACACGGGCGCGCTGCGACACTCTCGCCGCGTCGCTGCGCTCGATGGGCGTCGATCAGATCCCAGTCGTCACCGGCGAAGACTATGTCCTCGATCTCCTCAAATTCTTCCGTGTGCGAGAGAGACGGATATGAAGGCACCAGTGAAGCTTGCAAACACGTGGCTGTCATGGATGGCTCTCGCGACGGCAGCGGCATTGCTAACCTCCTGCACCACGGATGAGCGAGCTGAGACCTCTCCGACCTTTGCCATCGAGAAACAATACAGCGCGGATAACACCGAGCTGACCCTGCGCGTGAGCGCGAATGAAGTCACCGCCTCCGACCGTGTCGTCGTCGAACTCGAAGTCATCTCACCCGAAGACGAAGAGATCGACTTCCCCAAATTCGAAGAGAAGCTCGGCGACTTCCAAATCATCGACTCGAGACGCTCCGCTCCAAGACTCGTCGACCAGGAACGCATACTGGTCACACAGTCCTATGAGTTGGAACCATTCCTCCCTGGCGGCTATGTCATTCCGCCACTCAAGATCGAGCATGGCACGAGAAACGGCGACGAGCGACAAGCGTTGGAAACCAAGGAAATCACGATCAAAGTCGTATCGGTCCTAACAGAGTCGGAAACCGATCCCGACATCAAAGAAATCGCACCGCCCGTCGAACTGCCGGGAATTCAGCCATGGGTGTACGTTGCGATCACCTTGGCCGTGCTCGCTTTTACAGCCGGCGCCTGGTACTTGTGGAAACGCCTCCGTAGAAGCAAGGAGGAAGCCTCTCCGCCCGTTCCGCCTCACGACCGCGCCTACGAGGCACTCGAACAACTCCTCCGCGAAGACCTCCTCGCCAAGGGCAAGGTCAAGCTCTTCTATCTGAGGCTTTCCAACATCCTCCGCCACTACATCGAAGACCGTTTCGGCCTCCAAGCTCCCGAACGCACGACCGAGGAATTCCTGATCGACCTCCGCGCCGGAAACGACTTCAGCCCGGAACAGAAGTCTTTGCTTCGGCTCTTTCTCGAGCATTGCGACTTGGTCAAATTCGCCAAGCATGCTCCTACACAGACCGATAGCGACCAAGCCGTGGAAACCTGCCGAAGCTTTATCGACGACACCAAACAACAGCCGGAGCCTGCCGCATCCGAACCTGCGCCAACGACACCGCAAGACGTCTAAGAGCGGCCACTCCGTTGTCACACTCCTTTCGCATGATCCGAGATTGTGTAGAGCCCCATCGCAAAGAAGCAAAAGCCCATTCCCGGTCCCGATGGACCACTGCCAAACCTGGATCGACCGGCCCGCCGTGTAATGGCGCGTCGTACACCGAAAACTCCGTCCGCTTTGCCTCAATCGCTAGAATGAAAGAAAGTTCCGGTCAGTAACCAATCTTCCAGTCGGACCGAAATGCTGCACTTTGAATCCCCCTGGATGCTCTTGCTTCTGATTCTCCCTGCCCTGGCGCTCTTCGTTGTGTTCCGGCGGCGTTCTCGAGCTTCCCTGCGTTTTTCTTCGACATTGCTCGTCCGTAGGGCTGGAGCATCCCTGCGACAAAGACTGCTAGGGCTGCCCGTCGTCTTGCGCGTCGTGGTGATGCTTCTACTGGCCCTGGCGCTCGCCCGGCCGCAGATAGGCACCGAGAAGGTTCGCGATGTCAGCCGGGGCATCGCCATCGAAATGGTCATCGACCGTTCGAGCAGCATGTCGGCAGAACTGCGCTATCGCGGCAGGAGACAGACGCGTCTCGATATCGCCAAGCAGATCTTCGAAGAATTCGTGAAGGGAGACGGCTCCAACCTTTCCGGCCGCCCGGCCGACCTCATCGGAATGATCACTTTCGCGCGCTACGCCGACACGATCTGCCCGCTCACCCTGGCCCACGGCGCTCTTTCCGCCTTCCTGCCGACGGTCAAGCTTGTCGATCAGGAAAGCGAGGACGGCACGGCGATCGGCGACGCCGTCGCACTCGCCGCCGCCCGCCTGCAAACCGCCGAGGAAACGCTGGCGCGTCAAATCGGCGAGAAGAACGAATACGAGATCAAGAACAAGGTCATCATTCTGCTCACGGACGGTGAGAACAATGCGGGCGAGAGGACTGTTGAAGAAGCAGCCGACATCGCCGCTGCATGGGGCATCAAGGTTTATGCAATCGGTGTCGGCGGCTCGGGCTCATCGACCATCCGGACGCCCTTGGGAAACTTCTCGGTGCCCTTCGGCCGCGGCGTCGATGAGGAATCCCTCAAGACACTTGCCGAAACTACCGGAGGAGTCTATCGCGCCGCCGCCGACGCCGAAACGCTCCGGTCCGTGTATGAAGAAATCGATGAGTTGGAGAAGAGCGAAATCGAATCCATGCGGTTCGTCGACTATCGCGAGTTCTTCCCGCCGTTCCTTCTGGCCGGTCTTGGGGTACTCGTTTTGGAAATCATCCTGAGCAGTACCGTGTTTCGGAGGATTCCATGAGCGAAACGCGACTGCTGGCGATCGATATGCTCTATCTGCTCTGGGTGATCCCGCTGCTCATTGCAGTGTACTTCTACGCATCCCGCCGCCGGCGCGCCGCGCTTGAGCGGTTCGCCGATGCAGACCTGCTTTCCCACATCAACCCGGCGGTCAGTGTGGGCCGCCGCCGCTGGAAGGCAGTTCTCATATTGACAGGCTTCGCGCTCGCGGTCCTGGCCCTGGCGAGACCGGCTTGGAACCCCGTCGAAACCGAGATACAAAGACAAGGACGCGACATCGTCTTTCTGCTCGACGTGTCGAAGAGCATGCTCGCCGAAGATCTCGTCCCTAACCGCCTCGAGCGTGCGAAGCTCGCCATCCTCGATGGCATTCAACGCCTCCGGGGCGACCGTGTCGCTCTCATCGCATTCGCCGGGACAGCGGTTGTCAAGTGCCCGCTCACACTCGACTACGGCTTCTTTCGCATGACGCTCGAGGACATTTCTCCGAACAGCGTCACTCGCGGCGGCACGCTCATCGGCGATGCGCTTCGCAAGGCGATGGCCGATGTCTTTGATGACCAGGAGAAGGAATACAAGGACCTCATCCTGATCACCGACGGTGAGGACCACGAAAGCTTCCCCGTCGAAGCGGCGCAGGAGCTCGGCAAGAGAGGCGTGCGGCTCATCGCGATCGGCTTGGGTGACGAGAATGAAGGCCGCCGCATTCCCATCACCGATCGCCAAGGGCGACGCTCGTACGTAAAACACAACGGCCAGGAAGTGTGGACCCGACTCGATGCCAATACGTTGCGCCAAATGGTCAACGCCACTCCCGGCGGCCGCTACCTGAATGTCGCAACTGGGGCCATCGATTTCGGGGATGTCTACGTCAAATTGATAGCGGGCGCCAAGAAGACCGACCTCGGCTCGACAACCATCGAGCGTTATGAGGAAAAGTTTCAAATCCCGCTCACAATGGCTTTTCTTCTTCTTTGCGTCGAAACGATGCTGCGTGACCGCCGTCCGAAACCGGGGCGAGGCAACTGAAGCATGCGCGCAAGTCACCGCCAGCCTGAAATGGTCCGTCCCAGGACGACCCTGAATCGACTGTGCGTCCTTGCGCTGCTTCTCGTCGCGGGAGGCCTCCTCGCCCATGCCCAATCCGCCCGGCAGTTCGTACAACAGGGAAACGAAGCCTACCGGCAAGAAAACTATCAGGACGCCCTCGAAGCCTACGAGCAAGCCGCCGAGGTCGATCCGGATTCACCCCGTATCTGGTTCAACAGGGGAGACGCCCTCTACCAGCAGGGCGAATTCGAGAAGGCGATCGACGCTTATGAACAGGCTGCGCTGGGCAGTCAAGACCCGTTTCTGGAGGCCCTCAGCAAATTCAATCAAGGCAACGCGTCCTTCCGGGACGGAGTCAATCGCCAACAGCAAAATCCCCGCCAAGCCCTCTCATCCATCGAAAAAGGCGTTCGCCTGTATCAAGACGCATTGAAGCTCGACCCAACCCTCAACGACGCCCGTCACAACGTCGAGGTCGCCCGCCGTGTGCTGAAAGCCATGATCGAGCAAATGCAGAATCAGCCCCGGCAACCCGGTCAGCAACAGCAAGACGACAATTCAGAGCAGCAGGACCCACAAGAGCAACTCGCAGACCTCATCCAGCGGCAGCGACAGGCCGCCGAGCAGAGCGAAGATCTGGCTGATCGACAACAGTCGCAGGGCAACTCACAACAAGTCCGGCAACAATCACAGGATCTCGCCGAGGAGCAGCAGAAGCTCAACGAGCAGACCCGACAACTCGCCGACCGCATGGACTCTCAATCGCAACAAACCGAGCAGCAGGCAGCCGAGCAGACTCAACAGCACCTTGAAAGTGCCTCCGCCAAGCAGGAAGAGGCCGAGGAGCAGTTACGCGAGCAGCAGATCTCCGACGCAAAGCGGTCGCAGCAAGAGGCGAGCGAGGAACTCGAGAAGGCGATGCAGGCTATGTCCGGTTCAGCACAAGAGGACAATGAAGAACAACAGCGAGCCCGACAGCCGTCCTCCCCCGAAGAACTGCGACAGCGCGAGCAGGCGCTCCAAGACGCCGCAGACATCCTTAATAAAGAGCGAGTGAACAAACGGCAGCGTGCTCAACGCGCCATGGTCCGCATTCGTCCCGTCGAAAAAGACTGGTAGCGATGAACGGCAGCACAGGCAGTCGAGCCATGAACATCCGCCCGAGCACCTTGCTTGCCGGTCTGGCAGCCGTGCTGTTCCTTGTGCTATTGCCTGATTCATCTCCTGCACAGGAACTCCGCGCCGAGGCTGCAGTCGAGAAACTGCAGGTCTACGTCGGCGAATCGTTCGTATTGCAAATTCAAATCAAGGGCAGCGAAACCCCAGAAAAACCCTCGCTTGCAGGTCTCACCGATTTCAACGTCCGGGAGCTTGGCGGCCGACAGAACAGCAGTCAGTCCGTCACCATCATCAACGGCCGCATGAACCGCGTCTCCAGCAAGGGCTACGTCTTTTCTTACCGCCTTACGCCGAAACGCGCCGGCGCTCTCACAATCCCGGCGATTACCGTCAAGGCCGAGGGCACGGTGCTGCGCACGGAACCCCTGACGATCCAAGCCCGTACACCGAGCGAAACCGATGACTTCAAGCTACGAGTCAGCCTGTCGTCAAGCAATGCCTATGTCGGTCAGCCCGTCACGATGACAATTACCTGGTACGTAGGCCAAGACGTCAGTGACTTTTCGTTCAACGTGCCCATATTGGCCGACGACCGCTTCAAGATCGCTTCGCTCGATCCGGCAGTCGATCCGAACCGGCAAGGCGATCTCATTCGCATCGCCCTGGGCGACGACCAAGCCATCGCCCAGAAAGGTCAAGGCAACCTCGAAGAACGCACATTCACCACCTTGCGCTTCCAGAAAGTGCTCATTCCGAAGCAGGCCGACCGCATCTCCTTCCCCCAGGCGACCGTGTCCTGCCAGGCAAGAAATTTCCGCAGAGGTCGGGGGCGCAGTCTGTTGGACGACTTTTTCGGAGACCCGTTCGGGATGATGCGCCGCGAAACTCTCGAAACCATCGTGGTGCCGGCGAATCCTGTTTCGCTGCGGGTTGACGACCTGCCGTCCGCCGGCCGACCGGCGAACTTCAACGGGCTTGTCGGCCGGTATTCCATGGAGGCCGATGCGACCCCCAACGAAGTGAATGTCGGCGACCCGATCACGTTGACCTTGCATATAGCCGGACCGCGCTATCTCGCCGATGTCGAGCTGCCGCCTCTCCAACAGCAGAGCGCCCTCGCACGTGATTTCCGTATCCCACAAGACCGCGCCGCCGGAACCGTCAAGGGTCGATCGAAAGTCTTCACGCAAACCATCCGCGCTACCCATGCCGGAGTGACGCAGATACCGCCCATCGAGCTGAGCTACTTCAACCCCGAAAGCGGAGCGTACGAGACAGCCGTAACGGAACCCATCCCGGTTAACGTCAAGGGCACCAAGATCATCACCGCCCGCGATGCCGAGGGCTTTTCTTCGGGAGGCGTCATTCAGACCGAGCTTGAGACACTCGAAGGCGGCATCGCGCACAACTACGAGGGCTTCGACGCTCTCGAGAACCAAGTCCAAGGTATCGAGGCATGGTTTCGATCTCCTCTATTGACGGCCTTCATTGCGCTCCCTCCATTCACCTACTTCGCATTGCTCGCATTCGTCTCTTTCAAACGCCGGCAGTCCGATCCAGCACTTCGCAAGGCCCGCCTGGCCTACCGCGACTTGTCAAGAACGCTGAAGAAGCTCCCAGGAACCATCAGTAAACCGGAGCAACAAGATGCCGCGCTCCTCGCCGCACTTCGTCAATACCTCGCCGACCGACTCTCCCTCCCGGTAGCCTCATTGACCTTCGCCGACGTGCGCAAACACCTCGATGAGCGCTCCTTGGACAGCGAAGTCATCAGCGACCTCGAGAGTGTTTTCACTCGCTGCGAAGCCGGCCGCTACGCACCGGGCGGCCTGGCGGAAAAAGACCTCCCATCGGCCATCTCCTCCTTGCTGGAAGCCGCCGAGAAGCTCGAAACGGAGTTGGCATGAGTACTCCAGTGCTCACCAAGCACTCGACCCGACTCTATAAACCCATCCGTGCCGTGGCAGGCAAAGGGCGCTTTCGACCCCATTCCTTTCGCCTGCCACTGACAACAGCTCTGGCTCTTTGCTGGGTTATCCCCACTCTCCATGCCCAGCTCAGCGAACAGCAGACCCGCGAACTCTTCACCGAGGCCAACCAACTCTTCCGCCAAGCCAACGATGCGGCCAACGTCAATCCGGTCGAGTCGCAAGACCTCTATCGCCGTGCCGTTCTGCGCTTCGACCGTATCGTCCTGGAGGGTGGTGTCCGCAACGGCATGCTGTTCTACAACATCGGCAATGCCTACTTTCGGATGAACGACATCGGACGCGCCATTCTCAACTACCGCCGTGCGGAGCAATACATCCCCGGCGACCGCAACCTCGCACGTAACCTGCACACCGCCCGTGAAGCCCGCCAAGACACTTTCGAGGAGGGCCAGAGCGCCAAGGTGATGCGCACCCTTCTCTTCTGGCACTATGACATCCAGCCGGGGACGCGCTCGATGCTCTTCGGCGGACTCTCGCTGCTGTTCTGGGGGCTCGCCGCCCTTCGGCTCTTTCGTCCGCAGTGGTCTCCCGGTTGGGTGCTCGGCCTGTTCGGCGGACTCTCGATTCTCTTCCTGGGCTCGCTCGCCTTTGAAGCCGCCACGCAGACCTCGCAGCAGGCAGGTGTCCTCATCGCGCCGCAGGTCATCGCCCGCACCGGGGATGGCCAGTCCTACGAACCCTCTTTCAAGGAGCCCCTCCACGCCGGCACCGAGTTCGTCCTCCTCGAAGTTCGCAACGAGTGGAACCACATCGAACTTCCCGACGGCCGGCAGTGCTGGATTCCTACCGACAGCGCCTCACTCGTTGCACTATAGTGCTCAGGTAATCTGTACATATGCTACGCCTAGCCCTCGCTCTCGTCCTCAGCATCCCCCTGGCCGCCCAGCACAAGGTTCCAACCTACCAAGCCGGGCGCACGCTCGATTCCATCCGGGTCGACGGCAACCTTTCTGAATTCACCTGGGCCGGGCTCCCTCGCGTCGGCCGCTTCACCAACATTCGCCAAGCCGACCAAAGCAGCGCCGCACCCACCGAGGCCGCCGTCGCATGGGACGACCGCAACCTGTACGTCGCCTTCGCCTGCATCGACCCGACGCCTTGGAGCACGATGTACAAGCGCGACAGCCGGCTCTGGGAACAGGAGGTCGTTGAGGTCTTCCTCGATCCTGACGGCGATGGCAAGAACTACCCAGAGCTCGAAGTCAGCCCTCATAATGTCGTCGTCGACCTGTTGATCCCCCAACGCGGCGCCTCGGCCAACGACGCCATCGAATGGGACATCGAAGGCCTCCGCACCGCGGTGGGCAAGCACGCCGCCGGCTGGACGGTCGAGATCGCCATTCCGTGGACATCGCTGAGAGAAGCGGGCGTACAGCGTAAGCCCAACGTCGGCGACAAATGGCGAGCCGGACTTTACCGCATCGAGCGGCCGGGAGGCGCCCCGGTCGGCCGCGAGGTCGCCGTCCTCCGGAGGAAACTCACTGCATCCGGAGAAGCAGAGAAGAAGACCATCCAGGCCGAAATCGAAAAGCTCACCGAAGGACGGCAGTGGCTGGCGTGGTCACCCACCCGTGTCGAGTACGGATTCCATGACCCCGAACGTTTCGGGAACATCGAGTTCGTCCTCAAGCCCCACATCAAGAACGACCGCTGAACCGTACTGCTCGCCACCTGACGCAGCACCGTTTACAGGAAGCCTCTTGGCAATGCTGATGTGTGAGGCTGACGTTCGAACCGGCCAAGCGAGGCCCGGCCAGGTCACGCCTCGTCGTAGAACCATTTCAAAGGCAGAATGTGCAGCCTCCGCGGGAGCGAACTCAGCAGATGCCCTGTGGACGTCCGCCGGTTTCGGTCTTTCGTCAGATGCTTCCACTTGTCGGGCACCCGATACGTCCCCCAGGGATCGACACGGTACCAATAGTCATGCTCGATGAACACCTCTTCACCGAAGATCCAGAAATTCGGATACGAAGCGCGCAGCCGTCCTCCGATCGGGTTGTCGGGGATCGGGTCGTAGGGCTTGATCGCCGAACCCGGCCGCACGAACTGCGGTGGTTCCGGATCGGAAACGCGAGGTGACTCGTCCATTCCAGGACTGACGTGAATGTTGCGGAAATTCGTCCAGGTTCGGCCGCCGTTCGTCGAAATCGCGGCGGACAACCGGCAGCGCCCCCAAGCCTCGCGGTGTTCCTGGGCTGTCACCTGATTCCACACCACCATCAAATCGCCGGTTGAAGGAATTCGTCTCACACGGATAGGCGCGTTCGCCGAGTTGAGCTCGCTCAGCTCCGGGAGGGTCCAGTGCACACCGCCGTCGTCCGAGAAGGTCTGGACGGCGCGCATTTGCGCGCAGCGGGCCAGGCACAGGATGCGGCCGTCTTTCGTCTCAGCGGCAGTCGGTTCATGCATCGAGTCGAGGTTGCCGTAACCCTGGTCGATCCACAGCATCAGATCGCCGTCGCTCGCCTGCCAGGTTTGGCCTTCATCGTCGGAGTAGAAGAACCTGGCCGGTGAGACGTTCTCCGGGCTCCAGAGATGGCCGATACCCCTCTCCTGCCCTTCGACCAGAGGCTTGGGGTGCAACTCCGCCGCGCGGCTGCTTCCATAAGACGGCCAGAGCAGGCGGCCGCTGCTGAGCTGAATCATCGTGTCATTCAGCGCGTACCAGTTGACGATGCCGGGAGCCGAGACGAGCACTTCGGGCGTCCACGTCTCTCCCTCGTCATACGACTTCCGAAAGAAAAGCCCGCGTTGAGATTGTTGACGAAGACGGCGGGCCGTCGCACGGCCCCGGTCCGGCAACTCATCCGCCCGGACAGGGCGGTAACTCGTGACACCGATCGCGCCCGATTGCAGCCGCAGCACGCCTACCGGATCGGCTTCAGCGATGATCTGCTCGCCGTTGTCGAGCACGGGCTCCGGCTCACTCCAGGTCATGCCACGGTCCTCGGAATAGAACTTCAGCATCCCCCGGATGATGCCCATCAAGCGGCCATCCTTCAGCTCGACAAGACCACCCTTTTGCGGTGGGTATTCGAGGAAGCGCTCAGTGCGGGGTTCGGTCATCCCGTTGACGCCTCCGTCAAGAATTCCGGCGCTCCTTCAGACGATCCGATGTTCGCAATAAACCGGTTCAAGCGAGTTCCACACGGCTCGGAGAGTGGCTTTTTCGTCGGTCGTGCAGCTCGGGACGCTACGAACAAGAACGCAACCCTCAGCCGCAGGGAAGCCCGCTGGAGCAGCGCGCCGCACTTTTCAAGAAGGGTCATGTCGTTCACAAATAGAGCCAGTCCACCGGCAGGACGTGCAGCTTCTGATACTCATCCCGCTTCTCGCTCGACCACAAGTTCGGCCGGAACCAATGGTCGTGGTCGATGTAGACCTTATCTCCAAAAAAGTGCACGTTCGGATACGATGCGCGCATGTATCCCTTGATCGGATTGTTGGGCACCGTTCCGGGCGATGTATCCGACCCTGTGCGCACGAAACGAGGCGGGTCCGTATCTTCGACGAGGCGGCTGTCATCCATGCCGGGCGAAAGCTCGAGAGTCTTGAAGTACCTCCACGACCGGCCCGAGTCTTGCGAAATCGCGGTCGACAGGCGGCTGCGTCCGTAGCCGTCACGGTGCTCCTTGGCCGTCACCTGATTCCACACGATCAACAGATCACCCGTCGACGGAATCCGCGCCAAGCGAACGGGCGCATTCGAGTTGTTGAGGCCGGTCGTCTCGACCATCGTCCACGTTGCGCCGCCATCGCTCGAATAACTCCGCAACACTCGCATGTTGGTCGAGCGAGCCAGCATGATCAGACGCCCGTCAGCCGTCTCTGCGACACAAGCCTCACCGCAAGGCGCCGAACCGCCGTGGCCCAAGTCCTTCCAGTGGAAGAGCGCGCCCGTCGCATCCCACGTCTCTCCCTCATCGTCGGAATAGAGCATGTGCGTAGCGTAGTACTCCGGCAGCCAGGTATGCCCGATTCCCTTCGGCCGCCCTACATAGTTGTGCGAAAAGCTCGTGTACGCCGGCAGGATCAGCCGGCCGTTCGAAAGCTGTGTCAAACTGCCATGGAAAGCGTAGAGGTCATCGCCAGGCAGCGGCGTCATGCTGGTCTCGGCCGACCAACTGCGCCCTTCGTCCACCGATGTCCGGAAGAAGGTCTCCTGCCGGCGGTCGTTGTTGACCTGCTGCCAACGTCCGTAGCAGAGCCCCACCCGGCCCGACCGCAAGCGAAGCAAACCGAGCACGTGGGAGTTGCTCTTGACGTGCCGGCCTTTGCCCGGGAATGACGAGTCCAACACCTCGCGAGTCTGAGACCAGCGCTGCCCTCCGTCATCAGAAACCGAATAGACCAAGCCGCGCCCGGCCAGAACAAGCCGGCCGTCGTCACGCTGGAACATGTCCCCTTTGAACGGAATTTTCAGTGGCTTGCTCTCGTTCGCTGCGAGCAGGCCGGACCCGGCCAACACGAGAGTCCCCGTCCGAAGAAAGTCACGCCGGTTCATGAAGGTGCCTCTATTCTAATGGGCAACACGCTCAAGCGCATGGAGAGGATCGCACCTATCAACGCTCTATGGAAAGTTCCCCTGTTCGTGCAACCCAGAACGTTCCTCTTTCTGAGCATGAGTTCGTTTTGAACTCGTCGTGAGGCCGGCCGTGAACGGCGGCGGAGCGGGGACACCGGCTCAGGGGCAATGTGCCGCCCATGCCGCGCCATTGCGCACCAAATCAAGCAGGAAAGCAGTGACTGGGCGGCGTGCGGGCGGGCCGGGCGGGGGATTTCTGGTTGTGCGTCCCCTTTGCATGCACGGCGAACCGAACGACCGTAAAGGCCGTGATTCTTGTCTCGTGACCCGCACGGACTGCGTCTCGTTACCTGGTGAGAAAGGCAAGGCAGGATTCCCGCCGCTTGTCGAGACAAAGTCCGCGTAACGGTGTCTGATACACTCCGGTCTCGCGATGAAGATTCGTAATGTCCGAGTAACAGCACTGCGGTTCGAGTATCCCGAGGACGAGGCATTCCATTTTGCGGGCGGGCGGTGCACGGGACGGCTGACCTGTCTTGTTCGCGTCGAGTGCGATACAGGCGACGTTGGTCTCGGTTCGGTTTACTCTCATCCGGACCTGGTACGGGCCATCATCGAAGACCAACTCAGCGACTTCCTCATCGGAGAAGATCCGTTAGAGGTCGAAAAACTCTGGCGGCGCATGTACGCAGTAACGCGCTGGTATGGCAGAAAAGGGGCGGCGGTCTCGGCGCTGGGCGGAATCGACATGGCCCTCTGGGATCTGCGCGGCAAAGCGGAAGGCAAACCCCTCTATCAAATGCTCGGAGCGCAACGTGATTCTGTTCGCGCTTATGCAAGCGGACTGCTCTGGAAGCACGATCCCAGGGATCTCGGTGACGAAGCCGAGCGACATCTCGCTAACGGTTTTCATGCCATGAAGACGCGTCTCGGGCGCAACTTCGAGTACGACTCGGAAGCATTGCACATCTTCCGCAAAGTACTGTCGGGCAAAGCGCGCTTGCACGTCGATGGCAACGGGCGCTATTCACTCGAGCAGGCACAGCGCATGATCCCCGAGTTCGAAAAAACCGATATCTTCTGGCTGGAAGAGCCGTTCCTGCCGGAGGATGTGGACAACTACCTGGCGCTGAAGCCCGAATTGGGCACTATTCCCCTGGCGGCCGGCGAGAACGAATTCGGGTTCCAGGGCTTTCGCGAGCTCATCGATCGCGGCATGGTGCATATCGTTCAGCCGGATTGCTGCCGCGCCGGAGGAATCAGCGAGTCACGACGAATCGGTGAACTGGCCGTCAAGGCGGGATTGCGAATCGCACCGCACACCTGGAGCGACGCGGTGGCGCTGGTTGGCAACATGCATGTCGTGGCCTCGCTGCCGAACGCGATTTGCGTCGAAGTCGACCAGACGGGAAATCCTTTCATCGACGAGCTGCTCGTCAACCGACTCGTCGTTGTCGGCGGGGAAATCGCCATGCCCCAGGGACCCGGGCTCGGGATCGAGCTGGATGAGGACGTTGTCGAACGTTACGCCCTGCCGCCGGGCGAGCCGGTTCCCGAAGGCAACTATTCGGATATGGTGTTCGGGAGACGACACCACTCGCCGGCAGGCCCCTACGAGACATAGCAGCCCGCCGCGCTTTTTCCTTCGCAGCACGGGACTTCCACCACGGGCTGCTCGCCGCGACCCGCCGCTACCGGCGGCCTATTGCCGCGCGATGAGGCGCCCGGATGACTCGAGCAGTTCCTTCGCTTCGGGTAACAGATCGAGAGCTTTCTGGACATCCGGGTCAAGCGTGTGCTTGACGTACTCGCCTTCGTGGAGGTCGTAGGCCGATACGTAAACCTCGCGCTTGAGCGTACGTTTGACATAGTCGGCGTTCTCAGAAAAGTCCGCTTCGGAGAACTCGACCTTCTCACGGTAGAGAAATTGCCGGAACTCTTCGAGAACCGCATCCGTAGGCTCCCAGTTCGGTTCGAGTTTGGGACGTTGGAGGGTGTATTCCTGCGCGAATGTCTGCAGTGAGTACGAACGCCAGAGCGTGACCTGAAACTCGTTGAGTTTGGTTTCCGCAATCCGCACGTCGGGGGTAATCCCACCGCCGCCGTAGACGCGGCGGCCCTGATCGGTCAACTTGACCTCGTCCGTCCTGGGCTCATACTTGTCGCTGCACGGATCGGAATAGTACTTCCACAGCGACACGTCATCATAGCTGCGTTGAATCAAGCGGCCGCTGGGGGTGTAGTATCGCGCGGTCGTAAGAGCGAGTCCGGCTGTTTTCCCCATCGGGTATACCGTTTGGACGAGACCCTTGCCAAATGTCGGCGTCCCCACGATCAGAGCCCGGTCATGGTCCTGGAGAGCGCCTGCAACGATCTCCGACGCGGAGGCGGAATCACAATCAACCATCACCACCATGGGGAACACCTCGCCCCCATTGCCGCGCTTGGCTTTGTATTTCCGCTCGGGGGAGGATCGTCCGTAGTGGGAGACAATCGTTTTACCCCGCTCCAAGAACTTATCGGAAACGTAGACGCCCTCGCTCAGCAAGCCGCCGCGATTTTTTCGAAGGTCGAGAACCATCCCGTTCAAGCCTTTCTTTCGGAAATCAGCGAGGGCTTTATCGAGTTCCTTGCCAGTGGTTTCATTGAAACGGTCGATCCGGATAAAACCGATTCCCGGCTTGATGAAAAACGAGGAGGAGATGCTGGGATAGGGGATCGATGCACGCGTAACCTCGAAGTTCAACATGTCGTCGACACCCCGCCGAACGACGCCGATCTTCACTTGCGTTCCCGCTGGACCGCGCAACCGCCTTGCCACCTGACCGACGTTCAGACCGTCCATCGCCTCCCCGTCGACCTCGGCGATCACGTCTCCCGGCCGCAGACCCGCCTTATAAGCCGGTGTCTTCGGAAACGGAGCGACAACAACCGTATTTCCGTTTCGGGGCGCGATCTGCATCCCAACACCCGCGTACTGTCCCTTTTGCTCGTCGCGCAACTGCCGGAATGAATCCGGATCGAAGAATTGCGAGTGCGGGTCCAGAGTGTGGAGCAGATTGGGAATCGCCCCGCTGAAAATCGCCGTCTCCGAATCGAGCTGGTCGGCGTAGTTCCGTTCGACGACGGCGAGCACGTCCGTAAAACGTTTGATCGAATCAGCTACCTCACCCTCGGAAGCGGCAGAAGCCACTACCACACGCGAGCCGAAGACACCTCCCAGCAGGGAACAGCACAGAATGGCGGCCGGCAAAGTCAGCAGCAGCCTACGCTTCTCAGGATTCATACGGATTCTGCTCGACAAGAGGAGGACGAACGGGCAACCACAAGTATATCAAGCTCTGCTCCGTGTCGAATCAGCGCTGTTCCTTGTGGCGCCTCTCGATGTCGAAAAGCCGAGTTTCGTGTCTCGTGTCTCGTGATTCGTGAAAAACCTTAAAGGCCATGTTGCGCGCGCCTTTTTCCTCCGCCCGGTTTGCGCCTAGCCTACATTTCTCACCACCCGGCGGTCGAAGCACGCCATACGACCGCCAGGACTTCGTTGCGCTTGCTTGCCGTGCTCAACGTACTGTCAAGTACGCCTGCGCGCGCCAAGCGGCTCGCGCCTCGTCCTGACGGCCCTCTCACGCACTTCGCCTCGCCACGTGGTGAGAAATGCAGGCTAGTCCTGACGACCCTCTCACGCGCTTCGCCTCGCCGCGTGGTGAGAAATACAGGCTAGGTTGACACGGTCCGCATGGGGTCGCGGCGCACAAGCTGTTTCTTCAGTTCTTCCGGATCCGTTGTCGGTTGCCGGCAAACGTAGTTGCGGCAGACGTAGGCAGTCGGTTTCGCGTCGACCTGGGCGCGGGCCGCCAACAGCGGGACGTGCTCAGATGTCTTGGCATCGGCGGGGTCGAGCCGGGCGACAATCTTGTTCGGCAGGTAAGCGCCATAGACGGCGCGAAGGAGAGCTCGTGTCCGCGGGTCGCCGGGAGTGCCGACCACAGCGATCTCCTGGAAACCATCGTGCCACGCTGCAATGCCGGTCAAGAGGCGTTCGTGCTGGAAGGGTTGGCGATCCGGACCAGCGCCGAACACCTCGAGCATCGCCGCCGCCCTCTCGCGGTAGTCCTTCCGATCGAGCAGGATGGCGAGTTTCTGGAGATTCAGAAGCATCACTGAATTGCCCGAGGGGATCGCGCCATCATGGGCTGTCTTGCTGCGGACCAAGAGGTCTTCATGATCCGAGGCAGTAAAGAAAAAACCCCCGGCCTGCTTGTCCAAGTAGAACTCGATCAGGATATCGGTCAACGACTCGGCTTCATCCAGCCAACGAACTTCGCCGCTCCACTCGTACAGGCTCAACAGCCCTTCGACGAGAAATGCGTAGTCCGTGCTGTACGCCTTGAGGCGAGCCCTGCCCTTACCGTATGCGGCGAACAGACGCCCGCCACCGCGCATTTCATGCAGTACGAACTCGGCCGCCGCCGCCGCCGCTTCTCCGTAGCGCGCCTCTTCGAGCACGGCCGCGCCTTTGGCGAGCGCGGTGATCATCAGTCCGTTCCAGCCGGCCAGAATCTTATCGTCGAGGCCGGGCCGGACGCGCTTTTCCCTCACGGCGAGCAGCTTTGACCGGCCTACGTCAATGACACGAGCGACCTCCTCGATGCCAAGATTCTCGACCTTAGCGATGACTTCGATCGGTCGGCTCACGTGCAAGATATTCTTCGGGCCGTAGGGAACATGCTGGTCGCCGGGATGATTCCAATTGCCGACCGCGGTTGCCCCGTAGTGCGAAGCGATGATGCGGCCGTGCCGTTCGCCGAGAACCTCATTGATCTGCTCCAAGGTCCAGATGAAAAACTTGCCTTCGAGACCTTCGCTGTCGGCGTCCTCACTCGAGTAGAACGCGCCTTGAGGGCTACGCAGGTCGCGCAGCACGTACTCGAAGATGCCTCGCGCCTTCCGCTCGAACAGCTTCCGCAACCCAGGATTCCCGGTCGCCTGCAGCCCATCCAGATAGATCGAACTCACCAGCCCCTGGTCATAGAGCATCTTCTCGAAGTGAGGGACAAGCCATTTCGGGTCCGTCGAGTAGCGATGGATGCCGCCGCCGAGCTGATCGTAGATGCCGCCGTTCCCCATCTGCTGCAGTGTCAGCTCCACCTCGCTCAGGTAGGCATTATGGCCCGTGTGCGCGTATTGGCGAAGCAGCAGGTCCATCGACTGGCTTGGCGGAAACTTGTTTGTCCCGCTGGCGACGCCCCCGAGTTGGTGGTCATAGGCTTGCAGGATGCGGTCCGCGGCCGTGCTCACTCGCTCACGGTCCGGGATGCCGCTTGCCTCACCGCTCGCATGCAACTGCCGCACGGCCTGAACGACTCGCTCGCTATCCCTTGAAAGTTCCTCTCCCTTGTCTCTCCAGGACTGAGCGATATAGGCCACGATCGTCTTGAAGCCCGGACGACCATAGGCGTTGTTCCTGGGGAAATAGGTCCCGGCATAAACCGGCTTCAGGTCGGGCGTCAGGAAGACACTCATCGGCCAGCCACCGTGCCCGCCGGTGTACAGCATCGTGGCGCTCATGTAGATTTCGTCGAGGTCCGGACGCTCTTCGCGGTCCACCTTGATCGATATGTAGTCACGGTTGAGGATCGCCGCCACCTCCTCGTCCTCGAAACTCTCGTGTTCCATGACGTGGCACCAGTGGCACGCGGCGTACCCGATGCTCAGGAAGATCAGACGGTTCTCCTCGCGCGCCCTGGCGAGCGCTTCTTCTCCCCACGGATACCAGTCCACGGGGTTGTGAGCATGCTGCAGCAGATACGGGCTGGCTTCGTTGACGAGCGCGTTGGTGTGTTGCGAGGGCATGGCCTAAAGCGGATCTTAGCAGCGCGTGGGGAAAGTCATGCAGGCGGCTCTACCAATCAACGACCGAGCCATCATCCGGATCGAACCTCGGCCGGTACTCTCTGGGCTCTCCCACCTGCGACATCAGCTTGTCTTCGTCGATCGTGATCCCGAGGCCCGGATCAGTCAGCAGAGGCCGGTGGCCGTTGCGAACCGGCGGCATCGGCTTGGCGAGCAGATCCATGTACTCGTTGTCGCCGCGTTCCTGAATGAGGAAATTCGGAATGGATGCCGCCACCTGAAAACTCGCCGCCAGCGAACACGGCCCTTGCGGGTTGTGAGGCGCCAGAGGCGAGTAGTATGCCTCGGCCATGCCCGCTATGATCTTCAACTCGGTGATGCCGCCAGCGTAGCAGACATCCGGTTGAAGAATGGTCGCTGCCCGCTTCTCAAGGATCTCCTTGAAACCCCATTTCGTAAAGATTCTCTCACCGGTGGCGATCGGGATGTGCGTCTTGCGCGCCAACTCCGCCATGATGTCGACGTTGAGCGCCTGGATGATCTCTTCGTAGAACCACGGGTTGTAGGGCTCGAGCGCCTTCATCAGAAGGAGCGCCGTCGGCGGCTGGACGGCGCCGTGGAAGTCCAGACCGATATCCACCTCGTCTCCGTACTTGTCACGGAGAGCCTTGAAGCGTTCAACGACTTCGTCGACGAACTTCTGCCCCTCGATGTACTTGATGGCCTGCCGTTCTTCGCCTCGCGGACCGGTCTTCATGGCAGTGACGCCGGTTTCTTCGCTGATGCGACCGTACACGCGGACCCGGTCGCGCGTCGGCCCACCGAGAAGCTTGTAGACGGGGACACCGTAGACCTTGCCCTTGATATCCCACAGCGCCTGATCGATCCCGCTCGTGATCGCTGTCTTGATCGGACCTCCGCGGTAGAACGCTCCACGGTGAATTGCCTGCCAGTGGTGAACGACACGGCAGGGGTCCTGCCCGATGAGGTAGTCGCCCACTTCCAACGCACCTGCGGCGCAGGCCTTGGCGTCGTCCTTGAGCATTTCTCCCCATCCGACGATTCCGGCGTCGGTCGAGACCTTCACGAAGACCCACGAGTTCTTCAAGACGAAGGTGTCAATCCCGGTGACCTTGATACTGTCGTTCGGGCCCACCGCAGCCGCATCGGTTCGCTCTGTGGTGAACAGGGCGTCGAGACCGACCAGCGCTCCTGCGCCCGCCAGACCGCGAAGCCATGAACGACGGTTCATGCGAAAACGTGACATCGGACATACCCTCCTGTATGCGTTACCCCCCGGCCGGGGTCATCCCAGCTTACGGCACATCGGCCGGCCGCCACCACTTCCCCGCCCCATGCGGCCAAGCCGGCCCGCATGGGGGAGCCGGCGCCGACCCTTCGCTGACCTGCATTTCTCACCACGTGCCGAAAAATGCAGGCTACGAAATCAAAAGCTCCCGCACTGCGGTCGTCAGCAACTCGTCGACCTTCGGATCACACCAGGCGACGCTCACTTCGTAGCCGCCTTGGGGATAGGCTTCCTTCGTGGGGATGTACCAAGGGCCGTCGTCGCCATAAGCCGCGGTCGCGACAAACCGCTCGGGCCGCATCTCTTGCGCCCGCAACTGGTACTCGACAAAACATTCCCCAGGCAGGTGCAGCATGGCAATGTCGTTGACTTGCAGGCTGCTGACGACGATGGGTTCCCCGCGAGCGAACCGTCGAAGGTAGGCCAATGTGTACGAGGGACGATTGCGCTGTACGACGCTGCGGGACGGATCGGCAATCTGTGCGGCCAGCTCGCCGGCATCGAAACGGGGATGCGGTTCCGGCAGGAACGGCACCGTGCGCCAGTCGATCGACTCGACAGGCTCCGGCCGGAGGTCCGCTTCCGAGAGGGTGATCGCCTGGTACATGCGTTCGGTCAAGACGCTGCGCATGGGCTTCGAACCGTCGTTATATTTACCGGCCCCCACATTGCCCCCACAGCCATTGAAATAGAGGTGCAGACAGTCCGGCTCTTCGCGCTGCCGCTGCCGGCGCGCCAAGCCGCAGAAATCGGCGCTGACGCGGCCGTCGCCGTAGTAACTCATCGGATGGCAGGCATAGTAGTGGCATGCGGCAACCTTCCTGTCGTTGTCGTAGAACGCGACGGTCTTCAGCCAAGGATCGATCACTCCCTCCGGCAAGCGATGATGCTCAGGGTTGCGTGAACTGCTTCCCCGTTGCGTACCGACCTTGCCGTCAGGACCCAAAATCCGACGATTGGACGCGACCTTCTCGACACGGGCTTGCCCGTGGGCGACGGCGGTGACCTGCCGCGGTTGCGTCAAGGCCTTTCTGACCGCGTCCTGGCTCCTTTCCACGCAGCCTTGGAAGAATGCGAGGTCCAGCGTCGGAGGGAGCTCCGGGTACTGCGCGACGATCTCCTGAGAGTCCAGGCAGGCAAAAGGCGCATTGTGCGGGTGCACGCTGTGAAGAGCGACCCGCTCGGGCGTCGTACCCGCCGCCTCGGCCAGCGCTTGACGCCAAGTGATGTGAGCGGCGTTCAGAATACCGGTCCAATCGACGACACAGATCACGATGGGCTTATCGAGACCCAACAACACGAACCCGATCGCCTCCAAAGGATCGTCCACTCCGACAACGGGCTGAATCCATCCGCCACACAGGGAATGGCCCATCGGCGGCGTGACGTCGATTCGGAAGGGACAGAGGTGCAGCGTATTCATGGTCGTGTCCGAGCAACGAGCGGCCAGCAGGCCTGATCCAGCCAATGTTGTCTGGAGGAACGTTCGGCGATCGACGGCGCTCGATGCGATTTCTTTTGCGTGGTTGTCTCTGACTAGCTTCATGATGACGGATACTCCAACTGATCGAACATTGGGGCGCTTTTTCGGAACTTGCAGGTGCGCGGAGGTCGGTATAGCTTCGTTTGGCGGTTCTCAGCGGCGTTACACATGTCACTTTACACGGCCGGCTTCCAGATGCTGCATCCATTGGATCAGAAACTCATCAGGTGCTCTTCAGGTCAATGCAATATCGAACGTTCCCATTTCGCGACATGGGTTCATTTCGCGTTCGCCGCAGCGGAAGGAGTCGGGAGGTCGAAAGGAATTGCGGCTATCGGCGCTCGTCGTGAGGCCGATCGAGAAACACCGACAGCGCGCGGACACCGGCTCCCGCTCACCCCCAAGCAATATCGGACCATAGCAGCCCGTGTCAAAAGTCACGCGGGCGGCGTTACGCGCCCCGAGGCTGATGGCGTAACGCCTAGCCGTTCCAGGAACGTGGCGCCGCGCTCTCCGCGCAGCCGAGCGGGAGTGGCGCGTAACCCTTTGGGCGACGGACATTTGCAGTCGTCGGCTTTGTCGTTCGTCGGAGGAGATCACCCGGATCGCCATCCTCCTCACTCCGCGCCGAGCGACCGCAGGAGCCCGCCGCGCCTTCCACGGGACTTTTGACACGGGCTGCAAGAGGACAGAAGCGAGCAGGCAAGCAGTGATTTTTCCGCGGGATCCGGGATTTTGTGCATTTTTACGGGATTTCCGTGCTAACGGCGCTTGAACACTTGCTCCGGGGAAAGAAAATGCAGAGCGACCGTGGGCAAAGAAGCAATGACTGGGCGGCGAGTGCGGCGGTCCGGGCGGCGCTTGTTTCTGGTGGTGCCCCCCTTAGGCAGAGCGAACCGAACGGCCAGAAAGTCCGTGTTTCGTGACTCGTGTCTCGTGAAAAGCATAAAAGCCGTGATTCGTGTTTCGTGTCTCGTGTCTCGTGAAAACCTTGAAGGCCGTGGCCCGGGCGGCTCTTTCGTCTCCAGCCGACACGGCCCCGACGGGTGCGGATAGTTTTTTGTTCCCAGCAACGGTGTCATCACTCTCAACCTAAACCGGCTTCCGGCCGAAAAAAAGACTGAAGGGCTTCAGTACCAACAGGTACCAAACGAGCCACGGAAAGGCCGTGATTCGTGTTTCGTGATTCGTGTTTCGTGAAAACCGAAGAAATGTCTGACGGCCGGTGAACAGAGAAGCCGTGTTTCGTGACCCGAGGGGTGAGGGAGGCGATTTGGCCAGTACTCCTGCGCGCGCCTTTTTCCTCCGCCCGGCTTGCGCCTTGTCCTGACGGCCCTCTCACGCACTTCGCCTTGCCACGTGGTGAGAGAAGCAGGCTAGAATCGGAGGTTCTTTTCGGGTTAGTTTGCTTTCACGTTCAGGAACCTTCTGCGCAGGGGATCGAACACGGGGGATCGAACACGATTGCTGCGAGAGAGAATCAGATGCCGATTTCAGTTGCTCTCGTGGCCGCTCGCTCCGATGGAGGACTTTCACAAGCCGATGCAGGCGCTGCCGCTGCGAGAAGGCGCCAAGCGGACAAGATACCCTTTTCGCCTGCTGCGCTACTGGTGGGTGTACCAGGGGATTCTCGATGAGACCCGCCGCCTGGGCCGGGGGCCGACCATCGTGGACGTCGGCTCCGAAATCGGATTGCTGAGAAGCCTTGCGCCGCAGATTCCCGGCGCCCACTGGATCGGGCTGGACCGCAACGTCGGCAATCAGCACGTCGTGGCCGCCGGGTACGACGAACTTCACGAATGCAATCTCGAGCAGGTCATACCGCTCGCCGACGATTCGGCTGACATCATCGTCTGCTCACATATCCTCGAGCACCTCAGGAACCCGGAAAACGCACTCGGCGAAGCCATCCGTGTTCTGAAACCCGGCGGAGTCCTGCTGGTGGGCTCTCCCGTGCTGTGGAGACCCGTGGCGGCGTACTATCAGCGGCGATACAACCGTGAACTGCAAACGGGCAAACGGCAGCTTGGGCAACATGTCACCGCCTTCCATCCGAAAATGTGGAAGCGGCTGGCCGCCCGACTGGGGCTCGAAGTAGAGATTTTCGCCGGCTCGCACATCCTTCGCTGGACCGGCAGCCGCCTGGAAAACCACCAAGCCTGGGTCCGCCTCAATCAATTTCTGGCGGCCATCTTCCCGGCTTTCGGCAACGAAGTCTGCATTCAGCTTCGCACGCCGTCCGGTGAGGAGACACGTTAGGCTGCAACGCACTGCTCGAGCGGGCTGCGGCCGGTCCCGTTTTTCTTCTTGGGAGTCTTCCTTGGAACGGGAAGCCGCCGCGCTGCGCCGCGGCACGGGGGGAGAAACTAACCTGTATTTCTCACCACCCGACGGTCGAAGCACACGATACGCCCGCCATGACTTCGTTGCGCTTGCTTGCCGTGCTCAACGTACTGTCAAGTACGCCTGCGCGCGCCAAGCGGCTCGCGCCTCGTCCTGACGGCCCTCTCACCCACTTCGCCTCGCCACGTGGTGAGAAATACAGGCTAAAGCTACCCGGAGGCGAAATCGAGATTTTCCGTAATGCGAATGCCTTCCGAGGAGAATCGTTCCAGAAAGCCGCGTGTCCGTAGCTGCGCTGCCGGTTCCTGCTCGACGCCCAGGTTGACGTTGAGCAAGTCGACCATCCAGGGCGCCTTCCGGGCGAACTTCACGTACGCATCCACCACCACTCTCGAGACCGGGAGCGTCGTGATTTTGGAGTCGTCGTGGACATCCACGTTCCGGGACCGCTGAAGCTTCGCGTATTCTTCGGAGAGGAGCCGCGAGAACATCCCTTCGGTAAACGGATCGCCTTCTCCTGCAGTGGTTTCCGCATCTGGCGCCGTGAGCAGGGCCGTCTTGTGGAGCCACTCCCAAAGGATGCTGAGCCTGATCTCGCCGGTCGCCATATCTTCCATGAGGTAGAGAACGTCGTCGTTGCCGAAGAAATCCGCAGGTTTCAGGGCAGCGGCCTGGAATCCCTGTTCGAAGGCGTTGCCGTACTGCACAGCTACGCTGATGAGGTCCCTGGCTCCTCGGATCGTCCGGGGAGCGGGTTCGAGAAGAACCAAACCGTCGGCATCGGCATCCGTGTAGGACAGAGGCGGGAACGACCGGCCGGCCTGATTCGCCTGGCCGGCCTTCTCCCAAACCGGGCGGATGATATGCACCATCTTCCAGTGGGCCACCCATTTGCCGCTGGCCCCCTCTCTCTGTTCCCGTTCGGCGCCCAGGACCGCCCTCTTCATGCTCTCGGAAACGCCCGCTTCCGATCCGACCGGGATATTGGGCTCCATGCCGCCTTGCCAGAGCGCGCATTGCCCCTTGCTGTCGGGAGTGTTGGTCGACCGCCGGACCCGGTCTTCGTAATTCCGCATGTAACCGTAGGTCATGACGACCGCATCGATGTTCGGGTGGATGAAATCCCGATCCCAGGCCATGGCATCCGCGACGCTGTTGATGTAGTCCCAGCGGCCGGTATTGAATCCGACAAAGCGGTTCCCGAGGGCGGCACGAATCTCCATCAACTGGAACGAGGCCTCGAGCTGCTCGATCAGAACGTATGTCTTGACCGCTCCGCTAGACAACCCCAGGCAGGCCTCCAAGCCGCTGAGAATGTCATGCCACAGCGCGGCTTCCTCCGCCGTCTGAATCTTCGGCAGGTAGAGAACGAGGCTGGCGCCCTGTTGCGCCAATGACTCGTGGTTACCGACGACGTAGAGGACCGCGTCGACCATCGAGGCGGAAAACCCGCTGCCGTCGGCGTTGCGAATGTGACGATCATCCAGATGCAGGCCGCGCGCTCGAAAGATCCTGGTGGTGAAGTCAAGTTGCCGGCGCCAGTCCTCGATGATCTTCCGTCCGAAGAAGCCTTCCGCCCAGGCGTTCATTTCCGCCGCCACAGCCTCGGCCGCCTGTAAGAAGATCGGGTCCTTCGCGAATGCCAAGCGGAGGTTCCGCTGGTTGTCGAGAGACATCGTCCCGATCTGACCCAGGGCGTCCTCGCCATCAAACATCCAGCCGTCAGCCCCGGAGAGCAAAGCATACGCAACATTGCGAATGCTCCTCGCCAACGGCGCGCGCGGCTTGGCGCCGGGACCGGTCCCTTGCACCCACTGGCGCTTCAGGTCTTCGGGGATCGCGGAGCCGGTGAAGCGCCCGGCGCGAGCGTCGGCAACCTTGATCCCGGACCGGGGAATTGTGGATTCAGGGTCCAGAAAACGGATCCTTTCTCCCTGCCGAGCCCGCCGACGGCGGCGTTCCAATCGGGCCTGCATCACAGCCTTGCGATCGCTGTCAAGCCCGGCCAACTCGGCCAGGACCGAAAGAGCTTTCGGCGTCACCACGTCGGCGTACTGTTCCTGCACTCCCGCCCTGATCTCGAACACATCGGATATCGTCTTCATCACACCATCAGACTACGAAAAACTCCGCCCGGCTGCTTTTGGCTAAGCCTCCGGCGGTGTTTATTGGAAACTCGCGGGGTCTCGGAATCAAAGTGTTCCGACAGGCCGCAGGTTTGCGCCTTTGCGGCCTGTGGCTGCGTCGCCGAGGTCTTGTCGGGCGCGCTCGGCGAGCGCCTGCAGGCGCTCGACAACGCCGGGGTAGCCGGCGGCGACGTCGTTCTGTTCGCCGATATCGTTGCCGAGATGGAAGAGCAACGGCTTGCGGTTCCCGGCGAAGTCCTGCCACTCGGGACGGTAGACATGCAGTTTCCATGGGCCGCTGCGGACGGCTTGCAGGCGCTCGTCCCGGTAGTAGTAGAAGGCTTCGTGTGGCGTCTTGGCGCCGTCCTGGCCTGACATCAGCGGCCAGATGTCCTTGCCGTCGAGGATCCGGTCCCGCGGCGGCCGGGCGCCGGCGAGCCTGGCGACGGTGGGCAGGATGTCCATCGCAGTAGCCAGCTCATCCTGCACGAGCCCCTCGGGAATCCTGCCGGGCCAGCGCATGATGGCGGGGACGCGCATGCCGCCTTCCCAGGTCGTGTTCTTGCCCGCGCGGAGGGGGCCGTTCGAGCCCGGCCGATAGCCTCTGCGTTGCCAGGGACGCAACGACGCGCCATTGTCCGAGCTGAAGATGACGAGAGTGCGGCGGTCGATGCCAAGCTCCTCGAGCGCGTTGAGGATCTCGCCAGCGGACCAGTCGATTTCTTCGATCGCGTCGCCGTAGATGCCGAGCTCCGATCGTCCGGCGAAACGAGCCGAGGCCGCCAGAGGCCAGTGCGGCATGCTGTGAGCCAGATAGAGGAAGAAGGGGCGGTCCTTGTTGCCGCGAATGAACCGCAGAGCCTCTTCGGTGTAGCGACGAGTGAGCAGGTTTTGATCCGGCTGCTGCTCGATGAGCTGTTCGTCCCGCAGAACGGGCGTCGGCGGCGACATGAAGTTTTCGCGGGAGTACCAATGGTTGCCCATGTCGTTGCTGTAGGGAATGCCGAAATAGGAATCGAAGCCCTGCCGCGTCGGCAGGAATTTCCTGTGGTGCCCGAGATGCCACTTGCCTACGATGGCGGTAGCGTAGCCCTGCTCCTTGAGCAGTTCGGCAAGCGTCCTTTCGTCCGGATGCAAACCCGTGTTCGAGTACGGAAACAGGACGCGATGTCCCAGACCCACCCGCACGGGATGGCTGCCGGTAAGCAGCGCCACCCGCGACGGAGTGCAGACCGGCGCGGCGACGTAGAAACTCGTGAAGCGCGCCCCTTGACGGGCCATTCGGTCGAGGTGAGGCGTACGGAACTTCGCCGCCCCGTAGACACCGACATCGCCATAGCCTTGATCGTCGGTAAAGATGATGATGACGTTGGGGGGCGCCGCGGCGCTCGCCGTCAGTACGAACCCGAGAAGAACTGCTATCCGTATCAGCATGATTCTTTCTCAAGACGATACCATTGAAAACCAAAGCTGATTCCGCAACATTAGCCTGCATTTCTCACCACCCGACGGTCGCAGCACGCGATACGACCGCCAGGACTTCGTTGTGCTTGCTTGCCGTGCTCGACGTACGGTAAAGTACGCCTGCGCGCGCCAAGCGGCGCGCGCCTCGTCCTGACGGCCCTCTCACGCACTTCGCCTCGCCATGTGGTGAAAAATGCAGGCTATGACCACGTGAAACTCTCAGGGAAGACAGCCGTCATCACCGGCGGGGCGCGGGGCATCGGAAAAGCGTCCGCGCTGGCGCTGGCGAAAGAAGGCGCGGACATCGCCTTTGCGGATCTTCTGGAGCGCGAGGCCACCGAGACCGTTTCGGAGATCGAAGCGCTCGGCCGCCGCGCCGTCTTCACCCACGCGGACGTCGGCAAGCGGGCCGATTGCGAACGCCTGTTCGCCGACGCCATCGGCACGCTCGGCCGTGTCGACATCCTGTTGAACAACGCCGCGGCCTCGGTCCGCAAGCTGCTGATCGACCTGGAAGTCGAGGACGTCGAGAAGACCTGGGGGCCGACGCTCTGGTCGGTCATTCACTGTTCGCAGTTGGCGGCCCGGCAGATGATCGCTCAGGGCGACGGCGGCAGCATCATTTCGATCAGCTCCGTGCAAGGCGTCCGGCCGTACGCGCTGTCGACGGCCTACAACGGCGCCAAGGCGGCCGTGATTCACATGTCGCGAACATGGGCCGTGGAACTGGCGCAGCACGGCATCCGCGTCAACACCATCGAGCCCGGCTGGATCGATACGCCCGGCGAGCGCAAGCACGCCGACGAAGACGAGATTCAAACGCTGGGCGCGCAACTCCCATTCAAGAGACTGGGGAAGCCGGAGGAGATTGCCGGCCTGGTCGTCTTTCTCGCGTCGGACGAAGACGCCGGCTACGTCACGGGAAGCTCTCTGCGCATGGATGGAGGCTTCATCCTGCCGCGCATGACGAAGCTCGAATACTGAACTGCCGCAGGCGCGTAAGGCGGCTCGCGCCTCGTCCTGACGGCCCACTCACGCACTTCACCTCTCCACGTGCTGAGACCTGCAGGCTATGGGAGCCTTCCTGCATCGAAAGCGCCGGCGGCTTCGCCCTCGGGAAGCCGTTCCAGGAAGCGGAAGTCACACCCTTCGTGCGCCTGGGTGACTTCGCGAAGAAAGAGCCGACCGTAACCGCGGCGATAAGGAGCCGGGGGCGGTTGGTAGGCTTCGAGGCGTTTGAGAATCTCGTTGTCCTCGACCCGGAGCTGAATGCGCCGGGCCGGGACGTCGAGCTCGATCACGTCGCCCGTCCGGACGGCGGCGAGCGGACCGCCCACCGCGGCTTCCGGCGAGACATGCAGGACGTCCGTCCCGAAGCTCGTACCGCTCATGCGGGCATCGCTGATGCGAACGATGTCGTCAATCCCCTGCTTGAGCAGCCTGGCGGGAATCGGCAGATGCCCCCACTCGGGGAAGCCCGGCCCGCCGGTGGGGCCGGCATGCTTCAGCACGAGGACGGAGTTTTCGTCGATCTCCAAGCCGTCGTCGTCGATGCGCGCCCGCAACTCTTCGTAGCGATCGAAGACGACTGCCTTGCCTCGGTGTCGGAGCAAGTGCGGCGAGGCAGCCGTCTGTTTGATGACCGCGCCGTCGGGAGCGAGATTGCCGTAAAGAACCGCGGTGCCCCCTTCGTCGTTGAGAGGCCGGTCGAGGGGACGGATCACGTCGGTGTTCGAACACGCCGCATCCGCTACGTTTTCGGCGATGGTCCGGCCGTTCGCCGTTAATGACGAGCCGTCCAGCAAAGGCAGGATCTCTTTCATGACTACGGGCAAGCCGCCGGCGTAGTAGAAGTCCTCCATGAGATAGCGGCCGGACGGCTTGATGTTGGCCAGGAAGGGCGTCTCGCGGGAGAGGCGGTCGAAGTCGCTCAGACGCAGGTCCACCCCGGCGCGTCCGGCGATGGCTAGCAGGTGGACGACGGCATTGGTCGAGCCGCCGATCGCCATGTCGGTCCGAACCGCGTTCTCGAATGCGGCGCGGGTGAGAATCTTCGAGGGCCGCAGGTCTTCCCAAACCATGTCCACGATGCACCGGCCGGCGTCTTCGGCGAGCTGGAAGCGGCGCGCATCGGCGGCGGGAATCGCGGCGGCCCCAGGCAGCGTGATCCCCAGGGATTCGGCCATCGACGCCATGGTCGAAGCGGTGCCCATGACCATGCAGTGACCATTGCTTCGCGCGATGCAGCCTTCGACTTCGGCGAGCTGTTCGTCGGTCAGCCGCCCGGCCCGGTACTCCTGAAAGAGCAGCCGGCCGTCGGTGCCCGAACCGATCTCCTTTCGCCCCCAATGACCGCTGAGCTGCGGTCCCCCGGTGACCATGACGGCGGGCAGGTCGGCGCTGGCGGCGCCCATCAGTTGGGCAGGCGTGGTCTTGTCACAACCGCTGAGCAACACGACGCCATCGATGGGGTTGGCGGTGATGCATTCCTCGACGTCCATCGCCATTAGGTTGCGGAAGAGCATCGTCGTGGGCTTCATAAAGAGCTCGCCTAGCGAGATGGTCGGGAACTCGAGAGGCACCCCGCCGGCCGCCCAGACTCCGCGCTTGACCGCTTCGGCGACACGCCTGAGATGCACGTTGCAGTGCGTGAGCTCGCTCCAGGAGTTGCAGATGCCAATGACCGGCTTGCCCTCGAACCCGGCCGGCCCCAAGCCCTCGGAACGAAGGGCGGCGCGGCGAACGAGGGCTTCATATTCCGACCCGCCGAACCAGCGGGCACTGCGAAGTTTTTGGGGATCACGCATGCCGCATACCATAACAAGCCGTTAGCCTGTATTCCTCACCGCCCGCGTGCGGATCATACAAGCGGGAAACACCCGGTCCGGTGTCAACGCCACTTGATCCAGAGTATGTTTCACACTAGCGGTGGAGAGGTGAAGGTTGGCTGGGGAGGCGCCGCGACACCGATCAATGCGCCGAGTGCTGGTCAAAGCCTCTTCTGAAGTCCGCCGGCACTCGAGATTCGGGGCTCGCGGTTTCAGGTGACCTTGCCGCGGGGACGCCGAGGCAGCCAACGACCGACCTGTGTAACGTACGCTGCATATTCGCCGCCGAACTCCCGCGCAAGGCGCGGCTCTTCGTAGAGCCGTATGAACAGGGAGAAAATCACGAACAGCAGGGCCGCGTAGAACACAAGGATGACAGCTCCGAAGAAGACCGCCCACCCGACGACCACCGTCAGCACGGCTACGTACATCGGGTTTCGCGTGTAGCGGTAGAAACCCCGCGTCACGAGCCGCTTCGGGGCGTCGATCGGCGCGGGGGTTCCGCTCCCAAAGACGGCAAAGTCCCACGCCGAGCGCAGATACACGACGATGCCGAACGCGAAGAGAGACAGGGCCAACCCCCGCGCCGCGCCGCCGGCGGCCGTTCGATCTGCCGCAATCAAGATCGGAAGCAATACCGCAAACGTGCCGGGCATCACCACCGTGAACAGCGCGGTCTTCAGGAAGAGCTTCACGTTTCGTCATCTTACACGGTCAAGAATCGAGTCTCTCCGAATCATCAGTAGAGTCACCTGTGCAAGTAGGGTCCGGCGGGTTTCTCAATGCCCGCCATTCTGTGCATGCCAATTGGCAGCGGATTCGGAACGGCTGCTGCATGGCCAACACAGGCGGGACCGTATTCGCGAAACAAACTGCTCAGCGGTTGAACGGCGCTTCGTTGATCCAGTGGAAGCCGCGGTTGATCAGCCGGAACTCGCTTTCGTCGACACGGCGCATCGTGACGCTGAGAGCACGACCGTAATGGCTCCCATCCAGATGCATTGTTTCCGGGGCGGGCGTGCTGTAGGCAAATTCACTATCCAAGAACAGCTTCCCGGCAGCAGGGTCCAGGTTCAGAGCATAGCCGCGGCGCTTACCGTCCATGCGTTCAAGGAATGCAAACTGTTCGGAACGGCCGATGATCAATCTCCGCCAGCGAACGTTGTCAGGAACCTGCGGCGGGCGGTCCTCACCGTCCAGGGCGTATTCCTTCACCTCCCAGATTCCATACAGCGGAGACTTCGCCGACATCGCTCGCAGTGTCGAATGGGATTGGTAGAGAGACCCCACCGTAACCCCGGCCAGCAGCAGCAGCTTCAACACGAAGGCAGCGCGTAGAAAAGCGGGCCGTCGCAAGACGGTCTCCGCCGAAGCGGGGTCCGCAGTGCGGTTCAAGACGAACAGGTTCAGCAGCCTCCTTGCGTCCGGGGCCGCCAGAAAGATCGCCAGCGCCAGAAGGTGCAGGGAGAACAACTTCACCGGCACGTCGTAGCAGAAATTGAGCACCACGACATGGCTCATGACCGCGATCGAGACAAGCGCCCCGAGCGTGGTCGTGCGGGGGAAAAAGAGCAGCAGCCCCGCCAGCATCTCCACAGCGCCGCTGAATATGGTGTATGGGGCGGACGCACCCATGAAGGTCCATAACAGTCCCATGGGAGAGGCGTCGCCGAACGGCTGCACCAGCCGGTGCAGCGCCAACGGGGGAAACTGCGATGGGATCACCTTCGCCGCTCCATAACCGATCAGCACCATGCCGAGCGACAGGCGAACCAGCACACGGAGTCCCAGGTAAAGGCGCTGATCGTGGGCGCGTTTGCGGTCGGCGAGCGACCACACTAGCGCGGCGGCCAAGGCTAATAGGACGAAGCAGAGGACCTGGACGTAGTGGAAGGTCGTGTCTCCGCTGCCGTTGAGTCGCCAGGTAGCATCGACACCGAGCAGTTTGCCCGTCCAGGGGACGAACCGGTTCCAGAGCCAATCAGGCGGCAACTGAATGAGATACAGCATCAGATAGGCGAACAGCCACCGGAAGGCGATCTTCTTGAGATGAGGCCATTGCATGGGGCTTCACTGTATCGCAGAGGCCGAATCCGGCAGGACTGCCTGGACGAGTATTTCCTCCGCCCGCGTGCGGATCATGACGGCAGTTTTTCAGTTTTCAGTTTTTGGTTTTTGGTTTTCCTCCGTCCGTGTGCGGATCATACAAACAGGGAACATCCGGATGGGCGTCAACGCCGCTTGATCAGGCGGATGTTTCAGGCCGGTAGACCCGGCAGCACCAAAATGCTAGCCTGCATTTCTCACCACGTTACGGCCGAAGCACGCGGTATGACCGCCAGGACTTCGTTGCGCTTGCTTGCCGTGCTCAACGTACTGTTCAAGTACGCCTGCGCGCGCCAAGCGGCTCGCGCCTCGTCCTGACGGCCCTCTCACCCACTTCGCCTCGCCACGTGGGGAGACATGCAGGCCAGTCTCATCACCGCTATGAAACCTTTCGAGGGCAATATCGGAAATCACTTCATCAAAGCCGGCTTCGCACTGCTCTGCGCGTCGCTGCTTGCGCCCCTTGCCTCTGCTCAGCGACCGAGCAGGGAGCAACTCAAGAATCAGGCGATGGAAGGCGTCGAGGCCCGTAGAAAGCTGGTTCAGGAGATCACCGACTCATTGTTTAGTTTCTCGGAGTTGGGCTACCACGAATTCGAATCGGCGAAATACGTCACGGATCTGCTCAAGAAAGACGGCTTCCGCGTCAAGCTCGGCGTAGCGGGCATGCCGACGGCGTTCGTCGCGGAATGGGGTTCCGGCAAACCGGTTATCGGGTTCATGGCCGATATCGACGGGCTGCCGGAAACATCGCAAACTCCCGGCGTGGCCTATCACAAGCCCTTGATCGAGGGCGGTCCGGGCCATGGCGAAGGACACAACGCCGGACAGGCCGTGAACGTTACGGCGGCTCTCGCGGTCAAGGAACTCCTCGAAAAACACAACATGCAGGGAACGATCCGCGTCTATCCCGGCATTGCCGAAGAGCTGCTCGGGAGCCGCACCTACATGGCCCGCGAGGGGTTGTTCAACGATCTCGACGTGATGCTCTGCGCGCATGTGTCGACGAGTTTCTCGACGAACTATGGCATTCGCGGCCTGGCGCTCGTCTCGACCCAATACACTTTTCGAGGCCGTAGCGCGCATGGCGCCGGATCACCCTGGATGGGCCGCAGCGCGCTTGACGCCGTCGAGTTGATGAACACGGGCTGGAACTACCGCCGCGAGCACCTGCGGCTCCAGCAGCGGTCGCACTACGTCATCACGCACGGAGGAGACCAGCCGAACGTCGTCCCGCCGGTGGCGACCGTGTGGTACTTCTTTCGCGAACTCGACTATCCGAACGTGAAGCAGTTGCATGCTCTGGGCACCCGAATCGCCAAAGGCGCCGCGATGATGACCGACACGACGGTCAGCGAACGAGTTCTGGGGGCAACGTGGCAAGGGCATTTCAACAAGCCGGTGGCCGAGTTGCTCCACTCCAACATCAAGAAAGTGGGCATGCCGCGCTGGAGCGAAGCGGACTTGACGCTCGCCCGGGCCGTGCAGAAGGAACTCGACGCCGAGGTGACGGGGCTGGAGACGGAAGTATCGGAACTGCAAGGTTCACTCGCCGCTTCTTCGGGGTCCGACGACATCGCCGAAGTCAGTTGGAACGTGCCCACGGTCGTCTTGCGCTACCCGTCGAACATACCCAACCTGATCGGGCACCACTGGTCCCGAGCGATTTCGATGGCCACGCCGCTCGCGCACAAGGGAGCGACCGCCGGCGCGAAAGCGCAGGCGATGACGGCGATCGAGATGTTCGCAGATCCCGGACTCGTCGCCCAGGCCTGGGAGTATTTCCGGGAGCAGACCAAGGACACCAAGTGGGAATCGTTGATTCCCGCCGACGTGCAACCGCCGATCCATCTCAATGCCGACAAGATGAAGCGCTTTCGGCCTGAACTCGAAAAACTTCGCTACGACCCCAGCCGTTACGAAACCTACCTCGAACAGTTGGGAATCGAGTACCCCGCCCTTCGCTGAAAGGCAGTGGTTAGTGGTTAGTTATTTGTGAAAACCTTTGGTGGCGGCTTGGTTCGCTCTCGAAAGAAATGTCTGAGGGCCGGCGGACCGTATAGGCCGTGTTGCGCTCGCCCAGCGACGCGCGCCTCTCACGCACTTCGCCTCGCCACGTGAGGAGAAATGCAGGTCGGCATCCGGTGCAAGCCGCCCTCCGTCAATCAGTTCGGCCAGGACCCTGTGCTATGATCGGCGGCGATGAAGGCCGCTAGCCTGCATTTCTCACCAGATGACGGCCAGAGCACGCGATACGACCGCCAGGACTTCGTTGCGCTTGCTTGCCGTGCTCAACGTACTGTTCAAGTACGCCTGCGCGCGCCAAGCGGCTCGCGCCTCGTCCTGACACCCCTTTCACGCACTCCGCCTCGTCACGTGGTGAGAAATGCAGGCTAGATTCAGCCGAAGAGAGTGCTTCCGGCGGGCCGGAGCGATGGCGATGAGCGCCGCCTCCTACTCGCGAGTGGCGGGAGCGGCGAACCGGGTACGGCTCGGCCTGATCGGCTGCGGAGGCCGCGGCCTCAGCGTCATGCGCTCCTTCCAGAAAAACGCTGCGGTTGACGTGACCGCGGTCTGCGACGTCTACAGTTCCCGCATCGACCGGGCTCAGGAGCAAGCCCCGGGCTCGAAGGGTTTTTCCGATCACCGCGAATTGCTCGACCAACAGAACGTCGACGCCGTGATTGTCGCGACGCCCGATCACTGGCACGCGGACATCGTTATCGATGCCGCCCGCGCCGGCAAGGACATCTATGTCGAGAAGCCCCTGACCCTCCATATCGAGGAGGGTCCGAAGATCGTCAAGGAAGTTCGCCTGCACGAGCGAGTCTGCCAAGTGGGCATGCAGCAGCGTTCCGCACGCCATTACCAGCGGGCCAAAGAGGAATATTTCGACAGCGGCCGGATCGGCAAGGTCACGCTGGCGCGCACCTGGTGGCACGGCAATTCCGCGCATCTCCGCCTGGCGCCCGACACGCTCAAAACGCAGCCGTCGAATCTCGACTGGGTGCGCTATCTGGGGCCCGTCAAGTGGCGGGAATACGATCCTCAACAGTACTTCAATTTCCGCGCCTACCTCGATTTCGGCGGAGGCCAGATCACCGACCTGTTCACGCACTGGATCGATGCCGTCCACATGCTGCTCGAAGAGGACGATCCGATTTCCGCGGTGGCGGCCGGAGGCGTTTACCACTACAAGGACGGACGGACCGCACCCGACACCATCAGCACCCTGCTGGAATACAGGAGCGAGTGGACGGCGACGTTCGACGCGACTCTAGCTCCCGGCAAGAGGGGAGCCGGGGTCGAGATCATCGGCACCGAGGGGCGATTGTTCATCGACCGCAGGAAGTACGAGTTTCATCCGCCGGGCCGCGATGCGAAGCCGACCGTTGTCGAGGCCGAAGGCAACATGAACGTCGACCACGTCAACAACTTCCTGGACTGCGTCCGGACTCGCAAGCGACCCAACGGCGACGTTTGGGTCGGTCACCGCTCGGCCCAGGCTTCGCACCTGGGCAATATCGCCTACCTTCAAAAGCGCCGGCTGAAGTTCGACCCGGACCGTGAAGAGATTATGCCGCTCTAGCCAACCGCAACCTCGACGCGGGTCACATAGACTTCGCGGCGCAAGCGCTTGTCCATTTCCTTTGCGGAGGCGGTTTCGAAGAACAGACTCAGCGCTTCGGTGAGATTGTCGCGCGCTTCGGTCACAGTGTCTCCCTGGCTTGCGACATCCACCTCCGGGCACAAAGCGACGTATCCATCGCCCTCGCGTTCGACGATCGCGGTCAACTGCCTGTTCATTCCGCACCGCCCTTCCGAATATAGCTTGTTTTCCACTTGTTGAGGACGATGACGGCGTGTTTCGAGAACGCTCTCGAAAGCCGCTCATGCGTTTTGAACCAAGGCTGCGAGATCGGCAGTGCCGATCGCTTCGATGCCTTCCGCGATCGGATAGCGATCCTCACCGGAATACACGATATAAGCGCGGGTTGGATGCAGATCCAGGAGGGCATTGCGGAAACCTCGATCCAGTCTGGGCGCCCGGCCGCGCTTGATTTCGATCGCCCAGAGGTCTCCAGCCGGTAGCTGAAGCAATAGATCGATCTCGGCGCCGGCGGACGTGCGATAAAAGCCGGCCACGGTCCGTTCCGGAGCGCATGCCAGCATGTTCTCGATGACAAAGCCCTCCCAACTGGCCCCGACTACCGGATGGCCGGCGAGCGTGTTGAAATCATCGACGCCGAGCAATGCATGGACGAAACCACTGTCTCTCACATATATCTTTGGCGACTTCACCAGCCGCTTCCCGGTGTTCGCGTGAAGGGGGGGAAGCCGCCGCACCAGCAGCAGATCTACCAAGAGATCGATATAGCGGTTCACGGTCTGCACGCTGACACCCAGCGACGCCGCGAGACGGGACGCATTCAGGATGCCTCCCTGGCTGTGGGCCAGCATGATCCAGAGACGTTCCAGCGTCTCGGCCGGCAGGCGAGGGCCGAACATGGCCACATCGCGTTCGAGATAGGTCCGGATAAAATCCTTGCGCAGCATGAAGCTCCGCCGACCGTCCGCAGCGAGGTAGCTGTCGGGGAAGCCACCTCGCACCCAAAGCCGGATCAAGGCGTCGCCCGCTCGCGGCACTTCCAGAACGCTGAACGTCTGCATGTCGACATAGGCGATCCGTCCTGCGAGGCTTTCACCGGACTGGCGCAGCAAGTCGATCGATGCGGAGCCAAGAATCAGGAACCGGCCCGTCCGATTGCCGCGCCGCCGGCCCCGGTCGATGATTCCGCGAAGGTCCTGGAACAAGTCGGGGACCCTGCGGATTTCATCGAGAATGACGAGACGGTCCTCGTAGCGCTCGAGGAAGAACGCCGGATCGCGCAGTTTGCCCCGGTCAGCGCGGTCTTCAAGGTCAAGATAAAGTGCGCTGCGCTGTTCAGCGATATCGAGAGCAAGCGTTGTCTTACCGACCTGGCGAGGTCCGATCAGAGCGACAGCGGCCTGATAGTCGAGCGCCTGCAGGACGCGCTGTTTGACAAGACGCTCTATCATCCTTGCATATTTTCCATAACAACAACGGATTTACAAGGAAACTCGCGCTAGACTGCATTTCTCTTCAGTTGACGGCCACTGAACCCGAGCGAGTTTTCGTTGGAGGCACAAAACAGAGATCCAGCAACACTGTCCGCCTGCGGCGAATCTCACAGGCGGGTGCACCTGCCGGGACTTCTGCCGGGGATCAGAATTCCTCGCCGGTGTACATCCCGGCCACGAACTCCTCGTAGCCGTTGTAAGGCAGCGTCGGGACGAGCGTCATGTGGGGAATCAGCTTTTCCCGAGCCTGCGACCAGCGCGGATGGGGTTTTGCCGGATTCACATTGGAGTACCATCCGTACTCCATACCTGCGACTTCATTCCACAACGTAGGCGGGCGTTTGGCGGTGAACTCGATCTTGACGATCGACTTGATCGACTTCAAACCGTACTTCCATGGCGTGATCAGGCGGATGGGGGCGCCGTTCTGCTTCGGCAGCGGCTTGCCGTAGATGCCGGTTACGAACAAGGACAGCTCGTTCATCGCTTCATCCAGGCGCAAAGCCTCGAAGTAGGGCCAGGGATAGTGAGGCTGGCTCCGGATGCCCGGCATCTCGCGAGGCCGGTAGGCCGTCACCATTCGAATGAACCTGGCCTTCGGCTTGGGATCGACCTCCTTGATCAAGGCCGAGATCGGGAAACCCGTCCACGGCACCGCCATCGCCCAGGCCTCGACACAACGGAATCGATAGAGCCTCTCCTCGAGGGGAAACCGCCGGACCAGGTCATCGAAATCGTATTTCTTCGGGTTGTTGACCAGGCCCTTGACCTCGACGGTCCAGGGGTCGATCCTGAAGCCGCCAACCCTGTCCTTGACCCGTTGTTTATCAAGGGTGAACTCGTAGAAGTTGTTGATGCCGATGGCCGCTGCTTCCGGCGTCAGCTCGCGGTCGAGGATGTATTTCGTGTTCCGCTTGGCGGGATACAGCCCCGTATTCGCGGGTAACGGTTTGCGGGCAAGCAGTCCGGTCAGACCCGTAAAGCCAAGCCCTTGAAGCACTTCCCGTCGACGCAAGTAGACCGACTCCGGGGTCGCTTCCCTCTCCGGAATCTCCCATCCACGCGGAACCTTGATCAACATGATCCCAACCTCCGACCCTGCCGATTTCACAGCCAGCATATCACAGGCATGCAGCCCTTTCGGGCCGCAGACGGATCGGCCGGCCAATGATGACCGCGCTTGTTTTCGAGCGGCGTCGGTTGGCCAGAGACAACCTCTCGACCGAGCCGAGTGTTCAACGCTCCTCGTCCGGAGCAGCAGCCGTTGGCCGGCAATCGACAAATTGAAATCCGACGGAAACATCTGATAAGGTTTGTTGGCGGGAATGAAGCCCCCAACAGCACGAGCCGGATTGTCGATGCCGGTCCGCGCCGTCAGGTTCAACCGCTGAGCAATGCGATCCCACGACACAGGAGCCATGCCATGGAAACAGTTCCGCCAGAGGACATATCTGCTCGTCTGATGGAGAGCAACGAGGAGTACCGGATACTCGCGCGGAAGCACTCGAACTACGATCGTCGACTTGAAGAGTTAAGCGCCCGACGGTTCCCCTCCACGGACGAGCAGGTTGAGACGCAGCGTTTGAAGAAACTGAAACTACAACTCAAAGACCGCATGCACGCCATCTTGCGGGAACATCAGGCCCGCGCGAGCTAATCTGCATTTCTCACCACTCGACGGCCGGAGCACGCGAAAAAAGGCCGTGGTTAGTGGTTAGTGAAAACCATGGGAGGGGGTCTGGTTCGGTCCAGAAGAAATGTCTGACGGCCAGTGAACCGGAAAGGCCGAAAAGGCCGTGATTCGTGTTTCGTGTCTCGTGACCCAAAAACCCAAGCAGGCGGCACGGCCGTTGCTCTCAGGCAGCTCGCGTTAAGGCCATGTTTCGGGAAAGCCTTATTTCGTGTTTCGTGACCCGAGGGGTGAAGGAGGCGGTTTGACAAGTACGCCCGCTGGCGCCTTTTTCCTCCGCCCGGCTTGTGCCTAGTCCTGACGGCGCTCTCACGCACTTCGCCTCGCCACATGTCGAGACATGCAGGCCAACGGACTCCGCGCTCCGACTGCACGCCAAACGACTGATATGATGGAGCTTCGGTAATGCGCTCTCTCGTAGTCAAGGACGGCCTTTACTACGCACTTGCCTTTTCCGCGGCCGGGGCGCTGGTCGGTTTGTCGTTTTCCCTTGTCTGGTCCCTTCCGCTGTTTCTGGCCACAGCGTTCTGCCTGTACTTCTTTCGGGACCCTGAGAGGGCCATCCCCGACGGACCCGTTGCCGTATCGCCCGCCGACGGCCGGGTGGTGCAGGTTCGAACCTATGACGGCGAGAGCCGCCGAGTGAGCATCTTCCTCAACATTTTCGATGTCCACGTGAACCGTAGTCCCATTGGGGGCACGGTCACGGAGAGGGAGTACCGGGCGGGGCGCTTCATGATGGCGCATCGAGACGAAGCTTCGTTGGAAAACGAGCAGAACACGTTGGCGATCGAGGGCCAGGGCAGCCGAGTGATTGTAAGACAGATCGCGGGCCTCGTCGCGCGCCGCATCGTGTGCAACAAGCAGATCGGCGATCCCGTCGGAAAGGGCGAGCGCTTCGGCCTGATCAAGTTCGGTTCACGAACGGATGTCTTTCTGGGGCCGGAGTGGGAACTCAGCGTGCGGGAAGGTGATCGTGTGCGCGGCGGCAGCTCGATCCTTGCGCGGAGGCGGCTGGAGCAAGCTGCATGAAGGCCAAAAAGGGGCTTCCGGGGCGACGCACCTATGCTCTGCCCACGATCTTCACCGTGGGCACCTTGTTCTGCGGCTACTACTGCCTCATGAAGACCCTGCAGGCTCTGTCGTTGCCTACGGACCGCCTGGACGAAGCAGCGCGTCTCTACAACCACGCAGCTATTGCGATCGGGGTGGGCATGTTCACGGACGGCATGGACGGCCGCATCGCGAGACTGACCAACGCCGTCAGCGAGTTCGGACGCGAGATCGACTCTCTCGCCGATGTGATCACCTTCGGAGTGGCTCCCGCCATGTTGGCCGTGGCCTGGGGCATCCGGACGCCGGAGTTGACAGGCCACCCGTTTTTCGCCAACATCCTGCCGGCGGTGGGCTATCTCGTCACGTTCCTCTACGTGACCTGCGGAGCGGCCCGCCTGGCGCGTTTCAACGTTCAGAAGAATCCCCGCCCGAAGAATCCCGGACTTCCCGGACGCAAGTATTTTGTCGGCCTGCCGATCCCTCCCGCCGCCGGGATGCTCGCCGCCGTCGTGCACTTCAACGGCGGCTACCCCCTCGTGAATTGGTGGCCGGAAGGCATTCTCTGGCTTCTGCTCATCGGCTTCCTGGCGTTTCTGATGGTGTCGACCTGGCGCTATGCGAGCCTGAAGGACGTCAGCGTCTTTCGGCTCCCTTCGCTGGTGATGGTGATCTTCTTCGCGACCTTGATCTTCCTGATCTGGAACTTCTCCGAGCCGGTTCTGCTGGCGATGGCGACTACGTTCGTCGCAAGCGGCGTTGTTACGCGCATCGCAAGCCTTTGGCGCCGCCGTACCTTGCTGCCGGAAGAAAATACGCCCCAGCCGGAAGAGTCACCGTCGAGCGGGCTCTAACCAATCCTCGCCATGAGCCCTTGCCGCCGCAGCCGTGTTTCGGCTGCAGTCACTCTGCTCGTCCTTCTGTCAACGTGCACCTCGTGCGGCTACCGGCTCGCGGGAAAGGCTGACACCTTGCCGGACACCATCGGGGTGATCGCAATCCCCCCGTTTCAAAACCAGACCGTAGAGTTCAAGATCGAGCAACACCTCACCCGTGCGGTCACTCGCGAGTTCATCAGCCGTACACGATACGACGTTGTCACCAACGAAGCCCTCGCCGATGCCGTCCTCACAGGTACAGTGGTGAACGTACTGGTATTCCCACTTGTCATCGATCCCAGGCTGGGGCGCGCCACGAGCGTAGGGACCATGACGCAGATCCGCATCTCGCTGCGAGACCGCAAGACGGGCAAAGTGCTCTATGACAATCCGAATCTCGAGCATCGCGAGCGCTACGAAGTCAGCACGGATCCGGACGCGTACTTGGAAGAGCGGGAGCTCGCCTTGATGCGCACCAGCGAGGCAACGGCTCGCAGCATCGTGTCGGCGGTGCTCGAAAGGTTTTAGCCTGCATTTCTCACCACATGACGGCCGGAGCACGCAATACGACCGCCAGGACTTCGTTGCGCTTGCTTGCCGTGCTCAACGTACTGTCAAGTACGCCTGCGCGCGCCAAGCAGCTCGCGCCTCGTCCTGACGGCCCTCTCACCCACTCCGCCTCGCCACGTGGTGAGAAATGCAGGCTAGAGCATTTCTCACCACCTAATGGCCGAAGCACGTGGTAAAAGGCAGTGGTTAGTGATTAGTGAATAGTGGTTTGTGAAAACCATTGGCTGGGGCCTGATTCGCTCCAGGAAGAAAGGTCTGACGGCCGGCGAACCGTAAAGGTCGTGTTTTGTGTCTCATGACTCGTGACCCCAAACCCCGGGCAGGCGGTAGGGCCGCCGCTCCAAGGCCGTATGCATTGCTCTTGCTTGACGTGCTCGATACACCTGCGCGCGCCAAGCGGCTCGCGCCTCGTTCTGACGGCGTTCTCACGCACTTCTTCTCTCCACGTGGCGAGACATGCAGGCTATACCGATGAAGCCGCGGCAAGCACTACACACCCTGAGGAAGTCAACGCCGGCCGCGGGCTACCTTTTCCTGGGCAACGAACAGTATTTCCGCGACCGTTGCCGCCAAGCGCTCCACGAAGCGGTTCTCGGAAATGTGGGAGAAGCGGGCGCAGAAAGCGACGGCGCTACGGAGTTCGACCTGAATGAGCGGACCATCGAAGAGTTGATCGACGACGCCCGCACCTTGACTCTGTTCGGCGGCAATCGCTTGATCATCGGCTGGAATGCCGAGGGGGCCTTGCCTCGCCGCACGGGAGCCAAGGCCGTGGCGCCGGCCGTACTCGAAAGCTACTTCGAGAACCCGACCCACGGGGTGACGATACTGCTCGTAGCAGGCCGCTACGACTGGTCGGTCCGCGACGACAAACCGAAAATCGAGCGCGTGGCGCAGTTCTTTGCAGCCGTGCCTGTTCGAATCGATTTCGAGCAGCCGTCGGCAGGAGAAGCGCTGTCGGAGGCGAAAAGCTTAGCCAGGAGCCTCGGGCTTGCGATAGCGCCAGACACGCTGGCGGAACTCGTCGAGATCCTGGGAAACGACCTTGCCCGCATCGCCAATGACCTCGAGAAGCTCTCGCTCTACGCCGGTCAGGAACAGCAAGTCGCGCACGAAGATATCGAGCTGCTTGTTCCCGAAGCGCGCCGCCGCGGAATATACGAGTTCTCTGACGCACTGGCCCGCAAGGATCGGGGCCGGGCGCTCGAAGTGCTCGACACGCTTGTCCAGAGCGGCGAGTACTGGCCGATGCAGATCACCATGCTCGCCGGATTGTTTCGGCAAGCTCTGGTCGTGAAAGAGGGCGGGCTCAGGAATCCGAATCAGGTCAGCGGATTTTTTCAACAGCGGGGTTTACGCATCTGGCCTGCACGCGCCCGCCAGATCCTCGGAGTCGCGAGACAGTTCAGCCTCGCCGAGCTGGAGAGGGCTCTGGTTGCGCTCTTTCAGGCAGACCGCGACCTGCGCCGCGAGCGCCCGGACGATCGCATCATCGTCGAACAACTCGTCCTCCGGCTCACGAGTTGAAACCGGGTTTCAGCGCCGTGGACAGGAAAAGCGAACTACTCGGAGGTGGCCTTCGAGAGAACGTTGACCTTGCGCGTCAGCCGAGACTTCATTCGGGATGCCTTGTTCTTCTTGATGACGCCCTTCTGCACAGCGCGGTCGATGCTGCTGACCGTCGCAGGCAGTACATTCTGCGCGTTCTCGCCGTTGCCGCCGGCGATGGCTCCTGTGAGTTTCTTGACTTGCGTACGAAGGCGTGCCCGGTTGCGGCGGTTGACGTTGGTCTGCCGCCCGGTCTGGCGAATGCGCTTGATCGCGGATTTGGTGTTGGCCATGGGGAGAAAGAGAAAAGAGCACACGCTCACTAGGGCGCATACTCTCTTTCCAGCATAGTGGCCACACCAGTGGCTGTCAACGAACTCGGCTGGCAGCGAGCTAGCCGGCATTTCTCACCACCCGACGGTCGAAGCACGCGATACGACCGCCAGGACTTCGTTGCGCTTGCTTGCCGTGCTCAACGTACTGTTCAAGTACGCCTGCGCGCGCCAAGCGGCGCGCGCCTCGTCCTGACAGCCCTCTCACCCACTTCGCCTCGCCAGGTGGTGAGAAATGCAGGCTAGCGGAGACTCGTTGTATCCGCGCCGGGAAAGTCTTCCGGGACGGCTTGCGTGACCTTTCCCGTGGCCGCCCATTCGGCGCCGCGCTGCAGCGTCGTGATGAAACCGACGCACTGCATCGCCAGAGTGTGATGGCCCAGCGTGGTATGGAAGACACGTCCCTTGCCGTACTGAACGGTCATCAAAATCGGCTCGTGCTTTCCCGTGCCGCGAGTCGATGGATCAGAATACGCCGTAGCGAGAACCGTCAAATTCTCGGCTGGGCCCCGGAGACGGTCGTAGAGTTCATCTTCCGCATGCATCCATTTCAGAGGGAGTCCCCGCGTGATGGGATGCTCGGTATCGCGGACGATGATCTGGAACGCGTGCCTCGTTCCGTGGCTGCCGCCGCGTCCCGGCGTGGCGTCCTGTACGATCTCCCCGTCGCGATAGCGCACATAGGGTCCCCAGGCTTCGTTGCGCCCGCCCCAGCCGCCCAGACCGATCATGCGGTTGTATTCCTTCCATTCGGGGAAAGCGTTGTTGGCGGCATGGACGGAAACGAATCCACCGCCGCCGCGGACATGGGCCTCCAAGGCGGCCTTGGTCTCGTGCGGCCAGGGTTCGCCGTTGTAATTCGAGACAACTACTTCATAGGTGTCGAAGTCGGGATCGAAAGTGCTCAGATCCTCGCCCTGCGGGGGTGAAGTGACGATCTCAACGGTAAAGAGCCCGCTGCTTTCCAGAGCCTGCTTGATGCGGGGCGAGGTTTCCCGCCACTGGTGATTGTTCTGGCCATCGATCAGCAGAGCCTTGTGCTGGGCGAGGCCGGCCGGCGGGGAAACGAGCAACGCGAGAGCGATCCAGAAGCCTGATGAAACGTTGCGCACGGCCGTATTCTATCGCGGCGTGTCCTCTGGTTTGGGAACCATGGCTGCCGTCGAACGCTTCAGGCAGGGAGATAGCTGACTTGATTCCGCGCCGCGTGCCGGCATGCTAGCATTGCGGGGCATATTAACCTGCCTTTCTCACCATCTGGCGTCCGAAGCACGCGATACGACCGCCATGACTTCGTTGCGCTTGCTTGCCGTGCTCGATGCACCATCAAGTACACCTGCGCGCGCCCAGCGGCTCGCGCCTCGTCCTGACGCCCCCTCACGCACTTCGCCTCGCCACGTGGTGAGAAAGGCAGGTTAAAGCCATGAAGATCGAGACCTACAGCAGCCAAGTTGTGAGCCTTCCGCGCGAAGTCGGCGCTCTGGACGAGGCGCCCGTGCAGGTCTCGGTCGATTTCGTCACGCTACGGCTCAAGACGGACGAGGGGGCCGAGGGCATCGGCTACGCAGGCTTTGCGGCCCCCGTGATGACGAAAGCGCTCAAGGAAGCGGTGGACGCGCTGGCGACGCAAGTCATCGGAGATGATCCGATGCGCACGGAGGCAATCGGCGAGAAGCTGCTCGAGATCGGCGGACGCGGCGCCGCCGCCGGCCTGGTGACACGAGCCGTGTCGGCGATCGACGTCGCTCTGTGGGATCTCAAAGGCAAGATTCTGGGGCAGCCGGTCTGGAAGCTGCTCGGCGGCTTCCGTAACCGAGTTCCCGCTTATGCCAGCGGCCACCTCTGGCGGACCTACGATGCCGACGCGCTGGCCCGCAAAGGAGCGGAACTCGTCGAGCAGGGCTTCCGTGCGATGAAATTCCGCATGGGCGCCGAGGCTTCGAACAGTGCTGAGATGGAACGCATGCATGCTCTGTGCGACGCGGTCGGCGACGAGACCGACATCATGGTCGACATCAACCAGGGCTGGGATGTCAACCGCTCGATCACCATGGGGCGCGAGATGGAGATCTGCGGCCTTTATTGGTTGGAGGATCCGATCAACTACCAGGATTTCGACGGCTTGGCCCGCATCGCGGATGCCCTCGACACGCCAATCGCCGCGGGCGAGTATTTGTGGGGCGTCGAACCGTTCCGGTCGTTCCTCGAGCGTCACTCGGTCGACATCGTGATGGTCGACATCATGCGCGTCGGAGGGCTGACGCAATGGATGAAGGTGGCCCACATGGCGCAGGCCTGGAATCTGCCGGTCGTGAGCCACCTGGCGCCGGACATCCTCGCTCCGGCGGTGGCCGCCGTCCCTAACGGTCTGTTCGTCGAGCATATGCCCTGGTCACTGCCCCTGTTCCGCGAAGAGTTACGGTTGGAAAACGGTGAGATCGTACTCGACGACGCGCCGGGGTTGGGTCTGGAGTTCGATGAACGCTGGCTGGCTTCTTGACCTGATCCCCTCCGCTGCGTTACAACGCTCGCCATGGAACGCAGGCAGCTTTTCAAGACCCTTGGTTTGGGCGCCGCGGCAGCACTCTTGCCGCCGGAGCTGAGGTCTTCTCCGCCGGAGACCGATCTCAAAATTACCTCGGTTCGCCTCGTGAAGGTGAGGCCGAAGCGGCCATTGCCGCGCTATGAACCCGCGCCGGGTTCGTGGTCGACAGGCCGGGTGGAGGTGGCGAATCCGGTCTCGATCTATCCCGAGTACAAGCCGATGCGAAGCCTGTTCATGCCTGACCCGGGCGGCGTGTCGAGCTTCTGGGTGGAAATCGGAACGAACAAGGGCCTCACCGGCCTTGGCCGGGGAGGCCCCGGCGGCGGACCGATCATCGAGGGCCATCTGACCAAACTTCTGCTCGGTGAGAACGCATTCAATATCGAGCGCATCTGGGACCTGCTCTGGCGGGCCACAATGTATTATGGCCGCAAGGGTGTCGTGCCGAACGCGCTGAGCGGCATTGACCTGGCGCTCTGGGATATCGCCGGCAAGGCCTGGGGGCTTCCCGTCTACCGCCTGCTGGGCGGCGAAACGAAGCCGCGTATCCCTTCCTACTGCACCGGCAACGACATCGAGCAGCACGTCGAGTTCGGCTACACGAAACTGAAGCTCGCGCTGCCGCACGGTCCGGCGGACGGACGCGAAGGCATTCGCAAGAACGTGGCGCTCGTCAAACGCGCCCGAGAAGCCGTGGGGAAAGACGGCATCGTGGCCATGGATTGCTGGATGGCTCTGACCGAACGGTATACGATCGAGCTGTGCGAGGCCTTCGAACCCTACCGCGTGTACTGGATGGAAGAGTGCCTCCCGCCTGACGACTATGAGGGCTTCGGGCGGCTGCGGGAACAGATCAAATCAACCCGCATCGTGACCGGCGAACACGTCTACACCCGCTACGGCTTCCGGCAGTTGCTTCGAACGAACGGCGCGGAGATCTGGCAGCCGGACATCCACTGGTGCGGAGGCTTGACGGAGATCCGGCGCATCGGCGCGTTGGCGGCGGCCTATGATATTCCGGTGATTCCGCACGGCGGCGGTCAGCGCGACGCGATCCACTATGTGATGGCGACGCCGAACAGCCCCTGGGCGGAAATGTTCATGCCGGCACCCGGCGGCCCCGATGAGGTCTACGAACGCTACGAACAGGACAACAACCTGACCCGCGGGCCTGAGGGCATCTACACGCGTCCGTCGGACGAGCCGGGCTTCGGCTGGGATGTCGAAGTGGTTTGATTGCGGCCGGTGTGCCAGGGGCAGTAGACGGAAACGAGAGCCGCGCTGGATCTTCCGGATCGGCAGTACGGAGAACCGTCGAGATCTTCACAACAAGCGAAGGCGTTAGCTCATTCCCGGAGGGCCATCCTGTGGTTGTTGTCTTACGAGACTATCTACAAGGCCCACAGACGGGGATGATTCTTCTCGCGCGACGTTACTACCTGGCGGGCAACGACCGGAATCCGGACTGCATGCGGGAACCCTCCCCGCGCGCTCATACACAGGTCGATTGCAAGAACGCCCTTACACGAGGAGCACTAATCCCGTATTTCGGCAAACACGCTTAACTGCACGGCCGCGTTCATCGGCATGTCGCGGATACCGAGCGCGGTGCGCGTATGCTTGCCGCGCTCCTCGAAGATCTCGACGAACAGATCGGATGCGCCGTTGAGAACCTGAGGATGCTCGGAGAAACCCTCGTCGCAGAACACGTTGCCTTCGAGCCGAACCAGCTTTGCGATCTTTTCCAGGTCTCCGGCGGCGTCCTTGAGTTGGGCGATGGCGTTGACGGCGGCGAGGCGCGCGGCCGCATAGCCCTGTTCCGTCGAGAGGTCGCGGCCCAATCGGCCCGCGTACTTCATCACCGAACCTTCCCACGGCAACTGGCCGGATGTCATCACCAGCGAGCCGGTGCGAATCCACGGCACGTATTTGCCGACCGCCTGCGGTGGTGAAGGCAAGACGATGCCAAGTCGTTTCAAGTTCTCTTCAGCGGTCATTGCAGGGTCGCTCCCGGGGATTTCGTCACTGAGATCGTAGCCTAGTTCTGCCGGGAACGCACCTGGATCGGATTACGCAGTAGATGGTAGAGATGTTGTTGATCCGGCGGACCCGCGTCAGTGGGCTGATCTGATCAGAGGCGTGTCAGGCCCGTTACCGGTCGCTCTTCAGAACGACACGTCCCACTGGAGGCGCACTTGAGTGTCCAGCAAGTCGTCCGCTCCATTCCGGGCGAGCGAATAGCGGGACGTGTCAAACGTCAGCTTGTTGGCGTGGCCGTAGAAGAACCAATTGGCAACGAACGCCAACTCCTTCTGCAGGTCGTCCGGTCTCACACGGTTCGGGTCCACCAGAGCATAGCGGGCGCCAAGCTCGAGCTGCTTGGGGATGCGCGGGAACAAATAGTGAAAAAAGTATCCCGCTTGGACGTAGCTGCCCCGCATGAAGGTCGTTTGGGCATTTACGTTGTCTTCGATGCGTTTCCAGTGCAGTTCGTGTTGGAGAGAGAAGCCGCGGTACTTCAACGCCATCTCCTCCATGAACTGGCGAAGCGAATACTGCCCCCGCAGGCCGGTTTCGAAACCGTCAAGCCTGCCACCGCCAGAAGACGAAAAACGTGTGTAGCGGCTTCGATTGCGTGCCGTCCCGAACGACAGGGCGGCCGCCGGCTTCTCGTGATATTTCAGGTCGCTTTGGGAATATCCGACATCACGACCCAGAAAGTTCCACTGGTAGCGCGCCACTACCATCGGCGAGCCGTCGCCGTGATCGAGTTCGGGCTTGCCCGGCGCCGTGCGAAACCCTCGCCCATTGCCGGTGAATACGCCGACATAATAGCGCGAATCACCAAGCGTCCCATTCATGACGCGGCCCAATACCGCCGCACCCTTCTGCCGATCCACAGTGAAAGCCCTGTTCACGATCGACCGGTCGGCGAACTGCTGCTTGCCCGACGAGTCCGATCTCTCACGGCTGAAGTCAACCTTCCACTGTCCGAAGCGAAACTGCAGCCACTCCCATTTCTCGACGGTCACAAACGCGTTCAGATTGCGCGTGTCAACCAAGTCGTACTCATAGTTGTACTTGATCCACGGAGTGAAGGAGTGACCACTGATCTTGAAGCGCGCCCGACGGAAACGGAGGTCGTTCTCATCGTCGCGTGTGAAATGACTCTCCTTACGGGGTGCACTCTTAAACGGTGTGGAGAAGCGCTTCTGCGAGCGGAGGTTGACCTTCCCGCTAAACCGTCCCTCGCCTTTGTCGCCGATCTGCAGTCCCTTGCGGCTGTATCTGAAGAAGTTCCTTTTCTTCTTTGATTCTTTGAACTCACGTTCCTGCAAGCTCTCGCTGATGGGGTTCACCGCTGCGGTCGGCGGAGCCGAGGCCGAGTTGCCAGAGACCGAGCCGCCAGAAGCGAGAACCTCGCCGCTCTCGTCCGCCGCGGCCGCTGTACCCAAGACGATCAAAAAGACAGAGCCTGCGAAAAACCGACGAAACATGACTGGCTTCAAATGGTTTAGAAAAGCGATGTAGAAGGTCAATCATAAGCGACCCGCTGGCAGCAATGATTTATATATACGTTACGGTTCAGTAAATGTCTGGTTAATATATTGTTAATATTATGTTTCAGTGAATTTCTCGTTAAGATGCGATTAATGTTTTCAAAGGCTGTCCCATGTCCGTCCCAGGAGGTGCGCACGATGCGCAACGAATGGATCGTGACGCTCGGATCGGAACCGCCCAAGCCGCCAAGATCAACAAGTCATAGATCCTATCCCGCAAGCACGGGTTGATCGAACCTCACGACGCGCCACAGACTCCACTCGGGCTAACCATCAGGGTGCAGGCCTTCTCACCGACTTGAAAGAAGCACTTGACTACTCCAGAAGGCCACATGAGGCACCGGCGGCTGTCAGGGAGCGGGTCCCGGACAAATACCCACGAGTTCTAAACAGCGACCCGCCGATACGGGTTCGCCAGCCAAAGACCGGAATGAAAGTTGACATTGAGTCAAGCAGCATCTCGACTCGGCAAACCGCGGACTCTGAACCATGCACTCGTGGAACGAGCTGGTTCCCTGTGCATTTCACGGGTAGACTATGCGGTTGCGGATGCCGTTGATCGTATAGGTCCGCCGGGAGAGTCTTCATGAAACTTGCCTTGGTACAGATGGAAAGCCGCATGGGCGAGATCGAGTCCAACGTGTCCACCGCCTGCGCCTATATTGACCAAGCGGCCGCCGGCGGCGCGGATTGCATCGTCCTGCCGGAGTTTTTCAGTACCGGCTACTTTCCGGTTTTTCGCGACTACGACTACTACGACCTCGCGTCGAACGAGTCCGGCCACGCGATCAGCTCCGTCACGGCCAAAGCGCGCGAGCACCACGTTCACATCATCGCCACGTACTACGAGCAGGACGGCAGCGATCTCTACTACAACACCAGCATGCTCATCAACCCCACCGGAGAGGTTGCCGGCAAATACCGAAAGGTGCAGATTCCCGCCTTTCGAGGGATCGAGAAACTGTTCTTCCGGCCCGGATCGAAATTTCCCGTCTTCCCGATGAACGATTGGCGCGCCGGCATCATGCTGTGCTACGACACCTTCTTCCCCGAGTCGGCCCGCTGTCTGGCACTGGGCGGCGCCGAACTGATTCTGGTTCCGTTCGGAGCCTCCGACACCGAGAAGTCCGTGTGGCGCGAGATGATGGTCACCCGAGCCTTCGAGAACTGCGCGTACGTGGTGGCCTGCAACAGCGTCGGCGCCGTGCCGATGACTGACGGGGACACCTTCGTCATGGGCGGCCGGAGCGTGATCGTCGACCCACTCGGCCAAGTGGTTAGCGAGGCCGGACGCACCGAGAGCGAAGTCATTTACGGAGAGATCGACCGCCGCCAAGTCGAATCTGCCCGAAAACGCTACTTCATGTTCCGCGACCGGCGCCCCGAAGCGTATGGCATTATCAGCACTCAGACCGAAGACATCTCACGGTGAAACAGTATCGGCCCAGCACCGGTTCCGTTGGGCCAGCCGGGAATGACCTCGAAGACAACGCCGGCCGCGCAGAGAAGCGCAGGTTGCCTGCCAGGCCGGAACTGCCCGTCAGGCTCCGCTAGCCTGCATTTCTCACCACCCGACGGCCGAAGCACGCCATACGGCCGCCAGGACTTCGTTGCGCTTGCTTGCCGTGCTCAACGTACTGTTCAAGTACGCCTGCGCGCGCCAAGCAGCTAGCGCCTCGTCCTGACAGCCCTCTCACGCACTTCGTCTCGCCACGTGGTGAGATATGCAGGCTAAATAAAAGCGATCGAGCCGTCGGCCCGGTAACCGGTGCCGCGCTTCCAGGGCCGGGGCGGCATGCTGGGGAAGGCTTCTTCGTTCAACTCGACGCCCCAGCCGGGTTTGGTGGGGATGTCGACATAGCCGTCCTTGACCATGATCGGCTCTTTGAGAACGTCCTTGGACGCTCCGGAAACGGGCGCGCGGTATTCCAGAATCAGGAAGTTCGGCGTGGACGCGGCGAAGTGGACGTTCACGGCGGTGGCGAGCGGGCTCATGGGGTTGTGCGGCGCGACCATGATGTATTGGGCCTCGGCCATGGCAGCGATCTTTTTCATCTCCATGATGCCGCCGCAGACACAGATATCAGGCTGCACAATGTCGAGCGCCTGGATGTTGATCAAATCGCGGAACTCGTACTTGGTGTAGTTGCATTCGCCGCTCGCCAACGGGATGTTGACATGGTCGGCGAGCTTCTTCATCGCGTCGAAGTTCTCGGGGCGGATGGGTTCTTCGAGCCAGAACGGGTAGAAGGGCTCTATTTCCTTCGCGACGCGAATCGCTCTCTGGACCTCGAAATAGCGGGCGTGGATATCGACTCCAATATCCACATCCGGGCCCACGGCGTCACGCACGGCTCCGACCCTTTGACCGGCGATGCGCGTGACCATGTTGTAGGGCATCTGGTTATCACCGCGATTGTGGGGTGACATCTTCACGGCGGTGTAGCCGTGCTGCTCGATCAAACGCTGGGCGTTTTCGCCGGCCTCCTGCGGACTACTGCCGCCGATGCTCTGATAGACGCGGACTTTCTGGCGGACGCGCCCGCCGAGAAGAGCCCAGCAGGGCAGCCCCGCCGCTTTGGCCGTGATGTCCCAGAGCGCGTGCTCGATGCCGCTGAGGGCCGAGTTGACAACAGAGCCGCCAGGGAAGCGCGTGGTGTTGTACATCAGGTCCCACAGGTATTGGATATTCCGAGGGTCCTGGCCAACCAACCAGAGCTTGTAATCCTCGATGACTTTGACAGTTGCTTCATCAGGGCCGCAGGAATAAGCCTCGCCGATGCCTTCGATGCCCTGGTCGGTGAGCACTTTGACGTAAATCCAGTTTCGGCCGCCGTTCCAGACCATGAACGTCTTGATGTCGGTGATCTTGATCGCAGGCTTGTCGCCCATCGGAGCGGGCGCCTGGAAGGGCGCGGCCGCCAGCGGAGCCGCCGCGGCGGCATTGCCGAGAAACTGTCTTCGCCTCATGACTCTTGACTTCCTTCGAGTGGAACGCTGCGGATCTACAGCATGTGCAGCATGTGCTTGCGTTGGGACAGGGGCAAGTCAATCCGTGCAGCAGCCTTTTGCGAAGCATACACGGACGTGATCATCTCGACCGTCCAGCGGCCGTCGTGCTCACTGCAAACGGGTTTGCGGTCTTTTTCGACGGCCTGGAACAAATCGTCGACAAGCAGCGCGTTAGCCATCATGCGCCCCTCAGCATGAAAGTTGCCACCGACCGGACTGGTCAGCTTGATGGCCTCCCAGTCACTCCCCGTACCCGGCGCCCAACCGGGTGACCGCAGAATATACGGCTGGCCGTTGGGATAAATCTGGTTCGGTAAATAGATCACACCCTTGTTTCCATAGATCGTCGTTCCAAAGCGCCGAGGGTGCGTCTGGTCGCTGGCTTTCGATCCAAAATAGCTATGGACACCGTTGTCGAACGCGAACATCGCCGCTATCTGATTGCCGGCGATGGGTCCGATCGGCTCACTCGGGGTCCGCACATCGGCAGCTCCGATCTCACGGCCGTCGTGCGTGACATGCGCAAACACCCACCTGGGATCGCCCAGGTAGTAGCGCATCATGTCGCAGATGTGCGATCCGAGAACGACAAGGTCTTCACCTCCGGCACGGCGGTCTTCCTTGCCGCGCCCGCGGACTTCCTGGATCGTCCCAATCTCGCCCGCCTCAATCATGTCGCGTACCCGCTCGACGAACGGAGACTTACGCATCTGGTGCGCCATTTGTACTTTGACGCCATTATGCTCGATCGCTGCGACCATCTTGTCGGCGTCGGCAAGATCTTGGGCAAAGGGTTTTTCCAAGAAGATGTGACACCCGGCGCTCGCCGCGGCTGTGACCATCTCGACTCGCTGGTCAAGCCAACGCGGTCCGATGGCCACGAAGTCCGGTTTCTCTTTCTCGAGCATCTCGTGGTAGTCGGCGTAGGCCTTGCGAGCTCCTGTGCGTTCGACGGCCTTGGCCCGGCCTGCCGCGTCCGCATCGGAGACCGCCGCGACTTCCACGAAATCAAATGCCTGCCAGACGGTATCGAGCCCGTGTCCATAGTTGCCATGACCGGTGTGGCCGATGATACCGACGCGATACTGTTTCGGCTTGGCGGCCGCGGTAGCCGCTAATCCCGCGAGACTACCGTGAAGGAAGGATCGTCTATTCACAGCGCAACTCCTGGAACCGCTGGTCACCGGGCAGAGTCTCAACTCCGACCCGAAGCTGCCAGTAGATTCTAGCAGCATGCGGAGTGGGTCAAAATGGGGGCATCGAGAAAGCTCCTGGTCAGCGCCCTCGCACGGCGCTCAATCGATTCTCGAGAATCATTCCCGAATCGAAATATCGAATCAGCAGATCCTTCGTGTCGGCGGGACCGAGAGCGCTTTGGGGCACAAGACCGATAATCTCGCTCTCGACGACGTCAACACCCAGCGACGCCGCTTCCCGCCGCACGGCTTCGAAGGCGGCTCGCGGCGGGGTGCGCTCGAAGTCAACAAGGTTCATTGAAACTTGCGTCAATCCTCGCCCCACGAGTGAAAGGCCCAACGCTTTCACCGCCGGCAAACCACCCGACGACTCTCGCACACGCCGTGCGACTTCCCGGGCGATCGCCCGGTCCTTCGTATCCAGATTCACGTTGAAAGCAATCAAAAACGGCCGAACACCAAGCGCCGTTGCGCCGGCTGTCTCATGCAACAAGGGTCCGCCTACGTCGGGCCGGCGTTTCTCATCGGCGGAAAGCGCGAGTCGCAAGCCTTCGAACTGCCCCCGGCGCACGTTTTCGAGGCGCTTTCGCTGTTCACGACGGGCTGCGGTCCCATAGAAGTAGATCGGGATTCGCAGCTCAGTCCACAGACGCTCGCCCAAGCGGTGCGCTGCAGCGACGCATTCGTTCACACCTACACCTTCGAGCGGAATGAGCGGGACCACGTCCAGAGCGCCCATGCGGGGGTGCATGCCCTGATGGCGGCGCAGGTCGACCGAATTGACCACTACCGCAGCCAGCCTGAGAACCGCCTCCGTCACTGCCGGCAGACGGCCGGCGAATGTGAACACGGACCGGTGGTGATCGGCATCAGCAGAATCATCAAGGAGATAGACTCCCGGCACGCGCTCGATCGCCGAGCGTATTCGGGACAGCACGTTCGTATCCCGGCCCTCGGATACATTAGGAACGCACTCGACCCATTTGTCCATGAGGGGTTATTCACCCGAGTCCGCCGCCGTGCTTGCTCGCAGGCCGCGAGGGCCCAAAGCGCTCGGGGTCCAGCGAATCGCTGTCGGTCAGGGCGCCTGTAGATCCGGTCAACTGTATCGGCGCTGCGACCATCCCGAACGAACATCCGGCCTGGAGGACTCTCTCCTTCTTGGCTGCGAGCGCGCAAGGGCGCGCAAAAGCCAGCCTGCATTTCTCACCACCCGACGGTCGAAGCACACGATACGACCGCCAGGACTTCGTTGCGCTTGCTTGCCGTGCTCAACGTACTGTCAAGTACGCCTGCGCGCGCCAAGCGGCTCGCGCCTCGTCCTGACAGCCCTCTCACGCACTTCGCCTCGCCGCGTGGTGAGAAATGCAGGCTAGGGATTATATACCAAAGCGACCAAATCCCCTGACATCTTTTGGTATTCTCCCCTTTGGTCAAGTCGGCAGCATCGTCCGTAAACGAGCGTGCTATAATCCCTTGGTTTCAGTCTGTCCCTTCCCCATGCGTGGCTCAATGGCATGTAGACGAGCTCGCAAACAAACCAAAAGGCAGGAAAGATTCTCAGTAGAATGGCTCATAACATTTATCTCGGCAATCTCCCCGAGTGGGTAACCGCCGCCGACATCAAGTCTTGGCTGGACAGCAGTGATCTGGTGTGCGATTCGGTACGCGTGATTCGAGATTTCGAAACACAGGAATCGAAGGGCTATGCCTTCGTAGAAGCTCCGAATCAGGAGGAGATGGAGGCCATCATTCAACGCTTCAATCGTGCACCGATTGACGGCAAGCTGTTGCGCGCAAAGACCGCCCATCCCAAGGGCGACCGCCCGGCCCAGAACCGTTCCCTCCGTAAGAGGCGGCGCAGGCGGGAAGCAGGCGACGACCAAGCGTTGCCGAGCGAGTCGAAATCGATGCAAGCCGGTTCCGATGACAAGAAGGCCCTCCAGGACGAATCGGTGGGCACACTCGGCGAAGCGTTACAGAAAGCGCTCTAAACAGCAAGCGCCCTCTTCAGCTCAGTCCTGGTCAGTTACGTTGCTCGGGAACGTTCGTGACCCAGTCCAGGATGCGGTCCATCGGTTGAGCTTGTTCGGTAATCCCGGTAGCTATCTTCACCGGTGCGGCCCGGCTGTCGTCGGTTCGGATTCTGCCTTCTTCGACGCCGGTCGTCACTACACGAAGTGACTTCTTTTCGAACCACAGGCCCTCGGGATGCAACAGGGCCAGCACCGCTGCTCCATCCCACAGGTAATAACGGCCGGTTTGGATTTGACGCTCGACCGCTGTGAGGATTCCCGTAGCCAGACGGGCTCCGAAAGAACTGTTACGCTTCAAGCGGTCGAACCACGCTTGATTCAAGGGCAGTTCATTCGTTACGTCCAACGGAACGATCGTGATGTCAAGCCCTTGAGCGGCCATCGCGATCACCCGATCCGCGCTGACCGGGTCCACAAAGAAGTTGTACTCGGCGGTCGCCAGCGCTTCGGGCACCTCCGGGTCCCGCACGTTTCCTGGTACTCGCAACGCCCCACCCATCACGACAAGCCGCTGGACCTTGCCGAGCAGATCCGGGCGCCGGTCAAAAACAGCCGAGATGTTCGTCAACGGTCCCGTCGCCAGGACCGTTACCGGTTGCTCGGCGTTCTCGAGCAAATCCACCAGCAACACAACGGCGTCGCGGTGATCCGATCGCACATCCAGGCCTTGGAGCATGGGAAGAGACCTTATGTAACTGCTCGTATCCCGCCATGTCTCGGGGAAGCTGTTGCGTCCGCGCAAGGCAGGATCATGCCCCGCGACGGGGACATCGAGTCCCATGGCCTTCAACAACAGGCCGGACGTTTCGACAGCGGTGCCGCGGTATCCCAGCCCGTAGCTGACTGTCATGGCGCGCAAGTCACAACAGCGCGAACCCGCCAGCATCAGCAGCGCGATGTAGTCGTCCGGCGCCCCGTCGTGGTCCAGGATGAGAGGAATCGAACCACGCTCGTCAACGCAGCTATTGAGCACCAGGACGACTGTCACGAGCGCGCTTACAAGCCACGTTCTCGGTCTCATTCCCTTTGCAACAACCTTGGCGAACTGTAGACGGTGGCGGGCCATTAGCCTGCATTTCTCACGACGCGACGGTCGAAGCACACGATACTTCGTTGCTCTTGCTTGCCGTGCTCAACGTACTGTTCAAGTACGCCTGCGCGCGCCAAGCGGCGCGCGCCTTTTTCCTCCGCCCGGCTTGCGCCTAGTCCTGACGGCCCTCTCACGCACTTCGCCTCGCCACGTGGTGAGAAATACAGGCTAGGTTCTCGGCGTCATGATCTCAGCGAGCCGCGAGGCTACGATTTGGTCTTCCCCTTCCCTCAGCATCCAGACGCCCAACTCGATCCGGTCGGGAGGGCTTGACCGTACTTCGATCGACGGTGTACCCATGCGCAGTTGCTCCTTGACCTCAGCCGCCGTGAACCCCAGCTTTGCCTCGTCCCAAAGAATCCGAAGGTGAGGGACATTGTAGTGGAGCGGAGGCGCAAACATCTCCGTCTTGATGCCGTCGATCCTTGAGACTTCGTCCGCGATGAATTTTACACGGCGCTCCCACTCCTGCCAGTCGGCATCGTGGTCACGCTGAAGGTAGACCTCGACAGCAACGAGCATCGCAAGTAACGTCTCTTTACTCACCTTCATCCCACGGCCGATGCCACGGCTGTTCGGTGGAGCATTCACTCGGGCCGCCTCGATGAGATCCTTGCGACCCAGCAGGAGGCCGGCGTTCTGCGGGCCACAAATTCCCTTCCCTCCCGAGACGGTTACCAGGTCGAAACCCATGTTCAGGTATTCCCAAAGATGCTCTTTCGGCGGTACGTCCGCAGCGCAATCGTCGAATGTCGGCACATTGTGTTTCTTGCCCAGTTCCGCGAACTCGGCGACCTTGATCCGGCCATCCGGATCGTTAGTGTTGTTGAACAGCATCATGGCCGTGTTCTCGTTGATCGCGCCTTCGAGCTCTTCGCGTGTTTCAACCTCCACGAACCGCACACCGCAATTCAGCACCGCCCGTTCATATCCGTAGCGGTGCGCTTTCTGGATGATCACTTCGTTCTTCAGACCTGTGGTATCCGGTAGTTGCTGAACGGCCTTGGACTCACCACGGGTAACACACGCGGCCGTGCCCAGCGTCAGTCCTGACGCGGCGCCCGCCGTGACCATCGCCGCTTCGCACCCGGTCATCTCCGCCAGCTTCTTGCCGACGGCATCGTGCAGGTCGTTGAGACGGACATAGCGTGATGAAGCATAGACGTAGGCCTCGACGGCCTCGCGAGGCATCAGCGCCCCGGTGAGCATCGTGTACGGTTCCGCCGCGTTGATGAACTCGGTCAGTCCCAACTCGGCGAAATAGTCGCGCGAGGCCGCCCCGGGAGGCGACAACGTACATGCCGAGCCTCCCGCGCCCAGCAGCGCGCCGCCCGAGACACCGCGCAAAAACCCTCTACGATTCGTCATGGGAATCTCCTGTAGGAAAGAAACTCAATGGGCGCAGCCGGCCTGCAAACCCCCTCAGACTAAGGCGCGCCGACCCGCACGCGGACTTGCGCAATCGCTTTCTCACCACGTTCATTCGAGCGCTCGACACGAGCGATGTAGTCACCCGGCTTCTCATAGACGTGGGTTGTCACGGCGTAGCCGTCCCTGGCGTGCTTGTTGACGTTGCCGTCGGATTGCACCGTCACCGGAGGGCTGCCGTCTCCGAAGCTCCACGTTTCCTTGCCGTGCGTCGTGCGGAACGCTCGGACCTTGAACGTCACCGTGTCGCCGGCTTTCAACCCCATCGTGGGGGAGTAGACCGCATGCAAGGTGGGCGGCACTTTCTCCTCGCCCGGTGCGTCTGACGTCTTCGCTACGACTTGCACGATCCCGAAGTCATAGTCGGTGTTCCCCTGGTCGTCAGTAACTTTGAGAACCTCGCTGTAGACGCCCGGTTCCTGATAAGTGCGTTCGACCCTGGGTCCGGCAGCATCGGACCCATCGGTAAACCGCCACGAAAAGCTCGCAATCCTTCCGCTCCTGGTCCAAGACTTGCTGCCGTCCAAAGTGACACTCTCTCCGGCCGCAACAAAGTGATGAGGCCGGGCTACGGCGATCACCGACGGCTTGTGCTCCCAATGGTAGGCATTCCAGAGAAATGCGTATCCCTCCTGGGTGCCCCACTTGCCCGAAGGCTGCTTGCTCTTGATTTCAAAATGCAAGTGCGACCAACCGCCGCTGCCGCCTTCCTTGCCCAGCAAGCCGAGCCGCTGACCAAGCCTGACACGCTTCCCCAATTCGACTTCTTCATCAAACGAGTGCAGATGGCTGTATCGGTAGTACCAGCCGCGGCGATCACGGATGTAGATCACGTCATAGCGCGGCTGAACAGGCGTGCCTTCGTCCTGCCCGGAGAGCACGCCGTCGCCCAGCGAGACGACGAGACCGTCCGTCGCCGCGACAACCTCGATCAACTCCTCTGCGCCGCCGATATCGAGTCCGCTGTGATAGTAAATCGCCCGGCTCGAGGGCCTCTCCCCACCGTCCACGAAGACCGGCTCGTTCGACATCTGCGTATCGCTCGCGAACCAACGTTGCTTCACGGGATAAGCGAACGTACCCGGCTTGATGTAGGGATACCCCTTGGGCCAAAATCGCAGCCGCGCATCCTTGTCGAGTCCCCAGGGCCCGCCCTGGCGATGGCTGTTCGAACGATAGCCGCCCGTCACCGGGCAATCGACCTCGACCGTGCCTACGACTACCGGCAACTGGTAGTTGCCGCAGTTCAGTGTGGTTCGGATGCCATCGATCTGGACATCCACTTCGGCTTTTCGGATTGCGTCGCGGATGGGGTCCCGTATCTCGTTGACACCAAGCAGCATCACCGTCGTCGTGAAGCGATTGCTCAACTCGATTTCCTGCGACTCACCGACACCCAGATCCGCCACACGGACCAGTTCGTAGATTACGCTGCGTTGACCGAATGCGGGAAGCGCCAGCGCAAGGAGTAGCGGCACAAGACATTGCGTCCGCGGGAGCTTCAGCACCCTAGCCTCCATTTCTCACCACAATACGGCCGGAGCACGCGATATGACCGCCATGACTTCGTTGCGCTTGCTTGCCGTGCTCGATGTACTGTCCAGTACGCCTGCGCGCGCCAAGCGGCGCGCGCCTCGCCCTGACGGCCCTCTCACGCACTTCGTCTCGCCACGTGGTGAGAAATACAGGCTAGCAAAGCACTGTGTTGGCATTCCTCAGATCCGAATGTTGTAGACGCAGCCAGAAATGCGGACAGAGTCACTGCCATGGGAACAACTCGAGGCCAATATTCCCTCCTGCCCGGCCACCGACGCCGAGCATCGGAACCAACCGCCCCAAGCGATGAAATTATAGCGATTCCGATCGCTAAAACCTATCGACCCAAACAAGACAGACAAAGCTTGCATGAAATGTTCCTAAAGCAAGCTCTCCGCGCGAGCTTGCTTTAGCCTGCATTTCTCACCACCCGACGGTCGAAGCACGCGAAAAAAGGCCGTGATTCGTGTTTCGTGTCTCGTGATTCGTGAAAACCATGGGAGGGCGTCTGGTTCGCTCCAGAAGAAATGTCTGAGGGACAGTGAACCGGAAAGGCCGTGTTTCTTGACCCGAGGAGTGAAGGAGACGATTTGGCAAGTACGCCTGCGCGCGCCTTTTTCCTCCGCCCGGCTTGCGCCTAGTCCTGACGGCCCTCTCACCCACTTCGCCTCGACGCGTGGTGAGACATGCAGGCTAGACCAGGATGGGCAACTCGATCAACAGCTCGTCCTGCGCGGCAAAGCGTGCGCCGCAGTGGGGGCAGTTGAGGAAAGGGTAGAGCGTCGGCTGATTGTATTCGCCGCCGCACTCCCCGCACTGGATTTCGTCGTTGCCGCAGCGCACGTGCTGAATGATCTTACGCGACTCATCGATGCGGGGTTCACGTCCCCGAATCGAGAGAGAGCACCACGGGCAGAAATCGTACGCCTCGTAGTCCCCTTCGGGATAGGGGAGCAGACAACGACGGCAGCACGGGGTGTTGCCAGTCGTGCGGCCGAGGTGCGCCAGCATCTCATCACGCAGGCGGAGCAGAGTCCGGCGGGCGTTGGGCTGTAGCTCGTCGAAATCCAGCAATTTCGTCACTCACCCGCCCTTGCTGCCGGACAGCCGTAGAGCCGCCCGCGCTACAACGTCAACTCAGGCGAGCCGATCCTTGAAGTCCGTTACACCGGCGATGGCGCGCTCGACGTGCTCCATCGTGTTGTAGAGGTGCGGGCAGAGCCGCAACCCTCCGGTTGCAGATCCCGCAATGCCGTGCTTGTCATACATCGCGTTGACCACGTCTCTGCGACTGTGATCAGGCACCTCGACGATGCACACGCCGCCGCTGACCTTCTCATCCATCGGCGTCACGAGCTTCGCGCCGGCATCCCGCAAGCCCTTCTTGAGAGTCTGGACCAGGGCGTAGAGGCGCGCCTCGACCGCGGCAGGGCCGAGCATGGCGTGCATGTCGGCCATGGTGCCGACCGCGGCCAATCGTGAGTCGTCCCTCTGGCCGAAAGACTCGAACTTCCGTGCTCCCTGGAGATCAGTTTCGGCTTTTTTCCCCCAACTGGGAGCCACAATGTTGGGCCACACCTCGCCGATGCGGTCTTTCTTGATGTACAGCAGTCCTACTTCGCGCGGGCCGCAAAACCACTTGTGCGAGCTGGCCGTGTAGGAATCACAACCTATGTCATGAACGTCGAGCGCTACCGCGCCCCAGGACTGCGCGCCGTCGAGGTGATAGTAGATGCCGCGCCGCTTCGCGACTGCGCCGATCGCCTTGACGGGGAGCCGGATGCCACTTACGTTCGAGATGTGGGTGATCGACAGCACCCGGGTGCGATCGGTGAGCTCTGCCTCGATGGCGTCGACGAGCGCTTGCTCGTTTTCGGGCTGTTTCGGGACAGCGATACGCCTGACCGAGAAGCCTCGACGCGCCGACCGGACATCCCAAGCGATGTTGTTGGTCGGGTGGTTCTGTTCCCAGATGACGACTTCATCGCCCTTGCCGAGCGAGAGGCCGTTGTTGATGACGTTATTGGCCTCGCTCGTGTTGCGGACCAGGGCGACCTCGTCCGGATCGGCTCCGATGCCTTCGGCGACCTTGCGGCGCGACTCTTCCAGCAGCTTGACGAACTTGCCACGGTTGTTGAACGAGCAGTCATGATCGATGTCATTCGTGAAGCGGACCACCTGTTCAGTCACGACTCGCGGCGAGGGGCAGAGGTTCGCGGCGTTCATCGGCACCTTGGACTCCTCGAACGGAAACTGCTGACGCACGAGATCCCAGCGAGACTCGATGCCGGAGGCGGCCGCAAGAGCGGGACGCAGTTCCGCGAGGGAGGCAACGGCGGCCGGCAAGAACGCGGTGCTGCCAGCCAGGCTCTGCAAGAACGAACGGCGGGACGGGACGGTGGGCATGACTACTCCTTTTGCGCGGCTTTCGTGGCCACTGTTGCTGCCAATGATAACGCGTCACGGGCGTTTCCGGGTAGACTGGCCTCGGGGAGGCAGAGGGCTAACCTGCATTTCTCACCACCCGACGGTCGAAGCACACGATACGACCGCCAGGACTTCGTTGCGCTTGCTTGCCGTGCTCAACGTACTGTTCAAGTACGCCTGCGCGCGCCAAGCGGCGCGCGCTTCGTCCTGACGCCCCTCTCACGCACTTCGCCTCGCCGCGTGGTGAGAAACGCAGGCTAAAGATGCCGCACCCCTGCGCTTCATCGTGAAATTCAGGCGGGTGCTTCCACCTGCCGGCCGCGGCGGGCGAAGACGAGACAGGCGCCGGCGAGGATCAGCAAAACCGCAAGCCACTGCGTTGTGCTGAGAGGTCCGTCGAAGGGGAAGGCGCGGACAGAGGCGTCCCGGAAGAACTCGACGACGAGCCGGAACGTGGAATACAACATCAGATACCAGCCGAGCACGGTTCCGGGCCGGTGCGGGCGTTCGAGCAGCCGCCAAAGGAGGAGACCTACCGCCAGGGCGCCCGCCGCCTCGTAAAGCTGGGTCGGGTGCAGGTGAACGTTGAGCGGTACACCGACCAATCGGTGGGCATTCGGGTCGGTGAAGGCCAGTCCCCAGGGGACGTCGGTCGGCTTGCCCCAGCAGCAGCCCGCCGCGAAGCAGCCCAAGCGGCCGACGGAATGTCCGATGGCTACGGCTGGGGCGAACAGGTCTGCGGTGGCCAGGCCGGGCAGCCCTTCCCGGCGCGCATACCAGAACGCGGTCGCCATGGCGGCGAGAAGTCCACCGTAGAAGATGCCTCCCGCTTGCAGCGCGCTCAACGAGAACAGACGGCCGGGGTCCCTCAAGTAGACGTCCATGTCCACCAGCATCATGAACAGCTTGGCCCCGACAATCGCCGCCAAGGCGACGTAGACGCCGAGGTTCATTATCTTGTCGGCGTCGAAGCCGTGGCGCTTCGCCAGCCGCGCGAGCAGGTAGAGGCCGACGAGGAAGCCTGAAGCAACAAGCACGCCGTAGGTCGGCAGTGAAAACGGACCGACTTCTCCCAGCAACGGAAGGGACAGCGGCCCGAGCGTGAAGAGTGTGGGACACATTGCGGGTTAAGCCGATTCGGGTTCCTGATCGGGGCGTTGACGGGGACGGAAGGATTCGAGCAACAAGAGTCCGGCGCCGACGGTGATGCAGCTATCGGCCACATTGAATGCCGGCCAGTGGTACGCACCTACATAGAAATCCAGAAAGTCGACCACGTAGCCGTATGCGAAGCGGTCATAGAGATTGCCCGCCGCGCCGGCCAATATCATCGTCAAGCCGAGAGTCGTGCGCAGGCCGGCGGACTCGGTCTTCGAGAAGATGTAGACAATAAACACCAGGGCAGAGATCGAGAAAAGGGGAATAACGTAGTCCTTCACGAATGGTTGAGCGTCAGCAAAAAGGCTGAACGCGATGCCGGTATTCCGCGTGTGGACCAGGTTGAAGAAACTGTCGATGACGGGCTTGCTGTCATAGAGAGGCATCTTCTCGGCGACAGCGAGTTTGGTTACCCGGTCAAGGGCAATAAGAAACGCCGCCAGCAGGACATAAGGCATTCGCGACCGGATTGTCATGAAAGGTAACGGCGGCTCGATGCAATCGGACCGCAACGAGCCCTCAGTCTAGCAACGGGCCGAGCCGCAGAGTGAACGTTGAGCGTTCACCGTGATCCCTGCAAACAGGCCGAATCTTGGGGGGGATACGGTTTCAGAAGGAATCCGGTCCGGGACCCGTGGTAAACCTTTCTCGACTCAACTGGAACCCGGTCATAACGGCCGGCGACATCAATCTGCGCAAGTACGATATGCTGCTCATCCGCCCAGGTTCAAGGTGGAGCCTAGTGGAAATCTCCCTGATGGCAACCTCGCCTTCGACGGGACTTCAGGCGCCTGAGCCGGTCGTGAAAATCAGCGATGTACAGACCATCCTGCTGACAATATCGGTGCCTCGCATGTGTGCGACAGAGGTTGTCCTTTCGACCATGATTCGCCACCATTCGTCCGTGAACCCGATTCATCTTCAGGCTTAGCCCCGGGCATGGCGCAATGTCCTCAGAAGCAAACCATCAAGTAGTGAAACCCTCAGACGTATTCTTGCGTCCAAGCTGCCCGTGAGAGGTTACCTCTTCCTCCGGTGGTTCACCGTCAGCGCCATTGCTCTTTCAGTGGGATTCCCTCAGGGCCAACCCCAAACCGCAGCAGAGAAGCGAGAGGAGCTGGATCGGGAACAGGATCGGGCCGCCTACGAGCATCGACAAACCGAGCGGGCGCGGGATCAGTTTTATCAGCGGAATGTTCCGGGCCACGAGCGGAGAGACAGGACTTTTGGCGGACTTTATCGAAGATACTCTCGGGAGACGAAGCCGTCGTTCGAAAGCATTACAAACCTGGCGGCCCCCAAAGAAGCCCGCAGAGCCTACCGGAAGGCTCTGAGAGCGCTGGACCGCGAGCCTCCCGAATACGACGGCGCCATGAACAGCACCAAGGAAGCGCTCGAACTCTATCGTGACTATGCCGCAGCATGGGTGCTGCTTGGGAGAATCCATTTCCATCGAGGCAATCGGGAAGAAGCCGCCGCGGGCTTCCAGAGGTCGATCGAGATCGATCCGAAGTACCTGGCACCCTATCCTGATCTCGCTTATCTGACCGTTGCCGAAAAGAAGTGGCCGGAGGTGATACGGCTCGGCGACGAGATGATCAAGATCAATCCGTATTTCACGCTCGGCTACTACTATCGGGGCCTTGGCCTCCTTCAGCGGGATCAACTCAAAACGGCCGAAAAGGCCTTCCTCGTCGCCATGGCCACCCCCGACATCGCCTTGTTTCCCGACGTGCACTACATGTTGGGAGAGGTCTACCGGCAGCAAGGAAGCTATCGTCTGGCGGCGCGGGAGTACCGACTTTATCTGGCCACGGCACCGGAAGGCTTCTGGTCAGAGAGGGTGATGAGATGGCTCCACGAATGGGAAACCCTCGGAGTCATCCGTACGAGAAGCACGAACAGATAGAGGAGAACCGCCCTATTTGCCACGGGGCAGGCCGGCCTCGAGCCCGCATCCGCGCAGAGTTCGCCGCGGCATCCGGGCGCTGACTTCCGCCGGTCATGAGTGTCCCAGTCAATTCCCTCTCTATCTCATGTCATCCTTTCCTCATTAAATTCTTTTCAAGAAGTGGTATCGAAATAAAACATCAAGTAAAGGTTCAGAAATTGCCGGCGCGGCTGCACATGCGGTGGCGGCACAGCGTCTACCGTTTGACCATCCAGCCGCGATCCCAGGGATGCGCGAGGGTCGGCTGATTGGCATAACGCTTCATCTTGAAGACCATCTGCGCTCCTGAGCCGGGCTCCAGGCGGACATTCAAGATCGGCGAATCGATTTCCGTCGTCTTGCCGTTGATCGTCGCCGATAGAAACTGGTGCTCTCCATAGCCGCCGGCCTGAACGATGACGGGCCGTGCTTCGGTCTGGCTCACATTGACCAGAGTGAGCGTGAGCGAGTCGCCGGTCATCTTCTCGACCAGGGAAGCCACATCCTCGGGAGGGCCGGCCCGGCGATTCGCGGGGTCGAAGTAGCGGACGCGGCTATGCAAAGTCCATAACTTACCCGCGAAATAGCCGCCGAGCATCAAGTTCGTCAACGTATCCGTCTGCGCGGGCGAGAAACCGAGCAGATAGTCGGGCAGCCGCGTGTCGGGAGTGGTGTCGTCCTCATCAACCCGCCGGATCTGCCGCCGGATTGCTTCGAAGTCACGTTGGAGCGCCTGTTCCGGGTAATCGGGGTTCCTGCCCTCCAGAAACCCGACCCAGCCGTCCATGGGGACATGCTCCAGATCGCCGCGGTCCATCGACCACAGGTACACCTCCGTGGCGCGGCCGAGGTGCGGCTTGGCGCCGAAGCGGTACCACTCGGGCTCGCCGTTCTTGGTGTGATGGCGAGGGTCGCCATACATCGAAGGGTAGACTTCCTTGCCATCGACGATCTTCTTCTGGGCATAGATGAGATCAAGCTGCTTGCGGAGAACGTCGACATAGGCCTGATCACCGGTCAGCAGGAATGCGTTGCTGAATCCAGGCCAACTACCGGAAGTTACGGTGTTGCGGTGCGCGATCTGGTCAATTTCGCCGTCGTAGATCGTGAAGTTCCAGCCGTAGGTGCCCTTCCACCACTGGCCGTCGTACTCACCTCCGATCTTGCCGTTGAGCCCGATATTGGTCGGTATCATCCCCCCGGCTTCGGCCACCCAGCCTTTCCAGGCGTTGACATACTCAAGCGCCCAATCGCGGTACTTGTCTTCATGGGTGAGCATGTAGGCGCGCAGAGCCAGGTTCGTAGCCCCGAGATTGAGCGGATGGTCACCGACGCTGTCGAGATACTCGGCGCAGTGGGACAGCATCTTGTGGTAGACGGACATGAGATCGACGAGCTTGTTGCGTCCATGAGGCCCGTGCAGGATGTGAAACATCCCCGGCACCGGATCGCCGACCCAATCGTAGGTCGTCGCCTTGTGCATCATCGGTCCCTTGCTGCCGTTCCAAATGCTGCGAATGATCTTGTGCTTGGGATCGTAGTTGGGGGCGGACGGATCTTCGTTCATGTACAGCCCGGCGAAGCGTTTCATGCGGGTGCGGAAGGTCGTGTCCGCAGGCTCGGAGAGGCCCTGGAACATGATGCCCCGCATCCCCTCGCCGGTATGGAACCAGTCGGACTGCGTGATGAACTCCTGGTGGTAGGAGCCGTTTTCCGACAGCTTGGTCAGGGTCGTTTTCAACTCGCCGTACTGCTTGTAGTGGCCTTCGAGCCCTTTCTTGAAAAGCTCCAAGACTTCATCGGAGCCGCCGAGGGCATGGAGCAGGGTCCAGTTGTAGTAGGTCTCGATCGCGTCGTCGGGGCCGTCGAGCGTTCCCCAGCGAGGAGTATGCAGCAGATAGCCGCGATCATCGATGTAGCGGTCACCGAAGTAAAGGACGGCCCGGGAGTTGGCGTCAAGAAGAGCGCGCTCCATCAGCGCCCAGCCGGGGGGCGGCATGGGAGTGTCGATAACGATGGTATTCTCAGCCGCCGCCGGGGACAGGGCGACGAGCGCGATGAGCGCGGATGCAAGCAGGGTTCGATAAGACGACATGGGTTGGATTCTCCGTTTGGACAGCTCTGAAACGTAGGGGTTCATCGTGGCACCAGCTTGGAGGGTTGTCAAGGCGCCGTGAAGTTGTGTCCACGAGGTATAGAACGCCTCCTTTCTCAGCATGGTTCATTTTTCTTTCGCCCCTACGGAAGCAGCCCGGAGGGCGGCGGGAGCTGCGGCGGACGGCGCGCGGACACCGATTCCGGGGGGAGGGGGGGCCGAAGAATAGCGGGAAATGCCGGGAAATCGTGGGAAATCGTGGGAAGAAAGGCATAAAGGCCGTGATTCGTGTTTCGTGATTCGTGAAAAACCCGTAGGCCGGGCTTGGAGTTGCTCTCCTTGGAGTCGCCGGAGGGCAGGGGAAAAACCATGTTGCGTGATTCGTGGCTGGTGAAAACCCAACAGGCCGTGTTGCCGGCGCGGGGGACGACGGCCGCCCATGCCGCGCCATAGCAGCCCGATGCCGCGCCACAACGCGCAGGAAAGCAGCGACAAAAGCATAAAGGCCGTGATTCGTGATTCGTGTCTCGTGATTCGTGATTCGTGTCTCGTGATTCGTGAAAAGCCCGTTGGCCGGGCTTGGGGTTGCTCTCCTTGGAGTCGCCGGAGGGACAGGGAAAAACCGTGTTTCGTGTCTCGTGAAAACCCAACAGGCCGTGTTGCCGGCGAAGGGGGCGGCATCCGCCACAGCGAGCGCCGCGGGGACGGACACTGGCTCAGAAACAATATTTTTCGCTGAACAATGCCGAACAATCGTGAACAATGGTGAACAATCGTGAACAGGAAAACAGTGACTTGCCGGCGGGCGCAGTGGGCCGGACGGAGGCTTCTGGTGGCGCCACCCCTCACGCACCCACGGCGATAAAAGCCGTGTTTCGAAAAAAAAGCCGTGTCTCGTGTTTCGTGATTCGTGAAAAGCCCGTAGGCCGGGCTTCGAGTTGCTCTCGTTGGAGTCGCCGGAGGACAGGAGGAAAACATGTTGCGTGATTCGTGGCTGGTGAAAACCCAACAGGCCGTGCTGCCGGCGCGGGGGGCGGTCGCCGCCCATGCCGCGCCATAGCCGCTCCATGCCGCGCCACGCCGAGGGCAAGTCGATCCGGGTGATTGCCGACATCCTGTCATCATGCTAGGCCGGCCGAGGCGGAAAAAAAAGACTGAAGGGCTTCAGTACCAACAGGTACCAAACGAGCCACGGAAAAAGCCGTGTTTCGTGTCTGAAAAAGGCCGTGATTCGTGTTTCGTGACTCGTGATTCGTAAAAAATATAACGGCCGTGTCTCGCGATTCGTGTTTCGTAAAGGCCTTGAAATCAGTGGCTTGCGGCTAGCGAACGCCTGGGAAGCCCTGATTCGCGACCCGCAGGGTACTGTTCCTCGCCGCCTCCGTGAGCTGTTGCCTAGCAGGCCGGGGCAGAAAAAACAAGACTGAAGGGCTTCAGTACCAACAGGTACCCAAAAAGCCGTGTTTCGTGATTCGTATTTCGTGATTCGTGTTTCGTGAAAAACCTTGAAAGCAGTGACTAGTGGATAGTGGATAGTGGATAGTGGCTAGTGAAAGCCTTGAAAGCTCTGATTCGTGATGCGCACCGACTGCGCCTCGCCAGTTGGTGAGAATGGCAGGACAGATTTCCTCCTCTCTATCGTCATGCTAAGCAGGCCGGGGCAGAAAAAAAAGACTGAAGGGCTTCAGTACCAACAGGTACCAAACGTGCCACGGGAAAGGCCGTGTTTCGTGTTTCGTGTCTCGTGATTCGTGAAAAAGCGTTGGCCGGGTTGCGGTTGCTCTACCAGGAAACGCCGGCGGGCCGGTGAACCTTGCTTTCGTTTGCGCCTGTCAATGGCAACTGGAAATTGCGTACTTTTGGGGAGAGGTCCGCTACGGATTTGGCGGACTTGCGCAAACCGTTCCGATGGTGGGGCAGGCGGCGGACATCCGAAGCAGGCCGGCTAATCTCCCTACACTGGAGGGCATGCCGCTCCGCAAGGCGCGCCCCCCGCTCGGACAGCACTTCCTTCGGGACGCGTCCGTATGCTCCCGGATCGCTGACGCCATCGTTTCGCAGCCGGAGGCTCATGTCATCGAAGTCGGGCCGGGGCGCGGCGCACTGACCGGGCACCTGGCGGCCAATGGGGTACCGCTCACGGTTGTCGAGGTCGACGAGGCGCTGGCGGACGGGCTGCGACAGAGGTACGAAGGGCAAGAGCGAGTCGAGGTCATTTGCGCGGACATCCTCGATATCGACTTGCCGGCCATGATCGAGCAGCGCACAACGGGCCGCGCCATCATCGCCGGCAATCTGCCGTACTACATCACGTCGCCCATACTGCGTAAAGTATTCTCCGCCGCGGCCGGAATCGAGCGGGCCGTCTTTCTGATCCAGAAGGAAGCGGCTCTGCGGCTCGCCGCCCGCAAAGACTCGCGCGACTACGGCTTCCTCTCCGTTCTGTGCCGGCTTCATGCCGAGCCGGAGTTGTTGTTCAGCGTGCCGCCGGAGGCTTTTCAACCCCCACCCGAGGTCACTTCGGCAGTGGTGCGGCTACGGATGCGGCGTGACATATACGCCCCGCCCGGTTTCATCGACTTTCTCCAACGCTGTTTTACTCATCCGCGCAAGAAGTTGCTGAACAACCTCAGCGGGGTCTATCCGAGGGAAACCTTGCGGCAGCAACCCGAAACGGACCTGAGGGCGCAGCAACTCGATCTCGAAGAATTGCGGACGCTTTGGGACAGGCTGAAGGCGGATTCGCCGTCCCGCATCGCGAGGCCGCGACTGCCGCCGCATGGTATGATTGACCGCTGATTCCCAGCCTCGAATACGGCATTGACCAGCGGTCCCAATGGAGGGAAACATGAAGAAGTTCCTGTTACTCGTTGCTGCCTTCGGCGCCGCCGGCCTGGTCAACTTGTCCGTCGTCGAGTCGGCCCCGCCGCCCACCGCCAAGCGGATCAACCGCGCGATCGAACTGCTCGAGAAAGACCAGCCCATCTACTACACCCAGATCGCGGCGACCGACATCGACTACGAAAAAGGCAAGGAGATGGTGAACACCTGGGCCGACTACATCAGCGTCGAGATGGAGCACGGCGCCTACAACATTCCCGGTCTGCGTGCCTTCATGCGGGGCCTGGTCGATGCCGGCCCGACGAAGAGCGGCCACCGCACGCCCACCGTGATCTGCACGCTCCCCGTAGGCGGCATCAGCGCCGAAGTCATGCGGGCGAACTACTGGATGGTCGAGCAGGTGCTGGGATCGGGCGTCCACGGCATTCTTCTGTGCCATGCCCGTTCACCCGAGGCCGTTCGGGTGTTGGTGGAATCCGCGCGATTCGTAACCAATAAACGAGCTGTGGGATCAGGCGGTCTCGGCGAGGGAATGCGAGGCGCCGGCGGACAAGGTTTCGCTTCCCGGATATGGGGGATCAGCGGCGACGAATACACGAGAAAGGCCGAGCCCTGGCCGCTGGATCCCGAGGGCGAGATTCTGCTCGGCCTGAAGATCGAAGACCGTCATGCTCTGCAGAATGCCGAGGCGAGCGTCGCCGTTCCCGGCATCGGATTCGCCGAATGGGGTCCTGGTGACATGGGCATGTCGCTGGGCATACCCGGAGCGGAGGGCCGCAGCTCAGCGATCATGCAGCAGGCCAGGAAGAAGGTCTTCGACGCGACCAAGAAGGCCAAGATCGCGTTCCTGAACGGCGTCAGACCGGAAAACGTCAAGCAGATGATCGACGAGGGCGTGCGAATCGGCTCGGGCGGCCAGGAAGCGGCGGAGATCGGCCGCAAGTACACGAAGCGCAAGATGCCCTGGTAGCGGCCCGATCAATACAGCCGCACACCCCGCGGACCCGGAGGCAACTCCATGTGGACCGAGTCGACGAAGCGTACTTTCCGGGACGCCTTCGTCATGACCAGCGTCTGACTCCGGCAGCCTTCGCCAAAGAACCGGATGCCCTGCAAGATCCCCCCACCGCTGAGACCACCCGTCACGCCGGTGGCGGCGAAGATGATCGTCTTGCCCGGGGCAAGGTCTTCGGAACTGTAGACACGATGGGGGTCGGTGATCCCCATGCGCTTGACGCGCTCTTCGAGTTCCGGCGTATCGATCACAAGCCGGCCCAGCATCTCTCCATGAAGACAGCGCATCGCGGCCGCCGAGATCACACCCTCCGGCGCGCCGCCGATGCCCATGACCGCATGAACGCCCGTACCTCTAATGGCGACTGATACACCCGCCGACAGGTCGCCATCACCGATCAGTCGAATGCGGGCACCCGCCTCGCGAATCTCCCGGATCAGTTTCTCGTGGCGCGGCCGGTTCAGGACGACGATGGCGAGATCGTCCACGTCGCGGTCGAGCGCACGAGCGATGCGCTTCAGGTTTTCCGACACCGGCAGGTCAAGATCAACCTTGCCGCGGCAGGCCGGGCCGACGATGATCTTTTCCATGTAGCAGTCGGGAGCGTGCAGGAGACCACCCTTTTCCGATGCGGCCAAAACGGCTAGCGCGCCCGGCGTGCCCGTGGCGCAAAGGTTCGTGCCTTCAAGGGGGTCCACCGCGATATCGACCGCGCGGTACTCTCCTTCATTCCCCGAGCCCGGGCCGACCTTCTCGCCGATATAGAGCATCGGCGCTTCGTCGCGCTCGCCCTCGCCGATGACGATCGTTCCGTCAATCGGGACCTCCTCGAAAGCCGTGCGCATGGCTTCGGTGGCCACGCGGTCGGATTCCTTGCGGTCGCCATTGCCCATGGTGCGGGCGGCAGCGATGGCCGCTGTTTCGACCACCCGGATGAGCTGCAAGGAGAGTTCTTCTTCCTCCTGCACGGTCATGCTGCCGAACTTGGTTTCCCCGCCCGGCCAGAGGCCGATTGTGTCATTCATGGCGCATCATGCCTTTCCTGTCGTCAGCCTCTCTCTTGATACTGTTCCTGAAGGCGGCGCAACTCCCGCGTCAATTCCGCTTTGAGATCGTCGTGACCGGGCTCGGTATAGAGATTGTTCAGCTCATTCGGATCCTCGCGCAGGTCGAAGAGCTCCCAATAGCCATCTTCGTTGTAGTATTCGATCAACTTGTAGCGTTCGGTGCGCACGCCGCGGTGGGGGCTGACGCGGTGGGCCGTGAAGTACCGGAACGAAGGGTCGGTGCGAGCTTCCGGCGGCAAGTCTTTCATTGCCCAGGAGTTATCGTAGTAGGCGTAGAAGATCGACTGGCGCCAATCGTCGGGCGGGCTCCCGCGAAGGAGGGGCGCCAGACTCTCACCCTGCATCCGTTCCGGAACATCGAGCCCGGCCAGATCGAGAATCGTCGGGGCAATGTCGACGTTGAGGGCCATGCGGTCCTCGACGTGTCCCTTCAAGGGCAGCCGAGGATAGCGGATCAGGAAAGGAATGCGCAGCGACGGCTCGTACATGAAGCGTTTGTCATACCAGCCATGCTCGCCGAGGAAGTAACCGTTGTCGGTGGTGTAGATGACGACGGTGTCTTCGGCGAGTCCGGTCACATCGAGGTGCTCCAGAATCAGGCCGAGGTTTTCGTCTACGCCGTACACGGCGCGGTGATGATCCTTGACGAAACGGTCGAAGATCCAATCCTTTTTCGCGGCGGGGCCGAGACCTTTCGGCAGGTCTTCGTAGTCGCCGGCGAGGCTGATCTCGAACTTCATGTCCTGCGCTTCCCTGGCGAGAGGACGCGTTTCGTAATCGTCGTCGTACGTTTCCGGCTTGGGCCACGCGATGTCGTTGTACAAGTCGGCGTGCCGCGGCGCGGGCGTAAAAGGCCGATGCGGCGCCTTGTGCTGATAGACCAGGCAGAACGGTTCGTCACCGCGCCGCCGCAGGAAATCCAGCGCGAAATCGGTCGTGAGATCCGTCGCGTAGCCGCGCTCCTGACGGCGCACGCCGTTCCGGATGAAATCCGGATCGAAATAGACTCCCTGCCCCGGCAACACCTTCCATTCATCGAAGTCTTTCGGGTCCTGGCGGATGTGCCACTTCCCGAACAGGCCGGTTCGATAGCCGGCCTCGTGAAGCAGTCGGGGAAACGTCGGGAGGTTGGGATCAAGCGCCTCGATCTCGTCGCGCTTTTCGGAATTGCCCCGAATCCCATGAACGTGGGAATAGCAGCCTGTCAGCACCGACGCCCGACCCGGCGCGCACAGCGAGTTCGTACAGAAGGCGTTCTCGAACCGCACACCCTCGTTGGCAAGCCGGTCCATGTTGGGTGTCCGGAGGATCGGGTGCCCCGCGCAGCTCATCTGTTGCGCTTTCTGATCGTCAGTCATGACGAACAGAAAGTTGGGGCGAGGATAATCGGACCTGGAGCCGCAGCGCGTCACGAAAGCCGCACCGACCGCGCCCAGGCTTTGCAAAGCCTCGCGGCGGGTCGGTCTCGAGGCTCTCGTGTCGGGCATTACCGAAACAGTGTAGCGAAGGCCGGAAAGGCAGTAGTTAGTTTTCAGTTTTCAGTTTTTAGTTTTCAGTGAAAACATCTGGCGGGAGGCTTGGTTCGCTCTCGAATGAAATGTCTGAGGGCCGGTGAAGCGGAAAGGCTAAAAAGCCGTGTTTCGTGTTTCGTGTCTCGTGTTTCGTGACCCCAAAACCTGGGGCAGGCGGCACGGCCCTCGCTCAAGGGCGGCTTGCGTTGCGCTTGCTTGCCGTGCTCAATGTACTTTCAAGTACACCTCCGCGCGCCAAGCGGCATGCGCCTCGTCGTGGGGGTCCTCTCACGCACTTCGCCTCGCCACGTGGTGAGACATGCAGGCTGAGATGAAGATCACATCATCGAGGCACCCTATCCGTATCGGGCCGTGAACCGGGAAATAGAACGTTCGCCGGGATTCGTCAAGGCCCGGTATCAACGATCCGGTCCGCGACGATCTCGGCCACATCGGCCACAACGAAGTCCTCGCGTCCGGCGTGGCGGGCGGCGTCATTGAGCATGATCGGACAGTACGGGCAGGCCACGGCAACCTTGGACACGCCGGTCGCGCTTACCTCCGCAAAGCGCCGATGATTGATGCGACCTCCCGGCGGGTCCGCCTTGTCGTCGGCAATGAAGAGCTGGGCGCCGCCGGCTCCGCAGCAGAACGTCCGGGAACGGCTGCGTTTCATCTCGACCATCTCGACACCAGCAGCCGCAAGCGCATGCCGAGGTTCGTCGACGACTCCCCGGCCTCGTGCCAAATAGCAAGGGTCGTGGAATGTGATGGTTTCGCCCCTCTTCTGAAGTTTTCCCTCAAGACGGGGGAGCAGCTCCGCGAGCAACTCCGTATGGTGCACAACCCTTATGCCCAACTCTTGAAAGACAGGGTTCTGGCGATAGTCCCTATCGAGCATCCGCGCACAGTGCGGGCAGCAGGTCACCAGTTTCTTGACGCTTGCGGCCCGAAACGACTCGATGACCTTTTCGGAAAGGTCGAAATAGAGATATTCGTTGCCCGCGCGGCGCGCCGGCTCGCCGCAACAGGTCTCCCGCTCGAGCACACCCCACGCGACACCGGCCGCATCGAGAACTCTTCTCATCGCTCGGGCTACTTCCTGGCCGTGCGGATCGTAACTCACGCCGCAACCCAACCAGAACAGCCACTCCTGGCTGCCGTCGAAAATGGGAAAGCCTTCTGTTTGTATGAGCTTTCGCCGCGTTTCGTGCGCCACGCCCCAGGGGTTGTGCGGCGAGCGCTCCATGGTTGTAAACAGCACGTTCAACTTGTCGCTGTTGGTGCGGCCCTCACTGACGAGACCCCGGCGCATGTCCAGAATCTTCGGGCCTACGTGTTCGATGCCCACCGGGCAGGCATCTTCGCAAGCGCCGCACGACAGACACTGGAACAAGTCGACTTCGCTGACCCAACACTCGCCGGCCTGGACCTGGCTCGGCGTTCCCGCGAGCGTTTGGCCCCCGGCCAGAAGACCGCGTTGCAGTTGCAGAACGATTTCCTTGGGGTCGAGGCTCTGACCAACGGTGCTCGCAGGACAGACGTCCGTGCAGCGCCCGCATTCCACGCAGGAGTTGACGTCAAGAACGTCTTTCATGGACAAGCGGCTGATTTGCCTGAGCCCGAAATCGTCATCGTCGTCCTCACGCAAAGCCCGCATGCCGCTCGTCGTCTCGGACCGGAAGAAGACCGCGAGCGGCCCCAGCACCAAGTGCAGATGTTTCGAGTTCGGAATCACCCAGAGCATGCCGAGAAGCGACAGGGTGTGGACCCACCAGTTCAGGCGCCAAGCCGCGCTGTCCGCTTCCAAAGCCCGCCATCCAAGCAGATAGGTGACCATCAGCGCCGCGATCAGCACCGCAACGATCCCCGAGGAGAGCGACAACTCACCAAGCACTTGCGGCCGCAAGACAAAGCGCCTGATGCTGAGCCCAACGATCCCAACGAGCACGGCCACGGCCCAGGCGGCCGCAAACCAGCCATACCAACCGCGATCAGGACGCGCGCCGTCGAGCCCCTGAAACCCCTGCATCATGTGCTCCAGACTGACCCAAGCGAAGGCAAAGAAACCCCACATCACGAGCGCATGGAGCACACCGGTAACGGGCCGGGCGCGGATCACTTTCGTCTGCAACAGGACTTCGAGAAATACCCGGCGCAGCCGCCGGGCGACGCCGTCCCAGGGAAGCGGTTGCCGCAGCGACTCTCCGAACTTGAGCCGGTTCCTCACGACACGCAGGAAATAGCCGCAACTGGCCAACGTCAGAATTGTCAGAACGAGGGAGGTCAGCATGGAGAAAACCCAGAGACAAGTAAACCTAACGGGATGATATCGAAGTCCGGCATTCGCCCCGGCCACGCCACTATCCCGGCGAGCAGATCAATACCGTCTTCGGCTCCAGCGCACGGCGAGGTGAGCTATCGTAGAGCGGACCCGCCGGACGCGAGCCATGCCCGACTGGAGCTATTTCGATTGCGACGTCATGATCGGCACGTCGCGCATCCCCATTCCCGACGAGATGCCCGACGCGGGCGCCTTGCTGCGCGAGATGGATCGATACGGCATCGAAAAGTCCCTCATCTACTATCGCGACGGCGCGAACCAGCGAGGCGCGCGCGAGGCCGGGAAGTCCGATCGAATCGAACTCTGCTGGGTCCTGCCGTTGACGTTGCAAAGCCCCGAGGACCGCCTGGAGGAACACGTCGACAGGATGATTGAAGCAGGCGCCAAGGCTGCCCGCTTCCTGGCGAGCGATGGCCCTTCCGATCCACCCGTGATCCTCAAGCCGTTTTTGCTCGGGCGGGTGTACGAGAGACTGCAGAAACACCGCGCGCCCTTGCTGTTGGAGGGCGCGCCGCTGTACCGTCCCGAAGGCACGGCGAGATACGGCCTCGAGGACATCGACGCCATCTGCAGCAGCTTTCCCGATTTGCCGGTGATCCTGCTGCGAACTCACCGAAGCCTCCAGACACAACTCGTCATGATGACACGCAAGCACCGGCATCTTCATTTCACCCATGCCCTGAACACTCTTTACGGGCAACTCGAAACCGTGGTCAAGATGATCGAGGCCGACCGCGTGCTGTTCGGATCGCAAATGCCGTATTGGGACCCGAGCCTGCCCATCGGGATGCTCAACTACGCCGAACTGCAGACCGAACAGAAGCAGCAGATCGCGGGTGGAAATCTGCAAAGACTGCTCGATCAGGTTTCGTGAGAATGGAGAAACGACTCATGCTGACGCGACGTCAATTCGTCTCTCATTCAGTCACGAGCGGGGCTGCCTTGGCTTGGACGCGCAATGCCGCAGGCGTGTCTCCTCCTGACCTATCAGTTGCACAGACCATTCGAGACGGGAAGCCCTTCGACGTCGAGGTCATCGACGCTCACGCGCACTTCAGCGGGTTCCTCGAAGGGGGAAAACTGCCGCCGGGTGTCACGACACTGTTCCGGGCGATGGACCGCTGCGGGATCAATCTTTCGGTCTTCAGCAACTCGTCCGCCATCGGCGCGCCCGACGTAGAAGGCTTTCGCGCCGGGAACGAAGCCGCCATCGCCGCCATGAAGAAACATCCCGGCCGCCTTCGAGCCTATTTGGTATTTCAGCCTCATTTCGTCGATGCTTCGCTCGCCATGGCCGAGCGGATTCCGGAACCCGGCCCAGGGCCGGTCGGATTCAAGCTGCACGGCGTGGCGCACAACTACCCCGTGGACGGCGAGGGTTATCGCCGCGCGTACCAATTCGCGCACGAGCACAAGCTGCCGGTGCTGTTTCACGTCAAGAGCAGCCACGGCGCGGAAACGCCGACCCTCAGGAACGAGCCTCTGCCGGTGGTTCTCTCGCGGGTCCTCTCGGAGTTCACCGGGATGCGGCTCATCATCGCCCACTATGGCCGCGGCATTGACGATTGGGCCGGCTTCACGGCGAAGCATCCGAAAGCCTTCATGGAAACGGCCGCCTCGGACGTGCCCTTTCGGGTCCTGGAACGGACCGTGGCGACCGCGGGACAGAGCCGGATTCTGTTCGGGAGCGACTCCACCTATCTGAGCCCCGGCGCACAACTCGCCAAGATCGCTTTCGCGGATATCAGCGAAGAAGCGAAAAAGCAGATTCTCGCATCGAACGCTCGCCGCGTGTTCGGAGAAAGCCTCGCGACGGGCAAGGTCTAGTTTCGATTTGAGAGTGCAACTTGGCCGCAGCTCTGAGTTGATCGGCCTTCGTTGGTGAAAGGGTTTCTCAGGGCACGTCGGCTCAGCAATACAGGCGCAGCTGGACAGCCCTACAGGCCTGACCGGAAACGCGGCCGGGAACCTCTATATCGCCGATCAACACAACCAGCGCATCCGCAAAGTGGACACATCCGGCAACATCTCCACCGTCGCGGGAAGGTGAAGTGCAATCGGAGGACGAGCCCCGGCTATACTCTTTGGAATAGCGGGCTATTCCAAAGGAGATCATACCGTCATGAAACATCGTCACTCCCTATTGCTGATTCCCTTCATTCTGCTGGCCGCCGCTCCTGCTTTCGCCGACCATCCGGATGCCGAAGCGCTGACTTGCGCCGATCGCTCGGTCAGCGCCAGGGCGGTGCGCACGACACAGGACGTCCAGGCGTTCGTGCAGTGCGCCTACGAGTACGCCCAGGAAATGGGTCTGAAGGAGGCCCGCCGGGCCTTCAACGAAGACGAGCGTTGGAAAAGCGGCCCGATCTATGTCTTCGTCTCCGAAGCGACACCCATGAGCGATCAGGCTCGACTGTTCATCTTCCCACCTACCCCGGAGAGGGAAGGGACCTCGCTGGGACTGCTGATCGACGCCTACGGCAACGACTACTACAAGGAACAGCACCGGATCGTGAGCGAATTCGGCGCGGGCTGGCTCTACTATTCCTTCACCAATTTCACTACGGGCCGGGACGAGCCTAAGCTTGCCTATATCAAGAGCATCGACTGGTACGGGACGCCGGCCGCGATCGGCGCCGGAATCTACCTCCGCGACATTCCGGGCACCTGCGAGAGCGAAGATGTCAACGCCATGGCGCTCGAGGACAACCCCTCCGAGGAGAGGCTGCGGGAGTTCGTCCGTTGCGCCGCCATGGAGCTGGAATCGAAAGGCTATTTCGCCACGGTCCCGCTGGCGAACGATCCGCGCTGGAAGCATGGCTCGATCTACCTGTTCGGTGTGGACACCTACGGCGGGGCGCTGTTCAGCGGCGATCCCGACAGCGGGCAGCCGGGCGCCGGCGCGCCGGAGTTGAACGACATGATGGACGGCCCCTTCGGCGGCCGGGACGTGGTGAGCGTGGGCGATGCGTTCGGGGAAACCTTGCTGCACTACACGGCGCGGAATCCCGCCAGCGGCGAGATGCAGGACAAGGTGACGTTCGTCAAGAGGGTGGTGGTCTTCGGGCTGCCGGTGCTGATCGGAGCCGGTTATTATTCGGGCTATGCGCGGCCTGACTACAATCCCTTCCCCTTCTAGGGCAGATCTGCATTTCTCACCATGTGGCGAGTCGACCGCCGGATGGTTCCACCATGACCTTCCCGACGCTCTGCTCTCCTGGTGGGCCGGATGAACTCTCCGAGCACGTCAGCCCCCTTGTGGGCACTCTGTCCGGCGCGCATGGGAGAATAAACCTTGCCGCACAAAGATAACGGTTCGGGTTCTATCGAAGGGAGTCTTCGTCGGTCCGCCTACCGCGGGCCGCCGGCGCCCCAGCAGAATTTGGCGATCTGAAGTCGTTCATTCCTTTAGCCACCAGTGGAATCCGATCCGGTAGCAAAGACCGGTAGGGAGGGGGCGTTCATGTTCGACGTCAGCAGACGCCGGATTCTGCAGGCCGGAAGCGCGATGGCCGCCATGCCGGCCATCGGCAGCGGCTGCCGTAGCGAGTCAAGCACCGCCGCCACGACGGACATCAGCAAGCTGCCGCGCATCAAGCAAGAGCTTGTCGAGCCGCCTTTCGTTCCTGAACACGAGCAGGTCGCCATGGTCGGCCCGAAAATTGTCGAGGTGGAACTGGTCGCCCACGAAGGCAAGAGGGTGATCGACAACGACGGGACGGAAATCGACGCTCTCATGTTCAACGGCTCCATTCCGGGGCCACTGATCATCTGCCACGAGGGTGACTACGTAGAGCTCACGCTGAAGAATCCGACTGGGAGCCTCTTCGAGCACAACATCGACTTTCACGCCTCGACCGGCGCGCTCGGCGGCGCCGCCCTTACGCACGTACAACCGGGCGAACAGGTCATGCTCCGCTGGAAGGCGCTCAAGCCGGGGGCCTTCATCTATCACTGCGCCCCCGGTGGATCGATGATTCCATACCATGTCGTTTCCGGCATGAACGGGGCCGTCATGGTGCTGCCGAGAGACGGTCTCAAGGACCGCGATGGCAGCCCCATCCGCTATGACAAGGCCTATTATGTCGGCGAGCAAGACTACTACATTCCCCGAGATTCCGACGGCAAGTTCATGAAGTACAAAGGTCATGCCGAGGGTATTGCCGATGTCCTCAAGGCCATGCGCACCCTCACGCCGTCTCATGTCGTTTTCAATGGCAGGGTCGGCGCACTCACCGGCGATGGCGCCATGACAGCCAAGGTCGGCGAGACCGTCCTATTCATTCACTCCCAAGCCAACCGTGACTCCAGACCGCACCTTATCGGCGGGCACGGCAACTACGTATGGGAGCAGGGCTCCTTCGCCGATCCGCCTGCCCACGGACTCGAGACATGGTTCATCCGCGGCGGCTCCGCCGGCGCGGCAATCTACACTTTCAGGCAGCCCGGCATCTATGCCTACCTCACGCACAACCTGATCGAAGCGGTAGAGTTGGGCGCCCTGGCCCATGTCATGGTCGATGGCGAATGGGACAATGATTTGATGACGCAAGTCCAGGCCCCGAAGCCTATTCCTGCGTAAGCCTCCCCCAGCATCGTTGCAGAGCAGTCCGAGTTCTCAAGTATCGATCCTAGCCTGCCTTTCTCACCACCCGACGGTCGAAGCACACGATACGACCGCCAGGACTTCGTTGCGCTTGCTTGCCGTGCTCGACGTACTGTTCAAGTACGCCTGCGCGCGCCAAGCGGCTCGCGCCTCGTCCTGACGGCCCTCTCACCCACTTCGCCTCGCCACGTGGTGAGACATGCAGGCCAGTCTTCACAACGGGTATTTCGGATAGCAAGCCGTGGTCGGTACAGCGTGGTGCTCAAGGCGATGTGAGGCAGAATACATCAAGCGACCTTGTTTGCTGCAACTTGTGAAAGCATGATGGGAACGTAGAAGTGTTGGCGCGTTTTATCATGCGCACCAAACTACTCCCGAGTCGTTGAAATCGACTTCCGCCGGATTGCCATGGAAGCCGATACAGAAATCCCAAGAAAGGTCAACTCAACTATGAGGCTTCAACTTTCCTGGACTTATTGGAAGACGCCTGTGATTTTCGGGGCGAGCTTCTGCATCCTGCAAGTCCTGGTGGCGTTCGTGCGATTCGGGGGCCGGGGCGGGTGGATACCGGCCAACCCGTTCGAGATACCGGCAATGCTTTTCGGGCTCGCCATGTTTTTTCTGTGCGGCCTGCTGGCCGGGTTGCTGGTGCAACGCCTGTTGAGGGGCAGTACGGGCGCCTGGCGGTCCGTCTTGCTGGCCGGCGTGGGGCTGGCGACTCCGTTCGCGATCCTGTTCAGTTTATTCGGAGGGTTGCTCGGCCCGCCTGTCGTACTGATCGCAGCTCTGATTCCCTACCTGGTGCTGGTCGGGGTCCCGGTATTGCTCCATCAATTCTGGTTGCACTTTCGCAAGCCGGCGACGCGATAAAAGGCCGTGATTCGTGTCTCGTGTTTCGTGATTCGTGAAAAACATAAAGGCCGTGTTTCGTGTCTCGTGATTCGTGATTCGTGAAAACCTTTGGTGGGGGGTCTGGTTCGCTCCAGAAGAAAAGTCTGACGGCCAGGGGAACCGTAAAGGCCATAGTTAGTGGTTAGTGGTTAGTGGTTAGTGAAAAACCTTACAGGCTGTGATTCGTGTCCTCGTGACCCGCATGGACTTTGTCTCGGCGCGTGGTGGGAATGCAGGTTAACCTGCATTTCTCACCACTCGACGGCCGAAGCACGCGGTATGACCACCAGGACTTCGTTGCGCTTGCTTGCCGTGCTCAACGTACTGTTCAAGTACGCCTGCGCGCGCCAAGCGGCTCGCGCCTCGTCCTGGCGGCCCTCTCACGCACTTCGCCTCGCCGCGTGGTGAGAAATGCAGGTTAAACGATCGTTGTCGGGGTTTCCGGTCTGTGTTCGAGTCTGTCGAGGAGGGCGTCGAGATCCTTGAGCGCCGTAGCCGCGCTGAGGGTCTGCTTCTCCGTCCGCCGCCACTCGAGGAGCCTGTCGGGAGAGAAGGTCACGCCGGGAGTCTCCGCCAAGAACCGCATCAGCCGGGTTGCATCCACGCGTGAGTCTTCGCTGAAGCGCAGCATCCAGCAGCCCCGCTTGCGCTCAATCGACTGGATGCGCATTCTCTCGGCCCGTGATTTGACGAGGGCGTGGTCGGCGAGATGATGCACCGGCTTGGGCAACGAGCCGTAGCGGTCGCGCAACTCCTCGAGCAGACGGCTGCGATCTTCGCGGGTTCGGATCTCGGCGAGGCGCTTGTAGGCCTGAAGACGTTGTGTCTCGTCGTGGATGTAATCTGTGGGGATGTGCAGGTCCAAGCGCAGCTTGACGGTCGTGCGGGCTTCTTCCTCGACCTCTTCGCCCTCGAGCTTCCGCATGGCCTCTTCCAGCAGACGGCAGTAGGTTTCGAAACCGACGGCGGCAATCTGACCATGCTGCTCGGCGCCCAACAGATTCCCGGCGCCTCGCAATTCGAGGTCGAGAGCGGCGATCTTGAAACCCGATCCCAATTCGCTGAATTCCCGAAGCGCCGCGAGCCGCTTGCGGGCTGTCGACGACAACTCCGCTTCTTCATCGAGCAGCAGGTATGCATACGCACGGCGATTCGAGCGCCCCACGCGACCGCGCAACTGGTAGAGCTCCGACAATCCGAAAAGGTCCGACCTTTGAATGAGCATCGTGTTGGCCAACGGGATGTCGAGTCCGTTCTCGACAATCGTGGTCGACAACAGAACGTCGTACTCATACCGCATGAACTTGAGGATCACTTTCTCGAGGTCCTTGGTCGACATCTGACCGTGACCGACCCCGATACGCGCCCGCGGCACAAGCTTCTGCAAGTAAGCGGCAATCCGCCAAATGGTTTCAACCCGGTTGTAGATGAAATACACCTGACCCTTGCGGGCCAACTCGCGTTCGATGGCGTCACGAATGATCTGGTCCGATGACGGCGCGACAACCGTTTGAATGGCGAGCCGGTCGCGGGGCGGGGTCTGGATGATCGAGATGTCCCGCAAGCCCACCAGCGACATCTGGAGCGTTCTCGGAATCGGTGTCGCGGTGAGCGTGAGCACGTCCACGTTCTTCGTGAGTTGCTTCAAGCGCTCCTTGTGGCGGACTCCGAAGCGTTGTTCCTCATCGACAATCAAGAGTCCGAGATCCGAAAAACCGACATCCTTGGACAGCAAGCGATGGGTACCGATCAATACATCGATCCTGCCCTCTGCAAGCCTCTCGAGAATCTCCTTCTGCTGCGAGCGAGTCCGAAACCGCGTGAGACTTTCGATCTCGACAGGGAACGAGGCGAAGCGCTGCGAGAACGTCTCGTAGTGCTGAAACGCGAGAACCGTCGTCGGCGCGAGCAAGGCGACCTGTTTGCCATCTCCCAATGCCTTGAAAACGGCCCGCATGGCCACTTCCGTCTTTCCGAACCCGACGTCGCCGCACACGAGCCGGTCCATCGGCCGGTCCGACTCCATGTCCTTCTTGATGTCCTTGACGGACTGAATCTGATCCGGGGTCTCGGTGAACTCGAAAGCCTCTTCGAACTCCCGCTGCCAATTGCTGTCCGCTGAAAATGCAAACCCAGGCGTCTTGCCTCGCGCGGCATGGAGCTTGATCAGCTCATCAGCCATGTCGAGCAGCTTCGCCTTGACGCGGGCTCGAGTGCGAGACCAGGTCTGTCCACCCATGCGGTCGAGCGGCGGCGGCTTCCCACCTGCGCCGTGATACTTCTGGATCAAGTCGAGCCGATGCAGCGGCAGATAGAGCCGGGCGCGTTCGGCGTACTCGATCAGCATCAAGTCTTCGCGCCGTCCGGCGTGCTCGATCTGCCGCAGTCCGACGAACCGCCCGATACCATGCTCGGCGTGGACGACCAGATCGCCTTCCTTGAGGTCCTGCAGGTCGGAAAGGAAGGTCGAGCGAGCTGATTTGCCTTTCTTCGGACGCGCAACCAAGTCGGAAGATGCGAACAGATCTTCGTGACCGTACAGGACGAGGTTGCTACCCGGAAGCGTCACGCCGCGACGAATCGGCGATTCCACCAGCATGACATTGGCCAGCGGGCCGGCCAGGCGGGCTTTCTCCTCGAGATAGGGACTGGCCGCCTTGAAAGGGTCTTTCAGGCTGAGCTGAAAGCCGATTTCGTTTTCCGTGAGAATGTCAGCGAGCCGCTCCACGTCGCCGGGGGAATGCCCGGCGATCAAAGCCCGGCGTCCGCTGCTCACTTGAGCCTGCAATTCGCGCACGAAGTGCGGCACGTTTCCCTGGAAGTTCGGCGTCGGCTGCGTCCCGAGATGCAGCCACGGTTCGCCTGCGGCCTCGACCGCAAGCTCTTCCAGAAGCAACTGCGAACCTCGTTGCGCTTCTTCCGCGAAGTCTGACGGCGTGAAGTAGAAATTCGCGGGGGCCGGTCCGACGCTGCCCGACGCCTCGTAGCCGTCTTCGAGTTTCTCCCACAACTTTTCTCCATCGGCCTGAATCGCCGCCCGCTCGGACCAGACCATCAGCGGGTTGTCGAACAGATCCAAAATCGAGCCCGTGCGCGCCGCGGTGCTCTGCGCACTGAACTCCCAGCCAAGAGGCAGGATCTCGGGGTCTCCCGTATCTCCGTCCGCGGTCTCATCGACTCGGTCCGGCGCCGCCACGGGATATTCCGTCAACGGGAGCAACAAGGCATGATCCACCCGCTGGATCGATTTCTGGTTCTCCGCATCGAAGAACCGGATTGATTCGACCTGATCACCCAACATCTCGATACGAACCGGATGCGGAGCTTCGGGAGAATACACGTCGATGATCCCGCCTCGCAGGGAAAACTGTCCGACCATCTCGACGGGGTCGTGCTTCCCGTAGCCGACCGAGGCGAGGCCTTCGAGCAGATCTTCGACGAAGAACTCGTCTCCGATTTCAATCCTCCAAGCGAGATTACGAAGGAACTCCTTCCGGGGAATCTTCATCAGCGCGGACCGAATCGGGACAACGGCGATCGAAGCCGCGCCTTCGGCGATGCGCCACAGCCCGATACCCCGCCGCTCGCTGACTTCCGGGTGCGGGGACTGCCCGTGGTACGGAAGAACCTCGTGCGCGGGCAGGACGAAGGGCGGCCCGCGATGCTTCGAGAAATCGAGCAGATCGTGAAACGCCGTGAGCGTCTCGCAAAGCGCCTCGGCGACGGGATTCGACTCAACCAGCAAGACCATCGGCCGGTCGGTCTGCTTGTACAGCAGGAGCAAGTAGAGGGCCTTAGCCGTGGCGTTGAGCCCCGACAGCCGCAGTGTTTGCGGCTCAGACCTCCGGACGGCGCGTTCCAGCGCCAGGAACGCAGGGTGGCGCGAAGCCACATCGAAGAAATCAGTGAGGCTAACCTGCATTTCTCAGCACCTGTCGGCCGGAGAACACGGTAAAAAGGCCGTGATTCGTGTTTCGTGACTCGTGATTCGTGAAAAACCTTACAGGCCGTGTTGCGCGAGCCAAGCGGCTCGCGCCTTTTTCCTTCGTCCGGCTTGCGCCTAGTCCTGACGGCCCTCTCACACACTTCACCTCGCCAGGTGGCGGGAAATGCAGGCCAACGGGAATCAAGGGTTTCGATCGAGGATGGTCTGCACCAGATCGGTCGTGGAGTAACCCGGCTCGACCGGAATGGGGAAAACCCGTCCTCCGGACTCTTCGACGATCTCACGGCCTGCGATCCAGTGGCTCCAGTCCGAACCCTTGACGAGAACGTCGGGAAGCAGCTTTTCGAGGAGCTCGCACGGCGTCTCCTCGTCGAAGACCGTCACCGCATCCACCGCCTCCAGCGAGCCCAAGATGGCGCTCCTTTCCTCGGCAGACAGAATCGGACGCGCATCTCCCTTCAAGCGACGTACGCTCTCGTCTCCGTTGATTGCTACCACCAGCACGTCTCCATGCTCGCGCGCTGTTTCGAACAGGCGGACGTGGCCGGGGTGCAAAAGGTCAAAGCAGCCGTTCGTGAACACGACGGTCCGCCCCTCTTCGCGCCAGGCACGGCGTTTCTCGATCAAGTCAGAACGCTTCAAAAGAGGTCCCATGGAAGAGCCGTTTCGGTTAAGCTGCATGTCTCACCACCCGACGGTCGAAGCACGCGATACGACCGCCATGACTTCGTTGCGCTTGCTTGCCTTGCTCAACGTACGGTTCAAGTACGCCTGCGCGCGCCAAGCGGCTCGCGCCTCGTCCTGACGGCCCTCTCACCCACTTCGCCTCGCCGCGTGGTGAGAAATGCAGGTTTAGTCCTGGTGGAGAGGAATCCATTGTACCGTCCGCATCATTGGTATCCAGCCTGCCCGAAAACCGCGAACCTAGCCTGCATTTCTCACCACCCGACGGTCTAACCTGCATTTCTCACCACCCGACGGTCGAAGCACACGATACGACCGCCAGGACTTCGTTGCGCTTGCTTGCCGTGCTCAACGTACTGTCAAGTACGCCTGCGCGCGCCAAGCGGCTCGCGCCTCGTCCTGACGGCCCTCTCACGCACTTCGTCTCGCCGCGTGGTGAGAAATGCAGGCTAAGCACGCGATACGACCGCCATGACTTCGTTGCGCTTGCTTGCCGTGCTCAACGTACGGTTCAAGTACGCCTGCGCGCGCCAAGCGGCTCGCGACTCGTCCTGACAGCCCTCTCACGCACTTCGCCTCGCCACGTGGTGAGAAATGCAGACTAGCATTGAAAGCCCCCGATGCCGGCCGAGCTATCGGAGACTACTGCGCCCGGAAGCGCTCTCCGTGGCGCAGAATCATTCGCGCCCCTTATTGCGAAGCAACTCCCGCAGCCGCTCCGCGATGCGCTTCTCGACCCCCCGCCCGGTCGGATGGTAGTAGCGGCGGCCCCGCAACGACTCCGGCAGACATTCCATGTCCGTGACGGCATCCTCGAAATGATGCGCGTGCTGGTAGCCCTTGCCGTAGCCCCATTGCTCCATGGCGCTCGTGGGAGCATTGCGGAGCTGCATCGGAACCGGATCAGCCATCGAGTTCCTGACGTCTTTTTTGACGTTCCCCAGCGCCCGATACACGGCATCCGACTTCGGCGCAATCGCCAGGTACACGGCCAGCTGCGCAAGCACCAGATCTCCCTCCGGTTCGCCGATCAGTCGAAACGCCTCCACCGCCGCCATGGCCTGCTCCAACGCGCGTGGGTCAGCCAGGCCGATATCCTCGGACGCCATCCGAACCATGCGGCGCAGGATGTAGATACGATCTTCACCGCCCTCCAACATGCGGCCCAACCAATAGAGCGCCGCATCGGGATCGCTCGACCGCACCGACTTGTGCAACGCCGAGATCAAGTTGTAATGCTCTTCACCAGACTTGTCGTACAGGACTACCTTACGCTCGAGCACATCCGTGAGCAGCCCTTCGGTGATCTCACCGGCCGGGGCTGAAGCGACGGCGGCTTCCAGCGTCGCGAGAGCAGCGCGGGCGTCACCGTTCGAGAAGAGAGCCATCCGTTCCAGCAACTCATCGGAAACAGAAATCTCTTTATCTCCAAGACCGCGATCCTTGTCCCGCAGCGCCGTTTTCAGAATGCGCACCAACTCATCGGCCGTGAGCGCGCGCAGAATGTGCACTCGACAACGCGAGAGCAGCGCCGAAATCACTTCGAAAGACGGGTTCTCCGTCGTCGCTCCGATGAGAATCACGTCGCCGCGTTCGACATAGGGAAGGAAGGCGTCCTGCTGGGCCTTGTTGAAGCGATGGATTTCGTCGACAAATACGACGGTCCTGATCCCGACCCGGCGAGCACGCTCCGCATCGGCCATGACGGCCTTCACTTCCTTGATCCCGCTCAGCACGGCGCTGAACGGAACGAACTGACCGCGACCGGCCTTGGCGATCAGGCGGGCCAACGTCGTCTTGCCCACGCCCGGCGGTCCCCAGAGGATCATCGAGCCGAGTTGGTCTCGCTCGATCTGCACGCGCAACGGCTTGCCCTGACCAAGCAGATGCTCTTGTCCCATGAACTCGTCCAAGCGGCGCGGACGCATACGATCGGCAAGAGGCCTTCCAGCAATGTCTTCCGCAATCGGAGGAGAAGGCTCGAAAAGGCTCACCGCATGCCCCTGTCGTTCCGGCTCTCGCCGGATGCGGACCGCCGGCGAGACGCCTCATAAAGGACAACAGCGGCCACAGCCGAGACGTTGAGCGACTCCACGGCTCTGGTCGGGATCCGCAGGTCTTCGGCGGCGTCCCGCAAAGCCGGCCGGACGCCGTGCGCTTCCGAGCCCAGCACGATCACGCAGCCTCGCTCGAGTCGTGCATGAGAAAGCGGTCTTTCCGCCCGCGGGGACGCTGCGAAGCAACACAGTCCACGCTTATCGATTTCGTCAATCAACTCCTCGGGTTCAAGGCCTTCGATGTGCGGAAGGCGAAACAGCGAACCGGCCGAAGCCCGCAACGTCTTGGGATTCGCGGCGCGCGCCGTTCCCTTCAGCAAGACAACACCCGTTGCCCCAAAAGCCTCCGCGGTGCGCACTATCGTCCCGACGTTGCCGGGGTCCTGGATCGCGTCAAGAGCAACCACGAGAGGAGCGCCCTTGAAAAGTTCATCGAGATCACATTGCGGAGGCTCCACGAGCGCCAGCACCCCTTGGCTCGTTTCCGTGCTCGTGATCCGCGCGAACAGGTTGTCATCGACAATGCTGAGCGTCACATCACCATGACCGCGCAGCCTTGCCTCGACCTCGCGCCGCCTGCGCGCGGCGGCAACTACCGTGTCAACCTTGAGCCGACTCGCCAGCGCTTCGTCGAACAGACGCAACGACTCAGCGACCCACAGGCCCTTTTTTGTCGCAGCGGACCGGGTTACTGCGCGGCGCACATCCCTGATGAGCGGATTGCTCGGACTTCGCAGCTCAGAAACGGGCCGGGCCAAGACGCAACTCATCCTATCAGGGGTTTCGGACGTAATAGCCTGTATTTCTCACTACCCGACGGTCGAAGCACACGATACGACCGCCAGGACTTCGTTGCGCTTGCTTGCCGTGCTCGAAGTACCGTCAAGTACACCTGTGCGCGCCAAGCGGCTCGCGCCTTTTTCCTCCGCCCGGCTTGCGCCTAGTCCTGACGGCCCTCTCACGCACTTCGCCTCGCCACGTGGTGAGAAATGCAGGCTAGAATTCGAGGAGTGAAGTTATTGCCCGTGGATCCTCGCCGGCCTGATTGGGGGAAGGTTCGCCGCATCGCAAGCTCGATTCGCCGCGGCGCCGTGGTTGCCCTGCCTACCGACACCGTGTACGGGCTGGCAGCGAATCCGTATGACGACAAGGCCGTCCGGAGACTCTTCCGCCTCAAGAGGCGTCCGGAAACGAAGCCAATCCTCTTGCTCATCGACGGGTGGCGGCGGCTGGCTCCGCTTGTCAGCACCTTCCCCCCCCGGTTTCAGGAGATTGCCTCCCGCTTCTGGCCGGGCCCGTTGACAGTTATTCTGCCGGCAAGCAAATCCGTTCCGGAACTCATCACGGCCGGGACCGGCAACGTTGCGGTGCGCTGTCCCGGGTCACCCTTGATCCGGATGCTCAGCCGATCTCTGAGGTCTCCCCTCACGGGCACAAGCGCCAATCTTTCAGGCCTTGCCGCGGCCACTACGGCGAAAGAAGTGATACGGCAGTTCGGCACGAGGCTCTGTTATGTTGTCGATGGCGGCCGGTCGGCCGGCCGGCAGGTTTCGACGATCGTCGATCTCAGCGGAGAGCCCTGCGTGATACGGTCCGGGGCCATACCGATCGAGGAACTGGATGCGTACCTGCGATGACCGAAGAAGCCAAGCCGCGCCGCCGTCGACGATGGGTCGCTCTAGTTCTGATCGTCGCCGCTCTTGGCGCGGCCTACTTCTCGAAGGTCTATTACAGCGTTTGGCGCCAAGCCCGCATCGATGAGGCACGGCAGGTCGATGTGATCGTCGTACTGGGCGCGGCCCAGTATTGGGGCCGTCCCTCACCGGTTCTTCGGGCGCGCCTTGACCACGCTCTCAAGCTCTACCGGGATGGCATTGCGCCACGCATCATCACGACAGGCGGCGTCGGCGAGGGAGCAGCCTTCTCCGAAAGTGAGGTCAGCCGCGAGTACCTATCCCAGCAAGGCGTTCCGGCTGAGTTCGTAACCGTCGAAACGGAAGGCAAGTCCACGGTTCAAAGCGCCCTGGCCGTCGCGGAAATCATGGACCGCATGGAGCTGCGCACCTGCGTCGCCGTCAGCGACGCCTACCACATTTTCCGAATCAAGCGCATGTTCGAGTCGCTGGGAATCGAAGTTTACGGCTCGCCGCGACGACCCCAGCAGATCAGCGCGTGGCGCAGACATTGGTTCTACGCCCGAGAATCGCTGGGTTACATTCTGTGGCGCGTCGGCATCCAGGTCTAGCCTGCCCTTCTCACCACCCGACGGCCGAAGCACGCGAAAAAAGGCCGTGTTTCGTGTTTCGTGAAAACCATTGGCGAGGCCTGGTTTGCTCCAGTAGAAATGTCTGACGGCCAGTGAACCGTTCAGGCCGTGATTTGTGTTTCGTGACCCGAGGACCGAAGGAGGCGATAAGACCTCTACTCCTGCGCGCCAAGCAGCTCGCGCCTCGTCCTGACGGCCCTCTCACCCACTCCGCCTCGCCACGTGGTGAGAAAAGCAGGCTAGCGAAGGCCGTGACCATCACGGTTGATAGACTGAGGCAAGATGCGTTTCGACCTCCTGATATTCGATCTCGATGGAACTCTGATTGACTCAAAACTGGATCTTGCCCTTGCCGTCAACGCCACGCGAGCCAACGCCGGGATGGAACCGATTCCCCATGAAGCGATCTATTCCTACGTAGGTAACGGCGCACCGAGATTGATTCGCAGTTCACTTGGCCCGAGCGCGACCGAGAGTCAAACCGAGGAAGGGCTCCTCTATTTCTACCAGTACTACCGCGACCACATGCTCGATAACACCTACCTGTATCCCGGTGTACGGGCGGGATTGGATCGGTTAGTGCAAACCGGGTCACGGCTCGCCGTGCTCACCAACAAGCCGGTTCGCTTCAGCGGTGAGATTATCGATCGTCTCGGCCTCAGCCCCCTCTTCGAACGGGTCTACGGAGGAAACAGCTTCGACACGAAGAAACCCGACTCATATGGATTGGAGCTTTTGCTCACCGAGCTTGACGTACCCAAGGAGCGCGCCTTGATGGTGGGCGACAGTTCGGTGGACGTGCTGACCGCGAAAAACGCGGGGGTGGCATCCTGCGGCGTGACGTACGGGCTGCGGCCGGAGACGTTCGAGGAACATCCTCCGGATATTCTGGCGCATTGCTTCGATGACGTTGTGGCGGCGGTTCTGGAAGCTCCGGCAGTCGCTCAGATGCCAACGTAGCGCGCGTAAAGCCCGCGGGCGACAGCGGCGTCTTCCGTGCCCTTGATGATCGCCCGTCCGTCCGGGAAGATCGTCATCTCGTAGGGATCACACTCGAACCGCAAGGCGTATGGATTCGCCCGGACTTTGCCCAGTGGCTCCAAAGTACGTCCAAGGCTCTCCAGGTCGATCGCAACATCGCGCTCGTGGACTTGCACCGCATTGCGGCCACAGAGGGAAACCGGACGCCGGTTTGAAGACTCCAAATGCTTGAACCTATGCCCTTTACACACAAGGCAGTCGGGGGCCGGCTCGAGCGAGGAGATTGTCTGATGAGTGTTCTTCCAGACGTCGATCGACAACAGCCGCCGCTGGACGCACTCCGGCCTTCCGGCGAGAACCTTGATTGCATCGGCAACCTGCAGCGCGGCTACCACGGCGACAATGGAGTTGAGAACACCCGCCGTATCACAGGTCGGCTGGGGGTTGTCCGGAGGTTCGGGGAAAAGACAGGCGAGGCAGGCGCTCACGCCGGGAAGAACAGGCATCGTGACGCCGTAACTGCCCACAGCCGCACCGTAGATCCACGGAATGCCGTGCTTGACCGCCACATCGTTGAGCAGATAACGCAACTCGAAGTTATCCGCCCCATCAAGAATGACATCGGCCTCGACCAGGATGCGTTCGGCATTTCGGGCGGTCAGGTCGGCCACGATCGGTTCCGTGCGGATGCGGGCATTAACGGCGGACAGACGGCGGGCCGCGGCGACGGCTTTGGGCAGGCCCTGGCGGGCATCGTCTTCATCGAACAGCCATTGCCGCTGCAGGTTGCTGAGTTCGACGTAGTCGCGGTCAACCAGAATGAGACGGCCGACGCCCGCCCGCGCCAGGGAGCTCGCCTGGGCAGTCCCGAGGGCCCCGCACCCAGCGACGAGGGCGGTCGAGGCAAGCAGTCGCTCTTGCCCCCTGACGCCGATCTCGGTGAAGAGAATCTGCCGCGAATAGCGCTCTCTGTCGTCTGCTTCCAGCAAGGATGCGTAGTCGGAACCCTGATCTTAACAGCCCTCTCCCGCAATGCGATTGCATCGAGGTTGAAGCAACGTGGATCGGGCAGGGCCGTCTTATAATCGTCAATGTTCGTGCAAGCCATCCCGCCGATTGTTCTGCTGGCGGCCCTTTTGGCCGGGACGGCTCATGCTGAAGAACGCACTCCAACGCCGGCGCCGACTGTCATTTCCGTAGACTTCGCGCCGGCAGAACAACCCTTGCCAGACGAGCACCTGAACCATCTCGTCAGCGTAAAGGTGGGCGAGCTGCTCGACCCCCGCCTAGTCCGCCAAAGCATACAGCGGATGTTCGCGACCGGTCGCTATGAGCCTGACATTCAGGTCCGCGGCGAAGACGCCCCGGGAGGCATCCGAGTCACATTCATGGCCCGCCCGAGCTGGTTCGTCGGCCAAGTGCAGGTGGAAGGGGCCGAAGCGCCGCCTACGCCTCTACAACTCATCAACGCAGGGCATCTGGACCTGGGCCAGCCCTATCTCGAAGAAGATGTGGGCTTTGCCATGCAAGAGATGAGGCGACTCCTCGAGAACAACGGCTTTTTCTCAGCGAACATCAGCAAGACCGAGATCGAACACCTCGAGAGCCGCCAGAAGGACATCACGTTCGTAGTGACGCCGGGCGAGCGCGCGGCGATCGGCGAGATCTATCTCACCGGGCATGGACCTGATGAAGCACCGCCGTTGCCCATCGAGGACGTTCGCCGTATCAGTGGTTGGCAAAGAGGCCAACCTTCCACCCAGCGCCGGCTTCAGCAAGGGGTCAGTCGTTTGGAGGATCATCTCCGCGGCAAACAACACTGGCTGTCGACAGTCCGCTTAGTCGGCCGGGACTTCAATGCCGACCTCGACGAGGTCGGTCTTGTTGTGGACATCCGGCTCGGACCGCGGGTCGTTGTCCGGGTCGAGGGAGCGGAAATCAGCGATCAGAAGCTCCGTCGCTACCTTCCCATCTACGAGGAAGGAGTCATCGATGACGACCTCCTGGCTGAAGGCGGGGACAATTTGCGCGACTATTTTCAGTCCCAAGGATTCTTCCTGGCTTCCGTCTCTCCCATCCTGGAACGCGACCGGGAGGACGAAGTGCTGATCATCTACCAAGTTGACCGCGGTCCACGACAGGAGCTTGCGCACGTCGGAATATCCGGGAACCGCTCCTTCGACCTGCCGACCATACAAGAGCGGATGCTGGTGCAACCGAGGAACATCGACGTCAGGAAGGGACGGCTGACGGACAGCTTGTTGGCCCAGGACCGGCTGGTCATCCTCGACCTCTACCGGTCGAACGGTTTTCACGAAGCGGAAGTCGCCTGCCGCAAGGAGGCGGGCTACCAGAGAAACGACAAACTCATGGCGGTCTTCTGTGACATCCACGAAGGCGAGCGCACTCTTGTCTCAGGGCTGACGATCAAGGGCATGGAGCGGCTCCCGGAAGAGTTGTTCGAGGATCGTTTGTCATCGGTAGCCGGCCAGCCATTCAGTGAAGTCAGCGTCGCGACTGACCGCGATCTCATTCTGGGGGACTACTACGATTCCGGCTACCACCGAGCAGAGTTCAGTTGGAAACGTCTTCCAAGCGACGTCCCCCATCGTGTCGAGCTGGAATACGAGATTCGGGAAGGCGAAACGCTGTATCTTCGCGCGCCGATCATTACCGGCCTGCGCCATACCCGACCCAGCCTCATCGATCAACAGGTGCAGGTCATACCCGGAGACCCCTTTTCGGCGAACGCCATGTTCGAAACCCAACGCCGACTCTACGATCTCGGCGTGTTCTCGAAGGTGGATGTCGGACTTCAGAACCCCAACGGAGAAGAGCCGGCCAAGAACGTGCTGATTCAGGTGGAGGAGGGGCGTCGTTGGACGGCCCGGGTCGGCGGAGGCGCTGAGTTCGCGCGGATCGGCGGTAATACGGCTGACGTAACCTCTCCGCTCGGAGACGCCTCCTTCAGCCCTCGCGTGACACTGGAGGTAACCCGCCTCAACGTCCGCGGCCTCGGGCACACGATGAGCCTGCGCACGCGCTTCTCCAATCTGCAGCAAAGAGCGCTGTTCATCTACGAGGCGCCGCGTTGGACAGGATCGGACAAGTGGGACATGACCATCAGCAGTCTCTTCGACACGTCCCGCAACGTCCGCACCTTTTCCGGGAGGCGGCTCGAAGGCGCACTTCAACTTCGTCATCGGCTCAGCAAACCGTCAACGGCCCTGTACCGCTTCACGTATCGGCGAACGTCGATCGATCAGAACACTCTGCAAATCACTCCTCTCCTGATACCACTCACTTCACAACCTGTCCGTGTGGGCCTGTTGTCGGGCACATATATTCAAGACCGCCGGGACGACCCAACCGACTCGACAAAAGGCATCTTCAACACGGTCGACTTGAGCTTCGCCAGCGGAATCTGGGCGTCCGAGCCGGACTTCGTGCGTTTCCTGGGTCAAAACAGCACCTATCACCGACTCGGGAACAGCCGTGTCGTCCTGGCGCGCACGCTGCAACTCGGATTGCTGATGCCGACTGGCGTCTTTCGGATGCAGGAACCGATCAGCTTTATTCCCGGGGCCTCGGAGCCGGACCCCCGCATTCCACTAGCGGAGCGTTTCTTCGCCGGAGGCGCCAACTCCCATCGTGGCTTCCCGGTGAATCAGGCGGGACCTCGCGATCCGACCACCGGATTCCCGATCGGCGGCGGCGCGCAGTTGCTCAACAGCGTGGAGCTGCGCTTTCCGCTTCGCTGGAGGAATGTGGGCGGCGTAGTGTTTCACGATGCGGGTAACGTCTACTCACGGCCTCGAGAGATCAGCTTCCAAAGCCGGCAGAAGGCTCTGACCAAGAACAACGACCCGGTCGGTTACGATTTCGATTACATGGTGCACGCCGTCGGTTTCGGCGTTCGCTACAAGACGCCGATCGGCCCAGTCCGACTTGACCTGGCTTACAGCATCAACCCGCCAAGCTTCATCGGTTTCGAAGGCACACGGGAGGACCTGTTGCGCGGCGCAGGAACCATCACACAGCAGCGCATTACGCAATTCCAGTTTCACTTTTCCCTGGGACAAACGTTCTGATGATGAGAAAAACGGCAGGCAAGTTCCGATGGCCTTGGGTTTTTCTGATTGCCCTTTCGGCTGTTTCGACGATCATGCAGGCCGGCCAACGCATTCTGGATCAGACGGTCGCCGTTGTTGGCGAGCGAGCAATTACCGCCAGCGAAGTGGAAGAGCAAATAGCGTTGGAATACCTCGATCGCGAACAGCCTACCGAGCGCTCAGCCGAGCGCTATCGGGAAGTCGTCGAGCGGCTGATCCGGTTGCGGCTGGTGCAACGCGAAATGGACCTGGCGGGCTTTGTCGGCGCGACAGATGCGCAGGTCCGGCAACAAATGGACTTCATGAGGCGCCAGTCCGGCGGCGCGGCGCAGCTTCAGCAGGCACTGGCCAACTATGGCCTGAGTGAAACGATCCTGGAAAACTTCATACGGCAACAGTTGGATTTCCAGCTCTTCGTCGGCTTCCGCTTCCGCACCGGACTCGTCATCCCTCGCGAAGAAGTGGAGGCGTACTATGCAACGGAATTCCGATCGCAGCTTCCGGCATTCAGCTCCCCGCCGCCGCTGGATCTAGTGTATGAAGACCTGGAGGCCGAGTTAGTGGAACGCAGAGTAGATCCACTGCTGAACGATTGGATCAATCGCGTTCGATCACAGACACGCATCATGATCGTCGAACGCTCACCAGCCTCGGCAGTGACAGAATCACCATGAAGAGATTCTTCCAAAATCCGGGCCGCTTCGGTTGGAAGGCATGGGCCGCCGGGCTGGTTGTCCTCGTCGTGGTGGCCGGAAGCTCTCTTTACGGACTGCTGTACACCGAATGGTTCCAGGCGCTCATTCGGAACGAGATGATCTCTCGGATCGAGACGCTTACCGGGGGCAAAGCCTCCTTGCGCGAGCTGTTTTTTCAGCCGACAACCTTACGGCTACGGGTGGAAGGACTGTCGGTAAGTCCCTCCGAAGAATCCGAACCTTTCCTGGAAGTACCCGCAGCCGAGTTGGATTTCGAACTCGAATCTCTTTACTCGACAAAGCTATCGCTGGAAGCGATGGCTCTGGATTCACCGCATTTTCACGTGATCGCGACTGCCGACGGCGCCAACAACCTGCCGCCTTTTCCTTTGCAATCCGATGCCAGTGACATCATGCCACTAGAGCTGTTCGAGATGGCCGTCAAGCGATTTGACGTGAAACGCGGACAGATCCGATGGAATGACAAAAGCGTGCCCGTTTCCTTCTCGTCGCAACGGGTCCATCTGCAAACACGCTTTGAGCCAGTACAGGGGCGCTATCGGGCGAATGTGCGGTTGGGAGATTCACAGTTTTCGCTACACGACAAACGGCCGGTCCTGTCGGAAGCCGAGGCGGAATTCCATGTCTACCCTGACCGGCTCGTTGCACCGGAAATAAAATGGGCAAGCGCCGGGACGAGCGTCATCGGAGATCTGGAAGTCAACTTTGTTGACCAGCCTCAAGCAGTCTTCCGATATCGGATCGATGCGCAACTGAGCGAGTGGACATCATGGCTCGGTCTCGCTCCTCTTGACGGTGGCGTGGCGCAAGCTCAGGGTGAGGGACGATGGAACGGGGCCGAAGGAGCGCTCCGTTACACAGGATCCCTCACAATCAGCGATCTGATGCCGCAAGCGCGTCAATTCGCCCTCGAATCGATATCAGCAACTGCCGACTTTGCCGGTGATGCACAAACCCTCAGAGTTCAAAATATCGGGGCCGAAGCATTGGGCGGCACGCTCACGGGCGAGGCGCGACTGGAGGACTTGACCTCGCCTTCACCTCGCTACCGGCTTGCCTTAGCTCTCGCGGGATTTCCTGTAAGGCCTTTGACGATGGCGGTCAGGCAGCTTCCAGCCGGGGTCCGCAACGCTCCCTGGGCCAGCACTGTCAGCGGGACGATCGAGGTAGAGGGACGCGGCATCGACGACCTGCAAGCCAAGGCTCGGATCGGGTTCGAGGCGCTCAAAGCCCCCCAGACACATCAAATCCCTTTGCGTGGCACTCTCGCCATGGGATATGTGAGCGTGTCGCAAACCCTGAGAATCGACAAGCTCGATCTGGTCACAGATAGTAGTCACATTCAACTGCACGGCTCGTTGCAGGCTCGTGATCGCTCCGATCTTCGTATGCGCGCCAAGCTCAGCGGCCTCGAAGACGTTCGTTACTGGCTGCGGCAAGCGAACGCCGAACAGATTGCGGCGCCCTTCGGTCTGTCCGGATCGGCGCAGATCGATGGTGAAGTGTCCGGCCAGCACGCATCGCAAGATCTCCGCTTCAAGGGCAGTTTGGATGTCAAGAATTTCACGCTCCACGGCGAGCCGTGGGATCGCCTGCACGGATCGCTCGATATTTCGCCACGCAAGATTCGTGTCGAACCGGCACGGATCGAGAGAGCCGAGGGAGGAGCTGATCTATCCCTGACGGCTGACTTGACCGACGACGGGACGAAGGTTGAGGCGTTAAACGGTCGTGTGAGCTTAAAAAATCTGCCCGTCTCCTCAGTGCTTGGCTCGGCAGCCTTTGACCAGCCGCTGACGGGGGCGCTCAATGGCGAGGTGCGCTTCAGCGGCCCACTGTCGAACCCACAAGGCTCCGTACACCTCGAGCTCACCGAAGGAGGCGCCTGGGGACGGCATCTCGACCGCATCGTCACCGATGCCCGACTCGACGGCGGGGTCCTCGTCGTCGATTCATTCCGTGCCGAGCGCGGCCAGGCAACACTCGCCTCGAACGGCCGGCTTGATCGTGCAACCGAAGAGTTTGACTTCAAAGTAGCCGCCGACGGTTGGAATTTGCTGGATCTGCAAGCCTTCTCCCAAAACGAGCGCACACCCTCTGGACTTCTCGCGCTCGAACTCCAGGGCAAAGGTCGCTTGTCATCCTCGGAAGACCTTCTCGATGACCTCTTCGTTTCCGGGTCATTCGGCTTGCGTGAGGTCAAGCTGGAAGAACGGGACATCGGCTCCTTCTCCGGCAAACTAACCACTTCGGGACGGCGCGTGGACATCGGCTGGGAGGGCAATCTGCTGTCCGGCTCTCTAACTGGACACGCCGAGTTCCGGCCGGACGAGAACGGTCCGTTCAGCGGCCAGTGCACCGTGAATGGCCTTGACCTTGTCTACCTGGCAGGCCTGGCTGACTTGAACCTTCACCAGACTAGCGGCACGGTTGATGGTCAGTTCCGATTCTCCGGAGAGGCGACGGACTCGAGCAAGTTCGTCGCCGACGGCGAGGTCACCCGACTCCAGCTTTCCCACTCGCAGATTCCCGGAGCGGAGCGTGGATACGAGGTCTGGAATCCCTTCCCGATGCGTTGGAAGGTCCAGAACAAAACCTTGGACATCGACCGTGTGCGCCTACTCGGCGACGGGACCGATATCGTAGTCGACGGAACGATAGGCTTACAGGATGGTTTTGCCCGTAAGGAAGACTCGATGGATGTCTCGGTCGAGGGGAGTTTCAACCTGGCAGCCCTGGAAAGTTTTCGCCCCGCAGTCACGGCGAGGGGCGAGTCGGAATTGGATGTGCGTATCCGGGGCAACGCCGATCAACCGTCAATCCGCGGATTGATGCAGGTCAAAGACGGGACATTGCGCCACAACTCATTCTCGAACGGATTAAGCGAGCTCAACGGCCAAATCCGCTTCAACGAAAACATGGTCCGCGTTGAAGGGGTAAGAGCTGAGTCCGGTGGAGGCAACCTTACTCTGGGAGGCACGCTGGTGTTGCGAGACGGACGCTGGGACTATCGTCTTCAAGCGGGAATCGAAAGCGTCCGTATCCGTTATCCGGAATCAATCAGCAACGTCATCGACGGCCGGTTAACGTACTCGGGGACAGACCTTCGGAGCCTGCTCAGCGGGGAAGTCATCGTGAGCCGCGTGACGATCGGGTCGGACCTTACCCTGGCTGACGTCATGGCCTCGCTCGCCCAACCTACTCAGACGCCGGCCAGCCACCAGGCTCTCGTCAACATGGGTCTAAGCGTTCGCATTGCATCCGTACCCGAGCTTCTGATCGACACGCCCCTGATCCGCAATGTTCAATCCAATATGGACTTGCAATTGAGCGGAACGGCCGTTAGCCCCTCGCTGCGCGGCGACTTGACCATCACCCAAGGGGAACTCTCTTTCCAGGGATCGCGTTACAAGATCAACCGTGGGGACATCAACTTCTACAATCCCTTCCGAATCGAACCCGTCGTCAACATCGAGCTTGAAACGCGCATCCGCGACGTGGACATCGCCTTGATCATTTCAGGCCCGGCGAGCCTGCCCAACCTGAGCTATCGATCGGACCCGCCGTTACGCACCGATCAACTCCTCGACCTGATCGCCTTGGCCCGCTCGCCCACCACCGATCCGGTGCTGGCCACACAGCAGACAGCTCAGCAGCAGTCTTTGATCCAGAGCGGCCTGAATGCCGTCCTTTCCCGCGCCATCACGGTTTCGGGAGCCACGAGCATCGGCTCGCGGAGCGGCTCGCAACGGTTACAGCGCTTCTTTGGCGTCAGCCGTCTCAAAGTCGATCCTCAATCGGGTGGCGCTGAACTTAACCCGGGGGCGCGAATCTCCACCGAGCAACAGATCACGCAGGATCTGACTCTCATCTACAGTTACGACCTTTCCGAGGCCCAGCAGCAGCTAGTACGCATTGAGTGGGCGCCGACGCGTCAGTGGTCGTTCATCGTGACGCGAGATGAGAACGGCCTCGTCGGAGCTGACATTCTGTTCAAGAAAAGGTTGCGTTGATTGGCACGGTGGGAAGAGTTGCGGCGGCGCATGGTGGATCGCCAATTGCGCTCCAGAGGCATCCGAGACGAGCACGTGCTGGTCGCTATGGGGCAGGTGCCGCGTCACGAGTTTGTTCCACACGCACTGCGGAGGTTCGCCTATGACGATGAACCCGTATCGCTTCCTCGCCGTCAAAGCGTTTCGCAGCCCTATATGGTCGCTGTGATGGCCGAGGCGCTCGCGTTGACACAAACCGACATCGTCCTCGAAGTCGGAGCCGGTTCAGGTTATTCCGCAGCGGTCATCGCCCTGCTCGCCAAGCATGTCTACTCCATCGAATGGGAGGCCGATCTCGCTGACATGGCACAGACGAACTTACACCGAACCGGTTACGATGCTCGAGTCACGATCATTCACGGAGACGGCACTCTGGGCTGTCCGGCTCATGCTCCCTACGACGCGATCTCCGTAGCAGCGGCGGCGTCGCAAGTGCCGGCCCGGCTACTCGAACAGATGGAACCGAATAGCGGCCGTCTCGTCATGCCCGTTGGCCCTGAGAGCAGTCAGGAGTTGACGTTGGTGCGCTGTTCGCCGGCCGGTCTCCGTTCGCTGTGTATCACCGGCTGCCGATTCGTCCCTCTTCGTGGAACCCAGGGACGAAGGCACGAGTGGGGTTTCACTTCATAGCCTCGCCCATGAAGCACATCATCGTCGGAACCGCGGGCCATATCGATCACGGCAAGACAGCCCTCGTCCGTGCGCTCACCGGTATCGATACCGACCGTCTCGCAGAAGAGAAACGGCGCGGCATCACCATCGACATCGGCTTTGCGAATCTGCGTCTAGCGGATGAGCGGAACGGGGAGGAACTCTATCTGGGATTCGTCGATGTCCCCGGACACGAGCGTTTTGTACGCAACATGCTTGCGGGGGCCTGCGGGATCGACCTCGTGCTGATGGTGATCGCCGCGGACGAGCTGGCGATGCCCCAAACGAGCGAACACTTCGAAATTTGCCGTCTGCTCGGTGTGCGGCACGGTCTCGTCGCCCTCACCAAAGCTGACCTCGTCGATGCTGAAACGCTGGAACTGTCCCGGATGGAGCTGGAAGACTTCTTTGCCGGTTCGTTCCTGGAGGGAAAACCCGTCATCCCTGTTAGCACCAAAACCGGCATTGGCCTCGACGAGCTTCGCGATGCATTGGCGCAGACTGCCCGCGAAACGCCGGAACGAAACGGCAGTGGGCACTTTCGAATGCCGCTCGACCGCGTGTTTGTCCAACAGGGCTTCGGAACCGTAGTCACGGGTACCCCTGTCTCGGGAACGATCCAAGCTGACAGCGATCTCGAGATTCACCCTCTCGACCGGCGTGTCCGTGTCCGTGGCATTCAGGGCCATAACAAGTCAGTGCACAGCATCGGGGCGGGACAACGAACCGCTTTGAACCTGGCAGGCATTGAAGCGAGCGAGCTACGACGCGGTATGGTCGCGATGTCGATCGGGCCGTTTCGAGCTACCCGCAAACTGGACTGTGTGATCGAACTGCTTGCGTCGGCAGACACCCTCAAACACGGAGCACCTGTCCATTTCCACAGCGGGACTGCGGAAACGGTCGCTAGGGTTGCGCTGTTGGGCCGTTGCGGCAAGCTCCCCCCGGGGGAAAAAGCGTTCGCGCGACTCCGACTTGACAATCCTGTCCTCACACTCCATGGCGATCGCTTCATCCTGCGGCGCTTTTCTCCAGTCATCACGATCGGTGGCGGGATCGTTCTCGATACAGAACCACGGCCGGAGCGAAACGCGGAGGCGCACTGCCGCCGACTCACTGAGCTGCAGTCCGGGGAGCCACTCCGGGTGTTGTCCGTGCTGCTTCAGCATGAACCATATGGATTGGAGATGTCAGACACGATTCGACGATCGGGGTGGAGCGAGAAGAAGGTGGGAGACGCTGCGGCGCATCTGTGCAAGCTCGGTGTGGCTCGACCGTTAGGGCCTTCCCGCTTGCTGTCCGCCGAAGCGTACAGGGCGGCAGCAGAAAAGGCTGCTGACTTCCTCAAACACTTCCATCGAAAGGAACCTCTTCAACCGGGAGCATCCAAAGAGGAACTCCGGAGCCGTTGTTTCGCGAGCGCGCCGGCGAACTTCCTCGAGTCGCTGCTGGCATCGCTCGAAGCGGCGGGTGTGATTCTGATCGAGAACGAGTTCATCAGACTCCCCCGCCATACTGTCATGCTTGACGATGAGGAAAGCAATGCGCGCGCGACTATCATCGCCAAATTCGAAACAGCCGGGCTCTCCGTACCTGCCGTCAAGGACGTTTTGACGAGCCTGCCGGTCGACGCGGGCCGCGCACGCCGTATCCTGCAGGCGCTCTTGCGAGAGTCCATCTTGGTGAAAGTCTCTGAGGACCTGCTTCTCCATCGGGACAGCATCGATCGTCTTAAGCTGCTTCTCCGCCATGAACGCAAACGGTCAGGGCGCATCGACGTTGCGCGCTTCAAAGAACTGGCAGGGGTCAGCCGGAAGTACGCTATTCCGCTGCTGGAGTTTCTCGACCGGCGAAAGCTCACCCGCCGCGACGGCAACGAACGCGTGATTCTCTGACATGGATTCCTCCTTGCCACATGCAAGGTGGTTGTGAGATACGCAGGCACAACGTAGTCAGGAACCTCGCGGAAAGGATGAGCGATTCTTTGACGACCTTGAAAATCTGGACGAGCACTTTCTCTTGGGCGCACACGGAGAAGCTGGGAAGCTCGATCACGTGATGTGTCGTTTTCTATTGTGGTCGTCACCACTTTCTTTACGAATCTGCTCCTCGTCGGAACTCCGGCGTTGATCAGTAACTTGTGGCGGTGTTTTCACGGCCGAAGCCGATAAGAGAACATTGCAATAATGAAGCTGAACGCGGGGTTGCCATCGATCAAGCCATCGATCGAAACGAGTACAGCCAACGAAACAGGCGATGAATACTCAACTGATTGGCATTGTGAGGCTGGACGTAGCGCTAGCGAGCGCAGATGCAGGGCTGGTCAGGCTGCTCTTGGCAAGCTTCAAGAGCTTGCGCGTGGACATGTGCAGCACGGAACACCTGTTGGATTCGCCAGGCACCGCATGGCGCGGTTGGAAGGCGTGTGCGATGGTATGCGCGAGGCATTGTTCGGACCAGCCGCAAGCGGATGGGATAATAGTGATTTTCAATCAATCGAAAGGGGAGATTTGTTGTCTGTTTGAGAAGTGGCTTAGCAGTACCAAGTTTCTACGGAGGTAGATCTGTGAATATTCGAACAGCGACACTACTTGCAACGTTCACGTTACTGAGCTTGGGAGGATGCCTGGAGGCCCCCGAGCCTGTTGCCGAACCAGTAGCCGAGCCACCTGCGCCCGTGGAGCCGGAACCGGAACCCGAGCCGCCACCGGAACCCGAGCCGGAGCCGGAGGAAAGTCCGACGACAAGCACACCCGGCCCTATCCGATGGGCCGGTTCCAAGGGTAATGGTTGGATTATGATTCGTGGTTTGGACGACGGAACCTACGAGAATTATTACCCTTCCGTCGTAAAGGACGTACAGATGGCCCTACAAGACCAGGGACTTTACAACGGTCCGATCTCAGGCATGCTGGATGACATGACGGTGAACGCACTGGGGGAATTTCAGAAGGCCAACAACCTGCATGTTTCCGGCATGCCCACACCACGAACGCGTGAAGCGTTGAAAAATCCGCCTCAGGCCGACAGCCAGCAAAATGGAGATGGATAGTTCCCAATTCAGCGGAGAACGGCCATTCGGCGCGAGCTGTTCGGTCAGCTTCAGAGACCGGGACTTACAGCGTTCAGCATGCCGTGAACGGTGTTTTCCAGGAGTATGGCAATTACGCCCCCTATCAAGCATGCGAAGAATGAAACGGCTTTAACGATTCGTTGTTTGTTGCTGATGGCGGCTGGAACAAGACTGAGTACTTTAGAACCTCGCCGCAGAAGCGCCACTACATGCAAGTCGATCAACTGGAATCAGTTGGTTTCGGAAAGTGAAGCCAAACGATTCCGGACTTCATGGTGCGGCCGTTAGGGGTTCAGGAGGTTTACATCGAGATTGCCTCCGACATAGACATTGGTGCTCCCAGAACCATGACGCCCCAACGAAACCCTGCCACCGTTCTTCTAGCGATTTTCCTCGCAACCTGCTCGCCGAGTTCAATCGAGACGGACACCCTTGATCGCGGTCCCGTCACCGAGGAGCACGTCATGATCCCGATGCGCGATGCCGTGCGCCTCTCCGCGTATCTTTACTTCCCTGAAGGGAAAGGCCCCTGGCCGGTTTTGTATGAACAGCGATACGCCGATCTCCGCGCCGACCGCACCCGCCGGATCCTTGCCGAACTAGCCTCGCATGGTTACGTGGTCTGCGCCCAGAACTTTCGGGGAGCACACCTTTCCGAAGGCGTCTGGGACGGTTACCGCTCGCTCGGGTGGAGCGATCTGCAGGATGGCTATGACACCGTCGAATGGCTTGCCGATCAACCTTGGTCCAATGGCAAGATCGGAACGTTCGGGGCGTCGCAAGGCGGCTTTGCCCAGAACTTCCTCGCAGTCGCCCAACCTCCACACCTCGTTGCGCAATACATGGTCGACACCGGACTCAGCTTGTTTCATGAGGGCTATCGGATAGGCGGGGCCACCAAACCGAATCGGTTCAAGGCCATGGACAGGAACTGTCGTGTCCCTGAGCACAACGATCGATGGCTCCGTGAAACGTTCGAGCACCCTACCTACGACGAGTATTGGAGGCAGGAGGACTCCACGCTCCACTTCGACAAGATGAACGTCCCGGCATTCACCATCGGAAGCTGGTACGACTACATGAGTGTCGGATCGATCGACAGCTTCGTAGGACGACAGCATCGCGGAGGACCGAATTCGCGCGGTGTGCAGAAACTATTGCTCGGTCCGTGGCTGCACGGCCGCTACAACAAGAATTCGAAAGTAGGCGAACTGCAGTATCCCGAGAATTCCACATTCGACGTAAATGCCCACATGATCGAGTGGTTCAACCATCACCTCAAGGGTGCGGATAACAGAGTGGATCGTGAGCCTGCTGTCCGATATTACGTCATGGGCGCGGTTGGTGAACCTGGTGCTCCCGGGAATGAATGGAGGACGGCCGATGACTGGCCGATTCCTGTCAAAGAAACCTCTTACTATTTCACTCCGGCGAATGAACTGGGGCAGGGGGGCCTTGTTCTTGAGGCGCCAGTCTCCTCAGACGGTAGGACCGAGTACCGCAGTGACCCCAACAACCCGGCGCCGATCCCGACCCGTGCTTTCCCCGGCGCGTGTGATGCTCGCCTATACGAGCAACACCCCGAACCGCAGACCTTCACGACCGAGCCGCTTGCCGCCCCCGTTGAATGGACGGGCAAAGTCAAAGTAGAACTCTACATTTCGGCGAACGTGAAAGATGCGGATTACATCGTACGGCTCAGCGACGTCTACCCAGACGGTCGCTCGATTCTCATCATGGACAAAGTCCAGCGCGCACGCTTCCGGGAAGGTTTCGATCGCGAGGTATTGATGGAACCGGACAAGGTGCACAAACTCGCTTTCGACATTCACTCGCTCAGCCAGATCTTCAATAAAGGCCACCGCATCCGCGTTACTGTCGGTAGCACGGGCGCTGAGTTCTACGAGCCCAACCCCAACACCGGTGGGCCTATGACGATCGAGCCGCCCGAGGCAATGCTCATCGCTGATAACGTTATTCATCACACCAAACAGTACGCTTCTCGCATCATCGAGCCCCTCGTGGAAGAGCCCTAGTCCGCCGGCGGTGCTTCCCTTCCCGTTGCACTACTGCTGGTGAAAAGCTTACCCTCAAACCCAGAAATGATCTGGGACCTGCACGTTCACTTCAGCAATTTCGAAGGCCGCACACCGCACGAGAAGATGGCCAATGCCGTCAAGTTCGCCGATCGCATGGGAATCGAGCGGTTCATGCTCTACCTTGGCTTCCCTCCTCACCCTGAAGACCCAACGCCTGAGGAATTGACGAAGATCAACAACCAGGTCCTGGAAGCCCTGCAGCATTGGCATCACCGCGCTTTCGGCTTCGTCTACCTGAATCCCAACCATCTCGAGTTCAGCCTCAAGGAGTTCGACCGTTGTGTACGTGACGGCCCCATGGTGGGAGTCAAGCTTTGGATTGCACGCAAGTGCAATACACCGGAACTCGACCCGATTGTCGAGCGTGCCGCGTCGACCAATGCCGTGATCTTCCAGCACACATGGGTCAAGGTGACGGGCAACCGCCCCGGAGAGTGCACACCCAGCGAGTTCGCCGAACTGGCCGCGCGCCATCCCGATATACCGATCATCTGCGGCCACACCGGTGGCGACTGGGAACACGGCATCCGAGCGGTTAGATCTCACAAGAACGTTTCGATCGGCATTGCGGGCTCGGATCCAACAAACGGATTCGTTGAAACGGCTGTCCGTGAGCTAGGACCGGAACGTATCATCTACGGGAGCGACGCTGGCGGACGTAGTTTTGCCTCCCAACTCGCCAAGGTTCAAGGTGCGAACATCTCCGACGAAGCCAAGAAACTTATCCTCGGAGAGAACCTCAAACGTATGCTTGCGCCAATCCTCAAGCGTAAGGGGATTGAAGCATGATCATCGACACCAACGTTTATGTCTCGCGTTGGCCGTTCCGCCGCCTGCCCGGCGACGAAATACCCGAGATGATTACTAAGCTGCGCTCGTACGACGTTTCGCAGGCCTGGACCGGCAGCTTCGACGGCGTCTTGCACGAGGATGTCGCCGCCGTCAACGAACGGCTCGCCGAATCCTGCCAAACGCTGGGGCAGGGCTTGCTCATCCCGTTCGGCACCGTGAACCCGACGCTTCCCGACTGGCAAGAAGATCTGCGGCGATGTCAAGAAAATCACAAGATGCCCGGTATTCGCCTGCATCCGAGCTACCATGGATATGCCCTTGACGACCCGCGATTTATTGACCTGCTGCGGCGGGCCGCCGAGCGAAAGATGGTCGTTCAGATTGCCCTCAACATGGAAGACGAGCGGACGCAACACCCGTTGGCGCGTGTCAGCGAAGTCGATACCGCCCCGATCCTGCGACTTCTACCCGACCTCCCTGGTTTGCGTCTCGTGATTCAGAACCGCAAGCGGAAGCCATCCGGCAAACTGCTCGGCCGGCTCAGCTACCACGGTGAGGTCTATTTCGACTTCGCCATGCTGGAGGGCGTGGGCGGAATCTCCAAGTTTATCGAGAAGATTCCCGGAGATCGTCTCCTGTTCGGTTCATATTACCCATTGTTCTACTTCGAATCTGCGCTGCTGAAGGTGAAAGAGTCCGAACTGAGCAAAGCACAGCGAGACGCCATCTTCAACGGAAACGCCCGTCTGCTGCTTGAACCGTAGAACCCCGTGTGCTAACGCGCCGTAACACCACTTGGGATCGTCCTCATCCGGGAACGTTTCGCTTCCGCCTTATCGCTGTGGGTTTTCAGGAGATGGCTTGTGATTTCCCACTGCCGTGGTTGTCGAGGTCGGATCGGTTCCGTTGGCTGGCGTCATTGGCGGCGTAGTCACTATGACTTCCGCCACGCGGTCGACGAGACGCCTGACGTAGGAGTTGGGGGCGCTGGAGTTGTTGACGTAGATTGCGAAAGCCAAGTCGCGTTCGTCCTGCGTACGGGCATAGCCCGAAAGGGCGATCACGCCGCTCAGAGTGCCCGTCTTGGCCTGGATCTTTCCGCGCACGGGTCCGCGAGAGAAGCGCCAATCGAGAGTTCCATCTTCGCCGGCAAGGGCGAGGGTCGAGCGATAGAGTTCGCCGTGCTGCGAGCCCGCCATGTGGGCGAGCAACCGAGCCGTGGCCTCGGGGCTGATCAGGTTGTGCCGGGAGAGTCCGGAAGCATCGCGCAGGCGGAACTGCCATCTCTTGATCCCTGCTTCCTGGAGGAAGGATTTCATCTCTTCGAGGCCTGCTTCGAAACTGCCTACGCCCCGGCGGACATAGCCGACCTCTCGCAGCAGCATCTCGGCGTGAAGATTCTGGCTGACCTTGTTGATGATCGGGAGGTTCGCAGCGAGCGGCATAGACTGAATCATCGCTAGCCCACTCGGCGGCTCATATTTCCGGTGTGTTCCGCCTTTGAGATCGGGGACTTCGTGAGGCCGTCGATGGCGGGCACGGGTCTCACCGGAGATCTCGACGCCGAGTGCTTCGAGACGTTCACGAAGGGCCATGGCGGCGAACAGCGCCGGGTTGTCGACCGCCACTTCGATGCTGCGGCCACGGGAGCGGATGGAAATCTGACCCCAGAGCATCAGCTTGTTCGAACCGGACTGTCTACCGAGGTCCAGCCTTTGGGCGACAGTTCGAGTCGGCATCGTGCGGGTGCGGTTCGAGAAGCTGAAGTAGGGCACGTCGGGTTTGAACGCAACCCGTGCGCGACGGCCGGCGGCTCGACCCGGCAGGACGAGCATCCTAACGACATTGTCATTGAAAGAGAGAGCGCTGATGGGGGCGCCGTAGCCCCATTTGGGGTCGTCGACGGACCAACCGGTGGCGTGGGGCTGGCGGACATAGCGGGTATCGTCGCCGATGATGGCTCCTTCAACGCGCCGCAGGCCCGATTGCACCGCCTGGTCCGCGAGTTCGGAAAGGGGGAGCAGCAGATCCCGTTGGAAGTTTTGCCGGCGATTGTAGGGAAGAATGCGTGCGGAAAGATTAGGGTCCCCGCCACCAAGCAGGACCAGATCACCATGCAAGACACCGTCGTCGTCTAGTTCCGCTTCACTGACCAGCATTGTGATATAGCGATGCTCGGGACCAAGCCGGGATAGGGCGAGAGCCGTCGATAGAAGCTTCTGGTTCGACGCAGGAACGAAGAGCTTCCGGGAGTTCCGTTCGTACAGGACTTGTTTGCTCGCCAGATCGACGATATGAATCCCCCAGAAGGAACGGAGGGCAGTGCGGCTCTCGAGGATCTCATCGACGGCCTCCGGAAGGGTGAATGGGGAAGCCTCGGTGGAGTCCAGACGTGGGGCCGTGAACCACAACCAGGCCAGGGCGGCGCATGCATAGCGGAACAACCGCTTGTGTCGCAAGTGTGTTCTGGCTGTCAACCTTTTTTATCCTGATCTCCTGGCTGATTTGTTGACTTCACGGTTCCTTGAAAAATAACGGTCGATAAAAAGACTTGTCCTCGTTCGAAAACAGGAGGACAGGGCCGTCCAACGGAACGTGTTCATAAACGGCTCGCCATGGTCTTGGCAAAATAGGTGAGGATCAAGTCAGCACCAGCGCGCTTGATCGATGTTAGGGATTCGGTCATGGCTCGGTCGAGGTCGAGCCAGCCGTTGCGGGCGGCAGCGACGATCATCGAGTACTCGCCGCTGACCTGATAGGCCGCGATGGGCAGATCGAACTCCTGCTTCGCGCGAAATACGACGTCGAGATAGGGCATTGCCGGCTTGACCATGATGATGTCGGCGCCTTCGTCGATGTCCAGTTGGATCTCGCGCATTGCCTCGCGCTGATTGGCCGGATCCATCTGATAGGATCGCCTGTCACCGAACTGGGGTGCGGATTCGGCGGCTTCGCGAAACGGCCCGTAGAAAATGGATGCGTACTTGGCAGCGTAGGAAAGGATCGGTAATTTCTCAAAGCCGTTGTCGTCGAGAGCGATACGGATCGCCTCAATGCGGCCGTCCATCATGTCGGACGGCGCAATGACATCAGCCCCGGCTCGGGCCTGTGACACCGCCGTTTGGGCGAGCAGATCAAGGGTCGCGTCGTTGTCGACATCGCCATCGACAACATGACCGCAGTGCCCGTGACTGGTGTATTCGCAAAGGCAAGTGTCGGCGATGACAAGCAGGTCGTCAACTTCCTGCTTGACGGCGCGGATGGCCCGCTGGACGATGCCGTCGTCATCGTAGGCTCCGGAGCCTTCAGGGTCTTTGGATTCGGGGAGGCCGAAGAGGACGACGCCGGCGATCCCCAGCGATTCGGCCTCTTTGGCTTCCGCAACGAGCTGATCGACAGACAATTGGTAGTTGCCCGGCATGGCGCTGATCTCTCGGCGCGCGCCGTGGCCAGGGCAGACAAACAGGGGATAGATGAAGTCACGCGGGGAAAGCCGCGTCTCCTGGACAGCCTTCCGAAGCGCTCGGCTCGCCCGCAATCGCCGCGGACGCACGGTCGGAAAACCCATGACTCTATTCTACGCGGAGATGTACAGGACCCCATGCCGTTACTGTCGATCAGCGCTCTTGTGCGTCCACGTGACAAACGGCATTCCCGTTTCCCGACTGCACTCCACCCATGCCGCACTTTCTGTCCCTACCGTCGGGTCTCCATGCCGGGGGATCGGGAAGGAAATGTGCCGGCAACACGGACGAAACACGGAGATCACAGGAGGCGTGACATACTAAAGTTCGGTCTTCCGTCCCCCTTATGGAGCACATTCCGGTTCTCGGCATCATCCTCGCCGGCGGCAAGGGTGACCGTCTCTCTCCCCTGACCAAGCAGCGATCGAAGCCGGCTGTCCCGTTCGCGGGGAAATACCGCATCGTCGATTTCGTTCTCAGCAATTTCATCAATTCGGGGATTTATTCGATCTACGTTCTTACGCAGTTCAAGAGCCAGTCGTTGTTGCAGCATCTGAGTGACGGTTGGCAGTTTTCCAATCTGCTGAAAAACCAGTTCATCATTCCGGTTCCGGCGCAGATGCGCAAGGGAGCACAGTGGTATCAGGGGACTTCGGACGCGATCTTTCAAAACATCCATCTCCTGGAGTTGGCAACGCCAGAATTGGTCGCCGTGTTCGGTGCGGACCATATCTACCGCATGGACGTAAGCAGCATGGTGGCCTACCACAAGGAAAAAGGCGCCGAAGGCACGGTGGCTGCGCTGCCGATTCCAATTTCGGAAGCCGTGAGATTCGGGACGATGGAGGTTGACCAGGATTGGCGGATCTTACGTTTCCTGGAGAAGACCGACAATCCGCCAGGAATTCCCGGACGTCCAGGCTGGTGCCTGGCCTCGATGGGCAACTACGTCTTCAGCGGGGAAGTACTGAAAGAAGAACTCCAGCGGGATGCGGCGGACGAAAGCAGCTCGCATGACTTCGGCAAAGACATTCTGCCCTGGATGACGAACAACCACGTTCTCTACGCCTACGATTTCCACTGCAACATCGTGCCCGGCGAGGAGGAGAAGAACCGCGGCTATTGGCGCGACGTCGGTACGATCGAAGCCTACTACGAAGCCAACATGGACCTGAAGTCCGTCGAACCGGCTCTCAATCTGCACAACCTCGATTGGCCGCTCCGAACGGCTGAATACCACGTAGGACCGACTAAATTCATCTCCGATGAAGAAGGCCACCAGGGACAGGCGATGAACTCCATCATTTGCGAAGGATGCATTCTCTCAGGTTGCCAGGTGGTCGATTCGGTACTGGGCCGCCGAGTGCATGTAGAAAACGGGGCGCAACTGAACGAAACCGTCGTGATGGACAACTGCCGCATTGGTCCGGGGGCACAAGTTCGCCGGGCGATTCTGGACAAGAACGCTGTCATACCGGCTGGTGAGTGCATCGGCTATGACCTTGCCGAAGACCGCACAAAGCACCACGTCAGCGAGACGGGGATTGTTGTAGTCGAAGGCCGCCGCACCAGGATCCCGCTATCACCCGTGACCATATAGGGATCTGGGATTCACCCGACTGATAGGGAGCCTGGTCACTCATACCGGACGAAAAACGGTGAGGCCCAAGCGATCTCGGGGTCGCCTGAAGGGTTTTCCGGGTCACGCTGAAAGACCCGAACGTAGTAGTACGTATTACCTGGCTCGGGGCTCATGTCGCGATAGCGCAAGGACGCGGAGCGGCCACCGGGGCGTTGCGTGAACACGTACTCGCCGTTCTTGACGATGTCGACGCGCAGGATTTCGTCAAGGGCTTCCAAGGAAATCGCGATCTCGGGCGGAGCATTCACCGAGGCGGTGAACCGCTCTCCGGGCATGTGGTCTCCAGCAGTCGCACGCACAATGATTTCGTCGGAGGCGCCGAAGGTGCGCCGCGCAAGCATCGCGTCGAACATCGCCTCCCGCGTCAGTTCATCAACCCAAATACCGGCCCAACTGTTATGAGTCGAGCCGTGATCGCTGAATGACACGAAACCGTAGACATTGCCATTGTTCAAGGCATCCTGCGCGAAGTGGCCGGGGTCGTCGGTTTGGGTTCCGCCCCTCTTCTCGGCCACCGGCATGCGCCAGCGCTCATAGCTGCCTCTCGCGCCCTGATAGATCTCGAGCAGGCAGTCGAACGGCGCATTGGGCCAGTTCCAATCGGCGAGCGGGCCGGACGCGAAGGTGTGGGGCACGATGACGCTCTTCTGTCCGGCCTGCTTGAGGACATTGCCGCGCCACCAGGACCACATCGCGGGTGGTTGGTTGTCGGTGGCGGGTGCTTTGCGGCGGCGGTCGATGCCGCGCATCGGCGCGCCACGCCGCAGAAAGAGAGCATTGCGGTGCCCACCGGGGCGGGACATGCTGTGCTCGTACGTGTAGATGCCCCAGAAGTCCGGCTCGTGGGTCATCACGTCCACGAGTTTCTGCGTGACCCACCATTGATAGTCGCGCAGCCCGTCGGGCCAGGTTCCGCCCACGACTTCGTTGTGGTCGCTAGGCCCGACGAAATCAAGCTGCGCCGCGTCGAGGGCGTAACGATACGTATCCTCCGTCGAGCCGTCGACATTGCTGTGACCGCGAATATCGGTGTGGCGGTGGCAATCGCCGAGAAGCAGAGTGTAGTGCTTGTCACCGAGCGACATCGTAGCCCGCCGGCGGCGCTCGAACCCCTCCGATACCGGCGACACCGGGACCTGGCGCAGGGTGACATCGCTGGCGGGTCCACCCAAGGTCAACTCCGCCAGGAATACGTTGTAGTGGAGAGCGTGCTCTTGGTCTTTCGGGAGGTTGTCCGGGGCGCGCAGGTCGCTCGAGTAGATTGCGTAGACGACGCCGTTCGCAATCGCGACGGAGGCGCGCTGGGTGTTCCGGCCGGAGCTGTTCTCGAGCCGCCAGGGTTGTGACCAGCCGGACGGGCCGAGCCTGGTCGCGTAAAAGTGATACATCTCATGGGGTTTGGCAATGGTCCAGTGTCGAAAGACGAGGGTGGGCGTGCCGTTGCCGTCGATCGCGATGGTCGGCAGTTCCGCGAACCGTTCCATGCGCCCCGTGAAGGCATCGGATACGGCGGCGGGTTCGTAGACACGTCCGTGGGCATAGATGCGAACACTGACACTGCGCCGAGCATGCAGTCCCTCACTCCCATCGGCGGAACTGGATGTCGAGAAGTCCTTGCCCCAGTTAGGTCCAGCTTCGTCAAAGGCAACCCAGGCGCGGTCGGCTTGGTCGACGGCGACAGAGGTATGAAAGGAGGCGCGGGGGCCGGATGTGATGGCCACCGGATCGGTTGCCTCCTTACCGTCGAAAGAAGCCAGGAGGACATCGTAAGCGCCGCCGTGATAGCTGTCCCAACTAATCCAGGCGCGACCGCCGCTATCGAGCGCGACGGCAGGTTCCCAATCATTCGCGTCACTGGGCGAGATGCGCACCGCCGGTCCCCAGTGTGATTCCGTCAGACGCTGGGCATAAATGTCTGCTTGGCCGTTGCGGAACGACTGCCAGACAAGAGTGACGTTGCCTTTGCTGTCGGCCGCCGCGCGAACATGGAAGTCGCTGTATCGGGCGCTGGTGACCCGCTCTACCTTGTCGACCTTGCCCTGGCCGGAGATCCGGGCGACGAAGATTTCAAAGTCGCCGTCCACCTGCGCGGACCAGGCAGCGAGGGCCCCTTCCGGCAACGCCGCGATGTCGGGAATATAGTGATCCCAGTAGCCGTCGTGGATGACAATCGGTCTGCTCCAGCCACCTCCGTCCACGAGCCTCTTGACGACCACACGGTCGGATTGCTTCCCGTCCCACTCGATGTAGACCGCCCAAAGCGTTCCGTCGGAAGCGGCGGAGACGCCAGGCCAGTCGGCGGTCCGTTCCGCGGCGCTCACTCGAGCGGCGTCGAGTTCGCCGGCAATGCGAGCCGGCGCCAACTCCGCCGTCTGCTTCTGGAATTCGGCCGTAATCGAAGAATACACACGATCCGGCTCAGCGGGCGGCGGTTGCTCATCGGGACTCGTGACTTGTTCCTTTGAAGCCCCGCAGGATCCCATGACAAGGCATGCGGCGAGGGCCGCCGCCAGCACGACGAGAGACGATACGTATTTCATGGACACGCTGAATTATATCTTTCAGCCTCTCATGCAACCGCTTCCGGCATACTCATAAACATGCCGAACAAGATCTTTCCCGAAGGCGACTCGTCACTCTACGAGATTCTGACCAAGGCCGAGGGGCCGAAGGGAGCGCTGCCGCTGACGGCGGCTATGCTCCGCAATCGGCCCAGCGGCGACATCTTCGGTTGGACCCAGGCGGCGGGCATGGGTTGGGACCCCTCGAAGCTCGGCTCCAAGGAATTCCTCATCCTCAGCACGCAAGGCGGCATCCGCGCCCCGGACGGCCGCCCGATCGCTCTGGGGTATCACACCGGCCATTACGAAGTGGGTCTGCTGATGCAGGAAGCCGCTGTTGAATTGACATCGCAGGGCGCCATCCCGTTCGCCGGATTCTGCAGCGACCCATGCGACGGCCGCACGCAGGGGACGACGGGCATGATGGATAGTCTTCCCTACCGCAACGACGCGGCGCAGGTATTGCGCCGTTTGATTCGGTCGCTGCCGACGCGACGCGGCGTGATCGGTGTCGCGACCTGTGACAAGGGCTTGCCGGCGATGATGATCGCGCTCGCTTCCATGCGGGACCTGCCGACGGTGCTGGTCCCGGGCGGAGTCACGCTTCCGGCAAGCGACGGCGAGGACGCCGGAAAGGTGCAGTCGATCGGAGCACGTTTCTCGCACGGCGAGTTGACTCTCCGGGAGGCCCAGGAGCTCGGTTGCCGGGCCTGCGGGTCTCCGGGAGGAGGTTGCCAATTCCTGGGCACGGCTGCGACCTCACAAGTCGTCGGCGAAGCGTTAGGGCTCTCACTCCCCCATACAGCCCTCGCGCCTTCGGGACAACCGATCTGGAAAGATGCGGCGCGGCGTTCAGCGAGGGCCGTCATGGAGATGGAGGCACGCGGGCTGACCACAAAGAACATTGTGACTGACGACGCCGTCCGCAACGCGATGACGGTGCACGCTGCCTTTGGCGGTTCCACCAACCTCCTGCTGCATTTGCCGGCTGTCGCCTACGCGGCGGGATTGCGTCGTCCGACGGTCGACGACTGGACGGAAGTGAATCGCAACACGCCGCGGCTGGTTGACGTGCTTCCCAACGGCCCGCGCATGCATCCTACCGTTCAGGTATTCCTCGCGGGGGGTGTGCCGGAAGTAATGTTGCATCTGCGGAGGTCGGGCCTGCTCGAGACCAACGTGATCACCGCAACGGGAGAGACCCTGGATACCGTTCTCGATTCGTGGGAAATCAGCGAGCGGCGAACAACAATGCGGCGGCATCTGAGGGAAATGGACGGTATCGATCCGGAAGACGTGATCATGCCCCCGGGCAAGGCTCGCGCCGAGGGGCTCACCAGCACGATCACCTTCTGCCGCGGAAACCTCGCTCCCGAAGGTTCCGTTGTCAAGAGCACTGCCATCGATCCGAGTGTGATTGATGCCGACGGCGTTTTCCGCAGGACGGGCCCCGCACGCATCTTCCACCGTGAATCGGATGCCATCGAGGCGATCAAGGCCGGCCGAATTCACGAGGGCGACATCATGGTCCTCACATGCGCCGGGCCGATGGGTTCGGGGATGGAGGAGATTTACCAGATCACATCCGCCCTGAAATTCCTTTCCTTCGGGAAACAGGTCGCCGTGATCACCGATGCGCGGTTCTCCGGCGTTTCCACCGGCGCCTGTATCGGCCATGTCGGTCCCGAGGCGCTCGCCGGAGGTCCGATCGGCAAGGTACGCGAAGGCGATTCGATTCAGATCATCATCGACCGCAATACGCTCGAAGGAACGATCGACCTTGTCGGGGAGAAGGACAGCGCGGAGTCAGGGCCTGACGTCGGCGAGCGCATTCTCGAAGCCAGGAGCACACCCGGCTATCTGTCTCCCCATCCCGATCTGCCCGAAGACACCCGTCTCTGGGCGGCGTTGCAGGCGGTGAGCGGCGGCGCCTGGGGCGGATGTGTGTTCGACGTGGACGCGATTGTCGGAGCGCTTGATCAGTCGGAAAGTTTGCCGCGTTCTACGTCCTTGAGTCCCGGCCGCTGAAGCGGCGCCTGATCAACGCTGGATGTCCGGTTGTTGTGTTCGGGCTGATTACCGGAGCCAGGCGCAGGCGGCGCGCAACACCCTGCACCCACTCAATCAGTGGCTCGCAACCTGCTGAGTGCTCCGGGCCAATCGAGGATCCTCTCATCGGCGGTGACCAGTTGGTGACCTCCCAACGCCGTCGCGACAATCAAGCGGTCAGCCGGGTCCCCATGGAAATCGACAAGGCCGGCGGCTCGGATTCCGATCTCTCCGTCAACGGGAATTTCCACGATACCGTCCTGAAGGAGTGCCTGACGCCATGACCCGATATCTTGCAGCAGAGTAAGCCGCCCCTTTTCATGAAGCATAGCGACTTCCCAGAACGAGACTGCGGATACTGCAACATCGCCTGAAAGCCAAGCCCGTTTGAGACTCTCTCGAGTCCGAGCCCCAAGTCTGTCGTCCCCGAATCGCAACCAAACCAGAACATGCGTATCCAGAATCATCAAAGTTGGTCATCCCAACCCTTGCCCGTCACGGCGTTCCATTCCACGTCGATAGGTTCCACGATGTCACCATGGATCCGGATGATTCCTCGGTCGACGCCAAAGAGGTTTTCGGGCTTCTTCCGATAAGGAACGAGCTTCGAAACCGGGCGGCCGTTTTTGGTAATGACAATCTCTTCTCCGTTCTCCGCGACCTCGTCCATCAGCTTGAGGCACTTGGCCTTGAACTCCGAGGCTTTGATCATCTTGGGGCCGGACCCCTCGAGGTTACTGACTGCCACGACACACTCCTGACCGCCGGTGGAATAGCTTTATCATACCATGGTCACGACCATGGTCATATTCAGGGTTGGAGATTCACCTGGCGGCTGCTGCGCATCCTACGCACTGACATTACCCGGGTGAAGACGACACTCGTGTCGCGAGTCGGAAGGGACCAGCCCCCGTCAGTGTCGGTCTGGCGAGTAGTTGGGGGAGGATTGCCGGGGAAAGGAATGTCGCCCGCTTTCAGAGAATCAGCGTCATCGCCGCGAGCTGCGCGAGCGCCCTCTCGCGCCAGTGACGGAAGATCCCTTGACTGTCCAGCCCGAAGAGGCTTTGAAGCTGTTGCGTCTGGCTCTCGAACGCTTGAAGCCGGCTCGGCGCTGCAGTTTGCGTCGCGTCGTTTGCGCCGCCATTGCTTCATCGTGGTAATCCACGTAGGGAATCGTCACTCGCAACGGATCGAGTTGCTTGATCAGACTAAGCAACTCCGCCGCCAGAGGGGTTTCCGGAGGTCTGGCCCGAGGCGCTTCGGACTGCAGGATCGGCGCTACTGCTGAAGACACGCCGGCTTCCGTCCCCATCGCCAGCGCGGCAAAGACCCAACCTGCAAACCAGCAACCGAGAAGAGGGATCGAAACCCGCTTAGCCGCCGTGATCCTTCGCACTGCCTTAGATACTACACCATGCCTGCAGAGTACGATAGTGGATGTCGCACGATCCAGCGCGATGGGTGACGGCCGCAGCTCGCTTTTTTGACACAAATAGACACTCGTGAACGGCTGCACTGTCGCGTTGTTCCATATGTTGAAGAGAAGAATCCGCCCGTTCGTCAGTCGGTAACATTCAGCGTGGCTCCGTTCAAGATCATTCATCTTTCACTCACCAAGCACTCCCAAGAGCCGGAGCAGGTTATCGAGACGCAGGCGACCCGGGGTTTCGAACAGGTCACAAGTCCGGCTGAAGCCTTGTGGAAACGCGGTTCACGAGTGTTGCCGTTGTTGGAGAGTTTACTCACACGCCGGATGTAGACGAAGGAGAGGTTCGGCTACAATGAGGGCTTGTCGCGAGGTGACACGCGCGGCGTGAAACCACCCGGATTGACGGTGCGTATTTTCTTCATGAACGCAGCCAGACGAGGAATCAAGCAAGTATGATAGGCTGCCGAGTCCGGCGTCCGGTCTTCGTTGGGTCTCTTCTGTTGGCGCTATTCGGGTTCGCCGCAAGCCCCCTCGCGGGGCAAACGGGCCTCGACAGCATCGATTCCCATTCGAACTTCCCGCCGCCCTATCTCCGCACCACATCGGTGACCGAGGACGTTCCTGTCGGGGAGAGCGCGACTTGGCTGCTCGCGCAGCAGGGCGAACCCCAGAAGCAGCCATCCCCTTTTGAAGAGGTCCCTGAAGCTCAGGAACAGCGGCCGGCTTCTCCGTTCGAGGACGTGCCTGATGCTCCGCCCGAAGGACAGCGGCCGGCATCGCCTTTCGAAGACATTCCCACTGAAGAGGGACAACCCGTTCCGATCGCTCCTCGAGGCGATATTATCGAGTCCATCCAGTTTCGCGGCACGCGACGGATCCCCAGAGACGGGCTGCTGGCCCGCATCTTCAGCAAACCGGGAGACCTGGTCGACCAGGAAATCCTCCTTCGCGACTACATGGTGCTGTGGAACACAGGCTATTTCGACGACTTGCGATTGGAGTTGGAAGACGGCGAGCAGGGCAAGATTGTCCGTTTCGTCGCGGTCGAACGCCGGGTCATTCGCAGCATCAAGTACGAGGGTGTCAAGTCGGCTTCCGTCTCGGACATCCTGGAGCGGTTCAAGGAGCGCCGCGTCGGGCTCAGCGTCGAATCGCGTTATGACCCCACCCGCGTGCAGCGGGCAGTGATCGTGCTTCAAGAACTGCTCGGAGAAAGGGGTCGCCAATACGCTGACATTCAACCTCAGGTTTCTCAGATTCCGCCTTCCTCGGTCGAGGTCATCTTCAACGTGACGGAAGGCCCGAAAGTGAAGGTCGGCAAGATTTTTGTCGAGGACAACGAAGTGATGTCCAACAAGCGGGTGCGAAAGGCCATGAAGAACCTGTACCCGATGGGCTTACCGCGCAGCATCATCTTCGAACGACTCTTCAGAAAGACCTTTGACATCCGCAAGCTCGAGGAAGACAAGGAACGCGTTCGGAACATGTATCAGGAGCGGGGCCATTTCAAAGCCACCGTGACCCGTCATGATCTGGAAATGCGGGATCAGAAGGGCCGCAAGCTGTTCCCGTTCCCCCTGATCTTCAAGAAAAAGGGCAAGCGGGCGGACGTCACCGTCCACATGGATGAGGGCGCAGAGTACCGCCTCGGCAAGCTGAGCTTCACCGATGTCGAGTTGTTCCGCGATCCGACAGTCCTTGAAAACGTCTTCAAGATGGATGCGAATGACATCTTCGACATCAAGAAGCTGCGGGAAGGTCTCGACAACCTCAAAAAGCTCTACGGCGAGTTCGGTTACATCGACTTCGTGGCCGAGCCGAACTTCGAATTCCGTGATGACGAGAGCCCGCCGAAAGTGGATCTCAACCTGGCCGTCGACGAAGGCAAGCAATTCTTTGTGCGCCGGATCAATTTCTCGGGGAATACCTCGACCAGAGACAAGGTCATCCGCCGCGAGCTTCTGCTCGACGAAGGGGACATGTTCAATACCCGTGTCTGGGACCTGAGCATCCTGCGCCTGAATCAGCTCGGCTATTTCGAGCCTCTCAAAGAAGAAGAGGCAACGGATATTCGCCGAGATACACGCCAGGGTCTGGTCGACTTGACACTCAATGTCAAAGAACGCGGCAAGAACACGGTCAGCCTGAACGGCGGCGTATCGGGCTTTGCTGGAAGCTTTATCGGTTTCGGGTATGCGACCAACAACTTCCTCGGGCTGGGTGAAACCCTGAGTTTCGACGCACAGCTCGGAAGCCGGCAACGCGCACTTACCTTCGGCTTCACCGAACCCTATCTGTTCAACCGACCCATCCAGGCCGGATTCACCGTCTTTACGAGCCGTTTCAACTTCAACCAGGGACGTGAGGCATCTATTTTTTCAGGCGCAAACCTGATCCCGCTCTTCAACCAGCTCGGACGCGACAACTACCTCGACTTCCGTCAAAACACGACCGGCTTCACGACGTTCGTAAGCTATCCGCTGAAGAACTTCAACCGCTTGAGCCTCACATATCGCTTGCAGAGAGACGATCTGACCACGTTCAGCAAAGCGGCCGACAATCTGTTCCGTTTCCAAAACTTCCTGGGGGTGTCGGGGCCGAACTCTCTCGAGGGCATTACTACCAGTGAAATCGTTCCCGGGTTTTTCCACAACACGGTGAACCACCCGATCACGCCGTCAGGAGGCAAGAGCCTGTTCGCCAGTGTCGGTATCGCCGGCTTCGGCGGCAATACCAACTTCCTGGCGCCGACGGTCGAGGGGAAGTACTTCAAGTCGGTTGGCACCAGAGGCCACGTGATTGGCATGCGGCTGCTGCTGTCGTTTCTCACCGGGTATGGCGGCAAGGTGCCTCCGCCGTTCCGGCGTTCCTACATGGGGGGCGAGACCGATATCCGCGGTTTCGAGATCTTCGGCATCATCCCGATGGTATGGATCCCTGACACGGCCACCGTGCCGATTCTCAATGACAACGGCACTCCCCGAACGCAGGTGTTGCTCGTCGAAGGCGTGGAACGCGAGGTTCCTCAGTTCACCACGGTTCCCGTATTCCGGCTTTCGTTTCCCGGCGGCGATACCCGCATGGTCTATAACTTCGAATACCGCATCCCGCTGTTCGGACCCGTTACCCTGGCCCCCTTCTTCGACTTGGGTTTCAACCGTATTCTTCTGAAGGACCAGGTACGGCTCAACGAAGATCGAGCCGCCGAACTGAATGCGATGTTTCCCCATGCCGGCATCGACCGGTCGATCCGCGTGATCCCCCAGTCACAGGCGCTCCGAGCCTCGACGGGTGTGGAGCTGCAAGTGATGATGCCGGTCGTGCAGGCCCCGTTCCGTTTCTATTGGGCTTACAATCCGTTACGCGTCGAGACCTTCCTGCAGCCTCCGATCGTTGCGGATCGGTCATTCTTCCCGAATCGGACTTCTTTCGTTGACGGCGTCACGCGGTTCGGCCGCGCCTTGCCGTTCTTCGAGAAGCCCAGGATATTCCGCTTTACTGTAAGCCGCACATTCTGAAGGCGGAGTGTGTGCGCTCCTGTGCTAGACTGAAGGCGCTGTCGCGCCAACTGAAACGAGGTTGAATATGATCCGTCGATCGGTTTTTATGGCTTTCCTGGCCGTCGCAGCCACTCTGACGGCCCAAGGCCAGAATACGGGTAGCACGCGCATTGCATTGGTCAGTCTTCAAGAAACCATCACGCGCACTCAGGAAGGTCAGCAACGTACCCAGCAGCTTCGCACGAAGTACAAGCCCGAGGAAGACAATATCAAAGCCAAGCAAGCTGAGATCGCGAGGCTGCAGAACCAGTTGGCCGAAGGCAACAACATCATGAGCGACGCGGCGAAGCGGAAGCTGCAACGCAGCATCGAGACAAAACGCCGCGAGGCGCAACGGGCCGTGGAAGATGCCGAAGCCGCTTTTCAAAAGGAAGTCCAAGCGCTTCAACAAGATCTCTATGGCAAGGTGCGGGTGATCATCCGCGACTACATGATCGAGAAGGACTATTCCCTGATTCTGGATATCTCCAACCCTCAGACGCCCGTTGTCGATGCCAAGACTGAACTCCTGATCACCAACGACATCATCGAACGGTATGACCAAAAGCATCCGGTCACCGCTGCAACGAGTTCTTCGGCCGCACCGGCGGCGGCCGCGCAAGACTGACCTGGAGCCAGCCGGTTCCCCCTTGCTCCAACAAACTCGATCTTGCCGGGCTCGTCTCTGACCGAAGCCTTGCACCTAACCTGCATTTCTCACCACATGACGGCCAGAGCACGCGATACGACCGCCAGGACTTCGCTTTTCCTTCGCAACGCTTGCTCGCCGTGCTCGAAGTACTGTTCAACTAGGCCTGTGCGCGCCAAGCGGCGCGCCTCGTCCTGACGGCCCTCTCACGCACTTCGCCTCGCCACGTGGTGAGAAAGACAGGCTAAACACCACAAACTTTTCATCTCGGGGACATCGCACCACGTACTGCTCCACATTGATGCCCGGCGCCCGCTCTGTAACTTTCGATCGCAGATGCCCTTTCTTCTGCAGAAAGGACTGCGGCTACGCAAGAATAGTTCAAGGCATCGCATGTCACGAAACCGCTTTTTCACCGCGCTGTGCGCACTGGCGGCACTCCTGCTGTCGATCTCATGGGCAGGCTGTCAGCAACGCGCGTCCAAACGCAGAATCGGTGTCGTTCCGAAAGCTGTAGCACACGTCTTCTGGCAAAGCGTTCACGCAGGAGCCGTCGCCGCGGGGCGCGAAGCCGATGTTGACATCGAATGGATCGGCCCGGCCCGGGAAACCGATTTCTCCCGCCAGATCGAGATCGTCGACTCGATGGTCAATGGCCGCATGGACGGCATCGTTCTCGCTCCCACCGAAACCACCGCCCTCGTGCGTTCGGTGGAGAGAGCCGCCGAACGGGGCATTCCTCTCTCGATCTTTGATTCGGGCATCAACACCGAGAGCTACGTTTCATTCGTCTCGACCAACAATTACGAAGCCGGCGTTCTCGCCGCCCGCAAACTGGCCGAGCTTTTGGAACACAAGGGAAAGATCGCCATCGTGAAGATGGTCCCCGGCAGCTCGTCAACCATGCAGCGCGAGCAGGGCTTCGAGGACACGCTTGCCGAAGAGTTCCCCGGGATCGAGATCGCCGATGCCCGCTACTGCATGTCGAGCCGCGCCAAGGCGCTCGAAGTCACTGAGAACATGCTCACCGCGCACCCTGACCTTGACGCCGTCTTTGCCTCGGCCGAACCCGGCACGGTAGGTGGCGCAAAGGCGATTCGCAGCCGCGAATTGGCTGACAAGTTGCTCTTTATCGGGTTCGACTTCAGCGATACGATCGAGCAGGACCTCAAGGACGGCGTCACCGACGCTCTGGTCGTACAAGATCCTTTCCAGATCGGCTTCGTCGCCGTCAAGACCGTCGTTGACGCGCTCAACGGCCTGACGCCGGAAAAGCGGATCGAAACCCCCATCCACGTCCTCACCGCCGACGACCTGGCGCGCCCCGAGATCGACAAGCTCCTCCACCCCGACCTCGAGAAATACCTGAACTAGCCTGCATTTCTCACCATGCGGCGAGACGAAGTGCGTGAGAGGACCGTCAGGACGAGGCGCGAGCCGGGCGGAGGAAAAAGGCGCGTGCAGGCGTAGCGGCCTTATCGCTTCCTTCGGCCCTCGACTTGCGAAACACGCAACACAGCCTTTCCGGTTCACCGGTCGTCAGAGATTTCTTCTGGAGCAAACCAAGCCCCCTCCCATGGTTTTCACGAATCACGAGACACGAAACACGGCCTTTGATCGCGTGCTTCGGCCGTCGTGTGGTGAGATATCTAGGCTGGGCTGTCGAGCCTCCTGTCGTGGCTGACCTGCTGCGCGTCGGCTTGCTCATGTTCCAAAAGAAAGGGTGATCTGTGATGGCAATCTGGATTTCCAAACTTCTCGGTCCCGTCATTCTGGCAGCCAGCATTCCCATGGTGGTTACGCCCTCCAGCCTTCAAGAGACAGCCAGACGCTTTTTGGCGGATACCCCGTTGGTCCTCATTTCCGGCGTTCTTGCAATGACGGCAGGGCTTTCGATTGTGAACACGCACAACGTCTGGGTGCTGGACTGGACCCTGATCGTCACTCTGTTCGGCTGGGCGCTTGTCCTCGGTGGGGCATTCAGGATCATCGCGCCACGCATCGTGAAGCAAATAGGCGAAGCGACGATGGGGCATCCGACGACGATGCGAATTGTCGGCATCTTCTGGGCTCTTCTCGGGGCGTTTCTGACGTTCAAGGGCTACGCCTGACTTGGCTGTCTCACTGCGCTTCCGGCGGCAAAGACATCCCCAAATAGCGCGGGGCCGGCGGAGCGAAGAAGGCATGAAGTCGAGCTGGCGGCATCGCTCTCCTGCCTGGCGGGGCTGCAGGACGAAATGACATCCCGGCAAGAAAATGTGTTGCGCCGCGGGGGACCGGATAGTGAACGAGGGACGGCGCCGGGATCTCCATGACCGTGTCGGGCCGGGTCCAGTGAACGGGCAGCTCTCGGGGGCCGTCCGGGCCGATGAAGTGAGCGGGGGTTTCCTGATGAAGCGGAGCCTCCTTGCCGTTCTCGCCGCGAAATCGAGCATTGTGAAAACGGATGACACCACTTGCGTTGCCGTTGGAGCCCGCAACCGAGCCGGCCCTGAAGACGAAGTAGATGTGCCGGTAACGGTTGGGCGGGATCGCGACTTCTACCGGGAAGAGCTGTTTCGCATTTGCGGCAACTGGAGGCGTGCTGTAGACGGGGTCTGATTCCCCGGACATTTCCAGGCCGGCTTCCTGCTCCCAACCGGGAGGCTTTTCATAATCTTGATGGGCGGCGATCTCTTCCCAACTCGGCGTCGTCGATTTCACGCCGCCCGGCGGCACTTCGAGACCCGCAACCCAGGCGACGCCGTTCAACACGGCTCTGCGGAAGTGATCGTCACGATAGTTGTGATGGTGATGTGCTCCCGTAAAGCCGAATCCGCGGCCGCCGCCCGGGCGGTCGTAGGCCCAGGAGAGCACCTGGCGGTCGCCTCGGAGGACGCTTTTCCGCACATCGGGGTTGTTCGAGCTCGGGCCGTCATCGCGCAGCAAGGTGCTCAGAGGCGGCCGCGCTTCGAGGATGGGCGTAACGCCTTCACGGCCGGGAACGAAGCGCATGTTGAAATACCACTCGTCGTAGACCGTGAAAGGCTGGAGGCCGTTGGCCACCGGATGATCGGGAAAGCCGGTGAATGCCGCGGCCCAGTCGGGATTGATCGACCAGCCCCTTTCGTAAACGCCTCCAATCCATCTCTTGACGGCATCGGACGCGGGGCCCGCGGGCGGGTCGACGGCATAGTGGATGAGGGCGATGCCCAGTCCACGCTCGGCCAAGGCGTCGACTTGCTCCAGGTGCGGGAGAACGACGTGCCTGCTGCCCTCGCAAGCCATCACCAGGGCGTTGGCATCGGCGAGGACGTCACGAGACGGCCACGAATCGGCTTCGGTTACCACGGTTTCGAGTCGGGGCCATTGCAGTTGCAATGAGCGGGCCAAGAGCAGAAGTCCGGCGCGATGCTCGTGCATCCCGTAGCCATGGCTCGCACCCCCGGGGACAAAGACGATCTTTACTGAATGGTCAGCACACTGGGTGAAGGCCGCCAACCAGAGAATGACGCAGACAATGACCTGCGGTGGCCGGAGTCCGTTGGAGATGACTGGAGAGAGCATGGGCTGGGACTGACCTGAAGGAATCGGACCGTCGCACCGGCCCCGTTTCGACCTATCTGTGGAGAGGTCTACGGGTTTTCACACTAGTTTCGGGCGTCTCCGCCGACATCGGGCCGGCCGTCTTTGACGAATCCTCCGATGTTGGGCATCTTGACTTTGGGGAGGGTCTTGCGGTTCATCTCCTCGGTTTCCTTGATGATGCCGTTCTTGAAAAGGATGAAGGCGACAACAGCGTACAGTTGATCGTTGGTGAGCACCCCCGGGGTGTCAAAAGGCATGGCGCGGTTGGTGTAGTCCCAGATCGTGGTCGCGTGGGGCCAATAACTGCCGACGGTCTTGAGCGGCTTCGGCGTGACGAGCGTGCCTTGTCCACCCATGAGCGCGGAGGAATCGCCGCCCTGCAGTTCGTTGCCGTGGCACTCGGCGCAGCGCCGGTCGTAGACATCTTTGCCTTCCACCGCAGTTCCCTTGCCCGCGGGAAGGCCGGAGCCGTCGGGGAGCACCGTGATGCTCCAGGCTTTCTCCTCTTCGGCCGTCGGGGCGCGTCCCACCTTGTATTTCGGTGACTGCGCCAGAGTCGCGGCGCAGAGGCAGGCGGTAGCGAGCACGAGGCGCCCGGTGAACTGGAGACTGCGTGGACTAGACATGGGTCACGTTCCCGTCCGCGCCGATCTTCCAGGCTTTGATGCAGTTGTTGTGATAGTCGGAGTTGTGGCCGCGCGCCGCGATCAGTGCTTGCTCGGTGGGTTGGACATAGCCGGTGTCGTCGGTAGCTCGTGAGAGGATGACGGTTTCAGCACCGTCCCAGGTCCAGGGCAGGCGGAAGCGTGTGAAGGCGATCCGATGACGCGGTTCCTGGAGCTCGGCATCCTGCCAGGTGTTTCCGTCGTCGGTGGAAACTTCGACACGCTCGATGACGCCGCGTCCGGACCAGGCGAGGCCGGCGATTTCGTGGAAGCCTTCGCGGGCCAGCTTTTGCCCGCCGGAGGGCCGTGTGATGACCGACTTGGCCTCCATCGTGAAGCTGAACTGGCGCGCCTTTCCATCGGCAAGCAGGTCGGTGTACTTCGAGGTTTCTTCTCGGCCCATGGCGGGTTGGCCGCTGAGCATCAGGCGGCGCAGCCATTTGACGTTGATGTTGCCCTCGAAGCCGGGAACGACGAGGCGCAGCGGGTAACCCTGCTCGGGGCGGATGGCTTCTCCGTTCTGTCCATAGGCGACGATGACATCGTCTCGGCACTTGTCAAGCGGCAGGCTGCGATGCATCTTGCAGGCGTCGGCGCCCTCGGCGATCAGCCAATGGGCTTCGGGGTTGACACCGGCCTCGTCCAGCAGGACGGAGAGCAGCACGCCGGTCCATTCACTGCAGCTCGCGAGGCCGTGGCTGTGCTGGGCAGTGGGGCCCTTTTTTTCGGTCCATTCGCTGCGGCTGTTGCCGGAGCATTCGACGAAGTGGATGCGCGAGACGGACGGGAGCGTTTTGATCTCGTCGACCGTCAGGACCAGCGGCCGCTCGACCATGCCGTGAATCATCAACCGGTGTTTAGCGGGGTCGATATCGGGCACGCCGGCATGGTGGCGCTCGAAGTGCAACGATGACGGCGTGATAATCCCGTGAGAATCCTGAAGCGGCGAGCGAGTCGACCCCGTCTCGGGATTTTTCGAGGCGCTCCCGAGACGGCTCGACCGTTCGAACGGCGAGCGTTCGCCGTATTTGTCGGGCGCTCGTCCAAGGCGTTTCGGGGCCTCTTCGACGACCTCCCGGGGCTCTGCGCAGGCCGTGAGCGCTCCGCCGACTGCGGCGCCGAGGCTGAGGAACTTTCGGCGACTGGCCGTCTCTGACGGGGTTTCGGTTGGTTTCTGTCTCACGCGACCTCCCGCAAAGGTCTGATTATAGGTTGTGCAGGCGAAGTGACAGGAAGCCTCAGCGATAGGCTCGGGTAACCCATTCGGCGGAGACGCAGGGTTTTTCGCCGCCTTCCCGTTCGATTTGGGCCAGCCAGATCATCTGAACGCCGCCCTCGACCTCCCGCACCGACTGCAGCGTGAAACGCCCGCGGATTCGGGCTCCCGCAGGAACGGGCGCCGGGAATCGCACCTTGTTGAGCCCATAGTTGATGAGTCGTTGAAAGTCGCCCCGAAGTCTTACTAGATGCCTTAAAAGAGAGGAGATGAGCGAGAGGCTGAAGAAGCCATGCGCCACCGTGGTTCCGTATGGGGATTCCCTGGCGGCGCGTTCGGGGTAGATGTGGATCCACTGGTGATCGCTCGTCAGATCGGCGAATTGGTCGATTTGCTGTTGGGTCACCTCAATCCAGCCGCTGACGCCGAGTTCGCAGCCTTCGAGGGCGATGAGTTCTTCCAGAGTTTCGATCGTTCGCGGCTGCATACGGATTGAGGCGGGCGTTGGGGCTGCGCTCGCTGAGGCCTTGCCTGCATGTCTCACCACCCGACGGCCGAAGCACGCGATACGACCGCCATGACTTCGTTGCACTTGCTTGCCGTGCTCAACGTACTGTTCAAGTACGCCTGCGCGTCAAGCGGCTCACGCCTCGTCCTGACGGCCCTCCCACGCACTTCGCCTCGCCACGTGGTGAGACATGCAGGCTAGTTTAGCCTGTGGGCCAGTGGGCTCGGTAGCTAAGGACGGCGAGGGAGGGTTGTTGACCCAAAGCCCTCCGCGGTCGGCGGCAACCTCCGAGAAGCGCTCCCTGGCGCTGAGAGGGCCGGCGCGTGATATCATTTCTGCTTCTCTGTTCGGGCCTCACGTGGAATCCGATTACCGTAGCAGCCGTCGCGAGGCCATCGTGGCCGGCATCATCTTTGTGGTCGCCTGCACCTGGGTGATCGGAACGTGCGCCGCGCTGGGCTATGGTCAGACAGTCCATTCGATTGGAGGCATCCCGAACTGGGCGCTGTGGGGTATTTTTCTCCCCTGGGCGGCCTGCTTCGTTGTGAATATCTGGTACTCGCTCATCTTCATACGCGACGACGACAAGCCAAACGAGCCTCCGCCGGCGGGAAGAGCCGAATAGCCGCCCATGTACGCCGCCGGCACGCAGGTCTGGCTCGCGTTTGGGCTCTACCTCGCAGCAACCTTCTATTTCGCCTATCTCGCTCATCGCAAGGCGCCGAAGACCGGCTTCATGGAAGACTTCTTCGTCGCGGGCCGATCCATCGGCCCCTGGGTTCTGGGGCTGACATGGATTGCGACCGCGGCCAGCGGCGGCACGTTCATCGGTTCACCGGCGCTGGGCCACACCTACGGCTGGTCCGTGATGCTGTGGATCTGCTCTTACATGGTCGTCGCCACGACGGGGTTCGGCCTGTTGGGCAAGCGCGTGGCGGAACTGGGCGCACGCACGGGGGCGCTCACGTTTCCGGACCTGCTTCGCGACCGCTTCGACAGCCGGGCCATCGGTACGGTATCGGGCGTAGCCATCATCATTCTCTACATCGCTTATCTCGTAGCGCAGTACGTGGCGGGAGCGCGGGTCGTCGAAGCGGTTCTAGGCGTCCCCTATCACTGGGGCGTGCTGGGATTCGCTCTCACGGTGAGTCTCTACACGGCCTACGGCGGGTTTCGAGCCGTGGCGTGGACCGACGCGTTCCAAGCCATCGTGATGCTGGCAGGCGTATTGATCACGACATTCTTCGCCATTCGCAAGCTCGGAGGTCTGCAGGCGGTCTACGACGGGCTCGAGGCGCAGTCTCCAGAGCTGCTGACGACTCCCGGAACAGGGGACTTTCTACCGATTCCGACGGCGATATCGTTCTTCTGCATCTGGGCGCTGGCGAGTGCGGCGCAACCTTCGACGATTACGCGTTTTCTTGCCTGCCGCGACGCGAAAGCTCTCAAGCGCGCCTGTTTCCTGATCGGGATCTACATCTCCTTGCTGTACCCCTGCATCATCGGGATCGGAATCATGGGCCGGGTGCTGGTCCCCGAGTTGGCGGCCGCCGACCACGCAACTCCGGCGACGATACTGGCGGTGGTTCCACCGGTTCTGGCCGGGTTCGTCCTGGCGGCGCCGCTGGCCGCGATCATGTCGACGATCAGCTCGTTTCTCCTCGTTACGAGCAGCGCGATTGTCCGCGACCTCTATGAGCGCAATCTTCCCGCACGCCTCACGGAGACGCGTGCGCGCAACCTCAGCCACCTGGCGACATTCGCGGTGGCGGGCGCGGCACTGGCATTCGCGCTGCAGCCACCGGACTTCCTGCAATTCATCGTTGTGTTTGCCAGCAGCGGACTGGCGGCGACATTCTTCTTCCCAACACTGCTGGGCGTCTATTGGCCCCGCATGAACAAGGCGGGCTGCATGGCCGGCATCGCCGGAGGTTTCCTTTCATTTCTCCTGCAGTATGTGTCGTTCGGCACGAGGAGCTTCGGAGGGTTCGATCCGTTCGTGTGGTCGATGATCGTCTCGCTGGCTTGCGTTGTCGCGGTCAGCCTGGCAACGCCGCCAGGCGCCGAGGGTCTGCGCGAGCGCTACTTTCCGAAGGCTCAGGGCCAAGCCGCGCGGCCTGTGTTGCGGCTTCGTGCGATTCGGCGCACAATGGGAAGCGCCCACTCGGAGTAGGCGGCGCCCCGGACCCCGGCGGCATCCCGCGAAAAGGCTTGAGCATGGCGAACCAGGAGCAGCTCGGTTATCTCAAGAAGGATGTGGATGAGTGGAACACCTGGAGGGAGAAGAATCGGGACACCGCGACCGATCTGTCAAACGCGGACCTCGCCTACCTGGATCTGCGGATGGCAAACCTCAACAGTTCGATTCTGACCAAGGCCAACTTGGTCATGGCGAATCTATCCGGCGCCGACCTGCGGGATGCTGACTTGTCTGGCGCCAACCTGGTCGGCGCGCGGCTGATCGGCGTGGACTTCGAGGGCGCCAATCTCAAGGGCGCCGATCTGCGTACGGCGGAGGATCTCACCGTCGAGCAACTGAGCGAGACCATGGGCGACGCCGACACCACCCTTCCAGAAGGCGTACCCCGACCCGAGAATTGGTCCGATTGACCGATACGCGGGGAAGGCCGCTTTCGACCCCTTTGACACCATCGACTGCTCCGTTGCATCGAATACATTGATTTCCGGAGGGAGAAAACCGGCGCCGCAGGGAGTTCAGCAGCCGTCCCCTAATCCGCCGCTTGCTTCTCTTCTACCGGAGGCTTCCAGTGCAGCACCGGGCGCCTAGCCGCGCGCGTCTCGTCGACTCGTTTCGTGCGGGTGGTATGAGGCGCGCTCCTCACCAGTTCCGGATCACTTTCCACCTCGTCCGCGATGGATCGCAAGGCATCGATAAACAGGTCCAATTCCTGCTTGCTCTCGGTCTCGGTCGGTTCGATCATCAACGCTCCGCGAACGATGAGGGGAAAGCTGACGGTATAGGGGTGAAAACCGTAGTCGATGAGCCGCTTCGCGATGTCGCCCGTCCTGACTCCCGATCTGGCCTGCCTGTCATCGCTGAACACACATTCGTGCATCGAGGGCGCTGTGTAGGGCAGCTCATAGCGATCACCGATGCCCCTGCGAATGTAGTTCGCGTTGAGCACCGCATCGATCGTCGCGTTCCGCAACCCGTCGCCACCGTGGGCGAGGATATAAGCCAACGCCCGGACGAGGACTCCGAAGTTTCCGAAATACGCCCGCACCCGGCCGATGCTCAACTCGCGGTCGTAACAGTACCGCAACGTCCCATTGTCTTCCTCGATGCGGGGCACGGGCAGGTGCGGCGCCAAGTGCTTCTTCACAGCCACCGGACCCGCCCCCGGGCCGCCGCCGCCGTGCGGCGTCGAGAACGTCTTGTGCAGGTTCAGGTGCATCACATCGACGCCGAAATCTCCTGGGTGGGCAATGCCCACCAGCGCGTTCATGTTCGCGCCGTCCATGTAGAGCTGCGCACCCCGCTCGTGCAGAATCTCCGCCACCTTCGCAATATCCTTCTCGAAGATGCCGACGGTGTTGGGGTTCGTCACCATCAGCGCCGCGACCGAATCATCCACGGCCCGCTCCAGCGCCTCCAAGTCGATCATGCCCTGGTCATTCGACTTGATTTCCTCGACCTCGTAGCCCGCTATCGCGGCCGTCGCCGGATTCGTCCCATGCGCCGAATCGGGAATCAACACTTTCCTGCGAGCGTCTCCCTGCGATTCCAGATAGGCCCGGATCAGCAGTATCCCCGTCTGCTCGCCATGCGCCCCCGCCGCAGGCTGCAGCGTCACCTCGTCCATGCCGGTGATCTCGCGAAGGTACTGCTCGAGCTGCACCTGCACGAGCATCGCACCCTGCGCCAACTCTTCCGGCTGATACGGATGAGCCTGCGCCAGCCCCTCGATGCGCGCCACGAACTCGTTCAGCCGCGGGTTGTACTTCATCGTGCACGAACCAAGCGGATACAGCCCCAGGTCGATGGCGTAATTCCAAGTCGAAAGCCGCGTGAAGTGCCGGATGATTTCGACCTCGCTCACCTCGGGAAACCCCTCGATCTCGCGCCGAACGTTCGCAACTCCCAGCGCTTCAGCCGGAGCAACCGTCGGCACGTCCAAAGGAGGAAGCTGATAGCCCTTCTTGCCCGGCGAGGAACGCTCGAACAGCAGCGGCTCGTTCTGCGTCTGATGGCTACGTACCTTGCGAATCATTGACCGTGATTACCCGCCGAACTGCGCCGCATAGCGATCCATCTCGTCGCGATCGTTGACTTCGGTCGCGCACACGAGCAGCGCATCCTGCAACTCCGGATAGAACTTCTTGAGCGCCAGGCCGCCGATGATCTTTTCGTCCAGCGCCCGCCGGTTCACTTCCGCCGCCCCAACACCGTTCGCGCGAACCACAAACTCGTTGAAGAACGGTCCGCTGAACACCCGCCGTCCGCCGTTGCGTCCGATCTCATCGGCCAGATAATGCGCCTTTGACAGATTCTGCTCCGCCAACTCCCGCAGTCCCTGCTTGCCGAAGACCGACATGCAGATCGTCGCCATCAACGCGATCAGGGCCTGGTTCGTACAAATATTCGAGGTCGCCTTGGCGCGTCGAATATGCTGCTCGCGGGTCGCCAGCGTCAAGCAAAACGCGCGGTTCCCCTCGGAGTCCACCGTCTCGCCGACCAATCTGCCGGGCATCTGCCGAACATACTTCTGCCTGGTCGCCAGCACACCGACGAACGGCCCGCCATAGCTTGGCGGATGAGCAAACGACTGCATCTCGCCAGCCACGATGTCCGCCTCGGAGGCCGGTTCAAGCAGACCCAGCGATACCGCTTCGGTGAAGATCACCACAAGCAGCGCGCCATAGCGATGGGCCATCCCGGCGGCTTCCCGAGTCCGGTCAACAACCCCGAAAAAATTCGGAGACTGCACGATCACGGCCGCCGTCTCGTGGTCCAGCTTCGCATCGAGGTCGTCGAGGTCGAGTTGTCCGCTGTCCGCGTCATACGCCACGGTCTCCACCGGCAGGGTCTGATGCCGCCCATAGGTGTTCAGCACCTCGCGATACTCGGGGTGCACGGTCCGCGCCACGAGCAGCTTGTCGCGCTGCGTGATCCGCGCCGCCATCATGCCCGCCTCCGGCACCGCGGTCGAGCCGTCGTACATCGAGGCGTTCGCGACATCCATACCGGTGAGCTGCGTGACCATCGTCTGGAACTCGAAGATCGTCGTCAGCACGCCTTGAGAAATCTCGGCCTGATAGGGCGTATACGCCGTCAGGAACTCACCCCGGGTTGCCAGCGGGTCGACCACGACGGGCCGGAAGTGCCGATAGACCCCAGCCCCCAGAAACGACGCATAGCCGTTTGCGTTCTGCGCCGCCAAGTCGTTGAAGTACCGGACAATCTCGTATTCCGACTTCCCCGACGGAATATCCAACGGCCTGTCCAGCCTCATGCCCGCCGGCAGGTGTGAGAACAACTCCTCAGCCGACCCCATTCCCAGGGCGGCCAGCATTTGTCGTCGTTCTTCGGGCGACTTGGGGAGATAGCGCACGCTGGACTTCAGGACTCCTTCTCAGCGTCGATGTAAGCCTGGTAAGCTTCGGCCGTCATCAAGGTCTCGATCTCCGTCCTGTCTTCGATCTGAAGCTTGATGAGCCAACCGTCCCCGTGCGGTGATTCGTTGAGCTTTTCGGGAGCATCAACGAGCGTCTCGTTGACCTCAGTCACCTGCCCCGTCAATGGAGAGTAGACATCCGAAACGGCCTTCACCGATTCAACCGTCCCGAACGACTGCATCGACTGTGTCCGCACTCCCGGTTGCGGCAACTCGACGAACACGACGTCGCCAAGTTGATCCTGCGCGTGGTCGGTAATGCCCACCGTCGCCGTGTCACCGTCGATGCTCACCCATTCATGCTCTCTCGTATATCGGAATTCATTCGGATACATGCTTACGGCTTTCCTAGTGCTTCCTTGAATAAAACGGCGTTGGGGCCACTCGCGCTTCGACCATCCGACTTCTGACCTGGACCGTTACTTCCGTACCCGCCTCGCCCTTGTCCACCGGCAGCATCGCCAGCGCGATGTTCCGTCCGACAAACGGGGCGGGCGATCCGCTGGTAATCCAGCCGATGTCCCGGCCGCCATCGAACACGCGGTAGCCGTCCCGACCGATCCCGCGGCCCGTCATTTCCAGCCCGGCCAAGCGGCGGCGGACACCTTCTTCTTTCTGCCTCAACAGCGCGTCCCGGCCGATAAAGTCGCCTTTCCCGAGCTTGACGATCCAACCCAGCCGCGCTTCGTAGGGAGTAATCGTATCATCGATCTCGTGCCCGTAGAGCGACATGGCGGCTTCGAGACGCAGCGTATTGCGAGCGCCCAAGCCGCACGGCCGGATGCCGTACGCGGCGCCCGCTTCCAAGACGGCATTCCAGATCCGGCCGCCCTCCTCCGGGGCCACGTAGATCTCGAAACCGTCTTCGCCGGTATATCCGGTGCGCGCGATGATCGCCGGCGCTCCGAGCACTTCACCGCGTGTGAACCAGTAGTAGCGAATCGCCTGCAGACCGGTCTTCGTCAGCCTGCCCAGCGTCTCGACCGCCCGCGGCCCCTGAATCGCCAGTTGCACATATCTGTCGCTGGCGAACTCCACTTCCGCGTCCAAGTCGTTCTGCGAACGAATCCACTCGTAGTCCTTGACCTGGTTCGAAGCATTCACGCAAAGAAAGTAATGCTCGGGTCCGATCCGGTGCACGAGGATGTCATCCACGAACGTGCCTTGCGGATACAGCAACGCCGAGTACTGGGCCTGGCCGTCGGCGAGGCGTCCCGCCGCGTTCGGCGTGAGCCGATCGACCAACGCCAAAGCCTGCGGGCCGCGAATCTCGATCTCTCCCATATGGCTCACGTCGAAGAGGCCGACGGCCTTGCGGACCGCGAGATGTTCGTCGATGATGCCGCTGTACTCGACCGGCATATCCCAGCCGCCGAAGTCCACCATCCGCGCACCGAGGGCCCGGTGTACGGCGTTCAGCGGTGTCTTGTCGAGGGGTGCAGCGGGTGTTACGGAAGCCATCAGGGTCGCGGGACCCCTCACGCTATCACCGCCCCCTGAGGCTGTCAACGAAGCGTTCCCGGCTGTCAACGCAACATAGGGCGTTCCTGTGTTCGTGCGATCCGGAACGTTCGCCTTTCTCGGCATGGGTTCATTCGGCGTTCGCCGCAGCGGCAGCAGCCCACGAAGGACAGCGGGAGCTGCGGCGAACGCTGTGCTTCGCGCATTTTCCTGTGGGATCCGGGATTTTGTGCATTTTTACGGGATTTCCAGCGAAAGGCGCTCTTCGTGAGACCCACCCAGAACGGTGGACGGCGGGCGAACCCTTGATCGGTTGGGGGGTGGGGGGGCCGAATAATGCCGGGAATTGCCGGGAAATGCTGGGAAATGGTGGGTAGGGAAGCATAAAGGCCGTGATTCGTGATTCGTGTTTCGTGGAAGCATAAAAGCCGTGTTTCGTGTTTCGTGAAAAACCTGTTGGTCGGGCTTGGGGTTGCTGTCCTTGGAATCGCGGCAGGGACAGGGGAAAACCATGTTTCGTGATTCGTGGCTGGTGAAAACCCAACAGGCCGTGTTGCCGGTGTGGGGGACGGCGGCCGCCCATGCCGCGCCATAGCCGCGCGATACCGCGCAAGGCCACGCGAACGGACGCAGGGAAACGGTGGCCGGGCGGAGGTTTTTCGTGATGTGACGCTTTCGCTCCCATGGCGAACCGAACGGCGATACATTCCGTGTTTCGTGTCTCGTGATTCGTGAAAAGCATAAATGCCGTGATTCGTGTCTCGTGTTTCGTGTTTCGTGAAAACCATACAGGCCCCGTTGCCGGTGAGGACGGAGAGGGGACACTGGCTCAGACGTGATATTTTTTGCTGAACAATGCCGAACAATAGTGAACAATGGTGAACAATCGTGAACAGAGAAGCAGCGGCTCGGGTCGCCCATGCCGCGCCATAGCCGCCCCATGCCGCGCCACAACGCGCAGGGAAGCAGCGACCGGGCGGATCTTCTGTCCCCACCCGACTTGTCCCCGACGGGCGCGGATGAGTTTTTTGTTCCCAACAACGGCGTCATCACTTTCAACCTAAACCAGCACCCGACCGAAACAAAGACTGAAGGGCTTCAGTACAAAAGGCCGTGATTCGTGTCTCATGTCTCGTGAAAACCCTAGCCTGCATTTCTCACCACCCGACGGTCGAAGCACGCCATACGACCGCCATGACTTCGTTGCGCTTGCTTGCCGTGCTCAACGTACTGTCAAGTACGCCTGCGCGCGCCAAGCGGCGCGCGCCTCGTCCTGACGGCCCTCTCACGCACTACGCCTCGCCACGTGGTGAGACATGCAGGCTAGCCTGCGTGAGAGGCGGCAGTCGCCAGAGGCGAGCGTCGCGTCGGCGGGAAGTCGAACTGCTGGATTTCCTCCTCGCTGTCCTCATGCTAGACGGCCCGGGGCAGTAAAAAAAGACTGAAGGGCTTCAGTACCAACAGGTACCAAACGAGCCACGGAAAAGCCGTGTTTCGGGTCTGAAAAAAGCCGTGTTTTGTGTTTCGTGTTTCGTGAACAACATAAAGGCCGTGACTCGTGTTTCGTGATTCGTGTTTCGTAAAGGCCTTAAAATCAGTGGCTTGTGGCTGGTGAACGCCTGGGAAGCCCTGATTCGCAGCTCTCACGGACTGCGCTTCGCCGCCTCCCTGTCCTGTTGCCTAGCAGGCCGGGGCAGAAAAAACAAGACTGAAGGGCTTCAGTACCAACAGGCACCATAAAAGCCGTGATTCGTGATTCGTGACTCGTGATTCGTGTTTCGTGAAAACCTTGAAAGCAGTGGCTAGTGGACAGTGGCTAGTGGCTAGTGAAAGCCTTGAAAGCCCTGAGTCGTGACCCGCACGGGCTGCGCCTCGCCAGTTGGTGAGACATGCCGGGCAGGATTTCCACCTCGATGTCCTCATGCTAGGCGGCCCGGGGCGGTAAAAAAAGACTGAAGGGCTTCAGTACCAACAGGTACCAAACGTGCCACGGGAAAGGCCGTGATTCGTGTCTCGGGTCTCGTGTTTCGTGAAAAACCTTAAAGGCAGTAGCTCGTGACTCGTGGCTCGTGAAAGCCTTGCAATCTCTGAAGCGCGGTCTTGCAGGTATGCGACGCCTGCCTGTAAGTGGATGCGATCGTTCACACACCAATTTCAGCCGGAACGGGCGCGGGCAACCGCCGCCGGTCTGTTTTGCTAGAGAATGAAGTGATGCACTCAGCCGGTTCCAAGCGCTGGATCTTCGCCGTTCTGCTTGCTCTTCTCTTCCCCGCCCTGGCCATTCACGCTTCGTGCGTTGCCGTTCTCGGACCCGGCAACTGGGGCTCCGGCATGGAAGAGCATATTCCCGAGATCCTCACCGATCAATCGCATCCGGCCTTCGCCGACTACCGCAGTGAGTTTTCCCAGCGAACCCCGCTTGCTGAGCAAACCGCGCCCGCCGCGCCGCCGGGCGTTGCGGTCCGCGGCCGGGTCGCGGCAGCCGATCACGACGAATCGAGCGGCCGATGGGTCATTCAATCCCAGGAAGGCTCTGGCCAGCGCGACGAGCGGCACTTCTATCTCTGGTCGGAAGCCGATGACTTTCTCGGAGAACTCAGTCTGCCCGCCTCGTTCATCTTCAACCAGCCACGATTCATCCGACGCCAGGGCAAAACGTTCGTCGTGCTGGAACGCCTGAATTCCTGGTTGATGCCCGTCCGGGACAAGCTCCGCCGCTATGCGAACAGTTGGTTCGACGATACTCTCCGGCCGGAGCGCTCGCTCTACCTCTACGACCTCGAAACACGGAATCTCAGCTACATCGGCCCCGGCCACAGCCTGGCCGTTTCTCCCGACCGCACTCATGGCGCCTTGCTGCGATCGGGCGCCACCGCCTCAAGCTTTCACAGCCTGCACCTGTGGTCGTTCGAAAGCGGTGAGATCGAAACGGTCGTGTCGCTGCATGAATCCGAATCGGAGGGCGGCCGTTCCTTCGAATACCGCTGGTCCCGGGATTCCCGCGCGCTGTACCTCAGCGGAGACTCGGCCGGCTTCGAGCGCCGCAACCCGCAACGCCGCACTCTCAACCACCTCCACATCCGAGGCGTCCCCGGCCTGTATGACCTGAACCGAACCTCGCAGGACTGACTTCGAAGGAGATGAGAGCACTCCTCCGGCAACCTCTCGACCGGGCCAGAACAGCCGGCAGCACGGCGCACGGTCGAAACGGCGCGGAAAAAGCCGTGTTTCGTGTCTCGTGATTCGTGTTTCGTGAAAAGCATAAAAGCCGTGATTCGTGTCTCGTGATTCGTGATTCGTGAAAACCTTAAAGGCAGTGACTAGTGGCTGTTGAAAGCCCTGATTCGTGATGCGCACGGACTTCGCCTCGTCGCCTGGGGAGAAAGGCAGCCCTGATCGGAGACGAAGGGGCGTGATATCACCGCCTTGATGCGGGCAAGGATTTCACCTTCGCACGCGCTCCCTGGTTCGTGGTGACGGGAAGTCGAAACCCCAAAGCCGTGTTTCGCGTTTCGTGATTCATGTTTCGTGACTCGTGATTCGTGATTCGTGTTTCGTGTTTCGTGAAAACCTTAAAGGCAGTGGCTAGTGAAAGCCCTGATTCATGATGCGCACGGACTTCGCCTCGCCGCGTGGTGAGAAATGCAGGTCAGTCGCCGAGGAATGCAAAAAGCAGACCGGAATCGCGACATGAGAGAATGAGGGCCTTCCGCCGAGGGGTCCGGCGACCTGATTCAGGAGCAGGACCGGGACTTGAAGGCAGTCAAGGACGGCATTGGGGATTTATCAGCCCGTGGCAAAAGCCCCGCTACATTCAAGCGGCGATGCATCCCGGCTGAACTGCGTTGCTCCTCGGTCGAATATGTCGAATATGCTCCATGGTCGCGCCTTGACCGCCGGGCGCAGCGTTGTTCAAGGTGCAAGGCGGGCCGCTCTCGGTGCTAACCTGCATTTCTCACCACCTGACGGCCGAAGCACGCGATACGACCGCCAGGACTTCGTTGCGCTTGCTTGCCGTGCTCAACGTACTGTCAAGTACGCCTGCGCACGCCAAGCGGCTCGCGCCTCGTCCTGGCGGCCCTCTCACGCACTTCACCTCGCCACGTGGTGAAAAATGCAGGCTAAGCGGTTTCACCACGGACTGATATGACTCGGATCATCGTCGGGATCAGCGGCGCCAGCGGATCGATCTACGGCGTCCGGCTGCTCGAGAAGCTGGCAAAGCTGTCCGACGTCGAGACGCACGCGGTGCTCTCGCGGCCGGGTGAGAAGACCCTCTTCCACGAGACCGCGCTCACCGCCAAGGACATCAAGGCCCTGGCGACCCACTGGCATTCCATCGATGCCATCGGTGCGCCCATCGCGAGCGGCTCGTGCCCCATCGACGCCATGGTGGTCGCGCCCTGCTCGGTCCACACGATGTCGGCCATTGCCGCCGGAATCGCGGCCAATCTGCTGGTGCGGGCCGCCGACGTGACGCTGAAGGAACGGCGGCCCCTGATTCTGTCCGTCCGGGAGTCGCCCTTGCATCTGGGCCACCTGCGGACGATGGTCTCGCTGACGGAAATGGGGGCCGTGATCGCGCCTCCGCTGCCCGCTTTCTACACGAGGCCGGAGAGCGTCGATGACCTGGTCGATCACAGCGTCAACCGCATTCTCGATCTGCTGGGGCTTCCCCCCGGCGACGCGCATCGCTGGGACGGAGTTTGAAAAAGGATAAAAGTTGTGATTCGTTGTTAGTTTTTAGTTTTTCGTTTTTAGTTTTTCGTGAAAAGCATAAAAGCCGTGATTCGTGTCTCGTGATTCGTGTTTCGTGAAAAGCATAAAAGCCGTGATTCGTGTTTCGTGTCTCGTGTTTCGTGACCCAAAAAACCAAGCAGGTGGTACGGCCGTTGCTCCAAGGCAGCTTGCGTTCAGGCCGTGGCTCGAAAAAGCCGTGATTCGTGTCTCGTGAAAAACCTTAAAAGCCGTGTTGCGGGCTCGGGCGGCTTGCGCCTCGCCCTGACGGGCTTCTCACGCACTTCGCCTCACCTCGTGGTGCGATATGCAGGCCAAAGCTTATGCCGTTGATCGCACGCGCCGGCGCTGCTCCATCGGCGGATAGATCGAAGCCGCGCTCTACACCGCCGTTACAATGAAGGCAGAAGAGCACGTTCTCTTCCCCCTGTATCGAGTGTGGGGGCGTAACGGCTTCGACGGGATTGCATCCCTCGTGGAGAGGCATATCGGGTTCCGAGCTCCCGTAAAACGATCGGAAAAACAACAACTGCCAACGATTCTTCGTTCGCATACGCTGCCTGATCCGGCAGCCGCTCGCGTCCACAGGCCCGCATGGGGGCGTAGAGCGTCATCTGGCGGGATGGGCCCCAGGCTTCTGTCCGGAGCGCAAGGCTGACACACAATCGGGCTGGATCGATTCAGTCGTGTCCGTTCCGACGAATCGGTCGAGACTTTCGAGCGGACTAAGTATGTAGGCTCTCCATGGAGGACTATTCCGGACGCGGGTTCGACTCCCGCCGCCTCCACCACTTTGCGTGGGAGTACCCACGATGAAAGGATCCGGTATGCACTGGACCATCGTGACCGCCACCGCCAACCTCGTTCCGGCCTGATGCATCAGCAGGCAATTCGAGAACTACCGGGAATATCGGTTCAGCGGGTTCTAACATGATTGCAGAGACCTGACGTGCACCCATTCCTGTCCGGCTATAGTCAGGATTCTTTGTCGATGGCACAATCCAAGAGTAGTCTCTGGTTTCTCCGTTTGCATTGAGCGAGATGACGCAACTCCGTTTCCATGCTGTCATCGCACTGGCACTTGTGGTTGCCGGACTCGCTCATGGCGCCGATCGCAAGTGGGTCAAGATGCGCTCCGCGAATTTCGAACTACTTACTTCCGCTGGCGAGCGGTCAGGCCGGCGGACCATTCAGGAGTTCGAGCGCACCCGCAGTTTTTTTGGCCAGACGATGCAGCGGGAACTGTCGAATCCAATACCTGTCCGGATTGTGCTTTTCAGGTCGAAGAAGGAGTATCTTCCCTATCGGCCCGGGGAGGTGGCAGCCGCCTACTACCTGCCGGGACGCGATGCGGATCTGATCGTGCTGGTAGCAGGGAATGAATCATCTGTGGCGATCCACGAATACGTACATTTGCTCGTGCGCCACTCGGGACAGCAGCTTCCCTTGTGGATGAATGAGGGACTGGCGGACCTCTACTCATCCATGCGGCAGGTTGGCGGGCAGTTTGTGGTGGGCTATGCTCATCCGGGACGCATTGTGACTCTACGTGAGGAGAAGTGGGTTCCGCTCGAACAGGTGCTCGCGGCCGGCCGAGACTCGCAGCACTACACGGAAAAAGAACGCGCTGGAAAATTCTACGCCGAGAGTTGGGCGCTGACACACATGCTGAACTTCTCGCAAGAGTATCGGCCCAAAATCACTGAACTGTTGCAGTTACTGGATGACGGCACACCTTCAGTAGCGGCGCTCGAGACGGTCTACGGAGTCCCTATTGAGGAACTGCAGCGAAAATTACAGTCCTACGTCCGCCAGGATCGGATAAATGGCGCTGTCTTCGATATCAAGCTGGAGAAGAGTGCCGAGCGGCCCTCCGTCGAACCTGCGGCGGGCCTGGAAGTAAGTCTTCTGCTTGCCGATCTGCTCGCCAAAACCAAGAAGACCGAGGAAGCCCGGGCAATGTACGAGAAGATTTCCAGCGAAAACCCCGAGGTCCCGGGTCCCCACGAAGGGCTGGGGGACCTGGAATACCTGCTAGGCGACAAAGACCAGGCCAGAATCCATTTTGGCCGTGCTTTTGAGCTGGGCAGCAATAACCTGCGGATGCTGAAGCGCTATGTCAGACTGCAGCGCGAAGCCGGCGACGACAAGATCGTGATGACGCTCTTGAGGGCCGTTCAGGCCTCGCCAGAGGATGTCGAAACGAGGCTTGTCTTGGGAAGCCACCTTCTTCAAAAAGACTCCTACTGGCAGGCCGTGGCAACTCTTGGGCAAATCCGGAACGCAAACGCAGAACAGGCAAGATCGGCGCTTCGAATGTTGGCTTATGCCCACTTGAAGCTTAACCATCGCGAGCGCGGGCGGCAGGCGGCAAGGCAACTGCTGGAGTTGGCACAGACGCCTGAGGAGGCAGATTACGCGCATCGTCTGCTGGAGCACCTTGAGCGGGACCCTGCCCATGTCGGCGACGTGCAGTCCGTGTCTCAGGATGGCACGCACGACGAAACAGGCGTGCGTGAGGTGAGACTCATCCCTGATGAGGCTTCCGAGTCTCCGCATGGGCCTGAGAGCCCAAGACCGCGAGAGGAAATGAGCATAGTGGCAGGTTCGTTCGTGCGGCTGGACTGCCTTGGCAATCAGGCACGGATGGATTTGGCAGTTCGTGGTGAGACCGTCTCATTACTGATCGATGCTGGGGGACTTGTGGTCATCAAAGGTTCCGGCACCTCCAAAGTGGACCTGCGTTGTGGCGAGCAGAAGCCGCAGAGCGTTGTTGTTCGCTTTATTCCCTCGGATAACACTGAGTTGGGAACGCAGGGCGTTGTCCGCAGCATCGAGTTCACCGAGCCGGCGAACTAAAGCTGGAGCCCCAATCAAGTGGAATCTCGATCGTGTCCGTTCCGACAAACCGGTCGAGACTATCGAGCGGACTAAGTAAGTAAGCTCTCCTCGGAGGACTTTTCCGGACGCGGGTTCGACTCCCGCCGCCTCCACCAAGATTTTTAGGTAAGTGGTTTATAAACAATCATTTATATTAGAATGGGCGAGTTGAGTACATCGTAACTTCACACAGCATTGACGCGTTACAGGACCCAATAGATCGTCACGAAAATATTCGCGAGAATACACCTCGCAGCAACCGGCAATGCAGACGCGTCACGATGTTGGGATTTGTGAGGGGTTGCTGGAACGTCACCCCGTATTTGTGCTTGGGCACTCTTTCGTCGGGCATGAGCCTACCGTCAGAGCGGGTGAGTTACCCTGGAGGAGCGGGAAGCCCGAGGCCTGTTGCGAGACCTCGGTGGGTTATCCCTTCGTCCAACCCGATATGAACCGACCAGCAATCAATGAGGATCGCCCAAATGATTTGGGAGATTACATTCCGTGACGACTACCGAAATAGTGGTCCAGCTGTCACACATTCTCTCTATTGCCCTTTACCTTCCGGAGCATCGTCTCGACGCTATCAATCATGAAGTCATATGCGGTTCAGGCAATGTAAGCGTGTCCCTGCCAGATCTTTGTGCCCATCGGTGAAACACGTTGCTCCAAGACGGTCTCGAAGGCCTCACCTTCTCGTGTCCGGCAGTACAAGCCACCAAGTCGCAATTGCACTTCTCGGATCTTGGAACGTGAGGGCTTCCATCTTCCATGCTGAGTGGACCATTCAAGTTCGACCTATGGCATATGTGATGTGCAAACGAACAGCAGGGGTGTTCAAGACGGGCTTTGACGCAGAGGGGCATGGTTTGAAACTATTGTAGAAGGGAGAGGGTCCAACTTTAGACCGCACCTGATCGGCAAGACCAGAGCCTCGAGGGAGAGGTGGCGGGAAGAGGCCCTCCCAGAAACCGACGACGAAAAAGACCATGATGGCAACAGGGATCAAATCGCGCATCCGCAAATTGGCCGTTGAGATCATTGCGCAGAACCCCGGAGGCATTCGGTTTTCAGACCTGCGGAGGGAGATCCACCATAGAGACAGTTCATTGAAATTGGGCACGATCGCTGGAACACTTATCGATCTCGACTCACGGGTCGAAGAGGTGGAGAAGCCAAGCCGTGGGCTGTATCGGATCGCAGGAACTGATGAGGGAGGCAGTTCCGATCCTTTCACATCGCTGCCGCCCCCACAGGAGGAGGCCTTCTACTCTCCGTTTTCTGAATGGCTCCGGGACGAACTCGAAGACGTAACAAAGGCGATTCCGCTCGGCGGAAACCGATTCAAGGACAAATGGGGAACGCCGGACGTCATCGGAAAGCGTGACTCGAGACCTAGCGACATTGTGAAACAACCCATTGAAATCGTATCCGCAGAGATCAAGACGAACTCAAGCCAACTCATCACAGCGTTTGGACAGGCTTGTGCCTACTGTCTGTTTAGTCATAGGTCGTACCTAGTGGTTCCCAGGCAGGCAGCGGCCGACGAGATTTCTCGCCTTGATTCCCTGTGTCAGGTTTTTGGACTCGGATTCGTCTTGTTCGACACGAGCAACCCCGACGATCCCAAGTTCGAGATTCGCGTGCGTCCAAGAAAGCAGGATCCTGATATGCACTACACGAACAAGTACATGAGGAAGATAGAGTCAGAGTTGTTTAGGTAGTACGTTAATTCTGCTGTGCTTTGGCTTCGCACTGCTCGCCGCATCCAGAGGCGCACGCATCTTCTCATGCAGCATGAATAGGTGCTCGACCCGCTTGCGCTCGGAGTCGAAAACCGGCACGGGCAACCCGGCGGCGCCCGACGGCGATACTCACCTGCCCACGGCTTACACTTTGCTGCGCAGCTTTCACCTGCCGCGCCGCTACGAACTGACTCCAGCCTTGCTCCACAACCAGCCGCACGGCCGTCCGCCGCCGCTTCTCCAGAGCCTCAAAATCTCGTCCTACTCCTCTTGGATTCCCCATGTCTAGTAAGACGAGGAGAAGCCCTCTCCCTCTAAGTTTACTTTATATTTTGCGGGATTCAGTAAGTGGTGCGCCGGAGTTTATCAAGCAGCCGATCATATTCAGCGTGGGTTCCGATCCAGAACCAAATCATCTCGTCACCTTCAAGCAGACCGAGGGCACGATATGCGAATGTTACCCGAACGGAGTAGATTGGCTCGTGGTCATGGACTTTCTTCAAGTGCAGGCTTAGATGTCCGGGATTGTTGGCGAAAAGGCGATACGCCTTCTGTGCGAGTTCACGAATTTCGGGCGGTAATTTGCTATACGCAGCCCAGAAGCGACGTGTAGCACGCGACTTCACAGTTTGTCGGGGTCGAGGTCCGATAACCTGCCTGCTGAGCGTTCGGCGCGGACCTCGTCAGCCAATTGGCCCAGGGCTGCCTGGGAATTCGAAAACCGGCTTGCCCATTGCTCGTCGTCTTGCAGTTCGTCGAGAAGCCAGCGCGCGATGCGGTCCTGCTCATCGGGCGGGAGTGTCCCGATCTTCGCTATCGCTGCCTCCAAAGTTCGAACCATGATACGAATTATACGCGCTCAAGGCTTACGTCGAAATCAAGCTCATTCCAGCCGGGGCCGTACCGGACATTTGGGTTTTCAGTTTTCAGTTTTCAGTTTTTCGCCGCCTTTGTGCGGATCGTTCAAGCGGGAAACATTGGGATCGTTGTCAACACCGCTTGATCCGGGAGTGCTCCAGGTGAGATGAAAACTTCCCGTTGACCTTGGGGCGCATTGTGAGCTAGTTCGAGCTTGTTTATCCGAACATGCGCCAATTAGCCTGCATTTCTCACCACCCGACGGCCGAAGCACGCGAAAAAAGGGCGTGATTCGTGTCTCGTGTCTCGTGTTTCGTGGAAACCTTAGGCAGGGGGCTTGGTTTGCGCCAGAAGAAATGTTCGACGGCCGCTGAACCGTAAAGTACGCCTGCGCGCGCCTTTTTCCTCCGTCCGGCGCGCGCCTCGTCCTGACGGCCCTCTCACGCACTTCGCCTCGCCATGTGGCGAGAAAGGCAGGCTAGCCGCGACTGCGGTCCGATGGCTTGTCCGGAGGCTTCGCTTAGTAGCTCGGCACAGTGATTCTGATCGATTGGATTTGGGATTCTGATCGATTGGACCTGGCAGCTTATCGCAGATCGGGAAGGTCCTTTGGGGCTACGAGCACTTCTAGACTCCGGGCCTTTCCCGGCGTGCGGCGCAGGAATCCCCGGCGTTCCAGGGTGAGCAGCATCTGGTGAACGGTTGGCGGGGTGACTGCGAAGAAGCGCTGCAGGTCGGCATGGGCCGGCGGGCGGCGATTGACCTTCGTGTAGGCATATATGAACGCCAGGTATTGTCCCTGTCGTTCGGTGAATCCAGGGATTGGGTTAGCCTGCATTTCTCACCACCTGACGGCCGAAGCACGCGAAAAAAGCCGTGATTCGTGTCTCGTGTCTCGTGTTTCGTGAAAACCTTAGGCAGGGGGCTTGGTTTGCTCCAGAAGAAATGTCTGACGGCCGGTGAGCCGTAAAGTAACCCCTGCGCGCGCCTTTTTCCTCCGCCCGGCTCGGGCCTCGTCCTGACGGCCCTCTCACGGACTTCACCTCGCCACGTGGTGAGAAAGGCAGACCAGGGGGATCGACACGGCGCGCATTCCCTGATCGACTGTCTCCAACGCAGCGATGGAGGCTCGGATGAAGATAGGATACCTTTTTGGTTTTCAGTTTTTAGTTTTCAGTTTTCAGTTTTTCGTTTTTTGCCGCCCTTGTGCGGATCGTTCAGGCGGGAAACGCTTGGGGCGTTGTCAACGCCGCTTGATTCCGGGGGGATGATTCAAGTCAGTTTTTCGTTTTCCGTTTTCAGTTTTTAGTTTTTTCGTTTTTCGACGCCCGTGTGCGGATCAGTCAAGTGGGAAACACTTGGGGCGTTGTCAACGCCGCTTGATCCCGGGGGGTGATTCGGGTGAGATGATCACTTCCCGTTGACCTTGGGGCTCATTGTGAGCTAGTTTGAGCTTGTTTATCCTCCGCTCGCGTGCGGATGTTCTAGCTCAGGGGATTGCATCAACGGCCCTCGCCCGTCGTTCGCGAGCTGCATGCCGCCAGATTGAAGGAATCAGACCCATGGCTAGAGACGAAAAGATCGACCCACGCATATTCGACCTGTATGACGAGTACTGTCACGGCTACATCGACCGGCGCGAGTTTCTGAGCCGCGCCTCGGGGATCACGGTCGGCGGCGTGTCCGCGCTGTGGATGGCGCAGGCGCTGCTGCCGCGTTACGCCGAGGCGCAGACGATCTCGTTCACCGACCCGCGCATGAAGGGCACCTACGTCGAGTACGACTCGCCCGGAGGCACGTCGGGGAACATGCGCGGATACCTCGCGCGACCCAGCGGCGACGGTCCGTTTCCCTCCGTCGTGGTCATCCACGAGAACCGGGGGCTGAACCCTCACATCGAGGACGTGGCGCGGCGCGCGGCCGTGGCCGGGTTCCTGGCGCTGGCTCCGGACGGGCTGTCTCCGGTGGGCGGCTACCCCGGCAACGATGATGACGGCCGCAGGCTGCAGCGGGGCCTCGACCCGGCGAAGCTGGATCAGGACATCATCAACAGCGCCCGGTATCTCAAGGCGCACGAGCTGTCGAACGGGAGCCTCGGCGCCACAGGTTTCTGCTGGGGCGGCGGGATGACCAACCGCCTGGCGGTCGCGCTCGGCAGCGACCTGCAAGCCGGCGTGCCGTTCTACGGCCCGGCGGCCGCAAGCGAGGACGTGCCGAAGATCAAGGCGGCCCTGTTGATCATCTACGCGGGCACCGATCGACGCATCAACGCGATGTGGCCCGCGTACGAGGCGGCGCTCAAGGCGAACGGCGTGACGTACGAGATGCAGCTTTTCGAGGGGACGCTTCACGGCTTCCACAATAATTCGACGCCGCGTTACAACGAGGCGGCCGCAGCGCTGGCTTGGAACCGCACGGTGGGGTTTTTCCGGAAATATCTTGGTTAGTTTTCAGTTTTTAGTTTTTCGTTTTTAGTTTTTCGTTAAAACCTTGGGCGGGGGGGCTGGTTTGCTCCAGGAGAAATATCTGGCGGCCCTCTCATGGGCTTCTCCTCGCCGACTGATTCGAAATCCAGGTGAGCGATGGGAACGCTAACCGCGGTCGGGCGGCCTGGGTTCACCCGGCGTGATCCTGTTCAGGATGCTCCGGGGCGTCAGGGCTGGTAGTCTCGCTCGCCGGCCTCTATCCTCACTGGCAGCCGGTTCTCGCGCGGCGGCAGAGGGCAGGTCGTGTACGGGTTGAACGCGCACGGCGGGTTGTAGGCGCGGTTGAAGTCTACCGTCGTGTAGCCGTCTTCGGCCGGGGCGTCGGCGTAGAGGAAGCGGGCGGCGGGGTAGGTCTCGCGTCCGCTCGTCAAGTCGCGGAAGACGAACCACAGCCGGCCGCCCACGTCGAGCGCGGTCAGGCGCAGTTCCTCGCCGGCGACCGTGAGAACGACCGAGCCGCTGGATCGGGAACGCTCGATGTCGCCGAGGATGTTGGACAACTCCACCGTGCGCGGCTGATCGTGCGGGACGTAGCGTCCACGCACCCGGTAGGACTCGTCGACGGGAAACCACCGCAACCCGGTGAAACGCCGGCGAAGTTCGCTGTCCAGGTCCCGCAGCCGGATGGCCAGCCTCGCTCCGCTGTAATGGACGTAGAGCGTGAGCGGGCCGATCGAGACGACCGGCCGCTCGTCCCCCTCACGGGGCCAGAGTTGCGCCGCCGCGACGTCGCGTCCATTGACCGAGAGGGTCTCTCCCGCCGGCGCCCGCGCCGTGACCTCGCCGCCGCGCAAGGTGAAGACGCCCGCATGGGCGGGCCCCGTCCGCAACACGATGTCGTTCAGCGGCGACGAGCCGAAGCTGTTATCGCCCTCGTTGAGAAAGAAGAGCCCGGCCACCGTGAGCCAGCCATCGTCGGCCTTGAGCTTCTCCTCGCGGTCGATGCGCCAAGCCTCGGTCTCCGCGGCGTAGTCCTGCGTCACGGCGCGCTCACCGGAGATCAGCAGCAACGCGAGCACGCCAAGGAAACTGCCCGGCAGTGTGGTCTTCATCTGCATGTTAGCCTGCGTTTCTCACCACCCGACGGTCGAAGCACACGAGAAAAAGGCCGTGATTCGTGTCTCGTGTCTCGTGTTTCGTGAAAACCTTAGGCAAAGGGCTTGGTTTGCTCCAGAAGAAATGTCTGACGGCCGGTGAACCATAAAGTCAGTGGATAGTGGTTAGTGGCTAGTGGTTAGTGGAAAACCTTATCGGCCGTGTTGCTGGCGCCATGCGACGCGCGCTTCGTCCTGACGTCCCTCTCACGCACTTCGCCTCGCCGCGTTGTGAGAAATACAGGCTAGTTGCGAACCGGAACGTTTAAGAGTCGATGTCCCGAGTGAATTATAGCCGCACGCTAAAGCGAGACCGAACACACGGTCCACGGCCCGACGCGGGCGAGGCGCTCGAAGCTACCGGTTAGACTACCTGGAGGGGACTTGAGATGGCACGACGCAGCCAAGATTGGAACGAAGGACTGGCTCAGGATCTCCGGGACGAGGAGTTCGCGCGAGTGTTCCTGCTGGAGGCCATGGACGAGGGAGTGCCGATCCAGCATGCACTCGGGAAGGTGATCCGGGCGATGGGCGTCAAAGAGTTCGCGGAGAAGGTGCAGATGGCGAGCTCGAACGTCCACCGCGCGATTCATCCGCAGCACAATCCTACCCAGGACACGTTGAACCGGCTACTGGGGCCGTTCCGCCTTCGGCTGAGTCTTGCGCCGCTCGACGGTCCCGAGCAGCCCGTGGCAAAAGTCACGCAGTCGGCGTTACGCGCCCTGGGGCCGATTGCGTAACGCTTGGCCGCTCCAGGGATGCAGTGACGAGCTCTCCGCACAGCCGGGCGAAGAGGCGCGTAACCCTTCGGGCGAAGGACATTTGCGGTCGTCGGCTTTGTCGTTCGTCGGAGGAGATCACCCGGATCGCCATCCTCCTCACTCCGCGCCGAGCGACCACAGGAGCCCGCCGCGCCTTCCACGGGACTTTTACCACGGACTGCTGCGATCGCATGGCGGCGTGAATTCAGCGCCGCTGTGAAATCCGCAGCCCTCGCGGTCACTAACGGGGCCGGATGCTCACGATCGCGTCATCGGAGCCTTCGTCTTCTCAATGAACGAAGTCGCTGTTCCGGGATGGTTGACGGGACTCCATCCGGGAACGCCGCGGCAATCTGCTTCCGGGGACGGCCACTCCTCTCGATTCCGAGCAGATTGCCTGCGGCGATGCCGGCCAACCGTTTGCGGTCTTGGCCGAGAAGCTACGGAGCGCGGCTCTACTGAACCACTTCGCCGCTCTTGGTGCGGGTCTTTTTCTGCGGGCCTTTCGTGAAGAACGCGGCGTGCACCATTGCGCCGTTGAGCGTGAGGGCATGTCCGGTGAGTCGATCTTCGGACACGCGATGCTCGACGCCCAGCCCTACGCCCGGCGTCTGCTGCGACCGCGCCGAAGCGAAGCGCCGGACAACATCGAGAACGCGCGTGGCTGAGGGGCTTCCCTTGGCGGCGGGCGATTCGAGGAGATGCGAGCGAATGAGCGCGCCCCAGTGAGCGGCCAGCAAGTGCGGCGCTCCGAACAGGTCCATCGAGGTCACCCAGCTTCCGTGGACGACGACGATGCCGTACTGGCCGGGAAGCGGCCCGCGGTCGACGAGCTCACGGACGGCGGCGGAGAGGGACGGCTTGCGGCGGTGCGAGGCCCGCTTCACGTCCGCGGCGGCCGCGGTGGCCGATTGCACGGACGCGCGGCCCAGCATGGCATCGACTTCACCCCAGACGGCCCCCTGATCGCCCTCGCGGGAACCGCTCCTGCGCATGGACCTGGAGACACCCTCGTTCTTCTCGGCGCGGACGCTGGCGGCCGTGAACGCCTCATCCCGCCGGGTAGCCTGAGGGCGCCCCCAGCGGCCCTGCTCCAGGCAGGAGACCGGGATCTTCAAGTCGCTCAGGGAGGGCACCAGGACCGTCACGTTGACGGAGCGGTTCTGCTTGTTGCCCAGGAAATGCTCGCCCTCGACGACGAGCACCGGCTTGTCGCCCGGGTTGCGCACGCGCAACGCCTGCACGGACGGTTCGTCCAGCTCTTCCACTTCGAGCCCCGAGGCTTCACCGGTCGCGATCGCCGGCAGGTCGTTGGCCGCCAGATAGACGGGGAAAAAGGACACCCCCAGCCGGGTGATGGGCCAGCCGACGGCGAGGGTGTCTAGGGTTGTGATTGTCATGGTGATTGTCTCCTCCAAGATTTATTGTTTCTATGACAATAATACACTCCCGGCTTGATTTTGTCAACAAGACAATATATATTTTCTACATGGCATCCGACATCGGATTCGACTACGACCCCGACGCCTATCCGCCGTTCGCCGTCACCGTGGACGTGGCGGTGTTCACCGTCCGCGGCGACGAGCTGCATGTGCTGCTGATCGAACGAGGCAACGAGCCGTACCTGGGGGCGCTGGCGCTGCCGGGCGGCTTCGTGCGTCCCGACGAGGACCTGGATCAGGCCGCGGCGCGGGAGCTGGCCGAAGAAACCGGCCTGCGGGCAGGGTCCTGGCACCTGGAGCAGCTTGCCAGCTACGGGACTCCGGACCGGGACCCGCGCATGCGAGTGGTCACCGTGGCCTATTGGGCGATCTGCGCCGAACTGCCCGGACTGCGGGGCGGCGGGGATGCCGCGGCCGCGCTGCTGATGCCCGTGAGGGAGATCGAGAGCGGGAGCGTCCGCCTGGCGTTCGACCACGAGCGGATCGTAAGAGACGCCGTCGAGCGCACGCGGTCGAAGCTCGAGTACACCTCCCTCGCGGCGAAGTTCTGCCCGCCGGAGTTCACGATCGGACAACTTCGCCGCGTCTACGAAGCGGTCTGGAACACGCGCCTCGATCCGGGAAACTTCCAGCGCAACGTTCAGGAGAGCGGCGCTTTCGAGAAACGAGCCGATGCGGCAGCGGCGCCTCGTTTGCAGCGCGGACGCCCGGCGGCGCTGTGGTCCGTCAGCGAATCGGACGTTCTCGAATCCCCGCTGGGGGTGCCATTGGAACGGCCCCCGGCTCGGCGTATACGAGCCAGGAGAGCCAAGGCCCGCGCGAAAGCGGCCGCAAGCGATTCGGGTAAGGACTCCCCTTCCCCGCCGGCTCGGGAAGAGAAAGAGTAAAGGCTGTGGATAGTGGTTAGTGGATAGTGGTTAGTGAAAAGCGTAAAAGCCGTGTCTCGTGTTTCGTGTCTCGTGTTTCGTGACCCCCAAAACCCACGCAGGTGGTGCGGCCGTTGCTCCACGGCGGCTTGCGTTGGGGACGGGGAAAAGCCGTGATTCGTGGCTCGCAAAAAGCCGTGATTCGAGAAAAAGCCGTGTTTCGTGTCTCGTGTCTCGTGAAAACCTTTGGCGAGGAGCTTGGTTTGCTCCAGGACAAAACTTCTGATGGCCCTCTTTTGCACTTCGCCTCGCCGCGTGGTGAGAAATGCAGGTTAATCCTTGTGAGGAAATTTTGGGAACTGCATACCGCCGGACCGTAATTGCCCATGGCCGTCTCAGGATGCACGAGCTTCGGCTTGCCGCCGCTCGCGAGCAGCGGCACGGCCTGCAAGTGATGACCTTCGAGCAACTGGCGGCCCGGCTGGCCGGCGGCTTGTCGCGGCCAGTTGACGATGAGGCCCTGCGGATTGCGATCAAGAGCGTTCTCCCGAAAACGGAACTTGGAGAACTCGACGAGATCAAGGCCCTTCCCGGCATGGCGGACGCGGCCACCGAAACTCTGCGCAAGGCCTGGCGCACCGGAATCGATCTTCAAGCACGGGCCTCGAACCATCCCCGCCAGCAATCGATCGCGATTCTCGAAAAGGCGGTTCTCGAAGCCCTGCCGCCCGCGATGATGCGTCCGACCGCACTCGTGACGGCCGGGCTGCAACGCCTGGATCATGCCGCGGCGATCTTCGGACCGATCGACATTGTGGGCATTACCGAACTGTCCCCGTGCTGGCGGTCCTTGCTGCACGCCATCGCGACTCGAACGGCAGTGCGCTGGATCGCCGGTCCCCGATCGGTTCCGCAGTGGCTCGACGGCGCCGCCATCGAGATCGCGCGGTCGGAGCCGCAACAGCCGGAGGTCCTTGCTGTCAGCGCATCCACGGCCTATCACGAAGCCATCGAGGCTTTCCGCTGGGCGCGGCGGTTGATTGCGTCCGGCAGAGCCGAGCCCGCCGACATCGCCATCGCGTCCGCCTCGACCGGCGACTACGACGATCACTTCCTGGCATTGCGAGAGGACACCGATCTCGACCTGCATTTCGCGCATGGGGTCAAAGTCACGGCTTCCCGGGAAGGACAGGCCGCCGCCGCGCTGGCGGACATCCTGATGCGAGGCCTGTCGCAGACGCGGATGCGGCGGCTGACCGCGCTGCTCAGCAGTTATCCCGGTCCGTTCCAGGCATTGCCCGAAGGCTGGACTCGCCTGCTGCCGGCCGATGCGCCACTGACCTCTCCCAAGGCGTGGACGCGGCTGATTGACGGGCTGAATGCCGAAGACTGGCCGGACGGGACCGATCACGGACCGGCACTGGGCAACATCATCACCCTGCTGGGCCAGGGCATCAAGGGCGCCGAAGAGGTTGGGGAGAGGCTGCTGCATGGGCGGGTTCTGACGATCTGGCGCAAAGCGCTTCTGTTGGGGGCCGGCGCCTCGCTGGACATTACCCTGGACACGCTGAAGCAGGATGACCGGCTCGATGCCTCGAACTCGATCTGCTGGATGCCGGCAAACGCGCTGGCAGCTTCGCCGAGACGCTTCGCGCGCCTGCTCGGCCTCAATTCCTCACGCTGGCCGCGCGGCATCTCGGAGGACCGCCTTCTTTCCGATCACATCATTCCCTCCCGCGAGCTCGATCCGCTGCCGATCGCCGAGGCCGACCGGCGCGACTTCGAAACCATCCTGGCCACTACCGAGAGCCAGGTCGTGCTTTCACGGGCGCGACGGGAAAGCGATGGCCGGCTGCTGGGCCGCAGCGCGCTGCTCATTCAGCAGGGGCCGAACGAGACTTTTTCGCGGCGCAACGACGTACCGGACCACGCCTTCAGCGAGACCGACCGACTGACGGCGCGGCCGGAAGAGTTCCGGGCCATGACCCAAGCGGTTGCCGCACATGGCTGCTGGCGCAACTGGTTGCGCATGGAGATCACGCCTCATGACGGATTGGTCCGCGCCGGTCATCCGGTGATGCGCGCCATTCTGGACCGCACGCAGTCGGCGAGCTCGCTGCGCCTGCTGTTGCGCAATCCGCTCGGTTTCGTCTGGAAATACGGTCTTCACTGGCATGCTCCCCAAAGCAGTGAAGACCCCCTGGTGCTCGATGCACTGGCCATGGGCGACCTGGTTCATCAAACGCTGCACCAAGCCTTGCAGAAGCTCGCAGGGGACGGCGGCCTCCCGCTCGACCAAGAGGACCGGATCATTGCGGCCGTGGGTGACGCCGCCGCTGAAATCGCCCGGCTCTGGGAGAAAGAGCGAGCCGTTCCCCCGCCCCTCATCTGGCGCCTGACCCTCAAGGAAGCGCGCACGTTATGTAGCCGCGCGCTTACGCATGACGACCAGCCATTTGACGGCGCGGTCACCTACAGCGAGGTCCCGTTCGGCGGGGCGCAACCGCAAGACGACGCCGCGAGGCCCTGGGACGCAAACGCGGCCGTCGAGATTCCCGGCTCCGGCTTTCGCATCAGGGGCTACCTTGACCGGCTGGATATCTCGGGCGACGGCCTTCAGGCCCTGGTGCGCGACTACAAGACCGGCCGAGCGCCCACGGACGACATCACGCTCGACGGCGGCAAGGAACTGCAGCGATGCCTCTACGCCTTCGCAGTCAAGGCGATGCTGGGCGACGAAGTCTCGATCAGCGCTTCGCTGATGTATCCGCGCGAGGAGAAAGACCTGCGGCTCGACGACCCCGAGTCCACTCTGACCCAGATCACCGAATACCTGCTGGCCGCGCGCGGCAATCTTCGCTCCGGGGGCGGCGTGATGGGCATCGACACCGGAGAGATCTATGACGATCTCGCCTTTGCGTTGCCGGCCAATGCCGCCGCCGTCTATTGCAAGCGCAAGATTGACGCCGCCAGCGAGCGTCTCGGGGCCGCCACACGCGTCTGGGGAGCCAAGTGAAGACGGCCCAGCAGAATACGTTTGCCGACCATGCCGCCCGCGAGGAGGCCATTGCGAACCATGGCCGTTCATTCCTGGTGGAGGCCGGAGCCGGCTCGGGCAAGACCGCGATCATTGCCGGCCGGATCGCCATGATGCTGGCTGACGGCATAGAACCCAAGTCCGTCGCCGCAGTGACGTTCACGGAGTTCGCCGCCAGCGAACTTCTCATCCGAGTGCGGGAATTCGCCGGCGAACTGGCTGCAGGGCGCATCCCTCTCGAACTTCGCATCGCCCTGCCCGAAGGTCTGTCAGAGGACCAGCGGCGTCATCTCGTTGCCGCGAGCGAGAGGATCGACGAGCTGACCTGTTCGACGATCCATGGTTTCTGCCAACGCCTGATCAAGCCCTATCCGGTTGAAGCAGGTATCGATCCCGGCGCGACCGTGATGGACAGCGACCAGGCCGACCTCGCCTTTTCGGAAATCGTCGATAGCTGGCTGCGTGAAGAACTGGTGGGCGAAGCCGGCGGGCTGCTCGCGGAACTGGCGCTGCAGAACGCCGGCGAAACTCTCCGGCTGATGGACATGATCCTCGGGCGTCTTCGCAGCCATCGCGTAATCATCGGCGATACCCCGAGGGATCTGGGACCCCTCGTGACCGCTTTCCGGAAGGCGTGTGACGATTTCAAAGCTTTTGCAAGGGAAGCGAACGTTCATGAGGAGGAGACCACGGCTATCGCGGACCTCTTCGCCGAACTGGCCGAGAAGATCACGTTCGCCCAGACGGCCGAAACGGCCGCTGAGCTTGTCGAGCTATTGGTCGTTCGCCCCCCTTCCCCGTCGGTTCTTTGCACCGCCTCCGGGGACTTCCGGAAGTACCGAAAAAAGAGCAAGTGGACCGAGGCAGCCAAGCGCGAGGGACTGGCGAAGGCCGATGGCGAGCGGTTGAACTACAGAGCCGCCGCCCATTACGAAGAGTGCCGCGAAACGTGGACGGAACTGCTGCAGGCTGCCGCCTCACGCATCCTCAGCGAACTGATCCGCCTCGCGCGGCCGGTCAGGGAACGCTTCCGCGAATACAAGCGTTCCGCCGCGCTACTGGATTTCGACGACCTGATCTTCGCCGCGCGCGATCTGCTGCGCGATCACGACGAAGTGCGCCGCGCGCTCGCCAGACGTTTCAGCCACGTGCTCGTCGACGAATTCCAGGACACCGATCCGTTGCAGACCGAGATCTTCTGGCGACTCTGCGGCGATCGTCCTCCCGGCGGGGCCAACGACGACTGGACGCAATTCCAAATCCGCTCTGGCGCGCTGTTCCTGGTGGGCGACCCCAAACAGGCAATCTACCGCTTCCGCGGCGCCGACATCGCGGCCTACATCCGGGCGCGACAAGCGTTCCGCTCGCAGGACCCGGACAGCGTCCTGTCGATTGCCACCAACTTCCGATCATGCGCGCCCATCATGGGCTATGTGAACCGGCTCTTCGAAGGCCCGCTCTCCGCCGAAAACGGTCAGCCCGGGTTCATCGCGCTCGATCCGTTTCTACCGGAACGCGACGAGGGGCCGTCCGTCGCGGCCCTGGATATCGAGGTGGCCGACGAAGAGGGCAGAGCCAACGCCCAGAAAATCCGCGACGGAGAAGCGGAGGCCGTCGCCAACCTGTGCGCCCAGTTGATCGGCAAAGAAGCCATCGTCGATCGAAAGAGCGGCGAGCGCCGCGTCTGCAAAGCGGGCGATATCGCTTTGCTGGCCCCCACAGGAAATGACCTGTGGCGCTATGAAGAGGCGCTGGAGCGGCGCCGGATCCCTGTTGCCACTCAGGCGGGCAAGGGCCTGTTCCGACGCCAAGAGGTACAGGACCTCATCGCCGTGACCCGCGTCCTGGCCGACCAACGCGATACTCTCGCACTCGGCGCGCTGTTGCGAGGCCCCCTGGTCGGACTGACCGAGGAGGAACTACTCGACATCGTCTGGCAGTTGCCGCGCAGCGAAGAGGCGCCGGAGCGGCTGCCGCGGCTGGATCTCCGTGCCTCTCCAGAGGGCATCCCTCACCTCTATGCCCGAGACATTATCGAGAAGCTCCAGGCGCTGCGACGCAGAGTCAACGCCACGACGCCGCACGACCTGTTGTCGCAAGCCGTCGACGTGCTGCGCGTGCGGCCCATTCTGCTTCAGCGACATCGCGACCAAGCCGAACGCGCGCTGGCGAATGTCGATCTCTATCTCAGTTTCAGCCGCGGCTATTCAGTCCGGGGCCTGCGGGCCTTCGCCGAAGCGATGACCGCGGCCTGGTCCGACGCTACCCGCGCCGTCGAAGGACGCCCCGATGTCCAGGAAGAGGCGGTGACGCTCTACAGCATGCACGCCGCCAAGGGATTGGAATGGCCGATCGTCATTCCGGTGAACACCATGACCAAGGTCAAGACACCGGAGAGCGCCGTCACCGATCGAGCCAGCGGCCGCTTCTACTGCCCCGTGTTCGGCGTACCGCCGACCGGATACGAGGCGGCGCGCGACGCCGAGAAGGCAGAACTCGACCGAGAGCGTATTCGCATCTGGTATGTCGCCACCACACGGGCACGCGAACTTCTGATCCTGCCACGGTTCGATGTCAAAGCCAAACCAGCGACATGGATCTCGCTCATCGATCCGCCGCTGTCCGGACTGCCGCCGCTCTCGCGTGAACATGTTCCACTCGAGGTCGACGTCGCGGCGCCCCCCGAGGAGAACAGGCAGACACGCGGGATTTTCGCAGCGGAAGCCGCCGCGATCATGGACCGCAAGCGGAAGATCGTCTGGCTGACGCCGAGCAGAGATGAAAGCGCAACCGCAGCGGTGCTACAGGAGAGGCTGCCTGAAATCGTTGAAAGCGACGGCGACGGCGCAGCGGCGGCCGGCAGCGACGCGGCCATGATCCAGGGCGGGCGTGAACGCGGCCTCATCCTGCACAAGCTCATGGAGGAGGTTCTCAGCGGCGAGACAGCAGAGTCGCGCACAAGCCTCATGGCGCGCGCAGAAGCGTTGATCAGCGCAGCAGGACACCGCATCGCAGACGACCCTGCCCGGGGACTGTCCCCAGCCGAGCTTGCCAACTGCGTCGTTCGTACCTTGTCGCTTCCGGAGATCGCCTTGCTGAAACCACGCTTGATGCCCGAGTTTCCCGTATACGCCACCACCATGAACGACACGCAAGAGGAGGTGACGGCGGGAGTCGCGGATGCAATCGCGTTCGATTCCGACGGCGCGCCGCAGGTAGTGGTCGACTGGAAGAGCGATGTCAGCCTCAAGCCTGAGAACCTGGAGCACTATTGTTCCCAGGTTCGCGCATACGTTGACATGACCCATGCCGAGCGGGGGCTCGTCGTGGCGATGACATCAGGGACGGTTGTCCCTGTCGGGCGGAAGGATGTGGATAGTGGATAGTGGTTAGTGGATAGTTTTTAGTTTTTGGTTTTTCGTTTTTAGTGAAAAGCGTGAAAGCCGTGTTTCGTGTCTCGTGTCTCGTGTTTCTTGACCCGAGGGGTTAGCCTGCTCACGCCTTTTTCCTCCGCTTGGCTCGCGCCTCGTCCTGACGGCCCTCTCACGGACTTCGCCTCGCCGCGTGGTGAGACATGCAGGCCAACCATCGTTCAATACAAGACGGTCTGCAAATGTTGTACCGGATCGAATATTCTGAGTGTAAGCACCCGGGTTGTCCTCTTTCCTTGCAGTCACTCCGGCGACGGGCGCAACGCCTGCCGCGTGCGGCGCAGCCGATCATGAGATTCCGAAACTCGAACCGTCGGCCGGCGTGATGGGATTCGTCTTGTTCAGCCCACGGTCATTCACGGCTCTCACGGTGAAACCTTCGCTGCAGATGGGAATGTTCTTCATTTGGGCCGCCTCCTTTCTCGGCGCCCTCGGCACCGCCTCCAGCGCGCACGGCCAGACCTTTCAGGGCGGCGTGCGCGGGATGATCGCGGACGTCAACGGCGGGATTCTCGGCGGGGTGCAGGTCACACTCGAGAACGAGGAAATCGGCGGATTCCGGAGCACCGCGTCCAACGCAGCCGGTGAGTATTCGTTTCCGAACCTGCAACCCGGACGGTACCGGCTGAGCGCCGAGCTGGAGGGCTTCGCGCCATTCGTGCGGGAGGAACTGATCGTCGAGATCTCGTCCTGGCTCGTGGTGGACATCACGTTGAGCGTCGGAGGCGTGGAAGAGACGATCACGGTCACGGGAACGGTTCCGCTCGTCGAGAACGGGACGGCATCGGTTTCGTCGATGATCGACCGCACGCAACTCGAAGCCCTGCCGTCTCCCGGCCGAAACGTCTTCATCATGGCGGTGACCACGCCCAATGTCGTGCACACGGGAAACCCGGTCTGGGTGAAGCAGTCGGATCAAACAAATTCATCGTTGCTGTCACTGGGAGGCGGGCCGCTGCGCGGCAACAACTACACGGTCGACGGCGTTTCGATGACCGACTTGCGAAACCGTTCCGTGATCATTCCCATCTTCGAAGCCGTCCAAGAGATGAAGGTGCAGACGAACACCTACGACGCCGAGATGGGCCGGACGGGCGGAGGAGTATTCAACACGATTCACCGCAGCGGCACGAACCAGTGGGCGGGGAGCGCCCTGTATCAATTCCGTCCCGCCAAGCTGAACACGTTCTGGAGAAAACTGGGCTATTTTCAGCAGCAAGAGCTCGATTCGGGCGTACTCGACCAGCAAGACCTCACTGCCGCTCCCTACAACCTGGCGGGAGGTTCATTCGGGGGACCCATCGATAAGGACCGCACGTTCTTCTGGCTCGCCGCAGAGGGGTTTTCCGACGACGCCATCGAGAACACGTCGATTGCGATTCCGACTGCGGTCGAGACCCGGGGCGATTTTTCCGAGAGCGGATCGAACATCTACAACCCGTTCGATAGAGATGCGAACGGCCAGCGGCGCCCGTTTTCCAACAACCGCATTCCGGAGACCCTGCTGGATCCGACCGGCTCGGCCTTGACACGGATGCTGGCGAGCCTCGACCCCGGCGGCGGACTGCGTTCGACTTCGGGCATCCAGACGGTGCAGGCGCTGCAGACCACCGGCAACCTGAACCACACGGTCAACGACAACTGGCAGCTTACCGCGACGTACCTCTACTACACATCGGAAGAGCCGGGTTTCGGTCACTACCAGGACCTTCTGAATGCAGAATCGCCGCCGGCGTTCGCTCTTGGCTCATCGATCCTCGGGCGGGACGTCCATGCCCTGGCGGTCAACAACACCTTCGTCGTCACGACCACGTCGGTGCTGAACCTGAGGTACGGTCAGACTTATTTCAACGATTCCAGGGAGAATCCCTTATACAGCAAAGAGGAGATTCGGAGCCAGCTTGGCATCCAAGGCGGTTTCCTGGACAAGATCTACGCCCAGGACGGCTACGAGGGGCAGTTTCCTTTGATCCATGTCGCGGAGTACGGCGACGACGGGCACACCCATGGGTCGAACAGCAACAACGATATTCAGTGGCTTTCCCGCGAGGTGAGCGGAACCTTCTCGCAATTCATCGGGAACCACACGTTGAAGTACGGCGCGCAGTGGCGCCGGCTCGGCCTGCGCACTCTGGATTTCGGACACGGGTTTTCGCTGCGTTTCGGCAAGAGATTCACGCAGGGCCCGAATCCGGCGAGCCCCGAAACCGGCTCGGGCAGCGGGCTTGCCGATCTGCTGCTGGGCGTGCCGTCCGCCGGCAGGGCGACGCTCGGCGCGAGGGCGAATCTCTTCCTGGACTACTTCGGCGGGTTCGTCCAGAACGATTGGAGAGCCACGTCGAACCTCGTCCTCAATCTCGGGCTTCGTCTCGAGAGGGAAACGGGCCTCAAGGAAGACAGCAACGATTTTGCGGTCGGTTGGGACCGCACGCAGCCGTTTCCGGTGGAGGCGGCCGTTGCGCCTGAGATCGACGCGCCGCTTCCCGGTTTCCCCCTGAGAGGCGGACTCATGTACGCCGGTGTCGACGGCCATCCCAGCCACCAGTGGAACCCGCCGCCGATCAAGGTCGGACCCAGGATCGGATTCGCCTACAGCCTGAGCGCGGGAACCGTTCTGCGGGGCGGATACGCCGTCTTCTGGGCTCCGTATGCGATTCCGAGCGGCACGGGCGCGTCCGAGATCGGAACGTACGGGTATTCGGCGGTGACCAATCTCGAAACCAGCGTGGACGGCGTCACTCCTCCCGAGGCGTCGGCATCCGTTCCATTCCCGCACGGCATCCTCGACCCGGTCGGCAACGCCAACCGGCGCCTCCAGAACATCAGCGGGGACGTCTACTTCAACGAGCAATACCGCGACTCTCCGTACATCCAGAAATGGTCCCTGGACCTTCAGCGCAACATCGGCGACACCGCAGTGGTCAAGGCCGGATACGTCGGCAGCAAGGGGACCGACTTGCCCATCGGAGGGACCTTCGACTCGGTGGTCAACATCAACCAGTTATCCGATTCGTACCTGGCGCTCGGCGGCCGGTTGAACGAACACTATCCGAATCCGTTCCATGGCAACTCGAATTTCGGCTCCTTCGCCCATGAAAGGACGCTGCCGCTCGGGCAGTTGCTCCGTCCCTATCCTCATTTCCGCAATGTGTACGCCCGCCACGTCAGCGGCGGCAAGTCGTTCTACCATTCACTGCGGTTCGAGTTCGAAAAACGATTCAGCGACCGTTGGGGCGCACGGCTCAACTACACGTTCACGAGGCACAGGGACAACATCTACGAATCCAACACGTTGGTGGAGAGCGAGACCAGTTCGGTCTACAACACCCCGGACGAGTGCGCTTTCCAGAAATGCCCCGTGCTGGAACAGGATTACTCGCCCTCGCTCCTGCATGCGCCGCACAACGTCAACCTCAATCTCATGTACCGGCTGCCGGGCAAAGACAAGTTGCTGGGAGGCTGGACGGCCTCGCTGGCGTCCACGGTGCGCAGTGGCTTCCCACTCGTCATCACTCAAAACGCGAATCCGTTGAGCGCTTACGGGTTCAGTCACCAGCGCCCGGCGAACGTGGACGTATCCGGAGGGGGCGACCCGCTCGGCAATACCGCACGGTACATTACCGCGGGTTCCGTCGCGCCGACGCCAGGCCTTCAGGTGAGCGCCGCGCCGCGAACGACGGCAACGGCCAGAACGCCGCGGTTCGTCAACTGGGATGTGGCATTCGAGAAGGCCACACCGCTATTCGAGGATGCGAACCTCACGTTCCGGTTCGAGTTCATCAACGTGTTGAACGGAGTCAACTGGCGCGGGCCATCCACCGTGTTCGGAACAAGCGAGTTCGGACGCATCGATGGCAACCGTGGGTTTCCCAGAACGTTCCAGTTGATGACGAAAGTAACGTTCTAGCCTGCATTTCTCACCACCCGACGGTCGAAGCACACGATACGACCGCCAGGACTTCGTTGCGCTTGCTTGCCGTGCTCAACGTACTGTCAAGTACGCCTGCGCGCGCCAAGCGGCTCGCGCCTCGTCCTGACGGCCCTCTCGCGCACTTCGCCTCGCCACATCGATGAACAGGTTGAAGTGGAAAGATACTTTTTATCAATGACTTGAGAGTACTATCCGGATGCAATGCCTGAAGCTATAACGGGACCGCATTTTCCTCGACATACTGGTTGACGCGTCCCGTTCCCTGTCCAGCCAGAACCGAGGGGCCCCAATAGTGATACTTCTCGGCCCACTCCAATCCGTACTTCCTGCCCAGGGTCCGGTTGTGCTCCAGGGCAAACTCCTTGATGTAGGCGATATCGGCCGACTCGTCGTCACCCCGCAGCAGCGGCAGTTGCAGTCCCTTCCCGGCCAGTTCTTTCTTGAGACGCGACCCCCGCGAGCCGCCCGGGCCCTGGGTCTGGCAAACCTGTAGCGACTTCGCCTTGACATCGATCACCGACGAGATATCCACGATCCGGTTGACCAACTGCGGACCTCGCGCGTAGTAGTAGGTTTCCCGAATCCGCGACGGCTCCAAGCCGGCATCGAAGTGCTCGGGATAGTCCTTGCGTCCACCCGCCATCCAGAGCGCTGTTTCCACCGCCCGGGCCGTCATCCAATGGTCAGGGTTGCGGTCATAGTGGCCCCAAGTGTCGTAGGTGATGATGGTGTTCACTTTCAACAGCCGGAAAAGGAAGATCAACCGCGCCCGCACTTCGACAATCGAAACGTTGTCCATGCGGTGGTTGCGGTAGCCCAAGTCGTACACCTTCTTGAAGCCCATCACCCGGCCCACTTCGAAATTGTCGATCTCGTTCGCCTTGTTGGTGTCGGCCAATGTCCCCGGCCCAGGCTTTTCGTCGTTCGTGGTTCGAATCAGGTACGCCGTATATCCCTCGTTGATCATCTTCGCGGCCGCACCGGCGTAGTAAATCGGCATGTCGTCGTTATGCGGCTGGATGGCGGCCAACACCTTGCCCTGGTGCGGCCGGCCCGGCTCGTCGCGCTCGACGTAGAGCTCGGTATCCTGCCGGGCGTGCGTCGCAGGCATATAAACGCCTGTCTGCGCGCCGGCGCTCGCCACGGCAAGGCCCGCGCTCCCCGCCAGCATCGCCTGCATCCAATCACGTCGTTCCATTGCAGAAACCCCCTCTGTTGGGATCAAGTGCGAGAAATAGAGTGTAACGGTCTTTCGCCTGTAGCGGGCCACCAGCCGATGCATGATCGAGCAGACGCCGTTAGTGTGTATAATACGCATTTGAGCAGCATAGGCGTCATTCGGAAACTCAAACAGGACGGTTGGGTGCTTCGAAACACGCGAGGAAGCCATCATCATTTCATGCACCCCAAGAAGGCGGGGCGCGTCACCGTCAAGCATCCGACCAAGGACATCCCCAAACAGCCCGTGGTAAGAGTCACGCGGGCGGCGTTACGCGCCCCATGGCCAATTGCGTAACACCTGGCCGCTCCAGGAACACGGCGCCGAACTCGCCGCGCAGCCGAGCAGAAGTGGCGCGTAACCCTTCGGGCGACGGACGTTTGCGGCCGTCGGCTTTGTCGTTCGTCGGAGGAGATCACCCGGATCGCCATCCTCCTCACTTCGCGCCGAGCGACCGCAGGAGCCCGCCGCGCCTTCCACGGGACTCTTACCACGGGCTGATAGGGACGCTGCGCAACATCTACCGCCAAGCCGAATGGAAATGGGAGGATCGCTGATGCAATTCCCGATCGTGATTCACAAAGACGAAGAGAGCGGTTACGGGGTCACCGTGCCGGACCTTCCCGGCTGCTTTTCAGCGGGCGATACGCTGGAGGAAACCATCGAGTCCGCTCACGAGGCCGTGGCCTGTCATCTCGAAGGACTGCTCATGGACGGCGAGCCTATTCCCGAGAAGACATCACTGGAAGCACACCAAGCCAACAAAGACCACGGGAACGGGATATGGGCTCTCGTCGACGTCGACGTTTCCAAGCTGTCGAGCCGGTCGACGCGGGTCAACATCACGATGCCAGCGCGTGTGCTGGCCATCGTCGACGAGTTCGCGGCCCGCGAAGGAGAAACGCGCTCGGGGCTGCTTGCTCGCGCCGCAGTCCGCTATATCCAGCAGTCACGGGAGGACCGCTGACATCAAGGCAAGCGTCAGACCCAGCAAACTGACGCGCCCGGCTTTGGCGATGCATTCAAGGCCGTGTCTCGTGTTTCGTGTCTCGTGTTTCGTGAACCGCATGGCCGCTTAGAAGAAGATCGGAGCATGCGGGCGACGGATGTTCCGCAATCACTCCCCGCCCGCACAGGGATTGAAGTCGATCCCGAATCGTGCTGTAATCTGTTACAAGCAGGTAGAAGACAACCGTGAGAGAGGCATTCATCACGCGTTTCAGCGGCCTGTCCGGAGCAGCCTTGCGGCCGCGGCGAGCATCGTGGCGGAGGAGTCTGGCCGGCGTACTCCCTTGCACGGCTCTGCTGATGGTTCTTTGCGCCGGACAGGTTGACGGCGCTGCGGGAACAACACCGACCTTCGAGGGAGAGGTCGGGCGGATCTTCAAGGAGAACTGCATAGCCTGCCACGGGGATACGTCTCCGCAGGCAGGACTCGATCTGCGGTCGAAGGAGACGATCGTCAAGGGCGGCAAATCGGGTCCGGCCGTGGTGGCGGGATCTTCGGCATCGAGCTTGCTGCTGGAAAAGGTGGTGTCCGGCGTGATGCCGCCCGGCGATGCACGACTTCCTCAAGAGCACATTGACACGCTGCGGCTCTGGATCGACAAAGGGGCGCCGCGCAACGACGCGGAGTTGACGCAAGCCTCGGGTCCGGGTGACGAGGAACTGACCGAGCACGAGATCCTGCCCATTTTCCAGATCCGCTGCGTGGCCTGCCATGGCAAGCGGAAGCAGGAGGGCGGCCTGGATCTCCGAACGGTGGCGGGACGGATCAAGGGCGGCAAGTCGGGTCCGGCCCTGATCCGCGGCAACCCCGACGGCAGCCTGCTCATTCAACGGATCGAGTCGGGCGAGATGCCGCCCCCCGAACTGCAACTGAAGAACTCGGTCCGTCCACTGACGGAAAACGAGCTGCAAAAGGTTCGGCGCTGGATCGCCGCCGGCGCGCCGGAAGGACCGCCAAGAGAAACGCTGGCGGTGGATTTGGAGAACGACCCGTTGGTGAGTGATGAAGCCCGGCGTTTCTGGTCGTTCCTGCCGCCCAAGCGCCCGGAGGTCCCCACCGTCGAATCCAGCGAAAGCGTCAAGAACCCGATCGATGCCTTCCTCTTGCGGAAGCTCTCAACGAAGGGCCTGACCTACTCACGAGAAGCCGAGCGCGTGCAACTCATGCGCCGAGCGTACCTGGATCTGATCGGGATGCCGCCGACACAGGAGGAAGTCAAGGAATACCTGGCGGACCTGCGTCCCGACGCGTATGAGAGGATCGTCGATCGGTTGTTGGACTCGTCCCGATACGGCGAGCGGTGGGCGCGGCACTGGCTGGACCTCGCCGGGCATAGCGATTCGGAAGGTTTCGGGAACCACGACAACCCTCGAACGTTTGCATGGCGTTATCGCGACTACGTGGTCCGGGCACTCAACAGTGACAAGTCGTATGACCGGTTTCTGATGGAGCAGATCGCCGGCGACGAGCTGGGCGACTACCGCGATCAGGAAGTGACGCAGGACTTGATCGACCGGCTGGCGGCGACAGGCTTTCTGCGCACCGCGTCGGACCCGACCGACGCCCCCGAACGCGGCTTCATCCCGGAGCGGATGAACATCATCGCTGACGAGATTCAGGTGATCACATCCGCGGTCATGGGCATCACGGTGGGCTGCGCGCGGTGCCACGACCACAAGTACGATCCGATTCCACAGCGGGATTACTATCGCTTCAGCGCGATCCTGCAAACGGCCTACGACCCCTACGACTGGATGCCGCCCAAGAAGCGGCAACTCGACCTGGCGCTCGACAGCGAGAAACGAGCGGTCAAGGAGCACAACACACCTTTGCAGGAAAAGATCGAGCAACTCGAGAAGGCGTTGGCGCGGGAAGAAGGGCCGTATCGCAAAAAGCTGCTCGAAAAGAGGCTCGCCGAATTGCCCGAGGGAGTTCGAGACGACTTACGGACGCTCGGTAACACGCCCAAGGACCAGCGAACAAGCGTCCAGCAGTACCTGGCGCGCAAGTTTGCGAAGACCATCGAGATCACGAGCCCCCAACTGAAGAAGGAATATCCCGAGATCGCCGGCCGGGTCGATCCCATTCAAAAGGACTTGAATGCTACGAAGGGGCAGTTGTTGCCGGAGCCGCACATTCGTGTCCTGATGGATATGGGCGGTGAGTCCTCCGTCTCGTACCTGTTGCAGCGCGGCGATCCGGTGACGCCCGTGCAGGCCGTTGAGCCGGGTGTTCCCTCGGTGCTCAAAGTGGGACTCCGGCCGTATGAGATCGAGACTCCGTACGAAGGCGCGGAATCCAGCGGCCGCCGGCTGGCGCTGGCGAGATGGCTGACGCAACCGAATCATCCATTGACGTCCCGCGTGCTCGTAAATCAGCTCTGGATGCGCCACTTCGGGCGCGGAATCGTTGCGAGCCCGGCGAACTTTGGCCGCTCGGGGCTGCCGCCCTCCCACCCGGAACTGTTGGACTGGCTCGCCACCGAGTTCGTCGCGAGCGGCTGGAGCATCAAGCACATGCACCGCCTGATGATGACGTCGACGGCCTATCGCCAGACATCACAGACGAGCGAAGCCCTCGAGGCGGCAGATCCCGAAAATGAGCTGTTCAGCCGCATGCCGTTGCGGCGCATGGATGCGGAAACGCTCTACGATTCGATCCTGCGTGTCAGCGGACGGTTGGATGAGGAGATGTACGGGCCGCCTTCGAAACTGGAAATCAAGGAAAACAAGGAGGTCGTCGCGGAAGGGTCGACCAACGGTTTTCGGCGTAGCCTCTACGTCACGCAGAAAATGCAAAAACCGCTCACATTGCTGGATGCCTACGATCTGCCCCGCATGACGCCGAACTGCATCGAGCGGCGGCAGTCGCAGGTCCCCACGCAAGCGCTGCAGATGATGAACGGTACGGACGTATGGGAACACTCGCGATACATGGCGGGACGATTGATGGATGAGGTCGGGACGGACCCGGCGGAACAAGTCGAAGCCGTATTTGTGCGGACCTTGTCACGGCGGCCCAGCGCCGACGAGAAGCGGGACAGCCTTGCGGCTCTCAACGAGTTCGGGGGAATGTGGCTCGAGCGGCTCACGAAGGACCAGGATCCGGCGCCGATGGGGTGGAAGTCGCGTTGGCTGGCGCTGGCGAGTTACTGCCACACGATGCTCAACTCGGCCGAGTTCAGCTTTATCGACTGAGGATGGTGATGAATCAACCGACCGAAGGCCCACGATCCCCCAAAAGGAATCGCCGTCCAAGCCGACGCGATTTCTTCTCGCGGCTCGGGGACGGACTCCACGGAGCGGCTCTGGCGTCGCTGCTGGGAGCCGATCTGTTCCGATCGAACCCAGCGATGGCCGCTGCCGCCCACGGGCGGGAAGTCTACGATCTCAGTCCGCAACCGACACATTTCGAGCCCAAGGCCAAGGCGGTCATTCACCTCTTCATGAACGGCGGGCCGAGTCAGGTAGACCTGCTTGACCCCAAGCCGGCGCTCGAGAAGTACGCCGGTCAGGTTCCCGTACGCGAGATGACGACGGACATTACATCGCCCCACGAGTCGGAGGGCCTGCTGCCGTCGCCGTTCAAGTTTCAGAAATACGGCCAATGCGGCATGGATGTCTCGGAGATCATGCCGTACTTCGCCAAGCACGTCGATGATGTGGCGCTGATCCGATCGATGTACGGCGGTCACTTCAACCACGAGCCGGCGCTGTTCCTGATGCATTCGGGCCGCACGGTGTCGACTCGGCCGTCCATCGGCGCCTGGGTGGCGTATGGGCTCGGGACGGAGAACCAGAATCTGCCCGCCTACGTGGTGCTCGACGACCCGAAGGGCCTGCCGATCAACGGGATTTCCAATTGGCAGTCCGCGTGGCTCCCGCCGATCTACCAGGGCACGCGGTTTCGCGCCGAGGGGCCGCCGGTAATGAACCTCGATTCACGACCGGAATGGCCCGAGGGGCTGGCCGATGCCGAGCGGCGCTTGTTACGGAAACTGGACGCTGCGCATCGCGAAAAGCGTCCTTTCCAACCCAGCCTCGACGGCCGGATTTCCAGCTATGAGCTGGCGGCGCGCATGCAGTTGGAAGCGGGTGACGCGCTCGATGTCTCGCAAGAGGATGAGAAGACCCGCGAGGCCTACGGCCTCAACGACAGCCTGACGCACTCCTATGGGAAGCGCTGTCTGATGGCGCGGCGCCTCGTCGAGCGCGGCGTGCGGTTTGTGCAACTCTACATCGAGTCACAGATTTGGGATTCGCATTCGAACCTCGTCAAAGGCCTGCGGTACGCTTGCGGCAAGACCGACAAGCCTGTCGCGGCGTTGCTGGCCGACCTGAAGCAACGGGATCTGCTGGATTCCACGCTCGTGATTTGGGGCGGCGAATTCGGGCGCTTGCCGCTGTCCCAAAAGAACGTGAACGCCGAGAGTGCCGGCCGCGATCATGGGCCGCCCGGCTTCAGCGTCTGGCTGGCCGGCGGCGGCGCGAAAGGCGGAACGATCTACGGCGCGACGGACGAGTTTGGTCACGCGGCGCAAGAGAACCGCACCAGCGTTCACGATTTCCACGCAACGATCCTTCATCTGCTGGGAATGAACTTCCGCGACCTGGTCTTCGAGCGCCATGGGCTCCAGGAACGCTTGACGGATCAGTTCCCGGCCCGAGTCGTGGAGGAAATCATCACCTAGCTACGGCCCGCGGCGGAGAACCGGATAGAACTGCGTAAAAACGTTGTCCGTAGCGGCGTGCTCGTTGTGGCATGACCAGCAACGCTCCTTGGGGTATGCCTCAGCGCTGTCTTTGGCGGAACCGTCCTCGTCGATGAAGTTGAAGTAGGCCCAGCCCTCTTCGAACCGCGATGTGTCTTTCACAGCGGCTTCGACACCGAGAGACTTATCCTGGAAGTGCCCCTGCTGGTTGATCGACTCGCGCGAGCCGGCAGTCAGCACCTCCATCGCGATAATCGTGCGATCAGGGAAGCGGCCCGTTTTCCTGTACTCCCGGTAAGACGACGGGTTGATGTAAAGGTTATGGAACTTCGGGTGTTGACGCTTCTCCGCACTCGGCTCGTAGCTCATACCGAGCGTAGCGCCGATGAAGATCCACTCGCGGTAGCCTTGCGGACGCAACAGCAGATTGTTCTCGGTGAAGCGCGGTTCCACGTCCTGAGCGGACGCGGGGGGCACGGCGATCAAGCACAACACAAACAGCAACGCCAGTACGTGATTGGGCATCGACGACACTCCCTGCAACAGAAACTGACCCTCTCCGAAGATCCTGGCAGGTATACTGGACTGCGACGGGTTCTCCGGCCTGAACGAACCAAGATGCGTGGAGTCCCACTGCCTCACGCACGAAAAGAATCGGATGATAGCGAAAACAGGAACTCTGAAACGAACTTTAGGCCGAGGAGACGGCATTTGGCTCAACCGCTTCTGGACGCTGCGCCGGCCTTCCTCCGCCGTTCTGGAACGAATCGCCGAAGAACTCGGGGATGATCTAGCTTTCTTTGACGGCGATCCGAAGGCGGTCATCGCGGTTGTCCGAATGCTCAGTGAGGGACGCACCTTTCGGGCTTCCGAGCACATCCGAGTGCAGCCGGAAGAAGTCCCCAGCCTCATCCGGAAAGCCAAAGATAAATTATAAAAGGGCTTGACGATACGAGGCGAGACAACCCCCCGCGACTTTTCTGGTCTTTCTTGTCTCAAACGGGAGTAGAACATTCAGCAGCGCCACAGCGCCACTGTTTTTCGCATCGGACCACAACACACAGACTGATTAGTCGAATCGAGGTTTTTGATGTCGACGGCGACGAAACCGGAATTCATCGAGCGAGACCTCGCTCATCTCATTCATCCCTTGCATAGTCGCCCGACGCACGAGGGCGGGCATGTTTGGGTCGGCGGCGAAGGAGCCATTCTGTTCGATGCGGACGGCAAGGAATTCATCGACGCGCTGGCGGGGCTGTGGAACGTTGTCGCCGGACATGGCCGCAGCGAGCTGGCCGAAGCCGCAGCGGAACAGATGAAACAGCTCGGCTACTGTTCAGGGTACGCCGGCAGTTCGAATCCGCGAGCCATCGAACTCGCGGAGAAGCTGGCATCGATCACATACCCGTCGATCAATCGCTTCTTCTTCACGTCGGGCGGGGGCGAGGCGACGGAAACGAGCATCAAAGTCGCACGGTCGTACTGGAAGCTGCGTGGTCAGCCGGCGAAGACGAAGGTCATCTCGAGGCAGTGGGCCTATCACGGCGTTACGCTGGCAGCGATGAGCGCCACGGGAATCAAGGGTTATTGGCCGCTGTTCGAGCCGCGAGTGCCGGGCTTTATCCATATCCCGTCGCCGTATCCTTATCGATACGAGGCGGCGGACGGAGTGAGTCAAGGCATTGCCGCTGCGAACGAGCTCGAGCGTGCGATTCTGCACGAGGGCGCGGATACCGTGGCGATGTTTCTCGCCGAGCCGGTACAGGGCGCCGGCGGGGTCCTCGTCCCTCAGGATGACTACTTCAGGCGGATTCGACAGATTTGCGATCAGTACGAGGTGCTGTTCGCGGCAGACGAGGTGATCACGGGGTTCGGACGAACGGGCAAGCTGTTCGCGCTGGACCACTGGGGTGTCGAGCCGGATTTGATGCAGTTTGCAAAGGCGATCACATCCGGCTATTTCCCGTTCGGCGGGGTCGGCGTCAACGACGAGATAGCCAGCACACTCGACGAGAGTCCATCGCCCTGGATGCACGCATTCACATACAGCTCGCACCCGGTGGGTTGCGCAGTGGCGCTGCGGAATCTAAGGATCATCGAAGAGGAAGGGTTCCCGCGGCTGGCGGCGGAGAAGGGTGAATACCTGTTGCGCTGTCTGGAACAGGCATTGGGGGACCATCCGTACGTGGGTGAAGTACGGGGCAAGGGCCTGATGTGCGCGGTCGAGTTGGTCAAAGATCGATTGACGAAGGAAGAGTTTCCGGCGACCGACAAGATTGGGGCGCGGGTCCACGCGGAGACACAGAAGAGAGGAGTGTTCAGCAGGCTGCGGGGAGATGTTTATTGTCTGGCGCCCCCGATCGTTACGACCCGGGATCAACTGGACCGGATTGCCAATGCACTCAAAGATTCGGTCGAAGCAGTATTGGGCTGAGTGCCGCCGGTTAAGTGAGGGATATGCGAATGATCGATCGTTTCTTTGGGTTGGCCTTGATTACGATTTCGACAGCGGCGATCTCTCCGATTCGGGCGGACGAGTTGCAGATCGAGCGCGGACGTGAGCTGTTCGCGGAGAAGTGCGCCGCGTGTCATGGCGAGAACGCCAAAGGGGGACGAGGGTCGGATCTCACAACAGGCCAGTGGCGCTGGGGCGGATCGGATATGGAGTTGAAGCTGAATATCCGGCAAGGGATTCCCGGTACGCAGATGCCCTCGACGGAGATGTCGGAAGAAGCCGCATTGGACATCATTGCTTTCCTAAGAACGTTGTCGGAGGTAGAGCAGGAGCCGGTCACGGGAGACCCATCAGAGGGGCGCGAGATCTTTTTCGGAGCCGGAGGCTGCACAGGCTGTCATTTCTTCAGCGGACATGGGGGGCGCCTGGGGCCGGACCTGACAAAAATCCGCGACGAGAAGAAGCTGAGCGAATTGCGCAAGGCGATCACGGACCCCAGTGAGAGTCTGCGGCCGGGGTTCGAGACGATTGAAGTCGAGTTCCCGGACGGCCGGATCGTCGAGGGGAGCCGACGGAATGAGGATACCTTCTCTGTTCAGTTCATGGATCGTCAAGAACGCCTGCACATGCTCTTGAAGAAGGATGCAGTGCGGGTGAGGCATGTGGAGCAATCGCTGATGCCGAAGCCTGCACTGAGTGCGTCGCAGGTGGAAGATGTAAGCGCTTTCCTCCTCAAGTCCCCGCCGGAGGCCGGCGCCATGGCCAAGGCCTACTGGAAACCGGCAGCGGATCTGAACGTGACCTCGGAGCGGTTGCGCAAGGCCCATTTGGAACCGGAGAATTGGCTGACCTACTGGGGCGATCTATCCGGCAGGCATTACAGCGGGTTGCATGAAATCACAACAGCGAACGTGAACGACCTTCGGTTGGCCTGGACACATCAGTTCGGCGGCGGAACGGTCGAGACGTCACCGATCGTTGTCGACGGGCTGATGTTCATCACCGGGCCGAAAAATGACGCGTCCGCTCTCGATGCCCGGACAGGCCGCGTGATCTGGCGCTACCGGCGTCCGGTCCCCGATGACATTCACAGCTTCTGCACGGTGATGACGAATCGCGGATTCGCGATTCTCGGCGACCGTCTGTACATGGCGACGCTCGACACGCGGCTGGTCGCGCTCGATGCGAAGACGGGCAACGTGATCTGGGACGTCGCCGTGGATGACTACAAGAAGGGTTACTCGATAACACTCGCGCCGCTGGCGGTGGATGGAAAGATCTTTGTGGGCGTGACATCGGGCGAGTGCGGACTCAACGGGTTTCTTGATGCCTTCGATGCGGCAACGGGTGAGAAGCTTTGGCGGTTCTGGGCGATCCCGCAGGAGGGCGATCCGGCCCGCGAAACTTGGGCGGGGAACTCGGCGGAGTTCGGCGGCGGGCCGACCTGGCTGACGGGAACGTATGATCCGGACCTCAACCTGCTCTACTGGACGACAGGAAATCCGGCACCGGACTATGACGGGACGGTTCGCGAGGGCGATAACTTGTATACGGACTCGGTCGTTGCACTCGATCCGGAGACCGGCCGGTTGAAGTGGTACTTCCAGCACACGCCGCACGATACGCACGACTGGGATTCAAACCAGGATCCCGTGCTGATTGATGCCGAGTTCAAAGGCCGTCAAAGGAAACTGTTGATCCAGGCCAACCGCAACGGATTTTATTACGTGTTGGACCGCGAGACGGGCGAGTTCCTGCTGGGTCGCGCCTACGTTCATCAGACGTGGGCGGACGGCCTGGATGCGAAGGGACGGCCCATCGTGATTCCGAATACGGACCCTACCGAAGAGGGGAACCGCGTGTGCCCGGATGCGTGGGGCGGCACGAATTGGTCGGCGCCGTCGTTCAGTCCCGATACGGGGTTGTTCTACCTGCTGATGCGTGACGCCTGCGCCACCTACACGAGCATGACCAAGCCGCCGATCGCGGGGCGTCCGTACACCGGCACCGGGCAACAGCTCGATCCAGGTGAGTCGCAACCGGGCGCGATCGCCGCAATGGATCCGCTGACGGGGGATATCCGCTGGCGGTTTGACCTGATCGAGGCGATGCCGACGATCGGAGTATTAGCGACGAAAGGCGGATTGGTTTTCGGGGGAACCTACCGGGGGTACTTCGTTGCACTCGACGCCGAAAACGGCAGGCTTCTCTGGAGCCGTCAGTTGGGGTCGGCCTATCGGAGTTCGGCGATGTCGTATGCAGTGGATGGGCGGCAGCATGTCGCCATTGCGGCGGAGAGCGTGCTCTATGTGTTTGCGTTGCCGTAAGATTGCATTTTTTCAAAAAACACATCGCGGCTCCGACTCGGGCCTGATGGGCTGTGGTCATGAAATCGAAGCTGGTTATTGATGAGCGACAGGCCGTCGTGACCATCGTGGCGGTGCTCCTGGTCGCGGCCGGTGGCTTCTCGAGTTGTTCGGACTCCCCGTCGGCGGCGAGCCCGAGCGCAGACGGCGTTTCAATCACTCTGCCGGACGGCGCAGTGATTCGCGCCGAGGTAGTGAGCAGTGCGCCCGAGCAACAACGAGGCCTCATGTTTCGCCGTGAACTTGCGGCCGACCGAGGCATGCTCTTCAACTTCTCCACTTACAAGGAGCACACTTTCTGGATGTTCCAAACCCTCATCCCGCTCGACATCATATGGATGGACCCTGAAGGCGTGATCGTCGAAATCTCGGCCGACACTCCTCCCTGTGGCTCGACAAACCCTTCCGACTGCCCCAACTACGGAGGCTCTGTTAAGTCCCAATACGTGCTGGAACTCGCGGGCGGTCAGGCAGCAGCCCACCAGCTGCAAGTAGGTGACCGCATCCGGTTCTAACCTGAAGCGTTTCGTTTCTCCCCATGCATGATGCTGCCCCAAGGCCGGCCCCCTTGTCGTGTTGCTCCGATACCCCATTGGCAGACATGTTCCAAACCGGCTATGCTCCGAATACATGAATGAGCAAAAACTGAAAGACCTTCTCGAAGAAGTAGCCGCCGGCTCCTGCGATACGGCCGACGCACTGGATCGTCTCCGGCACATGCCTTTCGAGGATCTGGGATTCGCCAAAGTCGATCACCATCGCGCTCTGCGGCATGGCATGCCGGAGGTTGTCCTCGGTCGCGGTAAAACCGTGGACGAGGTTCGAGGGATCGCCGCGAAGCTTCTGGAGCGCTCACCGAACCTGTTGGTGACGCGAGCGAGCGAAGAGATGGCCGAGGCGATCCGGGACCTTGAATCGTCGGCGGAGTACATGCCACGCTCGGGAGCGATTCGCGTCTGGCGCGACCGCAACATCATCGGCAAGAGCAAGATTGCCGTCGTTTGCGCCGGAACGAGCGACATCCCGGTTGCCGAAGAAGCAAGAGTCACGGCCGAGGTCATGTCCAATGAAGTGGAGACCATCTACGATGTCGGAGTTGCCGGCATCCACAGGCTTCTCTCGAACCGAGAAAGGCTGGAAACAGCGCGGGTCATCATCTGTTGCGCCGGCATGGAAGGCGCCCTGCCAAGCGCCGTGGGCGGGCTCGTTGCAGTGCCCGTGATCGCCGTGCCGACCAGCGTGGGCTACGGCGCAAGCTTCAACGGCCTCGCCGCACTGCTGGGGATGCTCAATAGCTGCGCCAGCAACGTCACGGTCGTGAACATTGACAACGGTTTCGGCGCTGCCTATTTCGCGACTCTCATCAATCGCATCTGACGTGTGCGAAGGAGGCTGCGGTGTCTCGAGGCGCAGTTCCGAACTGACCTGCTTTTTCCCACCACTTGTCGAAAAAGTAGGTTAACGCTCTACCACACGAACGTGTCGCCCGGCTTCGTCTCGATGACCTGGACATCCGGTTGATCTTTCAGCAGATCCTTCAATTGATCCGGCGTGCCGGTCAGAAGTGGAAACGTTCCCCAGTGAATCGGGAGGACGTGAGTTGGGTTCAAGAACCGGCAGGCGAGCGCCGCTTCTCTTGGATCCATCGTGAAGCGGTCTCCAATCGGCAGCATCGCGAAACGCGGCCTGTGAAGATCGCGGATCAACTGGAGGTCGCTGAATACATTGGTATCCCCGGCATGATACAAGGCACGTCCGTCCGACAGCCGGACCACGTATCCGGCTGCTTCACCGGCATAGATCATCTGGCCGCCGTCCTCGATCATGCTGCTGTGTTGCGCGTGAGTCATTGTCACTCTCACGCCAGCGACATCAATGCTGCCGCCCTTGTTCATCGGGGCTGTGTCTTCCACCCCCTTGCCGCTGAGCCATTGGCAGATCTCATAGATCGCCACCGTCGTCGGTTTGAACTTCTTGGCAACGGAGACCGCGTCGTTGATGTGGTCTACATGCCCGTGCGTGATGAGGAGCAGATCGACCCTGTGCAGCCGGTGGCCTGCGGGGTAGGAGGGGTTCCCTTCAATCCAAGGATCGATCAGAATTACCTTCCCGTCGGAGAGCTCAATCGACACCGTCGAATGTCCCAGCCAGGTAATCTTCGTGCCAGACATGAGGGACTCCGGTTCAGATGCCCGCCCTTCGCCGCCGGGCCTTGTGCGTACGAGGTTGTTCGGACTGCGGTTTCTTCTTGACCAGTCTCCGGACCGCACGCATCAAGTCCCGATCTTCTTCGGGGCCCTTCGCGAGGACAAGGTCGGCGCCGATCTGTTCCTCCGTCAACCCGATTTTTTCAACATAACCGGACAGCATCACAATGGGAACTTCCTTGTTGAGGCTGCGAATCTTTTCAATGACCTCCGATCCGTTCAAATCCGGCATCCGGTAGTCAGTTACGACCACGTCGAAACTCTGCTTCGCAAATTTCGCCAAACCGTCTTGCCCGCATGAAGCTATGGCGACTTCGTAGCCCTGTTGCTTAAGAAGTGTTTGGCGGGCCAACAGCCCGTGCTCGTTGTCATCAATCAGAAGAATACAGGGAGGAGTTCGTTTCATCAGAGCTTGCGATTGTTTCAGGGACTATCGAGAAAACAAGAATCGCAAAGCGTAGCGCAGCCCAAGATCAGTGTCAATGCAGCCCGATGTTGTTGGAAACTAGGGAGATTTTCCACTTGACATCCCGACATTCTTGCGCTTTGGCAGAACAAACACCGGAGCGCTCCGATGACAAAAAAACATTCCTCGCGTAAATGAATCGAACGTTCCCCTGCTCTTGTGATGTGGGAACCGTAACCTATTCAACCGGCCTTGGGGCGCGGTAGCCGGAGCGGGCCACGACCTGATACTTCACCCGCTTGTTCTTCTTGCCGGCGACCATGCGCAGGTCGTTCTTGGGGTTCGTGGGGTCGATGAGCCGCACCTTGATCTTCCTCCACTTGCCGTCCTTCTGCTGATTGGAGGGCACATAGGTGAGCGTGTATTGGTTCCGCATCGAGTAGTGGATGGCCTGGAAGATGTTCGGGAACTCACCGTAAAACCTCGGAAAGAAGGCCATTCCGCCCGACTCGGCCGCGAAGGTCCGCATCTGATTGTCTGCCTGCAAGTAGTCCATCCGCGCCGCGCCGCCCCAGGGTCCGTTGAAATAGCCGTACGCGTCCATCAACTGCCGCATCATCTGCATCATGCCGATCGGATAGACAATTACGCCGGCATCTTGCACGATGCGGCGGGCTTGCCCGTAGTTCAGCTTGCTGAAGGTATCCACTCCGGTCGAGATCAATACGATGGATTTGCGGCCTTCGATGCCTTTCATGCGCTCGCAGGTATCCGCGAGTGCGTCGAACAGGTTCGCCTCGGAGAATCCCGTCGTGCGAAGCCGTTGCAACGCCTGGTAGGTATTGCGGCGATCTCTTGTGAAGTCCGAGAGGATTTCCGGCCGCAGGTCGTACGCGATCACAGCCACCCAGTCTTCCGGCCGTAATGTTTCTGTGAACCCATAGGCGGCCGCCAACGTCTGGTACCAGGTTTCCGTCCAGTACCGTTGGTGCCTCGCATTGAACTCGATCAACAGAGCAACCGTCATCGGAGCCTGCGACACACCGAAGCTCTGAATCTGTTGCGGTACGTCGTCTTCCATCACCATGAAGTTGCCCTGCGGGATCTTCGGGATGAAGCGGCCCTGATCGTCGAGGACGGCCACATCGACGGTGACCACGTTCGTCTCGGTGGTGAACAGCGCCATGTCTTGCGGCGCTTCCTGCCTCTGGCGGGTTTGGATCGGCGGCAATTCCTCGGGTTTCTCGGGCTTGGCCACGGTCGGCCCGGGGGCGCGCCTGGGGCCGCGAGGCGTGAGCGGGCCCGACCTCTGGGCGAACGACGCTGTCCAACCCGCAAGTCCCAAACAGACCGTCAACACCAACGCATTCAACAACCGGTGTCTGTTCCGCATCATCGTTCCCCCTTTTCCGAGGCCCATCCGGCCACCGCCCGTCCCATCATTTTTGACTGGTGGAAGCCGCCGCGGGTTTCAGCCAACTCCTCGTCCCCATTATGTTACAGCGAGTTCGAGCGTCATGCCTTGGGTTTCGTTACGATTTTGGTTCGCGGCGACGAGCAGCAGGACGCAGAGATAGCCGGGAACGTCCGCTATAATGGCTGACCGCCCCTTGGCGGCGATATCTCCCGGTCCCGCCAGAGTCAATGCCTGATCCTAAGCCGCCGAGCCTCCCGACCGGTCCCTATGCCCGCCACTTTCTGATCTGCGCGGACCAGACCAAACCCAAGTGCGCCCCGCGCGATGTAACGAACGAATCCTGGGCCTATCTCAAGAAGCGATTGACCGAAGCGGGCTTGGCGAGTGGTGACGAGTGTGTTTTCCGCAGCAAGGTGAATTGCTTGCGCGTCTGTTCCCACGGACCGATCGCCGTCATCTACCCAGAGGGAGTCTGGTATCATTCCGTCACGCCCGAGGTTGCCGAACGCATCCTGCAAGAGCACGTCATCGGGGGCCGCCCGGTTGAAGAATACGTCTTCTTCCGCAACCCCCTGGCGGTCCAGCCGCCTCGGCCCGAGGAGTCCAGCTAGATGAGCACTTCTACGCAACAAGACGCAGTCGAGCACGACGCCGCCTCGCAGGACAAAATGCGATGGCCTGTCGTTTGCGTCCTTAGTTTGGGGATGATCAACGCCTATTTCGACCGCGTCTGTCTGACCATCGCCCTGCCGGTGATGATCCAGACCATCGATCTGAGTCCGACCCAGCAAGGGATCGCCCTCGGCGCGTTCTTCTGGAGCTACACGTTCCTGCAGATTCCCTCCGGTGTCTGGGTCGACAAGATCGGCGTTCGCAGACCCTACTTCTACGGGAATCTGCTCTGGGGGTTTGCGTCGGCGGCAACGGCGCTGACAACCGGGCTGTGGTACCTCCTTGTCATTCGCATCCTGCTAGGCATCGGTGAGTCTGTCGTCACTCCCTCCAGCATGCGGTACATCCGTATGCATTTCGAAGAGAAACAGCGCGGCTCCGCTGTCGGCCTCTACATGACCGGCACCAAACTCGGTCCCGCGTTCGGCCTTCCGCTGGCAGCATTCCTGATCACGACCTTCAACTGGCAGACGATGTTCCTCATCATGGGCTTCGGCGGGCTCGTCATCCTGATCCCATGGATGCTATGGGTCAAGAAAGACGATATCGCCGCCATCTCCCGATCGCAACGCGAGGTGTTGGAAAAGGAAAAGCCCGCGGACTCCAAGCTCCAGACCGTTTCCACGAGGGAGATCCTCTCCAGCCCGGTGATCTGGGGCGTCGTTCTCGGCACCTTCTGCTACATGTACTTCGTCTACTACGGCATGACCTGGATGCCGCAATACTTCGGGCAGAAATTCGGCATGTCGATCAAAGATATGGGCTGGTACGGCGGCGTGGCTTTCGGAGGAATGGCTGTCATGATCTGGGTCGGCGGCGCCTTGGCCGACTGGTTCATTAACCGAGGCTACGACCCGATTAGCGTTCGCAAGGGTTTCACGATCCTGGGATTCGGCTTCGCCGCGACCCAGACGATCGGCGCCTACACGAGCGATACCAACCTGATGCTCATCATCGCCGTAGTCTCGATGTGGGGACTCGGCTTTGCCACCGCCAACTACTGGGCACTCACACAGACCCTGATTCCCGGCGGCAGCATCGCCATGGTGGTGGGCGTCCAGAACACGGCAGCCAACCTGGCCGGCATCGTGTCGCCCACGCTCACCGGCTGGCTCATCGATCAGACCGGCAGCTTCGACGTTCCCATCAAGACCATCGGATTCTGGCTCCTGCTCGGGATCGTCTGTTACATCTTCCTCGTCCGCCGCAAGTACGCTCCGCAGCCCGAGCAAGCATAGTACTCTTCGGGCCCACCAATACCATGTAGTGAGAGGTTCGCCTGTGTTGGTATATGCAGCAAGGGCTGACCGCTCTTCGCCCACACGACTGCAGCCAAAAAACGCGAAGCCGTTTGCCCGTCTTGCCGCACCACAGAGGAGCAGAACAATCTATCCAGCCATGCGCCGCCGCCCGGAAGCTGGATTCCTGATCAGACTACACAGGCTCGGGTTGCGGATTGCCGGTCACCTGCAAGCCGAGAGCCCTTCGAAGCTCCGTCTCGAGGGCGGATTTCAGGTCCGGATGGTCTTTGAGAAACTGCTTGGCATTTTCGCGGCCCTGGCCGATGCGGTCGCCTTTGCAGGAGTACCAGGCGCCGCTCTTGCTCACGAGCTTGTTCGCGACGCCGAGATCCAGCAGGTCCGCTTCCATCGACGGTCCCTCTCCGTACATGATGTCGAACTCCGCCATTTGGAAAGGCGGCGCCACCTTGTTCTTGACCACTTTGACCCTCGTCCGGTTCCCCACAATCTTGTCGCCGTCCTTGATAGCGGTGACGCGCCGGATGTCGATCCGAATCGACGAGTAGAACTTCAGAGCACGGCCGCCGGTCGTTGTCTCCGGGTTTCCGAACATCACGCCGATCTTTTCACGGATCTGGTTGATGAAGACCAGGCAGCAGTTCGATTTGAAAACCAAGCCCGCAAGCTTCCGCAACGCCTGAGACATTAACCGCGCCTGCAAGCCGACGTGCGTATCACCCATCTCACCCTCAAGCTCGGCCCGAGGAACCAGCGCGGCCACCGAATCGACGATCAAAATGTCGATCGCCCCCGATCGCACCAACACTTCTGCGATCTGCAGAGCCTGCTCACCGTTGTCCGGCTGCGAGACGAGAAGGTCATCAACATTCACGCCCAAATTGCGGGCATAGATCGGGTCCATGGCGTGCTCGGCATCAATGAATGCCGCCACCCCTCCGAGCTTCTGAGCTTGCGCGACCGTTGACAAGGCCAATGTCGTTTTGCCGGAAGCCTCCGGTCCGTAGATTTCGACCAGCCGTCCGCGAGGCAGTCCCCCTACTCCAAGAGCCGCATCCACCGCGATCGAGCCGGTGGGAATCACACTCACCGGCACGATCGAGTCACGCGACCCCAACCGCAGAATCGCGCCCTTGCCGTGGGCCTTTTCAATTTCATTGAGGGCATGCTCCAGGCTGCGCGTACGCTCACGATGGTCCATCAGTACACTCCTTCGATTTCGCCAATCCCTACTGGCGGAGATTGTAGCAAAAGGCGAATATAAAGAGAAAGTTGCAATCGGGAAATCCGGCCTTCACCGGCAACAAGCGTCTGGCGTCAGGCAGCGGGGGTTAACGAACTTCATCGGGCGGAGTAGCATAGTATCCACGGCGCACCCGCACCTTGGTGTTCTTCACGCGGGTTTTGATCTCCACCCTGTGGAAGCTGCCGTCGGCGACGAAGTCCGTTGGCGAATACAGGATAAAGTACTGATGCCGTAGTTCGTTGGCGATGTTGGCGAAAGACTGCTCAAGATCGGTCGCTTGAAACGGATGGAACGACAGACCACCCGTTTCCTCGGCGAACGTTCGCAGAACCTTATCTCCGTCTTGGCGCTTGCCGCTGCGATTCGTCGAAATCGTGAAGACGACGGCTTCCGCCTTGTGGGCCATCTCGAGAGCCATCTCGCGCGTCACGCTGCTCTGGTTGTCCTCACCGTCTCCGATCACGATCAAGGCACGCCGAAACTGCTCCGGCGGCCAATCCTCCGGCAGCTTATCGCGGCAAGCGAAGTAGATCGCATCATAAAGCGCTGTGCCGCCTCCGGCACGCAAACGCCGCACTCCTTTCGCCAGTTCCTCGGGGTCGTGCGTGAAATCCACAATCAGTTCCGCGCGCGTATCGAAGCTCACCAGGAACGCCCGATCACGCTCTTCCCGAAGGACGCCGCGGATGAACTCAATCGCCGCTTCCTGCTCAAAACGGAAGCGGTCACGGATGCTGTTGCTCGAATCGAGCACAATCCCGATCCGCAAAGGCAGGTCGCTCTCCCGGACGAACTCACGGATTTCCTGCTCCTTCTTGTTGTCGAAAACACGAAAATCCTCGCGGTCGAGATTCGTGATGAAGCGGTTCTTTTTGTCCGTGACGGTGAACAGCAACGGCACGCGCGAGACCTCGACGCGGATGGTCGTATCGAGATCAAATGCGGGCGGGATCTCCGGGGGCGCGTTCTTGCCATCCTGCGCGGATAGCAAGAAAGTCCCGGCAAGGATCAACCCGAGCGCCGATACGGTTCGATTCATCAGTATTTCCTTGCGGCGAAAGCGTCCTTATTATAGCCCCAGCTCACGTGTCAGCTCTGTGAAATCACTGCCTAACGGGGCCGTTACTGTCAAGAGCTCGCCGCTGCTCGGCTGATGAAACCGAATCTCCCGCGCATGCAGATAGAAGCGTTCGCTGGGAGTTTTTACGGCGGGGACACGAGCCGCCCCATAGAGTCGATCGCCCACCACCGGGTGTCCGATTGCCGACATGTGAACCCGAATCTGATGCGTACGCCCCGTGGCGATGCGCACTTCGACCAGCGAAAACCGCTCCGTGTCCCTCAGGACGCGGAAGTCCGTTTGAGCGACGCGTCCCTGTCGACGGGCGGCCATGCGGACACGCGCTCGGCTGTCTCGCGCAATCGGCATTTCCAACCGAAGCCACCGCACACCCTCGATCTGCACGGTCCGCCCATGACCCGCATGCGCCGCCGGATTCCCTTGAACCAACGCCCGATAGGTCTTGCGCACCTTGCGGCTCTGAAACTGCCGGGCCAGAGCACGATGAGCCGCGTCGTGCTTCGCGGCGAGAATCACCCCGCTTGTGAAACGGTCCAATCGATGAACAATCCCCGGGCGCAGGTTGCCACCCACACTCGACAGCTTTCCGAAGTGGTGCAGCAGAGCATTCACCAGCGTTCCCTCCGAACAACCTGCCCCGGCATGAACTACCATGCCCGCCGGCTTGTTGATCGCCACCAGGTCGTCGTCTTCATGGAGGATGTCGAGAGGGATGTTCTCCGGCTCCGCCCTCAGCAGCTTCGCTGGTGCGGGCGAGACGGAAATCACCTCCCCTCCTTGCAATTTCGCCGACGCTTTCGCAGGTCCCGACCCCACACGAACTCGCCCGTCCCGAATCCATTCCTGGATCCGAGCCCGGCTCGTATCCGGCATGCTCTGCGCAAGAAAACGGTCCAGCCGCTTCCCGGAGTCGGCCAACTCAGCCACGAAAGTCATCAACCGCAGGCACTCCTCTTCCCCCAGCGGAGGCAATGACATCAATCTTGCCGACCCTCGTCCACAAGCGCGGATGCTCTATCGAGGATATTTCACCGCCCTCCGCCGCAGAAACTTCATCATCTTCTTGCCATGGTGTTGGTCGCCTTTTTCGACCTCGCCCGTGTCTTGTGAGCACAGGACCACGCCGAAGCTATCCAGGACAAAAAATGCGGGTAAGCCACGATGTTGTGGTATTGCGAAAGTACTTCCGCATTCTCATTCTCCGGACTGTAGTTCACCTTCACGGCAACGTAGTTCTTGTGAAGCAACTCGGCAGCATAAGGATTTTCCTCGAAGAACTCATCGAGCCTGCGGCATCAGATGCACCACTGACCATCGATCCCGCGATTCGGCAACCGTCAAGCACAGTGTGTCTCACCTGAATGCGCACGGCATAGTCGAAAGTCCGCATCGAAATCATCAGTAGGATACCGGTGCAGTTTCTTCTAGCAAGCGGGCAAGCTCGGTCTTCATCTCATCCAGCGCCTCCCGTGCCGACTCGTCGTCAATGAGGTTCTTCATCTCGTAGGGGTCGTTTTCAAGATCGTAGAGTTCATCAACACCTTCCAGGTCGACGTACTGGATGTACTTCCATTTCTGGGTTCGCACAGCCTTGTAGCCCATCTTGACGAGGCGGGGCATGACGGTGTCGGAGTAGTACTCGATCAGGAAAGACTCGCGCCAGTCGGTGGGGCTTTTGCCCTTCAGGAGCGGAACAAGAGAACGTCCGTGCATGTCAGCGGGTGTTTCCAGTCCGGCGAGATCGAGCATGGTGGGTGCGTAATCGACGCTGAGTACGAAGTCGTCCATCGTCATGCCGGCAGGGATCAACGACGGGTATCGAATGAACAGCGGCACGCGTGCGGTCTCTTCATAGGCAAGGCGGCGTTCCCGGCCGAGGCCGTGTTCACCATAGAAGAATCCGTGGTCACTGCTGACCACTACGACCGTTTTATCCAACCGGCCGGTTTCTTCGAGCGCTTTGAATATTTCACCCATGCCCTCGTCGGCCGACGAAAGCATGCGTAGGCGATTGAGGATGGTGGCGTCGTCAGTACCGCTGTCCGGGCCGAGGGGCACCACGTCGGGGATGGGCCTTTGGAGCGCAGGCTTGTCCTTGCCGTAGCTCGCGGCGTTCGGGCGGCGGGGAACTTGCATGCCTTCATAAAGATCGGCGTGTCGCGGTGCGGGCGTATATTTCTCGGCGCCTCCTCGCGGGCCGCGCGGACTGCCGTCGGCATTCTGAAAGATGTTGGGATGGACGACCTTGTGCGCGAGATAAAGCATGAACGGCTGGTCGCGCTCTCTGAGAACGAACTCGACGGCGCGCTCGGTGAAGACGTCGGTCGTGTAGCCCTCGACCTTCATGCGCTTGCCGTTATCGTTGACGTCCGGGTCGAAGTGATAGCCCTGTCCCTGCAAGCTGTACCAGTAGTCGAACCCGGGGCGGGGTGAGTCGTCTACGCCCATATGCCACTTGCCGATGTAGGCTGTCTCATAACCCGCGTCATGAAGCAGGTGCGGGAACGTGACGAGCCGATGGCTTTGCTCGCTGCGGTCGACGTTGTCGATGATGCCGTGGGTGTGCGCGTACTGGCCGGTGAGAATCGTCGCCCGGTTGGGCGAGCATAGCGGTGTGGTCGCGAACGCGTTGGAAAAAAGCGCGCCTTCGTGGGCGACACGGTCGAAGTTGGGGGTCTGGACCCAGGGATGACCGCCGGCGCCGAGGTCGTCCCAGCGAACATCGTCGAGCAGGACGAAGACGATGTTGGGGCGTGAGCCGGCAGCGGGCTCGGGTTGGGAGCAGGCCGTGAACAAGAGCATCGCAAAGATGAGGCATAAGCCGAGAGCAGTGCGTCGAGAGCGCATCGAAATTGTCCTTTGTGACGGTTTCCGGTAACCGAGATTATGGCAAACCTCTCTGGCCGGAATTTGGACGCCACCCTGGCGCCCGGTCATGAGAAAATCGGAGTTCTGCTCGACGGGAGGACCGCCATGCAACACTCCGCTAAATTTCTCGCCATCGTCAACGATGCCAAGACTCGTATTCGGGAAACCACGGTTGAAGAAGTCAAGAACGATCGGGAGGCCGGCATCGATCATGTGCTGGTCGATACGCGGGAAGACTCCGAGTGGAACGCCGCCCACGCCTCCGGAGCGATTCACCTGGGCAAGGGGATTATCGAGCGCGATATCGAAGCCGCGATTCCCAACGCGGACAAGAAGGTTGTGTTGTATTGCGGAGGCGGGTACCGCTCGGCGTTGGCAGCCAATGCCTTGCAGAAGATGGGCTATACCAATGTTTTTTCACTGGCCGGCGGCTGGCGGGCCTGGAAGGCGGCTGGCATGCCCGTGGCAGACGAATGAACCGGCATATCATTTCCGAATCCTTATAGCCGTTTTGCGGCAAGGAGCAAACCATCTCAGTCCTCACATCACCTCAAAGCACGACACGGTTCGCCCTCGAATCAAGGGAAGAAGACGTAGGCCTGATCACGGAGCTGCGGATTCCAGCACCGGATCAGACGGCACACTGGGCCCTGTTATCAGACCCTCACTTTCCGGCTGATCCCGAGGAAGGCCATCCACTGTACAATCCCGCCGGAAATTTCCCTCTCGCTGCCGAGCAGGCCATGGAAGCCTTGCCGCAGGCCGCAATGGTCCTCGGTGACATCGCCTACCGGCATGGCCTGCCGGAAGATTACGCAGCCGTGAAGCCCTCGCTCACTCGTATGGCCGAACGCTTTCCAGTGTGCCTCACCCTGGGTAATCACGACGTGCGCGAGAACTTCCTCCGGGCATTCAGCCAACACCCCCTCGCCGGTGACACGCCTGCCAAGTCGATCGTGATTGTCGAACACCCCTGCATCCGATTCCTCATCCTCGACTCTTCCTATCGGGTCGATGTCGTTCCCGGCATGTTGGGCTTCCGGCAACGCGGGTGGTTGGATCAATACTTGACCAAGTCCAGCGGGGCTCCCACCATCCTCTGCTTTCACCACGCACTCGATGACAACGACCGCAGCCTGCTCGATGCCGACCGCCTGCTGCGCATCGTCGGGAGGCATCATCACGTCAAGGCGATCATCCACGGCCACTGGCACAAACTTCTGCACTACGAGGTCGACGGAGTGCATGTGCTGCAACTCCCTTCCGCCGGCATGCCGCTTCAGCAGGACATCCCGCTCGGCTGGCTCGATGCGGCGTTCAGCGAGTCGGGAGGGGAGTTTGCCATGCATTCCATCGAGCCGCGACGCGAGAAGATTCTCAGCACCTTTTCGCTTCATTGGCGTTAGGATGTTCCCCGCGCAAGCACGCGCCGAGCCCCGCTCCCATTCCTTGCTTTCGTTCTGTGTGTTGCATCCCGAAGGCGCAGCGGAGCGCTGCGAAACGGGCTCGAGGCCGACGGTATCGGGCTTTGAACTCGAGTGAGTAACCGTGGGATTCCTGGAATCGCCATGATGCCGTAGGTACAATGGACCCATGGAGCCGAGTCGAGCCTGTATTCAATAGCAATCCCGAAGGAGAAAAACATGCTCAAGACGCCCCTTGTGATCTCGATCATCCTTTCCGTGTTCGCGCTGCCCATGCTTGCGCAGAACAACATGAGTTTCTTCATCACCAGCAAAGGACCGGGCGACGGCGCCGCGCTTGGGGGCTTGGAGGGCGCCGACAGCCATTGTCAGTCTCTAGCCGAAGCGGCGGGAGCCGGCGGCAGAACTTGGCGCGCATATCTCAGCACCACCGGACCGACGGGTGTAAACGCCCGAGACCGCATCGGCAACGGTCCCTGGTATAACGCCAAAGGCGTCAAGATCGCATCGAACGTCGAGAACCTTGTGGACGACAACAACCTGACCAAGCAAACCCAGTTGAACGAGAAGGGTGAGGTCGTCAACGGCCGCGGCGACAATCCGAACCAGCATGACATCCTGACCGGGTCGCAGCTCGACGGCACGGCCTGGGAGGGAGAGGGCGACACCACCTGCAGCAACTGGACGAGCAACTCCGCCGACGGCAGCGCACTCGTCGGCCATCACGACCGAACCGGAGGCGGCGCCAACCCGACATCCTGGAGCACCGCCCACGGCTCGCGCGGCTGCGGTCAGGCCAATCTCGAACGCACCGGAGGCGCGGGGTACTTTTACTGCTTCGCCATCGACTAGAACTGGTCCTGGGAGTAACTCCCTTCTGCTAGCATGGACCGCTAAACATGGCGGCGAGAACTCCCCATGCAAACCACGAGGGTCTACCCGCGTTAGCTTCCCGCTACGTCGAAGTAGGTGACCTGCCTTGGACCCCGTCCAGGTTTCCCGGGATCGACATGAAGATCCTTATGGAAGATCCGGACTCCGGCCTGCTCACCGCCCTGTTCCGTTTCCAACCCGGCGCCCGTCTTCCGCTCCACGAGCATGTTCAACTCGAACAGAGTTACGTCATCGAGGGAAGCATGGTCGACTCCCAAGGCGAGGTCACTGCTGGCAACTATGTTTGGCGGCCCGCCGGCAGCCGCCATGAGGTGCATTGCCCCGAGAGTGCGCTGGTTCTCGGCTTCTTCCTCAGCCCTAACCGTTTCCTCGAGACCGACGATGAGCCGAACGGCTCCGCTCAGTGACCCGCCCCAGCAGCCTCGCCGCTCTTCTTCTTCGGATCCAAACCCGCAAGGCGCATGCTCCAAATCGTGAGGCCCTTGAGCTGCGGCGGCGGTCCGCCCCACAGAACGCTTACCGCGTAGCCCACCACGAACATCAAGACGTTGCTGAAGAGGCCGATCAGCATCGGTGTCATCTCGAAGTTGAAACCGAGATCGACACCCAGCGTGCTGGTCAGGGTTGCCCAGCCAACGAACACAAGCGTGGCCACGATCCCGGCATAAGCCCCCCGGCGCGTAGCGCGTTTCGACAGCACGCCCAAAGCGAATAGGCCCAGTAAGCCTCCCGCCAGTATCGACACCAGCAAAGCCGCGATCTCATAGGATGCCGTTGAGCGCGTCAGTGTCAGGGCCAACGCGACTGCCGTGCACAGAATCCCGCCAACCATCACCGCGAATCGGCCGAAAATCAGTTGCACCGCATCCGAAGCCATCGGGCGCAAACGCACGAAGTGATCTTTCGTCGCGACCGTTGCAATGCTGTTCAAGTCGGCGCTCACCGACGACATCGACGACGACAACAGCGCAGCCAATATCAGTCCGATCAAACCCGCCGGGAAGTGAGTGGCGATGAAGTAAGGCAAGATCGTATCGGGCTGTCCCGTCACGGTCGTCGGCAACTCTTCGGGAGTGAGTTGATAGAACGACCACAAAGCGCACCCGATCACCCCGAACGCAAACCAGGTAGGCACCGTCGACAGGATGCCCAGCTTCGCGCCGCGCCTGGCATCGTCGTCGCTGCGGGCCACGAGGTATCTCTGCACCATGCTCTGCTCGGTGATGTACAGGCGAACGAACGTGGTCAGCCCGGCGAAAAAGTAGATCCAGGCGGTCGGCTCTTCATAGTAGACGCTCTTGAAGCTCAGATCCGTGTTGCCGATCGCAAACTTGCCCCCATCGTACGCGTAGGAGAATATCGGCCCCGCTCCCATCCCCGACTCGGAAATGACGGAGATCATGATCACGACCGCCCCGCCGATCATCAGCACTCCCTGCAGGATTGATGTCCAAATCGAGGCTTCGATCCCTCCGATTAACGTGTAGAGCAATGTGAAGATACCTACTCCGATCACCACGCTATGGATGTTCCAACCCGCGATTACCTCCACCGCGATCGCCGTGGTGTAGAGCGAATAGCCCACGTCGGTGAGCCGGTTGATCGCGAAGCCGACCGAGCCGTACAACCGCGCTGCGTATCCGAACCTATGCTCCAGGTACTCGTATACGCTCATCCGCACCACTCGCCGGTAAAACGGCACGGCAAAGCTCGTCACCAGAGGGATCACCAGTAGCGCGGCCGACATGTAAAACAACTGCCACCAGTTCCGCGCGAACACTGAACCGGGAATCGCCACGAACGTGGCGCTGCTGATGGTCGTCGTCATCAGAGTGAATCCGACCGCGAATCCGGGGATGCTGCTGTTCGCGACGAAGTACTCGCTCGTGGAATCCTGACGACGCGCCGCTCGCAACCCGATTACCGCCACACCCGCCAGATAGACGGCGATCACCAGGTAGTCGACAAAGCTCAGGGAGTGCATGGGTTCGGAAGATGGAGACAGAGCCTAGCAGAACTTGGACAGCACCGAAACCGGTTGCACTACTCCCGCGAAAGAAACCCGGATAGGTGCGGAATCTCGAAGCCGGTCATCCCCGGCCGACAAACGGCATCTGTGTCGCCATCACCGTGATCGTGAGAACGTTGGCGTCGAGCGGCAGGCTTGCCATGTAGACGACGGCGTGGGCGATGTGGTTCGCGTCGATGGTCGGTTCTACCGCGATCGACCCGTTGGCTTGTGGCACGCCTTCAGTCATCCGTGCCGTAAGCGGAGTACCGGCATTGCCGATGTCGATCTGACCACAGGCAATGTCGAACGGGCGTCCGTCGAGAGCCGCAGACTTCGTGAGTCCCGTTACCGCGTGTTTCGTCGACGTATAGGGCGCCGAATTCGGACGCGGCGTCGTCGCCGAGATCGAGCCGTTGTTGATGATCCGCCCACCGCGCGGCGTCTGACTCTTCATCAGCTTGAAGGCATGCTGCGTGCAAAGGAAGACGCCGGTCAGGTTGACGTCCACCACCGCCTTCCATTGCTCGTAGGTCAGATCTTCCATCGGAACGCCTGGCGCGCCGATGCCGGCGTTGTTGAAAAGCAGGTCGAGACGCCCGAAGCGTTCTTTCGTTTGTGCGAACAGCGACTCCACCGCTTCGGGCCGGCCGACATCCCCCGGCACGACCAGCGTGGGCGGACCGCCGCCACCCATCTCCGCTACGGTCTCCTGTAAGGGGTCCGGACGCCGTCCTGTCAGCACAACCGAATATCCTTCTCCGGCCAGGGCAACCGCCGTCGCACGGCCCACGCCACTGCCCGCCCCCGTTACCATCGCCACTTTGCCAAACGAGTTCATTGACCCATCCTCCCCCGACAGACAATCACTGCTTTCAAGGCTCCTATTGTGGCGCAACCGGCGAGGGCATCGACGCACCGTGGGCTCAGCCGTTTACATTCGGACCCCATTCCCTCTGCCTGAGTCGCCATCGCTTCTCTGGCAGGCCATGATCGCCGATGCACATCCGGCCCAGACCCTCCCGCGAAGACAAACGCTATCCTATCTGCCTTGAGAAGCATGGCGGAAAGCGACACGTCTCCGGTTCGTGCGGGCGAAGAGATCGACGCTACGAGGCTCGCCTGTTACCTCGACGACCACCTTGACCACGCGATCGAACCGCTTGAAATTGCACAGTTTCCGGGCGGGCACTCCAATCTCACCTACTGGCTTTCAGCAGGCGGAACCGAATACGTGCTGCGGAGGCCGCCGTTGGGTCCGTTGCCCCCCAAGGCCCACGACATGGCCCGGGAATACCGTATCCTCAGTCGAGTAGCGCCCCATTTCAAGCCGGCGCCGCGAGTGTATCTGCTTTGTGAGGACCAGTCGGTCCTCGGAGCGCCCTTCTACCTCATGGAACGGAGGCGGGGCGTGACGATCTGGCGAGAAGTGCCGGCCGGCATCTCCGCTCACCGCGGCTACGCGCCGCGAGTCAGCGAAAGCTTTATCGACTGTCTGGCAGAGCTGCATTCGATCGATATCCACCGCCACGGTCTTGATGCGATCGGCCGTCCCGAGGGATTTCTGGAACGGCAGGTTCGCGGCTGGTCCGGACGGTGGGAAGGGGCGCGCACCGAACCGCTCCCCGAGATGGATCGGCTCTCGGAATGGCTTTCGCGGGAGCGCCCCGCCTCGCAGCCGCCAACAGTCGTTCATAACGACTACAAGCTCGACAACGTGATGCTCGATCCCGAAGATCCGGGACGCATCACCGCCGTGCTTGACTGGGAGATGACATCGGTTGGAGATCCACTGGTCGACCTTGGAGTCGTTCTGTGCTACTGGTCCGAATCCGGTGATCCGAGGATGAGGCGCGAGGCCATCAGCCCTGTCACGGCCGGGCCGGGCTGGTACTCAAGGCAAAAACTGATGCAGCGCTATGCCTCGCGGAGCGGCCGGGATCTGAGCAGGATCAGATACTACGAAGTCTTTGGTTTGTATAAGTTGGCTGTAGTTCTTCAACAAATCTATTATCGTTTTCACGTGGGTCAAACCCGAGACCAGCGTTTCGCGGACTTCCATCACCGCGTCCGGGGTCTGGCCGAAGCCGCCGTGCTCGTTATGGAGGCGTATTGAGCCGGCTATACCTGATCCGCCACGGGCAGGCGGGCCCGCGCGACGACTACGATCGCCTGTCAGCGCTCGGCGAACTGCAGTCGCGGCTGCTCGGCCGTTATCTGGTGTCGCACGGTGTCCACTTCGCGGCCGCTTATGTCGGCCGCCTGTCGCGGCAGCGGCGAACGGCCGAGGCCGTTCGGGACGAATACGAGCGAGCAGGACGCGCCTTCCCCGATTTGATCGAGAATCGTCTCTGGGACGAGTTCGATCTCGGTGACGTGTACCGCGAGCTGGCCGGCCCTCTCAGCGAGGATGACCCCCGCTTCAAGCAGGAGTTCGACGCGATGATGACGGCTATCGAGATCGGCGACGGCGAAATCCATCGCAACCACAACTACTGCGACATCGCCATCGTCCGCGCATGGACCACCTCGCGCTATCCCTACTCGGGTGAGTCCTGGTGCGATTTCCGTGCTCGAATCGCAAAGCCCCGGCAAGCCCTGACGTGCTTTGGATCAAGAGAGAATCTCGCCGTTTTCACTTCCGCCACGCCCATCGGTATCTGGATGGGCGACGCCCTGTCATTGTCCGAGCCTGAGATCTGGCGTCTGGCCGGCGCGACCTACAACTCCGGCATCTCGACCTTCCGAGTCGCGGAAGACGACCTTCGCGTCTTCATTTTCAACAGCCTCCCGCATCTGGGCGACGCCTCGATGTGGAGCTTTCGCTAACCTGCTTTTCCCCCACGTGGCGAGACGAATCGTGCCAAAAGAACGCTGGGACGAGCCTCGAGCCGCTCGGCGCCCCGCCTTGCTGATGTTGCGGCATGCTTCGCGTTATCCGCAAACACCGCAAGCAAGCAAAACGAGGTCCTGGCGTGCTTATCGCGTCACGGGACCGCCAGGTGGTAGAAAAACAGATGGACGAACATGATGCGGCAGCCTATCCGTCTCGAAGTCAAGCTCGAAGCAACGGACGTTGTCCGTGCAAGTCGGGAACTGCTCATTCGCCGTGCAGGCGCCTTGTTCGTGGCCTGGTGCGCCATTGCCGGAGTGGGGCTCTATCTATTTTTCGCCGGGAGCTCCGGCCTTGGCTGGCCGATCGTCCTCGCGATCTTGGCCGCAGCCTTCGGCCCGCCCGCAATCCTGGTCGAACTGGTCATCTGGAACGCCCGACGCCGGTTCAAACAAGCCGCGCACGAACTGCGCCCGATTCACTACTGCTTGCACGACGACGGCATGGACGTCTCGTCGGTCAAGCGCTCGGGCTGGATTCCATGGGAAGCATTCCAGGACTCGGTTGAGATACCGTCCAGCTTCTTGCTCTTCCTGGAGAAAGGCGAATATTACTTGCTGCCCAAAAGATGCTTCGAACGGCCAAACGAGGTCGACGTATTGAGAGACCTGCTCCAAACCGAGTTTGCGCACCGCAGTAAGAGCTGAATCATCCGGCCTTGGGTGTCTGTGGGCCCGATGAACAGCCCCCGCGTGAAGCAGCTCGTGGTCGCGTACTTTTGTAGGGAAGGGCTCCTGTCAACGGAGACCAAGCCCACGGCGGGTCGCTGGCCGCTGCGGAAATCCGAGCCTGTTATCCTGAGTCTCTCGCTGCTTGTACTGCCCTGGAGGAAACCATGGCGCTCACACCCTCGACAATGCTTGCATTGGGCACTTCCGCCCCCGAGTTCCAACTCCCCGACACGGTCTCGGGAAACGCCGTCTCACTCGACAGCTTCGCGGACAAGAAGGGCCTGCTGGTGATGTTCATCTGCAACCATTGCCCCTTTGTCAAGCACATCAATGACGGGTTGGTCCGTCTCGGCAGGGACTACGCCGATTCCGACTTGGGCATCGTGGCGATCAATGCGAATGATGTGGATACTCATCCTGACGACTCTCCCGACAAGATGAAGGCCAACGCCGAAAGCCTGGGATACGTTTTTTCCTATTGCTTCGACGAAACTCAGAGCGTCGCCAAGTCCTATGCCGCCGCTTGTACGCCCGACTTCTTCCTGTTCGACGGATCACGCAAGCTCGTCTATCGCGGTCAGCTCGACGGCAGCCGGCCCGGAAACGAGGTCGCGGTCACCGGAAAAGACTTGCGCGCCGCTATCAGCGCCGTCTTGGCGGGGTCAACGGTCTCTCACCACCAGCAGCCCAGCGTCGGCTGCAACATCAAGTGGAAAGCCGGCAACGAACCCGACTACTGGAACCATTGAGAAACTAAGCACCCCCGGGGCCTGCCTGCCCCGCGTGGTCTGCAAGCCCGAAAGGGCATGCCCTCCCTTGTCCCAGCAGGACTCTCCTGCGCTTACTCCCGCGGAGTTGCCGTTCACAACCGCTCCTCGCCGACGTCGGCCCCCACATCGTCAGCGGAATCAGCCGGCATTTCTCACCACGTGGCGAGGCGAAGTGGGTGAGAGGGACGTAATGCCGGTTAGCCTGCATTTCTCACCACGTGGCGAGGCGAAGTGCGTGAGAGGGGCGTCAGGACGAGGCGCGAGCCGCTTGGCGCGCGCAGGCGTACTTGAACAGTACGTTGAGCACGGCAAGCAAGCGCAACGAAGTCCTGGCGCTCGTATCGTGTGCTTCGACCGTCGGGTGGTGAGAAATGCAGGTTAGGTGAGGATTTCCTTCACCACCCGGCCGTGCACGTCCGTCAGGCGGAAGTCACGGCCGCTGTAGCGAAACGTCAGCTTGGTGTGGTCAAGGCCGAGTTGATGCAACACCGTCGCGTGCAGGTCGTGGGGGCTCAACGGGTTTTCGGCGGCCTTGTATCCGAACTCGTCCGTCGAGCCGTATGTCATGCCGCCGCGGATGCCGCCGCCGGCCAGCAGGATGCTGTATCCCGGGGGATTATGGTCTCTTCCCCGCCCTACTTTTTCCGTGCCGCTGTTCTGGATCATCGGCGTCCGGCCAAACTCACTGCCGACGATCACAATCGTCTCATCGAACAGCCCGCGCTCCTTGAGGTCTTGCACCAGCGCCGCGATCGGCCCGTCCGAACGCTCGGCATGGATGCGCTGATCGAGAATGTCGTCATGGCTGTCCCAGGGTTGCCTGTCTCCGTAGTAGACCTGGACCATCCGTACCCCTTGCTCCACCAGACGCAGCGCTGCCAGGCAGCCGAGCCCGAAGTCTCCGTCACCGTACCGCCGCCGCACCGCTTCGCTTTCCTTCGTGACGTCGAAGACTCCCGGCAGCTCGGTTTGCATCTTGTAAGCGACTTCCATCGAGGCAATCGCCGACTCGATTTCCGGCTGATAGCCGATCTGGTCGAGGAACGAGCTGTTCAGCTTGCCGAGTAGTTCGAGCTGACGCTGTTGCTGCGCCGTCGTGATGAACGTATTCCGTAAATCTTCAACGTACTCGCTCGGGTTGTCGCGGTCGTTGCGGATGTGCACCCCCTGGTAAGCCGTGGGCAAGAACGACGACGACCACAGCCGCACCCCGCCGACCGGTTTGCCCGGACACAGCACGACATAGCCCGGCAGGTTCTCGTTCTCCGTACCGAGCCCGTAGGTGATCCACGAACCCATCGACGGCCGCGAGCCGCCCCGCAGCGCGTGCCCGGTGTTCATCATCAGCATCGACGGCAGGTGATTGATGCTCTCCGAAAACATCGAGCGAATCACGCAGAAGTCGTCGATCGATTCCCCCACCTTCGGAAAGATCTCGCTGACCTCGATGCCGCTCTGGCCGTGCTTGGTGAACCGGAATGGTGACGCCATCAGGCCGCCTGACGCCCGGTCCGTCTTCACCTTCGGCCCCGGCATCGGTTGACCGTCCATCTTCGTCAGCGCCGGCTTCGGATCGAACGAGTCGACGTGAGACAGCCCGCCGTTCAAGTACAGGAAGATGACGTGCTTCGCCCGAGGCTCGAAGTGCGGACCGCGAGTCGTCGCCCCCGCCGCAGCCTGCATCGATCCCGCGAGACCCACCGTGCCGAACCCGGCCCCTAATAGCCGTAGTGTCTGCCGCCGCGTCATGACGAAGTATGCTGGCCCCAGTTTATCAAGCCCGGCCGTTCCGGGAAGAGCCCGGCCTCGACTAGCGGTTGCGCAGCGCCGGCGGCAACGAGGCCGTCGACGGCAGCTTGGGGCTATCCGGCTCGTCGGGAGCTTCTTTGGCCCGCTTTTCCAACTCGCTGAGTCGGGAGCGGATTTCCCGGGCCCGCTTGCCGTCGGCTTCGAGCTTGAGAAAGCTCTGATAGGCGTCCAGGGCCTGCTGGTTTTGGCCTAGCTCTTCGCGAGCCCGGCCGAGTTTCCAGAAAGCCTCGGCGTAACTCGGGTTCCAGCGCGTGGCCTCGAGGTAGCGCGCCGCGGCGGCCCGATGACTGCCCTTGCGGGCATAGAAGTTGCCGACCTTGACTTCCTTCTTGGCCTGAATCGGATTGAAGGCGTACGTGGGTCCGCTGATGATGTCTTCGTCTTCATCCCGCATGTTCGCGGGGAGTTCAAGGGGGTCCTGCTCGCGCTCCTTGAGCTGTCCTTGAAGGAGCAACGGCGCGATCACGCCCAAAACCAGAGCAGCCGCCGCGATCCGGACCATCGCCCTACCATTATATGGGCCTGGACTCGCCGCCTCGGAGCACGGAACAGGCGATGCTGCAAGGAATCGCCGAATTCCGCCCGAAAGAGTGCTTGTCGATGCGAATCGGTGATGGCGGCGAGACCTTCGGAACACTCACACAAGGCCTGCAGCGGGCACACGCCTGCGACTCGGCGTTTCGCCGCGCCCTTGGCGAGAGCGGTGATCGGCTGATGTTTTCAGGTCGACGGCCGGAGCGCTGTGAGTAAGCGAAGACCGCGGCGGTTCCGGTGCGATCAGAAAAGGCGAAATCGCCCCGATTCCGGGCGGCGCAGATCTCAAGGGCTGACTTCGGCACTCCCCCGGCCATGCGCAGGTCATTAAGGTCTTGACAAGATCCGCCGACGCGCCATAATCAGGTAAGCAGGCTTGCAAAGACCATTGATATCACCAGCGGCACAACAAAGCCACTGCACCGCAGGCTGGTGTCAGCTACCGTGCAGAGTGGAGCGCCAGAAGAACGGGAAAAGAAAATCATAGGCGGAAGTTCATACCGCCGTGAGACGAGTCCTACAGAATGTACGAACAGGAGAATTCCCTATGTCAGGCTTTCGGCTTATCGTTGTAGTTGTAACAATGTGTTTACTGCTGGTTGGAGCAGCAGTATCCCAGGTCACCACCGCTACGTTTTACGGCATCGTGACCGATCCCACGGGCGCCGTGATCCCCGGCGCCACGGTCACCCTGACGAACGCCGGTACGGGGGCTGCCCAGTCGCACACGACGGACGCAGCGGGCGAGTTCGCTTTCACGTTTGTTCGGGTCGGCACCTACACGGTGCGCATCCAAGCCGACGGGTTCAAGGCTTATGAAGGTCAACGAATGGAACTGGGAGCGGCGCAGAACATACGGCAGACCTTCAGCTTGGAGGTCGGCGACGTCACCGAGACGATTGAGGTCTCGTCGGCCGCGCCGCTGGTCAACACCGTTTCGGCTGAACAGCGCGAAAACATCACGACCACGCAGATCTCGGAGTTGCCTCTGTCGCGCCGCAATATCGCCGGTGTTGTGACCCTCGGGACAGGTGTTGTGCGAAACAGCGGCGACGTCTATCTCAACGGCTCGGGCCGCGGTGGGACGCAGGTCTCGGTGGACGGCACCGACGCTACGTCGAACCCGGAGCGCCCGTCGATCAACATGTTCGGCAACTTCAACTACGTCAGCACCGTTAGCATCGATTCCGTGCAGGAAGTGCAGCTCGTCAAGGGCATCATTCCCGCCGAGTACACGCGGGCCATGGGCGGCAATCTGAATCTGATCACGAAATCGGGGACGAACGAGGTCCATGGGAGTGTGTTTGAAAACTTCCGGTCGGAGGAACTGAACGCTCGCAACCAGTTTCTCAGCGAGAAGCCCGGCGTCACGTTCAACCAGTTCGGAGGATCGATCGGCGGGCCGATCATCAAGGACCGTGTCTTCGGTTTCGGCGTTTACGAGGGCTACCGGGAGCGGGCTTTTCGGCCGGTCGCCGGAGACGTGCCCACGCAGAACCTGCGCACCGAGATGCTGGCGGCGGTGCCGGAGTACTCGCTCTGGCTCGATACGGTTCCCTTGCCGAACCAGCCGCACGCCGCGGACGCCGACACCGGTGACTTCATCGGCGCCGGCTCGTTGCAGAACAACGAGAACCACTTCATCATCAAGCCTGACGTGCGGGTGACTGACAACGTGAACGCTTCGGTGAACTGGACTCGGGGACGCCCGGAACGCCGCCAACCGCGGGTGCAAGAGATCAATTTCCGCCGCTTCAGCGGGGAGACCGATCGGGTCACGGCCAACGTGACCGCCTTCGGCGGTAATTGGACCTCCGAGACTCGTTACGGATACAACCGCAATGTGGTGGACCGACTCGACGGGATCTTCGAAGTGATGGATCCCAACAAGGAGGAGCAGAAGGATGGATCGCGCCGGATTCCCTGCGTCAGCGCCCTCGGGTTCGGGGGATGCGGCGAGATTCTGACCCTCGGGGCGCCCAGCCATCAGTTCGATCAGAAGATCGCCTTGACGAGAGGGCGGCACTCCTTGAAGTTTGGAGGCGTGTACTTCCGCCGCGGGATCGGGAGGGCGAATATCGAGAATCCCTCGATCCGTTACCAGAACAAAGAGGACCTGCTCGCCAACATCCCGAACATAGCGCAGATGACGTTCGGTACGGATCGCTACACGGCCACTTCGAACCAATGGGGCTTTTTTGTGCAGGATGATTGGCGCGTGACGCAGACCCTGGTCGTGAATCTGGGAGTTCGCAACGACTCCTTCGGACACTACACGGCGCAAGGTCCCGACGGTGGGCCGCCCCATACGTACAATCGGGCGCTTCTCGATTCCAGCTTCACGTTGAGCGACGTTCGCGACGTCAACAACCCTTACGAATCCGACCACAGAAACATCGCGCCGCGCCTTGGCTTCAGTTGGAACCCGGACGGCAACGGGACCAACGTCTTCCGCGGCGGGGTCGGCGTGATCTTCACTGACCTGGCGGGGGAAACGGTGACGCAGACCGTGCAGAACTCGTTGACCGAGCCGTTCCGCGCCCGACTCTCGCGGGACGAAGTCATTCGGCTCGGGTTGAGATATCCCCTCTACAACGAAGACGTTCTGCCTCTGGTTTCCGGGGGACAGACCGGGGGATCGCCTCGCGTGATCAATCCCGACATCGACTCCGGCTACGTCTACAACTTCTACTTGGGAGTCCAACGCGCCTTGTCAGAGAACATCGTCATCGAGAGCGCTTTCGTCGGGAATCGGGGCGTGAAGTGGCTCACCTCTCGCATTGGGAACGAGGTGGACCGCGTTACGGGTCTTCGCCCCAATCCCGGATTCAGCAACTTCGACTACTGGGACAATTCCGACAGCACCCGCTACGCTTCCTGGCAAACGTCCCTGCGGCACCGCTATTCGAATAATCTCAGCGCCAACTTCCACTACACCTGGGCCAAACAGATCGCCTATGGGGGCGGTGACACCGGATGGGTCTCATCGGGCACGCAGGACTTCTTCAACCTGCAGGCGAACCGCGGCTTGGCTAATCAAGACGTGCAGCATGTCTTCGTGAGCGATATCGTGTACGACCTGCCGAAGTTCAACAACCTGAACAGCTCCATAGCGCGTGGGGTGATCGGAGGCTGGCAGCTGTCGGCGATCTACACGGGCCAAACGAGCCAGCCGATCAACCTGAGGCAGCCGACAGCGTTGTCGGGGTCGCGGCCGGATTACATCGGGGGCAACCCGACGTTCGACAACGCGCGCGACACCTTGCAGTACATCAACCGCGCCGCCTTCGCCGAGGTTCCGGAAACCGATACGGGCGCCGGTGTCCGACCCGGCAACCTGGGCCGGAATGCGCTGCGCGCCCATGGCCTGATCAACTTGGACTTCAGCCTGGGCAAGAATTTCTTCGTCACGGAGGGGACGCGCCTGCAGATTCGGGGCGACTTCTTCAATGTGTTCAACCACACGAATCTGAGCGGGCTCAATACCAACATCGAGTCGGGCACGTTCGGGCGCTTCCGCGGCACGAGAGGCGCACGGGAGGTTCAACTCAACGCGCGGCTGACGTTCTAGCAAGGCTCCCGCCCAGACCGACAAGCAGGACAACGGATTGACGCACGAACTTGACTCGAATGTGAACCTTGGCGAGCGAAGAAAACGAGCGAGCCTCGGCCTCCGACCGGCAAGCAGGGCTACGGATCGACGCATGAACTCGACTCCAACGTGAACCTTGGCGGACGAAGAAAACAGCTTTTCTCACGGGAACACACGCTGCGGAAAACGGACTTCTGCGGCGTATTCACTGCGCATTGCTCTCGCGGCCGATCGAGGTAGCGGCAAGTCCGGGTTGGCAGTAGGTTAGCTGTGATCCCAAGCGTCACGCGGAAGCACTCTCGCGGTCGCCGCCGACCGGTCTGTGCTACATTCAGCCCCATGAAGAAATGCATCCTCGCTCTACTGTTCGCGGCCACCCCGATGCTGGCGCAGCTTGACGGCTTCTCCAGACTGGATCTCATCAAATACACCTCGATGACCCCGTTTGGACGCTTCAGTGACGGCCGGCCGAATATCCCGAAAAAGTACATCGAGGGGCTCAGGACCGCCTCTTCGGAGATGATGTGGGGGCCGCTTCGGAGTGCGAATTTCATGAACCAGTGGTCGGGTGGATGGCAGATTGTTCACCCCGAGAAGAAGCTGATCGGACGCGTCGTTACGGCGCAGTTCATGCCGCTGCGGCCGGACGTCAACGAGATCATCGAGGCGGAAAACAACCCCGGCAAGTCGGTCAGCAGCAATCAGCGCGTGATCAACGCGCTTCGCCCCGGCGACGTGTTGGTCGTTGACCTGTTCGGCAAGATCGAGCAAGGCACCTTCGCAGGCGATAACCTGACGGCTTCGATTTATGCCGCGACGGGCAACGGCTTCGTGATCGACGGGGCCGTGCGCGACCTGGACGGCATCTATCCTCAGAACGTGCCGGTCTACGTGCGGGGATTCCACGTGTCCGCGCTCGGCAATGTGATGCTCACGGGGATCAACGTCCCGATCCGCGTCGGCGACACCACCGTCATGCCGGGAGACCTGGTCGTCGGTGACCGTGAAGGACTCACCTTCATTCCCTCCCACATGGTGCCGGATGTCTACCGTCAGGCGAAGATAACCGAGCTGCACGACATCTGGACGAAAGACAAGTTCGCCACGGGGAAATACAAGTCGAGCGAGCTGTATCCGCGTCCGAAGGACCCGGCGTTGATCAAGGAGTACGAAGACTGGCTGGCCGCCAGGAAGAAGGAACTGGGCATCGAGTGAGACTGGGCGGCTTGCTGGCAACTAGGTGGCCGGCCAGCCTCTCGGTCGCGGCGCTGGTGTGTCTGACGTTTCTCTCCCCTACGCCGCTGTGGGCTCAACTGGACGGCTTCGGCCACGAACAACTCCTGAAGTACACCGCGCGCAACCCCTACGGACGTTCGCCGGACCGACGACCGCATGTCCCGGACTACTGGCTGAAGCGGCTGCAATCCGCGTCGACCACCATCGCGGCCGAGGTCTTGCGGGAAGCAGGCTATCCCAACCAGTGGGAAGACGGCTGGGCCATTCTCCATCCCGACAGGAAACTGATCGGACGGGCCTTCACGGTGCAGTTCATGCCGTCGCGGCCGGACCTGCAGGAGATTCTCGAGACGGACGCCGTCGAGGCCGCCAATCCAGAAGAGGTCCCGACTCCGGTGACGCAACGCGTCATGGAGATGTTTTCCCCCGGCGACGTGCCGGTTGTCGACGTGATGGGTCGCATCGAAGAGGGAACCTTCGGCGGCGATAATCTGATCTTCAGCATGTTCCTGGCCACGGGCAACGGTTTCGTCGTCGATGGATCGTTCCGTGACCTGGACGGCGTCTTCCCTATGAAGACGATGGTCTTCAGCCGCGGATATCACCCGGGAGTGCGCGGCAACGCGATCCTCACGGGTCTGAATGCGCCGACGCGGATCGGCAAGGTCACCGTGATGCCGGGCGACGTGGTGCTCGGCGACCGCATGGGCGTGGTCTTCATTCCGCCCCATTTGGTGCAAAAGGTCGTCGAGCGGGCAGACGGATCACCGGCTTATTAACTCCCCGCAGGGGCGGCGGTCGGTAAGGGTTCGGCTCCCCTTGGGTGCGCTCGAAAGTTTGTAATACAGTCAATGTAAAGCTTGAGGTTTGACTTTTGGTTTCCTCACCGACTGATTCAGCACCGCGAAGCTCGGAATGGAGTTGACGCAATGGCCGGCAAGACACACAAGAAGTCCACGAAGGTCGCAAGGGAGTCCGTCGTCAAGCGGCCCGGCTCGAAGCCGACCCTCCTTTCAGGCGGCAACCCCCAGATCGAGAAGGCCGACGGCGACGCCCCCGTGCAGGCCTACATCGCGGCCATGCCGGGCTGGAAAAGCGACGTTGGGCGCCGCCTCGACTCGCTCATAGTGCGCAGCGTGCCTGACGTGTGCAAGGCCGTAAGGTAGAACTCGCCCTTCTATGGCATCGAGGGTCAAGGTTGGTTCCTGAATTGCCACGTCCTCACCCGCTGCGTGAAGGTGACGTTCTTCCAGGGCGCGTCGCTGCAACCGGTCCCACCCGGCGCTGGCAAGGACAAGGACTGGCGCTGGATCAACATCTACGAAGGCGAACTCGACGTGGAGCAGATGGAGAAATGGATCCGGCAGGCGGCCGCCCTGCCCGGCTGGCGTGGGTTCTGATAGTGGCATCCCCATGAACTTCGGCGTGCGACAAACCGGAAGACCGGGTGAAGAGCTTCTTCGGCGGCGTTGACACCGGTTCGGATGTTTCCTGCTTGTATGATCCGCACTCGGGCGGAGAAAAACCGGTCTGGAAACGTCCGGAGACGATATCGGATGAAGCCGGGTCCCACCGGACCACGACTAAACTAGCCTGCATTTCTCACCACGTGGCGAGGCGAAGTGCGTGAGAGGGGCGTCAGGACGAGGCGCGAGCCGCTTAGCGCGCGCAGGCGTACTTGAACAGTACGTTGAGCACGGTAAGCAAGCGCAACGAAGTCCTGGCGGTCGTATCGCGTGCTTCGACTGTCGGGTGGTGAGAAATGCAGGTTAGGGCCAATTCAGTCCCGCTCTGCAATCCGAGCCCCGAAGAACGCCCCCGCCGCGGCCAGCGGCAGGTTCAGCCAGCCCAGCCACGCAGGACTCCGTGCCGAAGACATGGCCTCGATCATGCCGACATCCGCGGGACGCGCTCCCTCGCCCTCCGGGACGTAGAAGGCCAACGACAGCACCCCGGCCACCACCAGCAAGGCGATCAGGATCCAGGCGCCGCGCCGGTCCGCAGCCACCTTCGAGCAAATGAAACCGCCTGTCGCCGCGCCCGCCACGACCACGATGATCCACCCCGCGTTCCACGCCGTGGACGTGTCCCAGCTTTCGGGCCGGAACGAGCCTTCGGGCCCCAGGACCATCCACATTGCCACGGGCAGGACGAAGGAGACGATGGACACCGCGACGTAGCCCAGCAAAGCCGCTCCGAGATTGCGCAGAAAGGTCTTCATCGCCCCACTCCCTGGGTGTTAGTCCGGCAACGTCGTCAATGTCTGGCTACCTGCGCAACCAAACGACCAAACGGGGCCGGATCATGAGATTCCGCTATCCGGCGCGGAACGGATGACCACCCGGATGACCGCAGCCGAGCGCGAGATAGCAGAACAGATTGTCGCACATCAGCTTTATGAAATAGATCCTGGCGGACTGGCCCGGCTGCTTGGCCGGCAAGCGAGACCCGGGGACCAGACAGATCCGTTGACCCGCCGCGCCCCGGATGCGCTCGGTGGTCTTTCCCCCAGCGGAGTCAGTCGGATATGGTGGCCGTCAAGTCTGCATTTCTGGCCACGCGGCGAGGTGAAGTGTGTGAGAGGGCCGTCAGGACAAGGCGCGCGTCGCATGGCGCCAGCAACACGGCCGATAAGGTTTTCCACTAACCACTATCCACTAACCACTATCCACTGACTTTAGGGTTCACCAGCCGTCAGACATTTCTTCTGGAGCGAACCAGGCCACCGCCAATGGTTTTCACGAATCACGAGACACGAAACACGAATCACGGCCTTTTTTCGCTTGATTCCGCCGTCAGATGGTGAGAAAGGCGGGTCAGCGCCTACTGGAGATAGCCGAGGTTCCTGAGAGCGTTACGGTCGGCTTCGGTCATTTGAGACTCGCCTTCGGTGAGGGCGGTGGGCTCGCCCAACCTTCGGGTTTCGGCGGTCGGGCCCTTCTCTGGACGGCAGCGGTTCTAACCTGCATTTCTCACCACGTGGCGAGGCGAAGTGCGTGAGAGGGCCGTCAGGACGAGGCGCGAGCCGCTTGGCGCGCGCAGGCGTACTTGACCGTACGTCGAGCACGGCAAGCAAGCGCAACGAAGTCATGGCGGTCGTATCGTGTGCTTCGACCGTCGGGTGGTGAGAAATGCAGGCTAAACCCGCAGCGCCATGTGTAAAGCAGTGCTATGGAGATGACGTGGATTCGAGCGTATGGGATTGCATAGTCAGGCCGGCCGTTCCGGGAAAAGGCCCGGTAGCCAACGAGCGGCAAGGGTCGCCGGAAAGGCTAGGCGCAACAGGGCGCGGGGGCTGTCGGACATCAAGACCCCCTTGTGTATAAGCGCCGAGACAATACGGCGAGCATGGCGCTCCCCCGCTCCTACGATGCCGGCGGCTTCGCCGCGGGGCAGTTCGCCGCGGTAGAGAATCGCCTCCAGGATGGCGCCTGCCTTGCCGGGAAGGTTGCCTAGGCGCGTTTCTTCCTCGGCCCAGATCCGGATGCGGGCGCGGAGGCGTTCAGGCTGAACCAGGCTTTGCATGAAGTCCACTTGGTCGATGCAGATGCCCAGAAAAAATCTCGTGAATTCCGCCAGGGCTTCTTCACTCAGGTGTCCACGGCCATCAAGATCGTTGCGGCGCGGGCGGTCGCAGTTGGCAAGGTGCTGCTTGTAGGCCCGAATGTTACGTGCGAGGCCGCGTGCAACCGACCAGACGCCGCCTGTATCGAGATTCTGCAGCAAGACCGCATGCGACATCAGACGGGCAACGCGGCCATTGCCGTCGAGATAAGGGTGAATCCACAGCAGGCGGTGGTGCGCGGCGGCGGCGGAGAGGACGGCATCCGCTTTGCCCAACTTCCCGTATACCTGCTCAAAGTGCTTGAGGTAGCGCCGCACTGCGCCGGGGCTGACGGCGAGGTGACGGCCTACTCGCACATCATGGCCACGGAGTTCTCCGGGAACAATACGGATGCGCTCCTTCGTCCGCGGGTTTTCGGCAAAGAGCAGGTCCACGGGCAGCCCTTCACCAAAACGGCGATGGATTTGGCAGATGCCCGCGGTGGTGACGGCGCGGTCAGTGAGGCCGCCCTCGTCAATCCATTGCTGGACAGCTATGTGCGCTCTGGCCTCCAGTTGAAGATTACGCTTGTCGGTATCCTGGCTGTAGTCCTCCTTGAGAGCGAGTTCGATATCGATCGGGTGGGTGTCGTGGCCCTCGATCAGGTTTGAGTAGTAGCAGTTCATCGACCGCACAAAGGTTGCCAGAGAAACGAGCAGGCTGGGCGGGAGGCTGCCCTTGAAGCAGGCCGCCTTCCGGACTAGGTCGAAGGCGAGGTCGGCGAGGCTGGCGCGGTGACGTGAGTCTTCGGCAATCAGCAGAGGCTCCATCAGCGAGAGTGGTTCGGCTCGGTCCTCGACCGTTTGTATGTCCGGTTTCATGACCCTCTTCAGTTCGTTCTATGGTAAATAGTATCAGCTATTTGCGATGATGTTGGAGTGTGGAGTCGGTTCGATCATGTCCGGTTTGAAGTCCCCTTGAGAGACCCCGTAGATCGACGGGCGCGGCGATCGTTGCCAGCCTGTATTTCTCACCACGCGGCGAGGCGAAGTGCGTGAGAGGGCCGCCAGGACGAGGCGCAAGCCGGGCGGAGGAAAAAGGCGCGAGCCGCTTGGAGCGCGCAGGTGTGGCCTGTAAGGTTTTCCACTAACAACTAAAAACTATCCACTATCCACTGCCTTTTTTATCGTGTGCTTCGACCGTCGGGTGGTGAGAAAGGCAGGCTAAAGCATTTCGGGATGGATGGCGTGAGTGGCGGAAGAGACGAGGAACGCAAACACATTGCTGAGTGCCAAGGGTGGCGCCAGAATCCCTTCTGGTTGGAAAGAGTGGGGGTCGTCCCTTTGGCGTCGGCCCCTACTGGAGATAGCCGAGGCTCCTGAGGGCGTTGCGGTCCGCTTCGGTCATTTGAGACTCGCCTTCGGTCAGGGCGGTAGCCTCGTACCATCTCGCCAGCCGGGCGGTTTCTTTCTCGTAGACCGGGCTGTCGTCACCGAGAATGCGCGGCTCGAGCTCCAGCGGATCGGTCTTGAGGTCGACGACGCGCAGCTCGTCCTCGTTCTCCGTCCAGGTGAACTTGCGGTCTTGGAAGATGCGTCCCATGCGCAACGGAAAATCCAGTTCGCCGCGCCAGAGCCACAGCCAGGAGATCCACTTGGGGGCGATCCATTTCTGCCCCGAGTAGACCGCGAAATGGACCGGCTGCTCGAGCAGCTTGCGCTCTTCGAATAGGTGGCCGGCCAGGCTGCGGCCGGCGAACGTCGCGGGGATCTTCTGGTCCGGCTGGCTGCGGCGCACCGTCAGGTCGATGATGGTCGGCGCCAAGTCCAGCAGCGTAACGCGTTGCCGGACCACTCTGCCTTCGGGCAACGTGCCGGGCCATCGAAGGATCAGCGGCACGTGGAGGATGTTCTCGAACGATTGGCTGCCGTGCCCTCGAAATCCGAATTCGCCCAGGCACTCGCCGTGGTCGGATGTGAGAACAACGAGCGTCGAGTCGGTCAGTTGCCTTTTGTCGAGAGCGTCGAACAGCTTCTGGAGGTGGTGATCGGTGTAGCGGACTTCGGAATCGTAGGTTCGGATGAGCTCGACGCGCTCGCGCCCGCCGTGGGGCGCCCAGCGGTCGGGGTTGCCGCTCGGCTCGCTCGCCTCGAATCCCTCGCGCAGATCGTAGGGCGAGTGCGGATCGAAATAGTGCACCCAGAGAAAGAACGGATCTTTGGTGTCATGCGCTTCCAGCCACGAGATGGCTTTCGGTGTGACATCCTCGGCCCAGCGGCTGGAGTTGATGTATTGGTAGGTGCGGTTCAATTCCTCGTCGTAGGTGTCGAACCATCGGTCCAGTTGCGTCAGGTGGGCGGTGAGGGGCCAGGCGCTCACGAAAGCGCCGGTCTTGTAGCCGAAGCGGCGCAGGATCTGCGGCAGGAACAGGAACTTGGTGTTCTCGGCGACGGCGAAACCGTTGAGCTTCGCGCCGTGCTCCTGAGGGTAGCGGCTCGTGAACATCGAGTAATGGGAGGGGCCGGTGCGCGACGTGACCGTGTAGGCGTGCTCATAGCGCACGCCCTGCTCGGCGAGCCGGTCGATGTTCGGGGTGGTTTTGAGGTGATAGCCGTAGCAGGAGAGATGGTCGGCGCGGAGGGTGTCGATGGTGATGAACAGGACGTTCGGGAGACGCGGGGGCGCGGCGTCCGTGGCGGCCTGCAGCGGCAGCAGGAAGAAAACCGGAACGCACAGCGCGCGGGTCAGCATCCGGAATGGGGCGGCGAGGATGCCGAGAATCGTGCCGGGCAGGCGGGCGAGGTCGCTCATGAGAGAGCCGCTGCCCGGCCCGACGATCAAAACGTCTTGTCGCATGATGAAGAACTGGAAGCAGTACGACACCACGGTGAAGGCGATGGAGGCCGCTATGCTGGCGTTGAGCGCCGCGGTGCCGCGCAGCCAGTGAACGAGATATTCCAGACTGTGGCTCACCAGCGGGATGAGAACCGCGACGGCCACGGCGCCCTGCCAGGCAGGCTTGACCAGCCGAAGCGATTGCGTCGCCGAGGCGAGCGCGCCGGCGGTCAGAACGCGATAGCTCCACTCGGTCAACATCGCTGCGGAAGCGGCCGCCAGGCCGACCTTGAGGTTGACGAAGAAATAGATTCCGCCGCGCAGCAAGGCGCTGAGCAGAGCTGACTTCCAGTTCCAGCGCCGGACGAGCAGTTCATAGGGATGAGAGACCAGGTGCCAAAGCGCCTCGCCGAGAGATGTCGGCGTGGCCGGAATCTCGTTTCGCAGACTGCCCTCGGGAACGGGATTCGGCATGGTGTCGGGAAGAGCCGTGCGGCCACGGCGCGCTTCGAGCGGCGCGCGCCGCTGATCGTTTGCCGCGATGTTACCGGCCTGTGAGTGAATTCCGGTTGTCGAAATGAAATAGACTCGGTAACGAAACCGCAGACGTACCCTGAAAACCAAGCGTATCACATGGGACGGCTCGCTTCCGTGGCTTTGCGCACAGCGATCTTGTTGTTGGCGGCGCCCCTCGGCGGGTTCGGCTTCGAGTTGCCGGTCACGCGTTCGGCCGTCGAGGCGGTCGCGCGCGAAGACGTGTCGCGGATTCTTGCACGGGCGGGCCTTCCGGCGGGATCTCTGGAATTCCAGGTTGAGAGGCGACCGGCAGGCCCCCATCAGGTGGCGGTGGAATGCGCCGGGGAAAGCACCGTGTCGCTCACCGTTCGAGCCGCCGATGAGGAGTGGGGGCCGGCGTTGTACCTAGCCCGTATTTCTCACCACGCGGCGAGGCGAAGTGTGTGAGAGGGCCGTCAGGACGAGGCGCGAGCCGCTTGGCGCGCGCAGGCGTACTCGAACCGTACGTTGAGCACGGCAAGCAAGCGCAACGAAGTCCTGGCGGTCGTGTCGTGTGCTTCGACCGTCGGGTGGTGAGAAATGCAGGCTAGCGCCCGTGCGCCACGCCTACTATCTGCGCAAGGCGCTGGAGTCTTACGGATCGTGCGAGCAGCGCGCCGGGTGGGTGAGCCGAGCCGCGGCCGTCCGTAAAAAATCCCTCGACACCATGCGAGCGGTGTCGAGGGATACAACCGCTATCCCACCGCCCAGGTGTTCGAAGAGTACTCGAATCCGATGAGCTACGGCTTCGGTTATGGCTGGACGGCACGAACGCTTCACTTCTGGGAACGCGAGGAACGGATGGTGGCCGAGAGCCGCTGGTTTCCGCTGTTCATGAATGTGTTCGATGTGTGGTCCACGTTGTTTTGACTTGAAACATCCTCCTGATCAAGCGGCGTTGACACCGATCCAGATGTTTCTCGCTTGAATGATCCGCACACGGACGGAGGGACAATTGTTTCTTCATCAAGTACCAGTCGGGGATGTCGTTTCCTGCTGCCGAGAAGTTACTCGAACAATGGGACTCAAAGACAACTGCCGGGCTAGCTAAGATTGCTATATTGACCTCGTTTGCCAGCTTGATCGTAAGCGTCTGCTTTGGCTTGCGCTAGAGTGCTGGGATGGACAGTCATGCCTACGAAACCACGCGTCGTAGTTCGCGAAGACAATAATATACGCTTCGTGGGCAGTGTCAACGAGCGTGCCCACCGTGAGTTCATGTGGTGCGTCCACGACTGCCTGAAACGCGGCTACCAGGATATGGTTCTTGATTTCTCAAAATGTCAGGCGGCTTTCCCTAGCGGAATGCTCTCGATTCTCTCAAGTGCAGACACGTTGCGACGAGACACTATCGATATATCTATCAGTCTGCCGGAGGATACCAAACTTGAGCGGCTTTTCCTCAACACGAACTGGGCTCACTTGCTGGAACCCGAACGTTTTCAGAAGAGCGACACCGTGCATGACCGGCATATGGCCTCACAGCGCTTCACTGATTTTGAACAGCAGCAGGCGCTCGTGAACATGTTAATGGACATCGTGATGCGCAACATGATTTTGGATCGCCGCATCATCGCCGGATTGGAATGGTCGATCAACGAGATCACCGACAACGTGCTCAATCACGCGATGTGCAAGGAAGGCGGGATCATTCATGTCAGCACGTTCAGAGATTCTCACAAGGTAGCGTTCGGTGTCTCCGATTCTGGAAGAGGTATCCTGGCGTCACTGCGCGAGGGGCACCCGAGCCTGCAAACTGATGCTCAAGCCATTGATGAAGCAATGAAAGCTGGGATAACGCGGGATCCTGATGCTGCCAAGGTAACGGCATTGCGGGAACCATGCGTATCGCTACGAAGTCGTGGGGATTGTTTGAAATTACATCGGGACAGACACAGATCGTGGTTCGAACCAACCAGACGGACGGAAGCCCAACCTCGAGAGTCTATACTAGAAAAGAATCGCTACAGGGCACGGTCGTCTACGCTGAACTACGCACCGACAAGCAGTTCGACTTGGCAGAGGCGCTCGGAGTCGACGGCAAGCCGCACGACCCTGGAGATATTATCGAGATGCATTACGAGACTAAAGCCGGGGCTGCCCTCTCACTCAAGCTAAGTGATGAATCCACAGGGTTCGGATCAAGGCTTGCTGGGCGACAGTTGCGAACAAAGTGCATGAACCTTCTGAGAGCAGAGCCCACGAAGCCATTGCTGCTTGATTGGACTGGAGTTCTTTTGGTGTCTAGCAGCTATGCTGATGAACTCGTCGGCAAACTATTCGTTGAACTAGGCCCTTTGGCGTTTTCAGCTCGGATACGAAATCTCGGCATGGATTCTCTTGTTCGCGGCTTGGTCGACAAGGCCATCATGCAGCGCGCCGCACAGGTGGCCAACGGTAGCACGGTAGCCTGACACCCTGACCTCGGCTGGGGGGGGACAACTCGTGTCTCTGCATCTCACGCCAGGTATCCGCAAACGCTTTACCCAGGAAAGCCCGTGGCGCACCGTCTTTTTGCTCGTCTTGCAAGCACATCGATATCGAAAGACCTGAAGGCCTTACTGTTTCAGAACACCCTCGAAGTCGGATCGGATCTTGCGGATCGTATCGTCACCTGACAGAAAGACCTTGGTGTTGTGGGGCTTCTCCGGGTTCCGTGCCTCGTAGATGTTGAACTCGAACTTGGAACCTTTCATGAAGTCTTCCGGGTGATACCTGTACATGCCGGCATAGGCCTCGTCCATGAATGTGATCATGGGGACTTTGACATCCATCTCTTCCAGAACGCGCCCGGGATATACCGGTTCGATCTCCTCGCCATCCCTGAAAATCCTCAGGTCATAGAACTCGCCCCTGTACTTGTACGATCTCGTAGTGGTAAGGCCCGGCGAAATCCCCGACATGATCCCTTGCGCCAATATGCTTCCCCAGGTTTCGGTCTTTTTCGGCATGACAATAACGGTCACGGCCATCGCAAGCTCTGCGGCGGCGTCACGGTGCCACTCGTAAAACATCTCGTCCACGGCATGGTAAGACTCGTCATGAATCTTGCGTCCCCGTCGCTTGTATCTGTTTTCGGCTTGCTTCAATTGATCCTCGGTTTGCAATTGACCAATGGCAACCGGCGTCAGGATGGAAACACTGAACTTGAGGCTGGCATTCTTGGTTCCATACAACAGCGCACTCTTGTCCCAAGGCTCCATGATCTTTTCTTTGAGAACCTCTGTCGGATAGCGTTCGGCCGGCAACCAACGGAGCGGCTCATCGTCTATCGGAAGCATGGCGATGTCATCATCTTCGATATCCTCCAGGAGCTTCCTCAGGTAACCGGCACGGACGGCTCCGGCGATGTCATCCAGGCCATAGGTGCTGACACCGACCACTCGACCCTCATGGTTCACTACCGGCCCGCCCGAGTTGCCGGATTTGATCAGGAAGTCACCGAACATCGAAGCTTCCTCGATCTTCGAGATGATTCCCTGCGTCGCCAACGATGTCGTTCCCAATGGAGACCCGAAAGCTACGACCGGTGTCCCCTCCCTGAAAGCATCCTCTTCTTCTTTCGACAGGAACGAAAGCGGCTCGACGCCGTTCACATGCCGCTCTCCGATCTTGATGATCCCCAAATCGTATCGTGCGCTCGACACGATGATCTCGGCGGGCACGACAAGGTCTTCGGAGACCTGAACCGCGAGAAATCGCGTGTTCGCTATGACATGGTGGTTGGTGGCTACGAGACCACGGCCATCGATCAGGAACCCGGAGCCGTACCCCTTGTCCACGAATACTTTGAAGACCTTCGGCGATACTTCTTCGTACAGATTTGTATGGTCGTAGACGATCGGTTGTGTGAGTAGGGGGAGTTTTTCGTTTGACAGGGCAGTCGGAGCGACTGTCAGGACCAGCAGGGCTATCGCGATTCGCATGTGGATCTCTCCTCGGGTGCCGGAACGCACGAATCAGCGGATCTGTTGTGGCCCTTACCTGGCCTGCATTTCTCAACACGTGGCGAGGCGAAGTGCGTGAGAGGGCCGTCAGGACGAGGCGCGAGCCGGGCGGAGGAAAAAGGCGCGCGCAGGCGTGCTTGACAAATCGCCTCCTTCACTCCTCGGGTCAAGAAACACGGCCTTTCCGGTTCACTGTCCCCCAGACATTTCTTCTGGAGCGAACCAGACCCCCTCCCATGGTTTTCACGAATCACGAGACACGAAACACGAATCACGGCCTTTTTCTCCCGTGCTCCGGCCGTCATGTGGTGAGAAATGCAGGCTAGCCCCGCAGACCCTGGGAGCAACCCGGCGCCAGGGTTATCCGCTGATACGCAATGTGCAGAATAACAGACCATCGTTCCCGGCGGCGCTGCCGCAAGCGGCCCTCCTGGCCGCCCCCCTCCCCTCCATTGACCCTCTCCCTCATCGACGCTTCGTCTCATGAACCGGCGTAGATCATCCCTTCTTTCCGACACAAAAACGGACTCCTGGGAGCGCGCGGGTGCCCTCTGGGTGCCTGACTGCATCAACCTTGGTGAGGCGCTCGGGCGGGCGGACGGCGCGCCTGCGAACGGATCACGGTTTGACAGCCCCCGGCTGAGCCGATACAGTCCGATACGATGGCTGGGCATCTGCCGGGCACCCACTTCCTGCGTATCCTGGTGCGCAATCGCAGCCTGATCTACCAACTGGCGCGGCGTGACTTCGAGATGCGCTACGTCGGCTCCGTCGCCGGCTGGCTTTGGGGATTGATTCACCCGCTCGTCCTGCTCGGGATCTACACGTTCGTGTTCATGTATGCCTTTGGCGTGAAGCTGCCGGCCGGCGAGGTGACTGACAACTACCCGCTATTCCTGTTCGCGGGCATGCTGCCGTGGCTGCTTTTCTCGGAATCGCTTCAGAGATCGGCCGGAGCGCTGCCGGAGTACGCCAACCTGATCAAGAAGAGCGTCTTCCCTTCGGAAGTCGTGCCTCTGACGATCTTTCTGTCGAACTTGATCAGTCACTTCCTGGGATTGGCGCTGCTCCTCGTCGGGACGGGGTTGTGGGTGGGACAGTGGAGCTGGACCATCATCGTCATACCGGCGCTGCTGGTCCTGTTGGGCATGCTCACGGTGGGGCTCTCCTGGTTCGCCGCCGGGCTGCACGTGTATCTGCGCGACACCGCGCAAGTGCTGACGGTCCTGCTCACCGTCTGGTTCTGGCTGACTCCGATCTTCCTCTACGAAGACATCCTGCGCAATCAGTTCGACGGCCGGCTTCGCTTCCTCCTGCATTACAATCCCATGACGTACGTGGTGAGGTCCTACCGGGAAACTTTCCTGGGCAATGCGCTCCCTGCTTGGAGTGACTGGGCCGCTTTCGCCGCCTTTGCCGTGTCTGCCTTCGTTCTCGGAGGACTCTTCTTTCGATACAGCAAACGCGGCTTTGCCGACGTTCTCTGAAACGAGATCCCTTCGTGACCGCGCTGGCATTCGATTCTGTCTCGAAGAGCTACGCCATCTACCGCTCACCGCTCGATCGCCTCAAGGAGCTGGCTTCGTTTCACCATCGCAACTATCACCACGACTTCTGGGCGCTTCGCGATGTATCGTTCGAAGTGCCGCGGGGATCGATCTTCTGCTTGATCGGCGAAAACGGCTCCGGCAAAAGCACGACTCTGCAACTGGCTGCCGGCATCCTCGAACCGACCCGCGGCAAGGTCCGTGCCTCGGGACGGGTCGGCGCTCTGCTCGAGCTGGGGGCGGGATTCAACCCCGAGTTCAGCGGCCGCGACAATGTGCGCTTGAGCGCTACCCTGATGGGTCTTTCTTCGGCCGAAGTCGACAGGCGCTACCCCGGCATCGTCCGCTTCGCCGAGATCGGCGAGTTCATCGATCGGCCGGTCAACACCTACTCTTCAGGGATGCTCGTAAGGCTGGCTTTCGCGGTGGCGATTCACACCGACCCGGAGATCCTGTTGGTCGACGAGGCCCTGGCGGTTGGCGACTACTATTTTCGACAGCGCTGTTTGAGAAAGATCCACGAGATGCGCTCCCGGCAGGTCACGATCGTGCTGGTGTCCCACAGCATGGCCGACATCAAGGCCATCGGGGAACAGGCCGTATGGCTTGAGGAAGGCCGCGTCAAGGCTATCGGCCGTGTGGATGAAGTCACCGCCCGCTATCTCGCGCGCATGGCCGAGAAAGAGGCCGCCCGCTCGCGCCCCATGGCGGCGTCCGGCAATGGCCGCGCCACGGCCGCCCCGGTCCCCCGAACGGTGGAAGGGCTCTTGAACATCGATGCCCGCCGCGGGGACGGGTCCGCGGAGATCATCGGCATGGCGGCGCTTGATGCTGAGGGCCGGACGGCTTCGCTGATCGAGGCGCAGCAACCCTTGACCTTGCGGGTCAGCTTTCGCGCGAACGAACCGCTCGCGAAGCCCGGCCTTGCGCTGACCATGCGGAATCACATCGGCCTCGAGTTCGCCGTCTTTGGCGCGGCTCTTGACGGACTGGAGTTGTCCCCGATGCGGCCCGGTGAAACTCTCACCGTCGACTTTCTGCTCGACGTGCCGGAACTCTATCCCGGCAACTTCTCGTTTTCACCGGCCGTGACCGACGGGCCGCCCGGTCGCGCGGAAGTGTGCGACCAGGTCGACAACGCGCTCACGCTGCAGATGACCCACAATGGAAAGCCGGTCTACGGCTACGTTCGTATTCCCTGCCACGTGACTTTGAACGGCCGTTTCGGGCCTGAGGCCGCAGCATCCCCCGCCGCATCATGAATGCTCTGATCGCCGCGCTGGCGGGGGTCGGCCGCTTGGTCTTTCTCATTGCGGCGGCCCCTTTCCTGCTCGCGGGCGCCTTCGCAATATTGTGCGCAAGCGACCTTTTCGGTGGCCGGCGTCGCGGCGCTGAACGAGCGGATCAACCCGCTCGGGCGGATGCGGTCAGCGTCGTGATCCCGAACTGGAACGGCCGCGGCCTGCTTGCAAGGAACCTGCCGTCCGTCGTGGAGGCGCTCGGCTCCAACCCCGCTCATGAGTTGATCGTCGTCGACAATGCCTCGACCGACGGCAGCGCCGAGTTTCTCCGGGAAACCTTCCCGGATGTCACCGTCATCTCCCTGGAAACCAATCAGGGGTTTGGCGGAGGTTCGAACGCCGGCATCCGCGCAGCGCGGAACGATGTCGTGTTGTTGCTCAACAACGACATGCGTCTCGACCCCGATGCGATCCGGCATCTGCTTCAGGGATTCTCCGACCCCCGCGTCTTCGCGGTCACCTCGCAGGTCTTTTTCTCTGATCCCGACAAACGGCGCGAGGAGACCGGCCTTACCCGGGGCCGCTGGATCGAGGGCCAACTGCGTGTCGAGCACCGCATCGACCCGCAGGTGAAAGGACTCTTCCCGACCTTCTACGCCGGCGGAGGTTCGACCGCCTTTGACCGGCGGAAGTTCCTCGAACTCGGCGGGTTCGATCCGCTCATGGAGCCCTTCTACTACGAAGACACCGACATCAGCTACGGCGCCTGGAAACGGGGTTGGGTGATTCTTTACGAACCGCGCAGCATCGTCTATCACGACCATCGCGGCACGATCGGCAAGCATTTCAACGAAGCCTACATCCAGTCCGTGCTCCGCAAGAACCGGCTTCTCTTCGTTTGGAAGAACATTCACCAATGGCGGCGCTTGGCCGAACACTTCGGTTGGCTCTATGTAGGGCTGTGGACCCGCGCGCTGTTCGGGCCGGAGACGGCCCGCCCGACTCCCCGCGGCTTCCTGCGAGCCTTGAAGCAACTGCCGCCGGCCTTGCGAGCGCGCCGCCGGGCTCGACGCCAATCTGCGATCGATGACACCGAGGCTTTCCGCCGGCCGCTCGGCGGCTACTTCTGGGACCGCTTCCGGCCTCCGCGCAATGCGGACGGCAAGCTCAACGTGCTCTTCGTCTCTCCCTACCCGATCGAACCGCCCGTTCACGGCGGCGCGGTCTTCATGAAGCAGATTCTGCAACACCTCAGCCGCTTGTCCAGGGTGCATCTTCTCTGCCTGCTCGATGAGCCGAAGGAGCGGGCCGAGAACGAACGTTTCGGTCAAATCTGCGAGAGCGCCGAGTTCTCCGTTCGCCAGGGGAGTCTCGAGAGCGGCATCGGTTCGCTCATGCCGCATGGACCCCGCAGCTTCCTTCACGACGATTTCCTTTGGGGCCTGCACCGGGCAATCCTTCAATATCGAGCCGACGTGGTGCAGTTGGAGTACACCCACATGGCGTCCTATCACGCCGGCTTCCGTCGGATAGGCATGTTCCTGTTCGAGCACGACGTCGCGTTCCAGGCGGTCTGGCGGTCGCTCGCCGGAATACGCGATCCGGTGCTCTGGATGAGAAGCTTCCACGAATACCTGCGGCTGCTGCGCTTCGAGAAGAAAGCGGTCAGCCGTTTCGATGCGGTGCAGGTCTGCACGGAGGTCAACCGTCGTTATCTCGCTTCGTTCGTCGGCAACGGCACGCCGATCGTTGCAGGTCTCAGAGCGGGAATCGACGTCGGCTTCTACCCGTTTGTCGAGCACGGCCGGGAAGCCGGCACGATTCTGTTTCTCGGCAATTTCCGGCATCCCCCGAACCGTCAGGCGCTCGACTTCTTCGTCTCGCGGGTATTCCCTGCTGTCCGCCGTGAGCAGCCAAATGCCAGGCTGATCGTGGTAGGCGCGCAGGCCCCTCCCGGCTTCCGGCAGCGGCTGGCCCAACCGGGCATCGAGTTCGTGGGCCGGGTCGATGATGTCCGCGAAGCCTTGGGCAGGTACGCCGTCTTTGTGTGCCCCATCCTCAGCGGATCGGGCGTGCGGGTGAAGCTGCTGGAGGCTTTCGCCGCCGGTATCCCGGTGGTCTCGACGACAATCGGCGCGGAGGGCTTGGCCCATCGAGGTTCGGACTACCTGGAACTCGCCGATGATGCGGAATCGTTCGCCGATCGAGTCTGCAGGCTGCTCGCCGACCCCGTCCGGAGTCGTGCGATGGCCCGGCGCGCGCGCCGCGAAGTGGAAGAGAAGTGGGATATGGCCGTGGTGGCGGCAAAGCTGGAACGGCACTACCGGGATGTGCTCGTCGCCAAGGCGAAAAACCGCAACAGCCCGGACCTGGAACCCTTCCCCGGCTTCGAATGAGTTCTCCGTCGAACGGCGGCGACGCCCGGTCTGCTTTTCTCAGCATGTGGCGAGGCGAGTGCCTGCCTGCTGCTGGCAGGCGAGAGAGGGCCGTCAGGACGAGCCGCAAGCCGCCCCCGCCGGCAACACGGCCTTTACGGTTCGCCAGCCGTCAGACATTTCTTTCTGGGGCGAACCAAGCCGCCACCAGTGGTTTTCACGAATCACGAGACACGAATCACGGCTTTTATGCTTTTCACGAAACACGGCCTTTACGTTCCCCGCCCCTCCGGCGTTCCCAGGGAGAGCCGCCTCAAGCCGCGGCCAACGGTTTTCACGAAACACGTCTTTTTCGGCCTTTCCCGTCACCGGCCCACCGGCGCTTCCTGCTAGAGCAACCCCAAGCTGCGACCAACAGGTTTTTCACTAACCACTAACCACTATCCACTATCCACTGCCTTTCGACACGAGACACGGCTTTTTTCACGCGCTTCGGCCGTCGGGTGGTGAGATATGCAGGCTAAAACGAACTTCCCTCAAGCTGCTTCTTCAAGCGCATCACGACCATCCGCGCCTGCCGGTGCATCGCCTTCGGAGTCGTGTCGTAGTCTTTCAGGAACGTCGACCAAAGGACCTCGCGCGTCCTGACATCCACGAGGAATACGGCCCCCTCGGCCCGCGACGCCGAATAGATCGGCGACCGTTCGGGGCGATAGGCCCCCGCGAGAGCTGACGCAGAATCGTCAGCTCCTTCCTCTTCCTTTGTTGCCTCGGCGATTTCTTCGGGTGTGGGAAAGAGCTCCTCCATGCCCTCCAGGAACTTGCTGCTGATGCGGTCGGTCAGGATCGCCTGGGCGCGCTTCGGGTCGACGACGACGTCGAAAACACCCTCGGTCGCAACCTGCTCGGCAAGGAATTGATCGAGAGAGTCCGACATCGGCCAAAGATACACCTTCTGCACCCTCCCCAACCGTTCCCAGTCAGCACCCGCCAGCGGCGGCGCCGCCAGGGAAACAACGCTCAAAAGCGCCAAAAACAGCAACGAAAGGCGAACCATGCCCGGATTATACCAGCGGCCATTCCCGCATCCCCACTCCGTCGCTAGCCTGCATTTCTCACCACGTGGCGAGACGAAGTGCGTGAGAGGGCCGTCAGGACGAGGCGCGAGCCGCTTGGCGCGCACAGGCGTACTTGAACAGTACGTTGAGCACGGCAAGCAAGCGCAACGAAGTCATGGCGGTCGTATCACGTGCCTCGGCCGTCGGGTGGTGAGAAATGCAGGCTAGTATCTGATGTCGCTTTTGCTTGAAATAATATACTCATGACGGGGAGGGAATTCATAAAGCGGGTCACCGAGGTCGGACGTGCGCGCGGCGTGGCCGTGCGGCTTGACAGCGAGCGCGGCAAGGGCAGCCACGCCACTCTGTATTACGGCGCCCGCCTGACCATCGTCCCCGACCGCCGAAAGGAAATCCGGCCCGGCTTACTCGCCGCCATGCTGCGACACCTGGGACTCGACCGCAACGACATCCGAGGAGGACCGTAATGCAATTCGTCTACCCCGCGCGACTCGACCACCACGGACCGGACGATATCGTTGTCTCGTTCCGCGACCTGCCGGAGTGCCTGACCGGCGCCGGCACGATCGCCGAGGCGCTCGAGGAGGCCCAGGACGCCCTCGCGGAGGCCGTCGCCGGACGTATCAACCGCGGCGAGGAGATCCCGCCCCCCAGCAACGCGCGGCCCGGCGAACACCTCGTCGCCGTGCCCGCCGACATAGCCGCCAAAGGCGCGTTCGCTCTCGCCTTCCGCCGCAGCGGCCTTACCCTCGCCGCCCTCGCCGCCCGCCTTGACATCGACGAAAAATCCGTGCAGCGCATGCTCGACCCCCGGTACGTGACCGCCGCCGGCCGCATCCACGCGGCCCTTCGCGCGCTTGAAGCCGACCTCGTGCTCGAACTGCGCTAGTTTTTCTTTGCTGCCAAGGTTCACATTCGAGTCAAGTCGACGCGGCGATCATTCTCCTGCTTGTCGGTCTGAGGACTTCCTCACTAGCCTGCATTTCTCACCACGTGGCGAGGCGAAGTGCGTGAGAGGGCCGTCAGGACGAGGCGCGCGCCGCTTGGCGCGCGCAGGCGTACTTGACAGTACGTTGAGCACGGTAAGCAAGCGCAACGAAGTCCTGGCGGTCGTATCGTGTGCTTCGACCGTCGGGTGGTGAGAAATGCAGGCTAGCATTTCTCACCACGTGGCGAGGCGAACTGCATGAGAGGGACGTCATGACGAGTCGCAAGCCGCCTGCGTCGGCAACATGGCCTTCAAGGTTTCTCAAGAATCAAGGCCTTTACGGTTCACCGGCCGTCAGACATTTCTTCTGGAGCGACTGACCTGCATTTCTGGCCGTCAGCGCGAGCCGCGAGCCACCCGCGCCGGCAACTCGGCCGGCAGCAAGGTTTTTCACGAAACACGAATCACGAGACACGGCTATAGCCTGGCGCGCGGCGCAAGCCAGCGCGAATTCCGAGGTTTTCACGAAACACGAATCACGAGACACGAATCACGGCTTTTTTCAGACCCGAAACACGGCTTTTTTCGTGGCTCGTTTGGTGCCTGTGGGTACTGAAGCCCTTCAGTCTTGTTTTTTCTGCCCCGGCCTGCTAGGCAACAGGAGAGGGTGGCGGCGAAGCGCAGTCCGTGAGAGTCGCGAATCAGGGCTTCCCAGGCGTTCACTAGCCACAAGCCACTGATTTTAAGGCCTTTACGAAACACGAATCACGAGACACGAGTCACGAGACACGACTCACGGCCATTATGTTGTTCACGAATCACGAAACCCGAAACACGGCTTTTTTCAGACCCGAAACACGGCTTTTCCGTGGCTCGTTTGGTACCTGTTGGTACTGAAGCCCTTCAGTCTTTTTTTCGGTCGGGGGCTGGTTTAGGTTGAAAGTGATGACGCCGTTGTTGGGAACGAAAAACCCATCCGCGCCCGTCGGGGACAAGTCGGGTGGGGACAGAAGAGCCGCCCGGTCGCTGCTTTCCTGCGCGGCTATGGCGCGGCATGGGCGGCCGCCGTCCCCCACACCGGCAACACGGCCTGTTGGGTTTTCACCAGCCACGAATCACGAAACAAGGTTTTCCCCTGTCCCTGCCGCGATTCCAAGGACAGCAACCCCAAGCCCGACCAACAGGTTTTCACGAATCACGAAACACGAATCACGGCTTTTATGCTTTCCTTCCCACCATTTCCCACGATTTCCCGGCATTTCCCGGCATTTCCCGGCCCTCCCCCCCCACCCCTATCAGATTCCCGGGCGCCGTCCGCCGTTCTCGCTCGGCCTCACGAAGAGCGCCTTTCGTTGGAAATCCCACAAAAGTGCACAAAATCCCGGATCCCACAGGAAAATGCGTGAAGCACAGCGTTCGCCGCGGATCCCGTCGCCCTCCGGGCTTGCCCCGCTGCGGCGAACGCAACATGAAACCATGCTGAGAAAGGGGAACGTTCTATCGTGCGTAATCAGGCGAACTTTCTCGATTGCATTGACGCGGCGCGAGGGGCCTTTGCGGCTCCGCGCTGGCTCTGCTATGCTGCGATTGCCGCAGGGGACTCAATGGTTACCGTAGATCGGACGCTGCGGGTCCATCCTTGGCTGGTGGGCTTGGTTGCTGCCGGCGTGTCTCTGTGCGCATTGCGGGCGCAGCAGCCCGCGCCGTCCCCTGCCCCCCACCAGCGCCTCGTCGAGCAATACTGCGCCTCCTGCCATAACGAGACTCTGAAAACCGCCGGGCTTGCGCTCGACTTGGCAAGCGCCCGCCCGGTCAGTGAGAATGCCCCGATCTGGGAGAAGGCGGTGCGGAAACTTCGCGGCCGCCAAATGCCTCCGGTGGGGTCTCGGCGGCCGGACGAGGCAACCTATGAGGCGGTGATTTCTTCGCTGGAGGCCTCGCTCGATAGCGCCGCCGCGACCCGGCCCAACCCCGGACGCACCGACACCTTCCGGCGGCTCACCCGGACGGAATACCGGAACGCCATCCGCGACCTTCTTGCCGTCGAGCTGGACTTCTCGGCGATCCTGCCGCGGGATGAGTCCAGTTCGGGCTTCGACAACATCACGGTAGGCGACCTCTCTCCGGCGCTGCTCGAATCCTACGTAGCGGCGGCGGACAAGATTTCCCGCTTGGCGGTCGGGCGGCCGGTCGCCTCTCTCTCCGTCGAAACGATCAACAAGAAGCCGGACTTCACCCAGGAGTGGCATATCGATGGCCTCCCGATTGGGACTCGCGGCGGAACGCTCTTTCCTTACACCTTTCCGCTGGACGCCGAGTACGAGATCGTGATCCGGCTGACGCGCGACCGGGACGAGCAGGTCGAGGGTTTGCGAGAGCCGCACCAGGTGGAGCTGCTTCTGGACAACGAACGGATCCGTCTGTTCGAGGTCGTGCCGCCGCGCCATGTCGGAGATCATTCGGCGGTCGACAAGCACCTCAAGGCCCGCATTCCGATCTCGGCCGGTCCGCACCAGCTTGGCGTGACGTTCCTCAAGAAGCCTTGGGCAGTGCTCGAAATGGACCGGCAGCCGTACCAGGCTCACTTCAACGCGTACCGGCACCCCCGGGTCCAGCCGGCGGTCTACGAAGTCGCGATTATCGGTCCCTATAACGCGAAGGGCCCCGGCAACACGCCCAGCCGGGATCGCATTTTCGTCTGCCGGCCGCAGGGTGCCGAAGACGAAGAAAGCTGCGTCAGGCGGATTCTGGCGACGCTCATGCGCCGCGCTTACCGGCGGGAGGTAACGGAGAGCGACTTCGAAAGCCCGTTGGAATTCTATCGCCGGGGACGGTCCGGGGATGGCTTCGAAGCCGGGATCGAGATGGCCCTGTCATCGATCTTGATCAGTCCGGACTTTCTGTTCCGTGTGGAAAGAGACCCTGCCGGGATCTCGCCGAATACCGCTTACCCGATAAGCGATCTGGAGCTGGCGTCGCGGCTTTCCTTCTTTCTTTGGAGCAGCATTCCCGACGATGAGCTTCTCGACATCGCGATTCGGGGAGAGTTGAGCCGCCCCGAGGTCCTGGAGCGGCAAATGCGCCGCATGCTGAGCGACCGGCGTTCCCATGCCCTGCTGTCGAACTTCGCCGCCCAGTGGCTGCACTTGCGCAATCTGGAGTCGGTATCCCCGGACATGCGCTTGTTCCCGAATTTCGATGACAATCTGCGGCAGGCGATGCGGCGCGAGACCGAACTGCTTCTCGAAAGCGTCATCAAGGATGATCGCAGCGTCCTTGACCTGATCGCCTCCGACTACACGTTTCTGAACGAACGCCTCGCCAGGCACTACCGCATCCCGCACGTGTATGGAAGCTGGTTCCGCAAGGTCATGCTTGACGGCGGCAGCCGGCGCGGCGGTCTGTTACGCCACGGAAGCATCCTGACGGTGACGTCGTACAACACGCGGACCTCGCCGGTCATCCGCGGGCATTGGGTGCTGGACAACCTGCTCGGCGTGCCGCCCCCGCCGCCGCCGGCCAACGTTCCGACCCTGGAAGACAAGACGATCGATGGCAGCCTGTCCGTGCGGGAGCGGCTGAAGGAGCATCGCGCCAATCCCGCCTGCTTCGGCTGTCACAACTTGATGGATCCTGTGGGCTTTGCGCTCGAGAACTATGACGCCACCGGCCGTTGGCGCAAATCCGAAGAGGGACAGCCGATTGACGCAACCGGAAGTTTCCCCGGTGGCGCGGAGTTCGACGGGGTGTCGGGACTCGAGAAGGCTCTGTTGGAGCGTCCGACGCTGTTTGTAGGCGCCCTGGTAGAAAAGCTGTTGACCTATTCTCTGGGCAGGGTGGTCGAGCACTACGATGCTCCTGCGGTTCGAAAGATCGTTCGGGATGCGCGCTCCGAGGATTTTCGGTCTTCGTCGCTTATACTTGGGATCGTGAAGAGCAAGCCGTTTCAGATGAGGAGATCACTATGATCGTCACCAGGAAGGCTCTCCCCCGGCGGACGCTTTTGAGGGGAATGGGCGCCACCGTGGCGCTTCCGCTGCTGGACGCGATGGTTCCGGCCATGACCCCGACGGCCGCTACGCCGGCCAGCCCCGTGCGCCGTCTGGGCTACATCTTCATTCCGATGGGATCGGATATCAACCGCTGGACCCCTCCGGGTGACCATTCGTTGACGGAGCTTTCGCCCATTCTGCGGCCGCTCGAGCGGCACAGGGACTACGTCACGGTCGTGACGAACATGGAGTTGAAGAACGCCTATCCCGGCACGCACGCGACGTCCAACTCCTCCTACCTGAGCTGTGCGAAGGCGAAGTTCACCGAAAGCAGCGATTACTATCTCGGCACTACCGTCGATCAGATAGCAGCCCGGGAAATCGGCCAGGACACGCGGCTCCCGTCTCTCGAGCTGGGCATCGAACTCCTGGATATCGTGGGGCAATGCGACGATGGCTATGCCTGCGTGTACCAGAACAACCTCTCCTGGTCATCGCCCACCTCTCCCCTTCCCTATGAGGCGAACCCGCAGAAGGTTTTCGGGCGCTTGTTCGGCGAGGGTAGTCCGGAGGAGCAAAGCAGGACGCTGAAAAAGAAGGCCAGCATGCTGGATCGGGTCAAAAGCGATATTGCGCGCCTCCGGACGGAGTTGGGCTCGGGTGATCGCGTAAAAGTGGATCATTACCTGGACAGCGTGCGGGAAGTGGAGCGCCGCATTCAGATCGCCGAGGCGGGAGTGAACGAGAATCCGGCGCCGGACGCGGAGCGGCCGGTCGGCGTGCCGGCTGCTTATGCCGATCATGTCCGGTTGATGTTCGACCTGCAGGTGCTGGCCCTCCAAGCCGATATCACCCGGGTGATTTCGTTCCAGATGGCGAGAGAAGGCAGCACTCGAAGCTACCACGAGATTGGAGTGTCCGAGCCGCACCACCCGCTGACCCACCACGGGAACGATCAGGAGAAGATCGCCAAGATGGCGAAGATCAACGAGTATCATGTGTCGCTGTTCGGGTATCTCCTCGAAAAACTCAAGACCACGCCGGACGGGGACGGGTCTCTGCTCGACCATTCGATATACATGTATGGCAGCGGCATGGGAGACCCGAATTTGCACGACCACATCAACCTCCCGATTCTGGTGACGGGTGGCGGCGCCGGCAAGATGAAGGGCGGACGGCACATCGGCTATGAGGATCGAACGCCGCTCGCGAACCTGCATCTGACGCTGCTGGAAAAGGCCGGCGTGCGCATGGACTCGTTCGCCGACAGCAAGGGGAAGGTCGAGGAGCTGCTGTCGATCTGATTCCGCAAGGAATACAAAAGAGAGACCCCATGGCGCTGAACCCGCTTTTCTCACGACGTGGCGAGGCGAAGTGCGTGGGAGGGCCGTCAGGGCGAGGCGAGACGTGCTGACCGCTTGCCGCGCATAACACGGCCTATAAGGTTTTTCACGAAACACGAGTCACGAAACACGAATCACGGTTTTATGTTTTTTACGAATCACGAAACACGAGTCACGAAACACGGCCTTCTTGCCGCGTGCTTCGGACGTCGGGTGGTGAGCAATGCAGGTTGATGCCGCCTGGAGCCATGACAACTCCGGAGCCCCATGCGGGAGCAAGCGTTTATCGCGGCTTTGCTGCTCTGCGGCCGTACTCCTGTCAGCGATGAGTCTGGCGTTCGCGGCTGACTCACCGCTTGCGAATGCGGCCCGGACCATGGACCGGGAGGGCGTCCGCGTCCTGATTGATCAGTCTGCGGACGTGAACGCAGCCCAGGCAGACGGCATGACGGCGCTGCACTGGGTCTGTCTTCGCGATGATCTCGAGATGGCCAGGCTGCTGGTCGAGACGGGCGCCGACGTGAACAGCGCCAACCGATATGGCGTGACGCCTCTCACGTTGGCCTGCACCAACGGGAATGGCGCGCTCGTCGAGTTGCTCCTCGATGCGGGAGCGGACCCGAACAGCAGCCTTCCCGGAGGCGAGACCGCTTTGATGACTGCCTCTCGAACGGGGCGGGTCGGGCCTGTCAAGGCGCTCTTGGCCCGTGGAGCCGACGTTCACCGGAAAGTTCACGGCATGGGACGGCATGCGCTGGCCGGCGCCGGCGCCTTCCTCATCCGATTGGCTGACCCTACTATTTTCGACTTCGAGACGAAACCGGAGCAGACAGCCCTGGTCTGGGCGGCCGCGGAAGGGCACGCCGAGGTCGTCGTGGAGTTGATCGAGGCAGGCGCCGATTTCCGGATCACTCTTTCCTCGGGTTTCACGCCGTTGCTCTTCGCGGTGAGGAACGGCCACACGGAAGTCGTGAAGACGCTCGTGAAAGCGGGAGCCGACATCAACAAACGCATTGATCCTCACAAGGACTGGCGTCATCGCGGCTACGGCGGGCGGTTGAGGCCCGGCGCCACCGCCCTGCATCTGGCGGTCGAGAACGGTCAATTCGAACTGGCGGCCCATCTGCTGGATCTCGGCGCCGATGCCAATGCCGCCGACCCCATCGGCTACACGGCGTTGCACGCAGTTTCCGGGTCGCGCAGGGTCTCGCTGGGCGACGCCGATCCGCCTCCCGAGCCTACGGGCGACATGACCAGTCTCGAGTTCGTCCGCAAGTTGGCGGCCCATGACGCGAACTTGAATGCAAGGCTGAAGGGTCCGGGCATGATCAATATCGGCTCCGCCGTGTACGGGCCGACGGCGTTCCTGGCGGCCGCCCAGACCGCTGATGTCGATTACTTGAATACCCTGATCGACCTGGGCGCCGATCCCCACCTCAGGGATCGTGACAACAGCACCGCGTTAATGATGGCGGGCGCGAAGACTGAGTCCGTGGAAGATATCCTGCAAACGATCGGACTGTTGCTGGATCTCGGCGTCGATATCGATGCCGTCGACGCGAACGGCGAAACGGCGATGCACGCGGCCGCCTACAATGATCGGCCCGAGCCCATCAAGCTGCTCGCCGCCAAAGGCGCCCGTATTGAAGTCTGGAATCGAAAAAACAAGCACGGGGCTACGCCATTGGCCATCGCAACGGGTTACCACAGACCGGGCAGATTTCGGCCCCAGCCCAAGGCCGAAGCGGCGATTCGTGAATTGATGATTGCCGCCGGTGTCACCCCGCCCGAAAAAGTTACGGTTACTTTCGAAGCAAAGCAGGGTTATTAGCCTGCATTTCTCACCACGTGGCGAGGCGAAGTGCGTGAGAGGGCCGTCAGGACGAGGCGCGAGCCGCTTGGCGCGCGCAGGCGTACTTGAACAGTACGTTGAGCACGGCAAGCAAGCGCAACGAAGTCCTGGCGGTCGTATCGTGTGCTTCGACCGTCGGGTGGTGAGAAATGCAGGCTAGGCTTCCCGGCGGCTGAAACCCCGCCGGATGGATTAGCCGCGTCTTTTGTATACTATCCCCATTCCGTAATCCTCTTTGAAAAAGGTTCCTGATCATGAAGATTCTCGTTGCACTCCTATTGACAGTCGTTTGGGCGCTGCCCGCGTTGGCGCAGCCCGATGAAACGGCGCAGCATTTCCATGTCTTTCCGCACATAGCCGACGGGAGTGGATGGCAATCCTCCCTGGTTGTCACGAACGCCGGCCAGTCGTCGAACTCCTGTAGGCTCGAATTGCACGGCCTGACCGCGGACAGGTTCGAAGCCGCCGACGGCGTTATGGCTGAGGGTTCAATGGCGACATTCGATCTTCCTGGAGACGGCGGTCATCTGGTATGGAGCACACGGAACGAAATGGCCGTGGGGAGCGGCTATGCGACTCTCGATTGCGTTGATCCCGTCACGGCGCAAGTCGTCTTCGCCCTGACCAGCGGCACGGGCGAGCCGACGGGAATCGCCACGGTATTCAGTGCGCAACCCGGGTTTGTCTTCCAGTTTCCGATTCTGAAAAAAGACGCCGTGCTGGCATTTGCGATCGCAAACAATACGGACGCCGACGCGAACTGCACCCTTGCCCTTGAAGACCTTCAACGAGAGAATCTGGGTGAAATCGATCTGATGGTCCCGTCGAAGTCCAACCATGCGCAGGTGCTCAATACCTCCATTCCGATTCCGGATGACTTCCCCGGAGGGTCTGCGACGGTTGACTGTGATCAGCAAGTCGCGGCGATCGGGATTCATTCCGAAACCCAGCCGGACGGAGTCAACATCACCTTCAGCACGCTGCCGCCCACGATTCTCCCCACCGAGCAGTTCCAGAATGCCGACGGGCTTTGGGAAGGGACCTGGAAGGATGCGATGATCGTCACGCAGATCACCTCGACGAACCCTGCTTTGGAGCCTTGCCAGGGTCTGGTCAACTGCGGGGGCACGAATTTTGCGTTGACCGCTGAACTGGTTCAGTCGGGCACAATGGTTACCGGTACGGTGAAGTCCGTCGTCTTCGAGGCAGATGTGGAATTGATGGTTGCGGGAGAGGTGTCCGAAGATGGGACGCTCAGCTTGTCTTCCGATGACCCGGCTTCGTTCGTCCTCCGCGGGATACCGTTAATGGCGACTTTGTCGTCTTGGGAGTCACGGCAGGACACCCTCGGCGTCATGACCGGATCGTTGCAATTCGACATCGCCCTAGCCCCCACCGTCACGATCGCAACCGCAAGGGGATGTTTGGGAAGCGAGGCTCTGGCGGGAACGGCGGAATCGGATGTCAGCATGTTGTCCTCGGCATGCAGTGGGTTGCGGCGCAGCGATTCATATTAGCCGTTCTGATGGAAACCAACAGGGTGAAGGCCTCCGCAACCTCGGACAGGTTCTTGTAGCTCTTTGCCGGCCGTGCCGGTTGGTTCAGGTTGTTCTTGATCCAGGTTCGCTCCCGTTTTAGGTCGGCCCGCCCAGCCGAGTGCCCCGAGGGTCTCAAATGAGGAAATCTCCATGAGACAACGGTTCCGTACAGTCGCGGCGGCAGCGGCAATCCTCTTGATCATGCCCGACGCTGCCCTCGGTCAGGCGGCGGACGGGCACCTCGTCGGAACCGTTCTCGACCAGACCGGTGCATCGATTCCGGGCAGCGCCGTGACGGTCGAGAACGTCAACACCGGCGTGCAATGGAACCAGCAGGCTGACGAACGCGGCGCCTACCGCTTCAACAATCTCCCGGTCGGGGAGTACACGCTGTCCGCCTCTTCGGAAGGCTTCGCTCCGGCGATGCTTTCCGGAATTGCCGTCTCCCTCAATCGCGCGACCACCGCCAACATCAGCCTCGAGCTGGGTGAGGTTCAGACGGCAGTCGAGGTCACCGCAGCCTCGGCGCAGATCGACACGACAACCGCGACAGTGGGGGAGTCTTTCGATGTCCGCCAAGCGCTCTACAGCCCGAGTTCCGACTTGGCTCTCGGAGTGCTGAACCTCTCGCTGCAAGGCGCCGGAGTCGCTTCGAGCGGGGGTACCGGCTTGGGCGAAGGTCCGTCGATCGGCGGCCAGAGGCCCCGAAACAACAACTTCATGATCGAGGGGGTCGATAATAACGACAAGGGCGTCACCGGGAGGGTCGTCGATGTGCCCAACGAGGCAGTGGCCGAGTTCTCCCTGCTGCAGAATCAGTACGGTGCGGAATTCGGCCGCTCCACTGGCGGGCAGTTCAACACGGTCGTCAAGAGCGGGACCAATGAGATCCACGGTTCCCTGTACGAGTACTTCTCGAATCGTCATCTGAATGCGATCGACGAGTCCAACAAACGACGAGGCATTCACGAGAACCCGCGCCTGGACGACAATCGCTTCGGGGGCACGGTCGGCGGTCCCGTCATCCGGAACCGGCTCTTCTACTTCGGTACGTTCCAAATGAACCCGGTCGGGCTGGCTTCCGCCCCGGGCCGTCCCTTCTCGTCGCCAACGGCCGAGGGTTTCGCCGCCTTGGAACGCATCCAGGGACTTTCGAGCACGAATCTGGGAGTCTTGCAGCGCTACGTGCCTCCGGCTCCGGCTGCTGAGCGCGCAACGACGGTTTTGGGCACTGAGATTCCGATCGGGGTATTGCCGATCAATGTACCTGCGTACCAGGACAATCGCTCCTGGCTGGTCAGCGCGGACTACACAGGGGAGCAAGGAGACCAACTGCGTTTCCGCTACATCCGCAACGCGAGCACGGCGATCGATCCGAGCACGCTCCCGGACCTGCCCGATTTCTCCAGTCAACGCACTCTTTCCAGACAACTCGTCTCACTCTCTTACTTCCGCACTTTGTCTTCACGATGGTTCAACGAGACCAGGCTCGGTTTCAGTCGCTCGTCCGACAACATCCCGGCGGGTGATTTCGAGTTTCCGGGGTTGGACTCTTTCCCGAATATCACGATCGAGCAGGATCTCGACATCCAGATCGGTCCGTACCCCGTCGCACCCCAGCGGGGAGTCCTGAACACCTACCAGATCGTGAACAATGCAACCTTCGTAGATGGGCGGCACACGCTGAAGTTCGGCGTCGACGCGAGACGGAACATCACCTCCGAATTGTTCGTGCAAAGGCAACGAGGCGATTACAACTACTCCACCCTCGAACGATTCCTGCTCGACTTGAACCCCGATATTCAAGCCGAGCGCAACACCGGCGGAGGCGTTTACCACGGGAACAATACCGAGTTCTATTCGTATTTCAGCAGCGAGACCAAGGTCCGGCGCAACCTCACGCTCACTCTCGGCCTCCGCCATGAATACAAGGGCATACCGTACGGGGACACACTGCAACAGTTGAACTCGGTCTCGAGCGTTCCGGGAGTGCTGACTTTCCGCGCGCCGAAGCCGCAGAGACGCAACTTCGCACCCAGAACCGGGCTGGCCTGGTCACCTGGATCAAAGGGGAAAACGGTCTTCCGCGCAGGCTTCGGGGTCGCGTACGACACCTATTTCACGAACCTCGGCCAACTGCAGAAGCCGCCCCAGTTGGAGAACACGTTCCGTGGCGACCCGACAGTCGATACGCCGAATTACCTTGCGAACGGCGGCATTCGTCCCGATCAGCGGCCGGAGGAGCTCGACGAGCAGACGGCCCGCGCAATCACTTCGACCTATATCCCCGACCAGCACCTGCCTTATTCCCTCCAGTGGAATTTCGGGATCGAGCGGGTCGTTGCAGAGGATTACACGCTGTCCGCGCGCTACCTCGGCACTCGCGGAGTCCGGCTCTTTACGCAGACCGTCCTGCCGCTCATGGCCCGGGCAACTCCGCAGCGCTCGCTGCCCACGTTCTTCCAGCGGCCGTCGCAGTCCGAGCTGGACGCGCTGACCCTTACCCTCGACGACATCGACTCGCAGCCGATTTCCCTGCCGGAGTTCGCCAACGCCGGATTCAGCCCGTTCATCTTCGCTTTCCCCAACCGCGGCAACTCGATCTACCACGGGCTGGCCACCGAGGCGAAGCGGAGGTTCTCGAACGGTCTTCAGTTCATCGCCGCCTATACCTGGAGTAAGAACATCGACGACAGCACTGCCGATCTCTTCTCAACGCTTCTGGCTCCACGCCGGCCTCAGGACTTCCAGGACATGCGCGCCGAACGCGGACGATCATTCCTCGACCGCACGCATCGCTTCACGATGACTTGGGTCTACGAGGCTCCGTGGCACCAAAAGTCGCGACGCTGGTTTCTCAAGAACCTGCTGGGCAACTGGGTGCTTTCCGGCATGTACACGGCCGAGTCGCCGCAATACGCTACTGTGCAGAGCGGACTCGATTCCAACCGAAACCTGGACGGCGCCACGGATCGGGTCGTGATCAATCCCAACGGCGCTGACCGAGTAGGCAGCGACGTGACCGCATTGACGAACAGTGACGGGCAAGTCGTCGGATATCTGGCCGACAACCCCAATGCCCGCTATGTCAAGGCGGGACCGGGAGTCCATCCGAACGGCGGGCGCAACACGCTGCCGCTGCGAGGCATCAACAACCTTGATGTGAGCGTGAGCAAGCGGTTTTTGGTGGGCGAGTCCAAGGCGGTCGAGTTCCGAGCCGCTTTTTATAATGCGCTCAACCATCCCCAGTTCACTCCGGGGTCGATCAACAGCGTGCGAGCGGTCTCCTCCAACATCACGCGCAACAACCTGATCCCCGGACACCCGGTGTTCGACCGGCCGGATCAGGTTTACCCCAGCCACGCCCGCGATATCCACCTCGTGCTGCGGTTTACGTTCTAACGGGAGGAGCAGATACCCCCAGCGACCCCGTGGATGCTGTGCGGCAGTGACGTCATACGCCGGCCGCTCTCGGCCTGCATTCAAAACGAACTCGGAGCTTTACGGCCCGATCAGGCGGGCCGGAGAAAGTCGACGGGGCCGAATGCGACGATGCTCCACTTCGACCTGGCTCGTGCAACCCTGACATCGATCATGCTCCTGCGCGTTTCAACGGACCCCGCACGACCGAGAGGCGATATCTGCAACAGCCAATCGATCCGCACTCGAAAGAAGTCCCCTTCCTGAACGATCTGCTCGATGCGGATCGAAGAGGCCAAGTCCCTTTGTTGGGTCAGCACGACCACGTTCGCTTCAAGTTGCGGGTACGCTTCGAAGCGCTCGCGATCGAAATGGTTCAAGAACAACGCGGCGTTGCGCGCTTGCAGGGCGCGGCTCGCATCCCGCAGCATTCGCGAGACGGCCGCCTGGTCCGCTCGAGCCTCAGGGTAAGCGGCAACGAAAACAGCCAGTTGCGTGAACTGTCGTCGAGTCAATCCCATCCACGCACTCCCGGGAAAAACTCTACGTTCGATACTCCGCATTGATCCGGATGTACTCTTCGGTCATGTCGCAGGTCCAAAATCGAGCACACCCGGAGCCGCCGCCACGAATGCGAAACCGAAGGTGGATCTCGTCCGCCTCCATTGTCTTCTGGACTTCCGGCTCGTCGAAATCCGCACGGCAACCGTAGCGGCAAACGAGAAAGCCGTTCACATGGATATCCACCTGCGACGGATCGAATTCGACGCCGCTCGCACCGGCGGAGGAAAGAAAGCGCCCCCAATTCGGATCAGCCCCGGCAATCGCTGTCTTGACCAGCGGGGAGTTGGCGATCGCTCTCGCGATGGTTTCAGCGGCTCGCTCGTTCACCGCACCTTCAACATCGATGGTCAGAAGCTTGCGGGCGCCCTCGCCATCGCGGGCAATCGCTATCGCCAGCGATTCGGCAACGTTGCCGAGTGCGGACTCGAACCTCTCGCGGTTCGCTTTCGCGACCGCTACTCCCGACGCCCCGTTGGCCAGCAGCAGAACCGTGTCGTTCGTCGATGTATCCGAGTCCACGGAGATGCGGTTGAAAGTTCGGCCCAGCACCGTCTTCAGCATCTTTCGAAGCTCGCCGGCGGGAATCGCGGCATCCGTAAAAATGTAGCTCAGCATGGTCGCCATGTTCGGCTGGATCATCCCGGCGCCCTTGGCCATACCGGCAATCCGAACCTCGCCTTCCGGCATTTCGACCACGCTCCAGGCGGTCTTCGGGACCGTGTCTGTCGTCATGATCGCTCGGGCTGCTTCCGGAAAATGCTGCTGTGAAAGCTGTCCAAACAGCGTGGGAAGGACCTCGATGATGAGCTTCTCGTCAAGCGGCTCGCCAATGACGCCGGTCGAAGAAACCAGAACGCGGTTCACAGGCACACCCACGGCTTTCGCTGTTGCGCTCGCCGTTGCACGTGCTACTTGCGCCATCGTCGGCGTAGCGCAGTTGGCATTGCCGGCGTTGACAATGATCGCTCGACAGCGGCCCTTGGATTGCTTCAAATGCCGTTCACAGAGAACAACCGGCGCCGCCTTGACCACATTGCGTGTGAAGGCGCCCGCTGCCGCGGCCTCCGGATCCGACACCATGAGCGCCAAATCGAGTTCCGGATTCTTTCGGATCCCCGCATACAAGGCCGCGAAACGATAGCCCAGAGGTAGATTCACTGACGGATCTCTCCTAATCGTTCGCCCGCCTCGGGTCGGTATCCTCTCACGAAGTCAGAAGCCTCGATGCGTCTCTTGCCTTCAGGCTGCACCTCGTCCACTGCGAGCAATGATGATCCCCCACAGCCTACGTGAAGCCGGTCTTCCGATGTCGAAATCCGGCCCGGCGCAGGCCCACTCTTGTCGAGAGGCCGAGCGCGGTGGATTTGTAGCCGGCGGCCTCGAAAGTAGGTATGGATGCCTGGCCATGGAGTAAACCCGCGCAGACGGTCGTAAATCCGGGGAGCCGTCAGGCTCCAATCGATCTCTCCGTCTCCGCGTTTCAGGATCGGGGCCACCGTAACCTCGTCTTCATTTTGGGGCTCGGGTATGATCGAGCCGTCTGCCAAACCCTCGAGCGTCTCGATCAGCAATGCGGCTCCGATCGGAGCCAAGCGCTGACTGAGCTGTTCAGCCGTCTCGTCGAACCCGATCGGCGTCTCGCGCTTCAGCAGCATGTCACCGGCATCCAACTCGAAAACGATCTTCATCGTCGTCACTCCGGTTCGCACTTCACCGTTCGCAATCGCCCAGTTGATAGGCGCGGCGCCGCGGTACTTCGGGAGCAAGGATGCATGGACGTTGATGCAACCATATGGAGGCAAGTCGATGATGTTCCGGGGAATGATCTGTCCATAGCCCACAACCACAATCACTTCGGGAGCGATAGCTTGGAGTCGCTCGCATGAGTCGGGAGTCTTCACGCGAAGGGGCTGAAATACCGGCAGGCCCAGGTCAAGCGCCTTCAGCTTCACCGGCGGCGGCTTCAGTATCTGCTTCCGTCCGGCGGGCCGATCAGGCTGCGTGACGATCAGTTCCACAGAGTAGCCCGCATCCACCAGAGCGGAGAGCGTCGGCACTGCGAACGCCGGCGTACCCATGAACACCACCCTCATGGGCTTAACCTGCTTTTCTCACCACGTGACGAGGTGAAGTGTGTAAGAGGGCCGTCAGGACGAGCCGTGAGCCGCTTGGCGCGCGCAGGCGTGTTTGACCATGCGTCGAGCACGGCAAGCCAGCACAACGAAGTCATGGCGGTCGTATCGCGTGCTTCGGCAGCCGGGTCGCGAGAAACGCAGGCTAGTCCCACTCGCCTTTTTTTCGTAACTTCCGGATCTTGCGCTTGATGAGTTCCCGCTTGAGCGGTGTCAGGTGCCGCAGGAACAGTACCCCGTTCAAATGATCGTTCTCGTGGAGGATCGCGCGCGCCAGCAGACCATCTCCTTCCACTTCGAAACTCCCGCCTTTCGCGTCACGAGCCCTTACAACAACCCTCTGGGCGCGTGTGATGTCTCCTTGGAACCCCGGGATGCTGAGACACCCTTCCTCACCGATCTGTTCGCCTTCCGTCTCCAAGATTTCTGGATTGATAAGCACGAGTTTTTGCTCAGGATCTTCTCCCGCCGAGCAGTCGATGACCGTGAGCCGCTTCAGGAGCCCGACTTGGGGCGCAGCCAGTCCGACGCCGCGGGCATCGTTCATCGTCTCGAACATATCTGCGACGAGTCGATGCAACTCGGGCTCATCGAACTCCTCGACCGGTTCGCAGTACTGTTCAAGGACCGGGTCGCCGTATTTGATAATTTTCCTGATCATTCAGCCGTTCGTTCGGACGTACTCCATTTCATTCTAGATAAGAACCGAAAGGAGGCGAGACTCGCTTTCCAGCGCGACCTAACGTCTTCCAGGTGTTCCGCTCAGAGGCTCGACCCGTGTCTGCCTCATCCGCCCTCTGACGATCACACGGGTCAGCAACTGCACGACCATAAGGCTGAGAAGAACGGCGATGCTCATCTCGAAGGGCGTACGGATTCCTGCCACGCTCACGAGGTATGCCCCGCCGAGAGCCCCGCCGGTGAATCCAAGCGCATAGGTCCCTTCGTGGATTCCACTGGCGAGGCCTTTCCGCTCATGGTGAAAGCTTGTCGTCGAATAAAAGACCCCGGTGAAGTAGATGTAGCCGGTCATCACGCCCGCGCACATCAGGCCCGCGGTCAGTAAAGCAGCCGTGTTGCCCGTCGCTAACAGCAGCAGACCGAATACTGCTACCGCCTGAGCAGCAAACGAAGGCCACATCCGATGCCGCCAGAATTGGCTGAAGTGCAACAGAATGTACATCCCGATCACGACCGCCCGCATCGCAGCCAGCATGAAGCCATGCGTCGAAGAAGAAATCTCCAAAGACGTCGCGAGCTTCGGGAAGATGAAGATCATCAAACTCGCCGTGAACGCACCGCTGAGGTTCGCCAGCCAGGCTGTCACGGCGAAGAACCGCGGCGCCGCGGAATTCTCCGGTTCGGATCTGCGTGTCGTGTCCACAGGGATTGAGGCCGGCGGAGGGCGGTGGACACTGAGAATCAGCGGGGCGATGATCACGCTGGCCGTCAGTGCCGTATACAGACAAGTCTCGGGACCGACCTGAAACAGCAAACCTCCACTCGACTGCCCGAAGAACACGCCCACGTTCCACCAAATGCAAAACGCCACAATCGGCGCCGACGCCGCCCGGCCGTGATCGCCGGACACTTGCCCGGCCGTGATCAAGGCCATCACGGGTGGCAACACCATTCCGGCCGCCGTCCCCGACAGCACGACCGCCACATAAACCAGCGGTGGGTCCAGCGATCGTAGCGACACCATGAACGCTGTGACAAAGACGAGTGATCCCAGCACGATCAAACGTCGTCGCCCAAACCGATCCGACAAATAACCGGAAATGCCGCAGCTCGCAGCATAGGCGACGAAGTTGCACGCCCCAAGAATGCCCAACGGCATGGCGTCCAGTTGATGCTCTGCGATGTAACGTGTCGCAGCAAAGAGAAACAGCACCTGTACGAAGTCCGTAAGCGCAGCGATGAAATAGAGTCGCATCGATCCATTCACTCTCGCATCCCAACCATGCAAATTGCCGAAGCGGTGTTAGAATTGCCGCTGACCGTCACGCTTCGAGCAATGCACCATGACTACGACCGCAGAAACGCAATCCTCAAACCAGGCCCTCTACCGCAAAGCGAAAACCCTTATCCCCGGGGGAACACAACTCCTCAGCAAACGCCCCGAGCAGTTTGCGCCGGATCAGTGGCCGCCCTACTACCAGGAAGCTCACGGTTGCACAATCATCGACCTCGACGGACGCAAATACCTCGACATGTCCATCATGGGCATCGGCTCGTGTTTGCTCGGCTACGCCGATCCTGATGTGACTGAGGCGGTCACGAGACGCGTGCAACGCGGATCGATGTGCACGCTGAACAACCCCGAAGAGGTCGAGCTGGCCGAGTTGCTCACCGATATCCATCCTTGGGCCGACCAGGTTCGCTACGCCCGCGCCGGCGGCGAATCGATGTCTATCGCCGCGCGGATCGTCCGCGCCGCCAACAAACGCAATCTCATCGCAATCTGTGGCTATCATGGCTGGCACGATTGGTATCTTGCCGCCAACCTCTCGCCCGGCGGCGCCATCGATGCCCTCCAAGGCCACTTGCTTCCCGGCCTGTCCCCGGTGGGCGTCCCGACATTGCTCGGTGGAACCATCCTTCCTTTCGAGTACAACCGGCTCGATCAACTCGAAGCTATCGTCTCTCGACACAGATCGGACTTGGCCGCCGTCATCATGGAGCCTACGCGATCCGCTGACCCCGAATCCGGCTTCCTCGAAGGAGTTCGCTCGTTGTGCGATGAGATCGGTGCGGCGCTTGTTTTTGACGAGATCTCGGTGGGCTGGCGGCTTGTCCTCGGAGGCGCTCATCGCAGATACAGCGTCGAACCCGATGTCGCCGTTTTTGCCAAAGCCATGAGCAACGGACATGCCATGGGAGCTGTGCTCGGCAGGGCCTCTGTGATGCAAGCTGCCCAAGACACTTTCATTTCGAGCACCTATTGGACCGAAGGCGTCGGCACGGCCGCCGCTGTCGCCGCGATTCGCAAGATGCAGCGCATCGACGTCCCTGCTCACGCCGCTCAAATCGGGACTCTCTGGCGTACTGGCCTTAAGCAGTTGTCTGAGAAGCATGGCGTTGTGATGAAGTTCAGCGGCCATGCCGCCATCTCGAAGTTCAGCTTCGAACATCCAGACGCGCTTGCTCTGGAAACTCTCTTCACTGTGCGCATGCTCGATCTCGGGATCCTTGCCGGCTCGGCCTTGTACGTAAGCCTCGCCCATGCCCCGGAGCATGTCGATCGCTATCTAGCTGCTGCGGATGAAATCCTTCCCGAGATCAAACAAGCCATCGGAAACAACGATGCCGCCGAACGCATCGGCGGCCCCATCCACCACACCGGATTCCGCCGGCTGACTTGATTCACTCGGGGTCAGCATGATTCTCGTGGGTCAGGGATGGGTCTGACTTCCGAGGCTCCTGAGGAACGTCAGTCTACAATGACCCAGTGAACGAATACGAGATTCTGGAGCACACGGCCGATATCGGTTTCAGGGCTTGGGGTCCCTCCCCGAGTGAGCTTTTTTGCAACGCGGCGCGGGCCATGATGGCGATTGCAACGGAGCCGGAAACTCTGAGCGGCCTTGAAGAGAGAGAACTGGAGACTCGTGGTGGCGACTATCCAGACCTGATGGTCAATTGGCTCAGCGAAGTGCTCTATCTATTCGATACCAACCAATTTGCGGCCCGTGATTTTCGAGTCGACGACATTGCTGCCGACCGTCTGCGCGCTATGCTGATCGGTGAGCCGCGTGAACCGGAACGGCATCCGTGGGAGCTGATCATCAAGGCAGTCACTTATCACCAACTGAAAGTAGAACAGCAGAACAGCCGCTGGCAGGCCGAAGTTTTTTTGGACATATGAGCGTTTCGCACCTCATCGAGCAGGTCGACGACTACCGCTGGCGTATCCCGCGAGTCAAAGGGACTGGCATGCTCACCGACGTTCGCGTCTACGCCAGCCGGGACATTCTCGAGAAGGTCGTCACTGACCGCTCTCTAGACCAGGCAGCCAACGTGGCCTGCTTGCCGGGGATCGTGGGGTCCAGTCTCGCGATGCCCGACATACACCAGGGCTACGGCTTCCCGATCGGCGGTGTCGCGGCCGTCGACTGTGCGAGCGGCGTCGTTTCGCCCGGTGGAGTCGGGTTCGATATCAACTGTGGAGTACGCTTATTGGGGTCTAGCCTTTGTCGCGATGAAGTGCGGACCCGTTTGAAGGATCTCGTCAACCAGATCTTTCGCGACGTCCCCTGCGGAACCGGCGGCACAGGCTACATCAAGATCAGTCCGAAGGAACTCGACGACGTGCTCGTGGATGGTGCGCGTTGGATGGTCCGTCATGGCTACGGAGAGACCAACGACTGGGAGTACGCCGAAGCGCGTGGCGCACTGCCGGATGCCGACCCGGACAAGGTATCCCTCCGAGCCAAGGAACGAGGCCGGCCGCAGATCGGTACGCTGGGCAGCGGCAACCACTTTCTGGAGATTCAGTACGTCCAGCGTGTGGATGACGAGGTAGCCGCCAAAACGTTCGGCCTGTACCAAGGGCAGGTCGTCGTCCTGATTCATTCCGGCTCGCGTGGACTCGGTCACCAAGTCTGCACGGACTTCCTGCGCGATATGGGTCCGGCGATGCGGAAATACGGTATTGAACTTCCCGACCGCCAGCTTGCCTGCGTGCCGGTGACTTCCCGTGAAGGCCAAAGCTATCTCGCAGCCATGCGCGGCGCGGCGAACTTTGCCTGGGCAAACCGCCAGGGAATGACGCATTTCGTGCGTCAGGCCTTCCGGCGCATCTTCAGCAACGACGTGCATCTCAAAGTGATCTACGATGTCTGCCACAACATTGCAAAGCAGGAGCGATACGAGGTCGCCGGTAAGACCCAAGACGTGCTTGTCCACCGCAAGGGCGCTACACGAGCCTTCCCTCCGGGACATCCCGAAGTGACTCCCTCCTATCAGCAGGTCGGTCAGCCCGTCTTCATCCCAGGGAGCATGGGGACGGCATCCTGGGTCCTCGCGGGCCGATCAGGGTCCGTCGACGAGACCTTCGGGACGTGCTGCCATGGCGCCGGCCGGCAGCTCAGCCGCACCGCTGCGAAAAAGGGACGTGATTTGAAACGAGTCATCAAAGACCTCGAGCGAGAGGGCATCCTCATTCGTAGCGATAGCAAAAGAGGCATCCTCGAAGAGGTTCCCGAGGCCTACAAAGACGTCGACGAGGTCATTGAAGTCGTGCACAACGCAGGCCTTGCAACTAAAGTAGCGCGACTTCGCCCGATGGGCGTCATCAAAGGTTGAACAGGCGCATCGCGATAAGCTGCGCCAGGGCGCCCCTGTTCTGCAGCGGAAGGAACTTCGAGCGCAGGAAGAGAGCCTCCAGTGGACCATCCGTAGCCTTCTTGGCAGGGGTTGTTGACAAGCCTCCTCCGTGTCTCATACGAGCGTGTTCAACAGACCTTCGGCCAGATCGCCTGGAATCTCGCCGATGATAATGCGGTCGGTCGATCGGTCGGTTGCACGGAGAATGCCGCACAAGATCGGTTTCCGATGACTGCGTGCCCTGCGAGAATGGAAACTTTCACATGTAATCCTCGTTTGACCTGTGACCCGTCAGGAAATTGAAAAACTGGCGCAAGAGATCGGAAGGCAGGCATTCCAGCCCGAGAACTCCGAGTCCGCTGCCATGGCCGATGATGAACTCGCTTGTCCTGATTGGACTCCACCTTTGGAAGGCATCGCCGGGTTGATCGATCACACGCTTCTTCGGCCGGACTCCTCTGAGCGCGAAGTAATTCGCCTTTGTGATGAGGCCAGAAAGCACGGCTTCGCCTCGGCGTGCGTCCATCCTGACAAGATCGCTGTTGCCGAACGCGAGCTACGTGGATCAGGCGTGAAGGTTTGCACGGTGGTCGGTTTTCCGCATGGCGCGAACGTGACACTAGTGAAGCGTGTCGAGGCCGAGCAGGCGCTCAAGCTCGGTGCGCGGGAGCTTGACATGGTCGTGAATATCGGTGCTCTGCGGGCGGGGCGGCTGGATTTTGTCCACAGCGAGATGTGCTCCATCGTGGAACTTGCTCGCGGAACGGGCACAGTGGTCAAAGTCATTCTCGAAATGGCCTTCCTTGATGATGCAGCCAAGGTGAACGGCTGCGTGCTGGCAAAGCTCGCGGGGGCCGACTTTGTCAAAACGTCTACGGGGTTCGGTCCCTCAGGAGCGAATCTCACGGATGTCGCCTTGATGCACAAGGTCGTCGGAGGGCAGATGGGCATCAAAGCGGCAGGCGGCATCCGCACGTACGGCCGGTTTCGTGAAATGATGAGAGCCGGCGCTACTCGTATCGGAGCCAGCGCCAGTCTCGAGATCCTCGAAGAGTTTCGAACCGTGCACGACTCCGGCCGCTAGCCGGCGCCGGCGGCCTTATGCCACAACCAAGCCCACTCAGGGAGCTAAACGCCGAACCGCTGCATCTGCTGGTCGAGGCGGCCGAGATCGTCTCCGGTCACACGCTCGACCTCGATAGCCTTCTGGAAAAACTGGTGGCTCTCGTGCGAAAGGTCGTAGACAGCGAGCTGGTCGCGATCATGCTGAAGACGGACGGCGATGCGCTCCAGGTCCGATTCGCGCACGGTTTCGACGATGGCGTAGCTGACGACCTGCGCATCAAGCTGGGCAAGGGGATCACCGGAGCGGCCGCCAAGGCTCTGGAGACAATCGTTGTAAACGATGTGAATGTGGACCCTCGCTACATCGCGGCAGTTCCTTCAGTGCGTTCGGAACTGGCCGTACCCTTGATCGCGCGCGGAGATCTGGTCGGCGTGATCGACTTGCAATCGACGCAGATCGATGCATTCGGCGAACAAGAGCAAAGCATTCTCGAGCTGATCGCGTCGCGCTTTTCAATTGCCATCGAGGCAGCACGTCTTTATCGGGCAACTGCACGGCAGAACAGAGATCTGAAGGCGTTGACGAAAATCGCTCAGGAGTTCACCCACATTCTGCAACTCGACGAGTTGTTGAAGAAGATCGCCTCTCAACTCCGCCCGGTGATTCCGTATGACGCTCTGAGCATACTGCTTCTGGAAGAAGGCGGCGCCGTGCTGCAACACTACTTCGGCGTGCGCTACGACCAACACATCCAATGGGACAACATCGAGATGGGGGTGGGCATCGTAGGAACGGCAGCGCAGACGAAGCAGCCGATTCTTGTGTTCGACACGCAGCTCGATGACCGTTACGTCGCCGTGATCGAGGGCATTCGGTCCGAGGTAGCCGTTCCCTTGATGTGCAAGGACAAGGTGATTGGAGTGATTGACCTGGAATGCGAGCAGGTAGGCGCCTTCACTGCGAGGCACGTACAGACCCTCTTGCTTTTGGCTCCTCAGATTGCTACGGCGATTGAGAACGCCCGCTTGTACGAAGAGGTTGCGCGCAACAAGGCTCGCATGGAGCAGGACCTGACCGCGGCCCGCGCTCTGCAGCAGAACCTGCTGTATGCGGCTACTCCGCAGTTCCCGGGGGTGGAAATCGCCGCTCACAACGAAGCCGCTCACGAAGTAGCCGGAGACCTGTACGACTTTTTCCCGGCGCCGGGCCTCGATCTGGGCATTCTCATCGGCGACGTCAGCGGCAAAGGGGCCGCCGCGGCGCTATATGGGGCGTTGGCAAACGGGCTGCTGAGAAACCTGGTCCAGCCGGACCAGTCGCCGGCCATAGTGCTCAAGACAATCAACCGCGTTTTGATGGAAAGAAAAATCGATGCGCGCTATCTCACGGCGCTTTATGCTCAGTGGCGCCCGACAGAAAGAAGCCTCGTTATCGCCAATGCCGGACAGCCGAGGCCCATTCTTCGTAGGTCGGGAAAGGTAACGGTGCTGGAGGCCGTCGGAATCCCGCTGGGTTTGCTCGAAGGAACCGTGTACGAGGATCTCCGTATCAGGCTTGAGCCGGACGACCTGCTGGTGACGTTCTCGGATGGCATCACCGAGACAACTTCACCCACCGGAGCCGACTATGATGAGAAGCGTCTCGTTCGTACGATCGAATCGCTTCCGAACGCCTCCGCGCAGGAATTGATTGACGCCATCTTCAATGATGTCAAGGCGTTCTCGGGCGGCTTCAACCCCGCGGACGACCGGACAGCAATCGTCGTCAAGATCTCAAACAGCGGCGATTCCTAAAATCGCTGAGCATATCCCGATACTCGTGTTGCTTCCCGGATTCACATACCGAGATCGAAAGCTCCTCTGCGAGGGCGTGTACTTGTCCGAAGTGGCTCAACGCTTCGGCACGCCGTGCTATGTCTATTCGACGGAAACGATCGCGACGAATTACCGCGCTTACAGGGATGCGCTCGGGAACTTACCGCACGAAGTCCATTACTCGGTGAAGGCGAATGGCTCGCTCGGCATTTTGTCTCTGTTGGCAAACCTCGGCGCCGGGTTCGACATTGTGTCCGGGGGGGAACTGTTCCGCGTCCTGAAAGCGGGTGGTGATCCGGCCAAAGTCGTTTTCTCCGGGGTCGGCAAGACAGCGGCTGAACTCGAATACGCGTTGCGTGCTGGCATCGGCTCGTTCAACTGCGAGTCGCAGGAAGAGGTTGAGCTACTGGACAAAATTGCCGGACAGCTTGAAGCTCGGCCCGTCGTCGCGCTGCGTGTGAACCCGGACATCAGCGCTGAGACACATCCCTACATTGCGACAGGTCTGCGGGACCACAAGTTCGGCATCCCTTTCAAGGTGGCCGAGCGTATCTATCGCGATGCAGAGCGTTTTCCCCATCTCCGTTTCGAGAGCATCAGTTGTCACATCGGCTCGCAGATCTTCGATACCGGTGTATTTTTCGAGGTGCTCGAAAAGGTGATGGCATTGGTCGATCGGTTGCGCGGCACGGGAGTCTTCGTACGTCAACTCGATCTCGGAGGGGGTCTTGGAGTTTCTTACCGCCGCGATGAGAATGCGCCTTCCATCGCCGAATACGCTGCCGGCCTTGCCAAGGCTCTGGAAGGCAAGGATCTGAGGCTGCTGATCGAACCAGGGCGTTCGATCGTCGGTCCTGCGGGGATCTTGTTGACGCAAGTGGTCTATCGCAAGATCGCTGAGTCAAAGGAGTTTATCGTCGTCGACGCAGCGATGAACGATCTGATCCGACCTGCCCTGTATCAATCGCATCACGAGATCATTCCTGTTGTTGACCGCAACGTGGAAGCGCTTAACGCCGACGTGGTCGGTCCGGTTTGCGAAACAGGTGATTTCCTGGCTCGTGACCGCCGAATGCCTACCGTTGATACCGGCGACTTGCTGGCGGTTTGCACGGCCGGCGCCTACGGGTTCGTGCAGGCGTCGAACTACAATGCGCGCCCACGAGCGGCCGAGGTTCTCGTTGAAGGCAGCAAGGCGAAGCTCATCCGTGAACGGGAGAGTTACGAGGATCTCATCCGTGGCGAGACGATTGATGGTGATTCACAGTCTGCATCGTGAGCGTCAGTTCGACCAACAGTAAATCGCTCTTTCCCGTCGTCGTCGTCGTCGGGCCAACCGCGTCGGGCAAGAGTGCCTTGGCGCTCGACATTGCTGAGCGGTTCGGCGGGGAGATCGTCAACTTCGATGCGGTTCAGGTCTATCGCCAATTCGACATCGGAACGGCGAAGCCCACCCCCCAAGGGCGACGAGGCATTCCGCATCATCTTCTCGACATCCTGGAGCCGCATGCATTGTTCACTGCGGGCGACTACGCAGAATTGGCAAGACGCGTGCTGGCCGGCATCCGAGGCAGATCACAATTGCCAGTGCTGGTGGGCGGAACTGGCTTCTACCTGCGTGCTCTGCTGGATGGCTTGTTTGAAGGACCCAAGCGTGATGAACAGTTGAGGCGAAGACTCCACATGCGGGCACAATCAATGCCAGCGGGCTATCTGCATCGTCTCCTGACGCGTTTGGACCCTGTGTCCGCTGAACGCATCCACGCCAACGACACTCCTAAATTGATCCGCGCCATCGAGGTGAGCTTGTTGGCTCGCGCACCGATGTCCTCTCTGTGGCGAACGGGGACAAAACGGCTGGAAGGTTATGAAGTGATCCACATTGGACTCGACCCTCCTCGGGACATTCTTTACGCGGGAATCGAGCGGCGGGCAGAACGAATGTTCAGCGCCGGGCTGGTGGGTGAAACCCAACTGTTGGTCTCCCTGGGCATCCCCCGGTCAGCACGACCGTTTGGGTCGCTGGGCTACAGTCAGGCTCTGCACTATCTGGATGGGAAGATCACACGCGAAGAAGCAATCGTGATCACCAGCCGTATGACGCGCCGGTATGCCAAGCGCCAGATGACGTGGTTCCGGCGAAACCCTGACACTCGCTGGTTCCATGGTTGCGGAACCGACGACGAGATTCGGACCCAAGTGCTTTCTTATCTCGAGAGCTGCCTAAGGCCATACCCCTTCCGTCATTGTGGACAAAGCCATGGTCAGTAGGGAGAGAAACCGATCTGATTGCTGTCTTTCTCGACCCACAGATTGTTGCGCGGTTGACCGTTGATCGTGATCTGGATGATTACGCCGGTCCTCTGCTCATACCAAGCACCGAGCTCGAAGCTGTTAACGGGACCGATCTCGCTCTCCGGCCCCCAATCCGTCAGGAACGCATCATAGGAATAGTAGCGGCAAGGATCGCTGACGGAGCAGCCCCAATATTCATACGCTTCCTCGTAGCGGGAATCTTCGAGCGCATCAAGGAAGCTCCGCACCTGCCATTGCTGGGCCCAGGCGCGGAAGAAAACATAGTAAACAAGCCCGATCGCGATGGCGAGGAGGAACAGCGCGACAATCGTCTTGAAGAACCGTTCCCTCTGGAGGTCGCTCTCCCCGTACTCATCCAGGAAAGACATGCACGAACGACCGTCCTCCCTACTGGGCGGGATGAGCCTCGTCGTAGGCGGCAGTGGCCGCACTCGTCAGATCGAGCGCGGAATTGAGGTACAATAAACGCCCTTCGAAAGGGTCGACGAGAGCCGCGGCGCTGAACACGACGTCGAGTCCTTTTTCCTCGGCAAGCTTGGCAATCACCCCGCGCATGCGCTGCGCCGAGTTACGCAGAATATCTTCCTGCTCATACTGCACGTCGGCCTGTAGATCTTCGTTGATGCGTTGAGCTTGGCGCTGCTTGGTTTGCCCCTCCAGTTGTAACTGCGCTGCTTCTTGGGGTTGGGCGGTTTGTAGCTTCTTTTGGATCTCCGCCAGTTCTTGGCTCAACTGTTGCAACTCGTCCCGGCGCGGCTTGAACTCAGCCTCGAGACTTTGCACTGCCTTCTTGAACTCCGCCGTGTTCTGAAGCGCCGTACGGAAATCGATCGTGCCGATCTTCGTCTGCGCACAAACGACTACGGGGAGGGAAAAAGCACTCACCGCAGCCATTGTCAAAACAAGCGATTTCATTCGGGTCATTCGCATCGAACCGTTCACTCCTTTGCTAGGCGCTTCAGCATTCCGCCACGGCACTGCTCTTATTCTGCCATGGGCCTGCCGTATGGGACCATGTTGCATCACCAAGGGATTGCATTCCGGGGATAGTTTAGCCGGGACCGATACTCTTCACGATATCGTTGTACATTACGTACGCAAAGAGAAGGATCAAGAACAAGAAGCCGAACTGAAGTACACGCTCTTTGACGGCGAGGCTCAAATCGCAGCGCAGCATTGACTCGATCAGCAACATGGTAATCATTCCGCCGTCGAGGATGGGAATCGGCAGCAGGTTGAAAATCCCCAGGTTCAGACTAATGATCGCCATGATCATCACGAGTTGCGGCAAGCCGGAGCGAGCCGCTTCACCGGAAATCCGCGCGATGCCGATCGGACCTTCGATCGATCTCGCGGACATCTGCCCGACAACCAGCCGCCTCAGGAAGGTGAAGATCAGCGTTGCATTGTTCAGGTTGTAACGCACAGACTCACGGACAGCATCGCTGAACGGCAATGCAGTCTGAACCATCTCGTAATCAGGCCGCAGGCCCACGCCGATCCGCCAGGCGCCCCCGTTGACCTCCGACTTGTCGAAGACCGGCGCGATCCGAAGCATCAAGCGTTCTGTTCCCCGTTCGATCTCGAAGCTGCCTTCCGATCCTGCCAGTTTCTTGACGAGTTCGGGCACTTGCCGCACGGCGTAGACACGTTCACCGCTAACGGACACCAAGCGGTCTCCCGGCTGGATGCCTGCTTCTTCAGCGGGTCGACCTTTCTCCACCGGGCCAAGCAACACGCCCGAATCAGGCATCCAGCCGGCATCGCCAACTCCGCTGGATTCCTCCACTCCAACGTCCACCGGCATTTCGATCGTGCGGCCCTTGCGGTCGACGGCAACTTGAATCGTCGAATTCGCAGCGGCGACGACCGCGAAGTTCACGCTCTCCCAGTCTGGCGTCAGGCGGCCATCTATCGAGAGGAGCAGGTCGCCCCTCTGAATCCCGGCTCGGGCCGCTCCTGAGTCCTCGGCGACGAAGCCCACATGAGCAGGATCTTCAAGGTAGGCCAGCTTCTCGTAATGCACCATGAATAGCCCAACAAGAAGCACACCGGCCAGGGCGAAATTGAAGACAGGACCGCCCAGAGCAATCACAATCCGCTGCCAGCGGGGTTTCGCCATGAAGTCGCGAGGATTGTCGGATGACTCGCCAGGATTCTCGCCGGCCATCTTGACGAAGCCGCCGAGCGGCAGAAGGCAGACCTTGTAGTCGGTTTCTTTCCCACGGAACCCAAACAGCCGAGGGCCGAAACCGAACGCGAAGGCATCGACCTTGACGTCGAAGTAACGTGCGGCCAGAAAATGTCCCAGCTCATGCACTAGGACCATCACGCCCAACACAAAAACAAACGCGATGACGGAACTTAGAAATCCCATTACCAGTTACCTGACTTGAATCAAGAGCTTACGGGTACGGTGTCGGCTTCGACGAGTGTTCGAGCCAGCACCCGGGCCTGCCGGTCGGCCGCAAGAACCTCATCCAGTGATCGTGGTTGACCGATGCAAGCTTGCTCCAGGACACCTTCAACAACCTTCGGAATCGAGGGAAACGGAATTTTGAACTCCAGAAACGCTTCGACCGCAATCTCATCCGCTGCGTTCAAGACACAGCCGGCCGTCCCTCCCAATGCCAGAGCCTGATAAGCAAGTCCCAGAAGCGGGAACTTCCGCCAGTCCGGAGGCTCAAACTCTAATTGTCTCACACGGTCCCAGCTCAGTCGGGCGTCAAAGCCTCCACTTAACCGCCCCGGATAGCTGAGAGCATAGCGGATCGGCAGTTTCATGTCCGGGGCCGCCAACTGCGCAACGACCGAACCGTCGACGAACTCCACCATCGCGTGGACAATCGATTGCGGGTGAACAACCACATCGACTTGGTTTGGCGCCAGACCGAACAATTGACATGCCTCGATCACTTCGAATCCCTTGTTCATGAGAGTGGCGGAATCGATGGTGATGCGCCGCCCCATCTTCCAAGTCGGATGCTTCAGAGCAGCTCGCGGAGTTACCTGACCCATTTCAGATTGCGGCGTAGTACGAAACGGACCGCCGGAGGCTGTCAGGATGACTTTCTCGACTTCGTCTCGGCGCCCTGAGCGCAGACATTGATGAAGACCGCTGTGCTCGCTGTCCACGGGGAGCAGTTCGGCTCCGCTGCAGGCGGCTTCCTTCATGACGAGGTCGCCTGCTGACACGAGAACCTCCTTGTTGGCGAGAGCCACGCGTTTGCCTGCCCGCACCGCCTCGTAGGTGGCCTCCAGACCCGCCACGCCGACCGCAGCCGAAATCACGATGTCACAGGGGACGGATTGCACCGCCGCCAAGTTGCCGGCCGGTCCACACAGCAGTTCGGGACGATAGTCACCGAAGCCGCGTTCCTGTCCGAGTCGAGTCCGAAAACGATCGAGGGTATCCTCGTCGGCGAGAGACACCAACTCCGGCCGGAATTCCAGTGTCTGGCGGACCAACTCCTCGAAGTTGCGACCTGCCGCCAGCGAGACGACGCCTACTTCGGGCTTCATCTCGCGGACAACCTGCAAGGTATTCCGGCCGATCGAACCGGTCGAACCGAGTAATGCCACTCGCGTCATGTTCGGTGGAGAATGCGCCGTTCAACCAACCCTATCACAAGACCCCGACGCTGCATGAGGGCGTACGGGATCACGACAAGAGAGTACGCCTGATTGCGTTCGTACCCTAGCTCATTCGTCTTGGGGTGGAAAGGGAGGGGGCCGGGGAGGAGTAAAGTTTCAGGGGTCTTTTGGTTGAGGTTAGTCTCGCTTTGTTGGGGGTTGCCTCCCCGGCTTGAACTGAATATACCAAAGTTCATAGGTGTTGGCAAGGGCCTATTCCAAATCTTAAAGTTTCGAGAGGGTTTTTTCTCACATTCCGGGTTCGGCAGTCGCTCCCCCGTCTGCTGTGGCTCAGCAGTCTTGAACCCTTTTCGAACTCATGAAAGCAACGAAAGGAATGTTCGCTGTATCCTCTCGTGGGCGATGCGCGAATATTCCGAGAGTGCCACCGAGCACAAGCAACCGCCCGATTTCAAGACCGGCCTGGAACCATTGAGCTTGCTCAGCACTTTGCCGCCGTATTGACGATCAGGTTCGCGGCTATACCTGTGTACAACGGGCCGACTGTCCTCACTCCCACAGAAACGACGGCTCGCGGCAATACTGTTGCTGCAACGCGTCGCAGCCACGGTTTGTCAGAAAGCATCTCGCGCCCTGTCCTGAAAGCCTTCACACGAATCTCTCCTCGCCTCTTGCAAGAAACTTGATTCGCAGCGGCGAGGAACTCAGGCTGTAGCGGGGGGGCAGCGACTTAGCGGATTCGACTCCGCTCTGCATTCGATGTGTGAGCAGTTCGGTTTGTTCGATGTAGAAGTTCTAAGTTTCGAGGGGGTCGCCGCGGTTCCAGAAATCCTCGAAGAGGCGACTCATCGCGACGCAGAGGCTGCGATGCTCGAATACCAGCGCAGTGAGTTGCGGGTGACTGACAACCGGATCGTCAAGGGAGATCATGCCGCGTTGGTTGTCAAACAGGGCGAGTTTTAAAGGCAGTTCTCGGACCAGGCGAACCTGGGCCCCTTCGTGATTGAGTCTCTGAAGGCGGGAGCTTTCCTCTTCGTCATCAAGCACGTGGCGATCATAGAGCAGGCGGCAATCGATACCGCGGCGCAGAAGATCGGGAAGAAGCGGTTCGCCGGCCGGATCAACAGCGTAGGGCGGCCGGGCAAACTCGAGGTACTCATCTTTGCTCTGTAACAGGAGACGACGGTATTCCTCGCCAATCTGACCGAGGTCAGCAACGATGCGCAGGTAATCCAGCGTCCCACGGACTTGAGTGCCGTCGGCAAAGACATCGGTCAAATCAGCTTCAACCTGGTGGGCCAGACTGTGGCGATCCTGCCACTCGCGCTCGAACATCGCCTTTTTCTGAAACAGATAGCCTTCGAGAGCCATCTTCGGCTCGACAGCCGAGTACTCTTTGGCCTTACCCTGCACAACTTGGACGAAGCCCTTCTCGATGAGGCTTTCGAGCACCTCGTAAATCTTCTGACGGGGAATACGAGCGCGGCCGGCCACTTCAAGCGCTTTGAAACGAGGGTGGCCGATCAGAACAAGATACGCTCGCGACTCATAGGCATTCAGACCGATTTGTTGGAGACGGCGCGTTTGCAACTCGAACCGCACGTACTCCAAAGTAACATTCCCTGCGAAAAGGCCGCCACCTGATCGTCATCCTCTCCTGGTGAGTTTCTCGGTAGTGAGTCGCTCAGCCAAGCTACTCTCCACAAGCCCATTACCGAGCATCAGGTTGTAGTGGCTCTGCCAGCAAAGCTTCGGGATCGGAAACGATTCCGCGTAAGTCGCCTGTTCTTCAGACGGGAGACCTCCGGCGAGGAAAAGCTCTACCTGTCGGGTGCTGTCCCATGTAAGAGGCTCTAGCCTGCATTTCTCACCACCCGACGGTCGAAGCACACGATACGACCGCCATGACTTCGTTGCGCTTGCTTGCCGTGCTCAACGTACGGTTCAAGTACGCCTGCGCGCGCCAAGCGGCTCGCGCCTCGTCCTGACGGCCCTCTCACGCACTTCGCCTCGCCACGTGGTGAGAAATGCAGGCTAGCAGGGAGTATGACTCGATCGGGGATTGCTAGCAGATCAGCGGATCCACCCTCTGAAACAAGCTACCGCCTCTGAGCGACGGTAATCTCATCGAACGGGCCGATCTCGTTCGTCCAACCGGAGTCGCGGCTGTCAGCAACCGCCACCCCGCAATCCAAACGCCATGAGTGGAATCGGCGCGAATCTGAAAAGCTGTGGATGTGGTTCCCGTCAAACGGTAGTTCGATTTACGATTTTATCCTCCGCCGTGGGTTCTTGCGAGCACCATGTCGGAGAAGAAAATGGCCTGGTGTGGCCGTGTTCGCCATATGCATTGCGGCCCGTCTTACTGTATGGTGCAATGTAGCTGTTTCCGCGAAGCGAATCCTGTCAACCCGCCAGAAGGTGAATCCTGAAAACTATGAGAATGTCTCGCTGGTATCTCGTCGAGCTGCTTATTTTTTCCGCCGGTATTGCGGCTGCGCAGTCGTCTCTGCCAGTGTCGGAAATCAAGCTCCACAGCGACCCTGAAGATACCCGAGTACGGCCTTTCGAGAGCATTGCTATCCAGGTCCGGGCCTATGGCGAAGTTGAAGACGCCGACGGAAACAAGAAGAAAGTGCGCCTCCGTGAGGGCGGCTCGTCCATAAAGCTCAGCGAGTCGAAGGCCGGCTGGATTTCAAAGCCTTTCCGGTTCCAAGGCAAGGATGACGAACCGTTCCATCAAAAGGAAAGCGCGGGGCTCGGTGCGATTCTGCTTGGTCAAGCCCAGAGCCTCTTTCTACTGCAAGACGCAGTGCTCTTCACGGCGGCGGATCGTCCGGGCAAGTATGAAGTCAAGGCTGAACTCAACGGCAAGAAGGCGAGCATGGAAATCCGGGGTGACCGCAACGCGCCCTCTCGCGTCCCCAGAGAAATGATCGACTTCCACCGCGAGCCGGCATCGCGCGATCCGTACCGCGGGCTCGTTGCACACTACGCCCCGATGATCGCTCAGGAGACATGGTTTCAACCCAAGTCGGACTACTTGTCGAGGGTCGATCTCGACGGCGACTGGCGCGGCGACAACAACTGGAAGAATACTCCGGAGGGCAGTTCACAAGCCTACGTCTATTACGCAGTAATGGAAACCGACACCCACTGGTTCCTTGTCTACAACTTCTTCCATCCGCGTGACTATTCGGACAGGTGCGTCGTGGGCACGTGCCACGAGAACGACAACGAGGGCCTCATCCTGACTGTCGCCAAGGATGGCTCGAAGTTCGGACGACTCCAGGTGATGGAGTCACTCGCACACAACAGAATCTATTCATATCGTCTCGATCGCTCTGTAAAGAAGGGTATTCATAACTTCGATGGTGATATCGAACTGTACGAAAAAAGCCACCCCGTAATCTTCATCGAAGCAGGCGGACACGGAGTCTATGGTTCAGACGACAGCCATTCCAAGTACTCCTTCCGCAACGATCGCTTCGCAGCGACGGGTGTCACTTATGTCTACAAAGGAGTTGCCGAAAGGCCCAAGCATCCCAACGATCGAAAGGTCGGCTACGAATTGCTCCCTATCTACGACCACTGGTGGAAGCGAGCGCACGAGGGTAGCGGCAAGAAGGACCGCACCTTCGACGCCTATTACCGCTACGAACCATACGGAAATCGTCCCCGCCCGCGCTACCCCAAGATCGCAGGAGCGTTCTACGGTCGGGCCGAATCATCCAACAAAGCAAAGCCATTCTGGGGTTGGCACGACGTTCGCACGCGAAAGAGAAAGGTGCTGGCCACCGGTCAATGGGGGCTCGATCCGGCCTACGGTGTTTCTCGAAACTTGCGCATGCCGGAACCATTCTCTTTGAACTACACGTTCAATCCATATCTGGCAATCGGTGAAACGACTTCCGTTGCACAGGTTCCATCAACGGCCACACCAGATTCTTCGCCTGCTACTCCATCGGTTACGGGTCCGCAACGGCAAGCTCCGCGTGCTGCTCCTGTCGCGACTTCCTCGCAGAGAGCCGAGCCGTCGAGTTTCACGGCTCGGCCTGCTCCCGATTTCGACCCCAGCTTGCGCAAGGGCGAGTTTGACGTGCGGGTCCGGATTGACGGCGTGACCGATGTTCTTGTTCAGGACAACCAAGTTTCCTATCAGGTCATCACACACCGGCCCCCGGTTCACGAGAGTTCGGAGTTCACTCAACCCGTTCCTCGCGCGGGCTTCAAGAAGTTCGAGGTTGAAAAAAGGGAGGGCCGCGGCCGTGTCATGCTCTTTCAACCGCCGGGAGCAGGAAACGACTACACCGCCCGAGTACGCGTCTCCGACCCGAAAGGCGGTGACGACCTCTATCACATCCGTCTCAAATGGAAATAGAAGGCATCAGCAGCTCCGCTTCCTCCTGAACAAGAGCTCGCTACCGAAAGTCTTGGCGCATCTACCCGGCGGTCTACTCGATGTCGACAAAAACCTCATTGCTGGTAAAGCCGGCGGCGCGGATGACCAAGATGTAGCGGCCCGTGTCAAAGTCCGTCGGTAGTTCGATGTTCACCTGATAGAGTCCTGAATATCCTGGCGCCAATCCGCTGAAGAGGACGTTGGCCGAGCGGCCATCGATTTCGGCTTCGACGGTCAGGACCGTTTCCGCGCGTGGATCGAGGGGTGCAGGCAGTCCTGTGCCAACAGCCGGTTCGACGGCGCCGAGGCCGGCGCAAAACACGGCGGCGGTGGCTCCGGCGGGAAGAGGCTGTTCCCAGAGGGTGACCCTGGTCTCGATGTTGACCAAAGCGCCAAGACCGGTTGTGGGATCGAAGAAGATTCCCGGCTGGGCCTGGTTGACATCAACCGCAACCGAGCTGGTCCCTGCTGGCGTAGTGGCAATGATCTCTGCAGTTTCACCCGTCGTCTCGAAGGGAATCTGGAGGTTGATCCGGGTGGGCGAGACAAAAAGAAGGGCTGCCGGGATACCGTTGACAGTGACCGATGTGCCGCCGAGGTTGGTGGGCAGCGGTGATGTTTCGGCGTTTAGCGTTTCGGTGGCAAGATCGTTTCCGAAGATCGAAACGAGACCGCCTGGTGACACGGCGGTGTTTTCCAAGGCCGGATCGAGGGTCAATCCCACGGAGCCGATGACGGAAGCGACCGTGAAGGCGGGCTGGGAGGCAGAGTATCTCGCGGTGACCGTAGTGTTGACCGACGGAGCATCGTCGAGCTGCGCGGTGAGGGTGGGCAAATCACCGTCGGTGGGCAGCCGCCAAATGAGCCGGATCTCACCACTTGCGTCCGTGACGGCAGAGGTGGGACTGACGACGCCGTCGCGGCTCACCATGAGATTGACTCGCAGGCCGGGGTACGGGAGGTTGTTCGTGTCGGTGACCCGGAGAACGATGGGGTCGGGGAGCCGTTCGCCGAGTCTCCCGACCTGGTCGTCGCCGGAAATGACATGCAGGTCGAGCACCGAGGCGTCGCCCTTGACGTCGATCAACGCTTGTGCTGTGTCGTAGCCGGAGTCAGCGGCATGGGCGGACAGTCGGGTCACACCCGTGGTGACTCCTTTCAAGGCAAAGGACACGCTGGTCGCGCCGCTAGGAATCGTAACGACCGCGGGTACTGTCGCGCCGCCGTTGTCAGTGGTGAGCAGCACGTCGAGGTCGGAGGAGCGAGCTTCGGCGATCTCAACCGTGGCCGTGGCCGGCACACCGACAACGAGTCCCGAAGCAGGCCACGTGGAAAGATGCAGTTCACGGACGAGCTCAGTTTGGGCATCGGCGCGGAGATCGGTAGCTTGTTCGAAGTAGGGTTCCCATTCACTGCGGATGGTTTCGAGTTTCTGAATGTCGGCCTCGGCGGGTTCCTCGCCCTCGTCGACAACCAGAATGAATGCGAAGTTGAACTTGCGCTGCGAGACGGAGGCATCGGGGACACGCTTGCCTTCCGCCTCGATGATCATGTCGACGTTGATCTCCTTGCGCTCTCCGTCAAAGCTGACGCCGGATCTCGGGTTACTCGATGCCGAGAAGTCATCTGGTTGGAAGTTGGTGGGTTGTTCGACGAGAAAAGAGGGGTTGACTTCGTGCGGGAAACGTAAACCCATCAGGTATTGATCGAGTTCGGAGTAGTGTTCGCTCGTAGCGCTGGTCAGGAAGCGCGGGGTCATCATGGCGCGGTCGTCGATGCGGTTGCCTTCGAGGAAGGAAGCATCGCTGTTGAAGAAAAAGCTCCAGTGGGCGAGCTGGCGGCCGAGCAGCGAGTTGGACCGTCGGCCGGTCGTGGGGTCGATGAATTCGACATAGGTGAGGAAGCGATGACCGGCCTCATGGGAGACGACGTCAAGCGTGTTGTCTTCGCCAATCAAGAAAATGCGGGTCCTGGTGTCCGGGGGATAGTTGGTCAGCGGCCCCATGTTCATATAACCCTGGAGGCGGCGCTCAGATCCGAAATCCCGTCCGAAGTCGATGACCGTCCGGTTGCCAAGAAACTCGCCGATTCCCAGAACTTCGTTACGAACGTTCAGATGGAAGGCAAAGGCTCCTTCACCACCGACGCTCAGGCCGAGAGAGTTGAAGACGACCAGGGAGTCGTAAGCGTCTTCATGGTTGCGGTAGAACTTCTGTCCGGAAGCGAGCACGTCAAGATAGCGGTCCGCCTGGAAAATCTCAGCGAGGGCGCCTTCGACGGGGCCGGAGGCTCCTCCGGAAAAGTCGACTGCGGTCGCCTCACCCTCGAGGCGGCCGGGCATGATGCCAACGACAGCGTTGTCGATGAGCACCGTGCGGTAATGGAAGTCGATCGTCCCGTCACGGTGCAAAACAAGCTGAAACGTCTGGCGGAGGCCGATGTTTTGTCTGGAGTAAACCGGCACGGCGTTCCAGGTAACGAAAAAGCGGTCGGTTGTGGAGTAGGCGCTGATCGGCGTATCAACCCGGCTCGGGTCAAGGTCGCTGAACAGCGGCGCGATCCGAGGCGGGCCGTTCAAGGCGCGGTCCAGCGAGCGTCTGGTGCTGGAGCTTTCGGGTTCCTCGAACGTGAGGTTTCCATCGGAGTGCACGAAGGCCTGCGTGTGCGTCTTGTCGAAATAGGGAAACGGGAACGGTAAGGAGACCTCATGAGCGTCGTCGTCGCCGAGCGAGACAGGGACACCTTCATCCCGCGATTGATCGCTGAAGGCCGTCGGACCGGATGTGGCGGTGTAGCCGTTTTCGGTGCGTGTAAAGCTGACGGAAAGGTTTAGGAGATCGAAGACGTTGGGTTCGACGACGACGCCGTCCGAGGTATCAATGACCGCGATGTTGCCGACATCGGGCCGGATGAGACCCTTGGGTTCCTCCGTTAGCCGGGAAGCTTTGTGTTGGACGCGACGCGCGAGCGATTGTTCGTGAAGGAATAGCTCGCTGAGGATGCGTCCTCGATAGGAGCCGCTCCATGGGCCCTGCTCGTCGGAGGCGGCGAGCAGGGGGGAGGCGCCGAGCAGAACGATAACGAAGGCCTTGCAGAAGGGTGCCCGATGATTCGGAATCGTTGTCATGCAAGAGTTGGTGCGGAGATGTGATCGACCCTTAAATAATCACAACATAAACTTCACGTGGGCCGTGGACACCAAGTGTGAGCGACATTTCAATGTCACCCGTGCGGCTAGGTCCACCGATAAGGACCAGCGAGCTGCTTTCGAGGGCGGGGTCTGGCAGAACGGCAAAGAGTTCATCGAGGCTTGTGAGGACGCGGTGTGCCGGGAGAACGGCGACATGACGCGGCGGGAGTAGCGAGATGAGTCGTTCTTCCTCACTGCTGGCCAGGACGGCAAGAGCACCTGGGTCGGCGATCGCGTAAGTCGTGCCGGTAAGGCCGGCGCCGGCCACGGCGCAGAGAACACGGAGCTCGTGGGGGTCGTCTACGTTGGCTCGGACGTCAGGAAGATTGACAAGTCCCAGGTCACGAAGGAATTCGTCTTTGGATGCCATCGTTTCGTAGCCGTTGATCTTGTCGGCGACGAAGTCGCGGGCTTCATCCACACTGGGTGCAATGAAGGTCTCGCCGCGGAAGTTTTCGCTGAACCGGCGAATGCGCTCTTCGCGGCTCCACTGTGGGACAACGATGCGGGACGGCGGCGGATCGGGGGCGGGCTGTCCGACGCGTCGTCCCAAGGCGGACCGGACGTTGCTGAGGACTTGCTCGCGGTCAGGCATTTTTACTGCTTCCTGGGGCGTGTGTGGGAATCCATCCTGACGAAGACTGGCGGGCGCGCCAGAGCTCGCGGAAGCTGCGCTGAGCCAGCGGAGGGAAGTCACGTGTGGTGGTCCAAGGGGCGAGCAGTGCAGGACCGGTTCGTATCCAGGAATGGCCATCTTGCCCGGACAGGAAGGCCTGCGCGAAAAATCCGGTCCATTCAAAAACCCGAGGCCGGCGCATGACCCAACTCCAACCTCGGAATGCGAGTTTTTCTGGCAGCCAACGATTCTCTCGGGCTTCGCCTTTCTTGACGTCGCGGCGTAGCGCCAGCAACATCCGGGGGATATCGATCTTGACGGGGCAGACTTCGCCGCACGCGCCGCAAAGACTCGATGCGAAGGGCAGGGCGGGCTCGTGGCCGAGGCCCGCGAACTGCGGTGTGAGAATCGCGCCGATCGGCCCGGAATACGTGCCGGGATAGGAGTGTCCACCGATGCGGCGATAAACCGGGCAGACGTTCGAGCACGCTCCACAGCGGATGCAATAAAGCGTTTGGCGCTTTTCCTTGTCCGCCAGCACGCGCGTGCGGCCGTTGTCGACGAGCAGCAGGAAGAACTCGTCAGGGCCGTTGATCTCGCCGTCGCGTCGCGGTCCGGATAGGAACGATGTGTAGCTGGTGATGGGCTGACCCGAACCGTTGCGTCCCAGTAGCTTCAGGAAGACAGCCAAGTCGGCGGCTCGGGGGATCAGCTTCTCGATTCCGGCGACGGCGACGTGAATGCGCGGCGCCGAGGTTGTCATGCGGATGTTGCCTTCGTTTTCGACGAGCACCACCGCTCCACTCTCAGCGACCACGAAATTTGCTCCGGAAATGCCCATGTCAGCGTTGAGGAACTTTCTGCGCAGTACGCGGCGTGCGACTTGTGTAAGTTCTTCGGGCTCTTCATTGCGCTCAACGCCGAGTTTCTCGACAAATAAGTCCGCAACGTCGCCGCGCGTTTTGTGCAAGGCTGGCGCGACGATGTGATAGGGACGTTCGCGTGCGAGTTGCTGAATGTACTCTCCGAGGTCGGTTTCGACCGGCTCGATGCCATTTTTCTCGAGAGCATCATTGAGGTGAATTTCCTCACTGACCATCGATTTGGATTTGACGGCAAGCTTGGCGTGGTGCTTGCGGGCGATAGCGATGACGGCATTGACGGCGGCTTCGGCATCTGCGCACCATACGACGTGTCCGCCGCGAGATTGCACGCGGGCTTCGACGGTTTCGAGGTAGTAGTCAAGGTGGTCGAGCGTGTGCTGCTTGATGAGATGGGCTTGATCACGCAACTCCTGGTATTCAGGAAGAACGTTGGTCGCGACGACGTCTCGGCGCTTCTCGGAAAAGCGGTCGGTCGCTGCCGTGATGGTTTTCTGAAGCTTGAGATCACCGAGGGCAACATGGATCTCCTGCTGGAAGGTTGTGGACATCGGGATTACCTGCTTGCAAGCACTTCGGCAAGGTGCAGCGTACGGACCGGGAGCCCTCTACGGCGCAGACCGCCTTCGATGTGCATCAGGCAACTGGCATCAAGGCCGACAACGCTGCTCGCCCCGGTGTCGACTATCGTTTGAATCTTGCCATCGAGCATGTCGCTCGAAAGTTCGCTCAGCTTCACTGAGAAAGTACCACCGAATCCGCAGCACTCCTCGACTCGATTCATCTCACGCAGTTCGAGACCCCGGACGTTTTTTAGAAGCCGGCGCGGTGCGGACTTGATTCCGAGCTCTCGCAGGGCGTGGCAGGAGTCGTGAAAAGTGACGACCTCTTCGTAACGCGCGCCGACGTCGTCAACCTGCGCCACCGACGTCAGGAACTCGGTGAACTCGTAAACCCGTGTGCCGAGTTCGGTTGCCGCTTTTTGCGCGCCGGAGTCCCTGTGAAACAGATCGGCGAAGTGATGGCGGATCATCGAACTGCACGAGCCCGACGGGACGATGATGTGATCGGCGTCTTCAAATGTCTTCAGAAAGTAGCGAGCGACTTCACGGGCCTCGACCGTGAAACCTGAGTTGAAGGCGGGCTGTCCGCAGCATGTCTGATCTCTGCGAAATTCGCACTCGTACCCGACACGCTCCAGGACATCGGCCATAGCGAGTCCGATGCGCGGAAAGAACTGATCGACGAGACAGGTAACGAACAGCGAGACGCGCGTGCTCATGAAGCGCTCAAGGGCGATGGGGAGCATTGTAGCGCAACACCGTGAAGACTCGGTTTCCTCAGCTCCGATGTTCTCTTGACCGGCTCAGGGAGCTTCATGGGAGACGGTGAGAAATACACTTTACACAGAATGCGAGCCGCCAACGGACAGAGCGTCCTCCAGCCTACATTTCTCACCACCCTACGGCCGCAGCATGCGAGAAAAAAGCCGTGTTTCGTGTCTCGTGTTTCGTGAAAACCCGAATGGTCATGTAGCTGGTGAGGATGGTGCGCGAACAGTGGCTCGGGGCGCCCCATGCCGCCCATACCGCGCCATAGCCGCCCCATGCCGCGCCACAACGCGCAGGAAAGCAGCGACCGGGCGGTACGAGGGCACTAGCCTGCATTTCTCACCACCCGACGGCCGAAGCACGCCATACGACCGCCAGGACTTCGTTGCGCTTGCTTGCCGTACTCAACGTACTGTTCAAGTACGCCTGCGCGCGCCAAGCAGCTCGCACCTCGTCCTGACGGCCCTCTCACGCACTTCGTCTCGCCACGTGGTGAGAAATGCAGGCTAGCGCAGGACAATATTTTTTTGGCGAACAATGGCGAACAATGGCGAACAATAGTGAACAATGGTGAACTGGAAAACAGTGACTTGCCGGCGGGGGCAGTGGTCCGGACGGCGGTTTCTTGTGACGCCACCCCTCGCGCACCCACGGAGAACCGAACGGCCACAAAGGCCGTGATTCGTGAAAAGCATAAAAGCCGTGTTTCGTGTCTCGTGTTTCGTGTTTCGTGAAAACCTCGGAATTCGCGCTGGCTTACGCCGCGCGCCTGGCAATAGCCGGGTCTCGGGTCTCGTGTTTCGTAAAAACCCGAATGGTCATGTTGCTGGTGCGGACGGTGCGAGGATAGCGGCTCGGGGCGCCCCATGCCGCCCATGCCGCGCCATAGCCGCCCCATGCCGCGCCACAACGCGCAGGAAAGCAGCGACCGGGCGGCTCTTCCGTCCCCACCCGACTTGTCCCCGACGGGCGTGGATGAGGTTTTCGTTCCCAGCAACGGAGTCATCACTCTCAACCTAAACCGGCTTCCGGCCGAAAAAAAGACTGAAGGGCTTCAGTACCAACAGGTACCAAACGAGCCACGGAAAGGCCGTAATTCGGGTCTGAAAAAGCCGTGTTTCGTGTCTCGTGTCTCGTGTTTCGTGAAAACCTCGGAATTCGCGCCGGCTTGCGCCGCGCGCCAGGCTAACGCCGTGGCTCGGGTCTCGGGCCTCGTAAATACCTGAAAAGCCGTGACTTGGGCGGCTCTTTCGTCTCCAGCCGGCGCGTCCCCGACGGGCGTGGATCAGGTTTTCGTTCCCAGCAACGGCGTCATCACTCTCAACCCAGAGCAGATTCCGGCCGAAAAAACAAGACTGAAGGGCTTCAGTACCAACAGGTACCAAACGAGCCACGGGAAAGCCGTGTTTCGAAAAAAAGCCGTGTCTCGGGTCTCGGGTCTCGTGTTCCGTGCCGGCTTGCGCCTCGTCCTGACGGCCCTCTCACCCACTTCGCCTCGCCACGTGGTGAGATATGCAGGCTAGCTGCACCATGGTGCGCAATGGCGCACGCTGTCTCGCTATACTGGTCCTCCAGGAGTTACCCTATGACCTGCCGATTCCCAGTAGCCCTGTTGTTCGCCTTGATGCTGGTTTTCCCTGGCTGCTCCAGCCAAGCGGACGGGGAGCCCGACGAGACGAGCGGTCACCAAGAACCAGTAGAAGTCGCGGCAGCGAAGCGTTTCGACCCCGCCGATCTCAAGAGCCGCCTCGACGGTGGAGAGAATGTCTATCTCCTCGATGTCCGCCGCCCTGACGAGCTCGTCGAGCACGGTGCGATCGAAGGCTATGTAAACATCCCGATCGACGAGTTGGAAGGCCGCATCTCCGAGATTCCCAAGGACGGCAAAGTGGTCATCTACTGCATGCGCGGCGGGCGCGCCGGGCGTGGAGCCGAGTTGCTGACCCGAAACGGTCATAGCGGCGTCGAATTCGGGGGCATTACCGAATGGAAAGAGGCGGGCTATCCGGTGGTGCAGCCGCAAAGCTCGGAATAGACAAGCAACTCCTCCGCATCAAGGGTCGCTTCCTGCATCCGCACCAACACTGATCTGCTTGGGAATGATCCTGCTTATCCTTGTCCCGGTGCGGCTGTAGGTTCAGCAGAAGATCGCGGCTGTGACGGGCAATTATCTCACCGCCGGCGTGCGATAAGGCCCTAGCCTGCATTTCTCACCACCCGACGGCTGAAGCACGCGATACGACCGCCAGGACTTCGTTGCGCTTGCTTGCCGTGCTCAACGTACCGTCAACAAGTACGCCTGCGCGCGCCAAGCGGCTCGCGCCTCGTCCTGACGCCCCTCTCACGCACTTCATCTCGCCACGGGGTGAGAAATACAGGCTAACCTGCCTTTCTCACCACCCGACGGCTGAAGCACGCGATACGACCGCCAGGACTTCGTTGCGCTTGCTTGCCGTGCTCAACGTACCGTCAAGTACGCCTGCGCGCGCCAAGCGGCTCGCGCCTCGTCCTGCCCGCCCTCTCACGCACTTCGCCTCGCCGCGTGGTGAGAAATGCAGGCTAATGTACTTCTGCGGCTCCAATCACCGACTTGTGGATACCGGTTCTGCAGGCGTCGGAGAGGCGGATGCCGAGCGCGAGGATTGCCTGGGTTTTACAGGTTATCCGCCGCGACCTTCGTTGGCAGGTGTCGAACGATACAATCGGGTCTTCGACCGATAGTGCCATGGCGTTAGCATTCACCAAATGCCAAGCTGCCGGAAACGACTTTCTGATTGTCCGTTGGAGCGATCTGGATGAGCTTGGACTTGCTGAAAGCAATCTGCCTGAACTGGCGCGATCGATGTGTGACCGCCGTCAAGGGGTAGGTGCTGACGGTCTCGAAGTGCTCTGCGCGCCGGGCATCGAACTCGGCGATGCCGACGCTTCGCTGCGCATCTTCAACCCCGACGGCAGCGAAGCAGAGATTTCAGGGAACGGCACGCGCTGCGTGGCCGCCGCGTTGCAATATGAAGCTTCATCCGGTGAGTCTTTGCGTATCGCGACCCGAGCCGGCTTGAAGGTTCTGCGGCTCATCAAGCGGCGCGGGCGCAAGTTCATCTTCGATATGACGATGGGCACACCGTCCTACGACCTGCGGGATGTGGAGTGCAGGATCGATACGAGTCTCGGCACTCGTACGGTTACGGTGTTGAATGTGGGTAATCCGCAATGCGTGGTGTTTGTCGACGGCTTCGATTTTCACTGGCGGTCTCTGGGAAAGATGCTCGAGAATCACTCTCGCTTTCCGGCTCGCACGAACGTCTCGTTCGTCCGGTTAACCGATGCTCACGAGATCGATGTGAAGTTTTGGGAACGCGGCGCGGGGGAAACTCTCAGTTCCGGAACTGGATCTACGGGTGCGGCGGTCGCGGCGATTCTCGCCGGCAAGGCATCGAGTCCAGTGCGCGTGGTCACGCCTGCGGGTGACCTCATCGTTACCTGGGACGGCGGAGATGTCACGGTCCGCGGACCCGCCGAGATCGTGGCCGAGGGCGGCTACTACGGGTATCCGGCGGTCAGCCCGTGAGACGCTGTCGGCCGTTCCGGTACCTCCTCTGCGGAGCCGCTCTCGATGCGGGCCGGGAATATCGTGAAAACACTGATATTGGGTAACTTGCTTGCAGCAGCCCAGATCGCGATTGTGGGACCATCGAGCACAGGCCGGCCATTGAACCGGGATGCGAGGCGGAGATTCGTTACACCATTCACCGCACTGGGCAGAGATGTGGAGGCGGGTGCGCTATGGTAGGTTTGTCGTGTACTTGCCCTCTCTGCGCACCGCCGCGTCCGTGACATTGACACTGCTGTTGGCCGGTTGCTCGATCAAGAAGTATGCGATCAACACCGTGGGCGATGCGCTCGCGGAAGGCAACTCGGTTTATGAGACGGACGAGGATATCGAACTCGTCGGCGAAGCCTTGCCTTTCGGCCTGAAGCTCGTCGAGAGCCTGCTGCAGGAGTCACCCAACCACCGCGGGTTGCTGCTGACGGCGACGCGCGGATTCGTGCTGTACTCCTACGCCTACGTGGACTATCCGGCGCAAGTCGCGGCGGACGAGGACATCGGGAAAGCTCGCAAGCTACGCAAGCGCGCCCACAAGCTCTACCTGCGTGCTCTCGGTTACGGCTTGCGGGGAATGGAGACTTCCTATCCCGGACTAGGGACGCGGCTCACAGCGGATCCTGCAGCCGCGGTCAGTGTGATCCAGAACAGCAAGAAGAAGCAGCAGGATTTGCCCTTTCTCTATTGGACGGCGGCGGCGCTCGGATCGGCGATTTCGGTGTCCAGGAATGATGCCGCCATGCTGGCGCGCATCCCGGAAGTAGAGGCGATGCTGGACCGGGCGCTCGAACTGGACGAGACATGGGACAACGGCTCTCTCCATGAGTTCCAGGTCACGTTGGCCTCCGCCAAGCCGGGAACTCCGGATGAAGCAACCGTCCGTCAACACTTCGAGCGGGCGCTCGCACTGTCCAAAGGCCGCCGGGGCGGGCTCTACGTTGCGCTCGCACAGGCCGTGTCGATCCCGTATCAGAAGCGCTCGGAATTCACGGCCCTCCTCAACAAGGCGCTGGCCATTGACCCGGACGAGAACGAGGAATACCGCCTCGTGAATCTGCTTGCGCAACGGCAAGCACGGCGGCTGCTCTCGCAGACGGATGAGCTATTCTTTGAAGAAGAAGGCTCCGCCGACTCCTCAGTAGACAGCCCCTGATGGCCCACGTCACGCGTCGCTCTCTCGTCCGGCTGCCGCTCTATTTCACAGCCGGCTCCCTCACGACGCTCTTCGGACAGAGCGTACTCATCAAGCTCGGTACAGGCGCGCCGAAGGGATCGAGCTGGCATGACGCCCTCAACCAAATGAAGCAGGATTGGGCGCGCGTCTCAAACGGCGCCATCAGGGTGAACATCTATGCCGGTGGGGTCGCCGGCGACGATACCGAACTAGTCCGCAAGATCCAGAGGCGAGGTTTGGACGCGATCGGCGTATCAGGCCTTGGCTTGTCGCGGATCGAGCAGGGCGTCAACTGCCTGAACATCCCGATGATGGTCGAATCCTACGAAGAGTTCGATCACATCCGGGAGAAGGTGACGCCTCTCATCGAGAAACGCATCCAGAGCAAGGGCTTCCGCATTCTCAACTGGACGGATATCGGTTGGGTGCATTTCTTCACGAAGACTCCGGCGAAGACTTTGGATGACATCCGCCAGCTCAAACTGTGGATTTCGACCGGAGACCCCAATACAGAGAAACTCTATAAACAGTTAGGATTCCGCGTTGTGCCCTTGCCCGTTACGGACGTTCTGACCTCCCTGCAGACCGGCCTGATCGAAGCTTTTCAGGCGCCTCCGCTGTTCGCGATGCTGGAGCGATCCTTCGAAGCCGTGAACAACATGATCGACATGCGCTGGGCTCCGCTAGTGGGCGCGACGATCATCAGCGACCGAGCGTGGCAACGGATTCCCGAGGACATCCGGCCGCAAATGCTGACAGCCGCGAGAAAGGCGGGGGATCAGATGCGGGACGAAATCCGCTCCCTGGACCGCGATGCCATCGTGCAGATGAAGCAGCGCGGTCTCAACGTTACCGAACCCGACGCGGCAACGCTGGCGGACTGGCGGCGGCAAGCCGAGGATGCCTATCCCGCTTTACGCGGTACGATGGTGCCCGAAGACCTCTTCGATGAGGTCAAGCGCCACCGAGATGCCTACCGCGCCAGCAAATCCTCATAGCCGAAACAACAAGGACGGTTCGGGATCGTACCGGCCTCTAACCTGCATTTCTCACCACCCGACGGTCGAAGCACGCCATACGACCGCCATGACTTCGTTGCGCTTGCTTGGCGTGCTCGATGTACTGTCAAGTACGCCTGCGCGCGCCAAGCGGCTCGCGCCTTTTTCCTCCGCCCGGCTTGCGCCTAGTCCTGACGGCCCTCTCACGCACTTCACCTCGCCGCGTGGTGAGAAATGCAGGCTAATACCTGATGTCTGAATCGTCCGAACCGAACGGTCTGTCCGTACGCATCGAAGACGCGCTCTCTATAGCGGTGTTGACGCTGATGTCGGTGCTGCCTCTGATGGAGATTGCGGCACGGAAGTGGTTGGGCGGTGGGATCCCCGGCTCGTTCCCCATCGTTCAACACCTCACTCTTTGGATCACATTCCTGGGCGCCGCACTGGCAGCGAGGTCCAACCGGCTGCTCGCGCTGTCGACAGCGGCGTTTCTTCCGAAGCACCTGCGCAGCCGTATACACATCTTCACTTCGGCTCTGGCCGTCGGGGTCACCGGCTCTTTGATCTGGGCCGGCATGGACCTGGTAAGCGTTGACTTCGAGTTCGGCGGCCAAGTGGCATGGGGCATACCGGTATGGGTGGCCGAGTGCATCATTCCGTTGGGATTCGCGGCGATTGCGGGGAGGCTGATCTACCGCGGGGCCTCGACGATCACCGGCCGCCTCTTGATTGCTCTGGGCTTGCTGATACCGCTTGCATTCGGCGCAATCGAGAACCCCCACGAAACCGGCCTCGTGCTGCCGGCGAGCGTTGTCATCATCTTGGGCACGGCGTTGGGTCTGCCGATCTATTGCGCGCTCGGGGGCGCAGCGGCGCTGCTGTTCTGGGAAGAGGGCACTCCCATCTCCGCAGTGCCCGGAGAGACTTATCGGCTGAGCACTTCCCCGATGCTACCTGCAATCCCGTTGTTTACGCTGGGGGGCTACATCCTTGCCGAGGGGGGATCCGGAAAGCGGTTGATGCGCCTGTTCGAGGCATGGGTGGGGTGGCTGCCCGGTGGACTGGCGATTGTGGTTACCGTCGTTCTCGCTTTTTTTACACCGCTGACGGGTGCATCGGGTATCACCATCTTGTCGATGGGCGGGCTCTTGCTACCCATGATGGTGAAAGCGCAGTATCCGGAACGCACATCCGTAGGACTTGTGACGGTGTCGGGGTCGATCGGGCTGCTATTCCCTCCGAGCCTGCCGGTGATACTGTACGCCTTCTATGCCGAGCAGCCTATCGAGAGGCTCTTTGTCGGTGGGCTGCTGCCGGGGGTTGTGCTGGTGCTTGCGGTGGCAAGTTGGGCAGCCTATCGTGGCTGGTCGTCGGGAGCCGAGCAGAAACCGTTCCGTATCCGTGAGGCGATGTCGGCGCTGTGGGAGGCGAAGTGGGAGATCCTTCTGCCGATCGTAGTGCTCAGCGGGATCTTCGGCGGCTACGCCACGCTCGTCGAGGCGGCGGCGATCACAGTGCTGTACGCGTTCGTCGTGGAATGCTTCATCTTCAAGGACCTGCGAGTTTTCGGCGACTTGCCGCGTATCTTCGTGGAGAGCGCCACGCTGGTCGGCGGATTCATGATCATCCTCGGTGTGGCGCTGGGGTTTACGAACTATCTCGTGATCGCCGAAGTTCCGTCGCAAGCTTTGGAATGGGTTCAGACGCATATCAGCTCGAAAATCCTGTTCCTTCTGGCGTTGAATGTCTTCCTGATCGTGGTCGGAGCGCTGATGGATATCTATTCGGCGATTCTGGTGATCGTGCCGCTGATCACGCCGATGGCCGTGGCTTATGGGATCGATCCAGTCCACCTGGGAATCATTTTCCTGGCGAACATGGAACTGGGATATCTGATGCCACCGATGGGGGAGAACCTATTCCTGTCGTCCTATCGCTTCGATCAGCCGCTTACGAGCATCTACCGATCGACCCTGCCATATGCGGCGATCTTGCTGGTCGCGGTGCTGCTGATCACGTATGTTCCTTCTCTCACGCTTTGGCTGGTGAGGTTAGCCGGTGTATAAGCTAAGATCTTCATCTGCCGGCCTTTATCACTACTTGGTGAGAAATTCGGTTCATGAGGAGGTTTCGATCCGCCGGAAGTAGCGCCGGGCGGCGGCCATGACTTTGGGTGCCAGGATGAGCGCCGATGTCGTTGTGGGAATGGCCATCAGTGCGTACATGGAATCGATCAAGTTGACGGCGGCGTCAATGCTGACGACGGCAGCAGCGAGGATTGACGGCACGTAAAGGAAGTTGTAGAACCGTTGATATTCGGCCCCGACCAGGAAACCCAGTGCTTTCGTCCCGTAGTAGTTGTAGGTAAGCACGGTGCTGGTCCCGAAGAAAAATACACATACCACGAGCAAGTAGGGACCCACAGCGGGCAGGTGCTGCTGAATTGCCTGCGCGGTGAGGGTGGTTCCACTAATCTCGGAGCCGCGCCATAAGTCGGTGCTGAGAATGATCAGCGCGGTCGCTGTGCAGACAATCAGCGTATCGATCACCGGACCCAACATGGCGACGAGTCCTTCGCGGACGGGTTCGTTCGTGCGGGCAGCTCCGTGAGCCAATGCCTCGGTGCCGATACCGGCTTCGTTCGAGAAGGCGGATCGGCGGATTCCGGTCATGATCACGCTGCCGACCGCCCCGCCCATCACCGAATCGCCCGTAAAGGCGTCACGAACGATCAGCGTTAAGAGGCCGGGGATCTCGGTGAAGTTGGTCAAAAGAATCCATAGCGCCATCCCACCGTAGATGACGACCATGCTCGGCACAAGGCGCGATGCGACGATGGCGATCCGTTGGATCCCTCCCACAACGACCATCCAAACCACAGCGGCGAGAACGATACCGCAGGTCAGGTTGAACGTGAACTGCGAGTCGGGGTCGGCAAGCCATCCATTGGGGATAAGGATGACTTCGCGCAGCGACTGCACGAGCTGGTTGATTTGGAAGACAGGCAGTGCGCCGAAGAGCGTACAGATCGAGAACATGACAGCCAGGGGCCGCCACTTCCGCCCCAGTCCGTTGACGATGGTGTACATGGGGCCGCCCTGAATGTGTCCCTGACTATCGGGACCACGGTAGAGAACGGCAAGCGTGCACGTAAAAAACTTCGTGGCGATCCCGAGGAACGCGGCGAGCCACATCCAGAAGATCGCGCCGGGGCCGCCCACGTGGATGGCGACGGCGACGCCCCCGATGTTGCCGAGACCGATGGTGCCGGCCAGGGCGCTGGACAGTGCGCGGAAGTGCGAGATGTCGCCTCGATCCGTTGGGTTGTCATACTTGCCGCGCAGGATGTCGAATGCGTGGAAGAAGTAGCGGAAAGGCAGGAAGCGCGAGTACAGAAAGAAGAACGAGCCGCCGCCCAGGAGCAGAACAAGAAGCCACGGGCCCCAGGCCAAGGTCGCGAAGGCGGCCAGGAAATCGTCAATGGCTTGCATGAGCCAGTTTTGGTTCACATGACAGACAGTAACGCAGTCGATTGGTGGCGTGTTTGATAAGGTCACCGCCGCCGGCCGTGGTTCGTGTCAGCGTAAAGCACTGAGCATCCCTGGAGAAGCCCTTATGCGGCGGCGTTCCGCACCTCTACGTCGACTCCGGTCTCGCCTTCGGAACGTGCGATGATTGCGGCGCCGCAGGAGTCGCTGAAAACGTTGACGACGGTGCGAAACATGTCGAGCGGCCGGTCCACGGCCAGCATCGCGCCGACGATGAGTTCAACCTGAGGACCAGTGAGATTGACCGCCTGTAGCACGATGAAAATCACGACCAGCCCGGCTGAAGGAACGGCTGCCGCGCCGATCGACGCGAGAAGGGCGGTGAAAACCACCACCAACTGCTGCTCGAATCCAAGCTGAACCCCCATGACCTGTGCAATGAACAGCACACCCGCACACTCATACAGCGCGGTGCCGTCCATGTTTACCGTTGCGCCCATCGGCAGCACGAAAGACGTCACGCGGTTCGAGACTCCAACCTTGTTCTCGACCGTTTCGATGGTGACCGGAAGGGTCGCTCCGGAAGAACTCGTGGAAAAAGCCATCACGATCGGTTGCACCATGTTGCGGAAATGCGTAACCGGATTGATGCCGCCCAGGAGCCGGAGAACCAGAGGCAGAGTGATGAACAAATGCAGACTCAGGCCGCATACCAGCATCAGGGCATACAAGCCCAAAGCCTTGAAGGCTCCAAGTCCGGTCGTTCCCATCAGCTTGGCGATCAGCGCAAAGACCCCAATCGGGGCGAAGATGTGGATAATTCCTCCGGTCAACTTCATCATCGCCGCAAAGCCTGACTCGAAGAAAGACAACAGCGGTTCACGGTGGTTCTGCTTGAGAGTGCTGATGCTGATGCCGAGCACGATGGAGAAGAAGATGATGGCCAGCATCTCGGTGTCGGCGGCGGCCGCGATGAAATTGTCGGGCACGATGTCCAGGATCAGATCAACGGGAGATTGGATGACCGTGAGATCCGGCATCTCTTCGGTCTCGCTCGAAACAAGGTCCGCTCCGACTCCAGGCTGGATCGTATTCACCATCAGAAGCCCCACCATGACCGCCAGGAAACTCGTAAGGATGTAGTAGCCGAGAGTCTTGCCAAAGAGCCGTCCCAGACCGGCGCCGGCTCCTACGGAGGCGACGCCCGTGACGATCGACGTCAAGACCAGCGGGACGATAATCATCTTCAGTAGCTTGATGAACAATGTGCCGAGCCAGCCCACGCTATCGGCCAGAGGCTCGCCCCCGACCAGGCCCGCGATCACTCCGAGCAACATCGCCGCCGCAATGCGCCAGTGCAGTTGCATGTACCATCGCGAGCGAACGTTCGAAACAGCCATTGAACCCATCCTTTCCCGGAGCCGGACCCTGATGCGGGGCCGGCTCTCTTAGAGTCCACCCCACGCCATGGAGGGAAAGACTCTCGCGCCTCATTGTCACAGATTCCGCCCGGCCTGAGCCGGGAGATCAAACGGGTTGCAGACCGGCGTACTTTACGACGAGCTTCTTCAGACCAGCCGAGCGGAAGTAGACAGTGAGTTTGGTGTCGTCTCCGTCCCCTTCGAATTTCATCACGGTCCCGACACCGTACTTCTGATGCCGGACCTTGTCGCCGAGCCGGTATCCGCTGGTGTGCGGCGCGCGGCGTGCGGGACCTCCGGGGGGTCTGCGGCGAGCGGGAGCGGCGCCGGGCTGCGCTCGAGTCGGTCGTTCGAGGTTCTCCGGAACGGGCAGATTCTTCTTCGAGAAATATCCCGAGATAGCTTCGACCGAGTTATAGGCCGGCCCGTCGTAGAGCTTCCGCTGTACTGTCTCACGCACTTCATGTTGCTCGACCTGCAGGTCCATTCCGTGTCCGTCGATTGTGTCCCAGACCGGGGAAGAATAGTGCGAAGCCTCTTGAAGAACGTCCTTCGGGATCTCTTTCAGGAAACGGGAGGGGACCATCGACTCGTAGGGGCCGCCGCCAAATCGCCGCCGCCTGCGCGCGGCGATCAGAACCAACTGCTCCTGGGCACGCGTCATCCCGACGTAGCAGAGGCGCCGTTCTTCCTCGACCGCCGCGGAGTCTTCCAAGGAGCGGCTGTGGGGAAAGACATCCTCTTCCAGGCCGATCATCACAACGAGGGGGAACTCCAGGCCCTTGGCGCTGTGCAGGGTCATCAGCAAGACCGGCGAAACCGAATCCAACTGGTCGGTGTCGGCTACGAGCGCGGCGCGGTCAAGGAACTCGGCGAGACTCTCGCCTCGACGGTAGGCATCGTCCGCGGCGATAGCGAACTCGTTGATGTTCTCGAGCCGCCCGGCAGCCTCGATCGAACCGTCGGACTCCAGCATGTTGCGATAACCGGACTCTTCCATGATCCAGGAGATCGCCAGGTGCCAGGGTTCCTCTTGGAGTTGCTTCCGAAGACCCTCGATGAGTCGCCGGAACGAGCTTACGGCGGCTCGGGCGCGGGCCGGGAATCGGCCTTCCTCGAGCATCCGCCCCATCGCCTCCCATATCGAAACACCGGTTCGGCGAGCATGGCCTTCGATATGATCGACCGTCGTGCGTCCGATGCCCCGCGCCGGCACATTGATGATCCGCAGCAGGCTGACGGCGTCGACGGACGAAATGGCCGACTTGAGGTAGGCGAGGACGTCCTTGACCTCGGCGCGCTGATAGAAGCTCACGCCGCCCACGACCTTGTAGCCGCGGTCGATGAGCCGCAGGGATTCCTCGATCAGTCGTGACTGCCAGTTGGCGCGATACAGAATGGCGGCCCGCCGGTCCGGATGCTCAGTCAGATATCGGTCGACATAGCGGGCCGCGAAACGCGCCTCGTCATCACTATCAGAAGCGTGATAAAGCAAGACCGGCGCGCCTTCGTCGCCCTCGACCCAAAGGTTTTTCCCTTTACGGTCGACATTGTGGGCAACCACACCGCCTGCCGCGGCGAGAATCCGCTTCGTGGAGCGGTAGTTCTGCTCCAGCCGGACGACTTTGGCCTCTGGGAAGTCCTTCTCGAAATCGAGAATGTTCCTGATGTCGGCGCCACGCCAACTGTAGATCGACTGGTCCTCATCACCGACGGCGCACACATTGTTGCGCGCTCCGGCGAGCAGCGTCATCAACTCGTATTGGGGCCGGTTGGTGTCCTGATACTCGTCGATCAAGAGGTAGCGATAGCGCTCGTGCAACTCGGTGCACGTCGGATCGCTATGCCGGAGAAGGCGCACGCTTTCAAGCAGCAGGTCGTCGAAGTCGAAGGCATTCGAGGCTTCGAGCAGCGCCTGGTACTTATCGAAGACGACGGCGATCTTTTCTTCCCGAGGACCGATGGCGTCTCGAATGGTCTGCCCATGGTTCTTGGCGTGGCTGACGATCGACAGCAGAGAGCGGGCCTTCATGAACTTCTCGTCAAGCCCGACGTCGCGATAGACGGATTTTATGGCGGCGACCTGGTCGGCCTCATCGAAGATCGTGAAGCGCGGGGTGAAGCCGGGACGCAGGTCGGCAAGGGGCGCGCCGTGGCGGCGCAGCAGACGTACACAAAAGGAATGGAAGGTCGATACGTGAGGCCATCGCTCGACCGGCATGCCGGCCTTTTCGAGGATGTCCCCGACGCGCGCGCGCATTTCTTCCGCAGCTTTGTTGGTAAACGTGACCGCGAGGATCGACTCCGGCGCGGCGCACTCGCTGTGGATGAGATGGGCGATGCGATGGATCAGGACTCGCGTCTTGCCGCTTCCCGCTCCAGCAAGGATGAGTAATGGACCCTCGGTGTGAAGAACCGCCTCGCGTTGACGGGAGTTGAGGGAAGCGAGAAGGTCCATGAGGGAGCCTCATTCTAACAATCGGGGTTGATCGGCCCCACTCCCGGATTGCAGTTTCCCGATTCCTCGACGCGGACAGGTTAGGCTGATTCCGGTCCGCACAAGCTGCGAAACAGTCGCTTTCTCGAAGTGCAACTACTGCAGCAAGTCCTCTCGTCCGATGAGCGCGGTGATACGGCCGGCAAGGAGAATCTCGGTGTCAGGAAAACCCCTTAGCACGGGTAGCCCGCCGGTGGTCTGGAGGCGAAACTCTAACTGATAGACGGCTATCGTCTGCGGGCCGAGGCGGATCGCCGCGAGTGCAAAAGGAAAGCCATTAGATCGGCGAGTTCGGCGTGGCTCAACTCTTCTTCGATTCCGGCAGGCATGATGGAGACGGCGCCGGGGCGAGTCTCCTCAATGGTATCGCGGGCGATGCGGGCCTGGGTATCGGCGCCGGTAGCGAGAAGAATGGATTCGTCCGTTTCTTCGAGCGGCACACCGTTGTACGTCTCGGTAGCAGTAACGACTACCACGGGTTCGTAGCTTCGGACCATAGTGGCGCTGGGGAAAATAATCGATTCCAACAGGTCGGGCTTGCTGCGGATCTTTTCGATTCTCGTCAGATCGGGGCCGATACGGCCGCCAAGATAGCCGATGCGGTGGCAGGCTGAACAAGCGGCTTTCGAACTTCGGAATACCGCCTGGCCGCGGTCAACATCACCTTCCTCAAGCGATGACAGCAACTCTTCGAGATGTGCCTTTTGTTGGGCGCGATCGACATCGAGCGTCGCGAGCAACTCTTCGCCTCTCGTGCGAATGGGCTCAGGAAACTTCTCGAGGGCGGCTTCAAGCACGTCGGTGCGGAGGTTGGCCAGGCTTCGGGCGTTCTCAAGCGACTCCACCAAGGCCTCGCCGAGTTCCCCGTCTCCCCCCTGCTCGAATGCGCGCATCAAGACCGGCAGCTCCAGCGGACCGGCATCGCGCAGAACATTGGCGAGCATGAATTGCTGTTTGCTATCGAGAGGCGCCCCGGAAAGCGCTCGGGAGGCTGCCGAGCGAACGGGAACCGGTTTCGACGAATCGGTGTTTGACAGCAGGAAATCGAACAACTGTGGAGACACTGTCCCGAGGACCGCCGCGGAAGTCGCCAGGGCATCCGCTCTGATGTCCGCAGCAAGGCTCTGGTTCAGTCCGACGGACAACAAAGCGCGGTCCAGCGCGGCGTTGCGATTTTCGCCTTGCGGGAGCGTTTCGGCCGTCGACACCGCTTCACGGAGGAAGTCGTCGTCGGAACTCGCCAATGCCGCGGTGAGCGCGTCGGCCCAACTCTCCGGTGTTTCTTTGAGCGGCGCCGCAGCCATCGCACGGAGGGCGGTGATTCGAGACGCCTGCGTTTGACCGGAGCGCGCCGTTTGGGCCAATAGGTCTTGTATCGCCGGATCACTGGAAAAACGGGCTATCTCGTCCGCAACTGCCGAGTCGTCCGAAACGGACTTGATAGCGTCAAGCCTCGTCCGGAAATAGCCGGAAAGGGCGCCTCCCCACTCGACGTGACGCGATACGAGCCAGCTTGCGGTGTCCCTCAGAACGGGATCACTCGACGAAAGGAGGGGGACCACCGCACTTGCGGGCAGGTCTCCTCCTTCCATCTGATCGAGCGCGAGCATCGCTGCGCGCCGGACGCGGCTGGACGAAGAAGACAATCCCTGCCGAGTAGCCTGCGGGTCAGCGATCTCGATGAGCGCGTAAGTAAGCGAGTGGATCAGAATCGTGTCTTCCGTCCGGCCGACGGCGGCCAGCAACGGTGCGACGGCTGCGCTGTCGCCGATGCGGCCGAGGGCTTCGGCGGCGGCCCGTTGAAGCGGGGCGGCAGAGTGCGTCAGTTGCTCGAGAAGCGGAGCGACTGCTTCGGTGTCCCGCCACACGCTCACCGAGTGAGCCGCGGCGTGGCGCACTGACTCTTCCGGATCCGCCAACGCCTCGCGGACAGCGGTACGGGCCGCCGGATCCTCAATCCGTGTCAGTGCCCAGACAGCATTCCGTCGAGCCGTTACCGAACGCTCCCGGCTCCACACCTCGCGGAGAACCGGCAATGCCTTGCTGCCGTGCTTCGCGAGTTGATCAATGGCCCTGTTGCGCACCGCCGGGCGCTCGTCATCCAGTCTGTCCGCCAGTTCGCCGGGCGGAGCGGATGCCCAATCGAGAAGCAAGCCCCGTGGATCGTCGATCGTCCTGGCTCCTCGGCGGCGCACACGATAAATCGCCCCGTAGACCTCCGGCCTCGACAAGAAGGAACTGGGACAGCACAGGACGTACCACGCTCCGGTATCAACCACGAGAAGGCTTCCGTCGGCATCTTCCATCACGTCGGTCGGGTGAAAATCGTGACTCGTCGAGACGAGAAAGTCCGTCACTTCCGTCTCGAAGGTCGCCCCGCGCGGTTTCAGCTTGAGACGGATGATTTTGTTCAAGTTGAAGAGCGACGCGAACAGGTCGCCCCGGTAGTTCCGTCCGAACACATCCGTCGAGTAGTAGGTAAGCCCGGCCGGAACGGCGGGTCCCAGTTGCGCCATGACCGGCTGATAGCCGCCGGTCATGGGATGGGAATCGGTCACGCCGTGCACCTTGCCGTAGACACCGCCATAAACGGCGTGCAGCACTCCGTCGCGGCGACCCAAAGCCGGCTGCTCGATAAACGTGGAGGTGAGGAAGCGCTCGCCCTCCGGGGTGAAGGCCACTTCGACGGGATTGTCCATTCCGCCGGTCAACACAGGTTCGATCAGTCCGCCTTCGGCGCGACGGCGGAAGATATGGGACGCCCGGGTGACGAACGGCGGCCGGCCGGGACGCTCGTAGGTCTGCTCGGCGAAGGCGCCTTTGCACCAGTAGATCAAGCCGTCGGGGCCTGCGTAAGGTCCGTGCAAGTCGTTGGCGCAGTTTGTAAGAGTCTTGCCGTTGAACCATTCTTCGCGCCGGTCGGCAACACCATCGTCGTCGGTATCGGTCAGCTTCCAGATGCTGGGCGGGGCCGCTACATAGACGGAGCCGTCATGCCAGAGGACGCCTTCGGGAAACATCATCTTGTCGGCGAATACGGTACGTCGGTCGTAGCGGCCGTCACCGTCGGTGTCCTCCAGCCGCAGAATGCTGTGCGGACGCTCTTCGAGTTGTACTTTGACATTGTCGTTCGAACCGGATGACTCGGCTACATAAAGGCGCCCCTGTTCATCGATGTCAATGACGATCGGTCGTTTGACCAGCGGCGGACCAGCGGCGACTTCGAGCTCGAAGCCGGGAGGAACGCTGATGACCGGGGCTCCGGTATCCAGAGGCCGGTCGCCCATCCGGATGATGGCGCCGGCGGTGAGCAAGAGGGCGATGCTGACGGCCATGAAGAGAAGCGATGATCTTTCCAGAGGATTCGTTTTCGATGCCGTTCGGGCCATGCCGTACTCCCGGATGCGGACCAGTATACGGCAAGCAGGCGGCAACAATCTCGGAGGACACCTAGCCTGCATTTCTCACCACACGACGGTCGAAACACGCGATACGACCGCCAGGACTTCGTTGCGCTTGCTTGCCGTGCTCAACGTACTGTTCAAGTACGCCTGCGCGCGCCAAGCGGCTCGCGCCTTTTTCCTCCGCCCGGCTTGCGCCTAGTCCTGGCGGTCCTTTCACGCACTTCGCCTCGCCACGTGGTGAGAAAAGCAGGCTAGGGCAGTCCGATGCCTTGCGCCATGTCGCGCCGAGACGGCGCGGAGCGGGCTGCTGCGCTGGCGGATCGCGCACTCTCACGGACAGTTTCGGCCCAAGATCGGTTCGGCACCGATGGCCGGCATCACCGACAATAGAGAGAGGTTTGATCATGTTCGCCGTTCTCGCCTTTACGGTCGCCGCGATTGCCATCATCATGCTCGCCATGGCGGTCGGCGTGGTTATGAAGCGCCCCTGCCTGCGAGGTTCCTGCGGGGGACCTGAAATTCTCAATCCCGACGGCGACCCGGTTTCCTGCGAAACCTGCCCGAACCGTCGAAGTGCTCACAACGCACTTACCGGCTGAGGCGCCTTCCGGCTTCGGCCGCCAGGACTTCGTTGCGCTTGCTTGCCGTGCTCAACGTACTGTCAAGTACGCCTGCGCGCGCCAAGCGGCTCGCGCCTTTTTCCTCCGCCCGGCTTGCGCCTAGTCCTGACGGCCCTCTCACGCACTTCGCCTCGCCGCGTGGTGAGAAATGCAGGCCAGGGAGAGCAGCGCAGCGAGTCCTGATAGAATCGACTCTTCGTCACTCCAAAGGACTCCCAATGACTCGTAAACGTTTGATGCTCATCATGGTGCTCGTGACTGCCGTCGTGCTTCTCTGGCCCATTGATGGGAGCTACACCCAAGCCAAGACGGGCGACCCTCTTGTCGATGGCTTTCTTCTCGTCGAGGTCGCGTCGGTGTCTGATGCCGTCGAGCAGATCACGGGGCAACGCGCTCATATGTCCAGCGATATTCAGCCGCTCTTCCCGGCCAAGATCGCGGGGCCCGCGGTTACGGTCGCGTTCAAGAAGGAGGAGCACAATGACGGAGCCGCCGACTTCCAGGGAGCGCTGGATGCGATCGACAGTGCGCCGCCAGGCTCGGTCTACGTCATCACGTTCGAGGACGGACAAGATGTCTCCGGCATCGGCGGGTTGATGGGTACAGCCATGAAAGTCAGAGATCTGGCCGGGGCCGTTATCGATGCCGGAGCGCGCGACACGCCGCAGCTTCGGAAGATTCAGTTCCCGACGTTCAGCCGCGGCCCGGTACCCTCGACTTCGATCAATCACTATCGTTTCGTCGGCTCGAACATCGAGATCATGTGCGCGGGAGTCAAGGTTCGCCCGCATGACATCGTGGTGGCGGACGAAGACGGCGTCGCGGTAGTGCCCCGCGATCGAGCCAAGGAAGTGCTGGACAAAGCCATCGAAAACGATCAGACGGAGCACGCCATGTATCCCTTCATCGAGAAGTTCAAATCGATCAAGAGGGCTGTTGCGGAGTACGGAAGGATCTAGCAGACCGTGGTAAAAGTCACGCAGGCGGCGTTACGCGCCCCGGGACCAATTGCGAGCTGTCCAGCCGCTTCAGGAAGGAGTCATCTCGCTCTGCGCGCAGCCAAGCGGAAGTGGCGCGTAACCCTTTGGGCGACGGACATTTGCGGCCGTCGGCTTTGTCGTTCGTCGGAGGAGATCACCCGGATCGCCATCCTCCTCACTTCGCGCCGAACGACCGCAGGAGCCCGCCGCGCCTCCCACGGGACTTTTACCACGGACTGCTAGCTCAGGCCCACATGGAAGACCCTGGCGGCTGGCTGGCAGAAAACTGGATTCCCGTCGCCATATTGAGTGCGTTTGTCGGGTTGATGGTTCTGTCGGCGTGGCGCGCCAACCGAGAACCTGAGCGCCGGCCCGGCGCCATCGTCATCGCGCTGTCGTTCTACGCGACTTTCCTGAGCACGAACACGTTTCTCGGACAAGCGGGCTTCGGATACAAGGTCGGCCTGGTTTGGATGCTGGGCGCTCTTGTCTTCGTCGTTTGTGGGTGGATCGCGTGGTTTGTCATCGCGCCGCGGATGGTTCGAGACGCCCACCGCACGCTCGGAGAAGGGGTGGGTTTGAATCAGGTCACCGTGCCAGGATATCTGCGCCAAAAGTATGACAGCCCATTGGCGGGATACTTAAGCGCCGGCATCATCTTCATCGCCTCGTTGTTGTACATCCTGGCGGTTTTCAAAGGCATCGGGCACATCTTCGCGCAGATCCTCAACGTTTCCTACGAGATCGCTGTGCTTTCGGTCTTCTTGCTGGTCGTGATTTACACCTCGTGGGGCATGATCGGAGCGATCCTGCACACCGATACTGTTCAGGGCGTTCTGATGCTTCTGGGGGCGGTCGTCCTCTGCGGAGCGGTCGCTCTCCACGCGGATTGGAGCCTCATTGCTCACAGCCCCGACGTTGACGCCAACGGCCGGCCGCTCGGAGGCGATCTGGTTTCATGGAATGCCCTGATGTCCCCGATCTACGTGATGAGTCTTTCACTGGGAACAGGGATCAAGCTGATCGTGGCACCGCGGCTCGTTGTGCGCTTTCTGCTGTTCCGGCACGCCGGACCTCGATCCCTACGTACAGCTCAATGGCTTTCCTTCGGGTTGATGTTCGCGACGATACCGATGTTGTTCGGTCTGGGAATCATGGCGCACGGCATCGTGCCGTCGGAGCAGTCCGGGTACTTTTTCCGGAACACCGATCAGGTTGTGCCGTTCCTTGTGGAATATCTCTTCGGACCGGCTTTGGGCGCGTTGATCCTCGGAGCCTTTCTGTGCGCCGCTCTCTCTTCCATCGATTCAGTCCTGCATGTTGCGGGGGCCGCTCTGGTCGTTGACCTGTGGGCCGAGTGGAAAAAAGACATGCCCCTGCAAACCGTCGAACGTCTTCAACGGGCTTCGATTTTTCTGGTGGCTGCTCTACCGGGGTGGGTCGCGCTTGACCCGCCTGCGGATGTGGTCCCTCTGACCGCATTTTCAGGTGCTCTATTCGGCGGGTGCTTTTTCGCCGCTCTTGTCGTAGGTCTCTGGCATGAGAAGCCCCGACGTGCTTCCGTTGCCGTCTCGATCTTCGTGGGGGCCTCGGGAGTAATGAGTTGGTTCCTGTTGCAGCAAGTCGGCTGGGTCGGCAAGGAAATACATCCGGTCATCGTTGGTTTGTCCGTATCCCTGCTTGCCTACACTCTGACGGAGTATTTCAGCGCCGGACCATCCACGCAACTCGATCGAGGAGAGTCGTCCACGTTCGGCGATATCCAACGCTGAAGCTTCGAGTTCCCTTCCTCGGGCGCGAACGCAGGCACACATACGCCCGCCGCATTTGGGCGGCGTTCCTGGCGGCTTGTCCCTTCTCCGGGCTTGACTACGGCACAGCCGCTTAACCTGCATTTCTCACCACCCGATGGCCGAAGCACGCGATACGACCGCCAGGACTTCGTTGCGCTTGCTTGCCGTGGTCAACGTACTGTTCAAGTACGCCTGTGCGCGCCAAGCGGCTCGCGCCTCGTCCTGACGGCCCTCTCACCCACTTCGCCTCGCCACGTGGTGAGAAATGCAGGCTAGGGCACAGCCGCTTCAAGGCCGATGGCATGCTTGCGCACAGAATCGGCGGGCCGGATTACTGGACTGCGTCGATCCGGATCTCCAGGACGCGCACGGGCAAGAGCCCGCAGGATGCCTCAGGGGGATTCGGTCTCGTTGCTGTAGTTGATGATCGTGTCGATCACGCCGATCTCCACGCGGCGATTCTTCTGACGGCCCTGACTGGTTGTGGTTCCGACGCGTGGGCTCGCTTCACCGAAGCCTTCGACATCGATCACTTCGGAAGGGATTCCCGCGCTGACCAGGTAGCTGCTTACGGATTTGGCGCGACGCTCCGAGAGGTCTTTGTTGTAAACGGCCGGACCCAAGTCGTCCGTGTGTCCATAGACCTGTAACCGGTAGCCGTGTGAGGCGAGCAGCACGCCGGCAATGCGGCTGAGCATCTCGCGATTCTCGGGACGGAGAGTGTCTTTGTCGAAATCGAAGAGGAACGAGTCTTCACCGAGATTGACGACCATCCCCATCGGTGTACGCCGGGTTTCGGCAATCCGGCTGAGCGCTTCCCTCATTCGATCGAGCTCTTCGATGCGCTGCTTGCGCATGCGCTCGGTCTCCGCCTGCAACCGTTCCGCCTCCCTCTTCGCTTGTTCGGTCTTCTCGCGGGAGAGTTCGGCATCCTCGCGGGCCAGCTCGCGCTCGAGCTCGGCCTGACGCCGGGCGGCAGAAAGCGCGCGTGCCTGCTCGGCCGCTTCTTCGGCGCGCGATTGAGCTTGTTCCCCCTCGCGCCGGAACACCTCGGCCTGCTGGCGAGATTCTTCCAGCCGGCCGGTCAGGGCGTCGGCGCGCTGCTCGGTCTCTCGCAACTGAGACTTCAGGCTGACGGTATGCCGCCACATCAGGAACAGGACGAACAGGCAGACCATCAGCGACGTCAGGGCGATCGCGACGGCCGGCGTGATACGGCCCGTCCGAGAGAGCCTGATTTCAGGTCGCATGGCGATTGCCCTCATTTTCGCAGGGGAACCACTGACGATCAAACCGCAACTGATGGGACGAGCCTAGCCTGCATTTCTCACCACCCGACGGTCGAAGCACACGATACGGCCGCCAGGACTTCGTTGCGCTTGCTTGCCGTGCTCAACGTACTGTTCAAGTACGCCTGCGCGCGCCAAGCGGCTCGCGCCTTTTTCCTCCGCCCGGCTTGCGCCTAGTCCTGACGGCCCTCTCACCCACTTCGCCTCGCCACGTGGTGAGAAATGCAGGCTAGTTCTCGATTCGGTACAAGTGGGTGTCCGTTCGCAAAAACATCGCTTTTCCCACGGTCGCGATCGAGGCGAACGTGCGGCCGTCGAGTTGGTTCTCAGCGACTTTGTTGAACGTTTTTCCGGGTGTGATCACGGTCGTGAGTCCGGTTTCGTTCTGGAAGTAGATATGTCCTTCGGCATAGAGAGGAGAGGCGGAATAAGCGCCCGTCATACGGGCGCGCCAGTGCAGCTCGCCCGTCCTCGAATCGACACAACTGGCGATGCCCTTGTCACTGACGAAATACAGTTCGTCTCCTACGACCACGGGCGAGGGAGTGAGCGGCACGCCGCGATTCGTTTTCCAGACGACGTGCGTAGCGGTTATGTCGCCCCGGCCGCCCGGGCGGACCGCGTAGAGTGACGGAGTGTAGTAGCCCGACGAAAGGAAAACCAGTCCGTGTGAGTAGACCGGACGGGGCACGTTGGAGAATCCTCCGTAACGGATCGACCATAGCTCACGCCCAGTTTCCAAGTCATAAGACACGGCACGGTTGGCGCCTGGGCTGACCACTTGCCGAGCACCGTCGTGCTCGATGACGAGCGGCGTGCTGAAGGCCATCGCCGCTCCCTTGCGTGGTGTATTCCAGCGAATCTTGCCGCTCTTCTTGTCCAGCGCCACGACGGACTGATGGTCCGTGCCGTCACAACTGATGATGAGCAGGTCCCCGAAAAGAGCCGGTGTTCCGCCTTGCCCGTGTCCGGGCTCGTAGCGCAGTTCCCGATTCCGCCAAAGAATCTCGCCGTTATCCTTGAGGGCGGCCGTTCCCTGAGGGCCGAAGTGCACGTAGACGCGGTCGCCCTCCAGAATCGGCGTTGGCGTCGCATGACTGTTCTTCCTGTGCTTCTTCGATGGTTCGTCCTGTCGGAAAACCCCGACATCATGGAGGATTTCGCCCGACTCCGGATCGACCGCGATCGCCCGTAGCGACCGGCCTCCTTCCGTCGCCGTCGTGAGCCATAATTGGCCGCCTTCAACGACGGGGGAGGACCATCCATGGCCAGGAATGGCCTTCTTCCAGGTGATGTTTTCCGTTTCGCTCCACGTAACCGCCAAGCCGGTTTCTTGGGAGATGCCTTGGCCGGTCGGCCCGCGGAATTGCGGCCAGTCCGCTGCGAGAAGCCAAGTGCCGCCAAGGCAAAGAAGTGAGAACGAACCAAGACAGCAGATCAGGCCGCGAGACATATCGCCAGTCTAGCGGATCACGGTATCCGGCACTTCAGCTCGATGGTGCTGAAACACGTACCCTGGGATCATTGCAGCGCCGCGTGTTGCCATCAGGAAGACGCTGCTCAAATGAGCCGGCATCGGCGTGAGCTGTCTGCCGGCGGCCCATGCCACGCAGCAGTGAAAATGCCGCCTGAGATCGTCGAACGATCCAGGGGCATTCCGCAACCCTGTCCTGGAGAGGACCAAGAGACAGCTTCAACTGCTCCGGCAAAGTAATGCCGGCCGACGGGGTAAAGCGCATGCGCTACGACCCCCCTGAGGGCGTCTGCTACCCACAACGGTTGGTGATCTAAACCGGCGGTCCGTAGCCCGAAGACCCATAGCCGGTCGACGGGTTGCGGTTGCGCCCGCGCCTCCCTGCCGGTTGGCCGCCATTCCGCAACGCATTCAACAGATTGCGGTGGAATGTGCAGAGTTTGCCGTCCGGAGCCGGCTGCCCGCACTTCTGGCAGACTGCTGTGGCCTGCGGCTGCGGCTGCTGGCCCTGAGCGAGCCGGTTGCCGTTCCCGGCGCCGCCCTTTCTCTTCTTCTTGCGGAAGGGGCGAGCCGGCCTTCCCGACCGTTTATCTGAGGTTTGATTTCTCATGGTTGTCGAGGCTGCCCTCATACTCCTTCTGAGGGCCTGTGCAGATCCAGCCTGCAAATCAGCACTTGAATAACGCTTGGCGTTTGCTTGGCGATCAGCCCGTGTTGGTTGCCGGATGCAATCAGTACGTCCTACTGGAGGGTCTGGACGCTACACGTAATCGGCTGACCACCTTGCAGCATACATCAGCTTATCTCTGAATACAAGTAGATTTTAGGGCAGAGCTATTCGGGCAAGGCGGGAGAGGAGGCAGATTTTCGCCTCAAAGACACCCTCATCCGAAACCCTGACAACGGCCCTTCCCTTTGTTCCGGACCGCAAACGTTCATCTGTCTCGGCGCTGGTTTGACGCTTCGCTGTGCGATCCGATTGCGCAAACCCGCTGACAGGACTCACAGAAAGAGCCGCTTTGCAAGGATTTTCGGCAGCGCTCCCGGAACGGAACTGTCTGTACACTGCCAATTCCTCCGTCGAGAAACAGGATGCGCCAACAACGCCTTCCGGGCAGCATGATGCCTGTGAGCAGACTACCGTTCTCAAGCCGTCCTCATGGCGATCGAGATCGGAGATTGATTCCCGGCCTACAATGAAGCGAAATGGCAAGCACGGCGCAGACCTTGTCCCGAGGCGTTCCGGAGAGGCCCGTGGTCGTCTATGACGGCGAATGCCCATTCTGCCTGAAGCAGTTGGATCGCATGCAGAAGCGCGATGCGAATGGGATTTTCGAGTACCAACCCAGACAGGCTGAGGGTCTCGAAGAACGCTTCCCCAAGCTTGCCGAGGGCGAATTCAACAGCGGGATGCGCTTGATTGACACCGATGGGTCGATCAGCGCGGGCGCGGATGCGGTCTACGGTATCGCCAGAAAGCTCGACGGCTGGAAATATCTGGCCTGGTTGTATCGCGTTCCGGTGGTGCACTCCGTCTGCCGCGCGGCGTATGACTGGATTGCCCGTAACCGCTATCGTCTCGCCAACAACTGCGAGGACGGAGTCTGCGATCAGAACGGCTAACCTGCATTTCTCACCACCCGACGGTCGAAGCACACGATACGACCGCCAGGACTTCGTTGCGCTTGCTTGCCGTGCTCAACGTACTGTCAAGTACGCCTGCGCGCGCCAAGCGGCTCGCGCCTCGTCCTGACGGCCCTCTCACGCACTTCGCCTCGCCACGTGGTGAGAAATGCAGGCTAAGCGAAATTAGCTGTTTCAGATGTCGCTGAGTGTGCGGGACGAAGCGGCCCGGTCCTCCAGGAGCAAGTTGCACAATCCGGGGAAGACGGCGCCGGACGCAGCGGGAATGCCACCTGCTCCGGAAGGACATCCTGCGGACCGGCGGCAGCTTGCCGAACCCTTCGAATCACCGGAGCACCTGCAAGAATTCTTCCAGGCTTGCGACGCCTTGTCAGGCCCCGAAGTCGAACCGGAGTGGGGAGAGCACCTGAGCGTTATCGACGAGTCACGCCGGCGGGGCACAGCCACGTCGTGATTTTCGTCGACACGAACGCCTTGATGTACGCGGTGGGGCCGTCCAATCCGCTGCCAACTCCCGCTTCGACATTGCCGGCGTCTTCACAGCGCCGCCTGAGCCGTCACCGCTCGGCGGATCACAGCTCCACGCCGGTCTCCCTCCAATGGCCGGCCCTGGCGGAATCGAGCACGGCATCGCAGACTCTCTGCGTCTGCAGGGCGTTACGGAAATCGGGTTGAGTCGGCTTGCCGCTCTCGATCCCGATGACAAAGTCGGCGAGAGCGTTCAAGAAGGTGTGCTCATAACCGATGCAAGTGCCTGGCACCCAGTACTTGTCCATGTAGGGATGCTCGAAGTTCGTGGTGTGGATCTTGCGCCATCCGGTCAAATGGTCCTCGGTCTTCTTGCCGGACTGCTGCTGGGTGTACTCGAAGAATTGTAGATACTCGGGCTCTTCGAGGTCGAAGTAGACGCTGCCGTCTGCGCCGTTCAACTCGAGAGTGTTGAAGTTCTTGCGCCCTCGGGCGTAGCGGGTTGATTCGAACGTTCCCATCGAGCCGTTCGCGAACTCGGTGAGGAACATGCAGGCGTCATCGATGCCAACCGGTTCGACTTGGCCCGATTCGGTGTGCATGCGCTCTTTTACAAAGGTCTCCGTCTTGGCGGTGACGCGAGTGATCGCCCCGTTGAGCCACATGGCGGTATCGATCGAATGCGCGAGCAGGTCGCCGGTCACTCCCGAGCCCGCGGCTTTGGCGTCGAGTCGCCAGAGCGCGGCGCCGCCCTGCGGGACGTCTTCCGCGATCGTCCAATCCTGCAGGTATGCCGCCCGGTAGTGGAAAGGCCGCCCGATGCGGCCTTCATCGACGATCTGTTTCGCCAATGCGATGGACGGCACACGGCGGTAGTTGAACCAGACCATGTTCGGTACGTTGGCCTTCTCGACGGCCTCGGTCATCTCTTCTGCCTCGGCCACGCTCATGGCGAGTGGCTTTTCGCAAAGCACCATCTTGCCGGCTTGCGCTGCCGCAACAGCGATATCGCGGTGGAAACGGTTCGGCACGCAGATATCGATCAAATCGATGTCATCCGCCTCGACCAGGCTGCACCAGTCGGTCTCCACCCGCTCATAGCCCCAATTGGCGGCGAACGTTTCAACCTTGCTCCGCTTGCGCGCGCAGGCGGCCGCCAATACCGGGCGGTGCTTCACGTCGAAGAAATCGTTCAAGCGTTTGTAAGCGTTCGAGTGGGCCCTGCCCATGAATCCGTATCCGATCATTCCGACACGCAGTTGTTTCGCCATCGTCAGGCCATCCTTCTTGCAAGAAAGTCTTAGGGGGTACTCAACGGGAATGAAGTTCCGCGGGACTCGATGAGGCGCTTGCCCACCGATCGTGGAGTCGAGGTTTTTCTGCTATACGGGAGCGTTGTCGTAGAACTCCTCGCGCACGATCTTATCGCCGGAAACGGTCTACAAACAAGCACTGGACTCCTCACCTCTGTCGATATGGAGATCACCGACCCGATTCTACGACGACCGAAACGGATTCATGGAGCCCCACTGCAGCGGCAAACGATGGATCGGTAATCGCAAAGAGATGGCCAAGTGCGGGTCGGCCGAGACGCAGACCCACCGGCAGCGAAACGTCATGCAGGATAATGAAAGCCGATGCATCCGAATATCCTCTATAACGATCGGATCTGTAAGGCGGACCAAAAGGTCCTGACGCCGGGACAGATCGGCTTGCTATCGGGTTGGGGAGTGTTCACCACCCTCCGGATCTACGGCGGTATTCCATTCGCTTTCGAACGCCACTGGCAGCGGCTTGCCCGGGACGCCGAACTGCTGCACGTCGAGCTGCCGATGTCGCCGGACGTGGCGCGAACGAATCTCCTGCGCCTCATCGAGGCAAATGACGCCAGCGAAGCGAGCATGCGCCTCTGCATTGTCCGGAGTCAAGGTGGCTATTGGGCCGGCCCGGGATCAGGCAATGCCTCGGACCTCATCGCCTTGACGAACGACTTGCAAGCCTGGGATCCCCCCGTCGCCCTGGACGTCGCCCGGCACTGCCGGCACGCCGCCGCATCCTTCACCGGCACGAAGACTCTTTCCTGGGCGTGGAATCTCACTCTCGCGGAGACGGCTCACCGCAAAGGCTATACGGAAGTCATCCTTCTCAATGAGCGCGGCGAAGTGGCTGAATGCACCTCGGCAAACATTTTCGCGGCCAAAGACGAAATCACGTACACCCCGCCGCTTTCGTCGGGGCCGCTGCCGGGCGTCACTCGGGCCATCATGATCGAGGAGTTGGACCCGCCGGTCGAAGAGAAGGTTCTTCGAATCGAAGATCTTATCGAGGCCGACGAAGTCTTCATTACATCCACGACGCGTGAGCTGCTGCCCGTCAACCGCATACAAGACCGCGTGATTGCGCCGTCCGACCGAACCTCGTGGCCGGTGATGGAAAGACTTCAGGAAGCGCTCTCGTCCTACATTTGCCGTTACACGGAAGCCGTTCGCAGGCAAGCCGCATGACGGGCAACTCGGTGAGCGGGACTTTGATCGAAGTTCTTGAAATCCGCCCGGAGAATCCCTAGAATGGACTGCTCACAGGAACCCGATCGAGCCTGTAAACGGATAGGGACAAGAGGCGTCGGGAGCGTTACCGAAAGAAACTCGAACAGAAGCAAAGCGAGTTACTGGCTCTTGTCTTGTGCACTGGAGAGGCTGGTCGCGCGACGGACATCGATTTTCCGAAAGATTCAGCAGAGCAAGCGGCGAACTCGTACACAAAGGAGTTTCTGTTCCGGCAGAGCGACGCCGAGCGTGCCCAGCTTCAACTCGTTCAACAAGCGCTTTCCCGGATCGTATCGGTGGATTTCGGACGTTGCCAGTCCTGCGACGAGGTAAACGACAAGAAGCGCTTGGACGCCGTTCCTTGGACAAGCTTCTGCCGAGATTGTCAAGAAGTCGAAGAGCATCGCGGGTTTGATCCGTAGTAAATCGAACTGTAACAACGAAGCGCCAAATTGTTATTGGAAGAGAGCTTGAACCTTCTCGAGTAGATACCCGAGCTTACGATCGATCCTCGAAGCGGCTTCTTGCGCGAAGCCGCTAAAGGCGTGGTTCGCCGTCTTCATCCCCGATCAATGCCGGCTGTGTGAACAGCCGCTGATGAGTTTCTCCTCGGCGCCCGTCTGTGCCGGTTGCCTCGATGCGTTGCAGCCGCTCCCTGATGTCCGTGCCTGCGAACTGTGCGGCATGCCCTTCGAAGAAGCCGCTGTTCTGCAAGGAACAACTCGCTGCGGCGCTTGTCTCGCCGAGACGCCTGCTTTCAACCGCGCCCGTAGTTTCGGCGTGTACGAGGGCACACTGCGTCGGCTGATTCATCTCTTGAAATACGAGCGGATGCAGCCGCTCGCGAAACCGCTCGTGGACGTGATGGCGGTGACCATGGAATCGCTTCCGACCCCGGATCTCCTGGTGCCCGTTCCGCTCTTTCGCACCCGGCAATGGCGGCGTGGATTCAACCAGGCGCTCACGCTGACCAGAGGTATCGCGCGGCGGACAGGTATTCCGCTTGACAAGCAGGCGGTGCGTCGAAGGCGTGATACGCAGCCGCAGGCCGGTCTTTCGTATGCTGAAAGACGACGGAACGTCGCCGGGGCATTCGTGGTGAGCCAACGAGGCCGCGTAGCCGGTAAGGTGATCCTCGTCATTGACGATGTGATGACCACCGGCGCGACGCTCGACGCTTGCGCCCGAAGCCTCAAGACGGCCGGCGCGAAGTCGGTGTACGCTCTGACAGTCGCCAGGGCGAAGCGGCGTTTGCATCCCGCAGACAAGAAGCGCGCGGTCGGTGAAGGCTGAGAGACGGGCATCATGACGAACGGAAACCTGCTCGGCAGCCCTGTTCTCGTGTTGAATGCCAGCTACGAGCCCATCCATGTGTGCGTAGCCCGTCGTGCTCTCATCCTGCTCCTGAAGGGAGTTGCTGCGGCAGAGGAACTGTCCAACGATGAAGTACACTCACCCTCGAAGGTTGTGCCGGTTCCGTCGGTCATTCGTCTGCTTGAATACCGGCGCATTCCGCGCCAGACGAGAGCCCTGTCTCGGAAGAACATTCTGCTCCGCGATCGTTACACGTGCCAGTACTGCGGCGGTGTTTTCTCGGCGAGCGAACTGACTCTGGATCACGTCACGCCGCGGTCTCGGGGTGGCAAGAGCAGTTGGGAGAACCTCGTCACCTCCTGCCGCCGCTGCAACAACCACAAGGGAGACCGCCTGCCCGATGAGGCGAAGATGGAACTGAGTCGGCGGCCCCGGCCGTTCAACCTGCACACCAGCCGCAGCCTCATGCGATTGCTCGGCAATCATCAGGAAACTTGGCGGAAGTATCTTTTCTACTAGCTGCGTCTTCGAGTTCATTTCGTGAACACAACCTGAACATTCCAGTCGAGAAAGTCGATAATGGAACTATGCGCCGCTCCGAGGCGATCACCGAGCGCAGAGCGGAATTCGCGTTTACTCTGCCGGCTCCTCTGAGAAGCCGGCCGCCGGGACGCCTCCAGTCGTTCGCTCTCTCCCTTGTTCTCCATATTGGATTGGTGACGCTGCTCGCCACGATAGACGTACCTCGCAGACCGGCAGATCTCCAGTTGACACCGGACGCACTGCTTGCTGACGAGAGGTACAAGGTCACGCTGTACACGCCCAAAACCGACCTTCCCTCTGTCTTGCCGCTCAACGAAGTAGACGGCCGCGACGAATTGGAGCGGGCTCGGCATCGCTTCCGGCAGAAGATCGTCGCCGATGATCCCGACCCGCAAAGCTCGCGTCAGAAGGTCGTCGGCCTGGCGCCGGATATCGAGATCCGGCAGGATATCCGTTCGCCGAATCTGCTCGCGTGGAATGCGCCGAAAGTGAACCGGCCGCGTTTCCGGATGGAACCGATACGAGCGAAGGCGCCCGATCGGGAAGCATTGAGCGCGGTGGAGGCGCCCAGGATCGAAGTGCGGCGCCAAACGGCTCCGTCTATGCTCGCTGGGCCAGAACCTCGTCTGCGGTTTCAGCAGGAAAAGAAGTCCGAACCGGCTCCTTCGCGCGAAGCGCTCGCCCCCCTTCAAGCGCCCGAGCTTCAGGCCATCGTGAAGAAGGTCGACCTGGCCTCCCTCGATCGGCAACCGAGGCTGCGCTATTGGACTCCGGAAGCGGGCCCCCTCACGACTCCGGAGCGTCAGGCAATCCGGGCAGAGGCGCCGCCCGAGATCGGAGCCGGCCAGGAGGCTCTTGACCTCGGCCAAGTCATGTCCTCGCCCCGTCTGCGGTATTGGACTTCCGGGCACAACCCCGAAGCACCGGGACGCAAAGCCATCGCGGCGGACAACGCGCCCCTGATCGACACTGAGATGTCCGGAGCGGCTCAGGTTGGTTCATTGCTGCAACAGCCACGCATGCGCTATCAGAATTGGGAGGACCAACCGGCAGCGCCGAAGCGGGGAGCGCTGACCCCAGGTGCAGATGCGCCGACAATGGATCGCACCGACGGTTTGGGCGGCGATGGAACGGGCGGCGGAGTTGCCGGACTCCTGGCCCGCAATTCTCTCGTCGAGGACTTGAAGGATCAAGGTTTCCCGGCCGGCCCGGAGGCCGCTGGGCGCCCCGGACCGGCAGAGCGCTCAGAAAACGGAACAGGCGGAACTGTAGTCGGCCCCGGCAACGACGGGCCGGCCGCACTCGTCATCGGGCTTGACCCCGATCCCAACGCGGCCCCGTCGGTCCCTTTGGGCTCTCGGCGTGGTCGATTTTCCGCAGCTCCGGATGGGGGCCCTGGTGGCGGTGACTTGGTGGTTGGCGCAGGAAACGGAGCATTTCTGCGAGCACCGAATCTATCCATCCTTGGGGGCTCACCCCCGCAAACGGGCTCTGTCGTACAACGGGATGCGAGCGCCGGCTTCGGCGTTGTCAAGCCCAGCTCGAGGAGTTCGGGCAACGACGCCGACGCTCTGGCGATGTTCGAGAGGAAATGGAATGTTCGCGAACTCGGCGCACCGCCCGTGATCGATCCCGAGCAAATACCGGTTCGATCCAAGCGGGCTGATGTACTGTTTCTTGACAGGCAGGTATTCGTGTTGGCGATCAATACCCCGAACGTTACGAGCTACAGCGGAAGTTGGGTGATCCGCTTTGCCGAACGCGCTCTGAACGGAAAAAAGCGACACGATGCAACCCGGTTCGGCAAAGAGAACGACGAAGAGCCGGAAGACGACTCCCAGGGCCGCCTCAGCGCTCCCGAGCCCCGTCTCAAGGTCGACCCCAAGTACATCCGAGCGGCTGTTGACGAGCGTGTCGAGGGGACCGTCACCCTTTACGCCGTGATCCAGAGGGACGGCAGGGTCAGAGACATCGAAGTGGTGGAAAGCCTCGACGATCGGCTCGACGACAGCGCGATGGCCGCGCTCGCCCAATGGAAGTTTCATCCGGCCACGAAACTCGGCGTTCCTGTCGAAGTCGATGTCCTGATCGACATTCCATTCCGTCTTGCTCCCCCTGAAACGAGATCCATCCAGCGCTTCTGAGCGCAGCTCCGCATTATCACCCCGCATGCACAAGCCGAAATGGCTTCTGATCGACGCCGACGATACGTTGTGGGAGAACAACGTCTACTATGAACACGCCTTCGAGAAGTTCGTTGACCTGCTCGGCCACTCCAATCTCACGGCCGGGCAAGTGAGGGCGGTCCTGGACGAGATCGAGATCGACAGAATCCGCGTCAACGGCTACGGCGCGGTCAACTTCGGGCGCAATATGCAAGTGTGCTATCGGACACTTGCGGAACAACCCGTCACGGAACAAGACCTTGATGGGGTCATGCGTCTGGCTCACGAAATTCTCGACAAGCCGATTCAGTTGCTCGAAGGAGTCACGGAGACTCTCACCTACCTGTCCGAGCGCTATCACCTGACTCTTTTCAGCAAGGGTCACCCGGAGGAGCAACAGGCCAAGGTGGAAAGGTCGGGTGTGGCCGGTTATTTCCACTCCTGTCGCATCGTGCGTGAGAAACACTCTGCGGCTTACCTGCAGGTCGTATCCGAACACGGTATGAAGGCCGACTCCACTTGGATGGTCGGCAACAGCCCCAAGTCGGACATCAATCCTGCTTTGCAAGCAGGTCTGGGGGCCGTCCTCGTCCCGCACGAAATGACCTGGAGCTTCGAGCACGAGGAAGTCCCGGCAACGTCATCCCGATTTCAGATCGTCGAGCGGTTCTCCGACTTGCAGCGGATCTTCTGAAGTGTGCCCGGCCTGCTCTTCTCACCGCCCTGACGCAAGCGAAGAGATTCGCAAGGCCTCGTCAGGAGCCTTCAACAGCCGGACCGCGGCCTGTTCCCGACTGTGTTGAGTTCGCATCGTCCCCTTGCGCTGCATCCTGGCTGAGCATGGACCGGGGCTGACGGCCTCGAAGCCGGCTCCGAGGGTGTCACGCGCGCCCATGCTACTCTGAGGTCTTTCGTACGATCCCTCCCCTCGATGTCGTTCATTCAGACCCGCTACAACCTCACCGAGGCCGATCTTGAAAAGTACCTCGGAGAGGCGCTTTCCAAGGGTGGGGACTACGCGGACCTTTACTTCGAATACCTGAGCACGACCTCGGCAAGTCTCGATGAATCGATCATCAAGAGCGCTTCCCAGGGCGTGTCGGTCGGTTGCGGCGTGCGGGTCATCAGCGGAGAGAAAACCGGCTATGCCTACACCAACGACCTCGCGCCCGAGAAGCTGATCCATGCCGCGCGAACGGCCGCGCAGATCGCGGCCGGCCCGACCACGGCGAAGGTCGCCGGGTTTAAAGAACCGCAAGGCAGCCAGAACCTCTACCCCGTCGTCCTGGCGCCGAGCGATGTCGAGTTCTCGCGAAAAGTGGCCCTGTTGAGAGCCGCCGACGAAGCGGCGCGCGCTTATGACGAACGTGTATTCCAAGTCGAGGCGAGCTACCGGGAATCGGTGCGGCATGTGTTGATCGCGAATTCCGAAAGCGTGATTCGCAGCGACACCCAACCGCTCACGCGAATGGATGTCTCGGTGATCGCCCGCGAGGGAGAAAGGCTCGAGCGCGGCCACGACGGCACCGGCGGGCGTGTCGGGCTGGACTATTTTCAGACCGAGCGGACTCCCCGGGACCTGGCGCATGAGGCGGCGCGTCAGGCCGTGCTGCAGATTGGGGCCGAAGAAGCGCCGGCGGGCGAGATGCCGGTCGTGCTGGGTCCGGGTTGGCCGGGCATTCTGCTGCACGAAGCCGTAGGCCACGGGCTCGAAGCGGATTTCAATCGCAAACAGGTCTCCGCCTTCAGCGGTTTGATCGGCAGGAAGGTGGCGTCCGAGCTGTGCACCGTGATCGACGACGGCCACATCCCGAGCCGCAGAGGCTCACTGAATGTGGACGACGAAGGCGCTGCGACCGGACGCGCCGTGCTGATCGAGAACGGGATTCTCAAGGGATATCTTCAGGATCGCCTGTCGAGCCGCATCCTCGGCACGCCGCCTACCGGCAACGGGCGGCGCCAGAGTTACAAGCACATCCCCATGCCGCGCATGACCAACACCTTCATGCTGGCGGGTGAGGACGACCCGCAGGACATTCTGCGCTCCGTCGATCGGGGTCTGTACTGCGTAAACTTCGGCGGCGGTCAGGTGGACATCACGAGCGGCAAGTTCGTGTTCTCCGCTTCAGAGAGTTACCTGATCGAGGGCGGCCAGGTAACTCGGCCGGTCCGGGGAGCTACCTTGATCGGCAACGGCCCGGATGTGCTCACGAAAGTGAGCCGAGTCGGCCACGATTTGAAGCTCGATCGTGGCATCGGGACCTGCGGAAAAGAGGGCCAGAGTGTTCCGGTGGGTGTAGGCATCCCGACGATCAAGGTCGATCAACTCACCGTCGGCGGGACGAACGTGCTGCGCGCGGCCTCTACGTTCCAGGACTGACGCGGCTCGATGAGCTATTTGGAACTGGCTTCGGATCTTGTCGCTCGCGCCCGCAGCCAGGGCGCGGATGAGGCGGAGTGCGTCGTCCGGGAGGGCTCGCAGTTCAGCGTCAACGTGCGGCTGGGTGAAGTGGATCAGGTCAAGGACTCCGGCTCGAAAGCGATCGGCCTGCGGGTTCTCTCGGGAAACCGAGCTGCATCGACGTTCTCATCGGACTTCTCCGGCAAAGGTCTTGACGTGCTGGTCAACTCGGCAATCGAGACCGTCCGGTTTACTTCAGAGGACCCCTTCAACGATCTGCCGGAGGCTGAGCACTTGGGTGTCGCAACCGACCCCGCGGCTCTCCGGTTACACCATGACGACGTTCTGGCTCTGACAGCCGAGCAGAAAATCGAGATGGCTCGCACGGCCGAAGCGGCGGCCCTTGAGGCGGACCCAAGGATCACGAACTCCGAAGGCGGAGATTTCAGATCGGGTTGGTCGCGGTGGACGCTGGCGAATTCGAGGGGATTCGGCGGCGAGTACAGCTTGACGCACTGTTCGCTGTCGGCGGTCCCTGTGGCCGAGTCGAACGGCAGCAAGGAACGCGACTATTGGTATTCAGTGAGCTTGGACGCGGCCGGTCTCGAAAGCCCCGAGGATGTCGGGCGTCGAGCGGCGGAACGCGCGCTCCGGCGCTTGCACTCCACCAAGGTCGCCACGACCGAAGTGCCGGTGATCTTCGAACCGAGGGTCGCGGGGTCTCTGCTGGGACACATTTTTCAGGCCGCCAGCGGTGACGCGGTTTACCGCCATGCTTCCTTCTTCGCCGACAAGCTGGGCGAAAAAGTGGCTGGCGACAACATCACGGTCGTGGATGACGGGCTTCGTCCCGGCGGCCTGGGCAGTTCACCCTTCGATGACGAAGGCGTGGCGAGCCGCCGCACGACCATCATCGAAGACGGCGTGCTGCGGAGCTATCTCCTCAACAGCTATAGCGCCCGCAAACTCGGCCTCGAGACGACCGGCAACGCTTCACGGGGTCTGGCGGGCTCGCCGGGCATCGGTCCGGGCAACTTCATGCTTCAGCCCGGCGATGCATCGCCCGAGGACATCATCGCGTCCGTCGACCGAGGGCTCTACGTGACCGAGTTGATCGGATATGGGGTGAATCTTGTCACTGGGGACTATTCGCGCGGTGCGGTGGGCCTGTGGATCGAAAAGGGCGAACTCACGTATGCTGTTTCGGAAGTCACGATCGGCGGGAATCTCAAGGAGATGTTCAAACAAATCGATATGATCGGCTCCGACCTCGACTATCGCAGCGTCTTCGTCGCCCCGACGTTGAAGATCCGCTGCATGACCGTGGCTGGGAAATAACTTTGCTCGAACAGGAGAGACAACTGCGGAAGGCCTCGGGACCGGCTGTCCCTCTGCCGGTGATCGGAATCATGCTGCTGCTGGCTGCGGCGGCGGGCGGTTATCTGTATTGGCAATCGCAACAGAGTGCAAGCGGCGGTCCGGCCCTGACCGAGGAAGCCTTGGCCTACCTGCCTTCGCTGAACCTCTCCGGCGTCGAGATGCAGGCCAAGGAGGATTTTCTCGAGCAGACCCTCGTCACCATCACCGGCAAGATCATCAACAACGGAAATCGGACAGTGAGTGCGGTCGAAGTCAATTGCGTGTTCCGCGAAATCAATGGGATCGAAATTCTGCGGGAGCACGCGACGCTCGTTGGCCGCCGCACGGGCTCGATGATGCCCGGTGACACCAAGGATTTCCGCTTGGCGTTTGATGCGATTCCCCGAAAATGGAATCAGGCAATGCCCAATCTGTTCATCACGCAGATCCAGTTCGATTGAGCGCAGTCCGGAGTTCCCAAGAGACAATAACTCCCTCCATGATTCAGACATCCCAAAGTCCATCTCGAATCAGCGTGAGTCCGCTGGCGGGTACGTTGGGGGCCAAGGTGGACGGAGTCGATCTGGCCGGTCCGCTCGGCGAGGAACTCCTCCACGAGATCAAGAGCGCCTTTTACGAGTACCTGGTGCTTGTCTTCCCGGAGCAGAGCATTGCGCCGGCTGATCAAGTCGCCTTCACGCGGCAGTTCGGGCCGGTTGAAGGACACCCGCTCAGTCCGCGGAAAGGAGTCGAAGGCTTCCCTGAGGTCCTGGTCTTCGAGAACAAACCGGGGACGCCCGGCTCGCGCAACGACTTTTGGCATTCCGACATTTCCTTCGCGGAGACGCCCCCGGCCGTGTCGGTGCTTTACGGACGCACGATAACACCCGGCTGCGGCGACACGATGTTTTGCAACATGTACCGAGCTTACGAAGAGCTCTCCGAGGGGATGCGGCGGATGTTGGACAGGCTCACCGCCCTCCACACCAGCGAGGCTCTTGCCCTACGCAACCGTGACATCAACAGCGACGGGTTGCCGATTATCGATATCCCGCCACCTTCCCGGCACCCCGTCGTGCGCACGCATGCGGTCACGAATCGCAAGGCGCTGTACGTGAATCCGTACTTTACCTCTCAATTCGAAGAGATGACTCGCGACGAGAGTCAGCCTCTGCTCGAATATCTCTATGCCCGAGCCACCCGGCCGGAGAATGTGTACCGTCACAGTTGGAGCCAAGGCGACCTGCTGATGTGGGACAACCGTTGCGCCATGCACTACGCCGTGTATGACTACGACGACTCTCAACCCAGGCTGATGCACCGCACCACCGCGGGCGGCGATCGGCCGCGTTAGCGATCTGCGGGCAGGCTACTTCCGGCCCACGACACGCCCCGGACGAGACGCCGTGGATACGCCGTCGTCGATGACAAGCTCGCCGTTGACCATCACGTAGTCGAATCCTGTGGAATAGGCGACAGGATTTTCAAACGAAGCTTTGTCCTGCACCTTCGCCGGGTCGAAAATCAGCAGATCCGCTCTCATTCCGGGCGCGATGCAACCACGGTCATAGAGCCGGAGCCGGTTGGCGGGCAGCGAGGTCATTTTTCGAATCGCCTTCTCGAGGCTGATCACCTTCTCTTCTCGAACGTACTTGGCAATGACACGGGCAAAGGCGCCGAAAGCCCGGGGATGCGCACTGCTGACCTTGCCGGCGTTCATCGGCCAGGCATCCGTGTCTACGCTGATGAACTCCGCCCGCAGGGCCAGGTGTTTCTGCTCCTCGTTCATGCTCTTGGGGTTGACGCTGACGCCGCGCGCCTCGACCAGATCAAAGAAGGTCGTCCAATCGTCGCTGCCCCGCATTTCGGCGATTTCAGAAAGCGGCTTCCCTTCATAGCCCTTGTCAAGCGAGTCCGAGACTCTTGCGACGAGGACGTTGTCCCAATTCATGCCGACGTGACGGTACCAGTTCTCCCAATCGCTGGTCGTCTCGACCTCTCGCCGAAGCCGGCGGCGGACCTCGGGGTCCGACAACGTGGCAATAAACTTGTCGGCGCCCTCGGCATAATGGCGCGGATGGAGAAACGATCGCAGCCCGATGCCGTTGCGGACGTAGGGATAAATGTCGGCGGTCACGTCCTTGCCCTGCGTTCGGGCGTTCTCGATCAGCTCGATCGCCTCGGCCATGAGAGGCCAGTTCTCCTCGCCGGCCGCCTTCAGGTGAAAGATATGCACGGGCACGCCGGCCTTGTCGCCGATTTCGATCGCTTCACGGATCGCATCCAGTACCTGGTTGCTCTCGTTCCGCATGTGTGTGAAGTAGCCTCCGCCAAAGTCGGCGGTGACCTTGGCGAGTTCGGCGATTTCATCCGTCGTCGCATACGTCCCCGGTGGATAGATCAGCGCTGTGGACAGCCCGACCGCGCCGTCCTCCATCGCTTGCCTGACGATGTCCTTCATGGCTTCCATTTGCTCGACTGTCGGACGGCCGTCTTCCTCGCCCATCACAACGCGGCGGATCTGCCCCGCGCCGACGGTATGGACCACGTTGACGCGCAGCCCCTTTTGTTCCAGAAGGGCGTCGTACTCGGCGTAGGTCTGCCACGTGACACCAAGAGCGGCGGCTTGCGGAATGCCTGCAATGGTGTCATCGTTCTGCGGCACTTCAGAGGTGCCTTCGCCCACCAGGATGGTGGTGATTCCCTGACGCAACTTGCTTTCGGCGGCATCGGGATCTTCGAGAAGCGGATAGGTTCGACCACCCATCATGTCGATGAAGCCCGGCGAGACGATCCGTTCTTCGGCATCGATGATGCGGGCAGTAGCCCGGCCTTGCAGCCGGCCGACTTCAGCGATGCGCCCGTCGCGGGTGCCGATGTCCGCCCGGTACCACGGGTTGCCCATGCCGTCAACGAGACGGGCATTGACGATCAGCAGATCGAAGGGTCCGTCCGTCGTGGGCCGGCCGCAACCGGACAAGAAAGCAATCAGCAGCAGACAAGCCGCGGACGCTGCGTTTTTCCGGTACATTTCGAGTATTCAGATGGTAAGGCGGACCCAACGGGTGTGGGTCACGCCGCCTGCCGTGCACCAGAAAAACGCGAGTATGGCGCCGTCACGAAGAACAATCCCCTTCGGTTTGCCGAACGCGATCAACAGGTGCTCGGCAAGGAAGTTGTCGTGGTCGGTCTTGCCAAGGGTGGCCTCCGCGCCGGCGTCGAAGACGACCACTTCGTTCTCCAAGTCGAAATGGGACAGGTCTTCCGTGACCGCGACCCGCACTCCCTGGGGGTCGTGTCGGTAGTTGTAGATGGCGGCGACGCGTCCGTCCGGCAACGGGATGGGGGTGCAGACCTGTCCTCGCAGGTTTGTCGGCCGCGGCTTGGACCACGAACGGCCCTCATCGCTGGAGACGACCCAATGGTTGACCAGGTCTTCCGAGGTGCCGTACAAGTGGGTCCAGAGCATCGTGTAGATGCGTCCATCGGGAAGCCGGGCGTTCATTTGATCCCACCAGAGGCAGCGACCCGTCCGGTCATCGGCAACAACCGTGAATGTACCCCAGGTCTCGCCTTGATCGCAGGAGAACACCGCCGCGGCCTTTTGGTCGGGCGGCCCCTGATAACCTACCGGCTTCCAGGTCTCGAGTGGATACATCCAGCGGTCCGGGGCAAGCTGCGACAAGTCGCCGGCCTTGTTCCAGGTGTATCGGTCCGGCGGGAGATCGACGGGAACGACTTGCGGGACCGACCAGCTCCTCCCGGCATCCTCCGACCAGAAGAGAATCATCTCGGGCCGCACCAATGCTTCGGAATCCGGGTCGAACAGCTTGCTTTCTCCCGCCTCGAAGCGGGTCGCGGTCATGACGAGACGCCCGTCAGGGACCTCCTGGATGTCGGGCCCGCGGTAGGACCAGCCGTCATGGGGAGGGGCGCCGTCGTGGATGGAGCCCTGGTTACGCCAGGTGCGGCCGCCGTCGGAACTCCGCAAAACCTCGATGTGATTGTCAGGCGCGCCGAGTTCGCGGCCCACATGCTGGCAGGCGATCAGCGAGCCGTCGCCAAGCTCGGTGATCGACGGCATGTAGGCGCCGCGCCCGGGGTCTCGCGAGAGAATGCCTTCATCGATGATTTCGAGCATCGCGCCCGACTATGGTAACGCGGCGGCGCTTCGGCGTGGAGTTCCGGGCATCGAGCCGGTCTCGAATCTGTGGCCCTTCCTACACCTTCAATCGGACCGGCCGCACCTGCCAAGGCCGTTTCAATCGCTCTCGCGCCCTCTGCTGTGGCATGATAACAAATTGATAGCAGTGCTTCCCAGGGGAAGGTCATGGCAACCATTAACGTGCGGCGGCTCGACGACGAGGTGGTGCGGCGGCTCAAGCGACGCGCCGCCAATAACCACCGCTCCCTCGAGAGCGAAGCGCGTCACATTCTTGAACGCGCTGCTGAGGACGACATGCCGGCAAAGCGGCGGTCCTTCCGCGCACTGTCCGCAAGACTGAGGCGGCAGACGGGAGGTCGCGCTCAGACGCCTTCCGAGATTCTCATCCGGGAAGATCGTGAGAACGAACATCGGGTTGCATGATGCGTCTCGTGGTGGATGCCAGCGTGGCGGTCAAATGGCTGGTCGAGGAAGAGGGCTCAGACACGGCAGGCCGGTTGCTCGAAGGCGATCACGATCTTCACGCCCCACGGCTGATGGCCTCGGAGGTTGCCAATGCACTGTGGCGGAAGGTTCGCCTGGGCGAGATCGCGCGCGGCGAGGCCGGCGTATTGATTACCGCTGTCACGGAGATGCCGCTTCACTGGAGCAACGACGAGACGATTTGCGCGGATGCGGTTCGTCTCGCGGTGACGCTCGACAGGCCCGCCTATGATTGCGTCTATCTCGCGCTGGCGCATCGCATCGGCGCCAAGGTGGTGACGGCGGATGCGCACTTCGCGAATGCATTGGCGGCGACTGAACACGACGGCGCGGTAACGGTGCTAGCGGATTTTGCGGGGCAATACAGTTGACCTGATCCGAACTGACAAAGGACCTGCGCGGCGACAGGTGGAGGGGGAGCGGGTGGTCATCCGAGGCAACAGGCGAAATGACATTCATCGAAGGCGGTGAGCGCCTATGATGGCGATGGTGAAGAGCAATCCGTAGTCGCCCAAGGCAGCCCGGCGATCGCCTTCGAAGGAAACGGAAGGACAGAGGAGCAAAGAGGATTCATGCGGTTTTATTCAGTGGCAGTGCTATTGGTGCTGGCGTCCGTCGCGTCAGCGCAGTCAGATGCGTTCGACATCTTGCTCAAGGGCGGCCACGTGTTTGACCCCAGGAATGACGTTGACGCCGTTCGCGACATCGCGGTCCGCAACGGACGGATCGCGGCCATCGGTGAAAATCTGTCCGGCGCGGACGCAAAGACAACCCTCGATGTCTCCGGCCTCTACGTGACGCCGGGGTTGATCGATCTTCACTTCCATGCCTTCTCCGGGACGGAGAACGGTTCCATCACGGCCGGGCTGTCGAGCATCTTTCCGGACCACGTTACGTTCGGTTCCTGCGTAACGACCGTCGTGGATGTGGGTTCATCCGGTTGGCGGAGATTCGAGGATTTCCGCAGAACGGTCATCGATCGCGCCCGCACGCGCGTCCTGGCGATGATCAACATAGCCGGGACCGGGATGATCGACTACGACCTGGAGCAGCATCCATTGGACCTTGACCCCAGGAAGACGGGTGAAATGGCCAAGAAGCACGGCGATGTCGTTGTCGGGATCAAGTCGGCGCACTGGCGAGCGCCGACTTTTCTGTCCGTCGAAAGGGCGATCGAGGCGGCCGAGATCGCCGGCGTGCCCGTCATCGTCGATTTCGGCTACTTCTTGCCTGAGCGACCCTATGAGAGGTTGGTGCTCGAGGTTCTACGCCCCGGCGATATCAGCACGCACTTCTATCGCTGGCCGGCGCCGCTGTTGGACGAGAACGAGAAGGTCCGCCCCTATCTCCATCAGGCACGCGAGCGAGGGGTCAAGTTCGACGTCGGCCACGGCAGCGGGAGCTTCCATTTCCGCAACGCCGACCCGGCGGTGCGCCAAGGGTTTTGGCCGGACTCGATCTCGACCGATTGGCATCGGGGATCGAACAACGGCGCCATGATCGATATGGTCAGCGTGATGTCGAAATTCCTCGCCCTGGGTGTTCCTCTCGATGAAGTGATCCGGCGCTCGACGACCAACCCCGCGGTCCAGGTCAATCGGCCGGAACTCGGTCAGATCGCAGTGGGCGCCGAGGCCGACCTCGCCGTTCTACGCCTCGATCGCGGGTCCTTCGGCTTCGTCGATGTCAGGCGCGGGCGGATCGAAGGCGGCGAGCGCCTCGGTTGCGAAGTGACGGTTCGGGCCGGGCGCGTGGTCTTCGACTACAACGGCCGAGCCGGCAGCCCGTGGCGCACGGCGAAGATCGACTACCCCACGTGCTGAGACGGGCGGGGCGGGCGCAGTTCGGAGAACACTAGCCTGCATTTCTCACGACGTGGCGAGGCGAAGTGCGTGGGAGGGCCGTCAGGACGAGGCGCGAGCCGCTTGGCGCGCGCAGGCGTACTTGACAGTACGTCGAGCACGGCAAGCAAGCGCAACGAAGTCTTGGCGGTCGTATCGCGTGCTTCGACCGTCGGGTGGTGAGAAATGCAGGCTAGCACCCCGTAGACTCGGGTCTCGCCTTGCAAGCGGACTCAAACCGTCATCGGCATCGATCTCGCTGACGCCATGCCTCTGGAGGATGTTTCCCGCCGACGGCTTGAATCCACTTGATGAATAATTGCCTCGCGAACAGGTCTTACTGGGCGAACGGCGCCTGGTCGCCGGTGCTTTCGATGACGATTTCCACGCGGCGATTTTTTTGACGTCCGGCCGGGCTGTTGTTGTTCTCGATCGGCTGCGTCTCCCCGAAGCCGAAGGTCGCCATGATCTCGGAGGGAACCCCCGACTCGGCGAGATAGTCCGCGACCGCGAGGGCGCGCCTCTCCGACAATCGCAGGTTCAGGTCTTCGCTGCCGGTGCTGTCGGTGTGGCCTTCGATGCTGAGCCCGATCTCCGGGGTCACGAGCAGAATCCCCGCCACGCGGCTCAACACTTCGCGGGCTCGTGGACGCAGCGTCGAACGGCCCGAGGAGAATAGAATGTCCGGCAGGTTGACGATCACGCCGCGGGCGGTCTCCCTCGTCTCGACGACCTTGCTGAGCGCGCCTTCAAGACGCTGTCGCGCTTCGTTCGCATAGCGATCGGCTTGCGCTTTGAGCCCCGCCAATCGCCTGGTTTCCGCCTGCGCGGTCTCCATCATTTCGCGCGCCAGTCGTTGCTGCATCTGCGCTTCGCGCGCGGCTTCTTCGGCCTGGCTCTTGGCTTCGAGGGCCTCCTGGCGCTCGCGGCGCGCCCTCTCGGCCTCCTCGCGCGCCGCCGCTTCGGCCGCTTCCGCCTCGGCCTTCGCGACCCGCAATCCGGCCAGTTCTTCGCGCTGGGCCTGTTCCTCGGCCAACTCGCGGTTGCGAATGGCGGCCTGATACGCCTCGAAACTGAGCCGCACCGCCTTGCGCGCTTCGATCGCAAACAGCTTCTCGTCCATATCGGGACCGTAGGCCTCCAGAGCCTTGATGACGGCCTCGCGGGCTCTCGCCAACTCCTCGGGCGCCCAGCGTCCCGCTCCCCGGCGCTCGGCGAGATTCAGAGCGGTCGTCGCCTGCTGCCGCTCGGTCCGGAAGTCGCCCTCGAGGATTTCTTCATCCGCCAGCGTGTCCCGGTCCGCGTTGTAGCGCCCCTCGAACCCGCGGTACTTCACAACGGACGACTGCATGATGCTGCCCCGCGTCAAGCTTGATTCGGCGTTTTGCAGCACAACATAGGAACTCGGCTCATCGACCAGGAAGTGCGGCTCGGCGGTGACGAACATGCCGAAAGTGCTCAGCGGGGTCGTCGCGTCAACCCGGCTGCGGTGGCCGCGCTGCAGGAACTCGCCCGCGTTCACCGCAACGCCTTCGGGAGAAACGGTCCAGAGCACATAGGTGTTGAAGTCCCCGCCGAAGAGAATCGCCGGCTTGAGCTGCTCCAGCTTCACCTCGATCTCGGTCGTCCCGCGCCGCCGCCGCACCGTCGCCTCGCCCTTCGCGGACGGCAGACGATCCGTCCCCGCCAGGCGAACTCTTCCTTCCGTCCGTTCCGGAACCGTCACCGCCAGACTCTCGCGCTCAGTAGCAGGCGCCGCCGGCTGCGCGGGCGCGAGACCCGTGACAACAAAAAGGACCACCAGAGCCCTGATCAAATCGCGGAGTTTCTCCATGCCGTCCATCCGTCTATTAGGATACCGACGTACCGCGGTCCCATGGGGAATCGGCCCCAATCGTCCGACGATTTTGCCGCCTCTCGGGCAGGAGCTGGACAATCACCTTCCCGGGGGTTTGCTTTCTGAAAAACGATGTGGCCATTGCCGGCCCATTACGGCCATTTGCGTCCAAGGACCGGTCGGGCGGCCACAGCAGGCTATTCGAGGCGCCGTAGCGGATCACAATACTGAACTTTCCCGGTGCAGATCACAGCTTGTGGTTGTCTCTCTTTCGAAGCAGCCACAGATACCGCGGCCACATCCGTTTGGGCAGAATGCCGGCATCTTGAATCGATGCCCTATCTTGTTCTCGATCCGCGATGCCCTGTAGCCATCGAGTGAGTGCCCCTCACCGAAACGGGTCGATCACTCGCAGTCCGTCATAGTTCTGCTCCTCACTGAGGTCTTCCGAGTAGACCACTTCACACCCCGCTGCCCGCGCTGCCGCGAGGATTGCCCCATCCCAGTAGGACAGCTTGTAACGGCGGCTCATTGCGACGGCGTCACGGAAAAGAGCGAGGGTGACATCCTGGACCGGAAACTTCAGGAGCGTTCCGAGAAAAGAGATGGCATCGCCCTCGGATAGCCGTCCGGAGCGCGTCGGTCGGGTCGCCTGATGGTAGAACTCCTGGAATACCTGTACCGATACCGCCAGGTTCGGCTCTCTCAGCAACTCACGAGCACGGCGGCGTTTATTCGCATCCTCCGGCAGGGTGCTGACTGCATAGAGCAGCACGTTGGTGTCAACGAAGCGCATCGGGGCCGTTGATCGCCTCGGCGTACAGTTCGTCTCGGGTCAGGTTGTCGCACGAGCGCAGCCCCACTCCACGTGCATCGAAATCGGCAAGCACTTGTTCCAGATCGCGATGTCGAAGCTCGACCGACGACTCGCTTCCTCGCGCCGCAGCCGCAGGTATGCCGCCGGAATCACCAACCAGGCTCTGAAGATACGTGCGAACCAGCGCCGAAACCGACGTGTCCAACTCCGCCGCGCGAATCCGCGCCCGGCGGTGCGTCTCTTCGTCAACGGATACCGTGATGTTCCTCACCCGCACAGCCTCACAGGTTCAGGGTATCACAGTCTACGGCACTGGATACGGTGTCCATTACGGCTCAGGTCGTTCCGGCTCCGCCCGCCATGCCGAAAACAGAAGTTCGACAGCAGCACAACCAGCAGTTCAACATCCAGCAGATACCGTAAAAGGCCTTCGACCGGCTTTTGCCGGAGCAGATCGTAAAGATAGTTGACCTGACCGACTAGCATTAAGAGGACTCGTGAAATGCCGATGAAGAACCCGCCTCACCCTGGACGTGGACTCAGGCGAGACTGCGCAGAGGCAGGACTCAGCGTCACGGCGGCGGCCAGAAAGTTGGGCGTGGCCCGTGTCACCTTATCTCGAGTGCTGAACGGCCAGGCGGGCATCTCGCCCGAGATGGCCTTGAAGCTCGAAGCGGTCGGTTGGTCGAACGCCGATTTCTGGATGCGTCTCCAAGCAGCCTATGACTTGGCGCAAGCCCGGCTACGCAGAGAGAGCGAAGCGGCCTGACACATGCAGGCTAGATCAGATCGTCCATGCCGACGTGCAATACGTTTGCGAGAGCGGCCAACATCTTGATCGAGCCGGTGCGTTTCCCCGTCTCGATTTGGGAGAGGTACATTGCATGGATGCCGACAGCGGCGGCCAGTTGGTTCTGGGTCATGCCGCGATAGGTGCGGAACACCCGGATCGGATTTTCACCGGCTAAAAGGCGATCCACCACTTCGACGGGGAAGGATTCGCCTCCCTTCGCCTTCGCGCGGTCGTACAGTTCTTCATCGCTGACCCGTGCGTCAGCATCCTCGTTTACCAGGCGCTCATACTCATGCCATGGGATCACGGCAAAAGCCGGCTGCCCGGTACCGTCAAGAATGACTTGCGGCTTGTACATGTTGCTCTCCTATCGGTTGTGAGCCTGCCCGCGCGGTGCGGCCCGCAGCACGTCGATAACGCGGGCTTGATCGTCCCGCTCGAAAATGATCCGCATATCGCCAACGCGCAGACGAAAGGCCGGTCGGCCTTGTAACGTCTTGATATCCATATCTCGCCGGTAGGGTTCTCGGCCATCTTTTTCAGTTCGTGACGAATGCGTTGAGCGTCCCGGCGCGGCATCATTTACAGCGCTCTGATGGCTTGTCTCTTGATCGTCAGTTCATGCACCACATCTCCCTTACACTCAAATATATAGCATATAGCTTTACATTTGTTCAGGGTTTTATTATAGCTATTGGCTTTATAGAGGGGACAGAAGGCCAAGCCGGCGCAATCTCTCCATCCCTGTACACCCTATGCCGAGGAAGGCGGCGCTCGGAACGAGCTGTCCATTCGCCTTCTTCAAGAGCGTGTCATTGCTTGACGCCATCGTTGCAAAGATATATATTATAGATATGAAGGAGGGACTTCCCATGGGTGCGAAATCGCATGTCGCCAGATGGGGCGGCAGCTTGGCCGTCCGCATTCCCAAGTCCATCGCCGAGCAATGGGGCGTTCACGAAGGTTCCGCCATCGAGATCGCCTCACGCGGCGAGCAAGTCGTCATGCGCAAGAGAGCCTATAACTTGACCGACATGCTGGACCAAGTTACGGCCGAAAATCTCCATCCTGAGATGAGCGGCGGCCCGGCCCTGGGCAACGAGGAATGGTAGAGCGAACGTATGTTCCTGACAGGGGGGACATCGTGTGGCTTACCTTCATGCCCCAGGCCGGACACGAGCAATCCAGGCGCCGTCCCGCTCTGGTTCTGAGTCCTCGTAGCTACAACATAAAAACCGGTCTGGCGCTCTTCTGCCCCATTACATCCCGAGTCAAAGGCTACCCTTTCGAGGTCTCCCTTCCCTCCACAGGCGCCGTAAAGGGAGTGATCCTAGCCGACCAGATCAAGAGCCTGGACTGGCGGGCACGACGAACCGGCTTTGCGTCTCAAGCTCCGCCGCGAGTAGTCGGCGAAGTTCTCGAGAAGTTGACCGTCCTTCTGACTCAAGACTGATCCTGAATGGACCCGTCGGGTACGGACATCTTGCAAACACCGTAGTCGAGAGATGCCCGCCTGATCTCTTCCGTTCAGCGGCTTGATTTTCAGCAGGGGCGGTTCTGCGGCATCGTCGTGATGTTGCGCAAGCGCGCTTGGGGCTGTTACATTTCGGCGAGATTTCCCGGTTCCCGCGCTCCGCTCGGGACGGCCCGGAAGCTGCGCTGGGTTGTCCGCGGCATCCGGAACTTGCGACCGTCATGCTGCGATCCGTACTTGACTTTCTCCGCAGCCTGGCGGACCGCCGCCTGCCCGCTCATCTGCGCGACGCCCGCCGCGGCGAAGACATCGCGTATCGCCGGCTCACCGAGTTGGGCTATCGGATTGTCGCCCGCAACTATCGCTCGCGCACCACGAAGGGTGAGATGGATCTGATCGGGTGGGACGGGGACCACCTTGCGTTTATCGAAGTGAAAACCCGGGCCGACGAGACCTTCGGCCGGCCCGAAGACGCTGTGGACGGGGCCAAGCGACGGCACCTCATCCGCGCGGCCAAGGACTACGTACGCCGCGCCGGCGTCGACCACAACCGCATGCGGTTCGACATCGTGAGCGTCATCCTCGGGCGTGAAGAGCCGGAGGTTCGCCTGCTCAAAGGCGCTTTTTCTGCGGGAGACACGCGCTGGTCACCCGGCCGCTTCCATTAGCAGCTCGCGGCGCAGGCAGCCTCAACCCACTCGCCGCGCCTTCCAGCGGCCCTTGCCGTACTCGCCGAGGCCGAGCTCGCCGCCCATCTCGTCGCCGCGCAACGTGCCCTTGAAGAAGTACCGCATGCGGGCGGCTTCGTACTTGCCGCGGCTTTCGAAGTACACCCGATCGCCGTCGATCTCGCCCTTGACCTTGCCTTGCGCGATGCGGCCGCGATGCAGTCCGAGGATCTCGTTCCCCTTGTTCTGCAGATACATCGTGTGGCGGGCTTTGTTGGCGACGTAGTCGATGTCAACTTCCCAGTGCCCGTCGAGATTGCCGGACGGGGGCGCCGGCATTTTCTTCGGCTTCGGGGCGGGCGAGTCCCGAAAGACTTCATGCAGCCGTTCGGCTACGACCTTGTAGTCATCCTGGTACATCGCCATGGGACGGATGATGAAGTGGTTCGTTTCGGCGCTCGTCGGATCGAGCTCCTTGGGGAAAGCGTGCGTCATGATGCGCGGCTCGCCGTAGAGCATTTGTTCGCCGACTTCACGCGCCACGAGTCCGATTCTTTTGGTGTCCCACTCGACATGCATCGTTGGGTAATAGCCCGGCCGGGGCGACTCGATAATGCGCGCTTCCACGCCGGGGACCTGAGTGATCCGCTCGATGATGTGCCGGAACCACCGTTTGTACTTGCCGTGCTCATCGGCAATGTTGCGTGTCGTAACGAGCGCCTCCACCGCCGCGATCAACCCCATCACCTCTTCTTTGCTGACCTTGAGAGGCCGCGCGTAGGTGTGGTGCGGCGCGCTGCCGACATAGGCCGCGCGGGCGAGGTCCTTGCGGTTGCTCAGCAGCAGCCCGCTGGACTGCGGCCCCTTGACGCTCTTGCCGCCGCTGTACACCACGAGGTCGACGCCGCGAGAAAGAAACGGGTCGGGGATCAACGGCAGCTCGGCCGCGGCGTCCACCAGGACCGGTACGCCGTGGTCGTGCGCCGCCTTCACGAACGTCTCGAGCGGGATGCGGCTGTCCGGCGCCTGGATGCGCTGACCGGCGAAGGCCATGAACGTCTGCGGTCCGAACGCGCGCTCCAGATCTTCCGGCTTGAAGACATCGACCATCTTCGCGCCCGTCATCCGGATCGCATGGTCGTAGATGGACCGCGACCAGCCGACGGCGACGACTTCGTCCTTGATGCCCTCGGTGTCGGGCAGTTGCTGCAGCGTCTCGATGTCGCCCCCGGCGATGCAAGCCAGCGTGGCGCAGGTCAGGGCGCCGGCCGCTCCGGTGCTCACCATCGCCGCGGGCACTTCGAGCAGGTCCGCGATGTACGGTCCGGCCTTTTCCAGTAGCTCCTGCATGTTGACGTGATAGAACGAGGCCTCATACACCGCCTCCGCGACCCCGGGCAGCGCCGCCGAACCGCCGTTCATCGTGCGCGTCGACGTCAAGTTGATGAACGGCGTGACGCCGATGCGCTCGTAGACGTTCGGGCCTCTGCCGCGCGTGGGCAGGCGGGCCGCCGTAGCGGCGGTCGAGCTCATGAAGCTCGCCGCGGCGACGAACGTGCCGGCCTGAAATACCCCCCGGCGCGAGATGGTTCGGGACTTCGATGTCTTCCGACTCATGGCGATACTCCTCTCTGAACCACGTGCGATGCGCCGGGCAAGCCCGCTCGTCTCACAGGGCGGACCTCTCTCCGGCCCGCCCATTCTATCAGGGAGGCCGCGGTGATTCGTGTTCCCTGCCCCACGGTTCCGCACAAAGCCCATCAGCGCAGCATGGCGTTGCTTCACAAAATACGATCCATCAAAACCGAGGCCTCATCCGGATTTCAATCCTCCTTGGAAAATTTGACGCACACAAAGGATTTTTGGGTCTCCCATCTCAGGAGCGCGGGCCGTTCTCGGCGGCGTATGCCTCGAGGCGGTCGAAGACAGCGTGCGTCAGCGGCTGGTTGCCGGCAGCTTTCGCAACCACGATCGCGGATACCAGTTGCAACACATCCGCGCAGCATAACGCCTGCCGGACGTGTTCGAGCGTGTAATTCGACTGCAGTCCCGCCATCGACATCCGAGCTTCGATCTGTTTGAATCCGGAATGGGTGTAGCTGCAGAGCATGGCCCAAATCTCGCCCTTCAAGTACGGAAATTCCGCATCGTGCTTGGCCTCCAAACCCTTGACGATCTCCCCTTTGGGGGGGAATTTGTCCTGCTCAGCGCGGTCGACATCTTCTTCTGTCGCAGCGTAAAACAGCCAAAAGCCCCGCGTCCACGCTTCGATCAGCGGCCGCTGAAGCGCCAAAGCCGAGCCGAAGCATTTCTCCTGTGTGAGAACCACAATCGCCTGGGCGTGTTCGATGGCAAGGTGCAGACAGCCGGCCGCCAACCTCAGACGCTTGTTGCCGCTCAAACCCGGCAATTTGAGGCCATCCAGTTGGTTGGCCACCCAGAGCAGCGTCCGCTCCGATTGTCGTAACAACATGCTGACTGAGCCGTCGAACGACGAGTCTTGTTCGCTGACGGTCTCCGGCTCGGCTGAAACACGGCTGAGCGTTGCTCCGCCGATCCGAGTGCGTGAGGCTCGACGTATTGCGGCCGCCTCCGCCCTCTCCATCGCAGCGGTCGCACCCATCGTGCGCGACTCTTGCACCTGTCCACCACCTGGATCCTGCATGATCATTTTCTGTTGTGTCCCGAGTCCAACAACTCCGGCGGATGCCTGGAATTGTCGTATACGGCCCACACGTCTACGAGACCGCGGTACAGTGTTTCAAAATTGCGCCAACCGGCATGGAACCGTCGATGAACGATTGCTTCGGGAACGCCATGCCCGCCCTCCCGCACCCGTTGCCTGATTCGGTCCATGGCAAACTCCGGCGTCGGCAACCTCAGGAAAAACAGCGTTACCTCATAGCCGAGTTCCTGCCACGCCGGTATCCAACGAGCATAACTCCGTCCCGACAGGGTCGTCTCGAAAGCAAAAGTCTCGCCTTGTTTCACGTGTTCGCGGATCCTGCCGAGCATCGTTCTGCCTGCGGACAAGGCAGCCCGGTCCGGCGCCAATGGACTCAGTCCTCGGCCCACCAGATCGGCGTTCACGAACAGATGACAATCGGCTTCCTTCGCCAGGTACTCCATCGCGAAAGTCGTCTTGCCCGCTCCGTTCGGCCCGGCGATGATAATGATTCTCTTGGATTCGGCCATCGTCCGGAAACGATGCGTGCGATGCGCCGGTAAGCCGGCGCGCCCTTCACGGCAGACCGCTGTCCGGCCCGCCCATTCTATCAGGGAGGCCGCGGTGATTCGTGTTCCCTGCCCCACGGTTCCGCCCAAGACCCGTCAGCGCGGCACAGTGTTGCTTCACCCTGACCGAAAAAATGAAAGTTCCGCAATGGTCCGGTGAGCTGTGCCTGAAAAGCCGCGGCCGCTGATATAATCACGGTATATGGCCGATCAACCCGCCGCCACAACTGACTCCAAACCCGCGGCCAAGCCCAGGGGCAGATTCAGACCCAAGCCCAAGAAGCCGGAAGAACCGAAGATCCCGATCGATCTGGGCCTGGAAAAAGCCTGGCCCTGGTCGGAAGGGCTCGACTTTCCCCGCAAGAAGAAACCTCCGCTGCTCGCCGTGACCAACGAGTGTTGCACGGGCTGCGCGGGGTCGCCCGTATGCATCACGTACTGCCCCGTCGAGGAATGCATGTACTGGGTCGAGGACGAAGAAAATCCCCCCTTCGGCCGCATCGATGTGGATTACCAGCTCTGCATCGGCTGCAAGAAATGCATCAGCAAGGGACCTGACGACACCTTCCTGGACGGCTGCCCCTGGGACGCCATCGACATGGTGCCCCTGGCCGAGGTTGAAGAGAAGCTTGGAGTGAAGTTCAACTACTAGCGAAGAAGTCCTCAGACCGACAAGCAGGACAACGGATCGCCGCGTCAACTTGACCCGAATGTGAACCTTGGCAGCGAAGAAAAAAACTAGGAGCTCCTGAGTTTTTCTCCGCTGCTTTTCCTCCACTCACGAGGACGTGGTACGTGAGGCCATACCGCCAGCGGAGTGTCCACGCTTTTCCCCCTGGGCAGGGGAAGTGCTGAGCCGAATTGCGATCTTTCCCTCGGACCTCCGTCGTGGAGGTATCAACCTCGACGCACCGGGCCAGCGGTCAAATGATGTAAAAGCATTGATCGCCGACCCCAAGGCAATCGGGACGTTCACATCCAGCAGCGCTCGCATCAGTCGCCGGCCTCTTCGCGTAGCCGGTCGATCAGTTCGTTAGTGACGACACCGCCGCGTTTGGGGAAGGGCCGGAAGCCGAACACGGCAAGCGATTCCATCGGTTGACTCTCCGGGGCATCCGGCTCCACCCCCGCCAGCGATTTCCGCAGCAGACCCGATACCACGGCGCCGGTGGTTTTCGACTCGCGTCTCGCGATTTCCTTGACGGCGATGAGCAGGTCATTGTCGATATCGAGAGTGGTTCGCATGGTAGTGTCCCATCGGCAGACAAAGGAGCATGGTGCTATCGCATCAAGCATCAATGTAGCTGGTTTTGCTTTGAGAAAAAAAGAACTGAGGAGTGGACAACCGGCTCATCAGGCACGGGCTGTTGCCGCCGGCGCCGCGCTTGCCAGTCGAGAAGTTCTCCGGGGTGATCTGCTCCCCAATTCCAACGTCAGTTCGACTGCAAGGCCCCTCGGCAGAGTCTTTGGTAAGTCAAACAAGACAATGAACGTTACGATTCAAGACGCGCTTCGCTAGACCAGATATTCCACAGCCTGCAAGACGCCCTTGATGTAGCCGTAGCCCCAGGCGAAACCCTGGAGCTGACCGGGGTCGTCGGAGTGCAGGGGCATGTGGTCGGGCATCAGCATGTAGGGGTAGTCGACTTCGTAGAGCACCCTGGCCAGCTCGATCATGTTCATGTCGCCCTCGTCCTGCCAGACCTCCATGAAATCGCCGCGCTTGCCGCGGATGTTGCGGAAGTGGATGTTGAAGATTTTTTTGCGCTCGCCGAAGTAGCGGACAACGCCGGGAAGTTCACGGGCGGGGTCCTGGAGCATTTCACCGGTCGTGCCGAGGCAGAGGTTGAGGCCGTGGTAGGGGCTGTCCTGGATCGAGACGAGTTTCTTGAGCCCATCGACGGTGCCGAGCACGCGATCCACGCCTTTATAACCGGAGGGAGGCACACCGGGATCATGCGGATGGCACATGGCGCGGATCTTGTATTCGTTGCAGACGGGGATGACACGATCGAGGAACCAGGTGATGCGTTCCCAGAAGGTGTCCGCATCCAGTTCGCCCACCTCGGGCTCCGGCGGGTCGTCCTTGACTTGCTCGAACTTCCAGGTGCTGTACATCGAACCGCCGCGTCCCGGCGTGCGGCCTGTGCGGACGCCGAACAGCACCCGCAAGTTGTATTTGAACGCCGGAATGCCGCTCTCTGCGCAGGCCTGAATCAGGTTATGCATATACTCGATCTCGCGGTCGCGGTCGGGGTCTTTACCGAGCATGATCGCGGCGACCGGGGCGCGGTGGAGCAGCGGCGGCGCGACGGCATCGAGGTGCAGCCCGTGCTTCTCGACGAGTTCTCGAGCCCGGAAAAAGTCATCTGCCATGGTGTCGTCGTTGACATCGTGGGGCCAGCAGGCGATGTGATCGATGCCGTGACGCTTGATGTACTGCAAGTTCTTGGACGTAACCCGCCAATGCTGTGTGCCGACATGCATGCGCATCGGCTTCTTCTTGGGGGCTTCGGACTCGTAGGGGCTTCGCGTGTTGCAGCCCGGCAAGGCTGCGGCGCCCGCGGCGGCAGCGCTGGAGGTGAGAAAGTTTCTGCGTTTCATAACAGGGTGCATCGCAACAGATACGGAGGATCACTGTCAACTCCGATCCGCCGGCAGGCCGGCTGTTCACGGCCTCGTCGAAGATGCCGCTCAGGCTCGGAAAGCGTCAACGGCCATCTGGCGGCATCCCAAGCCGGGCGGTCCGTCTCCGAGTTCCTGTTGCTTCAGGGTATCTTGAACTTGAGGGCTACGGATAAAGCTTCCGCTCAGTGGCCTAGACCAGATACTCCAGAGCCTGCAATACGCCCTTGATGTAGCCGTAGCCCCAGGCGAACCCCTGGAGCTGGTCCGGGTCGTCCGGGTGACGCGGCATGTGGTCGGGCATGACCATGTAGGAGTAGTCGACTTCGTAGAGCACCCTGGCCAGCTCGATCATGTTCATGTCGCCCTCGTCCTGCCAGACTTCCATGAAGTCGTCGCGCTTGCCGCGGATGTTGCGGAAGTGGATGTTGAAGATCTTCTTGCGCTCACCGAAGTAGCGGACGACGCCGGGAAGTTCACGCGCAGGGTCCTGGAGCATCTCACCGGTCGTGCCGAGGCACAGGTTGAGGCCGTGATAGGGGCTCTCTTGTATCGAGACGAGTTTCTTGAGCCCGTCGACGGTTCCGAGCACGCGATCCACGCCTCTATAACCAGAGGGCGGCACGCCGGGGTCGTGCGGATGGCACATGGCGCGGATCTTGTACTCGTTGCAGACTGGGATGACACGGTCGAGATAATACGTGATGCGCTCCCAGAAGGTGTCCGCATCCACTTCGCCCACTTCAGGCTCCGGCGGGTCGTTCTTCACTTCCTCGAACTTCCAGGTGCTGTACATCGAACCGCCGCGTCCGGGCGTGGGGCTTGAGCGGACGCCGAACAGCACCCGCATGTTGTATTTGAACGCCGGAATGCCGCTCTTCGCGCAGGCCTGAATCAGGTTGTGCATGTACTCGATCTCGCGGTCGCGGTCGGGGTCTTTGCCGAGCATGATCGCCGCTGGCGGGGGACTGCCGAGCAGAGGCGGCTGGACCACATCGAGGTGCACTCCGTGCTTCTCGACGAGTTCCCGAGCCCGGGAAAAGTCGTCCGCCATGGTGTCGTCGTTGACGTCATGGGGCCAGCAGGCGATGTGGTCGACGCCGTGGCGCTTGATGTACTGCAAGATCTCGGGCGTCGGACGCCAATGCTGCGTGCCGGCATGCATGCGCATCGGCTTCTTCTGACTGGAAGCGGTGGAATCGTAAGGGCTTCGTGCGTTGCAGCCCGGCAAAGCGGCGGCGCCCGCGGCGGCGGCGCCGGAGGTGAGGAAGCTTCTACGTTTCATGACAGTTTTTCCTTCGCCCGGAGCGGATCAGACAAGCGGGAAACATTGGGATCGGTTTCAATGCAGCTTGATCGGGAGGATATGTCAGATCAGGATGCATCGCAACAGATCAGTGGTTGCGGTGTCAACTCCGATCCGACGGAGCGGCTAGTGAGCGGCAAGGGCCCCTCCGGCGACGGGCCGCCCCATCGACCCGTCCCGCCGATCGGTGCGGTCTGCGGCTTTCTCACCACGCGGCGAGGCGAAGTGCGTGAGAGGGCCGTCAGGACGAGGCGCGAGCCGTTTGGCGCGCACAACATGACCGTTAAGGTTTTTCACGAATCACGAGTCACGAAACACGAATCACGGCCTTTGTATCGCGTGCTTCGAGCGTCGGGTGGTGAGACATGCAGGCTGGCTGAGAGCCGCCCCGTTCGCCAGAGTGTGGGGAGAGGCTGCAGGGAGGAGATCCAAGCGCAGGTGCGGGGTCACTCGACCGAATGACCCCGTACACCATTTTTTCCTGCGGATGAAGTTATGAGACCCTAGTTTGTATAACGTAGTTGTGCCTTCCCGGTCCCCGCCAATTTGGGAGGCTTGTGAGAAAATACAGCGCGGATCAGCCGGGCCGCCCGCTGAGAATGCTGAACAAGACTGCGGTTACCCGAACTGGGTGATCGACAACACCAGCCGCACCAGGTCCGCTTGCCGGGAGACGTGCTGTTTCCGATAGATCTGCTTCAGGTGCCAATAGATGGAGTCTCTGCTGCGCCCCGTCGCTATGGCGATTTCGTTCACGCTCTTGCCTTCCGCCAACCAGACCGCCACCTGACTCTCGGCCGGCGTCAGCCCCAGAGTCTTGGCCACCAACGCGGGAGCGATACGATGCTGGCTGCTCGGATCGACAATCAGGACCAGCGCGGCTACGTGCCGCACTCCGTAGTCATGTTGCGCGACGCCCACGGGTTTTACGTGAACCACCAGCGGGGGCAGGACGGACGAACGGCCGAGCAGCATCGACCCGCTGACCGCGACAGCGCCGGAGGTCGGCAGCGCGGCGTCCAGTAGCCGATCGAGCCGGATGTTGTCTTCTGGCGTGCTGGCGCGCAGCACCTCATCACTGTCCGACAAACCATCGCCATGTTGCAGGATGCTACGGGCGCGGTCATTGACCGCCAGGATCCGTCCACGCCGGTCCAGGTGGAGGACGCCGATCCGGGAGTTGTCGAGCAGGGCGGTCAAGGTCGTGTTCCGCGTCTGGGCGCGGACCAGTGCCTGCCGAACACGGACAAACTGTCGGATATGGGGCATCAGCCCCTTGACCATCGTGATCTGGGAAGCCCCCCAGCCATCCGCGTCGACGGGATCGGCGAGAGTCCAGGTCATGCGGGCGCCGCCCGGCCCATCCAGGAGTGCGCTCAAGCCATTCTGGTACTTGCCCCGGAGGAGTCCCTCGTTGTAGGCGCGAGAGGTCTTCTTCTCCTCGGGCGTGAACAGGTCTTTGATCTGCACCAGAAGGCCTTCGGGCAGTTGCAGTTGGCGCGGTACGGCTTCATTGATGGGATGGTAGACTTCGAGGTACTCACGCTCCAGGTCGGTGCGGCGCAGCCCCCGGTAGTAGGATCCGCAGGCGAGCACCCGTCTATCGCCCATCGGGCCTTCGCCGACCCAGAGAGCATTGCCCTTCAGGCCGCAGGCCTCGTCAATCAGGGCCGAAGTGGCCGGCCAGCGGGTATCGTCCAGCATGGCAACGTGTAACGACGCCATGATGCGCTCGAATGCGTCTTGGTCGGTCATGATGATTCACACTTGGTATTGATACACCGTTGACGCATACGGAAATACTCTCCACAATTTTGCGGTGGCGGCAGACCTCGTGCAACGGCCCGCGCCACTCGGCCGGGTCGGGATCGGTGAAATCGAGCCGCTCCGCTGCAGCTCTCGCTTGAGCCGGAAGACCTCCTCGAGGACACCACGGCCCTTCGCGTACATCAACCCGAGGCGGAATTGTGCATCGTCATCGCCCTGCTCGGCGGCCTTCCGGTACCAGTGCACGGCTTCAGCGGCATCATACGGAACGATGCGGACGTCAGTTGTGGCCCTATTGACTGAGCCGGCCGCAACCGCAAGACGTCTCAAGACTCCGAATCCAGGGGTGCTGGAGGTCCGGTTGATTTCTAAAAACGCCGTGAGCGGCCTCAGAGCGCAAGGTTTTCTCGAGGCCGACTGCGTTACCGGCTCGGCTGGGATCGGAGGTGTGTTGGGCAAGGCGGTCTAAACGGGTGATGATAACTACCTCGCTGGGTGATCCGGGCGGTGCCCGCTTTCTCTTTCTCCCGAAACTCCCAAATTGGGTGGGACGGGGAAGGCGCGCCTACGGTATATGGAGTGCGAGCAAGAAGGCATCCATGGAAAAGAACAACGATTCGTGGATCCTCCGACCGTTTGGCCCCGGTCCTCACGATGACTCTCATCCCTTCAGTTGCCTACCACGATCCGATGTCCGGGCGGATCTCAACTGGAGTTCTCCATCGCGGCGGCAGCATTTGGACCGTGAGCGAGCAGATAAGATGCAGCGCCGAGCCAGCAATAAAGGAAATTCTAGCTGGGTGTCTTATTTAAACCTCGGGAGCGTGGACGCAGGTTCTGCCGTGAGACCGCTTTGTGCGGTTCTTGCCCTGGCAGCCGCGGTGGTGGCAGCAGATCTCGCATCCGCCCAAGCGTTCGACCCCGTAGCCCGCGACATCCGTACCGGAGTCTACCGGGGCCACGTCGTCACCTACGAGGTCATCGACGGACTCGCGATCTGGGACGGCGATATCATCCTCGGGACCCCCGAGGACCTGGTCCCCGAGTCTGCGTTGGCGTCCGGCCATACGCTCGACAGCCGCAATAAAATCTCAGCGACAAGCCGCAAGGAAAGACTCTGGCCCGGCGGTCGAGGCCAGGCTACACCTTCCCCGGAGGCGTGGCCGTGGACGCGGCCGGCAACCTCTTCATCGAGGCAGTCCTTCACCTGCTCCACGGTGGCGGTCTCGAAAAACTTCGCTGTATTCCAGCCCTGGCAGCTCTGGGCCGCCGCGGGCGGCGACACGCCGGCCAGTAGCAGCAGAAGCACTAGCCCGCAGGCCGTGACCTTGCCGCAAAGACGGACGTGGCTCCCAGTGAGCCCCCTCATGGCAAAGTCATGGTAGCAACTAGCTGAGAGGCCGAACGAATGACCGGACCTTTGAAAGTGATTACGAAGACACTTCTCCCTGACAAGTAGGAATCCCCGTCTCAGCAGCGGTCCTTCCCACGACAGCCCGCTATCGAAACACGTAATACAGAACGACCAACACGACGCTGAGCGCCGCCGCGCCGGTGCGCGGCTCCAGCAGCGCTCGCTGGCCGCTGCTCGCGAAAGCGGCCAGGGGGTTTTCCCAGGTCAGCCCCTCTATCTGCTTCGCGGACGGAGGTGGGGTCGATCGGCTCACGAGGACGTAAACGATGCTGCAGAGCACGAACGACCACCAGCCCTGCAACAGGAACGGGATCCCCCAGCCTTCCGTGATGAGCTTCTGCTCGCCGAAGACCGGCAGGTCGGCGACGAACGCCAGCGCGCCGAGCGTGAAACCGAAGATCAGCGTCGCCAGCGACGCCTGCTTCGTGCCGCGGCGCCAGAAGACGCCCCACAGGAAGACGGTGGTGATCGGCGGAGAGAGATGTGCCGCGATGGCGTTGATCGCTTCGAAGATGCTCGTGTAACGTCCGCCCTGCGTCGACCAGACCATCGCCAGGACCATGATGACCACGGCGCTGATTCGTCCGGCCTTCACCTGCTGCCGGTCGGAGGTCTTGGGCCGCAGGCGCGTGAAGATGTCCACCGCGAAGAGCGTTCCGCAGCTATTCAGGGCGGAGGCGATGGTGCTCATCAGCGCCGCGAGCAGGGCGGCCGAGATCAGTCCCTTCATGCCGCTGGGGATCAGTTGCGTGATCAGCACCGGCAGCGTCTGGTTGGCGTTCTCCCCGATGAGGTCGCGGAACAGCACGTAGGCGGCCACGCCTGGCAGCACCATGATGAAGACCGGCAGGATCTTCAGAAAGCCCGCCAGAATCGCGCCCTGCTGGGCGTCCCATTCCGACCGCGCGCCCAGGACCCGCTGGACGATCGTCTGGTCGGTGCACCAGTACCAGATGCCGTTGACCGTATAGCCCAACAGCACCGCGTACCAGGCGAGCCCCATGCGGTTGTCGGCGTGCAGCATGCTGAGCTGATCGGGCTTGAGCGCGGCCTCGAGCTCGCCGAAGCTCCGGATGCCGTGCTCGGGAAGCGCCGCCAGCGCAAAGCAGGTAATCGCGGCGGCTCCGATGATGAGGACGACGCTCTGGATGGTCTCCGTGACGACGACGGCCTTGAGTCCGCCCGAGATGGTGTAGATGCCCGTGATGACGGTGATGATCACGATCGACGTGACGACGTCGATGCCGAAGAACTGCTCGAAGACGGCGGCCCCCGCGTACAGGCTCATCCCGATGTGGATGAACAGCGCCGAGAGGATCGCCATGAAGGCCAGGAAGGTCCGCGAGGCCGGGCTGTAGCGCCGCTCCAGGAACTCCGGCAACGTCGCGATCTTGCTCCGAAAGTAGAAGGGGGCGAAGACCAGGCCCAGCAGGATCAGCGTGAACGACGCGCCCCACTCGAAATTGCCCCACACGAGCCCTTCGTTGAAGCCCGCCGCCGCCAGCCCCACGAAATGGATGGTCGAGATGTTCGAAGCGAACAGCGCCGCGCCGACCATTGGCCAGCTCAGCGAGCGTCCGGCGAGAAAGTAGGCCGTGCTGTCGATCTTCTGTCGGCGGGTCGAGAGGATGCCCGCGGCGAGAACCCCCACCAGGTAGACGACGATGATCGCGAGGTCGAGAACTGGAATGCCCGCTTGCATGAGGGTTAAGACGGTTACCGCGGCGCTTTCACTCTCCAGGCCGCAACGGAGCTCACGTCCATAGGATATCCGCGGCCCAGAAGACGAAGAAGAGGACGCTCACGAAGCCGTTCACCGTGAAGAACGCCGCATTCACCCTCGAAAGATCGTCGGGCTTGACCAGGAGATGTTCGTAGACGAGCAAGGCGGCCACGACGGCCACTCCGGCGAGGCTGAGCAGGCCCAGGTCCATGGCTCGGGCCAGCCAGACCAGCAGCGCGATCATCGCCGTGTGCAGGAGCCGCGAAACGAGCAGCGCGTTCCTGATGCCCAGCGCGGCGGGGATGCTGTAGAGACCGGTCTCTCGATCGAAATCGTGGTCCTGGCAGGCGTAGATGATGTCGAAACCCGCTGTCCACAGTGTGACGGCCGCCGTCAGCAGCAGGATCGGCGCGTCGAGCGAGCCGCGCACGGCGATCCAGGCCGCGGCCGGCGCGATCCCGAGGGCCAAGCCGAGAGCGAGGTGCGAGAGTGCGGTGAAACGCTTCGTGTAGGAGTAGCCGAAGACGATCGCCAACGCCAGCGGCGACAGCTTCAGGCACAGCGGGTTGAGCAGGTATGCCGCCAGGACGAACACGCCGGACCAGAACGCGATGAAGCCCCAGGTGAACGACTTCGAGACGGCGCCGGCCGGGATGGCGCGCATCCGCGAGCGGGGATTGCGCGCGTCGATCTCCGCGTCGGCGACGCGGTTGAAGGCCATTGCGGCCGAGCGGGCCGCGACCATGGCGACGATGATCCAGGCGAACTTGACGGCAAGCTCACCGCCGTCGAGGCCGCTGCCCCGGACCGCCAGCAGCGCCCCGGTCAACGCGAAGGGAAGCGCGAAGACCGAGTGCTCGAACTTGATCATCTCGAGCACCGTGCGTGTTTTTCCGATCAGGCTCATCGCAAAGCGCTGGTTTTTTTCTTCGCCGCCAAGGTCCGCATTCAAGTCAGGTTGACGCGGCGATCCGTTGTCCTGCTTGTCGGTCTGAGGACTTCCTCGCTAGTATTATTCTCGCTGATCCCCGAATTCGCCGACATGCGCATCACCGCGATTTCGCTCTGCCCCATGTCCGATGCGCAGAAAGCGCGCCTTGAGGCGCTCGGCGAGCTGCGCTATCACGACGCGGTGCTCGGCGACCCGGGCATGGGCGAGCTTTGCTGCGGCGCGGAAGCTCTTGTGATCACGCCGCGGCTCTCGGTGGACATCGTGCCGTTTCTGGACCGCTGCCGGTTCATCTCGGTCCAGGGCGCCGGGACCGATGCGCTGAACGTGGCCGCGGCGCGGAAAAAGGGGATCGTCGTGTCGAACGTCCCCGACTTTTGCACCGACGCCGTGGCCGAGCATGCCTTTTCTCTGCTGCTGGGAGTGGCCAAGAGGATCGCCGCGGGCCCGCCGATGCTGCACGCCGGCGCCTGGACGACCGCTCTCGCCTACACCACGGTGGGGCTGCGCGGCAAAACGCTGGGGCTGCTGGGATGCGGCAAGATCGGCGGCCGCATTGCCGAGATCGCGCGCGGCTTCGGCATGGACGTTGTGGCGACGGTCCGCGACCCGTCGAAGACTCGCGCTGTGCCGGCGGTTCCATTTCATGCCCTGCTCGAACAAAGCGACTTCATCGTTCTGGCCGCGCCGGCCACCGAGCGGACGACCGGCATGTTCGACGCCGCCGCGTTCGCCCGGATGAAACCGCAAGCGGCCTTGATCAATGTCAGCCGGGCGGCCCTGGTGAACACCGCCGATCTGCTGACGGCCCTGGATCAAGGCCGGCTCGCCGCGGCGGCCACCGATGTGTTCGCGCCCGAGCCGCCCGCGCCCGGCGACCCCCTGCTGCATCACCCGAAGGTCCTCGTCAGCCCGCACGTCGCCTGGGGCACCGAGGACGCCTTGCAGCGCCTGCTCGACCTGAGCATCGCGAATGTCGAGGCCTTCGCGGGCGGCAAGCCCATCAACGTCGTATCGTGAAGGCGGGGGTTTTCAAGTGCTGATAAGAACGTTGTTCCTCTCCCTGTGGGCGGCGCGGCGAGGGCACATTGTCCGGCCGGGATCGCGTTCGCTCACGTGTCATTCGCCCTCGCCTCGATATCGGCGCAGCGCTTGATGAGCCGGTCGAACGGTTCGGCGTCATCGAACAGCATGCCGCCCGCAATCATCCGTTCGTAGTCCCGTTCGAGCGCGTTCCGAGCGAAACCGTCCGGGACCAGCCGCAGCTCGCCCGAAACAGCGGCCTCGTAGTCGATCCAGCGGCCCTCCGCGTCCTTCTCGCGAAAAAACGCTGCCTTGTGGCGAGCCACCGACAGTGCGAGCGCGCGGTCGGCGAGCGCCTTGCCCACGTATCCGACCTCATCCAACCGCGCGACATCATGCCAGTGGCGGGACAGCCGCTCACCCTTACGGCGTTGCTGACGGCAGAACACATGCATCGCTGTCGATTTTTCCCAGCAAGTGCGTTCGGCCAGCATGACCGACGGAGAGGCCGTGGGAAAAACTATGCCGGGAAGATGAGATGCTGCATCGCACACGACTTGGCGCTTCTGGTGAGGATCGCCGGTCGCACGCGCTCCGAACTCGACAATGACTTCGGGCCTGATGAATCCATGGTCGTCGAGCAACGATTCGTAACAAACGACGAGCCGTTCGCCGGCGGCGCTGACTTCGACAGCAAAGCCCGCCCGGTCGAGGCCCTCGCTGACCGCCGCGAGCGCTTCGCCACGGACCCATTCAGCCAGGCGTGAGCGGATGGCCCTGCTCCAACGTTGCTCCTGGCTTCGCGTCGATGGCAACGCCTCCTCACCGGAGCCGCTCACGAGGTCGGGTGCGAAGGCGCGGATATCGTAGGTGACATCGATATCCTCCGAGAACCGGCGGATGGCATGGTAAGCCTTGGCGAGCGATGTGCCGCCCTTGAACACGATCTTTGCGCCGAACGGCGCGTCAAACAGGACATGCAGCGTCTGGACGACCCAGATATCCTTCTCCAGGAGGAACGCCCGCCGCCCGCTCGCTTCCTGTGCGGCTCTGAGGGCCGCTCGCCGGTCTCCGGCCGGCAACGACTGGAACGGGACTTCAGCCATATGCGGCGAGCAGGCTCACGGCCTCGGCCATCCAATGCGGCATCGTCGCCCGCGCATCGGCAAGCTCGTCGATATCCTCGCTGGACAGGGTGGGCAGAACGGTTTGGAGCCCCTCTCGGACCTCCTCCGGGCCGAGCCACGCCAGGGCTCGGATGACCTCGCCCGCCCGGCGGCGGGGAGCCGCGAGCTGCCAGCGCGGGGCATGGCGCAGTTCGACCTCCAGGTTGCCGAAGCGCAAGCGGCGGTCGGGGCCCGAGGTGAGGTAGACCGACCGCACCGGGATCTGGGTCGTCAGGCCGAGCACGTGCGCCGAGGCTCCGCCGCAGGGGACGATGGTCTCGCCCCACACATCCGCGAGTGCGCCCAGCGCCTTGTCGATGCTCGGCGCGCAAGGCCCGAAGCGGGTCTCGACGGGACGCAGGTACACCCCTTGGCAGACGCGCATGAGCCTCCCGGAGCGGGCGAGTCGCGAGAGCGCCTGATCGACTGCCGCGCGGTTGCCGAGATGTAGCAGCGCCCCCGCGCAGATCGGCGCGGCCTCCGGAAGCGAGCAGGCGCGTTCCATGATGCGTTTCGACAAGCTGGGCATGGCGGTGTCCGGTCGCGAACGTTCTGTCAGAAATATTCTATCAATATTGACAAAATTCGATAAGGCCCAGGCCTCCGGAGGCCAGAGCCTTTCCGATGATCTCCCCTCATTGGACCCACTACGCCAAGTGCCCGCCGCAGATTCATCCTTGCGATTGCTGCATTCCGATCGGGCCTGCCGCCGGATGGCGAGCCTGCATTTCTCACCACGTGGCGAGGCGAAGCACGTGGGAGCACCGTCAGGACGAGCCGCGAGCCGCTTGGCGCACAGCACGGCCTTTAAGATTTTTCACGAAACACGAGACACGAATCACGAATCACGGCTTTTTTCACGAATCACGGCTTTCAAGCTCCCCGCCCGTCCGGCGTTCCCTGGTTGAGCCATTCCAAGCCCGGCCAACGGATTGCAAGGTTTTTCACTAACAACTAACCACTATCCACTAACCACTGCCTTTTTCGTATCGTGAAGGCGGGGGTTTTCAAGTGCTGACAAGAACGTTGCTCCTCTCCCTGTGGGCGGCCGCGATCGCGTTCGCGCAGCTCGGCGGCGTCATCGACCTGCATGTCCATTCCGCGCCCGACAGCGGCCCGCGCTCGATCGACGCTCTCGAGGTCGCGCGGATGGCCCGGCGGCGCGGCATGCGGGCGCTGCTGTTCAAGAATCACTACACGTCGACCGCGCCGCTGGCCTACCTGGTCTCCCAGGCGGTTCCCGGTATCGAGGCCTACGGCGGGATCGTGCTCAACCGCTCGGTCGGCGGCATCAACCCGGCGGCGGTCGAGCACATGGCGAAGACGACGGGGGGAGTCGGCCGGGTCGTCTGGATGCCGACTTTCGATTCCGAGCACTATCACCGCACGCTCGAGCCGAACCCGGCCTTCGTTCCGGTGTCGCGCGGCGGCGGGTTGCTTCCCGAGGTCGACAGCGTGCTGTCGCTGATGGCCGGCCTCGATCTGGCTCTGGCGACCGGGCATTCGAGCCCTGATGAATCTTTGCTGTTAATCCGGGCCGCCAGACGGGCCGGCATCGAGCGCATCATCGTGACGCATCCGCTGCAGCCCGAAGTGGGCATGAGCCTGGAGCTGCAACGGCAGGCGGCCCGGCTGGGGGCCTTCCTCGAATACCCGGTCGCCCTCATGCTGCCCCCGGCAAGCATCTCCGTCGAGGAGTTCGCCGAGGCGGTCCGCTCCGTCGGCCCGCCGCACGTGATCCTCACGAGCGATCTCGGCCAGGTGCTCAATCCCGTCCATACCGACGGCCTGACCGCCTTCCTCGCCCGGCTTCGAGAGCGGGGATTCACCCGCCAACAGATCGACCTCATGACGACGTCCAACCCGGCTCGTTTCCTGGACCTGGACTGAACCGTCCAGAACCTCACCCCGTCCCGAACCTCACGTCGCCGCCGCCATCGATGTAACGGGCCGCGATGCCGGCGCGTCCGTCGAGCAGAGGGACGGTGACCACCAGGACCGCCATCGTTTTCGTTCTGCTCGCCAGCGTCTTCGCGGCGGCCGGCGAGGTTCCCGCTCCGCCGCCGATTGCGCCGGAGGTCGCTGGCGAACCGTTCCGGGTCCTGGCCGCCGGCGCGGCGGCCCTCGAAACCGAGCTCAACGAAGCCGCCTCCCAGGGCTATGTCCTGGCGGCCATGATGGACGGCAAGACGATCGACGGCGGCAATGACAAGATCGTGGTCGTGATGTCCAGGCGGACCGCCGCCGCGCCGCGACCGCTGCGCTACAAGGTGCTGGCGGCGGACGATGCCCCGGCGCTGCGGCGGCAGCTCGAAGCAATGGGAGCGTTCGGTTTCCGCTACCGGGGCCGATCCACCGTCGGGACGAGTTTCGGCGGCCCCGAGGCCGTCGTGATTCTCGAACGCGACGCCGCCGACCGCGATGCGCAGTACGACTACCGGCTTGTCGCCGCGGCCCCCGCATCGACCCTGCAGGCGGAACTGAACGAACTGTCGCGCTTGGGGTTCGAGGTGGAGGGTCTGTCCGTCTCGAAATCGGCGCCTGGCGGCAACGAGGTCGTCACGATTCTATCCAGGCGTCACGGACGGGCCGCCGGCGGCTGAGGGCTCCGCGAGCCTGCCTGCCCCGCCGCGCGTCAAGGCGAAGTGGGTTCGGGACACGGCTTTTATCCCATCGGGCGGCGCCTCGTTCCCGCGCCACGGTTCATCGAGATTCCTGTCCGGCAGCCCTCGACGATGGGATGGTTCGGTTGACCATGGGCCTATATATGCGCGACGATTGAAGGTACTAACCTGCATTTCTCACCATGCGGCGAGGTGAAGTGCGTGAGAGGGCCGTCAGGACGAGGCGCGAGCCGGGCGGAGGGAAAAGGCGCACGCAGGCGTATTTGACAGAAGGCAGGCTAAGAGGGAGCGGGTTGAACGGCATGCCGGAACCGAACGGGATCGAAGCGATGATGACCCGGATGCTGGAGAGTCAGATCCAGTTGGCGCAGAATCTCGTCTTGATGGATACGAGGCATCACGAGACGATACTGCGAATCGACCAGAAGTTCGAGCGGATCGACCAGACGTTCGAGCGGATCGAGCAGAGATTCGAGCAACTCGAAGAGCGCATGACGCGGATCGAGCAGAAGATCGACGCCCTGCCAGAGGAAGTTTATAGAAAGCAGATTGGATTCCAGCAACAGAGCTAGAACTAACCATGAAACCGATGCCCGACCCTGAACGCAACCTCGCGGGCGCAACGCCCGGGACGCTGGCGCGTACTCTGTTGCGACCCTTATGGACGCGTGTAGAGCTGAGCCCTTTATCCGCGATCAGATCGCGGTAGAGAAGTCGCCGTCCGATCAGCCGAGCAAACGTATCCCGCATCTGCTCGAGCCTTCCTGAATCGCGGACGTTGTACCGTCCCGCGAACTCGTTCTCATAACGCTGTAAGTGCTCAGCCTGCTTTTCTCACCACGCGGCGAGGCACAGTCCGTGCGCATCACGAATCACGGCTTTCCCGGCTTTCACGAGCCACGAGCCACTGCCTTTAAGGTTTTCACGAATCACGAAACACGGCCTTGACGCAAGCTGCCTTGGAGCAACGGCCGTACCCCCTGCTTGGGTTTTTGGGTCACGAATCACGAAACACGAATCACGGCTTTTATGCTCTTCTGGCCGCCGGATAGGCGCCGCTGCGGGTAGGCGCCGCTGAAAAAAAAGCGAATTTTCCCGAAGATCACAAAAAAAGAATGTAACTTCCCTTGAAGTTCATCTGAAAATCACACTCCTTTTCTATGATTAGTGGAGTTGGTTGGTTGTGGACCAAAGTCGAGGGTGGGAGTCGGCAAGTCCGGCTATGCACGATGGGTTCGTGCGCCTGAGGCGAGGGGTCGCTCTTGTCACATTGTAGACGGTTTCATACCGAAGAATGGCGGTTCGGTCATAGCCGCCATTCCTGCGCGAAGATTCCCCTTCGTCAGCGGGCCGTCCTCTCCGGCTGGTCCGCCGCCTGCAACACCCCTTCATTTTCATACTTTTCATACGGCGTCATTCCCGATGCGCGGGGGCGTCCCCATCACCCCCAACCATTCACGGCCGCATGGGGCGGCCGGCGGCGGAGCGTCCTGCCGGGTCCGACGGGACCCGCGGTCCGGGCCGCCGCGCGACAACGGCGAGAGGAGGTCCTGCCTAACGAAACCTTCTGTTTCTCTGTTTCACAACAACCTAAAAGAAATGAATGACGGTGGCGGGCCGCGTTCCGAGCTGGCCCGCCACTCATTCACCAATGCACTCATACGGCAGCACCCCGGCCGTGGTTCACGAAACACGGCCTTTTCATACGGCTTCATATCGAAGCAACCCCGCGGGCCGGGGAACGGCCCGACACTTTTGGAAAACACAAGGAGAAACACATGAAGTACCTGAAAATCAGTAGTTTGCTCGTCCTGAGCCTGCTGTTGTTCGTGCCGGCCGCGCTGGCCGACGTGGAGTGCGAGCTTCGGCCCAACTCCCAGCGGATCAGGATGGAGAGCGAGATGGAAATGCTGGCTTCCCTCACGATCCGCTGCGAGGCGGTGGGAGCAACAGGGAACCTCGATAGTACTACCGACGGAGAGGGCGGACTCGTCTTGGTCGATGCCGTCGACGACCCCATCGTGGACAATAGAAGCACGTTCGATCTCGAGTTGGTGTTCTCGGGGGATGTGATGAATACCGAAGATACCGGGATGCCAACGCTGTGGCTCGAGGACCACACCGCTGAAAGGGACGCTGTTGCTGCTACTACTAGTGTAGCTCTCGTTACAGCTACCGATGAGGACGGCAACAGGATACCCGCCCCCGCGGCCAGAGTCGGTCGTGACTCTGTGTATTGGGAAGACATTCCGTTTCCCGCTCAGTGGGCCACTCAAAGGAGAGGCACATTCTCGATTGCCATGGTCTACATCGATGCGACCAGCGTAGGCGACGAGAGGCTCGAAGCGACGGTGGACATGGCCGGCATGAATCTGAGCGGGGATGAGGTTCTCTCGGCGGAGCCCGGACCCGTTTCCGTTGCCCGTGTCGATCAAGCACTGAGTGTGATGTTCGACGCGGATGTCGATAAGAACAAGGCAAACGACGCAATCAACGCTTGTCAGCCTGCGAAGTTCAAGAGAACGTTTGTCATCGGAGAGGGCTATCGAGATGCGTGGAAGGGTGGCAACGACATCCTGCTCACGACCTCGTCCGGCACGATCAGCGCCAAAGACAAAGATCCCTTCGATGTGACCGATGAAGGCGGAGCCGGCAAGTTGATCATCGACGTTACACCAACTGGTGACGATGATACCACCTCTCTTGAGATCGAATTCGCGCCCGCTGCGGGCGAAGTCGGCGACGATCTCATGCTCACCGTCGAGCTGCTTCCCATGAGGCGGTCGGGTGAATCGTTCGCGGTGTCGGATTCGGTCGATGTCGGCACCTATGTCGCTTGCAAGGGCAAGAATCTGTTCTTCCCGTTCGTCACCAGCATGTCGGGGTGGGACACCGGCATCGTGGTCGTCAACAACTCCGATGTCTCTGGAAGCTGCTCGCTGAACTGGGGCAACCTGGTATTCAAAGACAAGGACGAGAATGAAGCCTACTTGGAATCCTTGTCGACGATCGACGTGCCCAAAAGGGGCACAGAAGGCGAAGATGAAGCAATAGGCCACACAGCCTTCCTGGTGAGCACCCAACGCGGCGCTGACTACGCGGGGAGCTTGGGCGTGCAGTGCTCGTTCACGCCCGCCATCGGCTACGTCTTCCTCAGCGACGCCGCCAACGGCATCGGCCAGGGCTACCTGGTCGAGTAACATGGTCTCTCAACCAGTAGCGGGGTCGCCTCTCGACTTCGGAACGGCTCTCTGACGGGAATCAGGAGCTCGAAAGAGGCAAGCGGCCCCACGGGGCGGCGGCTAACGGCCGCCGCCCGTTTTTCTTGGAGCGAGAGTGAAGATGCCTGCAATGAACCCAAAGGTAGAAGCGCTACCGGCAGCCATCATGCTGATACAGCTTTCCCTCGACGAGCGCGGGAAGAAAACCCAACACGCCACCATCCGCAAGAGGGCGGAGGAGAACTGAAAACCTAAAAGCTATCCACTAGCCTGCATGTCTCACCACGCGGCGAGGTGAAGTGCGTGAGAGGGCCGTCAGGACGAGGCGCAAGCCGGGCGGAGGAAAAAGGCGCGAGAACCGCAGTCTGAAAGATTTTCCACTAAAAACCAAAAACAAGAAACTAAAAACTGTCCCGTCCCTGTCCGAACTTCTTCTTCAACCCGCGCGCGAATCGCTCGACGTCGATCACATGGCGTTCGTGGGCGCCCCGCCCGATAGTCTCGAGTGAATCGACCGCTTCCACGTCAAAGGTGATTTTCCTTCCGTCGACGGCCGTGACGACGGCCTTGTAGGTGACTTCGGCGCCCGATGCGCGCGCCGGCCCTGATCCGTATAACAACCAGCATCGCATGTGGTAGGGTATTGCTCGTGACCTCCACATAAGCAATCGCGTCTTTCGGTGTCTTTCTTGTGTCTTCCAGGGATTTACCAGTTGTTCTCATCGACTCCGGCAACTCGGCGCGGCCCGGGTCCGGCTCTTTGATCGAGCCCGCACGCGGTCAGGCTGAACGGCGTCATCCCGCGGATGCGGCTAGGGCCGGACCATGAAGAGTCCCGAGGACCTCGATCGCGAGAACGAGGCGTTGCGCGAGCGCATCTCGCTGCTGAGCTCGGCCAGCGTGCGCATCAGCGCCAGCCTCGACCTCAACACCGTCCTGCAAGAGGTCGTCGACAGCGCCCGTACGTTGACCGGAGCGCGCTACGGCGTGATCGCGACCCTCGGCGAGGACGGGCACGCCCAGGACTTCGTCTCCTCCGGCTTCACGCCGGACGAGCACCGGCAACTCGCGGCCTGGCCCGACGGACCGCGGCTCTTCGAGCACTTGCGGTCGCTTGCGGCGCCGTTGAGGCTGCGCGACCTGCCCTCCTACGTTCGGTCGCTCGGTTTCTCCACCGACCTGATGCTGTCGATGACCATGCTCGGAACGTCGATCCGGAACCAGGACGCCCAGGTGGGCAGCTTTTTTCTCGGCGGGAAGGAAGGCGGATCCGAGTTCACGAGCGGAGACGAAGAAGTCCTGGTGCTGTTTGCGTCGCAGGCGGCCACCGCGATCGTCAACGCCCGCACGCACCGCGCCGAGCAGCAGGCGCGGGCCGACCTGGAGGCCCTGATCGAAACCTCTCCGGTGGGCGTCGTGGTCTTCGAAGCCCGGACCGGCAATCTCAAGTCGTTCAATCGCGAGGCGAGGCGGATTGTCGAGAGCCTGCGCACGCCGGACATTCCCCTGGAGGAGTTGCCCAAGGCGGTCATGTGCCGGCGCGCCGATGGGCGTGAGTCCGCGCTCAACCAGTTCCCGATGCAGCACCAGACGAACAGCTTCGACACGGTGCGCGCCGAGGAGGTCGTTCTCACGGCGCCCGACGGCCGCAGCGTCACGACATTGCTCAACGCCACGCCGATCCCGTCGCCCGACGGCACGGTCGAGTCGCTGGTGGTGACCTTGCAGGATCTGGCGCCGCTCGAGGAGCTGGAGCGCTCGCGGGCCGAGTTCCTGGGGCTGGTGAGCCACGAGTTGCGCGCCCCGCTCTCCGCCATCAAGGGCTCTGCGGCGACCGCGCGTGGCGCCTCGCGTGTCCTCGATCCGGCCGAAGTGCGCCAGTTCTTCCGCATCATCGAGGAGCACGCCGACCAGATCGACGGCCTGATCGGAGATCTTCTCGATGCCGGTCGCATCGAGGCCGGCATGCTCAGCGTCGACCCCGAGCCCGCGGAAGTGGCCAGTCTGGTGGACCAGGCCAGGAATACCTTCCTGAGCGGAGGCGGCCGGCACAAGGTGCAGATCGATCTTCCACCCGACCTGCCGCGGGTGATGGCCGAGCATCAGCGCATTGTCCAGGTCCTCAACAACCTCTTCTCGAACGCCTCCCGGTGCTCTCCCGAGTCGTCGCCCATCCGGGTCGCCGCGGCGCGGGACGGCGTTTTCGTCGCGGTCTCGGTGTCCGACGAGGGCAAGGGTGTGCCGCCGGATCAACTGCCGCACCTGTTCCGCAAGCATGCCTGCCTGGCCGGCGGAGAGCAGGAGCAGGGCGGCGTCCGGGGAACCGGCTTGGGCCTGGCCATCTCGAAGGGACTGGTGGAGGCCCACGGGGGCCGCATCTGGGCCGAGAGCGGTGGGGCGGGCCGGGGAACGCGGTTCACCTTCACGGTTCCGGTGGCCGAAGAGGCCGTCGACCGCGCCGCGGCCGGCGTCTTTCCGAGCCGTGGCCCCGCTGCCCGGCAAGCGCGGGAGCCGACCCGCATTCTGGTGGTCGATGACGACCCCCTGACACTGCGGTTCGTTCGGGATGCTCTCGCGGAGGCCGGCTACGCGTCGCACTTGACGGGCGATCCGCGGGAGATAGCCGGCCTCGTCAAGACGCACCGGCCCCATTTGGTCCTGCTCGACCTGCTGCTGCCCGGAAGCGACGGTATCGAGTTGATGCAGAGCGTTCCCGAGTTGGCCGATCTGCCGATCATCTTCATCTCCGCCTACGGCCGCGACGAGACCGTCGCCAAGGCCCTGCAGGCCGGAGCGGCCGACTACATCGTCAAGCCCTTCTCGCCGACCGAGCTGACGGCGAGAGTGCAGGCGGCCTTGCGACGGCGGGCCGAACCGGAGCCCTTCGTGCTGGGGGATCTGGCCATCCACTACGAGCAGCGCCGCGTCGCCGTGGCCGGCCGGCCGGTCGAGTTGACGGTCACCGAGTACGAGCTGCTGCGGCTGCTCTCGCTCAACGCCGGACGCGTGCTGACCTACGAGACCCTGCTGCGGCAGGTGTGGGGCGGTTGGGACAGCACCGGCGCGTATCGGGTGCGAACCTTCGTCAAGAAGCTCCGCCGCAAGCTGGGCGACGACTCGGTCAGCCCGGCCTACATCCTGAACGAGCGCGGCGTCGGCTACCGTATCCCCGAGCCGCAGGACGACCCGTGAGGCCATCGCCTGCCCTAGCCTGCATTTCTCACCACGCGGCGAGGTGAAGTGCGTGAGAGGGCCGTCAGGACGAGGCGCGAGCCGCTTGGCGCGCGCAGGCGTACTTGAACAGTACGTTGAGCACGGCAAGCAAGCGCAACGAAGTCATGGCGGTCGTATCGTGTGCTTCGACCGTCGGGTGGTGAGAAATGTAGGCTAACCTGCCTCCGATCCCGATAATGACGATTCCCCAAAAGAAGATACAAAGATAACACAAAACAGGCCCAATAGTACACTTCAAGTACACATCGGCTATCTAACATAAATCGTATTGGCTTGCTGTATGTCAATACGAGCGCTCGGGCGTCAAGGCATGGCTGAGGGCAACGGGGCCATGCCCCCGTTGCTGCGCGCCATCCATTCGTACGGCTTCAGAGGGAAGCTTGGCGGTTCGGTCATAACCGCCAATCTTGGACGAAGATTCCCCTTCGTCAGTGGGCCGCCCTCTCCGGTTGGTCCGCTGCTTTCAACACCCTTTCATTTTCATACGGCGTCATTCCCGATGCGCGGGGGCGTCCCCATCGCCCCCAACCATTCACGGCCGCATGGGGCGGCCGGCGGCGGAGCGGCCCGCCGGGTCCGACGGGGCCTGCGGTCCGGGCCGCCGCGCGACAACGACGAGAGGAGACCCTGCCTAACGAAACCTTCTGTTTCTCTGTTTCACAACAACCAACAAGAAATGAATGACGGTGGCGGGCCGCGTTCCGAGCTGGCCCGCCACTCATTCACTCATTCACTCATTCACCAATGCACTCATACGGCAGCACCCCGGCCGTGGTTCACGAAACACGATAGATGAGTCACGAGACACGAAACACGGCCTTTTTCATACGGCTTTTTCATACGGCTTCATATCGAAGCAACCCCGCGGGCCGGGGAACGGCCCGATTCTTTTGGAACACACAAGGAGAAACACATGAAGTACCTGAAAATCAGTAGTTTGCTTGTCTTGAGCTTGCTGTTGTTCGCGCCGTCCGCGCTGGCCCAGATCGAGTGCGAAGTTCGGCCCAACAACCAGCGAATCAGGATGGAGAGCAAGATGGAAATGATCGACAGCCTCACGGTCCGGTGTACACTCACTAACGCCACCGATGTCACTGTGAGCACTAGCACCACCAATCTGCTCGCTGCTCGTCGCACCGCCAACCAGAGCATGTTCGACCTCGAGTTGCAGCTCAACGGGGATCTTCTCAATGACGACGGCAGCGACGCCAAAATGGCCGTAACGCTGTGGCTCATGGACGACGCTGCCTCAACTGCAACTCCTCCTGTTGCGGCTACCGCCGAAGTCGATACGGGCGGCAACCGGATTCCCGCCCCCATGGGTACCGTCGACCGTGACACGGTGTATTGGGAAGACGTTCTGTTTCCGGGCGCTTGGGATGGCACCGTCGAAACCTTCACGGTCGCCGGCATTTACGTCGATGCGACCAGCATATCCGGTGACAGGCTCGAAGTGTCGGGGGACATGGTTGGTTACAACCTTGCTGCTAACGTAACTCTCGATATGGATAACGATGCCGTTTCCGTGGCCCGTGTCGATCAGGCGCTGGATCTGTCGCTCACCGGGGACCAGAAGGCGCAGAAGTTCAATGCGTGCGAGCCGGGTAAGGCGACGATCAACGTGACCCTCGAAGAGGGCTATCGGATGGCGTGGATGGATGACAACGACCTCAAGCTCATGACCTCGTCCGGAGGTATCAAGGCCAAGGACTCGGGGGTCTTCGACGTGACCGATGAAGGCGGAACCGGCGAGTTGGTCATCGACGTGACGCCAACCAATTCGGATGATTCCGGAAGTCTTGCCATCGAATTCGCGCCCGCTGCGGGGGGCACGGTCGGCGACGATATCACTCTCACCGCCATGATCCTTCCCGCTCGGCGCACAAAGGAATCGTTCGCGGCGTCGGCGACGCTCGTGGTCGGCAGCTATAGCGCCTGTGAGGGCGACAGCCTGTTCTTCCCGTTCGTCACCAGCATGTCGGGGTGGGACACCGGCATCGTGGTCGTCAACGACTCGAAGGTCGATGGAAGCTGCTCGCTGAACTGGGGCAACATGGACCTCGAAGATGACGAGATGGCCGCGTTGTCGACGATCGACGTGGACGCCAAGGGTCACACGGCCTTCCTGGTGAGCGCGGAGCGCGGCGCTGACTACTCGGGAAGCGTGGGCGTGGCGTGCTCGTTCTCGAGCGCCACCGGCTACGTCTTCCTCAGCGACAGCGCCAACGGCATCGGTCAGGGCTACCTGGTCAAGCCGTAACATGGTTTCTCAACCAGTAGCGGGGTCGCCTCTCGACTTCGGAACGGCTCTCTGACGGGAACCGGGAGTTCGAAAGAGGCAAGCGGCCCCACGGGGCGTCGGCGGAAGGCCGGCGCCCCATTTTTTTTGGAGCGAGAGTGAAGATGCCTGCAATGAACCCAAAGGTAGAAGCGCTACCGGCAGCCATCATGCTGATACGGCTTTCCCCCGATGAGCACGGAAAGAAAACCCAACACGCCACCATCCGCAAGAGGGCGGAGGAGAACTGAAAACGAAAAACGATCCACTAGCCTGCATGTTCACCACGCGGCGCGGCGAAGTGGGCGAGAGCGCCGTAAGGACAAGGAGCGAGCCGGGCGGAGGAAAAAGGCGCGAGCCGCTTGGTGCGCGCAACATGGCCTTTAAAGGTTTTTCACGAATCACGAGACACGAAACACGGCCTTTTCCGTTGTGTGACATCTCGATATCATGAGGGCGCGCTATGACACCTGAGTTCTATGCGGTAATCGGATCGGCTACGGCCGTGATGCTGGCTCTCTGGAAAATGTACTCCGATCTAGCCAAGCAGATAGGCGACCTTCGGGAGCGCATGGCGACACTGGAGGGGGAGGTGCGCGGCTTTATGACCGGATTCAAAGCCACAGAGGCCAAACCGACATAACCAAGCCCAACCAACGGGTTGTAAGGTTTTTTACGAAACATGAGACACGAATCACGGCTTTTTTCGCCTGCTTCGACCGTCCGCTTCTAGCCTGCATTTCTCACCACGTGGCGAGACAAAGTGCGTGAGAGGGCCGTCAGGACGAGGCGCGAGCCGCTTGGCGCGCGCAGGCGTACTTGAACCGTACGTTGAGCACGGCAAGCAAGCGCAACGAAGTCCTGGCGGTCGTATCGCGTGCTTCGACCGTCGGGTGGTGAGAAATGCAGGCTAGCGGCTACCCTCGCCGCGAGCACGCGCAAAGAGGCGTCCTCGATGAGGGCGACAACACGGTCCTCACACGGTACGGCGTGGTGCTTTGCCGGATATATGGTAGAATATCTGGTCATATTGACCGGTTTACAAGTGCACTATGCGTGAAGTACGAACTACCGAGGCCAAGTCGCGCCTGGCAGAACTCCTGCGAGCAGTGGAGTACGGCGAGACGGTTGCAATCACGCGTCACGGCAGGCCGATTGCGCATCTGGTTCCGGCAAGCGACCAGCGGAGAGCGTCACAATCGGGATAGGGGGGAGCCTCGCGGCTCCACCCCTCCCACACCACCGTGCATACGGGTCCGTACACGGCGGTTCGACGGATTTAAGCGGCTGCACGGGCTTCAACAGAGACGAGGCCGAGGTGCGCGAAGAAGGCATTGGATAGAGCGATCGCGAGCGCGGGACTGTTGCTGATCCGCCACGGGCCGTGGGCACTGCCAGCGGTTTGGGCCGCCAGATCCTTGCCGATGCCATGGCGGCGCAACGCCGCAAAGCGGGTGCGCCCGCGCTTCCACTGCCGCCAGACGAGGGCGCGAAGCCGCCGTCTGATCCACTGGTCGAGTCGATGCAATACCCAGGGGGTCTCGCAGAAGCCGAAGTAGCCCCGCCACCCGACGAGGTAGCGAGACAGTTCCGCAACGAGATGGGCGAGACTGACGCTCTTGGTGCACTGCGTCAGTTCCCGGACCCGCGCCTTGAACCGAGCGAGTGTCTGCGGCGCGATGCGCCGCTTGACCGCTGGTCCGGCTGTAAAGCTGAAGCCCAGCAAGGCCCGCGCCACTGGACGATCCACCGCGCTCTTGTCTGCGTTCACCGTCAGCTTCAGTCGCCGCGCAAGGAAGCGGGTCACGCTCACCATCACCCGCTCGCCCGCCCGCCGGGACCGCACGTAAATGTTGCAGTCGTCGGCATAGCGGACGAAGCGGTGACCGCGCTTCTCCAGTTCCTTGTCCAGCACGTCAAGCATCAGGTTCGACAGCAAGGGCGAGAGCGGTCCGCCTTGCGGCGTCCCCTTGGTAGTCGGGCCGACCAGCCCGCCCTCCAGCACACCCGCGCTCAGGAAGCCGCGGATCAGCTTGAGCAGGCGTTTGTCGGCCACCCGTCTGGCCACCAGTCCCATCAGGATGTCGTGGTTGACCCGGTCGAAGAATTTCTCCAGATCGAGATCGACCACGATGCCGAAGCCCGAGCGGATGTGGTTCTGCGCGGACTGGATTGCCTGGTGGGCCGAGCGTCCGGGCCGAAACCCGTAGCTCGCATCCGAGAAGCTGGGGTCCCACTCCCCCTGCATCACCTGCATCACTGCTTGCTGGATGAAGCGGTCGAGTACCGTCGGCACTCCGAGCGGTCGAACCCCGCCCGACGCCTTCGGTATCTCCACCCGCCGTACCGGCTGCGGGGTGTAGCTGCCGTCGAGAAGTCGGGACCTGATCTCGGTCCAGTGGTCCTTCAGGTGATCGCCCAGCTCATCGACCCTCATGCCGTCGATGCCGGGCGCCCCTTTGTTGCGCCGGACTCGCGCCAGCGCCTTCTTCAAATTGCCGGGCTCGACGACCGTCTCCATCGACGGTCCCTGCCCAGCCGCCGGGCGTTCGGGTCCGGCACGCGCCAGGCGGGCTTCGGTCCCTTGGGCTCCGGCGCTCCGGGCTTCACCCTTCGCCTCCGGCTCCAAGGCCAGTTCCAACTGGATATTCTGCCGCTTGGTCCGCATGAGCGTACCGTCCTACTAACCCTGTCCGTCGTTCGGGCCTTCGCCGGCGTGCCGACTACTATGCCCTCTGCTGACTTCTGCGCCGCGATCACGGGCCTTGCGGACCCGCTCAGTCCGGGACTTCCGGACACGGCGCAGACCTCCCGAGATAAGATCGACCGCCTTCACCGCGCACCCGCCGGATCTACCACCCCGGCCCTTGATGGCTATGGACTTCGCGATCATTCGCTCGCTCGTCCGGCCGGGTAGGCCTCGTATCCGGTTCTTGTCCATCGGGTCGCGGCTTTGCTCCACGCTTCCTTCAGACCCCGCCTCGCGACGACGCCCTTGCGCTTCGCTAATCCTTCGCCGCCATCGGGCTGGATAAAGGACTTGCACCCCCAAGCTGTCGATCATGCTCGGCATACGAAAGAAGCGGTGGAGCGCTTCCGAGCCCACCGCCGGCAGTGGCGCTGCATAGGGATGACGCCCGAGGAGATCCTCGCGTCGATTCACGAAGGACGTCGCTGGTGAGCCGTTTCGTGCTCGACGCATCCGTCGCGGCGGCGTGGCTCCTTGACGACAAAAACGAGCCGCGGTCGAACGAGGCGTTAGCGCGCCTTGAAAGTGAAGTGGCACTGGTGCCGCAGTTTTGGCACATCGAAGTCAGGAGCGCACTGCTCGGCGCAGAACGCCGAGGCCGGATACGAGTGGATGAAGTCGACGAACGATTGCGCAGGCTGGGAGAGTTGCCGATCAGGACGGACATTGAACCGGACTTCAGAGTCGCTTTTACGCTGGCCCGAACACATGGACTTTCCATGTACGATGCGGTGTATCTGGAGTTGGCTCAACGGTCGGGGGCGCCTCTTGCGACACTGGACCAGGCGCTGGCGCGCGCAGCCGTTGCTGCGGGGCGTCAGTTGATTGAGCCGCTCACCGAGCTGTGAGGGTTCATGACTCCGAAGACAGCCGGGCAGGACGAGTCGAACCTTGCGAAGAACCCCGCAATCGAGCTGTTGAAAGCTCTCGGCTACTCCCACGTGCCGCCCCAAGACCACGAACGAGAACCCGCACACGTCAAGGAGATGCCATGGCCTGTGGGACAGTAGAGCAGCTCCTCAGATGGCCATGATCACGTGCTTCTGATGTGAAAACCCATGATCCTCGCCGCGGATAGGTCGAAAAGAGGCCGGTGCGACGGTACGGAAGAGGTAGGACGAAAGGCACGACATGGGTTTTAGCCGTGATTGATCCGCACTTGGGCGGGGGCGGGACTAGCCTGCATTTCTCACCACGTGGCGAGGCGAAGTGCGTGAGAGGGCCGTCAGGACGAGGCGCAAGCCGGGCGGAGGAAAAAGGCGCGAGCCGGGCGGAGGAAAAAGGCGCGAGAACCGCAGTCTGAAAGGTTTTCCACTAAAAACTAAAAACAAGAAACTAAAAACTATCCCGTCCCTGTCCGAACTTCTTCTTCAACCCGCGCGCGAACCGCTCGACGTCGATCACATAGCGTTCGTGGGCGCCCCGCCCGACGGTTTCGCGTGAATCGACCGCTTCCACGTCAAAGGTGATCTTCCTGCCGTCGACGGCCGTGACGACGGCCTTGTAGGTCACTTCGTCTCCCAGCGGCGTTGCGCCGAGGTGCGACACGTCGACATGGGTGCCGACGGTGTCCTGTCCTGCCGCGAGGTCCGGGAGCACGGCGTCGCGCGCCGCGACTTCCATGTGGGCGATCATGCATGGCGAGGCGAGCGACGGTTTCACGTCCTTGCCGAGAAACGAAATGCAGTCCGTTTCCTTTACGATGAGCTTTCGCTCCAGGGTTGTCCCGATCTTGATCACAGTGCCCATAATAACCATTCATGACTGAACTCGAATCCAAATACGGCGTCAAGCGCATTCTCAACGCGATGGGGATGTCGACGATCGTCGGCGCCAATGTCGTTCCCCCCCAAGTCCGCCGGATCGCGGACGAGGCCATGTCGATGAGCTTCGACATCGACGAGTTGCAGGCCGCCGCCGGCAAGGTCATCGCCCGCTGGACCGGAGCCGAAGCCGGCTGCGTGACGGCCTGCTCGGCGTCGGGAATCGCCGAGACGGTTGCCGCCGCCATGACCGGGTCCGATCTGGGCCGCATCGTCCAACTGCCGGACACGGCCGGCATGAAGAACGAAGTCGTGATGCAGCTCGGCCACAACCTGAACTTCGGCGGTGAGGTCGCGCAGATGGTCCGCATCGCGGGGGCCGTGTTGAAGCTCATCGGCGCCGCCAACCACTGCGATGCGTTTCACCTCCGCAACGCCATCGGCCCCCATACCGCGGCCGTGCTGTTCGTCGAGAACGGCGTGGTGCACCCGGAGGGCAACTTCATTCCTCTCGAGGACTGCGTCGAGATCGCGGGCCGGAGCGGGATTCCCGTGATCACCGATGCGGCGGGCGAACCCGATGTTCGACCTCTGGTGCGGGCCGGCTCGGCGGCCGTGATCACGAGCGCCCACAAGATGATGGGCGCTCCGACATCGGGGATGATCTGCGGCAGGAAGGACTTCATTCGCTCGACGTATCTGCAGAACTGGGGCATCGGACGGGCGATGAAGGTCGGCAAGGAGGGCATCGCAGGCTGCATGGCGGCGGTCGAGCAATGGTACTCGCGTGACCTGCAAGGCGAGCGACGCCGCTTCGACTCCCTGGCGGAAGTCCTGGGCCGGCATGTCCCGGTGCGCCGCGACGCGGGGTCGCCTTTTGTCCATGTCGAGTTGCCGCAAAGCGCCGGCCTCACGGCGCGGCAGTTCGCCAACGTACTCCGGGAAAGCGATCCTGCTCTGTGGGTCAACGCGGCCGCGGACAAGGGAAGCGGTCCGACGATCTCGCTGAACCTGCGCGTGATGGACGAGGCCGGCGCCGGTGCGGTCGGAGAGGCCCTCAAGCGCTTGATGGACGACCCCAGGGAACCCCAGCAGAACATACCCTTCCACGACCTCTATTGGTCGGAGGAGCGTCTGATGAAGTGGGGCGAATAGAGCCGGCCCGGGACGGACGGGACGCGGTGCGTTCCCGGGAAAGCATCCCATGGCCGAGACCTTGGAACAGGCATACCTGGCAGGCGCGGCGCGCGAGTTCCGCCGGCTGAAGAAACTCGCCGACGACGCGCTCGCTCAGATCTCCGGCGCGGACTTCTTCCACAGGCCGGACGCCTCGTCGAACAGCGTGGCGTTGATCGTCAAGCACGTCGCCGGCAACCTGCGCTCGCGTTGGACGGACTTTCTCACCGCCGATGGAGAGAAGCCGGACCGCCATCGGGATCGAGAGTTCGAAATCGCCGCCGGGGATACGCGCGAAGCGCTGCTGCACCGCTGGGAGGAGGGCTGGCGGCGGGTGTTCGAGACGCTGGAGAGCCTCGCCCCGGCGGACCTCGCGAAGACCGTGTTCATCCGCGGCGAGCCTCACTCCGTTATGGAAGCCATCCAACGGCAACTCACGCACAACGCCTATCACGCGGGTCAGATCGTGTTCCTGGCCAAGCGCCTCCGGGCCGGCGAGTGGAAGACCCTGAGCATCCCCCGAGGCAAGACGGAGGAGTTCAATGCCCGCATGCGGGAGCGGTTCCGAGGCGCGGCGGATTCGTTCCCGGATGAGTAGCTCCAGGCACTGCTGACCGTGCCTGCCACCCGCGCCAAGGCGCTTCCGCTCGGCTGGGTCATCCCCCGATCGAGTTCCTCTGGGAGGACCCCAAGGCCCGGCCGCGAAGGGGAGTTCGAGATTCTTGCGACGCGGAGGGTCTGTCGAGCATCGAAATAGACAGAATCGCCCTGTTGTTGACTGGCATGGCGGTGATTCCCCTGCAGTCCGTGGTAGCCTGCATTTCTCGCCACGTGGCGAGGCGAAGTGCGTGAGAGGGCCGTCAGGACGAGGCGCAAGCCGGGCGGAGGAAAAAGGCGCGCGCAGGCGTACTTGCCAAATCGCCTCCTTCACCCTGCGGGTCACGAAACACGGCCTTTCCAGGCTTTCACGAGCCACTATCCACTATCCACTATCCACTGCTTTTAAGATTTTCACGAATCACGAGTCACGAAACACGAATCACGGCCTGCAAGGTTTTTCACAAAAAACTAAAAACTGAAAACTAAAAACTAACCACTATCCACTAACCACGGCCTTTCTACTCCGGGCTGCTGATATGGTGTGACCTGTCAAGTTGGGGCACAGCAATTGCGTTAAGATGTCCGGGGAAGGGACCTCCTTTTCGTTGGTTCTGCTTCTCAGACGGAGAGCGGGACGCCGGGGCTCGAAGCGACGTTCGGATCCTGCTGATATGCGCGGGTTGGGTACCGCCTGACTGGTATTCGTCGCGGAGCTGCCTCACTCTAAGTACGAAGATCGCCCTGCGGCGCTTCCTAACAGCCACGAGGGTTCTCCCGAGACGGCCCCGGCGTCCTGCTCTCGGTCTGAGAAGATTTCCTGTTTCACGGTCCTTGTTCAGGCCGCTTCCGACAACAGCTGTTGGCGCTTCACCTCCTTGGTAATCGCCCACATGAATCCCAACAGTTCCCGAGCGATCGAGACGACGATCACGGTGGACGGCTTGCCGCGTGCCGCCATGCGCCGGAACTTGCCGCACAAGCGTTGCTGGGCTTGCCAGGCCAGGGCTTGCACCTGGGGCGAAGACTTTTCGGCGCGGCGCTGAATCACGGCCGTCTTGCGGGCGGGAAAACGGTAGCCCCAAGCGCATTCGATCAACATGCGGCGTACGTGCGTATTGCCGGCTTTGGTCAACCCTCCCTGGCGGCGCCGCGACCCCGAGGAGGCTTCGCTCGGTGTCAACCCGACAAAGCTCATCAACTCCGGGGGCCGGCTGAAACGCGTGAGGTCGCCCAGTTCGGCCAGCATCGTCATGGAGGCGATCTGGTCGACCCCGCGCAAGGCCGTCAAGGCCGTCGCCGTCTCGCCCAGGCTCCACTCTCCGATCGCCTCCCGCAACACCTGCTCCAGATTGGCCGTGCGCGCCTGGGCTTGCCGCACCGCCTCGATGTATTCCTCGAAGACGATCTGCTGATATGGCGAGGCGAAGCGTTGCCGCTCCAGCCAACGAAAATGCGCCTGCGTCCAACGTTGTCGGCCCTCATAGACCTTGCCGTGGCGCAGCAGGAAAGCGTTCAGGCGTTGCCGCATCTGCTTGTCGACGATCTTGAGATCCTCGCGCGCGCGGCTGAGATCGCGCACCGCTTCGTGATCTTCGCCCGGAACCCACACGGCGCTGAGATCGCCGCGACGGTCCAAACGCGCCAGTGAAAGCGCGTCGCGGCGGTCGGTCTTGATGCGCTCGCCGGGCGAACGCGGAATCAACGACGGCGCCACCACCGTGACGGCCTGCCCCAGCTTCAGCAACTGGCGGTACAGCCCGTAGCCGCAAGGGCCGGCTTCGTAGCAGAACTTGAGTCGTCGGCCGCTCCGCGAAAGCCGCTGAACCATCCGCCGCACCGCTTCGGCCTGATGGGGGATCGTACCCCAAAAACGCGGTTCGCTGTCGTCGTTATCGGCGATGCCGACGGCGATCATCTCTTTGTGAACGTCCAGTCCAATGTAGTTGCTAAACTCCCTCATGACCTGTCCTCCTCGATGCGGCTCTGCGCATCGTGCTTCTCGCTCGTAAGCGTAACCCGCGTTCCTCGCGGTTGGACAGGTCACTCCATAATGTCTAAGCTGAGTAGAGACCAGCTCAACGCGCCGGAAGTGCTTTCTTTTTCAAGCATTTCCCCCGACCCTTCCCCACGGAGTTGTCTACAATGACACGAGGTTTCCCCATGGCCGCCGAAGCAACCGGAACGGAGGGCGATGTGGATGGCGCCGTCTCGGTGCTCGATCACATCGGCAATACCCCCCTGGTCCGGTTGTCCGGGATCAGCCGCGAGTTTCCGGGCGTCGAGATCTACGGCAAGGGAGAGGGCTTCAACCCGGGCGGCTCGGTCAAGGACCGTCCGGCGCTCAACATGATCCTCGACGGCGAACGGACCGGGAAACTCGAGCCCGGCGGTACGCTCATCGACGCCACCAGCGGGAATACCGGCATCGCGTACGCCATGATCGCCGCCGCGAAGGGCTACCGCGTGCGCCTGTTCCTGCCGGCCAATGCCTCGCCGGAGCGCAAACGGATCTTGAAAGCGTACGGCGCAGAGGTCGTGCTGACGGACGCCGCGGAGGGTTCCGACGGGGCGATCCGGGCCTGCCGCGAGGAATACCGCAACAACCCGGACCGGTATTTCTATCCGGATCAGTACAACAACCCGGCCAACTGGCTCGCCCACTATGACGGTACGGGCGTCGAGATCTGGAATCAGACGCGCGGGCGCATCACGCACTTCGTCACGGGCCTGGGCACCAGCGGGACGTTCATGGGCGTCGGCCGGCGGCTGCGGACGTACTCGAGCGGCGTGAAGTTGATCTCCATGCAGCCCTCCAGCGGCTTTCACGGCCTCGAGGGACTCAAGCACATGCCCACCGCCATCGTGCCGGGAATCTACGATGAAGGGCTCGCCGACGAAAACATCGGCATCGACACCGAAGACGCCTACAAGCTCGTCAAGCGGCTTGCGAAAGAGGAGGGCCTGCTGGTCGGAATCTCCTCCGGCGCGAATGTCGCCGCCGCCCTCGAAGTGGCGTCGCGCATCGAGAAAGGCGTGATCGTCACGATTCTTTGCGACGCCGCGGACAAGTATCTGAGCGAGCATTTCTGGGACGAAGAATGATTCGTATCGAGCAACAGCCCTGGGCGGAGATGGTTGCCCATGCGCAGGCGGTCTACCCGAACGAGTGTGTCGGAGTGATGCTCGGCAACAGCCGGAACGGCGCGAAGACCGTGACCGAGGCGCTGCGCATGGAGAACGTGCATGACGGACCGCAGGCGGCCCGCTACGAGTTGGATCAGAAGGCCCTGCTCGCCGCGGACACCCAGGCGCGGGCGCGCAAGCTGGAGCTGATCGGCATCTATCATTCGCATCCGGATTGCAATGCGTATTTTTCCGAGACGGATCTACGGAACTCGTGCCCCTGGTATTCGTTCGTGGTCCTCTCGATCAGGAACGGGACGTTCGACCACGCCAACAGTTGGCTACCCGACGCGGACCAGACATCCGCCGAGAAAGAAGATTTGGAATACGGAGAGAAGGAATGGCCAAGATTCTGATCCCCACGCCGCTGCGCCAGTATGCCGGCGGCCACGACGCCGTTGAAGTCGAAGCCGCCACGGTGGGTGAAGCTCTCGATAAGCTGACCGCCCGTCATGCCGGCCTGCGGCGGCACCTGTTCAATGACGAAGGCAGGCTGCGCAGCTTCGTGAACGTCTACGTCGACGACGAGGACATCCGTTACCTCGACAAGGACCGCACACGGGTTTCCGATGAAGGGACGATCAGCATCGTTCCCTCGATCGCGGGCGGAAGCACGCTCGCGGCGGCGCCGCCGGCCGTCACGTTGAGCAACGAAGAGATCCAGCGCTACAGCCGCCACCTGATCATGCCCGAGGTGGGCATGGAAGGGCAGTTGAAGCTGAAGCAGGCGAAAGTCCTCATGATCGGCACGGGCGGTCTGGGCGCGCCGTTGGGTCTCTATCTCGCGGCGGCGGGCGTCGGGAAGATCGGCATTGTCGACTTCGACGTGGTCGATGAGTCGAACCTGCAGCGGCAGGTCATTCACGGCACGAAGGACATTGGCCGTCCCAAGATCGACTCGGCGGCCGAGCGGATGCTCGACATCAACCCGAACATCGAGATCGCCAAGTACGAAACCGCTCTCACCAGCGCCAACGCGCTGGACATCATCGAGGACTACGATGTCGTCGTCGACGGCACGGACAACTTTCCGACGCGCTACCTGGTCAACGATGCCTGCGTGCTGTTGAACAAGCCGAACGCCTACGGCTCGATCTTCCGGTTCGAAGGCCAGGCCACCGTCTTTCATCACGACGACGGCCCCTGCTACCGCTGCCTGTATTCCGAGCCGCCGCCGCCGGGTCTGGTTCCGAGCTGCGCCGAGGGCGGCGTGCTGGGTATCTTGCCGGCGCTCATCGGCAGCATCCAGGCTACCGAGACCGTGAAGCTGATCCTCGGCAAGGGCGAGACGCTGAGCGGCCGGCTGATCCTCTATGACGCGCTGAACATGCGCTTCCGCGAGCTGAAGCTGCGCCGGAACGTCGAGTGCCCGGTCTGCGGGGACAATCCGACGGTCACCGAGCTCATTGATTACCAGCAGTTCTGCGGCATCCCGCAGCAACAGGAAGAAGACGCGGCCGAAAACGGCATCCCGGAGGTCTCGGCGGCCGAGCTGAAGGCGGAGCTCGACACCGGCAAGGAACTTTTCGTGCTGGATGTGCGCGAGCCGCACGAGTTCGACATCTGCCGCATCGAAGGCACGACATTGATTCCGCTGGGAGAACTGCCGAGCCGGGTCAACGAGTTGAATGCGGCCGACGAAATCGTTGTTCACTGCAAGTCCGGCCGGCGCAGCGCCAAGGCCATCGACTTCCTGCAGACGGCCGGCTTCCGCAAGCTGAGGAACCTGGCGGGCGGGATCCTGGCTTGGAGCGACCAGGTCGACCCCACCGTGCCGAAGTACTGACCTTCCCGCCCGGGGCCAACTCGATTGCCCCCGGCGATCGACAAGACAGGGAGTGCTTGCGACCGTATGACTCAGCCTGCTAGCCTGTATTTCTCACCATGTGGCGAGGCGAAGTGCGTGAGAGGGCCGTCAGGACGAGGCGCAAGCCGGGCGGAGGAAAAAGGCGCGCGCAAGCGTGGCCTGTAAGATTTTGCACGAACAACGAAAAACTGGAAACTAACAACTACCCACTCACTATCCATGGCAACCCCGGCTGAACCCGTCCCCAGCGCCATCTTCCGTGCTCTGCGCAGCGTGGACGTGGACCCCGACTTGCCCTACGAAGCCGCCGAGGAAAGCCGCCGCCAAGCCGGGGAGAATGTCATCGCCGCTATCGGAGCCAAGATCGACTTTCAGGTCGCCGCTCTCGGAGCCAAGATCGACTCTCAGGTTGCCGCTCTCGGAGCCAAGATCGACTCTCAGGTCGCCGAACTCAAGGCCGAGATCGACACTCAAGGCGCCCGGACCGACGCTCAGATCGCCGAGGTCAAGGCCGAGATTGCCACTCAAGGCGCCCGGATCGACGCTCAGATTGCCGAAATCAAAGCCCAGGGATCGCGAATCGAAGACCTGCGGCATGTGGTCTGGCGCGTGATATGGCCGCTCATCGTGCTGCTGGCCGTCCCCATCTTCGGCCTGCTCTACGAGGCGCTCAGCGGCTGAAAAGGGTGCCGCGCGCCTGCCCGGCGATCCTTCCTCACCGCATGAAAAAGATGCTGATCGGCCTTTCTCTCGGGGCGTCCTGGCGGGCTTCTCCTGTGGATTGCGCAATCGATGATTCACAGGGAAGCCGCTCTTACTGCTTCTGGTCTGCTTTTCTCGCCACGTGGCGAGGCGAAGTGCGTGAGAGGGCCGTCAGGACGAGGCGCAAGCCAGGCGGAGGAAAAAGGCGCGCGAATCGTAACCTGTAAGATTTCCCACTAAAACTAAAAACCAAAAACTGACAACTACCCACTATCCACCATGTCCGACCTCCCCAAGACCTGCCTCCCGACGTGGACGGTCGGGGAATTGCCTGAGCCGAAAAAACTCGGTCTCCGCAACATAGCCGGGTTTATCGGCCCGGGGATCGTCATGTGCGGGATTCAGATTGCCGGCGGCGAGTGGCTCCTCGGCGCGGAGATCACGGCGCGTTACGGGGGCAGCCTCATGTGGCTGGCCGCCGTCGCGATCATCGGCCAGGTCTTCTACAACATGGAGTGCGGCCGCTACGCGCTGTACACCGGTGAGCCGGTCTTCACCGGCTTCATGCGGGCCAGGCCCGGGCCGCCGTTCTGGATCGGGGTGTTGTTCCTGCTCAGCATGGGATCTCTGATCCCCGGGCTGTCCACGCAAGCCGCTGCCGTGCTCTCCGCCATTTTTCTGGACCGCGTTCCCGGCGAGGCGGACCGCGCGCTGGTGACGACGCTGGCGTTCGTATTGCTCGGTGTGGTCTCGCTGCCCATTCTGGTCGGGGGCAAGATCTACAACATGATGCAGGCGGTGATGACCGTGAAGGTCTTTGTCGTGCTCGGCTTCTGCCTGATCATGGGCGTCTTGTTCGTCAGTCCGAATAACTGGGGCGATGTCTTCAGCGGCTTCTTGAAGGTCGGCAACGTGCCGGTCGTTGCCGGGGAGGACCGCAACGGCAACGGAGTGCTCGATCCCGGCGAGGATTTCGACCGCGACGGGCGTCTGGATGTCGTCGAACCCGTCAAGGCGCGCGACCGGTCCGGCAGAGTCGTCGCCTTCGACGACCTCGACGGCGACGGCAAGTGGGACGGAGAGAACGTCGAGAACCTGTTCCTCGCGCGGTTCCGGGATGGGGAGTGGCCCGTCCTGCTGCTGACGCAGATCGCCTTGCTGGGAGCGTTCATCGGATATGCCGGAGGCGGCGGTTTGGGCAATGCCACCTACAGCAACTACTGCCGTGACAAGGGCTGGGGCATGGGGGGGCAGGTCGGCGCCATTCCCAGCGCCATCGGCGGGCGAAAGGTGACCCTCAGCCACATCGGAAAAGTCTTCGCCGTATCGGAAGAGAATCTCCGCCGCTGGAAAGGCTGGTGGCGCACGATCGTCGTCGACCAGTGCTTCATTTGGGGGCCCGGATGCGTCATGGGGATGGCCTTGCCGGCGCTCCTGTCGATGCAGTTCTCCCCGAACTCGGCGCTGTTCCGCGATACCGAGGGCCTCGACTGGGCGCAGGCCATCATTTCCGCCGACGGGGTTCGCCATTCCGGCATGTTCAGCCCGTCGATGCAGGAGGGTCTGTGGATCGCCATGCTGATCGTCGGGCTGCTGGTGCTGCTGCCGAGCCAGATGTCGATCGTCGAGGACGTGTGCCGCCGCTGGACCGACATCTTCTGGTCGAGCAGCCGCCGCATCCGTGAGCGCATGAAGCCGGGTCAGGTGGGGCACATCTACTACTCGATCCTTGTCTTCTACGTCGTGTGGTCGTTTCTCTGCGCCTGGTATTTCACGAAGTATGAAAATCCCAAGGTGATGGTCTTGTTGATCGCCAACCTGAACAACGTCGGCCTGGGGCTCAGCTCGTTCTTCATCTTGCGCAACAACCTGGCATACTTGCCGAAACCGTTGCGCCCCGGCTGGATCCATCGCATCGGCATCATCGGCTGCGGGGCGTTCTATCTCGGCATGGCGGTGATGGTTTTCTATCACAGGCAGTTGCCGATATTGAAAGAACTGCTCGGATCGGGATGAGGGCGCGCGATCTCGATGGAGAACGAAAAAATGACCAACAACAGCGGCATGTTTGACCTTACCGGCCGTGTCGCGCTGGTGTCGGGCGCGGCCAGCGGCCTGGGCAAAGCGACCGCGCTGGCGGTGGCGGAAGCGGGCGCCGACGTCGTTCTGGCCGACATCGATGAAGACGGGATGCGGGTGGTTGCCGGAGAAATCGAATCTTCCCACCGCCGAGCGCTGCCGCAGGTCTGCGACATCTCCGAACCCGAACAGATTTGTTCGATGTTCGAGCGGATCGACAACGAGTTCGGGCGCATCGACTTCGTCGCCAACATCGCGGGCGAAGCGGTGCGCAAGAAACCGGAAGACATTTCTCTCGACGAAGTCGAATGGACGTGGCGCAATCTGGTCTACGGACGCTTCTGTAGTTGCCAGCAAGCCGGACGACGCATGTTGGCCGCCGGGAAAGGAAGCATCGTCAATCTCGGTTCGCTGGCAAGCGTCACGGCGATGGGCCGTGGTCACATCGCGTACAGCATGGCGATGGGAGCGGTGGTCCAGATGACGCGCGAGCTCAGCACCGAATGGAGCGGGCGCGGCGTGCGCGTCAATTCGATCCTGCCCGCCCAGGTTCTCAACCCCGGTCTGCGTGCCCGGATCGACGCCGATCCGCGCATCAGAGACCGTTTCCTCAGCGGCCTTCCCGCCGGCCGGTTCGGCACGCCGGAAGACATCAAGGGCCTGGCCGTATTCCTGGCTTCCGACGCATCCTCCTGGATCACCGGCGCGCTGATTCCGATGGACGGCGGCAACCTCGCCATGAATGCCGGAGGCTCCGTCGGAACCGAAGTGTTCAAGAAAGTAGCATCGAAAAACACGTAAGCGGCCGAGGTCTCGACATCCTCATCGAGGCATTGGCGGGCCGTTGCAACCCGAGTGGACCACGCGTCAGCACGGTCAACTCATCACAGGCGTCCTGCAAGGGCTCCGCGGGATCCCTCTCAGTAAACGCCCGGAATAATCCGGTGCTTCACCCGTGACTGATACTCGGCCCACTTGTCGGCGCCGTATTTCTCGGCGCAGTACCTGTCGTCGAATCGTTGCCGGAAGGTGAACAGCGTGACGATGAAGACGAAGTAGGTCCAGGCCCAGGGATTCGTGAAGTAGCCGAATACCAGGGCGATGGCCAGGGCAAGGAATCCCTCGCCCAGGTAGTTGAAGTGGCGGGCGGCGCCCCATAATCCGCTGCACAGGATCTTGCGGTCACCGGCCTCGATGTACTCCGGCTCGATGAGCCCGAGAAACTTGCGGCCGGGCCATCGCTTGAATGTGTATTTCTGCAAGTTGGCGCCGCGCGAGATGCCCCAACCGAACAGGAACAGCGCAGCCGTTCCGATGAGCCAAACATACGTCCCTGCCGGCGAGAATCCGGGATCCGGGTAAGCGGCCATGCCCCACAACGGGAGGATGAACAGCCACCCGTACACCACGAGGCCGCCCCAGAACAGCTTGAAGCCGAGTTCCTCATGGATCAGATCGTAGGTATAGAGCTGGACGCGCTCGAAGATGAAATAGTCCAGCACGTAGAACGTGAAGAACGCCGCATACAGGAAAACGCCCGGATTGGAGTCATCGCCGAAGAGTTCGTAGTGGTACGCGGCCCCGGACAAGGCGTTGAGCGACAACATCGTCCCGCCGACGACATAGAAATACATCTTCACGTCGAAGCGCTCGTTGAAGAACGACAGCTCCCGGGCCCGCCCGGTCCACAGCGCCAGGAGAGGGTTCTTGATCTTGCCTTGCGGCTGGCTGAACACCGCTATGACGCTGAAGATCGTGGTGAAGACCGTTCCGCCAGCCACGGCATGGATCGAGGTTCGGTAGAACCAGTCACGCGGCATCCCGGTGATCTCGAGAGCCCACACGATCAGCGCGATGGCGAACACCGGAAGACCGTTGAGCCGATAGTTGCGGGGTTCACCGGTCTCCGGGTTGATGACGTAGCCGGGAACCCGCCTTGCCGGCAGTATGAGCTGCGCCAGGAAAAACACGGCGAAGATCACCAGCGGAGCGAAAAATCCCGCAATCGCTTCCGTCCGGGAAAGCTCGAAAAGGTGGCCGATGCCAAGCCATTCAATCATGATCGAATGCCCCTTTCTCCAGTGACGTGGTCATTGATGGATATGGGCGCGGAGGAGGTCAACAGCACCCTGCGCGGCACGAGACGCGACACCGGCGAGAGGTCCGCATCGTTTCTGAGGGAGCCTTTCGGCTCGCCCGGACGCTTCTAGCCTGCATTTCTCACCACGCGGCGAGGCGAAGTGCGTGAGAGGGCCGCCAGGACGAGGCGCGCGCCGCTTGGCGCGCGCAGGCGTACTTGAACAGTACGTTGAGCACGGCAAGCAAGCGCAACAAAGTCCTGGCGGTCATACCGCGTGCTTCGGCCGTCGGGTGGTGAGAAATGCAGGCTAACCCAAGCCGGCTACTGAAAGGATGCATCGCACTCGGCGATGGTCATGGGATCGGTAGCGACCTGATCAGCCCAGTCGTGGGTCTCGAACCAATAATGGCTGCGCTGTTCGAGCCAACCATCGGCGTGGCGAACCGCAATCCATCCATTGAAAAAATTCAAGGTATCGAGGTCGCCTTTACGCACGGCTATCCCTGCCACGTCCGAGGCAAACGGCTCCTCGAAGGGCAGGTGCAGGGTCTCCGGGTTGGCTTCAACCCATGTGGTCCGCGTCGTCGCGTACGCTACTGCAGCATCGGCCTCACCGGAGACGACGGCCTCGACGACCGCGGTGTCGGTGTCATAGAGCAGGATCATGGCATCGGGAAAAACATTCTCGATAGCCGGGATTGCCGAGGTTGCCCGCCGGGTCGCAATCGTGACACTGGAACTGTTGAAGTCTTCCAGCGTTTCCAAGCCGGCGGTTTGATCTGTATTCGCCACCAAGTAGAGACCGGAAGAGTTGTACACGGACGTGAAATTGACCCTGAGGTTGCGTTCCGGAAGGATCGTCATCCCACCGATAAGGACGTCAAACTCCTCGGCGATCAGGGACGGAATGATATAGCTCCAGTTCGTCCGCGCAAATTCGACCTCAACCCCCATATCCTCGGCCACTCTGGTCGCGACATCGATTTCAAAGCCGATCAGCTCGCCATCCGCATCGCAGACCACCCAGGGCTCGAACAGGCCCAGCCCGACTCTCAGCACTCCACGGTCCTGGATCTCCTCGATCACGCTTTCATAACCCCACCAGGTGAAACCCTGGGCCATCGCCCGAGGGCTGAGACCTCCAATGAGGGCAGCAACGACCAGGACACGCACTACGTGCTTTCTTGGCATCAGACACCTCCTTTGAAAAAAGATTCGCTCCAACCTCGACCTGACGGTTCTTCAATCGACCGGCCCTTTGTCTGAAAATCTCCAGCCGCGTGGTAACGGCTTGGGCGGTGCAAGGATGGCCGGGAAGTCCGTTTCGGAGACCGTTCGGGCCAGCCGATTCGGGGTTTTCAGGGCGAGATCAGAGTCACTCGTTCCAGATACTTTGCCGTACCCTTTCCCGGAACAAAGTACCACAAGCCGAGAGAGTCTGACGCCCCTCTGAGAATCTCCGCTCCCGGGGTCTCGGATAGGGCGAGCCTCCCACTCCCTGAACAGCCCGTGTCAAAAGTCCCGTGGAAGGCGCGGCGGGCTCCTGCTCATCCTCGGCGCGGAGTGAGGAGGATGGCGATCCGGGTGATCTCCTCCGACGAACGACAAAGCCGACGACCTTAGCCTGCATTTCTCACCACGTGGCGAGGCGAAGTGGGTGAGAGGGCTGTCAGGACGAGGCGCGAGCCGCTTGGCGCGCGCAGGCGTACTTGACAGTACGTTGAGCACGGCAAGCAAGCGCAACGAAGTCATGGCGGTCGTATCGCGTGCTTCGGCCGTCGGGTGGTGAGAAATGCAGGCTATACCCACGACAGGAGTGAAAGCCCCAATTCGTAGGCCCTGCGGGGTTCGCTGGTAGAGCAACCGCAAGCCGCGACCAACGGGTTTTCACGAGACACGAATCACGAAACACGAATCACGGCCTTTCCCGTGGCCCAAACGATACCTGTTGGTACTGAAGCCCTTCAGTCTTGTTTTTTCCGCTCCGGTATGCTTGGCGTCAGGAGAGAAGAGCCGTTTCTCAGGTCCCGTGATGCCGGATCCGTGGCGCAAACGTAAGCAACCAAAAAGGTTAACCGGCCCGCCGGCGTTTTCCGGTAGAGCAACCGCAAGCCGCGGCCAACGGTTTTTCACGAATCACGAGACACGAATCACGGCCTTTCCTGTGGCTCGTTTGGTACCTGTTGGTACTGAAGCCCTTCAGTCTTTTTTTTCCGCTCCGGCCGGCATAGCATCAGGACAGAGAGACGGAAATCCTGCCCTGCATGTCTCACCAACTGGTGAGGCGCAGTCCGTGCGGGTCACGAATCAGGGCTTTCATGGCTTTCACTAGCCTGTATTTCTCACCACGTGGCGAGGCGAAGTGCGTGAGAGGGCCGTCAGGACGAGGCGCGAGCCGCTTGGCGCGCGCAGGCGTACTTGACAGTACGTCGAGCACGGCAAGCAAGCGCAACGAAGTCACGGCGGTCGTATCGCGTGCTTCGACCGTCGGGTGGTGAGAAATGCAGGCTAGCCACTAGTCACAAACCACTGCTTTTTAAAGCGCCTTTTTTGGAGAAAATAATGTCACAGCCCAGCAGCATCGATCGGTTGCCGAGTGAAGCCCGCGAGGTGCTCCACGGCTGGTTGCGCGACCCCGCCATCACGCAGACCGAGGCGACGGAGCGGACTAGCCTGCCTTTCTCACCACGTGGCGAGGCGAAGTGCGTGAGAGGGGCGTCAGGACGAGGCGCGCGCCGCTTGGCGCGCGCAGGCGTACTTGAACAGTACGTCGAGCACGGCAAGCAAGCGCAACGAAGTCCTGGCGGTCGTATCGCGTGCTTCGACCGTCGGGTGGTGAGAAATGCAGGCTAATGCCCTGCTCGACGATCTGGGGTTGGCGGACCGCGTCAGCCGGCTGGCCGTCCACCGTTACGACAAGCGCATGCGCGCGGCCGGAGAGCGGCTGCTCCAATCCCGTCAGATCTTCGAGGCTTGGGCCGGCAAGCTCGGCTCGGCGCCTGCCGGGCCGGACGGAAGCCTCATCACCGAGATGATGCGCATGCTGGTGTTCGACCTCGGCTCCCGGCTCCAGGACTGCGATATCGACGATGGTTCCTTGCCCGGTGTCGTCGAGACCGCCGGCAAGATCAGCCTCATGGCGCAGCGCCTCGAGCGTTCCCGCGAGATCTCCGTCCGCTGTGATCGCGAGATCAAGCGCCAGGCCGCCGAGGAGGCCGCCAAGGCCAGGAAAGCCAAGCCCCCGCCCCTTGACGCCGAGCGGATGCGAGAGGTCGTCCGGCAAATTTATGGCGTCGAGCTTGAAATCCAGAAACCCCAATACCAGCAAGCTCCTCCTGTTGAGCGTGCGCCATGACTCGCGAATCACCGCCTTTGGGTGCTGAAGCCCTGCAGTCTTTTTTCGGCGCCGACCTGCCTGGCATGAGGCGGGAAGAGCGGTTTGTCATGTCTCGGGATACATCATCCATGGCGCGACCGCAAGCAAGGTCCACCGGCCCGCCGGCGTTTCCTGGTAGAGCAACTGCAGGCCCGGCCAACCGGTTTTTCACTAACCACTATCCACTGCCTTTCGACACGAATCACGGCTTTTTATCCGCCTCGATGCCCTGTTCACCATTGTGCACGATTGTTCACCATTGTTCGCTATTGTTCAGCTAAAAAATATTGTCCCGGCAAGTGTCTCCACACCGTCAGCCGTTCTCGAAAGGCCTTGCGGCGACGACAGAATGACGCCATGCTGAGAAAGGAGTACGTTCTCGATTCCGCAAACAGGGGGACTTTCTATCTGGCGTTGACAAGCACGAGGGGCTCGTTGCAGCCGGATGCCCTCGCTTCTAAGCTGAATAGGTCATCGACGGGAGGGTCCTGTTCCGGTCCGATCGATCACCCGCGGACCCCTCCTGCCTCCGCGTTGTAGCGATCCGATGCCGTCTGCGAGAAGAGATCAAGCGAACATGGCCAACGTTAACCTGCATTTCTCACCACGTGGCGAGGCGAAGTGCGTGACAGGACCGTCAGGACGAGGCGCGAGCCGCTTGGCGCGCGCAGGTGTAGCGGCCGTATCGCCTCCTTCGGCCCTCGGTCACGAAACAGGCAACACGGCCTTTACGGTTCACCGGCCGTCAGACATTTCTTCTGGAGCGAACCAGACCCCGCCAATGGTTTTCACGAATCACGAGACACGAAACACGAATCACGGCCTTTTTCTCGTGTGCTTCGACCGTAGGGTGGTGAGAAATGCAGGTTAAGAAGACCCAGCCTGGCAAGGATGCGTTGCTGTCTCTCTACCGCACCATGCAAGTGATTCGGCAGTGCGAAGAGCGGCTGGCGAAATCCCATCAGCTTGGTCTGGTGCACGGGGCCTGTCATACCTACGTTGGCGAAGAGGCGATTGCGGCGGGAGTCTGCGCGCATCTGCGTCGTGACGACGTCGTCTTCAGCACACACCGCGGTCACGGTCATGCCTTGGCCAAGGGGCTGCATCCGCGCGAACTGATCGCGGAGCTGTACGGCCGGGAGGCAGGGTGCTCGCACGGGCGCGGCGGCAGCATGCACCTGTTCAAGCCCGAGATCGGATTGATGGGCACCAGCGGCATCGTGGGCCCGTGCATCCTGCAGGGGTGCGGCGGTGGCTACAGCTTCAAGATCAAGAAGACCGATCAGGTCGCGGTGGCGTTCTTCGGGGACGGCGCGGTCAACAACGGCGCGTTCCACGAGGGGCTGAACATGGCCGGCATCTGGAACCTGCCGGTCCTGTTCGTATGCGAGAACAATCAGTTCGCCACCGAGGTGCCCTTTCAGTACTCCAGCGGTATTCCCGACGTGGGACGCCGCGCCGCGAACTACGGACTGCCGGGATTCGAGGTGGACGGCAACGATGTCTCGGAGGTCCATCGTGTGGCGGGCGAAGCCATCGAGCGCGCGCGCAACGGGGGCGGACCGACACTGATCGAGTGCAAGACGTACCGGACGCGCGCTCACGCCGAAGGCATGGGCGACTTCTCCTATCGGACAAGGGATGACGTGGACCAGTGGAAGGAACGCTGTCCGATCGTGCGGTTGGTAGATCAGTTGCTCGAGGCGGGTGCGGCCAGCGAACCCGAGTTGGACGCGGTCGCCGCCGAGGTCAGGGAGCTGATCGCCGAGTCGCACCGATTCGCGGAAGCCGCTGCGTTCCCCGAAGCGCAGTCTGCGGTGGCGCACGTCTATTCCGAAAACGCCGGACAAACGGACGGCCCTGAACCGCCGTCCGGCGATCGCGAAACGACCTTCGTCGCGGCAACGCACGAAGCGCTTGCGCACGAGATGGCCAACGACCCGCGCATCTTCGTGATGGGTGAAGGGATCGGCGCGCGAGGCGGCAACTTCACGACCACGCTCGGGCTCTATGACAAGTATGGTGCGGATCGCCTGTGCGACACGCCGATCTGTGAACGCGGTTTTGTCGGGCTGGCCTGCGGGGCGGCCATGACCGGGACGCGGCCGGTGATCGACTTCATGTTCATCGATTTCATCAACGACGCGTTCGGCGAGATGATCAACCAGATCGCCAAGATGCAGTACATGTCGAGCGGCCGGTTGAAAATGCCGGTGCTGCTGCGCGGCTGCATCGGCATCGGTCACTCGGCGGCAACGCACCATTCAGGCAGCTATCACTCTGTCTACACCCACATTCCGGGGCTAAGGGTGGTCATGCCCGCCACTCCCTACGACGCGAAAGGTTTGTTCACTCGCGCGCTGCGCTGCAGCGACCCCGTGCTGTTCCTGGAGCACCGCGAGCTGATGACCGTCAAGGGCCCGGTCCCTGAGGAGCCTTACGAGATCGAGTTCGGCAAAGCGTCAGTGGCGCGCGAAGGGACGGACGTAACGATCGTGGCTCTTTCATTGATGCGGCGCCATGCCGAGAAGGCCTCCGTGCAGTTGGCGGCCGAGGGGGTGTCCGCGGAAATCATCGACCCCCGCACGGTCTCGCCGCTCGACACCGATACGATCCTCGCATCGGTGAGAAAGACAGGCCGCCTGCTGATCGTCGATGAAGCGTTCCAGCCATGCGGTGTCGGGGCCGAAATCGCGGCGCGCGTCGCCGCGGAGGGCTTCGACGACCTGGACGCTCCCATCCAGCGCCTCAACGGCGCTTTCACGCCGATTCCCTACAGCCCGGCGTTGGAGAAGGCGATCGTGCCGCAGGTGGAGAACATCGTGCAAGCTGTTCAGCAGCTTCTCGAAGAGTGAGAACCCATGGCGATTGAGATTGTCGTCCCCCGGCTCGGCTGGTCGATGGACAAGGGCCATTTCGGCGAGTGGCTGAAGCAAGACGGCCAGCGAGTCAGCGTCGGCGACATGGTCTTCGTCCTGGAAGGCGAGAAGGCGGATCAGGAAGTAGAGTCCTTTGACGCAGGCATCCTTCGCATTCCTCCCGGCGCCCCCAACCCGGGCGATGAAGTCGTGGTCGGACAATTGCTCGCCTATCTGGTCGGAGAAGGTGAGGCTGCGCCGTTCGAAGCCCCCGGCCGCGACCCGACGCTGGAGGTACAGCCCCGTGCCGCTCCCCGGCACGAGGTGCGAGTGCGAGCCGGCGAGGCCGCCACCGTAGAGTCGGCAAAGCCACAGATAGCGACGCGAGTCGCCATCAGCCCGCGGGCGAAGCGAGTCGCCCGTGAATTGGGCGTCGACTGGACGAGGGTTACGGGCAGCGGCCGCAACGGACGCATCCAGGAGAGCGACATTCGCAAGGAGGCCGCCGCTGCCTCGAGCGGTGCGGCTTCCACGGGTCGGTTGACTCCGATCACCACCATCCGCCGAACCATCGCCGAGCGGATGCTGGCGGGTGTCCACCAGGCGGCGCCGGTAACGCTGATCACCAAGGCTGATGCCCGCGGCCTGGTCGACTTGCGGCGGCGCTTCACGGAAGCAGCAATCGAGGCCGGCCCCGTTCCCGGATACACCGACTTCCTGATCAAGCTGTCAGCCCTGGCCCTAAATGAGCATCAAGAGATGAGAGGCCAATGGCGCGACGACGGCATCTTCATGCCCGACCGATGCAACATCGGATTTGCCGTTGACACGGATGCAGGCCTGCTGGCGCCCGTGGTTCATGACGTTCCTGAGAAAACGTTGCGGCAGATAGCGGCGGAAACGCGTCAACTTGCCAAACAAGCCCGCGAAGGCAGCTTGAAAGCCTGGCAAATGCAAGGAGGGACGTTTACGATCACCAATCTGGGCAGCTACGGAGTCGACACCTTCACGCCGATCATCAACCTGCCCCAGGCAGCCATTCTCGGAGTGGGCCGCATCGCGGCGGAACCGGTCGTTCGGAACGGCGAAATCGTCGCGCGCGAGATGCTGCCGTTAAGCCTGACGTTCGATCATCGCGTGGTCGACGGCGCGCCTGCCGCTCGGTTTCTCGACACGCTACGGGGGTACATCGAAAACCCCGATCCCCGCTTGCTGCCATAGTCTCGGAGACTACCGCCCAAGAGGTGTTAGCCTGCATTTCTCACCACGTGGCGAGGCGAAGTGCGTGAGAGGGCCGTCAGGACGAGGCGCGAGCCGCTTGGCGCGCGCAGGCGTACTTGACAGTACGTTGAGCACGGCAAGCAAGCACAACGAAGTCCTGGCGGTCGTATCGCGTGCTTCGGCCGTCGGGTGGTGAGAAATGCAGGCTAGCTTCGCTGCCCGTCGAGTACGCCGCGCATGTAAGCGAACGATTCGGCCATGCCGGCTTGCGGCGCGTTGGAGTTGATTTCATACTCCAGTCCGACGACGCCCTGGTAGTTCATTTTCTTGAGCGCCGCGAAGACCCGCGCGACCGGCAGCTTGCCCTTGCCGACCTCGACTTGACTGCTTCTGTCCGCGAAGTTCGTGAGATCCTTCATGTGGATGTCATGGAGACGGTCGCCGGCCATCTCGATCTCTTCGACGACGTCGACGCCTGTCCGGGAGGCGTGACCGAGATCGAGACAGAGCCCCATGCGTGGACCCATGTTCTTGACCCGCTTGAGGACGCTGGCGCCGTTGGGGTAGTACTCGTCCTCGGGGCCGTGGTTGTGGATCGCGATCTTGAGATCGAACTGTTCGGCATACTTCTCGACATAGCCGAGATTGTTGTGGGTCGGCGCGCAAACGACCGTGGGAAAGCCCGCGTTCCTGGCGTACTCGAGGTGAAATCGGACGTAATCTTCGTCATCTTCGCCAAGGCCGATATTGCCGCCGGAAACGATCGTCAACCCGGCGTCTTCAAATTCCTTGCGGGCCGCCGCCAGATCTTCTTTCGACAGGTAATACGGCATGTGGAACGACTTGACGTTGACGTACTTGACGCCGAGGTCCTTGACGATCGCGATCGCTTGCGAGCGGCTGAACTTGCGCAGCGAATACGTTGCCACGGCCAGCCCAACGTCGCCCCAGTAGTGGTTGCCGGCAGCGGCCGCCGGAAGCGCCGGGGAAGCGGCCAGAGCGGTCGCTCCGGCGATGAAGTTGCGTCGGGTGCTCGTTGTCATGGTACGGTTCCTTCCGAACTAAGAATAACTTGTCGGGCCAGGCCTTGGCCCTTGCCGGGGTCCCAGATCGTCCCGCCGATGAACCGTTCGGCATTCGGCTCGTTGTTGTAGTAGTACACGGTCACAAGCCTCCCGTCGGTCCGTTGCACCGTGCGGGGATAACCCAAGTCCCAATTGCCGCCGTCTTCGCGCAGCACGATAGGGTCGCTCCAGGTTTCGCCGTTGTCACTGCTGAGCTTGGCGCGGATGCCGTAGGGCTCGGCTCGATAACCGTACACGAGCGCTAGGCGGCCATCCTCGAGTTTCGTGAGGCTGGGAGGATTGCCGCGGCCGGTGTCGGGCACGGGGATGTTCTTGAAGGTCCACCAGCGCCCGGCATCGTCGGAACGCCAAGCCTCGATCCAATGGCGCCGTCGGAATACGGTTAGGATGCTGTTTCTCGCCAGCCGCACCGAAGCGGGCATGATGGCATAGTCTCGCCCGGGGGGCTGCGGTCCGATATAGGCCAGTATCTGCCAACTCCTGCCTCCGTCTCGCGTACGGACGCAAACGGGGCGTCCCTCGCGGGCATTCGGCTTGGACACGGTCACGAAGGCGGTCAGGTCATGCTTGCCGTTGACCAGGTAGTCCGTGCGCGCCGCAACGCCGGCTTCTCCAAAATCAGGAAACTTGAAAGGGCCGTTCCAGGTCTTGCAGCGGTCGTAGGAGTAGTAGAAGCGGGACGGCCCATTCTGATGGCTCGCCATGCGGATGGTCATGGCGAAATCCGGATGAGTGAAGTCGATGGCCACGGGGCAGTCGACGACAGGCTTCCCACCAGGTTCCGTAGGGACATTGGCCATCTTGGTTCCCGGCGGCGGAAGCAGGCTCCCGGGCTTTTCGATGGACCAGGTCTCACCGCCATCGAGGCTTCTTGCCAGCAGGTGTTCGGCGGGCCGCGTGTAGTCGATCGCGTGGCCGCGTTCGCTGTACTTGTAGTGGCCGGCCTCGAAGCCGACGACGATTTCATCCCCCCACGACCAGATGCCGTGATTCGCCGGCCAGCCGCCAAAACGGCCCGCCTGCTTGTAAACGATCACGTTCTGGGCCGCATGGGCGTGATGATCGGCGAAGGCGACGGGTACGAAGCTCAGCGTCAGGGCGACAGGCGTGAACAGGGCTCTCATATCGATCTGGAAGAGCACGCAGGGAAAAGACCCGGATTCATCCTAGCAAGGTTGCCGGAACACGGATCAAGACGGCCCGCACCTCGTTGGTCTGGCGCCGTCTCTGCCTTCTCCCCATACGTTGGCCGCTGCTACGGCGAGCCGTCACCAGATGTAGTCCTTGGCGGCAGCGCGTTTGTCCTGTCCGTCGAGGACGTGCATGACCCTGATCTTCTTCAGAGCCACGGGAGAGAGCTGGCCGATGGGGATGTAGATGATCTTCAAACCCATGCGGGCGGCAATGCTGCGGAAGATGGAGCGGGGCGGCTTTGCCGCAACATAGACGACGAGCTTTTCGATTGAATAGTCGAGCGCGGCGAGCAGCAGGAGTTCCGGCTTGGACTCGGCGAACAGGTAATCGGGGTCAGTCCAGACCTCCATCATGCGGCGAGAGGGAAGGTTGAGGAGAAGCCCACCGTATTCGGACCGGCCTATGCCGGGACCAACGATATTCTCGAACGGGTCGGTGGCGTAAAACGCCATGTCCGATTCGTTCTGATGCTCGCCGAGCCAGGTCTTGCAGTAGGAGTAGCGATTGTCCCGGTCTTCGTCGAAGATGAGCACCACCGCGCCGACCTCGCCCGAGACGCGTTGCCAGGAGCGCACGTAGATCTTCTTCTCGTGCCAGTTGCGGAGTGTTTCGCGCAGGTCGATGCCGTCGAGCAATGAGGTGGTGAACGGCTCGGTGTGGGAGCGCTCTTCCGAGAGAATGCTCTTGCCTTTCTTCTTGAGGAAGTGGCCGTAGTTTTCAATGACGAGGTCCTCGGGTGGATAGGAGCAGATCGAAAAGCCGGTCCACCGCTCGCGCCATTCGCCGGGGGTCTTTTCCCCCTTGCGGCCCTTGAGGCCGGTCGGGCGCATGCCGGCCTTCGTCCGAGGGTGGCGGCGGCGGATGCGAATGCTGCGGGTGTTCAGCCACATCTGCTCCCCCGAGAGCTTGACGGTCATCAGATCGGTGGCAGTCTTCTGGTGGGCATAAGCTCCGGCCATCTCCCACATCTCCCAGGCCATGTTGTCGTCGATGGTGGACTGGGCGGCGACGGTCAGCTCGAACAGGCCGCCGAGAAGCTGTCCCTGTGTCATGGCGAGATTGCGGGCGTAACGGCTCCAAAGCCGCCGCTGCCACAGAGCAACCGATTCGCCGGTGTTCTTTTCGTAGACGCGTTGCGCTTCACGGAAGAGGCGGAGGTGAAGCCGCTGACGGTCGAGCGGCTCTTGGGAGCCACGGGCAACTGCGCCTTGCTTCGGATCTTCGGCAGGAACACCGATGAGAGAAAAGCCGCGCACCTGTTTCGTTTCGATGGGCGGCTGGCCGGGAGCCGGCGGCCGGCCGTGACGCCGCGCTTCGTAGATGCTTTGCAGGAACGGCATCTCGGTAAGCACCTCGGTGAGGCATTCGGGGTGGAGATTGAGAAGCCGAACTCCCTTGCGCCTGACCTTGCGCAGCGGGCGGGCCTGCGGACGCTCCATCGCTTCGAGCAGAGGGTCGAGAAGTTTCAGCGCAACGACGACAAGCGTTTCGGCTTCGAGGTCGATGGCCTGGAGTTCTGACGCCAGCGCTTCTGCGTGAACAGTGAGGCTGCCTTTCCGCTCACGGGAGCCCTTGCGATAAGACGCGATGTACTGCGGAAAACCGATGCGTTCAACGGCGTAGGAATCAGGATAGGAATCAAGCGAGACGGAAGGTTCGGCTACGTCAGGGTCGAGAAAAACGGTCTTGGCGTTGACCTCCCCCGCGGTGCGCAGGGCCTCGACAAAAGGGTCGGCGGGCTCGACCGTTTCGTAGACCGCCCGGTCGGCTCCTTCGTCGTCGTAGATGATGACGGAAAGCTCAGGCAGCCGCTCGATGGCTCGTTCATAGCAGGATGCGAGAGTGACGGGAAGGTCGAGGGCGACGAATTGCGGCTTGGCGTTCAGGATCTGCTCGCGGACGTGTCGAGCGAACTCAAGCCGGCCCGGTACGACCGGGAGGTAGCGTATGTGGCCGCGGCGCAGATCGGAGAGATCACTTGCCGGGGACATAGCGGAGCGCCTCCCGCCCCAGTGTCTGCAGGATCGCGGTGTGCAAACACTTGTCCTGGGTGGCGCCGTTGCCGGAGGATTGGAGCTTCATGGCGAAGCGGCCGATGTTGATGCCGTCACGGGAGGTGTACCGCTCGTCGGCAACGTGAGCAGCCTGGAGGAAGTCCGTAACGTAGTCGAGGACCGCGTCATCGGCAAACGGCAGGTTCTCGGTGAGGATGGCCTTCTCTTCATCCCGCTCGGGGAAATCGACCATGATCTGCGGTTGCAGACGGGAGTGGATGTACTCGGGAAGCTCGAACGTGGAGGCATCATCGTTCATTGTGGCGGTCATGCGGAAGCCGCGATGAGCATGAATCTTGATGCCGGCAACGATGGATTCGACGTAGCGGCGATTATCGAGCAGGGGCGCGAGCGAGGCCCAGCTTTTTTCGCTCATGCGGTTGCCCTCGTCGAGAATGCAGACGCCGCCTCGGATCATGGCTGTCACGAGCGGCGAGGCGACATAGCGGAGACGGCCTTCGCCTTCGATGACCGGCGTGATCAGCAGGTCTTCCGGGCGGGTGTCGAGCGTCGCTTGCATGATATAGACGTCGCGGCTCATCTTCTTGGCCGTGGCGTAGGCGAGGGTCGTCTTTCCGACGCCGGGCTTGCCGAGCAGCCGCGGCGTCATGGGTACGTCGTGCTCGTGAATGGTGAGCCAAGCCGCCTGAAGCTGGCGGACCATTTCCTCCTGGCCGACCCATCTGACAGAAATCTCATCAGGATGGGCGAGATACAGAGTCACGCCTTCCACGTCGACGGTGCGGCCTGTGCCCGAGTAGGCGGAACTCATGTTGACTATTCTATCGTTGCGGACCGATGTGACCGTGCAGGCCGCAACTGCGAATGGATCTACACGGCGGCTTGCCCGACAAGCGATGGCCGAGCCTGAACCGATGTTTGATATACTCGATTTCGTCCCGCGCGACGCAGACTCATGCCCGAAGCTGAAACAACGACCGAGGTCGTTGCCCCCCCTGATCCGAATCTGATTTTCACTCTCCCCGACGGGACGAAGGTAAAGAAGAGAAAGCTCCGTCAGCGAGCCTGCAACGAGCCTTTGAAGAAGAAGATCTGCGCAGGCCATCTCAAGCGCTGGTACGAGTTCCGCTGCGAAGTGCAGGAGATGTTGGGAGCCGGCAACGAAGTATATCGTTGTGAGCGCTGCCAAACCCTGTATCTGCCGAACGATGAAGAAGTCCCCCGCACGGGCACCCTGGCTTTCTAAAAAACCGGCTTGTACAGAATCGGGCAGGAGTCCGAGGGTGATGACTACTCTTATGGTCGGATCGGGTTCGAAAGAGTGTGGCTCTCGAACCGGTCGCTCCATAGGTTCGGCACGTCCATACGAACCCACCGTTCTCTTCGGTGCTGTCCGCGGCTGAATGTTCCTAGCGAAGAAGCCGTTCGAGGTATCGGCAAAACCTCCTCTCTATTGACTTCCCCGCAGGGAGGCCGCTAAGGTCGCCAATGATATTCATGCTGACCGGTAGTACTTTCGTCCCGTACTGGCCTGAAACATCCCACAGATCAAGCGGCGTTGATCCAGGCCCGGATGTTTCCAGCTTGTATGAACCGCACACGGAGGAGGAAACACTGACCTGACCATGTCCGACGATCATCAAGCCAGACAGGATCGACTCGAAGCAGAAAACGCCGGACTGCGGCGAGCTGTCGAGGAGTTGTCGATTCTCAACGAGGTCGCGACAGCGGTATCCTCGGCCTCTTCGCTGGACGCTGTCATCGATCTGGTGGTCCGGAAGTGCGTCAAGCACCTGCGTGTCGAGCAGGCAGCCGTTCTCATGTTGAGCGGCCAGGATGAAGCTGCCGCTTTGCGCACGATGGTTCGCAAAGTCGAGACGGACATGCAGACAAATCCCTTTCGACTGAGCGATCAAGTCGTCGGTTGGATCATCAAGAACCAGGCGCCACTCATCATCAACGACGTTGCAACGGACGATCGTTTTCGAGCCCCCACACGGCAGACCGACGGCTTCGTTCACTCGCTGCTGTGCGTTCCGCTGCGACTCAAAGGCCGTTTGATCGGTGTCCTCAGCGTGTTCAACAAACGAGGAAAAGAAGGTTTCACCGAGAGTGATCAGCGCCTTCTCGCAATCATTGCGGCTCAGTCAGCGCAAGTGATCGAGAACGCGCGTCTCGGCGAGGAAGAAAAGGCGCTTCAGCTCATGCAGCAAGAACTGAAGATGGCCCACGACATTCAGAACAAGCTGCTGCCGACAAAACCGCCGGCGATTCCCGGCTTCCGGATCGCGGGACGTTCTCTCGCCGCTCGCAACGTGGGCGGCGACTACTACGACTACTATCCAGCAGGGGACCGCTATGCGATCTGCCTGGGCGATGTCTCGGGCAAAGGTATGCCGGCAGCGCTGTTGATGGCTTGCACGCAAGCTACGGTGCGTGGACAGACACTCGTCGAGTCGTCCGCCGCCCGGTGTATCGAGCGATCGAACAAGCTGCTGCATCAAATCACCGACTCCGACAAGTTCGTCACATTGTTCTTCGCCCTGCTGGATCCGGACGGCCGCCGTCTCCACTACACCAATGCCGGACACAATCCGCCGATTCTGCTCTCCGACAAGCAAGTGCAGCCCCTTGATGTGGGTGGACCGGTGTTGAGCATCCTGGCATCGATCCCATATCAGCAGGCGCACCTGGATCTCCACTCGGGGGATCTTCTTGTGATCTACTCCGACGGCTTCTCGGAGGCGATGAACCGTCGCTTCGAAGAATTCGGCGAAGATCGCTTATTGGAAGTAATTACAGCGGCTCGCGATTTAGAATTATCTCCGGAGGAAGTGATCGAGCGGTCGTTCGAAGCCGTCAGGCAGCACTCAGACGGAGCCCCTCAAACAGATGACATGACGATGGTGGCATTGAAGGTGGAGTGAGGGGGCGCTGCGTGCTGCCGGGGGTCTCCCCCCACTGTCATCCAGCGGTTGCAACGGCCTGGAATCAAATGGCGTGAGCCGGATTGAAGCCGCCACCTTCGCTGTTGTGCTTGGGAGCGCCGCCGTCGATCCCGATTCAAAATGCCCCGTGAGACAGTTCGCAGAACACTCCAGGGCGAATGCAGGTTAGTGCTTACCGATCTCGTAGAGGTAGATCGTATGATCTCTTCCCTGCCCTGTCAGCTTCTCGGTTTTGACCGGTTTCCAGCCCTCGATGCGAAAATCATGCGAAACCACACGCGAACCCACTTGCAGGCCTTGCTCTAGGTTGGGCCGGAGTTTCTTGTTCGAGGTCCACAGCAGGTAGAGCGTTACGACAGAGGCTGGTGAAAGGTCTACTCGCATCAGGTCCTGCTGCAGGATCCGGGCACGATCATCCAACTCGAGTTCCTTGATCCGAGCGCGTGCCCGATCAACCAACTTCTCGTCAATCTCGACACCCACGGCCTGGGCACCGAACTGCCGTGCCGCCATGACAACGATGCGGCCGTCTCCCGAACCCAGATCATAGACAGTATCTTGCTCGGTGACATCGGCCAAGGTCAACATCCGCTCGACAACCGGAGGCGGAGAGGGTACGTACGGAGCGAGCCGATTCACGCCGAAATCTGGGCCTTGGGCCAAGACAGCGGGGACAATGCAGACAACAAGCAATGCTGAAGCGAATCGCACGGGAAGCCAAGCCTTCATGGTCAAACTCGCTCCTGGAGTAAATCCGCTACGCACGATCATTTATATGACGTGGCTCGTCAGGCGCCGGTTTACTCTCTGGACGCCGGGCGGGTAACAAGAATCACTTCTCCCCTTCCTTGATGCGTCCAATGATCGGTAGGAGCAAGTTATCCGCGCACCCCAACTCGCGAACGAGCCCGAATCGAATACGCCCTCAATGTAGCATGCCGGTCGAGAATCGTCAGTTGTATCTAGAGCAGCCGGCACGATGAAAGCAGCAGGCACTCGCCGGCCGGCAACGTTGAAATCGAGGAGGCTTTCGGGCCGTCGCAGACTCAGATGAGACCTCGCTGCGGACCGAGACGTACGGCTGCTGTGCCGAAAAATGCTCTATCCGTAGACCGTCTCCCGAATCACCGACCGAAATGCCACAAGGATGCGGCCAAACACAGGCTTGCCGAACCGGGTCGCCGGATCGAACTTGGTAGTCAGCAAGATATTTCGTACCTGAGACTTGATCTTCATCTCGGCATCGGGCGTATTTTGGGGCATCTCCAACATACGAACGTGATAGACACGTCCCTCGCGGTCGATGAACGCCTCGACTGTAACATCCTCTTCGAGCACGGGTCCGGGAATCTCGGCCAGACTGGGCTCGCTGATCCATGCCTTCGTCATATAGGTAAGGGGCACGTCTTCCGTGAAGGGATTCCGAATGAAGACGATGTCGGAACACAACCCCAGGAAAAGCATCACGGCCGCAAGCACGCCGCCCGTCGCCGGGACGGCCCGGGGACGCAGAAAGTTCTCGACTTGATTTCTCAGACGCTCCCAAGGCTGAGCGTTCAACCTGTGAGAAACCGCAACAAGCACGCTTGCCCGCACGCTGAGAGGAAAGGGAACTGCGGGCAATTCGTTCCGGAGATCTCCGAGTCCGCCGCGCTCCTCGTAGTCGTCAAAGCATGCCGGACAAGCCAGGAGGTGCCGCCGCAGCAACCAGCGGCTCAGAAAGCCAAGGTCTGCGTCGAGATATCTCCCTATCTGTCTTCGTATTGCATGGCAGGTCATATCCTCACTCCGTTTGCAGCGCCGCTCCTGCCGGCACCGAGTCGGCCACCTGCTGCGGCAGCCTCGACCGCAACATTTCCCGTCCCCGCAGGATGCGGGACTTGACTGTTCCCAGGGAAATCCGCAAGGTTTCGGCGATCTCGTTATAGCTAAGCCCTTCGATATCCCTTAAAATCACCACCGTTCGGAAGCGTTCATCCATATGACGCATCACATTTTCAACCAACTTTCTTTGTTCTCGACGATAAGCGGTCATGAAGGGTGATTGAGATTCATCCACCAGATAACGGTTCAACAGTCCGTTATTCACATTGCCCGAACCAACCAGCGAGGTTTCTTTTCGGCGATGCCGTGAGAACCACCGTCTACGGTTTAACGCCTCGTGCACGGCAATTCGGTAGAGCCAGGTCTTCAAGCTGGAATCGCCGCGGAAATCGCCGATCTTGCAGAAGACCTTGATGAACACTTCCTGCGTAACGTCAGGCGCTTCCGAAGGGTCGTCCAGCATGCGGTAAACAAACCCGTAGATCGGTTTCTGATAGAGGTCGAGTAGCTCTTCAAAGGACCCCGGACGGCGACTCTGCAGGCGATAGAGGAGATCCCTGTCGTCGTCTCGCTTGCCGTTCGCCGTAAGGTCCAAGGACACGTTGTTCGGGAGTCGGCCGGCCTTAGCTTAGCACTGGGTCTCAGGGAAGCCGGCAGTCGTCCTTACAAGCTTAGACACCGAACTGCTTCGGAATGTTCCATTTTTTAAGGAGTGGAACCAAGATTTCGTTCAACAGAATGGAAGAGCTTTGGGATCTGACGAACCGTACTATAATCTTGTTGCGGGGTTAGTGCATCTTGAATCCAGGTAACGGCTTCGTTCGCTTTACCAAGTCGAAACGGCTGCTGGTGTCCGGGCTGTTGTGTGCGGCAATCCTGTTCGGCGATGCGCCCGCCGAACCGAAACTGATCTCTGTCTTCCCATCCGGCGGCCAAACCGGGAGCGAATTCGAGATCCGATTGCGAGGAACCTCCCTCGAAGGTGCCTATGCCGCCTGGTTCAACGCTCCGGGCTTGGCGGGCGTCGTGGAGAAGGTGGCGGCGATAGAAAGCCCATCCAAGAAGGACAAAGATCAGCCACCCTATGAGGTCGTTCTTACCGTAGCCATTGATGATTCCATGCAGCCTGGAGCCCACCGATTGCGGCTCGTCACGCCTCATGGCCTTTCGGATGCCTTGGTTTTCCGGGTTCACACCGAGCCTGGCTTGCTCGAAGCTGAAGGAGAGGGGGCAGAAAACCGCTTGGCCGGCTCGTTGTCCTCGCTCCCCGTCGTCGTTCACGGACGGATTGACGAAAAGGGCCAAATCGACGACTACGAACTGGAAGTACAGAGCGGGCAGGAGTTGCTCTTCGAGGCCGATTCAGGAACGGCATTGATGGATCCGACGTTGACGCTTCTTGCGCCGACGGGAAGCTGGCTGAATCCTGGGCGGTTGACGAGGCTGGCCTACAATGATGAGCCGATTCACTTCCCGGGCTATTCGAGCGACCCTCGAATGAAATACCGTTTTCAGAAGTCGGGCCGCTACATCCTGCGGGTGGGCACCTTCTTGGGGCCTGGGAGCGCAGACCATATCTATCAGCTCAGAGTCGCGCCGATCACTGGGGACGCACACTGGAACCCGCATCGGACCCGGCACCGCCCGTCGCAAAACGATTCGCCTCTATGGGAAGAGCGAAGTTTCACGCGTGAGCTTGGGCCCGATCGGATACAAGCACTGTGGTCTCGGTCTGTGAAACCAGCCGTCACGGATTCGGAATCGGAAGAATCAGCGGAAAGCGGAGAGGGAGAGCCTCATTTTGTAGGGCCGATTCCGGTGACGAAGGTCGACAGCACGGAGGATGCCGTCCCGGTAACGTTACCCGCCTTGATCGAAGGGAGCATTGAAAGAGCCGGCGACATCGATCGTGTTCAGTTCGAGGCGAAGCGAGGCGACAAAGTCGTGCTGGAGATCGATACCGCCGATGCCACCGTCCCGGACTTCAACCCCTTCTTGAAGGTCGTTGACGAGAACGATGTCGAGGTCTTCACCAATATCCACTCGAACCTCAACAACAACGGCGGATTCATCATGAAGACGGTGCAACCCAAGACCGTTTTCACATTCTTGCGCGACGGTAGATTCACGCTGGAGATCCGAGACATCACGACCCAGGAAGCGGACGACCGTTTCAGCTACCATGTGATTCTGCGCCCGCAGGTTCCTCACCTGGGCACCGTCCATATCGGGACGAAACACCTGAACCTGGTCCCGGATGAGACCAGGAAGGTTTCGATCAGGACGGATCAAGAAGAGGGCTTTAACGGTTACATCGCCTTGCAGGCCGTGGGTTTGCCCGAGGGTGTTCAAGCGATCATGGGAACGGAAGTACAGCCGAACAGGCCTCCGCCGCTTAACGATGGCAAGATCGACCGCTATCGAGCCAAGAGCCAGCTTGCCACGATGCTGTTCGTCGCTGCGCCGGACGCGCCCGCGACAAGAATGCCTTCGAAAGTACGGATCATGGCTCGCCCGGTGCTGGATGGGAAGATGGGGACGGCAATTCTGGCAAAGGAACTGCTGTTGATGGTGATTCGACCACCGGAGATCATCAGTTCGGCCGGCGGTGCTGAAGAGCAGGTGACGAGAGAAGAGTGATGAACGGCATGCAGATCAGACAATTCCTGGCATCCTCCGCGGTGTGCACTTTGGTCGGGCTTGTGCCCGCTTCGGGTGCTGAACTTGTCTCGATCGAACTCCTGCCCTCGTCACGAACGCTCAGTGGCGCGGACGCCACGCAACGGCTGCTGGTCGTCGGCCGTTATACGGACGGGCGTGAGCGCGATGTCACCTCGAGCGCGCATTGGAGCGTCTCGGACCCGCAAATATTGGAGCTGGATGCGGATGCGATATTGTCCGGCCGATCGGACGGTGAGGCGGAAGTAAAGGCTACCGTCGAAGGGAGGCAATCGACAGCTCGATTCCGCGTAAGCGATTCCGCCAAGAAACGCCCCTTCAGTTTTGCGCGCGAGATCGGAGGGGTTCTCACTCGCCGCGGTTGCAACGGCGCATCCTGTCATGGCGGTGTCAAGGGCAAGAACGGCTTCAAGCTTTCCGACAACGCGGAGCACCCGCACGAAGACTACGAGTGGATCGTCAAGGGTGGCGTGTATCAGGTTCTCAGTGCGGAGTCGGGAGGTCCCCGGACACCCCGCATCGACAAGGACAATCCCGAAAACAGCCTACTGCTCCTCAAGCCGACCATGCAGGTCGTGCATGGAGGGGGAGTACGGTTCGAAAAGGGGTCGAACGACTACAAGAAGATTCTCGAATGGGTCCGAACGGGCGCGCCTTACGGTGAAGAGCAAACGGCTGATTCCCGTCTTGCCGGGTTGAGCATCGAGCCCAAGCTTCTTCTCTTGAAGCCGAGTGAGACGCATCGACTCCTGGTGACCGGCAGGCAGGCGAACGGAGTGGAAGAGGACCTTTCCGCTGATGTCTTTTACGAACTGGAAGACACCGACATCGCAGAGGTGTCCGATTCGGGACTCGTCAGAGCCAAGCATCCCGGCGAGGTCACCGTCCTGGTGCGAGCCGCTGGCCGGATGAGCGGCTTCCAGATCGGCGTGATCGGCCCCGAGCCGGGAAAATACCCTGAAGTCGCGCCAACCAACTTTATCGACGACCACATCTTCTCGAAGCTCCGAAAATTCAACATCATCCCTTCGGAGCCTTCCAGCGACGCGGAGTTTCTGCGGCGTGTTTGCCTGGACGTGACGGGAACGCTGCCTCCGCCGGCTCGGGCACGGGAGTTCCTGAGCGACAACGACCCTCGGAAGCGAGACAAGTTGATCGATATCCTTCTGGATTCTCCGGAGTACGTTGACTACTGGACGTATCGTTTCTCGGATTTCCTTCGCGTCGCGATTTTCGCACTCGGTAACAACTCCAAGTGGAGCCAGGATTATTGGGAGTGGATTCGTGCGAGCATCGCAGAGAACAAGCCCTATGACCAGATGGCGCGCGAGCGTATTGCGGCGCAAGGCTACAGCGGGCCGTCGCGGCACTTCCTTCCGATTGCCGTGATCGGGCCGCCGCCCGACACGATGATGGAGGAGACCCGCGTCTTCATGGGCCGGCGGTTCGATTGCGCGCGATGTCATGACCATCCCTACGAAAACTGGACGCAGGATCAGTTCTGGGGGCTGACGGCGTTCTTCGGACACGTCTTCCGGACAGGTACTTCCGGTCGGGATTCCGTCATATTCGATTACCCGATGGGCAAGGAGATTGCGCCGGATGTGGTGGGCGCCCGCGAACTACGGATTCTCCACCCCCGCACCGGCGAGGAGATGCCGCCTACCTTGCTCGACGGCACCGTCCTTACTCACAAGAATCAGAACAGCGTGCGCCAGGAACTGGCCGAGTGGATGACGGAGCATCCGTATTTCGCCGAGGCCGCGGTCAACCGCATCTGGAGTCTTTTCTTCCCGCGGGGCATCGTCGATCCGGTTGATGACTTCCGCTCGACAAATCCGGCGACGCATCCGGAATTGTTGCAGGCGATGGCCGAGGACTTTGCCGCTAACGGGTATGACCTGAAGCGTCTGACTCGCCTGATTGTCTCTTCCAAGACGTATCAGCTTTCGAGCATGACGAACGAGACGAATCGAGCGGACAGGACGAACTATTCGCACGCGCTGCCGCGGCCGCTCGATGCCGAAGTTCTGCTCGACGCGATCAGCACGGTCACAGGCGTGCCGGCAATGTTTACGGCATATGGTCCGGGGGCTCCCCGCGGCGAGAGCCAGATGCCGCTCGGTACAAGGGCAATCCAACTCCGTGAAACGGATCTTTTCAAATCTCTGTTTCTCGATATTTACGGACGGCCAAATCGAGCGGCCGTTCCCGAAAGAAACACAAAGCCGAATCTCAAACAGGCCCTGCACGTTCTCGTCGGCTCGACCTTCAATGAGACGCTTTGGAGCGAGGGCGCCCGGGTGTATGATTTATATGAAAGCGGGGCCTCCGATGAAACGATCATCGAAGAGTTGTACTTGGCCGCGCTGACACGCTACCCGGCAGCCGCCGAGTTGCGAGGCCTGAAGGGCTTGATTGCGAAAGCGGCGAGCCGCGAAGAGGGGCTGCGGCACTTGCAATGGGGCTTGTTGAGTTCGCGCGAGTTTGCGGAGAATCATTAGCGTTACCGGGAAAGCGTTGCGGGGAGCAAACCATGAAACGGATCGGTTGTCAATGCGCCAGTGAACAGGAATGGTCGCGGCGGGATTTCGTCAAGGTCGGCTCGCTCGGCTTCCTCGGGATGCATCTGAGCCAATCGCTGTTGTTGCAGCAAGCTGTAGCGGCTCGTACCGGGAATGCTCCCGGCGGGAAGGCCAAGTCAGTGATCGTAATCTGGCTCGAAGGAGGCCCGAGCCAGAAAGATACGTTCGATCCCAAGCCCAGCAGCGCCTTCAGGCCCATCTCGACAAACGTACCCGGCATTCAGGTTTCAGAGTTGCTCCCGCAGATCGCCAAGCGGATGGACAAGCTGTCGATCATTCGCTCGATGCGCTCGTTCGGTGACGATCATCCGCAGGCGACCCATTACGCAGCAACGGGACACGAGCTGAACCCGGCGATGAAGTTTCCGAGTTGGGGCTCGATTGTCGGCAAGGAGCTGGGACCCACCAACGCTCTGCCGCCCTACGTGTTCGTTCCGAGTTGGGATAACAAGAAACAATACGAGGATTACTTCCGCTCCGCATTCCTCGGGCCGGACTACGATCCAATGATGATTCCCGACCCGGCGAAAGACGGCTTTGAAGTGGCGGACCTCAGCCTCCCGAAGTCGCTGGCGCCGGCCGCAATGTCCGAACGGATGGAATTCCAGAAGGTCATTGACCGTATGTATCGCAGTCGAGTCGAAAGCCTCGAACATGCCGCCATGGATTCTTTCACCCAGAAGGCCTGGGAGATGATTCTGGCTCCCGAGGTGCGTCATGCGTTCGATCTCTCACAGGAGTCGGAAAAGACGAAGGACACCTACGGGCGCGACACCGTCGGCCTGAGTCTGCTGTTGTCTCGGCGCTTGGTCGAGTCGGGAGTCCGGTTCGTGACGGCCGCGGGGTATCACGGCAACTCGTGGGATACCCACTCGAAGAATGACGCGGGCCATCGCGACCGGCTGTGTCCTCCACTCGACAAGTCGCTTTCCACGCTGATCGACGATCTTGTTGATCGCGGCCTCTACGATTCGACCGTGGTAGTGGCGATGGGTGAGTTCGGCCGCACACCGGAGCACAATCCGGCTCTCGGCCGCGACCATTGGCCGAATTGCTGGTCGATTCTGCTGGGTGGCGGCGGTATCCAGGGCGGGCGTGTCGTAGGCGCCAGCGATGAGCGAGGGGCATACATCGCAGACCGGCGCGTGATGGTCGGAGACCTGTTCGCGACCGTCTACAAAGCCTTGGGCATCGATTGGACCAAGGAATACATGACGCCGATCGGCCGGCCTCTGAAAATCGCCAACTCGATTGACGACACTACGGGCGAACCGGTCCACGAGTTGTTCTGATCTGGCGGACCTCTTCTCCTGCTACTCGGGCGCTTGTCCGAGCACCCACTTGCGGAACCACCTCAAATTGCGATTCATCATGTCGCGTTGGTGCATGGGTTCGCGGATGCCGTGGCCCTCTCGCGGGAAGGTGACAAGCTCGACAGGGACTCCGCGGTCGTACAGGATCTGATAGATCTCCGGGTTGTGGTCGAAGTCGTTTACGCCGCGCAGCAGGAGCGAAGGGGTCTTCGCATTCCTGGCCAGACTGTTGCGCGACGAGTGGCGGATGTAGTTCTTTGCATAGTCCCAGGGATTGCCGCCGAAATACGTCCATAGCACTTCAAGCGCGCCGTTGAATTCACCGTAGTAGGTGATCCAGTCCGTGGCGGGCGCACCGATCGAGGCGGCTTTGAAACGATCGGTGTGGCCGATGACCCAGGACGTCAGGTAGCCGCCGTAGCTCCAGCCCATCACACCCATGCGCTCGGGATCGGCGATGCCCTTTTCGATGAGGTAGTCAACCCCGGTCATCACGTCGTCGAAGTCGCCGAAGCCCTGCGATTGGATGTTCTTGAGACGCCACGCTCCGCCATAGTTCGAGCTTCCCCGAAAGTTCGGCGCCAAGACGGCGAAACCATCCTGAGCCAAGAGTTGTGTCGGGTAGGTCCGAGGCGTGGGAAAACCCTCCGTGGCCACACCGGTCGGCCCGCCGTGCAACTCGACGAGCAACGGGACTTTCGAGTCTTCCTCGTAGCCGATCGGGTAGCGCAGCACCCCGTCGACCCACGAGCCGTCTTTGGAACGCCATGTGATCGTCTCGGTCCTGAGTGAGGGATAGGCATGGGCCTGCTCGTTGTGAGCGATGAGATCCGTGATCTTCATGCTGTTCGAAGTCTCGATCCGGCCAAGGGCGAGTTCCGGCGGCACGTCATTCCGGGACCGTACGAATGCGACCGTCTGCCCGTCAGCACTCATCGAGAATGCGGAAGGACTCGTGAGATCCGGTGACTCAAAGGGAACCGGCTTCCATGACCGGACGTCGACCTTGCGGAGGCGATACCGTGTGCTGGTTCCGACGCCGAAAACCAGCTCCGACCCATCGTCGGACCACCAATAGGAATCCCCCCCTCGAAAAACGTCGCCGTCGTAGTATTCCTTCAAATTGCGAACGGTCCCGCCTCCAGACGGCACGAGCGCAACATCGCGCTCGGCGAAGTAGTTGAGCGTGGCTCCCTGTGTATGAAAGGCGATTTGCTTGCCGTCAGGCGAGTAGGCAGGGCTTGCGTCGCGTCCTTCCCGCGTCACCAGATCGGTGACGGCGCCTGTCATGACGTCGACTTCATGAATGTCGACGTGAAAGGCGTAACGGGCTTCAGAAGTCTTCTGGGCAGCGTAGACAATTCGGGAGCCATCGGGCGACCAGTCGAATGAGAGGACATGGTGGTCCCGCCTGGTGAGCAGCCGGGCTTTGCCGCCGCCGGACACGATATAAATGCGGTTGTATTTCAGGTTCTCTCCCCGGACGATCGCATCGTCGCCGGCTTCAATGCGCGCGGCCTCTTCAGGACCGACGGGATCGACGGCGACATAAGCCATCGATTGTCCGTCGGGTGACCAACCGAACCTGCTCACACCAGTGAGCGAATTGGTGATGGGCCGCACCGCGCCATCCGACAACGTCGCGACGTAGACCTGCGCCTTGCCCCGGCGCGAGGACAGGAACGCGAGTCGGTCGGAGTTGCCGGGGGCCCACTGCGGCGCGTGGTCCGAGGGATGAGAGGGAGACAGCAGGGAGTCCTGGTGTGGTGTGCCGGTTCGCACAACACGGATCTCGGACGAGTAGGCTCTGTGACCCGGCGTTTCACCGCGAACGACGTAGGCGACGCGGGAGCCGTCGGGACTCATTTGCGGGTCGCTGATCGTTTTCAGCGACATGATCGCGTCCAGAGTCCAAGGCTTGTCTCCGGCAAACACGGCGCCTTGCAGGAAAATCGCGAGAAGGCTCAGCCGGATCATTGACGATACAGGGAATCTTCCTTTGGCGCCTCCTGTGTCTGTTCGGTTCGGCATCACCGAAGATGATCGCGCGGCGTGCAAAAACGACATCGGTCCGTGACGGGCTCGCGCCCCCCGCCCGATCGAGCGGGGCCAAAAACGCTGGCTGCTCGTCACGAGATGATGTCGTGGATCGGATTACCGAAGTCGAGGTCGAGTCGCTTGCGGCCGGGAACTTCAAGTCGGCGTGCGTCGAGACCGAGTTGGCGCAGGACCGTGGCGTGAACGTCGGTCACGTAGTGGCGGTCTTCAACGGAGTGGAATCCGAGCTCGTCGGTGCGGCCGTGGGTGATACCGGCCTTGATGCCGCCGCCCGCCATCCAGACGGAGAAGCCGTAGGGATGATGATCGCGGCCCGAGCCGCCTTCCGCTCCGGGCGTGCGGCCGAACTCGGTTGCCCAGACGACGAGAGTCTCGTCAAGCAGGCCGCGTTGCTTGAGATCTTTGAGAAGGCCCGCGATGGGTTTATCGACTTGCGGACACAGCGCGTCATAGCTCTTCTTGATTTGCCGGTGGCCGTCCCACCTGCCCGCGCCCGAGTTGCCGCCGTGGTAGAGCTGCACAAACCGGACGCCGCGTTCGGAAAGCCGGCGCGCGGCGAGGCAAACCTGGCCAAAGTCCTTGGTGGTGTCTTCGTCAAGCCCATACAGGCGTCTTGTCTCTGTATTCTCCTGTGAAAATTCCAGAGCTTCAGGCACGGACATCTGCATGCGGAACGCCAACTCGTAGGATTTGATGCGGGCGCGCAGAGCCGGGTCATCGGGGTATTCGACACGGGAGATGTTGTTGAGCTTCTGAAGCAACTCGAACTCCCGCTGCTGCTCCCGGCGAAACACGTCGGGGCCGGGTGAAGCGAAGGGCAGCGGGTTCTCCGGATCCACATCGATGCCGATACCGGCATGCTCGGGGCCGAGGTAGCCCGATCCGTGGGTGCCGTCTCCCCCACAGCAATCGGCCGGCGGCTGTCCGAGCACGATGTAGCTTGGCAGATTGTCGTTCAGCGATCCGAGCCCGTAGTGCACCCATGATCCGATGGTGGGCAGGTAGCCGAAGAAGATGTGGCGGCCGGTGTGGAATTGAAGCTGCGCGCCGTGATCGTTGTCGGTAGTCCACATCGAACGCACCACCGCCAGATCGTCGACGCATTCGCCGACGTGCGGCCACCAGTCACTCACTTCGATGCCGCTTTGGCCTCGTTTGCGGTAACCCGTCTGCATGGGAAACAGGCGGGTCATGATCTTGCGCCCCGTGACGATCTCCTGTACGTTTTCCCTGACCAGCGGAGAGGTGAGCGCGTCTTTGTAAGGTGTCTCGGCAATCGTCTTGTCGGCGTACTTGTTGAGAGCAAACTTCGGGTCGAAGCTCTCGACGTGGCTGACACCGCCGATCATGAAAATCCAGATGACGCGCTTCGCTTTCGGCGTGAAGTGCGGTTTACCGTCTGGCGGGGTCCAGGCCTCTTGATACGCCTCCGAGGCCAAAGCCCGGTCGCCCTGCGACATCGTCGCCAGAACAAGCCCTGTCAGACCCATGCCGGCATCGGCGAGGAAGGTTCGTCGGCTGGTGCGGTTGCAGGTCAGACACTCGGGGATGGGGTTTCGCATAGGGCTCTAGACCATGATGTCCGTGATGGGGTGGCCGAAGTCGATGTCGAGGCGCTTGCGCCCGGGAATCTCGAGTCGTCTGGGATCGAGTCCCAGCAAGTGCATGACCGTGGCGTGCGCATCGGTTACGTAATGGCGGTTCTCGACGGCATGGAAGCCCAGTTCATCCGTAGCGCCGTGTACGTGTCCGCCCTTGACACCACCGCCGGCCATCCAGATGGAAAAGGCGAAGGGGTGGTGATCACGGCCGCTCGCGCCGTCCGCCCCCGGCGTGCGGCCGAACTCGGTGGCCCACACGACGAGCGTGTCGTCGAGCATCCCGCGCTGCTTGAGATCCTTGAGCAGTCCGGCAATCGGCTTGTCCACTTTTGCGCAGAGATCGGTATAGCGTTTCTTCAGCGCGCTGTGAGCGTCCCACCTGTTGACCGACGTGCCGTGGTAGACCTGTACGAAACGTACGTCTCGCTCCGCCAGCCGCCGGGCCGCAAGACAGACTTCACCAAAGGGCCGGGTGATCTCGTGGTCCAGGCCGTAGAGCCGCTCGGTCTCTTCACTTTCCTCAGCAAGTCGCATTGCATCCGGGACGGCCGTCTGCATGCGGAACGCAAGCTCATATGACTTGATGCGCGCCCGCATCTTCGGGTCGTCGGGATACTCGACACCCGCCAATCGATTGAGCTTCTTGAGAAACTCGAATTCGCGTTTCTGCTCAGTCTGATAGACATCCGGACCGGGTGAGGCGAACGGCAGCGGGTTTTCGGGATCGACTTCGATCGGCACGCCGGCGTTGTCGGGACCCAGATAGCCCGCCCCGTGAGCGCCCACTCCGCCGCAACAATCGCCGGGCGGTTCGCCCAGCACGACGAACTGCGGCAGATTCTCGTTCAGTGATCCCAGTCCATAGTGGACCCATGACCCGACTGTGGGCAGATAACCGTCGAAGATGTGCCGGCCGGTGTGGAACTGCAGGATGGCGCCGTGGTCGTTGTCGGTGGTCCACATCGAACGGATAACGGAAAGGTCATCGACGCACTCGCCCACATGGGGCCACCAGTCACTCACGTCGATGCCGCTCTGTCCGCGCTTGCGGTGGCCGATCTGAAGCGGAAAAATATTCATGCGGAGATGCCGCGTGTTGCCAGCTACGAGCGCCTGAACATTTTCCTTGACAAAGTCCGCCGTGAGGACATCCTTGTGCGGCGTTTCGGCTATCGTCTTGCCGCCGTATTTGGTGACGGCCGGTTTGGGATCGAAACTCTCGATGTGGCTGACGCCGCCGAGCATGAAAATCCAGATGACGCGCTTGGCCTTGGGCGCGAAATGCGGTTTGCCGTCAGGCGGAGCCCAGGTGTCGTTCGGAAGAGTAGTAGAGCTGATTCCGTCACGCACCAATAGAGCGCCGAGCGCCAACCCGGTGAAGCCCATCCCTGCATCGGCGAGAAATGTACGGCGGCTTGGTCCGCAACAACCCGTCGTGGCGAATGGCAGGCGATTCTTCATAACCGGTCTAGCGAATCGTGACGAACTCGTTGTGATTGAACATCACGTGAACGAAGCTCTCCCGCGCCCTCGTATGCGGGTCGGATGACGGCGGAACCTTCTCGTTCTTTTCCCCGGTCTCAAAAGGCTTCAGATCCACAGCCGAGGCGTAAAGCATTCCTTGCTCATGAATGTAGTTCTCTGACGCTTCCCTTTCCGCCTGGGAGGGAAGACGCCCTAGAAGCATGTCGAACGCATTCTCGACGAACTGGGTGTCGTGACTCTTCTCACTCCCGACCTTGTCGTTCAGAATGCCTGTGAGGACGCGGGACATCTGCAGACTGATCTTGCTGTTGGAGAGTGAAAGAGCCTGGTGCGGAGTGATGCTCTCGTTGCGACGGAAACATTCATTCGGGCTGGCCGCATCCCACAAGCGCAGGAAGGTCATCTGCGTATCCGGAGTGTGCTGGAAGTAGAGGCTGCGCCGGAACAGTTCCTCGCCCTGGTCGGCAGGGATCTCAGGACCGCCCATTTCGAAGTCAAGCTGTCCCGAAAGATAGAGCAGGCTGTCACGGACGGCTTCAGCTTCCATGCGCCGCGGGTTCATGCGCCAGAGGTAGATGTTGTCACGATCCTTTTCACGGTTCGGGTTTTCGGTGGCGGCCCACGACTGCATCCGATAAGCATTGCTCGTCGCCATCAGACGGTGCATGTGGCGCATGCTCCAGCCACTCTCCATGAACTCGACCGCGAGCCAGTCGAGCAACTCGGGGTTCGAAGGCGGCTGGCCACTCGAGCCGAAGTTGAACATCGTGGGGACAATACCCTCGCCGAAATGCCGCAGCCACATGTGATTCACGGCGACACGAGCTGTGAGGGGGTTCTCTTTGTTGGCGATCCAGCGTGCGAGCGCGGTGCGGCGCCCGGTGGTTGTCCGCGGATATTCTTCGCCGATGGGCGTATATGTTTCACCCGGGCCCTTGAGGGCGTCGAGCGCGGCTTGCAGCTTGCCCTGCGCTTCTTTGACGCGTTTCTCATCGGCGAATTTCTTCTCTTCCTCTTCCCCGTCGTCCTTTTTCGATGCGTCGTCTTTCTTCTCTTCCTCATCCTTCGGGTTGGGATTGAGCAGAGCTTCGGTCAACTCCTCTCGAGCTTCGAACACGTCGGCCTCGGCCTTGAGGATTCTTGCCTCGCGTTCCTTCTTGAGCGCCGTTTCAGTCAGGGCCTCGGCGTCGGCATCGGCAAGCAGGCCGTGCTTCGCTTTGTCAGCTTCAATACGTGCTTCCAAGGCCGGAATGTGGGCTCGTGCGGCGACAAGACGTTTTTCCGCAAGCGTCACCTTGGCCTCGGCGCGTCGTAGCTGACGGAGGTTGTCGCGCAACTCTTGTTGGTTCGCAAGCGCTGCTTCGTCCTCGGTTGATTCGATGGCGCGGTTCCCGTCAGCCAGCAGAACGGGTTCTTCCACCGCACTGCCTGCAGCCGCCAAATTACGCCTTGCTTCGTCGAGTTCCTTCTTGGCTTCAGAAAGGGTTTTCTCGGCTTCCGCGACGTCTTCGCGGGCTTTGGCGAGCAAGTCTTCATGCACGAACGTCCGAATCGCCGGGTAGTAGACATCGCGCGGCAATTCCACGGGCTCGATGTTCAGGTCGCCGCTGCCGAACATGCGGGGCACACCGGGGCTGAGGGGGTTGTCCTCGTCCGGATTGTTCTCATTACCGCGAATGAAGCGGTACGTCTGAGCACCGGCATCGGCGTCGTAGGCTCGCGATAGTCCGGCTTTCTCGGTGTCGGGCTCCCCGGGGACGCGGTCCATGCGGATCTTGTGGGGCTCGAAGAAAGCGCGCAGGCGGTAGTAGTCAGTCTGGAGGATCGGATCGTACTTGTGGTCGTGGCAGCGCGCGCACTTCATCGTGATGCCCAGGAATGACGTAGCCGTGTATTCGACCGTGTCCTGCAACCACACGTTGCGATTGAACATGTACCAGTTGCGCGCGAGATAACCGGTGGCGCGAGCGGTGTCCTCGTCATCGGGCGCGAGCTCGTCGCCGGCCAGCATCTCAGTAATCATTTGGTCGTAGGGCTTTTCGTCGTTGACGGACTTGACGATCCAATCGCGCCAACGCCAGACGTGGCGATGGCTGTAGCGAACCTGGTTTTGCCTCACCCACCCGTACCAATCGCTGTAGCGCCAAACGTCCATCCAGTGCCTTCCCCAGCGCTCGCCGTAACGGGGACTCTCCAGCAGCTTGTCGACGACGTTGTCGTAGGCGTTGGGTGACGTGTCGGCGAGGAATACCTGCATCTCCTCTTGCGTCGGCGGCAATCCGGTCAGATCGAGATAGACGCGCCGCAAAAGGGCGCGCTTGTTGGCGGCCGGGACCGGCTGCAGGCCCTGCTCCTCATGCTTGGCGGCCACAAAGGCGTCGATGGGATTTCGAACCCACGCGGTGTTCTTGACTTGCGGCGTCTCGGGGCGCCGCGGCTGCTGAAACGCCCAGTGGGTGCTGCGGATGGCGCCAGACGACGCCTTGAGCACGCCCTCGAAAGGCGCTCCGGAGTCGATCCATTCCCGGAGCCGATCGATCGTCTCTGACGGCAGCTTCTCCGAGCGGAAGGGCATATGCGGCTCGGCAAGGTGCGCGACGGCTTTGTAGAGCTTGCTCTGTTGCGCTTGGCCCGGCTCGACGACTTTGCCGTTCTCGCCGCCGGCAAGCAAAGCATCGCGCGTCGAGAGATCGAGACCCGAGGCCTTCGTTTCGGGCGAGTGGCATTTCAGACAGGTGCTCTCGAAAAGAGGCTGAACGTGTTCGCGAAAGAGCTGCACACCCTTTGCCCGGCGCTCGTCCAGCGGGCCTTCGGCGACAACGGAATCTCCGTAGACCGCCCCCGCCTCGATCCAGGCCTCGATGTTCGCGATCGCTTCCGGCGACAGGCGAGCCGTGCCCAACGGCATGAAGGGCTGTGACTGGTGGGTGATGGTCTTGTAGAGCAGGCTCCTCGACGGGTTGCCGGGGACGATGGCCGGTCCATTATCGCCGCCCCGCATCAGGCCGGCCCGCGAAGTGAGATCGAGCTTCGATACATCGGAATCGGGATTGTGGCAACTGAAGCACTGCTGCTCGAAGACGGGCTGGATGTTCGTCGAGAAGAAGGCAGGATCAGCGGAGTCCGGTTGCTGCGCGGAGAGGGGATTTGCCGCCAGCAACATGACGGCCAGCGCTGCCAGCGCCCTTGCCGAAAAAAGTTGTACTTCTCTACATCCTCGAGGCATGCGTAGATCACCCGCTAAGAATCTGATTTTCCTATGTCTAGCATACTGCAAAACCGTTTGCGATGGACTCTGTATCGCGGCCTGTTCAGCCAGCCGGACAAAAGGCTGACGGGACTCACGGCGAGGACTCCGCCGGCCGCCGACGTTGCTGATAGACGCGCAGGGCGTCGATCGCCTTTTGCCGTTCGCCTTTACGGCGGTACATGTTGCCGAGAAGAAAGTGGATCTGGCCGTCGGAGTCGGCGGGAGCGCTTTCCAGAACAAGGATCGCCTCATCGAGTTGCCCGCTTTCATCGAGGGCGGTCGCGAGTTTGCGCCGCGACGTCTCGTCGCCGGGGTTGAGGTCGACAGCGCGGCGGAGTAGCGGGATGGCGTCCGCGGTTCGATCGAGGGACAGGAAGACATCAGCCAGCATCGCGTTGGCGCGCGGGTGATGGGGAGACGCCTGCAGAACTTGCTCGAGCAGCGGCGCCGCTTCGTCGGCTCTGCCGATCCGCGCCTTGAATTGAGCGTATGCCAGGAGCGTCCGGGGGTCTGAACCCGCTACGAGAATAGTGTTCCGATACGCGGCGTCGGCGCTTTCCAGGTTGCCTTGCCTCTCGAATTCCCGGGCGCGGAGCCCGGCCAGAAGCGGCGAGTTCGGCTTCAGCCGGGCCGATTGTCGGTAGGCTCTCTGCGCGAGGCGAAGCAGGACCTGGAAACTCAAATACCGGCCCCTGGGGCTTTCCGGAAGCATCGACAGCAGGGCCGCAGTGGCCGCGGGCACGGCCCCCTGGATCTCCAAGCAGGAGGCCATGACCAGAGTCCGTTCGACGCGCCCGGCCGCATTCGCAGGGAAGGAGCGTTTCGCCACCGCCTGCCGGCACTTCGTCCGGGCGGCGTCCGAGCCGGAGAATTCGGTCTGCAGTTCCTGATCGGAGTCCTTCACCGTGAAGGTCAGGCAGGCCGGCCATACTGCCAGGAGCCGGCGAACCGCGTCCGCCAAGCCTGCCTGGTCTTCCTGGCCCATGCTTGTGTCCACCAGGCCTTGCAAGGCCCGGCAGTGTCCGGGTTGGTTGCCAAGGATGGTCTCGAAATCAGCTTTGGCGGCGGCGAGGTCACCGCTCGCCAGCCGGTAGTAGCCGTAGGCCAATCGTCCCTCGCTGTTCTCCGGATCAAGGGCCAATGCTTCCCCAAGCCTGCTCTCGGCATGAGCGAAGTTCTTCTCATCGAGGGACTGCTGGACGGCCGCCAGGAGCCGGTAGTAGCCGCTGTTGCCGGAAGCCGCCGCCGAATCGCTCGATTCATCTTCCATCCGCCTGACGAGCGCAGCAGCCATGGCGGAATAGGCCTCGCCGAGATGGAAGTAGAGCGCGGCGTTGCCGGGAGTCAAGCTGATCTGCCGGAGATACTGCAACGCGGAAGCCTGATACTCGTTCAGCGCGAAGTAGGAGGCGGCAAGAAAAGGCCGTGCTTCATCACTGGCGGGTTCGAGCGAAAGGTACCGTTCAAGCAGAGGCACCGCTTCGGCATAGCGGTCGAGGTTGTAGTACGAGGCCCCCAGAAACAACATCGCCGATCGCAGCTCAGGGTCCTGTTCGACGACCTCAGAAAGAATCCGCACCGCTTCGAGGTAGCGTTGCTGCGAGTGGTAGACGAGACCGAGATTCAGCTTGACGGCCGCCCAATCGGGGCGCCGCTCCAGAATGCGTTCATAGAGGCGGGCGGCTTCCGGGAGGTCGTTCGCCTGCTCCGCCGACTCCACGAGTGCAACCAGCTCCTCGATCGGGGCGGCGTCCGTCTCGATAGCGACTTTCGCCCTTGCAGCTTGCTTGGAGCCGGCAGGCAGAGTGGGTTGCGCAGGGGCCTGCGACCGAGCAGGCGGGATGACGGAAGCCGCCGCGAGCACGGCGCCCAGGAGCGTCCCAACGCGCCAACGCCAACCCTTCCGGGCTCGTCGTTTCCGCACAAACGGTATCCTATCACGCACTTTTGCTTATGCTGCTATGAAGAGTTCGTCGTCGCCGCCGGCGCTCCGGACGCCATGAAACCCGGCCTTCGCTCACCGCTGCTGATCGTCTTCACGTGCCTGGCTGCCGCGCTTTCGGCGCAGGATCAGCCACGGATACGCTTCACGGACACGGCGGCGGCGTCCGGCGTAACCGTACTGAACCTTTGCGGCGGCAAAGAGACGAAAGACTACATTGTCGAGATCAATGGCAATGGCGCGGCCTTCTTCGACTACGACAACGATGACGACATGGACCTGCTCGTCGTCAATGGCTCGACGCTGGACAACATGGCCGGCGGCGGGGATCCGATGGCCGTTCTGTACCGCAACGACGGCGATGGGACGTTCAGCGACGTGACAGAGGCCGGCAAGCTGAGCCGCAGCGGTTGGGGCATGGGGGCCTGTGTCGCGGACTACGACAACGACGGCCATCAGGACGTGTATCTCACGGCCTATGGCTCCGACGTGCTCTACAAGAACAATGGCTCCGGCGCGTTCGTCGATGCCACCGAGCAAGCCGGTGTCGCCAATCCCGGTTGGGCGACGAACTGCGCTTTCGGCGACTACGACCTCGACGGCGACGTCGATCTTTACGTAGCGAACTACTTGCGGTTCGACCTGGAAACCGTCCCCAAGCGCGGAGCCAACGAGCTTTGCAAGTACATGGGAAGGGATGTCCTGTGCGGACCCCGCGGGCTTGAGGGCGAGCCCGATGTCCTCTACCGCAATAACGGCGACGGAACTTTCAGCGACGTTACGAAGGACAGCGGCGTTGCGCAGCCGGCGTTCTACGGATTCGGCGTCGTCTTCACGGACCTGAACAACGACCTCTATCCGGAGATCTATGTGGCGAACGACTCGAAGCCAAGCTTTCTTTTCGCGAACCGGAAGAACGGCGCCTTCAGCGAGGAAGGCCTCTTTGCCGGCGTCGCTCTGAACGCTGCCGGAACCGAGCAGGCCAGCATGGGTGTCGCCGTCGGCGATTACAACAGCGACGGTTCACTGGATCTCTTCATTACGAACTTCTCGCAGGACTCGAATGTCCTCTACCAGAACGACGGCTCGGCGTTCTTCACGGACGTGACGTTTCCCGCGGGACTCGGCTCCACGTCGATGGCCTATCTGGGCTGGGGAACTTCGTTTGTCGATATCGACAACGACGGCTTCCTCGATCTCTTCATCGCCAACGGACACGTCTATCCCGAGATCGACACCTTCGAGATCGAGTCCAAGTATCACGAGCCGCGGCAGGTCTATCGCAATCTTGGAGACGGCCGTTTTCAGGAACTGACCGAAGACATCGCAGGACCGCTCATCGACAACAAATCCAGCCGGGGCGCCGCCTTTGCCGACTACGACAACGACGGCGACATCGACATTCTCGTGGTGAACATGAACGAGCCGCCGTCGCTGCTGCGCAACGACACGACATCCGGACACCACTGGATCGGGTTCCGGCTTGCCGGAACAAGAAGCAACCGCGACGGGATCGGCGCCCGCATCACCCTCTCGGCGGGAGGGATGCGGCAGACCCGCGAAGTGCGCAGCGGAGGCAGCTATCTCTCCCACAACGACTTCCGCGCGCACTTCGGACTGGGCCGGGCGGAGAAGATCGAGGCCGTCGAAATCCGCTGGCCGAGCGGCCTTGCCGAAACCTTCCCGGCGCTCGAGACCGGCCGCTATCACACGCTGCAAGAAGGCGAAGGGACTGCCGAGGACTAACCTGCATTTCTCACCACCCGACGGTCGAAGCACACGATACGACCGCCATGACTTCGTTGCGCTTGCTTGCCGTGCTCAACGTACTGGCAAGTACGCCTGCGCGCGCCAAGCGGCTCGCGCCTCGTCCTGACCGCCCTCTCACGCACTTCGCCTCGCCACGTAGTGAGAAATGCAGGCTAAGGGCTATCTCTCCGGCTCGGCTTGCGCCCATTGCCGAGCGAGCCGGGCCGCCTGAAGCATCTGCTCGGGCGACAGGCGGAGAGCGGCGAGTTGCTTGCTTGCCTCGGGGTGATCGTTCCGCACGGCAAGCTGGAGCCAGGCGTGCGCGCGGACCATGTCTCGCGGTACACCCCTGCCCTGACGGTACAGGCCGGCCAGCGCGACCTGGGCTTGCGCGACACCCAGCCGGGCGGCTTTCTCATACCAGCGAGCCGCTTCGGCGGCGTCGGCCGTTACTCCGCGGCCGTGTTCGCAGGCGGCTCCCAGGTTGTAGAGAGCTTCGGGCTGTTGCCGGGCGGCGGCCTTGCGGTACCAGGCGACCGCTTGGGAGAAACTCTGCTCGACGACTTCACCGCGTTCATGCAGGACGCCCAGCCCGGTTTGCGCTTCGGCGACCCCACCTGCCGCGGCTTTGCGATACCACTCGACGCCCTGCAAGCGATCCTGGTCGACGCCCACGCCGTTGAAGTACATGCGGCCGAGACGGAACTGGGACCTGGCGTTCCCGAGGCCGGCCCCCTTGCGGTACGAGTCAAGCGCTTGGGGATACATGCGGCGCGCCTCGGCGGTCCGGCCCGACCAGAAGGCGGCCTCCCCCTCGTCCCGAGGCACTCCATGGCCGCGCTGGTACAGCATGGCCAGAGTTTGCTGCGCCTTGGGGTCGCCGCGCTCGGCGGCCTTCGTATACCATTCGGCGGCGGTCTTGAGGTCCCGCTCCACGCCCCGGCCCTGGAAGTACACGGTGCCGAGATTGAATTGCGCTTCGACGGAACCCTTCGCGGCGGCTTCACGGTAGAGAGCCAAGGCCCGAGCCTCGTTTCTCTCGACGCCCTGGCCCTGCGCATACATCGTGCCGAGTCGATACATGGCGTCCGGGTTGCCGCCTCGGGCCGGGCTCTCGAGCAGCCGGGCCGCCTGGGCGTAGTCCTGGGGCACCCCCTTGCCGTCGCCGTAGAGAAGGGCGAGCTGGTACTGCGCGCGGGGCAATCCCTGATCGGCGGCCGCGCGAAACCACCGGGCGGCCGACTGATCGCTCCTGTCGGCGCCCCTGCCCTCCAGATGGGCGAGGCCGATCAGAAACTGGGCGTCGGGCAGGCCTTTCTCGGCGGCGAGACGGTACCACCTGACCGCCTGCGCGTCGTCAGGTTCGACTCCGCGGCCACGGTGGTAGGCCTCCCCAAGCTTGAACTGAGCGGGAGGATAGCCCTGCCCGGCGGCGGCGCGGTACCAGCGAAGGGCCTGGCCGTAGTCCCGGGCGACGCCGCGCCCCGCCTCATACAGAAGACCCAGGTGGAATTGAGCGTACGAGCGCCCCTGCTCCGCCGCCTTGCGGTACCAATAGGCCGCCTTCGCCGCATCGGGTGCGACACCCTGGCCGGCCTCGTACATCCGACCGAGAGTGAACTGAGCGAGGGCGTACCCCTGCTCGGCGGCTTTCCGATGCCAGACCGCGGATTGCGCGAGATCCCTGGGCACGCCGCGGCCCTCCGCATAGAGCTTACCCATGCTGTACTGAGCGACGGCATCACCGGCGTCCGCCAGGGGCCGAAACTCGGCAGCCGCGCGCTGCCAGTTTCCGTTGTTGTAGGCATCGAGGCCGGCCTTGAGGTCCGCCCCTTCAAGCAACGGGGGGCTCAGAGCGGCGAGGCACGCCACCAATACGAAGTTCCGGAAGATGGTCATGAAGCCCGATGTTCCTGCATCATAACCCGGCGCCGGCGCAGCCGTTGCAGCATGAAAAAACCCGCCGGGTTTCCCCGGCGGGTTTCGAAGCTTGCCGGCCTTGAGCAGGCCGTATGGCTAGTAGATGAACTTCAGGCCGAACTGCATGACCCTTGCAGGTTTGGCCGAAAAAATACGTCCGCTTCTGCCGGCCAGACCGAAAAACGTGTTGGGGTTGTTGTAGTTGACGTGGTTGGGCATGTTGAACATCTCCCACCGAAACTGGAAGTACTTGCTTTCGGTGATGTAGAAGTTCTTCATCAGGCCGGTGTCGATCACGTGCTCGCCGGGGCCGTCCATGAGTCCTATCGTCGAGTTGCCGAACGTATAGGGTCCCGGCGCTGCGAACGCATCCGTGTTGTACCAGCGCCCCGGGTTCGGGTCCGAAACGTTCGGGTCGCCCACCAGGTCGGCCCGAGTGCGACGTCCGTTGCCGAGCGTCGCGGCGGGAACCGTGACACTGAGCGGTGCTCCGGACCAGAAGCGGTAAATGCCGCTGAGTTGCCAGCCTCCCAGAATGGCGTCGACGACCGGGTTGGCGTCCGGCAGCAGCTTGCGGCCGCGGCCCAAAGGCAACTCGTACACGGTGTTGAAGCTCAGGATATGCAGCCGGTCCTGATTGTTCCGCCCGCGGTTGTACGAATCGGGCGCATGAGGCTCACGCCGGAGCTGCTCCATGTACCTTCCCGCGGCGTAGGCCATGGTGAACAGCCAGCCGTCCGTGAAGCGGCGTTCCCACTTGACGTGAAGGGCGTTGTACCAGGTGTTGCCGTAGTTGTTCACCATCTGAATATTGCCGAAGGCCGGGTAGGGCCTGGAGGCTTGCAGGTTGTCGTACTGGCCGGGCGGCGGGACGTTGAACTGCTCGGAACCGCCGGTGTGAGCCTGGGTGGTGTAGTTGCCGACATACGACAGCGTGAGCGCCGATTGGGCGGGCATGGCGAACTGCACCGAGGTGTTCCACTCATGCGTCTGTTGCGCCCTGAGATCCCACTTGGGAGCGGCTACGCTGACGCCGAGAAATGAATTCGGGTCATCCGGAAAGGCCGTCTCCCAGCGTTGATTCTCGGCCGGGTTAAACCCAGCTACCTCGAAGTTCCAATACGGCGGGCCGATAATCGCCGAAGCGCTCCGGTTCCCCGTGAACTGCATCGGAAAGATGCCGTAACCGGCTCGAACCACAAGGTCGCTGGAGCCCAACGGGCGGTAGGCGAGACCGACCCGCGGCGAGAAGACCGTGTCCGGCTTGAAGAGACCTCGGGGAATGCCCAACTCAGACGCCGGCTTCCAGAGTCCTTCGGTGAACTTCGCCAGGGCCGGGGCCACGGGCTGAGAGGTCAGGTCGACGTTGCCGTTGGTGTCCTCGCCGGCCACCGCGAAACCGGAGTCGAGATCGAAGGTTGCATGGTTGCCCCGGATGGCGGCCTTCTCATACCAGTGGTCGTGGCGCAGACCGAGGTTGACGGTGAGCTTGTTGGTGACCTTCCAGGCGTCGTTGAAATAGATTCCCGTGTAGGGCGAGTCGGCCATGCCGAACGTCTGGATCGGGTAGTTGCGGCGCGCCGTCGACACCAGACCCAGGAAGTAATCGGCAAAGCCGTCACCCGTGTACTGCCCATTGAAGCTGAAGTTGCCCCGCGCGCAACACGAGCCGTGGTTTCCGTAAGTGCTCCGGGTGTTGTACTCGGCGCCGACGGTGATGGTGTGCCGGCCGCGCACCATGTTCAGGTTGACCTTCGAGTTGTAGGCCTCGAACCACAGCCTGCCCCTGCCTCCCCAGGGCGGCGCGTACGCCGTGTAACCCGTTACGCCGACGGTCGGGATACCGACGTGCTCGTCGCGTCCTTCCGTGGGGAAGCCCCGGATTCCGGCCTGCTCGGTCAGGTTCCCAACCTCGGCCCCGACCCATGGGTTCGTAAAGTTGGCCAGCGAGCGGGTATAGCCCCAATTCATGTTCAGCAAGGTAGTCGGATTGATCGTGTACGCGTAGTTCAATCCGAAATTGTTCTGCCGCGTGTCGGTCTGGCGGTAAATATCGGGCCGGGTGCCCAGCGCATTGTTGACGTTGTTGGTAACGATCCAGCGTCCGTAAATGCGGTGGCTGTCATGCAACTGGTGGTCGATACGGCTGATGTACTCCCAACTGTCATCAGGCCGCGGAGCCACGATCCGGTAACGGTTGCCCGCATGAGTGGGCAAGGGAATAAAGTGGAAGAAGAACTCCGAGGCCGGGGAAACTTCCGACATCGGAATCATGTTGTTCGCAAACGGCTCCCCGCTGTAGGGGTTCGTGATCGCCGATGAGACGCTCGAAAAATCACCCCGGAGCATGTCCGGGTGGATGGTCGCGCTGTTGTAGATTTGCTCCCGCCGTTGCCGGTTCTGCTCGGTCGAGAAGAAGAAGAAGGTGCGGTTGCGAACGATCGGCCCGCCGACGGTTCCACCGAACTGGTTCTGAGTCAGCTTGGGGATCCTGGTCGCAAACGTGTTGCGGGCATCGAGGTTTTCATTGCGCAGGAACTCCCATAACGCGCCATGGAGCTCGTTCGTTCCCGCTTTGGTCGCCATGATCATCTGGATCGGCTGCCGGCCGTTCTCGGCGCTGAAGCTGCTCGTTTCGACCCTGAACTCGGAGATCGTATCCACGTTCGGGATCGTGATGCCGCGCTCATCCATGCCGGCGTTGGCATTGAGGCCGTCGATCTGGAACTCCGTGTTTTCCACCGGGACGCCCACGCCCTGCACCTCGTTGCCGCGCTCGAATCCGGTTCTGCGGGTGTAACGCATGCCCGGCACCAGGTTGACCAGGTGCGCGGGATTGCGACCGTTGATGGGAAGATCGACGATCTGCCTCGTTTCCACCGTGGCCTGCACGGCGCTCTGCTCGGTCTGGATCAACTCGACGCCGGTGCCCTCGACCGTGATCTGCTCGGCCACCTCGCCCACCTCCAGCACGGGAGACACACGAAGCCGCTGGGCTACCGTCAGTTCCGTTCGTTCCAGGTTCCATGTCTTGAAGCCGTCCAGCGAAGCCTGAACCGAGTAGAAACCGCGATTGAGCGCGAACACCTCGAAGATGCCCACCTCGTTACTCTGCGTCTGGATCTCCTGGCCGGTCTCGATATTGGTGATGACTATGGTCACTCCCGGCACCACGGCTCCGGTCGTATCGGTCACCACCCCAAGAATCGAGCCCTGCGTGCCCAACTGCGCATACAGAGCGGAAGCCGCGAACAGCGCGGCAACCATCAGCACCATAACCTTTTTCATTCCGAAAACTCCTGTCATCTCGACTGTTTCAAGCGGTGAAAGTAAATGCCTGGGCGCGCGAAGTCTCCGAACACCGATGGAAAGGCCATTGCCCCCAAGTGTTTGCAAGCCTTGCGGCCTGTGTACGCAACCCCCAAGACACCAATGAGCGGGAGAGACTATACCCCCGCACTATGCACCTATTATGCGTCAGACCCGAAGCCGCGTCAACGCAGCAGGGCGATGGAATCATCCAGGGGGCTGGACGAGCGGCCCGGAGCTTTGCTTCCGGTGTTCGCAAAGTTAGCCTGCATTTCTCACCACCCGACGGCCGAAGCACGCCATACGGCCGCCAGGACTTCGTTGCGCTTGCTTGCCGTGCTCGACGTACTGTTCAAGTACGCCTGCGCGCGCCAAGCGGCGCGCGCCTCGTCCTGACGGCCCTCTCACGCACTTCGCCTCGCCACGTGGTGAGAAATGCAGGCTACATGCGCGCCGTCTCCTCACGGGCGCGCCGCTGCACCTCTCTCAGCAGGGCCGCCATCGACAGACCAGGCGGCAGGTCGCGAGGCTTCCTGCCGGTCCCGTCGAACACATCCCTCCGGCTCCACTTCGCATAGAGCCGCGGGGGCAACGAGGGATCGGCCTTGCGGTACAGCCGCTCCGGAATCTCGGTCCATTCGGACGTCCGCGGGCCGGCGGCGCGGGAATAGTAGACGTGGAGACTTCGTCTCTGACGGCTGCCTGGTTTGAGCTTGCCGCAATGCAGGCACCGCGCATGGAAGAGAATCGCCGAGCCGGCCGGGGCGATGATGTCAAACTCCTGCTCGGGGCGGTGTTCATTGGGCCGCAAGTCCAACCAGCAGTCGTGACTGCCGGGGATGATGCTGAAGCAGTGGTCCCGCTCGCCGACGTCGGTGAGGAGAAAGACCAGCGAAACGGCGTCGATTTCGGCCCGCCGGGAATAGTCGCGGGTGATGTCGCGGTGCCATCCCTTGGCCTCGTCGAGGTTCATGGTCGGATCACGGACCAGGATCGAGAACTCCTCGAAGGAGATGTCCTCGCCAAACCACGCCGTGACCAGATCGAGGACGGGCTGCTGCTCGATCGTGAAGTCGAACGCAGCGGTCCGAGGCAGAACGTTCGGAGCCTGGCGGAAGGAGTCGCTCAACTCCCACCAGTCCTGCGGATACCGGAGCAGCGACTCGTCGACCGCTTCATTGAGGACAGAGACCTGCCGCCGCGAGAGGAAGCTCGGCAAGACGACGAAACCCTGTTCCGTGAACTGCTCCAACAAAGCCCGCATCACGTTTGCTCCCCTGTCCGCGCTTGACTCTGTATTGTCGGGGAACGCCGTCCCCCGCGCCTCGCCCGTCCTTCATGCCGAACGAAATACCAGCAGACAAGTGTCAAGGCAATATCGAACGTGCCGCTGTTCGTGCAACCCAGAAGGTTCCCCTTGGCAAGAGGCCCGCTCAGATGGGATGCTCTTGGATTAACCTACATTCCTCACCACTCGACGGCCGAACATTCCCGAAAGGGCGCCATGCCAGAAGTTGTCTACGACCCGAAGAAGATCGATTTCAAAAAGCCAGGCAAGCATCACTATCAGGTGGCGTTCCATCTGGACAGCACCTGGGGCTACTCGCTGCTTCCGCTGACGGTGATCAACGGGACACGCGGCGGCGGGGCATCGACTTCCCCGCCCGCCGTCGTGGCTTTCGGCGGCACGCACGGCAACGAGTACGAAGGCCAGGTTTCGGTCAAGCGCCTCTGTCAGGACCTTGACGCCGCGGCGCTGCGCGGCCGGGTGATCCTGGTCCCCCAGTTGAGTCCCGGGGCCTGCACGGCCAACCTTCGGGTGTCGCCACTTGACGGGGTGAACATGAATCGCGCGTTCCCGGGAGATCCGGGAGGGACCATCTCGTACCGTATCGCCGACTTCGTGAAGCGCTACCTCTTTCCCCAGGTCCATGTCGTGCTGGATATCCACTCCGGGGGCATGGAGGGATGTTTTCCCTTCTGCTCGTCGTTTCATCCCATTCCCGACCCGGCGCAGCGGGCGGAAATCGAGCGCGTTGCGCGGCTGTTCGACACACCGTTCATCCTGGTGTATTCGAGTGACATGACCTCGGGGCTGCTTACCGACGAAGCCGAGGCGGATGGAAAGATCACGATCGGCGGAGAATTCGGCTACGGCGAGTCGACCCACGTCGACGGCACGCGGCATGCGTACGAAGGCATCAAGAACGTCCTGAGGCACTACGGCCTGCTCGACGGCGAAATGGTCAGGATTCGCGAAGAGGGCAGCGAGCCCACCCGGCTGGTGGACGCCGCGAACCTCGATGACTACGTCCCGACGCCGCGCGATGGCGTGTGGGAACCGGTGGTCCGCCTGGGGCAGCGAGTCGAGGCCGGGGACCTGCTGGGCCGGCTGCATGATTTTTCCGACCACTCGGCCCCCGCGCTCGATATCCGCACGAACCGCGCCGGCTGGGTGCTCATGCTTCACTTCCGGGCGATGGTCGCCAAGGGCGCCACGCTGTATGTCGTGGCCCGCGAGCCGGGATCGTAGCCTGCGTGTCTCACCGCATGACGGTCGGAGGAGGCGAAAAAAGGGGCGTGGTTAGTTATTAGTTTTCAGTTTTTAGTGAAAACCTTTGGCGGGAGCTTGGTTCGCTCCAGGAAGAAATGTCCGACAGCCGGTGACCCGTAAAGGTCGTGTTACCGGCGTTGGCGGCGCGCCTTGACAGCCGGGAGCCTCACCGCTTTCGGCGCCACGCACGGTTTCACCACGGACTGCCAGCAAAACCATGAAGATCACCGACGTCGAACTGATCATTCTCAAATCGCCGGGGTTCTACAACGCGCCTGACAGCGCGGAGGAACCCCTGGGGGCGACCTTTCTCGGCCTGGTCAAGGTATCGACGGATGCCGGCATCACGGGCTACTCGGACATCGAGACGGCGCCGTCGGTGGCCAAGGCGGCGATCGACGCGCCGCGCTGGGCCGAAGGCGGCCTGGAAGCCTTCGACGGCCTGGCATCGCTGATCGTCGGACAGAATCCTCTGGAAATGGAACGCCTCTGGTACAAGATGTACCGCGGCAGCATCTACTACGGACGCCGCGGCGTCGTGATCCAGGCGATCTCCGCCATCGACATCGCGCTGTGGGACATCGCAGGCAAGTTCTACCGGCAGCCCATCCACATCCTGTTGGGGGCGGCTTGGCGGGACAAGGTGCGCGCCTATGCGAGCACGTTGTTTCGGGGCGCGCCCGAAGCGATGCGCCAGGCGACCCGCATCTACCTGGACCAGGGATTCACGGCGGTGAAGTTCGGATGGGGCGTCTTCGGCCGGAACCCCGATCAGGACGTGCGCTTGGTTGAGGCCGCACGCGAAGAGATGGGCGATCAGAACGACCTGATGGTCGATACCGGCTGGTTCATCGAGCGCACGCCGAAACAGGCCATTACCGTCGTGCGGTCGATCGAGCCGTTCCGGCCGTACTTCATCGAAGAGATTCTGCATCCGGAGGACTATGACGGCTACGGCAAGGTTGCCGAGAGCGTCGAGACCGCGATCGCTTGCGGCGAACAAGAGGCCACCGAGTGGGGCTTCCGGCAGTTGATCGACCGCGGGAAGGTGGACATCCTGCAACCCGACTTGACGCGTTGCGGCGGGTTTACGACGGCCCGCAAGATCGTCCACATGGCGGAACTGGCGAACCGGCTGGTGATCCCCCATTCCTGGTGCTCGGATTTGTTGACGGCCGCCTCGCTGCACTTGAACGCCTTCCAACGCCGGGCCGTATTCGTCGAGTTCAACACGTCGCAGGGGCCTCTCAGCCGCTCACTCGTCCAGGAGCCGCTGCGCATCGAAGACGGCTACGTCGCCGTGCCGCAGGGACCGGGCTTGGGAGTCGAAGTGAACGAAGAGACGATCGACAAGTACCGCATCGGTTAGCCTGCCTTTCTCACCACCCGACGGCCGAAGCAGGCGAAAAAGGCCGTGTTTCGTGTCTCGTGTCTCGTGAAAAACCTTAAAAGCCATGTTGCTTGCGCGAAGCGGCGCGCGCCTCGTCCTGACGGCCTCTCACGCACTTCTCCTCGCCTCGTTGTGAGACATGCAGGTTGATCGACGATCAGCGCGCCTGCCCGGGCCGAAGCACCGCGCCGGGGGGATACACCCCGATCCAGTGGTTCGTGAACCTGAGATGCTCTTGCGGAATGACCGCCGGCATGTGACAGCCGATGCAGGAGTCCGCTTGATTGCCGGACACCCACAGTCCCTCCGGGTGAGCCGGCCGGTCGTGGCACGAGCGGCATTTCCCGCTGTAATAGGCCGGGGCATTTTGCAGGAGCGGATTGTGTGGATCGTGGCAGGTGAAGCAACTCAGTGATCCGGGGCTTTCGACGAAGCACTTGCTCTGCGTGAGGTAGACCGGCTGATGGCGAACGTTCCAAGGATCGCGCCAGTCGATGGAAGCTCCGTCGGAGGCCGGCGGACGATGGCAAGCCCCGCAGAACTCCGTCTGCTGCCGGGCCGACATGTTCTTCGGGTTGCGGACCGACGCCCGGATCTTCGCGGACTCGCCCCCGTCTATGGCCTCGACGTGGGCGCGGCCGGGTCCGTGACAAGCCTCGCAGCGGATGCCCAACTCGCGCGGCTCCAACGACAGGTTCGGGCCTAACGCCAGCGGCCCGGTCGAGTGGCACTGGAAGCAGCGCATGATCTTGGGCTGGGGATCGAACGTTTCGTAGTAAACGCCCAGAGCTTCATCCGCGTTCGCGGCCCGCGACCCCTGATGGCCGGGCGTGGGCGCCAGCCCTTGCAACGCGGCGTAGTAGCTGAGGTGGTGCTCGACGTAATGGTCCTCGTCGACCTGGCTGACAAAGGTAATGGCCTGCTCCATCGCGCCGAAGGCCCATTCGACCGGCACGGTCTTCCGCGCTTCTCCGCCACTGACGGTGACGCGCAATTCGCCCTCCTCGACGAAAAAGCGATAGCGGTATCCAGGTTCCCGTTCCACCTCGACGCCGTCCAAGAGCGAGCGAAGATCCTCATGCCGCGAGAGCGGCCGCAGCGAACGGGCGTGCCCGCTGCGGCTTTGTTGCTCGAATTGGTCCTTGTGGCAGCCCGCGCAGATGGCCGCGCCGACGTAATCGCCGCCACGGTCGTCCGGAGCTGCGTCCCAGGCCGACAAAGGCAGCGCCAAGGCGACCATTGCCGTCAAGAAAGACGAGCAGGCCGCCGCCCAAGCGCGGCCCCTGGCGTCGAGGAGTGTTGTTCCGGCTCGCGAAGTCATACTCCGCCTCATTTCCATCGTAGTGACTCGTGAGTGAAAATATGGGAAACGATGCGTCTTTCAGCACTCGTTGCCGGCGTGTTCGCCGCAACTCTGGCCGCCTTGCCGGCCGCCGAACGTCTCGACATCCCTCTCGGGCTCGACAACTACCTGCCGGTCCCGGAAGACAACCCGCTCACGCGAGAGAAAGTCGAGCTGGGCCGGCGGCTCTTCAACGAGAAACAGCTTTCCCGCGACGGCACGGTCGCTTGCTCGACGTGTCACGACCCGAAGCGGAACTTCACCGACGACAAGCCCCTGGCCGAAGGCGTCTTCGGACGCATCGGCGCTCGCCGCGTCCCGGCGATCCTCAATCGCGCTTACGGCACGGCGTTTTTCTGGGACGGGCGCATCCCGACACTCGAGGAGCAGGTTCTCCAGCCGATCATCAACGACAAGGAGATGGACATGACGCTGGAGGAAGCCGTGGCGCGGCTCCGGGCGGATGAGGAGTACGCCGCGGAGTTCGACAGCGTCTTCGGACACGCCATCACCGAACAGCACGTGTCGCACGCCTTGGCCAGCTATGTGAGGACGATCCTCGCGGGCAACTCCCGCTACGACCGGTACCTGAACGGCGAAGGCGACGCGCTGACCGAGTTGGAGCGCCGCGGCCTCGAGATCTTCCGCGGGAAAGGCAATTGCACCGACTGCCACCTGGGTCCGAACCTCACCGACGAGAAGTTCCGCAACACCGGCATCGCGTGGAAGGACGGCGAGTTGGCGGACCTGGGCCGTTTCCGGTTCACGAAGCGGGAGAACGATCGGGGTTCGTTCAAGACGCCGACGCTGCGCAACGTCGCCAGCCGCGCCCCCTACATGCACGACGGCAGCCTTGCCACGTTGAGCGACGTAGCGGACTACTACAATCGCGGCGGCAACCGGAACCCGTGGCTCGACCGCGAGCTGTTGCCGCTACGGCTCACGGATGCGGAAAAGGAAGCGCTGGTGGCATTCCTTCAGACGCTGACCGGGCCGGTGCGCGAGGGGATTAAAAAGCCGTGATTCGTGTTTTGTGTCTCGTGATTCGTGAAAAACCTTAAAGGCCTCTTTGCCGGCGCGGGCCTCGTCCTGACGGCCCCGTCACGCACTTCGCCTCGCCACGTGGTGAGAAATACAGGCCAGTCAGCCGGGCGCAGCGCCGTTCACGGTGCTACGCGGGCCGCTCTCGGTGCTTCGCGGGGTTTCAACACGGGCTGTTATCACTTCTGCTCCGCGCGGATCAACTGACCACGCAGCTTCCTGAACACATTCAGATGCTCGGCGGCCGCTTCCGGCATGTCCCGCCTTCGCAGGATCCGGGCGATTTCGTAGTGCGAAGACATGGCCTGCTGCAGGGTGGGGCGATTCGCAAGGACCTCGCGAAAAGCATTTTCCGCAGCGCCCAGGTCCGACTGATCGAACAGCGCCTTGCCCAAGCTGAAGAGCGCCTCGGTGTTCGTGGGATCGCCGTCCACGGCGGCCCGCAAATGGCCGAGCGCATCTTCGGAGCGGCCAAGCAGCAACAGAACCGACCCGAAGCGATAGTTCGTCTCCAAGTCGCCGGGCGCGAGGCGCAGCTCCAACTCGTAGTGCCGAGCGGCATCATCGAGGCGTGACGCTTCGCGGTAAAGGTCGCCGAGCGCCCTGTGAATGCCGACAGCCTGGGGAGTCCGCTCCAAGGCCGCCTCGTATTCGACGATGGCCTGGTCCATGCGGCCGTTGAGGGCATGATCATCGCCGATCGACTGACGGGCGCGAGCGGAGTCAGGAGCCGTCCGCAGCAAAGTCAACCGGAGCTGCGCCGACACTGCCGAATAGGCCCTGGCAGCGTAATAGAGCAGGTCGGCGTTCTCGGGTTGTTCTTCAAGCGCCTCCTCGAGCCTGGGAATCGCCTCGCGAGGCCGGCCCGAGTTCAAGTAGGACAACCCCAACCAGTAGCTGATCTGCGGAGCCGGGTCCTCCTGATAGGCCTTCTCGAGGTGCTCCGCGGCCGGGCCGTAGCGCCCGAGCGCCAGCAGGTTGAAGCCCAGCAGCATGCGGGCGCCTTTCACTTCGGGCTTGAGCACGAGCGCCTTCCCCAACGCCCCCACGGCCAAGTCCGGCTCAGCCTGTTCGTGGTAAACGAGTCCCAGGTTCAAATGGATCTCGGCGATCTGCGGGGCCAGCTTGACGGCTGCCTCCAATTCGCGGCGGGCATCCGCGTAGCGCTGTTCCCGGCGAGCTTGGAGTCCCGCCTTCACGTGCGCCACGACTTCCGGGCCGGGCGGAGTCTGCGAACGCAGCGGCTCCGAAGAGAAGGGGGAGAAAGCGATCACGAGGAACCCCAGCACCGACAGGCAAACAGGCACGATGCGAGACGCGCCTGCGGCGTCGTGAGGCCGCTTCATGGGGCAGGCTCCTCGATGGTAAGAACCTGGTCCGCTGCGACGTCCTTCAGCTCGCGCAGTACGCCGCTCGGCCACTCGACGCGGACCCACTCGAGCCGGTCGCTGGCGCCCAGTCCGAAATGGACACGGTGGTCGCTTGCAGAGAGATAGCTCCCGGCCGTGGTCGAGTAGCCCCACTGCTCGCCGCCGTTCGCATCGCGAATGTGAATCTTCGCGCCCGGCACCGGACGGTTCGAAGCTCCGCCCTGAGGGTTGACGATCAGCCAGTGCCCGCCCCGTTCAGACGCGTCGCTGTAGAGGAGCAAGGGCTCGGCGTCGAGCACCGCCATGACGACGTCGATGTCGCCGTCATTGTCGAGATCGCCGAAGGCCGCTCCACGTCCCGCATAGTCATGCCGGAACGCAGCGCCGCTGGAGGCCGAAACATCCTCGAACTTGCCGCCGATGTTACGCGCCATCAGCGGCGGCTGGCGGTAAACGAGGGCGGAGTCCAGAACCTCGACGTTATCCATCACATGGCTCTGCGCGACAAAAACGTCCTTTCGGCCGTCGAGGTCGTGGTCGAAGAAACGAGTCCCCCAACCGGACATCAAGCTGGTGATCCGTCCGATGTAGGAGGACCGTGTCACATAGGTGAACAAACCCTGTCCGTCGTTGCGATAGAGCGCATACAGTTCCTTGGCCAGATTGGTGATCAAGACGTCAGGCCGGCTGTCGTTGTTGTAGTCGTCAAAGGCAACTCCCATGCCGGAGAAGCTGCCGCCTTCATCGTTGTAGGCCAAGCCGGACTCGAGCGCCAACTCACTGAACGCGCCGTCGCGATTGTTTCGGAACAGAAGCTGCGCGACCGAGTCGTTGGCGACGACGACATCGGTCCAGCCATCCGCGTCGTAGTCATGGAACGCGACGCCGAGGGCCTTGCCAAGCACCCGGCCGACACCAGACCGCTCCGAAACATCGCTGAAGGCGCCATTGCCATCGTTGTGGAACAGCATGTTGCTTACAGGCTGGTGGCGCTTCGGCGTGCAGTAGACGCGCACGGCCTTGCCGCATTCGACGTGCTTGGAGAAGTCCCAATCGAGGTAGCGGGTGACGAACAGGTCGAGCAGGCCGTCCCGGTCGTAGTCGAAGAATCCGGCGGAGACGGACCAGCCGGGCACGACGAGGCCACTGCCGCCGGTGACATCCTCGAAGCGTCCGCCGCCGCGATTGCGATAAAGCCGGGCTTCGGGAAATCCGGTGAGCAGGACATCAGTGAGACCGTCGTTGTCGTAGTCGCCCGTCGCGACACCCATGCCGTAGACCGCGGTAGCGCTTCCGGACAGGCCCGACCTCTCCGTGACGTCGCTGAACGCGCCGCCGCCCTTGTTCTCGTAGAGGCGGTTCCAGGACGCTGACTCCGAACGGTCGATCGCGACCCCCCGTTCCGTCTTTCTCAACGAACCGCTGTTCACAAACAGGATGTCGAGCAGGCTGTCGTTGTTGAAATCGAATACGGCGACTCCGCCTCCCATCGTCTCGACGAGGTACTTGTCGGCAGACGGGTTGGCGCGATGCTTGAAGGCGATACCGGCGGCTTCCCGTCTTTCGGTGAAGACGGGAAGGCGGTCCGGCGCTTCCGAAAAGGCCATGCAGGGCCAAAGCCCGGCAACCGCCGCGAGCGCGGTAAAAGTCCGAAGGCGGCGCTCGGGCGGGACCATGTGGGCATTTTCCCACAGGAAGATAGCCCCAGCTTCATGCAACAACGGTGAAGGCGGGCGGCTCACTAGCCTGCATTTCTCACCACCCGACGGTCGAAGCACACGATACGACCGCCAGGACTTCGTTGCGCTTGCTTGCCGTGCTCAACGTACTGTTCAAGTACGCCTGCGCGCGCCAAGCGGCTCGCGCCTCGTCCTGACGGCCCTCTCACGCACTTCGCCTCGCCACGTGGTGAGATATGCAGGCTAGCATTTGTCCATGAGCAGAGAGCTGACGGCGCAAGGAGATTCCCATCTGCCCGCATGCACTCGGCGCTCCCCGAACCGGCGCCAGCATACGGACGAGGATGTGAACGCCGAGGCCGGCGCCTCGGGGCACGGTCCGCCGGGCGGGAGAGTGCGCGGCACAGTGCTATGATTCATACAGTCGGGTCCGGGTAAGCGGGGGACAATGCATGGAGCCTGAGCAACGGAACCTTCTGAACCGCACACGGCGGCAGTTCTTCAATCAATGCTTCGTTGGTCTCGGGCCGTTGGCTCTGGGATCGTACCTGGGCGCCAGCGCACGCGCGGCGAACCGGCCCAAGGTCAGCAACCCGCTCGCACCGAAGGCTCCGCATTTCGCCCCCAAGGCCAAGAGCGTCATCTACCTGTTCATGGCCGGAGGACCGAGCCAGTTCGAACTGTTCGAGCACAAGAAAGAGTTGCAACGCTACAGCGGGAAGGAGATTCCGCAATCGTTCCTCGAAGGGAAGCGCTTCGCCTTCATGGAGAGCTTCTCGAAGCAGGTTCCGCAACTGTTGGGAACCCGCCGCGAGTTCAAGCGCTACGGCCAGTCGGGCCAGTGGGTCTCAGAGTGCCTGCCACACACCGCGCAGGTAGTCGATGACCTGGCGTTCATCAAGACGATCCAGGGCGAGAATTTCAACCACGCGCCCGCGAAGATCTTCGCGAACACCGGGACGCCTCGATTCGGGCATCCGAGCATGGGGGCCTGGGTGACGTACGGGCTCGGCAGCGAGTCAGACGAATTGCCGGGCTTCGTCGTGCTGCAGTCCGGGCCGCGCGGGCCGCGGGGCGGCGCGCTGAACTGGGGCAGCGGATTCATCCCCACCGCGTATCAGGGAGTCCCATTTCAGGGAGGCGGCGACCCGATTCTGAACCTCTCGAACCCGGAGGGCATGAGCCGCCAGCGCCAAAGCCGGACCATCGAGACGATCCGCCGCCTCAACCTCGATCACCTTCAGGAAACGGGAGATCCCGAGATCGCGACGCGCATTTCATCGTACGAGATGGCGTTTCGCATGCAGACCAGCGGGCCGAAATTGATCAACTTCGCCGAGGAGAGTCCCAAGACTCTCGAGATGTACGGCGTCGAACCCGGCGCGAACTCGTTCGCGAACAACTGTCTGCTGGCGCGGCGGCTGGTCGAGCGCGGCGTGCGGTTCGTGCAGCTATATCACACCGATTGGGATCATCACGGCACGGGCGGCCAGAACCTCAACGAGGCTCTCGACAACGTCACGAGGCAGATCGACCGGCCGGTCGCTGCGCTGATCCGCGACCTCAAGTCCAGCGGCCTACTGGATGAGACGCTGGTAATGTGGGGCGGCGAATTCGGCCGCACTCCGATGGGCGAACTGCGGGAGACGATCGGACGCAATCATCACATCGACGCGTTCCTGATGTGGTTCGCGGGCGGAGGCGTGCGGCCGGGCCAGATGATCGGCGAGACGGACGAACTCGGCTTCAACGCGGTCGAAGACAAGGTCTCGGTTCATGACGTGCAGGCGACCGTGCTGCACCTGCTCGGCCTGGATCACGAGAAGCTGACATTCAAGTTTCAGGGCCGTGATTTTCGCCTGACCGACGTGGGCGGAAACGTGATCCACAAGCTGCTGACCTAAAGCGAGCCGGAAACATTTTCCCTGCCGTTCTTATCCGGGGTGTGGGAGAATGGGCAGCAACTGATTGGAGAAAAGCATGAGCGTTGAACCAATCAGCATCTTGACCGCAGTTGTGGCAGTTGGAGTGGCTTTGGCCGGGCTGATCTTGACCAGCAGCCGCGGACTGCGGGAGGACATGGCCCGGATGGAGTCGCGGCTGCGAGAAGACATGAAGCAACTGGCAGAGCGCGTGGCGCGGCTGGAGCATAGCCAAGCCAAGCTCGAAGGGTTGCTGGAAGGATTGCGCGAGGCCATTACTGGACGGGTTGCTGCCAACTGACGCCAAAGCCCAGCGTGGCTTGACCGCCGTCGGTTTAAATCAACGTGGCAGGATTCCATGGAAGCGCCTCGGGGGGGCCGAGGCTCTTCCCTTGGTGCGGATTCACAAATCGTTGCGGGTGACTCCATTCCTAGTCATGAGTAGCCAGAAAACAGCTTGGTTGATTGTGGCCTGCCACCTGCTACTGTTTGCCAGCAAAGGATCAGCGCAAGAAGAACCGCCAGACCCGCCCAAATGGCATGTTCATCGTGAGATCGATCCGATCACGGATGAAAAAAGAGTGCTTGCTTTGTTGTACGGACGCATAGTAGATACGATGACGCGTGACGGCGCCATCACTGGAATCCCTACCCTGAAAATCAGTTGCAACACCCAAGGTACCTGGGGTGTTTCTTCCCCCCAGGGATATTTGTCTAAGGACTTTGCCCTCGATGTCAGCATCATGTCTCCAGTGTTGAGGCCGGAATTCGACCCTGACAACCCCAACCGTCCTCCTATTGATTTTTTTGCCCTGATAGAAACGGTGGATCGTGATGTGATTATCCGGTTTGACACCGAGAAACCAGAAGTTGAACAGTGGGGGGCGAGCGACGGCCGTGGTCTTCGAGACAGCGTGAGTCTCCCAGCTTGGATTCATAATGAGAGATATTCACCGTGGACGTTCCTCGAACGCTTAGCCACGGGTGGGCACCACAAATTGGCCGTGCGCACAGTGGACCACGAAATCGTGTGGACCGCCACATTTGACATATCGAAGGTCGCGCCGGTCGCTCGAGAAGTGCTTGTGCTCTGCCCCGAGAGCGATTGATCGGCTGTCCGTCGAGACCGTGCCTCGACTCATGCATTCGGTGCACTACCCGATCCGGATGAAATGGTAATCCTTAACCAGGAACCGATCTCCGGACAGAGCCTCGCTGTCTTGCGCAAGCCCATCAAGGGCGCTGCTGTCGAGGGGCTTTTTTGTGTCGCCGGTTCGCAGGTATATCCTATTCGGTGAAAGCGCTGCGGCCACAGTCTGAAGCACTGGCCGAACGAATCTGGGAGGCGGTCCGGCGCGTCCCTGTGGGATTCGTGGCCACCTACGGCGACATCGCACGGGCCGTTCACCCACGTTGCTCGCCGCGACAGGTCGGCTGGGCGTTGCGGCGGGCGCCGGACGGGCTCGGGCTTCCGTGGCACCGCATCCTCGCCGCGGGAGGCCGCATTGCATTGCCGGGCGAGGCGGGCCTGGAGCAGAGGATGCGCCTGGAGACCGAGGGCGTCCGGTTCGCGGGGCGGCGGGTGCGGATGGAGGAGCATCGTTACCGGGAGCTTTGAGCGGGGTTAGCCTGCATTTCTCACCACCCGACGGTCGAAGCACACGATACGACCGCCATGACTTCGTTGCGCTTGCTTGCCGTGCTCAACGTACTGTTCAAGTACGCCTGCGCGCGCCAAGCGGCGCGCGCCTCGTCCTGACGGCCCTCTCACGCACTTCGCCTCGCCACGTGGTGAGAAATGCAGGCTAGTGGTTAGTGAAAACCTTTGGAGGGGCATGGTTCGCTCCAGAAAGAAATGCCCGAGGGCCGGCGAACCGTAATGGCCGTGTTACCGGAGCGGGCGGCGCGCGCTTGGTCCTGACCGCACTCACACGCACTTCGCCTCGCCGCGTGGCGAGAAAGGCAGGCCAGCCGGATGGGGCAGCCTCAACGCGCAGGGGGCGTGCTGCCGCAGGAGGCGATTCCATTAGACTGGGTAGGATTCCAGAGGCTGCATGAGAATCTCCGACATCTTGAAGACGGACCGCCGGGCGGTCTCGTTCGAGTTCTTCCCGCCCAAGGATGATGCGGGGTTCGCGTCTTTGTTCGCGACGATCGAGGCGCTGAAGGGGCTCGATCCGAGCTACGTTTCGGTGACTTACGGCGCCGGCGGCAGCACACGCCGCAAGACCGTGGAACTCGTCAAGCGCATCAAACACGAGATCGGGATCGAGTCGATGGCGCACCTGACCTGCGTCGGCGCCAACCGTGACGAGATCGGCTCCGTGCTCGACGATCTTGCGGCCGCAGGGCTGGATAACGTACTGCCGCTGCGGGGCGATCCGCCGAAGGGAGAATCGGAGTTCGTCCCCACGTCTGGCGGCTTCCGATACGCCAACGAGTTGGTGGCGTTCATTCGCGAGAGGCATTCGTTCTGTCTTGGCGGGGCCTGCTATCCGGAAAAGCATCCGGAAGCGCCCAGCGCCGAAGCCGACCTGGACAACCTCAAACGCAAGGTGGACGCCGGAGTCGACTTCCTGATCACCCAGCTCTTCTTCGACAACGATGACTACTTGAGGTTTCGCGAGCGAGCCGTGGCAGCCGGGGTCCGAGTGCCGATCCTGGCCGGGATCATGCCGATTCTGAACGTGAAACAGATCAAGCGCTTCACCCGGATGTGCGGAGCGAGTCTACCGCACCTTCTGCGGCAAAAGATCGAAGCCGTCGAGGACGATGCGGAAGCCGTGCGGCAGGTCGGCATTTATCACGCCACTCGGCAGTGCGAAGACCTGCTGCGCGACGGCGTGCCGGGCATTCATTTCTACACCCTGAACCGCTCGACGGCGACGCGGGCGATTTATCAGTCCATCAAAAGCCTGCTCGCCAACAAACCGGCGGCCTAACCTGCATTTCTCAACACCCGACGGTCGAAGCAAACGATAAAAGGCCGTGATTCGTGTTTCGTGTCTCGTGTTTCGTGACCCAAAAACCCAAGCAGCTGGCACGGCCATTGCTCTCAGGCAGCTTGTGTTAAGACCATGTTTCGGGAAAGCCTTATTGCGTGTTTCGTGTTTCGTGACCCGAGGGGTGAAGGAGGCGATTTGTCAAGTACGCCTGCGCGCGCCTTTTTCCTCCGCCCGGCTTGCGCCTCGTCCTGACGGCCCTCTCACGCACTTCGCCTCGCCACGTGGTGAGAAATGCAGGCCAAGACGCGGCATTGGCGTACGGTACTATCTCTTTGATGCTGGACCGTGCCCGTTGCACCGCCCCCGTCACTTTCGTACTCATGATCCTGACGGCTTGGGCCGCGCAGGCGCAGGAGCCAGCCTACCGCTACCGCAACCCGATCATTTTCCAGCGATCCCATCTCGACGCGGGAACAGGCGCTCAGGTGATCGCGGGCAAGCTGTGGCTGATGGAGGAAGATGGCACGCATCTACGTCAGTTGACGTTCGGTGACGGCTACGACGAGCACCCTTCGTTCTACTCGGACCAGGAGCACGTGCTCTACGCGGAGTTTCCGACGAACCGGCTCGACCATCATTTCGAAGGACGGCTGGTAAAGATCAACATCTATAGCGGCAAAAGGGAAGTCATGCTGCATGCGCCGGGTTGCGCGCTGCATCACGCCACGGTATCGCCGATTGACGATCTGTTGGCTTACCACCGTGACTGCGGCAACCACCGGGCCATGTGGGTTGGCACCCCCGAGGACGGGTATGAGGTGACCATGCAAGCGACGAACGGCGTCGCGCTGCCCGACAGCATCATCTTCATGCACGAGAAGAACCGCGGGGTCAATCCGCGCGAGGTCGGTTTGGTCCGGATGTGGGGACACGGCCCCGGATCAAAGGCGCAGTACCTGACCGACGCGAAGCATCTGCATCGGCGGCCGGCCATCTCGCCCGACGGGAAACGGCTGGCGTGGCAGAACGCCGCGGCCGGCGAGGACGAGGTCTTCATCGCCAACATCGACGGGTCGGACGCTCGCAATCTGACCAAGGCGAAGGGCAACGACGGTCATCCCTGGTTCTCACGCGACGGCAAGTGGATCGTGTTCGAGTCCGACAGAAGCGGGCAGTGGGAAATCTGGCGCATCAACGTCGCATCCGGAAAGCAGGAGCAATTGACCCGCGGCGGTCAGAAATATGTCAGTACGCGCGCTCGCATGTAGAGCCGACAACGCAGGCTTGGCCCGTGTGCGGATCATTCAAGCGGGAATCATCCGGATGGGTGTCAACGCCGCTTGATCAGGAGGACGCTACGGGTCAGTAGCCCGCCTGCTTGTCGACGACGTTGATCAGCGGCTGGCCGCGGGCGTAACGATGGATGTTCTCCGAGAAAAGGTTGATGAGCCGCACCTGTCGATCGAGGCTCCATCCTGAGGTGTGGGGAGTCATCACGACATTGTCGAGCTCGTAGATCGGATGGCCCTTGGGCGCCGGGTCGGGCGCGAAGACATCGAGGCCGGCTCCTGCGATCCAACCTTCCTTGAGAGCCTTGACGAGCGCCATGTCATCGAAAACCATGCCGCGCGACATGCAGATGAAGTAGGCGGTTTCCTTCATCCTGCGGAAGACGTCCGCATTGAACATGCGCTCGGTCAGGGGTGTGTGCGGGACCGCTGAAACAAGCACGTCCACCTGCGGCACCATCTCTTCGAACCAAGTGGGGTCGTGGAGCTCGTCGACGAAGTGCGGCTTGGGGATGGGTTTGGCGTCGGTGCCCACGATGCGCATGTCGAAACCGTAGTAAGCACGGCGGGCGATGGCTTCGCCGATCCCACCCAAGCCGACGACGCCCATCACGCGACCGGCCAACTCGCCGTGATGGCCGGTCTTGGGCGTCCCAAGCGGTTTCAACTCCTTGTCGACATAGAACTGCTTCATGTAGGTGTGGATGCGCCGTGTCAGGGCGAGCAGCAGTCCCATGGCGGTTTCCGAAATGCCGGGGGCGAAGGTGCGGGCGTAGTTCGTGAAAGCGACCGGGTGATCGCGCAAGTCCTGGGGCATGCTCTCTACGCCGGCGCCGCCATTCATGATCCACTGCACCTTCGGAGCGCTATCGAGCTCGCCCCGGCGGAGCCCTCCGTAGATCACTTCGGCTTCGGGAAGGCGGCGCTTGAATTCGCCACGGTTGCGGCAGAGGATGATGTCCACTTTCGTCGGGGCGGCCGCCTGCTCGATTTGCCGGATCTCGTTGGCCGCGAACCGGTAGGTGGTCACAATGCGAATCGGATCGCCTTGCGCTTGCGGCGCGGCCATGTTGATCGCCGCCGGCGCGACCACTGCCTTGCGGCCAGCCGCGGCGGCCGCGGGAACCGCCGCGACACCACCCGCGAGAGTGACGAACGTGCGCCGAGAAACATCGTGCTCCGCCATGAGGCCGGCCCCCTGCAGTCAGAAACTGAGGCACAGCTTATCATGCGTGTTGGTTCGGCGAATAACGCTGCCTGGGACGGCGGCGTGCGCGCCGACCTCGCCGAGAGAGTATTCCGTGAAATATCATTTTGGAGATTGAGACGATGCCTATAAGATGACGAGGCCAGTGCATCTGGGAGAGGAATTGTGCGACGAATTTGAAGAACTCGTCCTGTCAGACAATGCACTGTCGTAAGTGCTGGACGTGCAAGCAAACCGGATCACGGCGAGCCTGTACGATCAGCAGAAACAATCCCCTACACGCTGCTGCCTCTGGCGCGCTATTTCGGGGCTTCGCCGCAGTTCTGGTTGAACCTGCAAGAGAGCCATGAGTTTCGCCGGGCTCAGATCAAGGCGGGCTGGCAGATAGCGAACGCTTGAGGCCCCGGCAATAAGCGGCATAGACTGAACCAAGGAGTGGACTCCCATGCCCGTCCCCGATTATCAATCTCTCATGCTCCCGGCCCTCAAAGCACTGGCCGATGGTGCGGAGACACCGCTCTCCAAAATGCGCGAGCGAGTCGCCGCTGCCGAAGGGCTGACGCCCGATGATATGCGGGAGGTGCATCCCAGCGGTCGGGTAATGAAGTTTGCGAACAGGGCAGACTGGGCGGTGAAATACATGGCGATAGCCGGTCTAGTGGAAAGGGTTCGGCCAGGCGTCTACCGTTTGACACCGCAAGGCGAACGGCTACTGGCTCAGGCCCCTCCACGGATCGACAATGAACTTCTTAGGAACTACCCGGCTTATGTCGAGTGGCGAACGGGGAGGAGGAATGAGCAGTCCCCCGAGAAGAAACTAGTGCCCACATTGTCGGACGATGCGGCGGATACGCCGGAGGAAGCGTTGGCCCGCGCCGACCGGCAATTGCGTGAGGCGCTGGAGGCGGATGTGCTGGACCGGGTTCGTCAGTCTGAGCCCGCATTTCTCGAACGTGTAGTGGTGGATCTGCTGATCGCCATGGGCTATGGCGGCGGCGATGCTGCAATGGGCCGGGTGACCGGGCGTTCGGGAGACGGCGGGATCGACGGTACTATCCGAGAAGACAAACTCGGCCTGGATGAGGTTTATCTTCAGGCCAAGAAATACGCTGCCGGCAAAACCGTGGGTGAAAGCGACCTGCGCAACTTCGCTGGAGCGATTGATGCGGCGGGCACGAGCAAGGGTGTGTTCGTCACTACCGCAGGTTTTACGCGCGCCGCCAAGGACTATGTAGCACGGAGCCCAAAGCGCATCGTCCTGATCGACGGGGAAGAACTCGCGCGGCTCATGGTCAAGCATGATATCGGCGTGCGCTTGAAGACTCGCTGCGAGGTCAAACGGATCGACGAGGGATATTTCGACTTGGAAGACCTTTAGGCATGCGTATGTCCTAGAACGAGCCTTACACCTGTCGGAATAAGCGAAGTGGACGCCGACACAGACTTCATGGCGCGACTGATGGTGCATTGCCCGCTTCCTCGTACCTCTTGATGGCATTGGGTCTCGACCGAGTCGGTAGAGACCCAATGCCGCGTGCTGGTCCTGGGAGTCTTTCTAGCCGAGTCCGTTCGTAAGTTAGGGATGGAAGATGGCAACGGCAGCGCACTAGGAGACCGCGCGCGGCTCCGCAATCAGATCGACCAGTCGTTGAACGCCTCCGCCTCGCTCATGCCGAGGCACAGCGATGACGCCGCGCCCTCAACGAAAGGCCCCATGGCGCTTTCGAACACGGCGGAGTGCGCGCCGGCGGTTGCTACAATGAGCCGGAGTTGCGCTTGGAAAGGTCGATTCTCACGTGGATGTTCAGGCAACTCAACTTCGCCCCGGCATGCTCATCAAGTTCGAGGGCAAGCTCTTCTCGGTGTTCCGAACCGAGCATCGCACTCCCGGCAACAAAAGAGGGTTCGTGCAGGCCAAGATGCGCAATCTCGACAACGGAGCGATGATCGACTACAAGTTCGCCTCGGAGAACTTCGTCGAAAAAGTCGCCCTGGACGATCAGGAGATGGAGTTTCTGTACGAGGACGGCGGGCTCTATTACTTCATGAACACCGAGACCTACGAGCAGATCCATCTCACCCGGGAGGATCTCGGCGATCAGATCCTCTACCTGTTGCCGAACAGCCCGTTGAAGGTGCGGTTCTACGAGGGCCGGCCGTTCAATATCGATCTTCCGTCGAGCATGGATTTGAAAGTGGTCGAGACCGAGCCGAGCATCAAGGGAGCCACCGTCACCAATGTGACGAAACCGGCGAAGCTCGAGACGGGACTTGTGGTGCAGGTGCCGCCCTTCATCAAGGAAGGCGAGACGATCCGGGTCAACACCACGGACGGGAGTTACCAGAGCCGGGCTTAGCCCGCGTGCGGATCATTCAAGCTCGAAACATCCGGCGCGATGTCAACGCCGCTGGATCAGGGGGATGTTTCAGGTCAGTTGCTCTGGTCGAGCACTCGGACCAGACAACCGGCGAGCGCTTCCTCCTCGTCCTCCCGGACGGTGCGCAGGTCGATCAGCAGGGAATCGTTTTCGATGCGGGCGATGACGGGAGGGGACCCTTTGCGGAGCGCCTTCTCGACATCGGTGATCTTGACGCCGCCGTTGGAGCGAAGTCGAAGCAGCGTCGTAGGAACCGACTGTTCGGGCGTCGAACCCCCGCCGAGCACGGATGAGCCGGGCTTCAGGTCGATCGAGACCCGATCGCCGAATCGCAGGCCGGCAATGAACTCTTCCGCGCGGGCCTGGATCCTCTCGGCGGTCTGGCGGATCATTCGGAGCACGGGAACCCGGTCGTAGCGGCCGAACAGGCAGTCGCGCAGCGTCGCCTCGAGCGCCGCGCAGGTGAGCTTGTCGACGCGCAGCGCACGGAAAAGCGGATTGCGGCGGACGCGCCGCACCCACTCGGGCTTACCGGCGATGATGCCAGCCTGCGGTCCGCCCAGCAGCTTGTCGCCGCTGAAGGTGACGAGGTCGACTCCGGCCCGCAAGCTCTCAACGACCGGCGGCTCGTCACGGAAACCCTCTCTCGAAAAATCGTACAGGCAGCCGCTGCCGAGGTCATCCACGACGGGCAGCCCGAACTCCGCGCCGAGCCGCACGAGCTCTTCAAGATGCGGACGCGCCGTGAAGCCAACCATGCGGAAGTTGCTCGGATGAACGCGCATCAGCAGCCGCGTCGCTTCGCCGACGGCCTCACGGTAATCGGAGATCCTTGTGCGATTCGTCGTCCCCACTTCGCGGAGCCGCGCCCCGCTGCAGGCCATGATGTCGGGAATCCGGAAGCCGTCACCGATTTCGATGAGCTCGCCGCGCGAGACGACGACCTCGCCGCCGGCGGCGATGGCATGAAGGACAAGAAAAATCGCCGCCGCATTGTTGTTGACGACGATCGCCGGTGCGTCGAGCAGTTTTTCGAGCAAGGCCGCGGCGTGGACATCCCGCTTGCCCCGCCGTCCCGAACCCAAGTCGTATTCGAGATTGGTGTAGCCGCGGGCGGTGTCGTGGATGGCCTGCACGGCCTCGGCCGAGAGAGGGGCGCGGCCGAGGTTCGTGTGCAGCACGACTCCGGTGGCGTTGATGACCGGGCGCAACGAAGGAGAATCGAACCCATCCAGCCGCTCGATCACCTGCCGTTCGGCCCGCTCGAGCAGGTCAACCGAGTCCATGTGCGGGGAGAGCCCCCCGCGCAATGCCGCACGCAGCCGCTCCAACACGGCGCGGGTCTCGGCCACGACGAGGGCACGGCCCGCTCCGTTGATCCGCTGCCCGATACGCGGCCGCTGCAGAACCTGGTCGACGGAAGGCAATGCCCGCAGCCGGCTCTCGAGATCCACGCTCACCGACCCATTGGAGCATTCGCCGGCGCCCCCGTCAACGTTCGCCGCAGGCGGCATCGTAGCTGCCGAGTGCGGTGTGAGATGATCTGAGGCATGTTACGGAATGGCTGTATCCTGTTGGCGCTCTCGGGCGTTGCTCTCTCTGCGCAGCCGCCCACGCTGCACCGTCTCACATCCACGCCCGAAACGGTCGTCTTCGGCTACTACGATGCCGCCGCCGCACCGGTACTGCGGATTCGATCGGGCGACCGCGTCGAAATCACGACTTCGATGATCGCGAGTCCGGAGATGCTGGAGGAAGCCGGCCTGGCGAGCGATCAGATCAAGCCGTCGCTGAGGGACATCCACAGCCAAGTCACGGACCGCGGCCCGGGACCGCACATCCTGACCGGCCCGGTTTATATCGAAGGAGCCGAGCCGCGCGATGTGCTGGAGGTCGAGATCGAGTCGATCCGACTGGCTCTCCCCTATGCCCTCAATATCTTCTTGCCGGGATTGGGCGTGCTCCCCACCGACTACCCCTACAAGAAGCTCAGGATCATTCCGCTCGACGAAGAGCGCATGGTCGGGAGATTCACCGACAACATCGAGATCCCGTTGCGGCCATTCTTCGGCAGCATGGGCGTGGCGCCGCCCAAGGAGCTGGGCCGCATCAGCAGCGCGCCACCCTGGGTGCACACCGGCAATATCGACAACAAGGACCTCGTCGCAGGCACCACGCTCTTCATTCCCGTCCACGAGCCGGGAGCGCTCTTCTTTGTCGGAGACGCGCACGCGGCGCAAGGAGCCGGCGAAGTCGACGTCACGGCGCTTGAAACGGCATTGACCGGAATTTTCCGGTTCACCGTTCGCAAGGACATGCGACTTGGCTGGCCGCGGGCGGAGACCCCGACCCATCTGATGACGATGGGTTTCAACGAAGACCTCGACACGGCCATCCGCATCGCCTTGCGGGAGATGATCGACTTGCTCGTCCATGACAAGGGTCTCGACCGCGACACGGCCTACATGCTCTCGAGCAACGCGGTCGACCTGCACATCACGCAATTGGTCGACGGGAAAAAAGGGATTCACGCCACCGTACCGAAGGCGATTTTCCGCTCGGGCCGGTAACCTGCATTTCTCACCACGTGTCGAGCTGAAGCACGCGATACAAAGGCCGTGATTCGTGTTTCGTGACTCTTGATTCGTGAAAAACCTTAACGGCCATGTTACGCGCGCCAAGCGGCTCACGCCTCGTCCTGACGGCCCTCTCACCCACTTCGCCTCGCCACGTGGTGAGACATGCAGGCCAAGTTCCGGGATCAGCAGGCATACTCCCAGTAGGACACGCCGCTTGTCAGCCACCATATCTTCCTGCTACAAAGAAGTGTCTCCATTGTCGGCGGCGCACTACCGCCGACACCCAATCTCAGTCTGGAATCGTCATAGGGGAGGCGGCCACGAGCCTTCGGATCTGCTCTCTGGGTAGCGGCAGCAGCGGCAACGCCACATTCGTTGCCGGTGAACGAACGCGGCTGCTGATCGACGCCGGCTTCAGCTTCACCGAGATCACCAAGCGGCTCGAGAGCATCGGCGAACACCCCGAACGGCTCGACGCAGTGCTTGTTTCGCACGAGCATTCCGATCACGTCAAGGGCCTGCCGCAGATCGCCAAGCGTCTTCAATGCCCGATCTACATCACGGAATTGACCGAGCAGACGCTCGATTGGGGAAAGATCGAGCCGCGGCTGGAAACTTTCCAAGCGGGACAGACGATCGACATCGGCGAGATCGCGATCGATTCGTTCACGATTCCCCATGACGCCGTCGATCCGGTCGCTTTCCGGGTGCGCTACGGCGGTTTGCAAGCCGGCGTGGTGACCGATCTCGGTTACATGACCGAGTCGGTCAAGCACAAGATACGGGGCTGCGATCTGCTAGTACTCGAGTCGAACCATGACCTCGACATGCTCAAGGTCGGTCCTTATCCGTGGTTCGTCAAGCAGCGCGTGATGAGCCGGGTCGGTCATCTGTCGAATCATGCGGTGTCGCAGTTTCTGGCCACCGAATTCGACCTCTCGTGCCGCTGGCTGGTGCTGGCCCACCTGAGCGAAAGCAACAATCACCCCGAAGTGGCGCGGCTGTTCGCCGACACCGCGCTCAGAAACAAAGGCGCTGACGGGACGAGGCTCGTGATCGCCGAGCAGCGTCGCGCCAGCGAGGTCTTCGAGCTTTGATTCCGAGATACACCCGCGAGGCGATGGGCCGCATCTGGTCTATCGAGAACAAGTACCGCCAGTGGCTCGAAGTCGAGTTGGCCGCTTCGGAAGCACTGGCCGAATTGGGAGAAGTGCCGGCCTCAGCGGCAACGGCATTGCGTGCTCATGCCGACTTCGAGGTGGCGCGGATCGAAGCGATCGAAGCCGAGGTCAAGCACGACGTCATCGCTTTCACAACGGCCGTGGCGGAGAAGCTGGCCGAGGCAGGCGCCGGCGACGCGTCCCGCTGGCTGCATTTCGGATTGACGTCGAACGACGTGGTTGACACGGCGCAGGCGCTGCAGATCAAAGAAGCTTCGCAGCTCATTCGCCAAGCGCTCGGAGAACTGCACGAAGTGCTGCGGCGGCGCGCTCACGAATTCAAGGACACCGTCACGGTCGGCCGCACGCACGGCGTCCACGCCGAGCCGACGACATTCGGGCTCAAGCTGGCGAACTGGTGGGCGGAAACCGGCCGCCAGATCGAGCGCTTCGAAGCCGCCGCCGAACAGATGCGAGTCGGCAAGATCTCGGGCGCCGTGGGGACCTTCGCCCATATCTCTCCGCGAGCCGAGGAACTGATCTGCGCTCGCCTGGGGATCGAGCCGTGCCCGATCTCGTCGCAGGTCATCCAGCGCGACCGCCACGCCAATTATGTTTGCTCGCTGGCGCTCATCGCGGCGACGCTCGAAAAAATCGCCGTCGAAATCCGGCACCTGCAGCGCACGGAAGTACGCGAGGCGCAAGAGTATTTCTCGAAGTCGCAGAAGGGCAGCTCGGCAATGCCGCACAAGAAGAACCCGATCACCTGCGAGCAGATCAGCGGCTTGGCGCGTGTGGTGCGGGCGAACGCCCAGGCGGCGTTCGAGAACATCGCGCTGTGGCACGAACGCGATATCTCGCACTCCTCGGTCGAGCGCGTGATCCTGCCCGATTCGACCATCCTGGTCGACTACCTGCTTGCCAAGACGACAAATCTGGTCGACCGCCTGCTCGTCTATCCCGAGCGCATGAAGCAGAACCTCGAGATGGGCGGGGGACTTGTCTATTCGGGACAACTGCTGTTGGAACTGGCGGCAAAGGGCGTCCTGCGCGAGACCGCCTATCGCTGGGTGCAACGCAATGCTCTCAAGGTGTGGGAGGAAGGCGGCAGCTTCCGCGAATCCGTCGGCAACGACGCTGATATTGCCGGCGTCCTCTCATCGGAAGAGATCGATCGGGCGTTCACCCTGAAACAGCAACTCCGACACGTCGATCAGATCTTCCTGCGATTGTTTCCGGATTCCTAGCCTGCATTTCTCACCACCCGACGGTCGAAGCACGCCATACGACCGCCATGACTTCGTTGCGCTTGCTTGCCGTGCTCGACGTACGGTTCAAGTACGCCTGCGCGCGCCAAGCGGCGCGCGCCTAGTCCTGACGGCCCTCTCACCCACTTCGCCTCGCCACGTGGTGAGAAATGCAGGCTAGCAAGCTCGTCCGTTGGCTCTTTTGCTCGACGAGAGGACCAAGCCGGTGAGTTATGATGGGTTCGGGTCTGCTGGGACGAGCATGGGCCTCCGCGTGAGGGCGGCGGGCTTGTCCGGAGGGTTTTCTGATCAATGAAACAGGCCGGCGGCGGGTTCGCCGTCTGGCAGAGTTGCTTGCTCTCGGGAGTTGGCTATTGCCTCTGTGTCCGGGACAGGAAACCGGGAGCACGGATACGGCCGGAGCTTCGGCCGCAGCGTCCGAGGCCGCCGTGCCGGCAGCGGCTCCCGCCGATGCGCCAGCCGCCGCCGAGAACTCCTCCGGGAACGTCAGCCGCGAGGAGCTGAACCTGCTGGGTCAAGTCGATTCGGATGCCGGCGAAAGCCGCCGGAACGAGAACGTGTCGATCAATCTCATCGACAACAACGTTCTCAAAGAGCTGAACATCCGGATGGGGACCACCGCCACCATCATCGAAGAGTTCAAGCCCGACCGGGGCTACTTCGGGGCCGAGTTCGGATCGGCCCCCAGTGCGCCGTTCCACCTTTCGCCGACCAGCGCCTCGGGCGTCCACGGCAGCGTGTACTGGTCCCATGACAACAGCCTGCTTCGGGCGCGTTCGTTCTTTCAAGTCGGCGAAGTGCAGCCGGCCCGCGACAACGATTACGGCCTCGACTTCAGCGCGCCCACCTGGCGCGGCGGCCACCTTACGCTCGACGCCAGCCAGCAACGCCTGCGCGGCAACGTGAACGGGAACATCCTCGTTCCCGCGACGTACGAGCGCACGCCTCTGGCAACCGATCCCGCCGTGCGGGCTTTCGTGCAACGCATCCTCGACGGATATCCCAACGAGACGCCGAACCGCACGGATATCGATCCCCATGCTCTCAACACGAATGCGCCGCAGATCATCAACAACGACAACATCGGCGGCACGCTCGACCAGCAATTCAGTGAGAACGACCAACTGGTTCTGCGTTACCAGCTCACGTCCCAGAAAGTGGACGCGTTCCAGCTTTACGGCGGACAGAACCCGGATACGACCACGAAATCTCATGATGCGCGCGCGAGCTGGATTCACACGTGGTCGCCTTCAACCGTGAGCGAGCTCTCGGGCGGGTTCAAACGGATCGGGTCGCTGCTGGTGTCGGATGAAACATCGATCGGGCCGGTGATCCTCACGAGCAATCTCTGGGAATACCTCGGCCCCAGCTCGGACATTCCCATCGACCGCGCCCAGAACGAGTTCCGTTACGCCGGAGCATTACGGCATACGCGCGGGCGGCACCTTTACACAGCAGGATTCGAGCTGTTGCGGCGACAGGTCAACGGGATCGAGTCAAACAGCCACCGCGGCCTGTTTTCCTTCCGAGCCGACTTCGGTCAGGACAACGTCACGAACATTCTCCAGGGACGGCCGAGTTCCTACAGCAGAGCCCTGGGAAACGCCCACCGCGGCTTTCGCAACTGGGAGATGCAGTATTACTTCGGCGACGACTGGAAGGTCAATTCCAACCTGACGCTCAACATGGGAATCCGATTCCAACCCGTCATGGCGCCGGACGAAGTCAACGGACTTACGAACATCCCCTACCGCTGCGACTGCAACAACTGGGCGCCGCGTTTCGGAGCGGCCTATCGGCTCGGCCGCAGCGGCGGCGTTCTGCGCGCCGCCTACGGCACGCATTTCGGCGCCATCTACACGGTCACCTACAGCCAGGCGCGCTTCAATTCCCCACAGGTGGTTCGGCTTTCGCTGCCCCAACCTGACATTCTCAATCCACTGGGCGGAATCGACCCGGATGATATCGACCCGAACCAGCCGAGTGTCCTGTTCGACCTCGTCGACGACCTTGTGGCTCCTTACTCCCACCAGTACAACTTCAGTTGGGAACGAGAAGTATTCGGAAACGCCACCCTGCGTCTCGGCTATGTCGGCAGCCGCTCGCCGAAGCTGCTGACCTTGTGGTACTTCAACCGCGCACAGCCCGTCGAAGGCATCGAGCAAGTCACGGGCACGATCAATGACCGCCGGCCCGATCAAAGCCTGCTCGACATCCGGCGCACTCTCAACGGCTCGTTCGGCTACTACGATGCAGCGAAAGTGTCGTTGTCGGTGGCGCAGTGGCGAGGATTCAGCCTGGACGCCTCCTATTGGTTCAGCAAGGCGATCGATCTCGGATCCGGCTATACGAACACCGCCGCGGGCCGAGACGGGCGCCGCGCGCGTCCGCAGTCGGGCGTAGACGCTCACGGCGACATGAAGGGCCTGAGCAGCTTTGACCAACCCCATGCGGCCCTGTGGCGCGCGACCTATGGAACGCCGAGCCTGGCCAAGCAGCCGGGATGGATCAAAAACCTGTTCGGCGGGTGGGATTTGTTCAGCGTGGTGCTGCTGAAATCCGGCACGCCGTTCACCGTCAGGTCCGGGTCGGACGCCCCAGGCTTCGGCAACGTCGACGGTTCGGGCAGCGACCGAGTCCATGTGCTTGATCCGTCAGTCCTGGGCCGCGTCATCGACCACCCGGATACCTCGAGAGAGATGCTGCCGACCTCGGCCTTCGGATTCATCGGCCCGCAGGACGTACGAGGCAACATCGGCCGCAACACGTTCCGCAAGGACGGCATCCGGAACATCAACTTCGCGCTCGCGCGCCGCTGGCCATTCGGCGGCGACAACGAAGTCAGCTTGCGGGCCGAGTCAATCAACTTTTTCAACACACCGCAGTTCGCCGAGCCTGGGAGGAATGTCAGCAACGACAACTTCGCGGCGATCACGAACACTCTCAATGACGGCCGAACTTTTCGGTTTACACTGCGGATCGGGTTTTAAGGACGCGAGCCGGCAGTGTGCTCTGGATCTGCGAAAAAAGCAAGGGTCACAGCGGGGAGATATTCTGCTCTGGAGGGAACCATGAAACGAGTTGCGATCACAGCAGGCGCTTCGTCATTGTTGACGCTGCTATTGGTTTACGGATTGGGGGCCGCCCCGGCGATGACTCGTGAAACGGTGTTGGAGAACGTGCGGGTGGAAGTCATCGAGCGGAGCATCCCTTCCGGAGGAGAGCGCACCCCGTATATCCGGCCGACGGATCAGGTGATCGTGTTCCTGAACGATGCGAGCTACGACCGCATCGACTCCCAGACCGGCGAGACCATCTCTCGCAGCCGCAAGGCGGGCGAGGTGATCTGGCACAGCCGCGGCGAGATGGCCCCGAAGCTCGTGAACACCGGCAGCGGACCTTTCCGATCGCTGATCATCCAACTCAAGGACCGCGACCTTACACAGTAGGGCCCGGACCGGACAAACCATCAACGAACGAGGTCAGGCCAGGGCGTTGAGCAACTGGTCCAGGTCGTCGTCATTGTTATAGATGGATGGGCCGATTCGGACCCCCTTGATGACTCGGGTATCACCCGAGGGATGCGTGAACTCCCAGCGCTTGAGGGCGATCACGAAGTAACCGAAGGCCTTGTCGAGCTTGGCGCGGACCTTGTCCTGATCGGGCGTCAGGAAGCTGACGATGGGGGTAGGGTTGCCCGGGGGCGTGATCGCCGGGTAGCCGAGAGCGGGCATCTCCTTGAGGAGGCGGTCCGTCATGGGCTTCACTCGTTTGCGGATGGTGGGAATGCCGAGCGTAGTGATGTACTTGAGGGCGGCATGGGCGATCATCCCTTGCGCCCAAGGGAGCGTGCTGCTCGATTCGTAGATCACCGCGCCGGAACGAAGATCGAACTTCGAGTCGGCCTGCGCGCGGTTGGGGTTCGAGAACTGGCGGGTGCCGTAACGGGTCTGCTTGACGACGTCGCCCTGCAAGTCCTCTTTCACGTAAAGGAAGCCGAAGCCCATGTCGCCTTGCAGCCACTTGTACGTGCCGGCGGACGCGAAGTCGATACCCAGCGCCTTGACATCGATGGGAACCGCTCCCGCTCCCTGAATGACGTCGGCGTAGACATAAGCACCATGGGCGTGGGCAGCGTCGCTGGTGGCTTTGGCATCGTGCAGGAAGCCGTTGATGTTCGAGACCAGCGCCATGGACACGAGCAGCGTGTTGTCGTCGATGGCCGCGATCATGTCTTTGGGATCCGTGCGCCAAAAGTCATCCTTGCGGCTGCGAACGACCCGCAGCTCGATATCCCCTTCACGTTCGAGCATGTGGTAGATGAACTTCGAAGCCTGGTAATGCAGGTCATCGACAACGACGTTGCCCTTCTTGCGGACGAGGTCCATGCCGGCGATGACGATGTTCTCGCCTTCGGTCGTGTTGTGGGTGAAGGCGATCTCGTTCGGCTTGGCATTGATGATCCGGCCGAACATCTCCTTGGTCTCGCGCTGCATGCCGCCGCTAAAGCGCGAGCCGCCGCCCCGCGGCCCGCCGATGCGCCACTTGTAGTAGGTTTCGAGGGCGCGCTGCGAGTAGATGCTGAGCGGGTGATAGTCCGAGGCGCTGAGCCAGAGGGAGTTTTGAATCCAGGGAAAGTCGTTGCGAACGGCATCCCAGTCGACCTGGCCGTTGGTGATCCTGGGGCCGATGTCGGCGCCCGAGGCCGCAGGCGCGGCGGCGAGGGCCGCCGCGGAAGTGAGGAAGCGTCGGCGATTGGTTCTCATGATGGATCCTTGCTGAACGATGCTGGTGCGTACCGCAATGGACGCGCCCTAAGTATAGAGCGGTTCGGGACAACGCGTATCAGACAGGGGAGGAAGCGATTGATCCGGTGGCCCAACCTGAGCATCCGGATACGATGTGCGGCCTGAACGAGATGAGCCGGAAGCGCAAAAAGGTGACTGGATCGCTTCCATCGATTACAATCAAACGATCCATCCCACGGAGGTTCCTCTATGCATTCCCGACGATCCTTTCTTGCCGCCGCGGCAGCGGGCACCACGCTCGCCGGCTCGCGGCCCTTTGCGCCATTGATGAGTGCGGCGCGCACGAAGTCCTACTCCCACGCGGAACTGGAAGCGAAAGTCAAGCGCCGCGACTTCTCGGGGCTCACCAAGCGTGATCTGCCCACGCCGAACCTCGTGCTCGACAAGGATGCCTTCGACAAGAATCTCAAGACGATGGCCAAGCACTGCAAGCAGAACGACTTCGATTTGCGGTCGCATGTGAAGGTGCATCGCAGCCCGGAGATCGGCATGCTGCAAATCAAGTCCGGGGCTCTGGGGTTGTGCTGCGCGACGATCTCGGAGTGCGAGGTGATGATGGATGCCGGCGCGCCGGGGATTCTGTGGACGTGCCAGCCGGTCGGCCCCAACAAGTTCAGCCGCATCGTGGCGCTGACGAAGAAAGACCCGACCTTCATGTTCGTCGTCGAAGACCCGATGATCGTCGACCAGCTCGAAGAACTCGCCGCCGCCGAGAAAGTGACGTTCAACGTAGTCGTCGACATCGACGTGGGAATCGGCCGGCAGGGGGTGATGCCCGGCGAGGAAGGCCTGGAACTGAGCCAGCGAGTGATGAAGGCCAAGCATCTGAAGCTGGCCGGACTGATGGGGTATTCCGGAGCCGCCTCGCATGCCAAAGGCTGGAAGCACCGCTGGGATGTGTCGAACCATGAGGTCGACAAGCTGATGGAGTCAGTTCACCTGTGCCGCAAAGCGGGCATTCCCGTGGGCATCGTAACGGGGGGCAGCACCGGCAGCTACAACATCGACAGCCAACGCAAAGACGGGTTGACGGAGTTGCAGGCCGGTTCATACGCCCTGATGGATTCCAACTACAGCCGCATCGGCAGCAAGGACGGAGACGAGACGTATGACGACTTCGGGCTGGCGCTGACCGTGCTTACGACCGTTATCAGCAAGCACTATCCGAAGAAGGTCGCCGTTGACGCCGGCAACAAATCGATGACACAGCCGACGGACATGGTCAAGGGCCGGCCCGAGTTGCGGGTGCGGCGGGCCGGCGCCGAGTACGGCCGTATCGAATGGGACGAGACCGATCGGGAGCCCAAGCTGGGCGATCAACTCGAGATCGTGATGTCGAACCTCGACATGAGCGTCAACTGCTTCGACCGCATGTTCGTCTGCAAGGGCGACCAGGTGGTCGATGTGTATTCGGTGCTGGGCCGGTCAGGACCGTCGCAGCGATAGGCACCAAGCGTTGCGACCACCGCTTGCTGGAAATCGGCCGCGGCACGACTTGTTCCCGAATCCGATGGCGTCTCCGTCAAGACGTTCCCATGCGGGAAAAGGACGTCTTGCGCTGCCGCGATTCGACCTTCCGACCATGCAATAACCTTGCCTATCCTTCTTGACGCCACAAAGGAGACGGCTGATCCTCAACGGTTGTAGAACGGAGTCGGTCCACGCAATTTCCGCCACACCCGGTCACAAGCCGCAAGCTGCTCGGGACTTAAAGCTTCGGTTTCCAGCGCCGCCAGATTCTGCTCGAGTTGATCCAGCCTTGACGCTCCCACGATAATGCAATGCGCCTGCTTTTGCCGCAAGAGCCAGGCAAAGGCAAGCTGCACCATGCTGATTCCGCCTTCTTTCGCGATCCGCTCCAATTCGGAGACAGCTTCGAAGTAGGGATCGTGCCAGTAGCGTTTCAAATACATCTCATTACCGTCGAAGCGCGTACCTTTCAGCGGAGCCTCCCCTTTCCTGTGCTTACCCGTCAAAAGCCCTCCACCCAGCGGGTTGTAGCAGACATTACTGATTCCCACTTTTTCGGTAAAGGGCAGATATTCCTGCTCGATACCCCGCGCGGCCAAGTTATACATGGGTTGTGCAATCCAGGGCTTTTCGTAACCCCTCTTTTCACAAATCCCATGTATTTCATAGAGTTGCCAGGCGCTGTAGTTTGACGTAGCCGGATAACGAATCTTGCCTTCCCGCCGAAGCTCCTCCATTGCATCCAGTGTGTCTTCGATAGGAGTATCGTAGTCGGGCTGATGCAGGTAGTAGATGTCGAGATAGTCCGTATTCAGCCTGCGCAGGGATCCCTCAATACCTTTACGAATCGCCTCACGAGATAGACCAACGTATTCCGCCGGCTTCCCCATCGCTCCCCGAACCTTACTTGCCAGTACGATATCCTTCCGACGGGCGCCGAGAATACGGCCCAGCATCTCCTCTGATAGCCCCTGGTTATATACGTTGGCCGTATCGAAGAAGTTGATCCCCACGTCCAAGCAGCGGTCCACGATACGAGCCGACTCATCCAGGCCGGCCTGGGAGCCGAAGGTCATCGTTCCCATGCAGACACGTGATACTTCCAGGCCGGTATGGGCGAGCTTCTGTTTGTCCATCGAGTCCCAAACTCCTTTTTTATTTTTTTGTGGTTGCAAGAAGGGATTTTATGTTAGCATCGGTATGTTATGTCCGATGCACTTGAGATATTGATTGCTGAAAGAGATCGCTTGAACCGTGCGATCGAAATTCTTCAGGGTGAATCCACACCCACACCCACACCCAAGCGCGGCCCCGGCCGTCCACCCGGCACAAAGAACAAAGAGACCAAGAAGCGCAGCCGGAAGCCGATGAGCGCCGCCAAACGGCAAGAGGTTTCCGATCGAATGAAACAGTATTGGGCTGAACGCCGCAAGGCGCAAGAGGCCCAAGAATAGCAAGGCTTTCCAAGGCCCCGCTGTCCAGCCGGTCAATGCGAACAGCCCGTGGCAATAGTCACGCAGGCGGCGTTACGCACCTTGGGGAGGATTGCGTAACGCGTGGCCGCTTGAGGAACGCAGTGACACACTAGCCTGCATTTCTCACCACCCGACGGTCGAAGCACACGATACGACCGCCATGACTTCGTTGCGCTTGCTTGCCGTGCTCAACGTACTGTCAAGTACGCCTGCGCGCGCCAAGCAGCTCGCGCCTCGTCCTGACGGCCCTCTCACGCACTTCGCCTCGTCGCGTGGTGAGAAATACAAGCTAGCCGTACAGCCAGCCGGAAGCGGCGCGTATTTTTTCTTCGCACCCTTTGGACGACGGACATTTTTTGTTCCAACGGCGGTTCCGAGCTTGCTGGCTTGTGTGACTACGAAGGCGACCGCCCAAGCTCGCCGGCTTTGTCGTTCACTCTTTCCTTCGCAAAGAGGAGATTACCCGGATCGCCATCGTCCTCACTCCGCGCCGAGAGACCACAGGAGCCCGCGGCGCTTTTTTCCTTCGTACCACGGGACTTTCTCCACAAGCTGCTACCCAGTCGATCGATGCACCCAGATCGGGCTTGACCAAGCCCGGTGACCGTCGTCTTGAGTCACAACGACATAGATCGGGTTATCTCGACCTGCCGCAAGGGCGACCGTGCTCTCGAAATGGCACGTTCGATGAGGATTGGTCTCGGGCATCCGAAAGACCCGGACCCGCCGGCCCAGCTTACCTGCCTCATAAGCGCGGTCTTCCACGCCGACTTCCCGCAGCGGTATGGCAAACTCGACGAGTTCCGTGCGGAACCGCAGATTCCCGCACTGCGGATCGGCCACCACGGCGTCGAAGCCGGCGAAGTTACCCGTAGTACCGGACCGCCATCGCAAACCGTCCCGCCCGACCCGATCCAGTGACTTGTCCGGGTTGAAGAAGTTAATGGGCCGAGCGGCGACGATTCGGTTGTCCTCGAACCGTGCTTGTCCATCCCAAACGGTCTGCCGGAACCGCCCTCGATACTCGGCGCCCTCCCAAATTACGCGGATGCAGCTTCCCTGGGCCGCTTCCCGAGCCGCCGGCCGCACCACTTCCACCGGCCGCATTCCATTGCGGACCTCGATCCGCTCGATCGGCGCCGACGCGACCACATCCACATTCATCCGCGCTGCATCGAGCGATGTTTCAACGATGTCGCCCATCAGGGCGCTCGTCCGGTGTCGACGATCTGCCGGGCCGAGGTCCGGATCATCGTCGAAGACCGTCACCGGCCCGCTGAACGACGCCCGCAGAGAAAGAATCATCCGTGCGCCTGTCGTGCCATAGTGCCGGCGTTTCCGCAGGCAGTCGAACCAGGCCTGGCGGCTCAACTCGGGCATCAAGTAGCAGGTCAGCCCTCCATAGGCCCCAAACCACGACGCGCCGGGGTAACTGGCTCCGGGGCGACCCTTGTGACCGTCGCTGTGGCAAACAATCCCGACCCGGTAGCCCTTTTCGATGGCGTCCGCCAACAGCCACTCGAAAGTGCCCCAGGCCGAGTGGATTTCCACGGCCCGCTCGATGCGCCCGTCGTGGGCCATCCTGATGTCGGCGTAGCGTCCCCCGACGTGTGCGATGACGGCGCAATCTTCAGCGCTCGCCGTCAGCGCCTCGAACAAATCGGCGGCCGTATGGCAATCGTCGGCGGCGTCGGACAGGTCGTCGAGAAGCGTATGGGAGGATCGTCGGATCGTCTCGCCCTCATGCCGAAAAAAAACATTCCTGTCCCCGCCGAGGGCCGTATTTCCCGACCACTCGTAGCCCGGCACCGCCACGAAGCGCCCCGGCTCATCGAACTCTCGCGTCGCATCGTTGAGATCTTTCCAGAAAGAGTTCGTGATCTGGAAGTCGTTCCCCTGATGCCCGCAGATATCCAGAAACGCCCGGTCGCGTGCAAAGGCGAAATATTCCCGAACCGAGTTCGTGCCGATCGTTTCTTCCGTCTGTCCGTGAAGATCGCCCCAATACGGCAGCAACCCGGCTGACTCCACGATGCGCAGCGGATTCGACTCGGCCAAGACTTCGCCCGTTTCATCCAGAACCTCGATCGTGAGATCGCCCGTTTCATCCGTTCTGAGATCGTCCACAGAAAGCGAAAACCGGCCGTTTTCGAAGGAAACTTCGGAGGGCAGGTTCGCGACCGGGAGTGTCGAACGCAGCCGGACCTTCGCGCCGACTTGATCCGTCGGGTTCCCCCAGCGGTCCTCCGCCTTGAGTCCCAGGCAAAAGGATTGGCCTACCCGCCGCATCGTTGGGAGAACCGCTTTCCAAGCCACCGCCGGACCCGGCACAATGGCGATCGTGGGCGATTCCGGCAACTGCACGTAGTTGTATGTCGCTATGGCATCAACGAGCACGCGGAACTCGAACGTCGACTCGCAAAACGTCTGCAGCCGCAAGCCGGGCGAACCCTCCCGAGGATCGCCGAAGCGCACCACAATCCGGTCCCCTTGCTTCATGAAACCCTTGACGACCTTGATGTAGAGCGTCTTATCCCAGGGACGGATATTGCCCTTCGGGTCATAGCGTGTTTCCAGCACGGCGTTGTTGCTCGCCTCGACGGTGACGTAGTTGGCGGCCTTGGGCTCGTCAAACTGCAGGCGGCCCATATCGGCGGCGAAGCGGAACACGATCTTCAGGCTGGCGGTGTCGTCCATCCCGAAGCGGCCTGCGGTGTAGGTCAACGTGAATGACTGGCAGGAGCCCGCTTCAAACGAACCAGTCGGCGTAATCTCGGCGCTGCCCATTTCCTCGGGCAAGTAGTGGGAATGAGGCATGGAGGTTTGGCGAATCGTCTATTCTAGCGATCCCACCTCATGCCGATAAGCGGTCAGAGTTGAGGTCTGACTACCAAATGGTCCTCTGTCCGCATCGCAGCCAGGTTGCCATCAAGAGCCGCTTCTCCGATCGGGGGGCGGCCTGAAGCAGGTCTTGCCATCTCTTATCGCTTGCACATTGAGTTCGGACGCTCCGATGGGAGCGGCTGGTTCCGCAGTTCGTAACGGATTACTCTGGTGTCTTATTCTAGGAACTGGAAGGCGTAGAGCTTGACGGACTTACCGGTGAAGCGCAATCGAATGCTGCGGTCGGCGAGGGACGAAAGATCGTCCTGTCCATTCCACGTCACGCGCCGATGAACATCGTTGCCGTACAAGCGGTCGGCGCTCTGCTCGTCGAATCCGGGAACGGGTTGCTCCTCACGGTCGAGAATCTCCACCTTGAGCCAGCCCCGCGAGCTGGCATCCATGTTGACCTCCAGGCTACGGCCCTTCAGGTCGAACGGGTGCGTCGTGAGAGTCCCGCCGGTGCCGGGCGCATCTTGTGAAACGAATCCGTCGCGCCGGATCCGTACCCGCCCGATGGCCGAACGGTAGTCCTCGACCTTCCCCTGGTCATGGAGCTCGTCGAAGCCGGAGTAATACATCCACAGTTCATCTCCCATCGACAGCATGCCCCGGCCCATGTAGAGCATCCGGGAATCGAAACTGCCCTGGCGGCCGAGTCTCACGAACGGCTCCCTCCAACGCGTGAACCGAATCCCATCGCGGCTCGCTCCGAGCTGAATGTCAAGCGTATCGCTGCTGTGATGAAAGGCCGCCGGAAAGATGAAATAGGCATCCTGAGCGAACTGGTACTGGATCGCCGCGGAGTCGTACAGGCCTCCGCCCCACAGGTCCTCGTCCTCCGGATGGTCGAAATCGGGCTCCAGGATTTTCTCCGGCAGTGGAAAGTTCTCGAAGTCTTCGCTCTCGGACCTGGCAATGGCCCGGTAGTCGAACGAGCCCCTCAAGACGCCATCCTTGACTCGCAAGTACTCGTTCCACCGAACGTAGGCCACATACTTCCGGATCCGCTCATCCCAGAAGGCTACGTTCATCGTGTCGGTATACCAGGGCATGATGGACTCTTTCCCGGTGAAGGTCCAATGAATGCCGTCGGGAGAATAAGCGCCACCGATACCGGAGTAGTGCCAAGTGGCCGGAGGCGGATCGAGGTATCGGAAGCGGGCGCCCCCATCGTAGGCCGAGGGGTAGGCGTACTTGCCTCGGTCGCAGATCATCTTGAAGCGTCTCTCCTCGGGAGCGGATGGATCGAGGAAGACGTTGCCGATGTTTAGCAGGACAATGTTGTTCTGCTTGCTGCCGCGATATTCGAACAAACCCAGGTCGGGACGCTGCCAGTGGATGCCGTCGGTGGAGGCCGCATAGCAGAGGCGGGAGGCCCGGTCCTCTCCATAGGCGCGGTACCAAAGCCGGAAAAGGCCGTTGTGGGCCAATACGCTCTCGACGTGAATACCACCTTCTTCCCAGGGCGCTTCCGGCTCGATGACAGGTCGTTCTGTCCGAACGGCCTGATTGGGCGTGATCGCGAAACCCTGTTTGGAAGCCACCAACCGATCGTCGAAGAGAAGCTGGCGCCTGTCGCCCAGCTCCAAAGTCTCGACAGGCGCTGCATTCTCAGGCGGCCCCTGCCGACAGGCGGCCGCCAACCCTGCCAACAGCACCATCAGGCCGAGCGCCGTTGTCGATCTCCACGAGTTACAAGCTGACATGGTTCTCATGGCAAGGAACCGATGTTATACGAGCAAGGGGCTCGTGATCAACGGCCTGGCAGCAACGTAGCCGGAACCATATTCTCTCCCAAGCCATCCCCTTCTCGTCAAGCGATTGCGAGTGAGCGAGTGAAGGTGAGAGAGTGACGGGTGGGGTTGCCATTGGCACAGCGACGAGCGGGGACTACTCACACCAGCGGCCGGCTTGGCACCCTATTCCGCCCTGCCCAGGCCACTCCGTCTCTTCAGGTAGAGAGGCGGGTCAGTATCGGTGCAGCCAACGGGCCTTTTCGACAACCCGTTCGGTGTTCGGCAGGAAGGCCTCCTCCAGAGGGGGACTGAAGGGGACCGGCGTATCGGGCGCCGCGATCCGAACCAGCGGCCCGTCCAAATATTCGAACGCATGCTCGCTGATGATGCCCGCGAGTTCACCGGCCAAGCCGCCGGTCAGAGTGTCCTCGTGCAGCAGGATCGCCTTGTTCGTTTTCTTGACGGAAGTCAGGACCATTTCGCGGTCCATCGGCACGAGGGTCCGCAGATCGACCACCTCGACATCGATCGTTTCGGAGGCAAGCTGCCCGGCCGCCTCGAGCGCCACGTGGACCATCCAACCGTAGGTGATGATACTGAGATCGGAACCTTCCCGGCGCAGCGCAGCCCGGCCCAAAGGAACCACATATTCGTGCTGCGGCAACTCTTCCTTGATTTTGCGATAGAGATGCTTGTGCTCGAGGTAGATCACCGGATCGTTGTCGCGCACAGCCGACTTGATCAGCCCCTTGGCGTCGTACGCCGTAGCCGGCTGGACAACCTTGAGCCCCGGCGTATGGACGTAAGGCATCTCCGGGTTCTGCGAATGAAACGGACCGCCGTGAATCCCACCCCCCGCCGGAGCGCGAATCACCATCGGGACGGCCGCGCCCCAGCGGTAACGGCACTTGGCGGCGAAGTTCGTGATCTGATCAAAGCCGCAAGCCATGAAATCGGAGAACTGCATCTCGATCACCGGCCGAAGCCCATGGATCGCGGAGCCCGTGCCGGCGCCCACGATCGCCGACTCGGAGAGCGGGGTATCAATGACCCGCCGCTCCCCGAACTCTTCGATGAAACCCTTGGTGACCTTGAACGCTCCCCCGTAGACCCCGATGTCCTCGCCCATCACGAAGACCGACTCGTCGCGGCGCATCTCTTCGAGCAATCCCTCACGGATTGCCTCGACGTAGGTTGTTTCAGCCATAGGAATCTTTCTGCCCGCAAGGCACCCGAATCGGGGGATTCAGATGACTTCGTAGACGCCCTCTTCGAGAGTCGCCGGATCGGGAAACGGCTGCTCCAACGCCCAGTTGACGGCGTCGTCGATCTCTTCGAGAACGCCCTGGCGAACTTGCCTGAAATCCTGCTCCGTCGCCCAGCCCCGCTCGACCATGTCTTTTTGCAATCGCAGGATGGGGTCTTTCTTGGACCACTCTTCGCGGACGTGCTGCGGCACGTAGTCCGCAGCATCATGAGCCGAGTGCCCGCTGACTCGAAATGTCTTGCATTCGATCAGGTACGGCCCAAGGCCGTTGCGCGCGTGGGCGACAGCACGCCGGGTAGCATCATAAATGGCGAACACGTCATTGCCGTCCACGATCTCCGCCGGCATTCCGTACGCCGAGGCGCGGTCAGCCACGTTTTTGACCACCATCTGCCTCTCCAGAGGCGTCGAGTAGGCGTACAGATTGTTGTTGCAGAGGTAGACGATCGGCAGCTTCTGAACCGTCGCGAAGTTAAGCCCCTCGTGCCAGTCGCCGCGGCTCGTCGCTCCGTCTCCCCAATAGTTGAAGACAACGTTCGGCTCGCCGCGGTACTTCATGGCGAGCGCGATACCGTTCGCCACCGGGATGCTGGCTCCGATGCTGGAGATAATCGGCAGCAGATGCCTCCGGGCGCAACCCATGTGCATGTTGCCGTCACGCCCTCCGGTCGGCCCCGTCACCCGGCCGAGGTACTGTGCGAGCACTTCGCGCGGCGTCATCCCCCGAATGAGGAACGCCGCCATATCACGGTGCGAAGGGCAGAGATAGTCGTCCGGACGAGAGAGAACCGCGCTGCCGGTGGGAATCGCTTCTTGTCCGCGGCCGGTATAGCAACCGCCGACGATTTTTCCCTGGCGATAGAGCTTCAATTCGATGCGGTCTTCCAACTCCCGCATCATGAGCATGTAATAGAAGAGCTTGTCGGCGAGATCAGACGTGACTTCCTGGCTGACGGACGCGATGGCTGTTGCGCTCATACCATCAAGAGACCTTACCGAACCCACAAATGGTTTGCAACCACCACTTTACAGTGGGACAGCGCAGACTCTCAGAAACTCAGCCAGGTTCGCACATAACCGAAAGGTAATAAACGCAGCCGGGATCCTACCTGGCAGCGGAGCCAAGCTGATACAATCGATCAAAAAACAAACCCGAGGGAGAGTGTTTCGGCCCCATGGAAGACGCGAAGACTGCCGCGGAAACGCATCAACCTACACCGCAGAACCATCCGGACGCTGCCTCCTATTGCCCATGCTGTTCCAAGCGCCTTACCGAGCGCCGGTGCAAATTATTGTGTGAGACCTGCGGCTACTTCATGAGCTGCGCTGACTTCTACTAGCGACTCACCGTCCGCAGGCTAGCCTGCATTTCTCACCACCCGACGGTCGAAGCACACGATACGATCGCCAGGACTTCGTTGCGCTTGCTTGCCGTGCTCAACGTACTGTTCAATATATGGTTCGCTCCCGGGATGTCTACCGCTTCCCTCATGCTGAACGGTGGTCTGCGCCAATATATCCGACCTCTCGGTGGAACCGCGCGGGTTCCGGGCCATGATGGGGTCCGCACGTCCCGGTCCTCGTAAGTACGTCGACCTCTGGGGGCCATGGACAGTAACAGGATTCGGTGACGCCGGTACGACCGTTTTGTCCATCAATCGGGAATAAGCAGACGAACGGTGAGATCCCTCCTTTCCTCGCTAGCGGGTTGGGTTTGTGTCAAGCCGCCGGGGCGTGCTGCGGCTGTCGACCGAAATGCTGGCCGCTGCTCAGCAAGGCCCAGGCGATGCGTGCCAGCCGCGCCGCCAGCGCGACGATCACGACTCGCCGGTCTTTGTGGAGGAGCATGCGCCGCAGCCACTGGCCCAACTGGTCGCTGCGCTTCGCCAAGGTTTCGAGGCCCGATCGGGCGCAGTGCACCAGCAGCGTCCGGACGTAGCGGTTGCCGCGCTTGCTGATGCCTCCCAGGCGCTGCTTGCCGCCCGTGGAGTACTCCCTCGGCACCAGCCCCAGCCAGGCGGCGACATCGCGCCCCTTCTCGAAAGCCTCTCCGTGGCCGATCGTCGCCACCAAGGCGGTCGCCGTCTGCACGCCGATGCCGGGGATCTCTCGCAGCCGCCGGCAGGCCTCGCTGGCCTTCGCTTTCCTCAGCAGATAGGTGTTGACTTGCTGAATCTTCTCTTCCAGCACCTCCCATTCGGCCAGCATGCCGGCCAGCAGCGCCCGCATTTCGTCGGGCAGGCCGTTGTCGGCATCCTCGAGAATCTCCGGCAGCCGGTCGGCGAAGCGCTGCTTGCCCTGCGGCAGGGCGATGCCGCGTTCCAGCAGAAAGGCGCGCGCCTAGTTGATCAACTGCGTCGAGTTGCCCACCAGCCGCGAACGATAGCGGTGCAGCGACTGCATCGACAGTTGCGGCTCGCTCTTGACCGCCACGAAGCGCATGGTCGGCCGCAGACAGGCTTCGGCACAGGCCTCGGCGTCCTGCGAGTCGTTCTTGTCGCGTTTCACAAAGGGCTTCACGTATTTGGGCGGCATCAGCTTCACGTCGTGCCCCTGGGCCAGCAGTTGGCGGCCCAGGTGATGGGCGCCGCAGCAGGCTTCCATGCCGATCCGGCAGGACTGCATCCTGGCGGTCACCTCCAGCAGCTTGCCCTTCGAGTAGCGGCGACGGGTGAGCACCCGGCCGGTGGCGTCCAAGCCGACGAAGTCGACGCTGGATTTCGCTAGGTCGAGGCCGATCGTAGCGACCTCCTTCAATACGCTCTTGCGGGATGATGGCTTGTTCGATGCCATGATGGTTTCCTCTCGGTTCGTGAACTGCGGCCGTGGACGGCCGTTGCTACCAGCATGGCCGAAATGCACGACGCAGCTGGGGTGGGAGCGAACCATCCCATAAGTACGCCTGCGCGCGCCAAGCGGCTCGCGCCTCGTCCTGGCGGCCCTCTCACGCACTTCGCCTCGCCGCGTGGTGAGAAATGCAGGCTAGAGCCGCCGCGTTTGCACCGCCCGTCCCCGCCGCCGAGCAGGACGCCACGAGCCACCCACTCGCGAGGCTTCAATCCGGAGCGTTTTCCCGGACCGGTCGCGCATCACTTCGATCGAGACCTCGTCTTCATCAGCGGATCGGATCGCGCTCAGCACCTGACGAGGCGTTCTCACGGATTCCCCGTCCACCGCGATGATCACGTCGCCCGCTTGCAGCTCAGCCCGGCCCGCCGGCGAATTCGAGTCCACCGCGCGCACCAGCACTCCCTCTTCCACTCCGAAGTACTCGCCGAGCTGTCCCTTGACGGCCTCGAGCTGCGCTCCCAGGACCTTCGTTCGCATGACCACTTGAGGCATCTTGACATGGATGTCCAGGTCCGGCATCGAGAAGTCGAAAGCTCGGCAGTCCTCTTCACCCTCACAGTTCTTCAGCAGCGGCTTGACCACCACGGCGGTCGGACGCTTTCCGATTCTTACCTCCAGTGTCTGCTGGGAGCCGTCTCGCCAAACGACGACCGCCACCTCACGGCCGACCGGCGTCTCTCGAACCAGCCGCATGAAGTGCTCCACACCTGCCACCTTCTCATTCCGGAACGCCAGGATCACATCCCCTTCGACAACGCCGCCCTGATCGGCCGGGCTGCGCTCCGCCACACTGGTGATCTCGACACCGGACGGGGCGGGCATGTTCAACTCGCCGGCTCTGTCTTCGTCCAACTCGATCAGATGGACGCCGAGATAGCTGCCCCCCTTCCCGAACTGCGCGGCATAGACCTTGACCCCCGGCCTGTACGAGCCGTAGCCGGGAAACGGCCGGGCCGGGTCGATCACCACTTGCGCGGACGCGGCCACCCACGCAACCAGGCATCCGAGGCTCAAACGACTCAACTGTGTCATGGCTTCTCTCCTTCTGAAGGTTTCTCTATTCCAGCCGGTGGATCTTGATGTGACCGGCCGTGTTCAGGATGCGGAGAACCGGCCCTCCGCCGTTCAAAGCGCCCTCCGCCGTAATCGAGCTTGGGCCGAAACGTTCCCGGTCCAGCCGGACGCGGATCGCCTCGAAATCGCTCTGGATGCGGCGGTCATTGTTCGTCAATTCGACGATCGCTTCGATCGTGACTTTGAGATCCGCCGGTAGCCACACGTCGATGCTGCCCACATTCGTCTCCAGAACGGAATCCTGCAGCAGCCCGCCGCGCAAAAAGTAAGCCTGGATACTTCCGGTAGCGTTGGAGGCCGTGACGGCGCCCGCGACATCACGCAGATAGATTTTGCCGCCGGCGGTCTCGGCGCGGACTCCATGCGGCGCCGAGAGGATGTTCACTGACCCCCCGGCGGTCTCGGCGCGGACACGGCCGGCCACGTCGGTCACGTTGATCGAACCGCCCGAGGTCTCGGCAACGAGACTGCGGCCGACTTTCTCCGCCGTGATGCTTCCTCCGGCGGTTTCCGTCCGCAGGGTCCCGGCAACGTTGCGAGCCGTGATCGATCCGCCGCTTGTGGTGAGCGTGGCGTTCGCGCCGGCCCCATCGAGCGAGATCGCTCCGCCAGCGGTGTCACACAAAATCTCCCCCCCGATCGCGCGCAGCGTGATATTGCCTCCCGCCGTGTCGGCGCGCACCGAGCGGCCGATATCTTCGATGCGGATCGCCCCTCCTTGCGTACTGGCATTGAGCCGGCCCTCCAGCGCTTGCGCCGTGAGCGAACCGCCCTCCGAGTCAATCGTCGTGTGATGGGTGCGTCGAGGGGCTGACACTTCGAGCGAAGCCGAGAATCCGCAGCGCCCGCAGCGAGGGCTTTGCAGAGAAATCACAGTCGTTACGTTCTGAAGCGAGGCCGTCAGAGGCGCTTCCTCGAACCATCGCTCCGCTTCCCGCTGACTGTCGGCGCGCACTCTCCGCGTGACCTTGAACCGGACATCGTCCCCCGTGTCTCCCGTGATGGACACCGGACCAACCGATGCAACCCGCAGCCTCGTACCGGCGGGCACGGCGCCTTCCTTCTCCTCGACCCAATAGCGGCCTTCCTTTCGGACGGCGCCCGCAGCCGGCAGCACGAGCCCCAAAACCAGCAGTCCGGCCGTCCAGATGACGAGTCTCATGTTCATCCTCCGTCGGTTTCCATCATCTAGAAACGGTCAACCGAGGCATTCAAGTCCTGCAGCACACGTCTCGACCGCAACCGGACATATTCATGGCCTTCAGTCTCGACAAGCTCTTGCAGTACGCCAACCAAGTTGCGGTCGGGCTGCTCAGTGAGCAAATCGATGGCGTAGACGCGCATGCCGGAATTCGGGTCGCGGCGGAGAACGTCGATCAGCGCCCGCCGGACCTCTGGGTCGTCTTTTTGACGTCTCAACGCCTCGAGCGCCTTCAGCCTTACCCCCGGATTACGGTCCCTGACCATCGAATGCAACAACGTCCGGCGCACATCGAGCTCGTCGACCCGTCCGGTCAGGATGTCCAGCGAGTCAAGCCGGGCGCTGGAGTTCGGGGAATTGCGGGCCGTCGAAAGGAGCAAGTCGTGAATTTGGGGGTCGTGCGGATGTCCAGCGAACCTGCGCCGGCTCACCTCCTCCACGACGATCTCGACCCGGTTCCGACGAGGGTCGAGAGCGATCGACTCGATGCCGGAGACCAGAGGTTCGGATGGGAACGAAGTCATCGGCCCCTGCAACGACAGCTCTTCAACATCCGTAAACAGCCCCGAGTAATCAGAACTTGTGGTGCGACCAACGACGAAAGCCAAGGCAAGCGATGCGACGATCAAAGCCGGCCGCCAGGCGAATTGGTTCTCAGTCTCTCCGGAAAACCACCGTGTGAATCGGGTCCACGCCGTAGCCGGTTCCGGCGCCGTCCGGTAGACCTCGCGCATCAAATCATGGCGGCACTCGGCCACCAACGCGTGCGACGGCTCCGCCGAGGGCAACTCCTGCATCGCGGCGAAGAACTCCCGTTCCTCTGCGAGAGCCCGAGAACAGGCGCTGCACGATTCGATATGCGCCTCGAGCGCTTCCGTTTCGACCGCGCCCAGTTCATCGTAGAGATAGAGGCCAATTTGTGATTGGCAGGATTCGCAACTCATCGTGGCACGTCCTTCAATGCGGTCCTCAGTTTCCGGTGCGCCCGGAAAAGGCAGTTCTTCGCGGCTTCCTCACTGATCGCGAGCCGGTCGCCGATCACCCGCAGCCGCAGACCTTCGAAGTGCTTCAGCTCGAAGACCATTCGCTCCTTCGGCGTCAACAGTTCGAGCGCCCTGGCGATGCGCCCAGCGGTGTCGCGGCAGGCGAGGATGCTGTCCGGATTGCTTGAAGCCCTGTCGTCAGACGCCGTATCGAGAGGACCGAGGCCTTCAGCGCTCGTCTCCGCAGCCGTCCATCGGTCCCTGTGCGCTCTCTTGCGGCGCAGGAAGTCGAGACAGACATTCGTGGCAACCCGATAGAGCCAGGTGTGGAAGCTGCACTGGAACCGGAAGCTGTTCAGACTACGATAGGTCCGCAGGAAAATCTCCTGGTAGGCGTCGCGGGCGTCTTCTTCGGACCGCAGCAGACGCAGCGCCACTCTCAGCACGCTACGGTCGTAGCGCCGAACAAGCTGCTCGAAGGCATCGTGGTCCTGCCGCTGGGCAGCCCGGATCAGAGTCTTCTCGCTGATCGCCTCGGGCCACGGCTGGTTCGCCACGCTGACTGTTTCCACTCTGGCTACCTGCAATACCCTTTAGACGCGTTCGGAAGGAAAAAGTTAGGGGCTCAACGGACTACCTGGCCTGCCCGATGGCGGCGGACAGGCGAGACAAATCCTTTCTCCCCAGGGCGGACCTCGGCGCGGCCAGCGCGAACCCGCCCGTCGGATTATCCAAGCTGGTGATGATCACTGCGTATCCGCTCTGCCGCACTCGACCCGTTCGCGACAGCGCTCCCGGAATGCGGTCAGCAGTGTTTCGCGGGCGGCGACGGGCTACCGCCTTCAGCATGTTCTCCGTCCGTGCGCGGCTACTTCCGGGCGGGCCTCAAGTGCTCTTCCACCCACTTCAGATGCCGCTTGGCCACATCCAGCAGGAATTTGGGTTCACGGGGGCCGTGGGGGGTGCGAGGGTAGACGACCATCCTGGCCTTCACGCCGCGGCGGTGCAGAGCGTTGTAATACTCGTACCCCTGCGAGATCGGCACGCGAAGGTCCTGCTCGCCGTGGAGCACGAGAGTCGGCGTCTTGACGTTCTGCACGAAGCTCATCGGCGAGTGCTTGAGATAGGCCTCGAAGTTCTCCCAAGGCTCGCCGTTGAAGTAGCTCGGCAGGAAGTCAAGGATGTCGGAAGTGCCGGTGAAGCTCCAGAGGTTCGTTACCGCTGCTCCAACGCAGGCCGCCTTGAAGCGGTCTGTCTGGCCGATCACCCAACTCGTCATGAAGCCGCCGTAGCTCCAACCCATCACGGCCATTCGGTCCGGGTCGGCAACGCCCATCTCGATGACGTGATCGACGCCCGCCATGATGTCTTCGTAGTCGCCTCCGCCCCAGTTTTCGATATTGGCGCGGCGGAACTCCGACCCATAGCCCGAAGAGCCGCGCGGGTTCGGCCGCAGGACCGCATAGCCTTCCGCCGCGAAAGCAGCGATCGGGTAGAGGCCGCGAGCGCCAATGAAGGTCTCGGTGAATACGCCCATCGGCCCGCCGTGAATCACCAGAGCCAACGGCGCTCGCCGGCCTTCCCGGTAACCCAGCGGATACGTCAACAGGCCCTCGATCTCACGGCCGTCTTTCGACTCCCAGCGGATGACCTCGGTACGGGCGAAAGCGCGTGAATGCAACGAGGCATGGACATCGCTTGCTTGCGACGCCTTCCCGCCCACTGCAAGCACATAGGCCTCGACAGCTCGACCGGAGCTTTCAGCGGCAGCTCCGATGTGCGTCCCCGCGGCATTGAGCCGGGCGCCGCGGCCATAGGAAGCCAGCGTCCCCTGGGTGGGGAATCCGAGTTCCCGCGGTTCGCCCTCGAAAGTGAGCGCAACCAACACATTGCGAGTTCCCCGAGTCTCGGTAAAGAACAAGCGGTCCGAATCCGCGCCAAATCCGAGAAGGTTCGAGCCTCGCCCGAACTCGTCCTGGGTCAGAGCGAGGATGCGGTCCTGGCCGGACGAGAGATCCTTGACGATCAAGCGTCCGTCACGGGCCCAGTTTCCGGGCACTCTGCTTCGAACGAAGGCAAGCAGCTTGCCGTCGGGGGAGTATTTCGGGGAGCGCTCCGACAGGGCGCCGGCGGCGAGCTTCCGGAAAGCGCCGCCCTCGATCTCGATCTCGGAGATGTCCGCCTGCAGCCAGTAGTCGGGCTCGTTGCGGGGCCAATGCTCGAAGACGATCCTCTCCGAGTCGGGCGACCACTCGAAGGCAGCGACATGGTTGTCCGCAGTCAGTATTTCGCGGGGCTCTTGCCCTTTCTTTTCGGGATCGGCGCTGACCATCCACAGCCCAAGGTTGCCGGGCTTTTCGCCGACGATCCTGAAGTCAAGCTTTTGCTTCTTGGCTTTGTCGATCGCACGGTCTTTCCCGCGTCCACTGAAAGCGAGCCAGCGGCCATCAGGCGAAACGCGGAATCCGCCGATCGAGCCGTCCCAGTCCGTGAGCCGCTCGGCCTCGCCGCCGGCGACGGGAATGCGCCACAGATTCGCACTCCCCGAGCGGCTGGACCGAAAGTAGACGAACCGGCGGTCCGGCGAGAACGCCGGAGAATCGGCGCTCTTTTCACCCGCAGTGAGCGGGAAACCCCGCGAGCCGTTGTGGCGGGCGAGATGAATCCGAGTCAACATCTCACTCTTCTCTTCCTCCATCACGGCTTGCGTCCGCGTGAAGGCGACCCAGCTTCCGTCGGGCGACGGTACGACCTCGCCGATCGTGTCGACGGTCATGGCGTCCTGGGGAGTCCAGGAACTGATGGCCTGGCCCCACGAGAGTGAGAGATGCAAGAGAGCAAGAAGCAAGAGACGAGTGGACATATGCTGTATCTTAGGCAATCCCGACGGAAAGCAAACCTGAGGGGACCAACGGGACGCAGCTTATCCGTCAGCGCACGATAAAACCCGGATTGTGCAGGTCCGGCTTGTTGTAGCGCAGTTCCTCTTCCGACCCCAACCGAATCACCTTGAGGCCGGCGGCGTTGGCAATGGCATGGCCCGCGCCGGTGTCCCACTCCATCGTCGGACCGAATCGAGGGTACAGGTCGGCGACTCCTTCCGCCACGAGGCAGAACTTCAAGGAACTGCCCATCGCTATGAATTCGACCCGGCCGTGCTCGGACCGCTGCTCCTCGAGGAAGACGTCCATCTCCGGCGTGGGATGGAAGCGGCTTCCGGCGATAACGACTCCGTCACCTTTCACAACGCCAGGAACAGGAAGGGAGATCCGCGCGCCACCCTCCATCTTCCAAGCGCCCTCGCCGTCAACACCGTGGTAGAGCAGGTCCAGCACCGGCGCATAGATCACGCCCATGGTGGGCCGCTCGTTTTCAACCAGGGCAATATTCACGGTGAAATGTCCGTCCCGCTTCACGAACCCCTTGGTGCCGTCCAGCGGGTCGACGAGCCAGAACCGAGTCCATTGCCGCCGGACTTCGTAGGGAACTTGCTCGGTGCTCTCCTCGGAGAGGATCGGGATGTCCGGATAGCGTTCGCGGAGACGGTCGGTAATCACGCGGTGCGCGCGAAGGTCCGCTTCGGTGATCGGGGAGGAGTCACTCTTCCGCTCGACCTGAAAATCGGTCTCGTAGACTTCGAGGATGGCTCGTCCCGCCTCGCGGGCGGTTGCGATGAGGTAGGGCAGATCCATTACCGGCATGGCCTTCTCTGGATTTTTCGGCCGGACCCTTTCCAGGAGCGGCCCGGCGACCGAAAACTAACCTGCTTGCGCCGCTTTGCGTCGGTGGGTCTCCAACATTTCCTGGGCGTGCTCGACGGCGGAAGCCGTTACGTTTTCTCCGGATAACATCCGGGCCAACTCGGCGACCCGTTCCGGTTCCGACAACTCCGAGAGCGTCGCGAATGCCGCCGTCTTCCCTTCGCGCTTCTGGACATGGTAGTGGGCGTCGGCAAAGCCAGCGACCTGGGGCAGGTGCGTCACACAAAGAACCTGATGGCTGCGGGCCAGATCGTGCAGACGCCGTCCGACGAATTCCGCCACGCGCCCACCGATCCCACTGTCGATCTCATCGAATACCAGCGTGCGGGGGATGGCGTTTCCTTCCACGGGAAGCGCCGGCAGAAGGCACGTCTTGAGAGCCAAAGCGATCCGTGACAGCTCTCCGCCCGAGGCCACATCGGCCAGCGGACGTGGCGGGTGACCGCGATTGGTGGAAATCAAGAAGCGCACCTTGTCGATGCCCGACGGCAACCAAGGCGCGGCGTCGGGCGGCCCGAAATCCACCTGAAAAACAGCCTTCTCCATCGCCAACGAAGCCAGTTCTTTTTCGACGAGCTTGCTCAGCCGCTTGCTCGCTTGTTGCCTTTTGTTCGAGAGCGCGGCCGCTCGGACCGCGTAACGGGTCGCCGACTCAGCTTGAGCCGCCTCGATCCGCTCGATCTGCTCGTCGCTGGATTCCAGGTCGGCGAGACGCCGCTCGACTTCCTGTCCGTAGGCGATCACTTCGGTCAGCGTCGGCCCGTACTTGCGGCACAGTCTTTCGATCAGCGCCAGCCGGTCCTCGATCTCCGCCAGCCTTCGGGGGTCCGGCTCGAGCCGGTCCCGATACGAACGGAGATCAAGGGCCACATCGTCCACAGAGGCGCGTGCGCTCTCCAGCGGCGACCGCCAAGCAGCCGCGTCCGTGTCGAACCGGGACAGCTCTTCGACATCACGCTGCGCCGCGGCAAGCTGCGCCGTCGCCGAGTCCTCGGCATCATAGAGAGCGTCATAGGCCCGCGCGGCGCTTTCCAGAACGCGCTCGATATTACTCAACACGTCGCGTTCGCGCTCCAGCGCCTGCCATTCGCTCGCATCCAATTTCGCTTCGGCGATCTCGCGGTGCTGGAAGCGGTAGAGATCGAGCAAGCGCAGCCGCTCCTGTTCGTTGTTGCGCAGCTCGCGCAGACGGTCCGCCGCCGCGCGCCACTCTCGATAGATTTCAGCGACTTCCGCCAACTGCGGGGCAGTTTCCGCAAAAGCGTCGAGCATATCGAGCTGAGCCCTTGCCGAGAAAAGTCGCTGCTGCTCGTGCTGTCCGTGGATGTCGGCCAGTGCAGCGGCAAGCTCTCGCAAAACGCCCAGAGTCACCACGCGTCCGTTGACGTAAGCGCGCGACTTGCCGTTTGCGAGAATCTCGCGCTCGACGATCAGCTCGCCGTTTTCCGGCTCAATCCCTGCCTGAGACAGTGAACCGTTCCCGGTCGAGCCGTGGTTCACTTCGAACACCCCCGCGACGCGGGCCCGGCGGTTATCGGCGCGGATGACGTCGCTGGATGCGCGAGCACCGAGCAGCAATGACAGCGCGTCCACGATGATCGATTTGCCGCTGCCCGTTTCACCCGTCAGCAGGTTGAGACCACGGTGAAAACGGACGCGCAGTTTCTCTACGACGGCGTAGTTCTCGGCGTTGAGTTCGAGCAGCATCAGTGGACGGGACGGATTCGATCCAAGTTCCGCGCGGCAGCGGCTCGGACGCGCCGAAAAAATGTAACCGCCGGGCGGCGGTCAGGCGTCCAAAGACCAACGTACGTAGTGTAGTATGTGGTACATTTTGGATGTTGAGTCGCGTCAAAGTGACTCCGAGGCGTTCCCTGATTAGCCGCAGGTATTGAGGAGGCCGGGCTTATGTCTTTCGACGATAAGTCCGGTTGTACCGGCGGCGACAGGCGAGCAGAGAGTCTGCCGCTACGGTTTTTGGACGGCTGGACCGTCTGAGGAGACGTCTTGATACGACCAACCCTTGCCCTCCTATTGCAAGCTGTAGACCCGTCCGGCGCGAGCGAATTGCCGGAGGCCGCCCAGGAAATCGAGGCGGTGATGGATGCGGCCGCCCTCGAGCAGAGCGGCTTTCTCGAGCTGATCCTCTCGGGCTCGCCGCTCGCGATGGTGGTCCTGACGGTGCTGCTCGCTTTCTCGGTCGCTTCCTGGGCGATCGCCTTTTCCAAGCACAGCTTGCTGAAAGCATCGCGGCGCAATGACCTCAATTTCCTGAAGACCTTTCGGCGCGTCGGCCGACTCGCGGAGCTGAGCGCAGCGAGCGAACAATACCGTCCGGCGCCACTGGTCACGGTGTTCGAGTTCGGCTACGAAGAAGTCGCCCGGCAGGTCAACCACCTCGGACGGCTTCGCAACGGCGGCGCGCTGGAGCGCTGCCTGCAACTCGGCATCAACGAAGAAGTAACGCATCTCCAAAAGAACATGGGATGGCTCGCCACGACGGCGTCGGCGACGCCCTTCATCGGGCTGTTCGGAACCGTGTGGGGCGTTCTCGAAGCCTTTCGAGGTTTAGGCGAAGCGGGCGGGGCCACGTTGCGAGCGGTGGCCCCCGGTATCGCGGAGGCCCTGGTCGCCACGGCGTTCGGGCTGTTCGCGGCGATCCCGGCGCTGATCTTCTTCAACATGTTCTCGCAACGTATCCGCGAAATGCGCGCCCACATGGAGGACTTCGGGCTCGAGTTCTACAACCTCGCCGAGCGCAGTTACGGAGAAGCAGATGGCGTTTTCGAACCGGAACAGACAGGAAGAGTCCATAGCTGACATCAACATCACGCCGTTCGTGGACGTGGTGTTGGTCCTGCTGATCATTTTCATGATCACGGCGGGGGTGGTGGAGTTCGGACTCGAGATCGACGTGCCGCGCACGCGCGAGGTCGCCAGCACCAGCGAGGACTATGATTTCGTCAACATCACCTCCGACGGCCAACTGTACCTGAACACCGAACCGATCAGCGTCTACGACATCGCGCCGCGCATCAAGGAACGGCAGGGCGAGAAAGGTCCCGGCGTCTATGTGCGGGCCCACAAGGAAACCCCCTGGGAAGTGGTAGCCCAGGTTGTCGCCGAATGCGGCGCCAGCAAAGTCGTGGTCAATATGGTCACCAAGCCTCTGGAGCGGAATCCGCGAAGGAAGAGATGAGCACCCGCATCGATCCTCTGGAGCAAACCGAACCGCTGCGCAAGCCGCTGATGGTTTCGGCCACTTGCCACGTGGCGCTCTTCGCAACCACGATGGTCTGGTCTCTGTTCGACGCGCCTTTTTCATTGGGCGATCCCAGTGAAAACCCCGGAGGGGCCGTCGTCGTCAACCCGATCGACGGCATCCCTCTGCCTCGTCCTCGAGCGCAAAGAGAAAATCCCGTTGCGAATCCCGTGCAGCACAACGTGCCGTCGATTCCCGAGCCGCCTCGACCCAGGGCGGAGCCGGAGCCTGCCGAACCGGAACCCGATGCCGTGCCGATCGAGAAGGAACGCAAGCGCCGCAAGCACCAGGCCGGCAACCAGCAGAAGTATCAAGAGCCGCCCCGGAAGAACCAGTTGGCGTCGTCGACGGGGGCCGCGGTCAGTTCTCCGATCTACACCGGCAGGCAGCAGCAAAGCGGAGGAGGCGGCGTCGGCTTCGGCAAGGGCAGTCCGTTCGGAGCCCGATTCGGGTGGTACGCCGACGCCTTGCAGCGCCGTCTGGCCCAGGAGTGGCGAACGTCACTGGGGCAATCACGGGGCACGAGTTCCAAACCGGTCGTGATGAGTTTCTCGATCCTGAGCAACGGCACGATTCGCGATATCCGAGTTGGCAGAACAAGCGGAAACCGCTCACTGGACACATCGGCATTTCGAGCGGTCATGAATACGAATCCATTTCAACCGCTACCGCGGGGGCTACCGAGGCGTTCCATCCGAGTAGAAATGTGGTTTCAAGTGCGATGAAACAAACAAACTCCCAAATCACCGTATTGATTCTTTGTTCGTTGTTGTCGGCCTGGGCGCTGCCTGGGCAGCGGCCCCAGCGGCCCGACCTTCGAGGCATCATCACCGAAGATATGCAAGCGCCGCGTATCGCGGTTCCAGACATGCCGGGACCGGGCGATTTGTCCCGCGAAATCTCCGCGTTCAACAACACGTTGTGGAACGACCTGGAAAGCTCGGCGCAATTCCAGATGGTCTCGAAGAGCCTCTATCCGCGAACTCCGCCGCGGCGCCCCGAGGACCTCAAGGCGGCCGACCAGCGCATGCCGGCCGACAAGGGGGCGCAGGGCTTCTGGCTGCGCGGCTGGTCAGACCCCCCGGCAACTACGCGCTATCTGACGTTCGGTTCGCTCGACAAGAGCGGCGAGCGACTGGTGCTTTCCGGCTATCTCTACGACGCCGCCGCCGAGGAAGTGCGGAACGCGCACATCTTCGGGAAACGCTATTTCTCCAGTCTCGACATCGCGGGAGCGCGTCAGCTTGCACACGAGTTCGCCCGCGACATCTCGCAGAACCTGGGCCTCGGAATGGGCCTGGCCGGAACGCGCATCTACTTCGTCTCGGACCGCACCGGACACAAGGAGATCTGGGGAATGGACTACGACGGCAGCAACGAGCAACAGATCACTCGATACGAGAACATCTGCATCACTCCGGCCGTCTCTCCGGACGGTTCTCGCATCGCGTTCACCACGTACGTCGACGGGCTGCCGGCGATCTACGTGCACTCGCTCGAAACCAACCGCCGGCTGACCTTCTATAACCAGAAAGCGTCGTTGAACACTACGCCGAACTTTCACCCCAACGGCCAGCAGATGGCATTCGCGTCTTCGGCTACGGGCCGCTCGCAGATTTATATGGCCGACCTCGACGGACGGAACTTTCGGCGGGTCTCCTATTCACGCGGGCTGGAAGTCGATCCGGCCATCAACCCCAAGACCGGAGCGCAGGTCGCTTTCACCTCGGGCCGCTCGGGCCTCCCGCAGGTCTACGTCATGGATATGGACGGGGCAAATGTCCGCATGTTGTCGCTGGGAGGCGGCGATGCGGTTCAAGCCGTCTGGGACCCGCAGGGCGAGAATGTGGCGTTTGCCTGGACCCGTGGTTTCGAACCCGGCAACTACAACATCTTCGTGATGAACGTGGCCACGCAGAAGCTGGTTCAACTGACGTACGGCGCAGGCCGCAACGAGAACCCCTACTTCTCGCCGAGCGGCACGCACATCGTGTTCTCTTCCAACCGTCTTGGGGATAACCAGATCTGGACCATGCGCGCCGACGGCTCCGACCTCAAACGGCTCACGTCGAGAGGGCGCAACGAGATGCCGGTCTGGGGCATTCGATAGCCGGGCGATCCGGCAGAAGAATCTGATCGTACGGACCTGTAATTCGGACTTGCAATCCCTTGTTGACTTGCAATCCCTTGCGAACCTGCTATTATTTCCTTTTCACCGGTTAGCACCAGTTTGTGTCCAAACACCTTGGAGGAGGCGTAAGGAGTTCCCATGCTACGGAAGCGTAAAGTCGCGCTGATCATACTCAGCGTATTCTTAGCAGTCTTTGCGGCAGGCTGTAAGAAAGAGCCACCACCACCGCCGCCAACACCGCCACCGGCGCCGGAGCCGGCGCCGCCACCGAAACCGACGGTCTCGATTTCGGCCGAGCCGAGTTCCATCGAACGCGGCAAGTCAGCAACCCTGAACTGGTCCTCGACGAACGCAACCTCTGCTTCGATCAATCAGGGCATTGGGGCCGTGCGGACAAGCGGCAGCCGCGAAGTCTTCCCGACCCAGACCACGAGCTACTCGATAACGGTCAAGGGTCAGGGCGGCGAAGCCAGAGCCTCGGCAACCGTGACGGTGCGGCAGCCACCACCGCCGCCGCCGCCGCCAGCGCCGAAGCCGGACTTCTCGGAGGCGCTGGAAAGCGCGGTCAGGGACGCCTATTTCGACTACGACAAGAGCGATATCCGCCCCGATGCAGAGTCGGTGCTGCGGTCGAACGCGAGTGCGCTCCAACGGCTGTTCGGCGACTATCCGAACGACCGTGTCGTCATCGAAGGCCACTGCGACGAGCGCGGGACCAACGAGTACAACCTGGCTCTCGGAGACCGCCGCGCTACCGCCGCGCGCGACTTCCTGATGAACCAGGGGGTACCCGCCGGCAAGTTGACGACCATCAGCTACGGCGAAGAGCGGCAGCAGTGCTCGGAATCCGATGAGAGTTGTTGGCAGCGGAATCGCCGCGCCCACTTCTCAGCGGCCCGATAGATAGGCTGTATTTCACACACCGGGTATCAAGGGGCGCGTCCCGAGGGTTCCATTCCTCGGGCGGTCCCTTTTCCCTTTTTCAGGGACTCCCGGCAGGGGTGGAAGAAAGACGCGCAATAACGGTTAGCCTGTATTTCTCACCACGTGGCGAGATGAAGTGCGTGAGAGGGCCGTCAGGACGAGGCGCGAGCCGCTTGGCGCGCGCAGGCGTACTTGACGGTACGTTGAGCACGGCAAGCAAGCGCAACGAAGTCCTGGCGGTCGTATCGCGTGCTTCAGCCGTCGGGTGGTGAGAAATGCAGGTTAGGCGCTGCCGGCGTATTGAAGGCCCTACTACTTGCGTTACTTGCGTTGCTGAATGCCCAGCGAGGCAAGCTTCTTGAGCACCGTTTCGGTATGGGCGTTGACTTCCTCGTCAGTCAGGCTTTCCGCGGGTTTTTGCCAGACCGTTCGCAGCAGCAAGCTGTAGCGTCCGGCGGGGACTTGCCTGCCCCGGAATATCTCCTGCGGCTCGATCGAGACCAGATGCTCGGGCTGGCCGGCGGCGGTGATGATCTGGGCGAACGACGTGCCCTCGGGGACGAGCAATGAGAGATCGCGGTGGACGGCAGGAACTCTGGAGATCGGCTCGAATCGAGTTTGGCGCAGCGAGGCGGCAAACAGCGGGTTGATCAGGACTTCGGCAACCCACAGGGAACGGCGAACTTTTTCTTCCGGCAGGCAGCGGGGGTCGACTTCCCCCAAGAAACCGGCCATCTCATTCCCGCGGGTGATGCGGGCGGACGCGCCCTGCCGGTAGTACGCGGGGATGTCTTCCGTGTCGAAGCCGATCTCGACGGAAAAAGCGCCGAGCAGCGCTCCGACATCGGCCTTCAACTGAAAAAAGTCCAGCGGCTGTCCAGGGTCGCCCAGCGACGCGGGACGCGCTGAGCCGGTGGCGCCTATCGTCAGGATGGCCGGTTCCTCGTGGCCGCCGTTGGTTGCGCGGTACAGCCTGCCCATCTCGAAAAGCCGCACGTCGTTCTCGCCACGGTTGAGGTTCCATGCCAGGGAACGGAGCATGGCGGGAACGGACGAATTGCGAAGGCAGTCCTGCAACTCGGTGAGCGGGTTTTTCAAAGGCACGACTTGCCAGCGGCCGAAACGGGCCGCATCCCGCGAGTCCATGAAGGAAAGGGAGACGGTTTCGCTGTAACCGAGTGAGCGCGCAACGGATCGAAGCTTGTTGGCGGCGCGCCGCTCGGGCGGGTCCTCGGGCGGGACACTCGCTTGCGGCAAGGTGTTCGCGATGCGGTCGTAACCGAAGATACGCACGACTTCCTCGATGAGGTCGATCTCACGCTCGATGTCAAGGCGCCCTGCGGGTGGGATGACGTTCCAGCCATCGCCGGCGACGGTGACGCCAAAACCGAGAGCGGCGAGAATGCGTTCGACCTCGGCGTCGGGTATCGATGCGCCGAGGATTTGCTTCAGGCGCCGGCGCCGCAAGCGGATCGCCGCACGGTCGGAGAATGACGGGTAGACGTCGATGACGCCCCTGAGAACCTTGCCGCCGGCGAACTCGGCGAGCAGCGCCGCGATGCGGTCGGCGGCCGGGACCGTTGCTTTCACATCGGCGCCGCGTTCGAACCGATGCGAGGCTTCGGTGTGCATGCCGAACCGGCGGGCCGTCTTGCGAACGGAACCCGGTTGGAACCAGGCGCTTTCGATCAAGACGTTTCGCGTTTTCTCGGAGATTTCGGTGTCGAGTCCTCCCATCACTCCGGCCAGGGCCACCGGCTTTGCGGCATCGGCGATGACGAGATGTTCGCCGCTGAGCTCGCGGTCGATTCCGTCGAGAGTCTGCAGGCTTTCACCCGGCCGGGCGGTGCGGACGATGATGCGGTTCTCTCCGAGCAGGTCGAGATCGAAGGCGTGCGTCGGCTGACCGGTTTCGAGCAGGACGTAGTTGGTGATGTCAGCGACATTATTGATGGCGCGAATGCCGCATAATTCGAGCCGCTTCGACATCCACGCCGGGGACGGTTTGACCTCGACATCAACGACGACGCGTCCGGCATAGCGAGAACAGAGGCCCGCATCGGCGATTTCGATAGCGGCGCGGGTAGAGGCGTCGGGCTCCTGCTCGGGGACCTCGACCGCGGGCGCCTTGAGCGGACGATCGCAAATCGCGGAAATCTCGCGCGCTACGCCGAGATGGTTCATCTCGTCGGGGCGGTTGGCGGTGATTTCGATTTCGTAGACGGTCTCCGCAGCCTCTTCGAGGATCTCGTCGACGGTCAAGCCGGCCATCGTGAGCTTGCCGGCAAGCTCTTCCGGGGTTTCCGGAATATCAACGTAGTCCTTCAGCCAACTGTAGAGAATGCGCATCAGCGGAACTGCCTCAGGAAGCGGATGTCCCCCTGGAAGAGAAGCTGGATATCAGTGATGTCGTACTTGAGCATCGCGAAGCGGTCGATGCCCAACCCGAAGGCGAAGCCGGAGTGCTCCTCGGGGTCGTAGCCGACGTGGTGGAAAACACTCGGGTCGATCATTCCGCAGCCGAGTACCTCGATGAAACCTCGCCCTTCCCAGTAGATATCGACTTCCGCACTGGGCTCGGTGAACGGGAAGAAGCTGGGGCGGAAACGGATACGCGTGTCCTGCCCGAAGAAGCGGCGGAGGAAGTAGTCGAGCGTTCCTTTCAAGTCGCTGAAAGTGATGTCGCGGTCGACCGCGAAGCCCTCGACCTGGTGGAACATCGGGCTGTGCGTCGAATCCGCCGTGTCGTTGCGGTAAACCTTGCCGGGGACAAGAAAGCGCAGCGGGGGCTGGCTGGCCTCCATGATGCGGATCTGGTTCGGCGACGTATGCGTGCGGAGCAGCGAGCCGTCTTCGAGGAACAGCGTATCCATCTCGTCGACAGCGGGGTGGTCCGCGGGAAAGTTGAGGGCCTCGAAGTTGTAGTAATAGCTTTCGATTTCAGGACCTTCGGCAATCGAGTAGCCGAGTCCGTGGAAAATATGCTCGATTTCATCGAAGACAAGTTGCAGCGGGTGGTGCGCGCCGAGCAGGCGCGGCGGCCCGGGGAGGGTGACGTCGATGCTGCTCTTGGCCTCTTGTGATGGGCCGAGCTTTTTCTTCACGTCGGCAAGACCGGCCTCGACGTGCTTCTTGGCCTCGTTCTGCAGGCGTCCGACTTGCGGTTTGAGCTCTCGCGGAGCTTTCTTGAGCCAATGCTCGTTGGCGTGGGTCAGCAGGCCGTTCTTGCGGCCGGCCCAACGGTCGCGAAACGCCTTGTGCTGCTCCTCGGAACCGATCGCGCTTTTCTCGGCGTCAAACGAGGAGCGCAACTCTTCGTAGAGGCCGTCGATGGAGTCGCCGCCGGCCAACAAGTGGTCAAGGTCCCGACCGGTTTTCTCGTCGATCGTCATGCTGCAAGCCTTGTCCTGCCTTCGGCTGGGAAAAACCGAAACCGTTCCGCCGACAACCTAGTCGGCGGCGGGAGCCTCTGAGGCGGGCCGGGCTTCGAGCGCGCTCCTGGCGGCAGCGGCAAGTTGTTCGAAGCCGGACTCGTCATGAATCGCCATATCGGCAAGCATCTTGCGATTCAAATCGATGCCCGCAAGCTTCAGTCCGTGCAGGAACCGGCTGTAGGAGAGCCCATGGTTGCGCGCCGCGGCGCCGATGCGGATGATCCAGAGAGAGCGGAAATCGCGCTTCTTGAGACGGCGGCCGATGTAAGCGAATTTCTGTCCGCGTTCGACGGCCTCCTTGGCGTAACGGAAGAGTTTGCTCTTGCGTTGATAGTAGCCCTTGGCTTGGGCGAGAATCTTCTTGCGTCGATCGCGGCGTCTTGAGCCGCGTTTGACTCGGGGCACGGTTTTCCTCCTTCGGCCAATCGCCCGTCAAGATCGGCGTGCCGTGTGGATGGGCGGCGAAGCAGGCACGTGCCTTGGGCGCTGCTCGCTCGCCGGAGAAACTTGCTACGAAGCGATCATCCCTTTGACCGCTTTTTCCATCGCGGAGCTCATGAGCGTGCTCTGCCGCAGCTTCCGTTTGCGCTTCCTCGTCTTCTTGGTGAGGATATGGCTCTTCATCGAGTGGCGGCGCACGACTCGGCCGCTTGCGGTGGTCTTGAAGCGCTTACTCGCCCCCCGATGTGATTTCTGCTTTGGCACGATGTCACCTCGGCGCCCGCTCAGCACGGGTCTTTCCGTAATCACTTACCCTGGAGACGCAAGGCAGCCGTCAACTCGCCTGCTTACGGTTCCGACTATCGGGGAAATGATCTGCAGTGGACCCGCTGGGTCCGAAATGGTACTGATTAGTATAACATCGGCTGATGAGGCATTCGGCGATGCCGGGTCCGAGATCCGTTCCTGCTCGGGAGCTTGCTGAGGAAAGTCCGTTGCGGCAGGTACGGAAAGACCGTTCGAAGGCGGGTGTGGACCACGCGGGTCCAAAGCGGCGGATGACGGATTCATGGTCCCTGCGAGCCACAGGCGCATTGCGTGGCGCGCCCTTGCGGCCCGGCGCCCGCGATTGCAGATCACATCCTTGGATACGGAATCGGGCCGGGGCCTCCCCTGCCCCGCATGAATCGCTGTGATCCCGGTTGCGCTCACGATCGCGGGTTCGGACCCTTCCGGGGGCGCGGGCCTGCAAGCAGATCTCAAGACGTTCCATCAATTCGGCGTCTACGGGATGAGCGCCGTCACGCTGCTGACCGTGCAGAACACCGAGCGCGTCGAGTCGGTCGATCCGCTTGATCCCGCATATGTGGAAAGGCAGTTGCGTTCAGTAACGGAAGACATTCCACCCGACGCTGCCAAGACCGGCGCGCTGGGGACGGTTTCGATCATCGAAGTGGTTGCGTCCTGGGCGGCGCGGATCTCCTTCCCGCTGGTGGTCGATCCGGTGATGATCAGCAAGCACGGCGCAGTGCTGCTCGACACAAGCGCACAGGCCGCGATGCGGGAACGTCTGCTGCCGTGCGCCACGCTGATCACACCGAACCTTGCGGAGGCGGCCGCGCTGGCTGCGATGGAAGTCAGCGATACGGCTCAGATGAAAGAAGCCGCCCGCAGGATCGCCGGCATGGGATGCGCAGCCGTGCTGGTCAAAGGCGGACATCTGGAAGGCGACTCTACCGATCTCCTGCTCTCGGAAGGCGAAGTCGAAATGCTGCCCACGCCTCGGATCGATACCAGGCATACGCACGGAACCGGCTGTACGCTGTCGGCGGCGATCGCGGCGGGTCTGTCGAAGGGGCAGCCGTTGCGCACGGCCGTCCGCGCCGCCAAGAGTTTCATCACGAGCGCCCTTCTGACGGCGCCGGGGTTGGGGCGCGGCTCCGGCCCGCTGGGTCATCATGCGCCGCCCGGCGGCATGCCCTGAGGCGTGTTGAAAACGCAAGAGGCTCTCTCCAAGCGGCGCCAGTCGTTTCGCAAGATCAATCCCTCGCGCGGCTTCGGTCGCCATCGGCCGCGCGCTGTCCGTTCTCACGACGGAGGACACAAGATCGTTACTGGATCCTGAAGGAATAGAGGCTGGCATTGCTCATCACGAACTTGAATCGGACAGCGCGGCCCTCGAGCGCACTCAGGTCCTTGTCGCCGTCCCAAGAGATACCGAGTCTCACGCCGTCACCATGGACAGGGATGCACTCCTCGGCTCGATACCCGCTGATCGGCTGTCCATCCGCATCTTGGACTTCGACCTGGATCGACCCCCTGCCATCGGGCACATCGGTGAAAAGCTCTCTCCACGCAGGATTGAACGCGCCGCCTTGCTGCTCCATGGCCCGTGTTCGCGCATTCAGCGTCAGGGAGGAGCCCTGGAACGTGACTGGACGCGTCACCACATAGGCTTCGCTGGTGGCTTCAAGCGAGACGAATCCGTCCAACCGCAATGTCGCCAGCCCGATTTCGCCCGTATGTTCTTCCGCGAGCGCGTTGTGAAGATTCGAGAATCCGGAGTAGTAGATCCAAAGCTTGTCATCTTTCACTGCGGGAGCGGTTGTGGGAAACACCATCCCGCTGTCGAAGCTCGATCCCCCGTACTCGTTCCTCATGTAGCCAAGCGGAAGGAAGATGCGGCGATACCCGCTGCGGTCCCACACAAGACCGTCGCGGCTCGATACAAGCTGCGTATCCATGAGCTGCGAGTACGTATGAAACACCCACAGCAAGCCGAGGTACTGCCCGCCGTAGGAAAAAGCCGACAGGCCGTAGAACTCGGTGTCGGGCTGATCGTTCTCGTCTGGCTGCAGCACGAGCCGGGAATCCCTCCAGTGGACGAAGTCGTCGCTGACCAGACGGGCCACCTTGCGTATCGGTCGGATCTCCGACTTGTGGTAAAGCCAGTATTGCTTCGATGCCGCATCTTGCATCACGCTGAAGGTATCGCCCGTCGCCGAACAGGGGACCACGGGATTGTCGGGATGGTTGGTCCAGCGGACCCCGTCCGAAGAGAACGCCACCCACACGCCACACTCGCTACGGTCGTGAGTGCGCCAGTATGCCAACTTGTAGCGGCGATTCGGGTCTTTATCGTCAGGGTCTTTGATAACGCTGTGCGTCCACGCTGAATCTTTGAGAAAAATATTGTTCGCCGTAGAGCCCCGGTATTCGACCAGGCCGAGGTCAGGCTTCTCCCAGTGCACGCCGTCCTTCGAGGTGGCGTAACACAGGAAGTCCTCGACGTCGGGCCGTTTCGTCGAGGTCAGGCTGTTGTACCACATCTTGAACATCCCCTCTTCCTCGTCGAAGATGACTGAACCCGGCTGCAAGACCAGGTAGCCTTCCCACGGCCTGTCCGCTCGTACCAGTGGGTTGGCCGGGTGTTTGCCGGGGCGGTTCAACGACTTGACGACACCGTCGGAGGTCTCGATCAAAAAGTTGTCGACGAACAGTTGCGAATCGGAAGTCAGGCTAATGGCCGCCTCCCCGGTTCCCGGGTTGGAACAGCCATTGCCTGTGGCGCTGAAGGCAACGAGCGCGATGGATAACAGTGCGTCTCTATTCACGGAGTGGGCTCCTCCAAAGGTGCGCCTTGCGTTTGCTCGTCTGTGCTCCATGCGACCCGCCTGCCTCGAGGCCCTTTCGCCGAGCCGCCTTTCGCCGCAAAACGCTTGCTTATGATATTAAGTAATAGGCTGTAATCGACCCGACTGGGTTTCCGTGGAGAGTTCCAAATGGTCCGCACCGAACGTTTAGGGGTGTTTCTCGTCTTGGTTGTTCTCATTCTCGGACTTCTCGCATGCCCATCAGCGCCGCCCGAGAAGGAAACGGGCGAAAAAACGCCGGAACCTGAGGCCGAAGAGTCCGTTACGGAGCCGGAGCCGGTCGAGACCGCCAAGCTGGAGACTCCTGTGACCGAACCCGAAATCAAGCCTTCCGAGAAACCCGAGACCAAACCGGAACCGCCCAAGCCCCCTGCGAATCCTGTTGTCGTGATCGAGACTACCAAGGGGAACATCAAGCTGGAACTCAGACCGGACCGCGCGCCGATCACCGTGAAGAACTTCCTGCAATACGTGGACGACAGCTTCTATGACGGCACGATCTTCCACCGTGTAAAGCAGCGATTCATGATTCAGGGAGGCGGTTTCACGCCGGACATGCGAGAGAAGCCCACCCGTCCGCCCATCAAGATCGAGTCGGGCAACGGACTCGCGAATCTCCGCGGCGCAATCGCAATGGCTCGTACCAGCGACCCCAACAGCGCGACATCACAGTTTTACATCAACGACAAAACGAATCGCTTCCTCGACAAGGACCAGGATCCGAGAGGATGGGGATACGCCGTCTTCGGCAAGGTGACCGAAGGACTTGCTGTCGTCGACGCCATCGCCGCAGTGCCCACCGGTTTCCACAAAGGGCACGGCGATGTGCCCAGGGAGCCCATCGTCATCAAGTCAATCCGCCGCGCGAACTAGCGAGAGCTCACGGAAGATCAACAAACTCTTCTCGCCGTCGAAGCGGACGCCTCGAAAGGCTCGAACAGGATCGAGCCTTAACCGGACAGGAATCCGCGGCTATCGACGACTTTCTGCAATTTGTTGACAAAACCTTCCGTGATGGCACGATTTCCCGGCGGGTCATTTCGAACTTCATGACCCTAGCCTGCATTTCTCACCACGTGGCGAGGCGAAGTGCGTGAGAGGGCCGTCAGGACTAGGCGCAAGCCGGGCGGAGGAAAAAGGCGCGCTCCGCTTGGCGCGTGCAGGCGTACTTGAACCGTACGTTGAGCACGGCAAGCAAGCGCAACGAAGTCCTGGCGGTCGTATCGTGTGCTTCGACCGTCGGGTGGTGAGAAATGCAGGCCAGGTAGTGATCTTGGTCAGGCCGTGACTTGCGGCCGAATCACGTTGACGTCGATGTCGCGGAAAGTCTTGACGAGTTGCTGGAAATGCCGCTGGTCGCGATACGTGCCGACGATGGCGCCGCCGGAACCGGTGAATTTCGCTGTCGCACCGGCTCGGCGCGCCGTGCGTATCATTTCCTGATTGCCGTCGCTGATGCGGTAGATTTGTGTGCGCAGGTCGTAGTTCTCATCGATCAGCCGGTCGAGTCGATTGCGGTTTCCCGTGAGAAGGGCCTCGCGGCCTTCTTCGGCAATCTCGGCCCAACGATGCATGGCCTGCACGACTTTCTTCTCTTTGCGGAGGAAGCGGGAGCGAACGTCGTTGTGGAACACCTCCGTGCCTTCGCTCAGGCTGGTTCGGTAGGCGACGTAGACATTCGGAAGAAGCCCGGTATCGAGCTGTTCGTAGTGACCATAGCCGCGCGTTTTCATGATGCTTTCTGCGAAGTCCATGTAGACGAGGCCGTTGTAGACCTGAATCACGCGGTCCTGCAGACCGGCGGCGACGCCAAGTTCCCGCGTCTCGGTCTCGAGAATCAAGTTGGCCTGAACGGGTTGGGGAATCTGGATCTCGAAATACCGCAGGAGAGCGCGCAGAGCGGCGGTAATGATGGCGCTCGAACCGCCCAAGCCGAGGCGCTGCGGGATGGTCGACTCATACTCGATCGTGAAATTGCGGTTGGGTAGATGGATGCCCTGCTCCAGGCAGTAGTCGCTGAAGCGCATCAGCAGAGCCTTGATGATTCGGATGCCGCCGTAATAGCCTCTCCAACGCGTCGTTCGACGCAGGTCTTCAAGGTTCTCCCACAATGGAATGTCGGACTTTGAAGGCTTGATCTCGAGCCGGGCGCTGGGGTACAGCAGAACACGCGCCCAAAAGTTTCTCAGGATGAATGAAATGGTTTTTCCGTAATAGCCGTCGCTCGGGTTGCCGAGCAACCCTGCGCGAGCGTAAGCATGGGTTTCAATCATCTTGGATGGATGTGGAGCCGTTGCGGGACTCCCAGTGTACACGCTGCCCGTTGCCGTACGGCAATGCCGGACCGTGTCGATGAACTCCATCAAAGTCGTGTTGGTTGTCTTCGGCTTCAGGCGAGGAGTCGACGGCAACCGGGTCGCCGCCCGCGTTATCCGCGAGATCGGCAGCGGCATCTGCTTCACCCGGATCGATGCGGAGACGCCCAATCTCCAGGCAACGCCTGAACGGCCCATTCCCCTGTAAAACACCTCGAACGGCCGTTCACGATTGTCGAAAATCAAATGTTGTGATAAAAGTTGGCGTGAGCGGGAAAACGACTGTTCCGAACCGCAACACGGTTCCGGCAAGCGAAGCGGACTTATAGTACGCTAGGCGTTAGTCGGGTCCGTCGCAGAATGCGGGCGCGCAGCCAAAACAACGCCTTATGAATCTCCCCAATGCTCTGACGGTGTTGCGGATTTTCTTCGTCCCTCTTCTTCTCGCGGTCATGCTGAGGCGTGACATCGAATGGGATACCGGTGCATTCGTCTTGACGAAGGAATGGCTTGCGTTCGTGATTTTTCTGTTTGCCGCCATCACCGACCTGCTGGATGGCTATATTGCACGGCGGCGACGACAGGTCACGACCTTCGGCAAGCTGCTCGACCCGGTCGCGGACAAGCTGCTGATCTCCGCGGCGTTCATCTCACTGGTCGAGCTCGGTCGCGTCCCGGCGTGGATGGTGGTGATCATCGTCGGCCGCGAATTTGCCGTCAACGGCCTGCGCAGCATCGCGTCCGCGAAAGGGTTTCAGATCGCAGCCAGTGACCTCGGCAAGACGAAGATGGTCGCTCAGGTGATCTCGGTATCGCTGCTGTTGATCTCACCGCCCGGGACGATCTTCGCCGAGTTGGCCCACATCTCGCTCTGGCTGGTTGTTCTGTTCGCGGCGGCTTCGATGATTGATTACTTCCGCAGTTTCTGGAATCGCATCGAGCAGCCGCCCACGCCCCAGCCGAAGACCTCGCCAAAGCTGCTGGTCATGCGCAAGGAACGCAAGGACCTGGCCACCTGAACCGCATCTCTCGCAAAGAACGAAATAGCGCGCTTTCAAAGTCCTGAGATTCGCGGCATTGCGATATCTCAGTGCAACACTCTGTTTCAACCGGAACGGAATCGACCCGCCCAAACTCTGCGGGAGCGTGTGTCAACCAGCACTGGCGCCAAACGCGAAAACGCCCCATGCAGGCTGGCGCATGCCCGCCGAGTCGGTTATTCGGACTTGTCGAAGAGCGTGGGCAAGATGCGATAGGATCCGACGACGATGATCGGCAACAGGAAGAGAATCCAAAAAGCCCAGGTAGTGAGGCCATAACCCTTGCTGATCAGTGTGATGAGACCGAATTTCTCGGCCAGGAAGATCGCGCCGATCAACAGGCCGGCGGCTACCGCAAGCCGAAGCGAGCGAGACATGGTGCGGCCGCGTTCAGACAACATGCTGGCGATGCGCTCGTTGAATCCGTGGATCATACCGGTGCCGGTTTCGATGAACGTGCCGAACAGGATGATCTGAAAGAAGGTTTGGAACAAGGGCATGCCGAGTTGTCCGAGGACGAAGTTGGCCGGGATGGCTTCGGAGACGATGGATGGGTAGTAACCGAGGAAAGTGGTGTAGATGAGCGCGCCGGGAAACATCGCGATCACGCCGGCCAGCAGCCCCGCGCTGAAAGCCTCACGGCGATGTTCGACGTGCCGTAAGGCGAATAACATCGCCGGCAGCGCCGCGAGATTGTAGGCGGCGTACCTGATGCCGGCCATGAACCCGGAGGAGTCCGGCGTCGATAACCTCATGTTGCTGAAGATCGTATCGCCGGAGTCGCTGAGCACGAAGACGATCAGCAGAAAATAGAGCAGGTAGAGGCCCAACGACCAGATCGAGAAGAAGCGTTCGATCAAGTCGCTGCCCCGGTAGGTGAAAACGCCGACGACGGCGACCATGATCAGCGTTCCGGCAATGCGCGGCCAACCAAGTGTTTCGTGGAGAAGTTCACCGGAAGCGGAACCAACGACCGCGACGGTAAGGATGACCTGCAGCACGTACAGCACTTCGAATGCGACCCAGCCCCGGCCAAGCAGGGAGTTGAGGAACGTGCGGTAGTCGAAAAAACGCCCTGCACGGGCGAGCTCGAAGCTGAGCGCAAGAATGACGCCCCAAATTACGGTGGAGATGAGCATGCCGAGGTAGCCGCCCGCAGGACCCTCGGTCAGAAAGAACTCGACGAGTTCGCGGCCTGTTCCGTATCCTCCGCCAATGACGATGGATTGAAAGACAAAGCCGGGGAGGAGGTATTTTCGATAGAGGCTGAGCATGGGGAAAAGCTGGTCGTTGGGCAATCATAGCGCGATTGGTTGAGCTTCGGCTGATCCACCAGGACCAGGAACACGCCAACGGCCGTGGCCATTCACCCGTGACGGCGCTGGATTATCCTAAAGACAAGCCCGTATTCCTCACCAGGTGGCGAGGAGAGGTGCGTGAGAGGGCCGCCGGGACTAGCCTGCATTTCTCACCACGCGGTGAGGCGAAGTGCGTGAGAGGGCCGTCAGGACGAGACGCGAGCCGCTTGGCGCGCGCAGGCGTACTTGACAGTACGTTGAGCACGGCAAGCAAGCGCAATGAAGTCCTGGCGGTCGTATCGTGTGCTTCTACCGTCGGGTGGTGAGTAATGCAGGCTGGGCGTGAGCCGGGCGGAGGAAAAAGGCGCGCGCAACACGGCCTCTAAGGTTTTACACGAATCACGAGTCACGAAACACGGCCTTGTTTCGCGTGGCTCGGCCGTCGAGTGGTGAGTAATGCAGGCTGGGTTGCGATACGGTTCGAATCCTGGCGGCATCGGACGAATGGACATGGCGAAACACCTGAAACGTCTCACTCCGTTCTTCTTCCTTTTCGCTGTGCCTCTGCTTGCCGCGGACGCGATTAACGATCCTGAGCCTACCGTCCGCTCCGTCTGGGTGGACGCCCATACGAACCTTCTCGGCGCTCCTTCTCTCGACGGCCGCTACCTTTCTCTGGTCGATGTCGAGACGGGCGACCTCGCCGTCCTCGATCTCTCGACCAGAGAGAAGATCCGTCTCACCAGCAATCCGCCCGAATCCAGGGAGTTCGCCTACTTCTCGGCCATCTCGCCCGACAGCAGCCGCATCGCCTATGCCTGGTTCAACGACGAGGAGTTTTACGAGCTTCGCCTGGTCTCGTTGACGGGCTCTGATAGCCGTATCCGGGCAGGCGAGCCGCGTGTCGTCTTTCGCAACCCGGAAGCTGGTTTCGTCCAGCCGTGCTCCTGGTCCCCGGACGGTGAACAGATCCTGACCCTGCTCTTCCGCAAAGACAACATCAGCCAGATCGCACTCGTTTCCGCCCGCGACGGCTCCATGCGGGTCCTCAAGTCGTTGAACTGGGTTTATCCGAAAAAGATGGAGTTCTCCCCCGACGGCCGCTTCATCGTCTACGACTCGACGGTCACGGAGGAATCCGACGCGCGCGACATCTTTCTGCTTTCCGCGGACGGTAGCAGCGAAGTGAAGCTCATCGAAGGGCCCTCGAATGATATCTTCCCTGTCTGGACCCCTGACGGCAAAGCCGTCGTCTTCGCCAGCGACCGGGGGGGCACGATGGATGCCTGGATGATAGCGGTCGCCGACGGCAAACCGGCAGGCCCGCCGAGATTGCTCAAGAAGCAACTCGGCCGCTTTCTGCCGATGGGCATCACACGTCAGCGTGACTTCTATTACGGCTTGCGGACGGGGAATTCCGACATCTACACCGCCGAACTGGAAGAGGGCGCGGAAAGCATGAAAGGCAAGCCCACCATGGTGCGTGGACGCCTGACCGGTACCAACACCGCCCCGGCCTGGTCGACGGACGGACGTTATCTCGCATATCTCTCTCGCTGGGGAACGGAAAATTATGCGCAGGAATCGAGAGTCATTACGATCCTCGATCTCGAGGCGGGCAAGGAGCGCATTGTCAGTCCGAAGCTCGCTTACATGGAGCGTCTACACTGGGCCCCCGGCGGCGGATCGCTGCTCGTTGGCGGAAGCGATGGCAAGAGCCGGGCCGGACTGTTTCAGGTCAATGCCAGGACCGGAGAGACAACGCCCATCGTGCATCAGCGCAGCACGAACTTCCGCGGTTTTGAAGGCGTCTGGTCGAGTGACGGCAAGACCGTCTTCTACATCCACGAAGAGCCGGAGCAAGGCTTCAGCATTCGTCGGCTCGTCGTCGAGACCTACGAGGAATCGACTCTTCACGACACTCCGCCCAACTTCCCGATGCACGACTTGGCGCTTTCCCCGGACGGCAGCCGGCTCGCCTTCGCAACCAAAGACCCGCTGATCGAACATGCGGAAGTACTGCAACTGCTGCCCGTCGATGGCGGCGCGCCTCGCAAGCTTCTGACCGCCCGGAATGCCACGCTCAACGCTGTCGAATGGCTGCCGGACGGCTCTGCCTTGCTCGTTGGGACGCCTGGCAAACCGACGCCTTCGATCTGGAAGATAGCCGCAACGGGAGGAGATCCCCAACGATTGCCGATCCGGATCGATCACAACGGCCGTTTCCGGCTTGACCCCCAAGGCCGCCGCATCGCCTTTGCGTCCGGTCGGCAGCAATCCGAAATCTGGGTCATGACCGGCTTCCTGCCGCAAGAGCAGGCTGCCCGCTAACTCCAATGCTCCTGGCCCAAAAGAGTTGCTTTGCTTTGATGGTGATGCCTGCGCCGCTCTGGTGGCCCGCGCCGTAGCAGTAACAGCGGTTGACGACGGTAATAAGCTGAAGCGGGCAGTTCCCGCCCCCGCCCAAGTGCGGATCAATCACGGCTAAAAACCCATGTCGTGCCTTTCGTCCTACCTCTTCCGTACTGTCGCACCGGCCTCGTTTCGACCTATCCGCGGCGAGGATCATGGGTTTTCACATCAGATTCCGCATGTCTGTGTGAGGTCGACCGGGGGCCGTTTGGCTCCGCCGGGAACCGTCTCGATTAAAACTTCTTATTCAGTTGATTCGAGGCGGCTTGAGCGCTGAGCCTGTGCTACGATGTTGGACTTCGTAGTTTCCCACCTGAATTAGCATCCTGGAGGAGTGATGAGTACGAATCGAACCCCAGCGGAAGTTCTGCGTTTCGCGCAGGAAAATGACGCGAAGATGGTTGATGTGCGCTTTGCGGATTTACCGGGATTGTGGCAGCACGTCACGTACCCGATCGAGCAACTCGATGAGGCCACGTTCGAAGACGGTTTCGGCTTTGACGGATCGAGTATCCGCGGCTGGCAGGCCATCAGCGAAAGCGACATGCTGATCGTGCCGGACCCCAATACGGCCCTGATGGACCCGTTCACCGAAGTATCAACGCTCGTGCTGATCGCCGACATTGTCGATCCCATCACGAAACAGCATTACGAACGCGACCCGCGCTGGATTGCCAAGAAAGCCGAGAACTACCTGCAGTTCCTGGGTGTAGGGGACGTTGCCTTTTTCGGCGCCGAAGCGGAGTTCTTCATTTTCGACAACGTTCGGTTCGATCAATCCTATAACTACGGCTTCTATCACATCGACGCTGAGGAAGGCCGCTGGAACTCGGGCCGCGAGGACAACAACCTCGGCTACCGTCCGCGCTACAAAGAGGGTTATTTCCCCGTTCCGCCGACGGATCACAATCAGGACATCCGTACCGAGATGACCCAGGTCATGGAACGCTGCGGGCTCGTGATCGAGTGCCATCACCACGAAGTCGCGACCGGCGGCCAGGCCGAGATCGACCAGAAGTTCGCTCCGCTCGTTGACTCCGCCGACAACATGATGATCTACAAGTGGGTCACGCGGAACGTGGCGTTCCAGCATGGCCACACCGTGACCTTCATGCCGAAGCCGCTCTGGAATGACAACGGCAGCGGTATGCACGTCCACCAGAGCATCTGGAAAGGCGGCGTGCCTCTCTTCGCTGGAGACCAGTATGCGGGCCTCAGCGAGACTGCCCTGCACTACATCGGCGGCATCCTGAAGCATGCGCCGTCCCTGGTTGCGATCACCAATCCGACGACGAACAGCTACAAGCGGCTCGTGCCGGGTTTCGAGGCGCCGGTCAATCTGGCCTACTCGCGGCGCAACCGGTCGGCCGCGGTGCGAATTCCGATGTACTCCGCCAACCCCAAGGCAAAGCGCATCGAATTCCGATCCCCCGATCCATCCTGCAACCCGTATCTGTCCTTCGCCGCCATGCTGATGGCCGGCCTGGACGGCGTGAAGAACAAGATTGATCCTGGCGAATCGCTCGACAAGGATATCTACGACCTGACGCCGGAGGAACTGTCCGCCGTGCCGTCGCTCCCGGCCTCTCTCGAGGGGGCCCTTGAAGCGCTCGAGAATGATCATGACTACCTCACGCAGAACGATGTCTTCACGGAGGAGTTGATCGAGACCTATATCGACTACAAGCGGACGGCGGAGGTCGACGAGATGCGCCAGCGGCCTCACCCGTATGAGTTCGCGCTCTACTTCGACATCTAGCAGTTCAGTCTTTCGACTTGCAAGCCCGGCCGCTGACGATGACAGCGGCTGGGCTTATGTGTCTTTGGCTGGGCAGGTAAGCATCCCGGGGCGCACAGCTTCACCGAGGCTGGGATGCTATGGTATCTCGGCAATGAACAGGATAAGTCCTGTCATCCTCCTTGCGGCATGCGCCGCTCTTACGTTGGCCGGCTGCTTTACCGAGCCCGATGCGGAGCGCCCCCCGAACTTCATCGTCATTCTCATCGACGATCTGGGGTACGGCGACACCGGAGCCTACGGCAGCACGCGCAACCTGACGCCGCATATCGATCAACTCGCTCGCGAAGGGTTGCGGTTCACCGATTTTCATTCGAACGGACCGATGTGTACTCCGACGCGCGCGGCGCTGTTGACGGGGCGCTACCAGAACCGGCTCGGGCGAGACTTCGAGAGTCCGCTCGGTGCGGACGACAAGGGGCTGCCTCCGGACGAGGTGACCATCGCTGAAGCTCTGAGCGAGGCCGGTTACGTTTCCGGGGCCTTCGGGAAATGGCATCTCGGTCGCTTCCCGCCGCATCTTCCGACCTCTCACGGTTTCGAAGAGTTTTGGGGACTCGGGAGCGGAGACGGTGATCATCACTCGCACATCGATCGCTCGGGCCGCAAGGATTGGTGGCGCAACGACCGGCTCGAGATGGAGAAGGGCTATAGCGTCGATCTGATTACCGATCACAGCGTCGCGTTCATCGAGCGCAACAAAGACCGGCCCTTTTTCCTTTACGTGCCGCACTTGGCGATCCACTTTCCCTGGCAGGGTCCCGGGGACGAAGGGTATCGGATTGAGGGCGAAGACTATCACAACCTGACCAAGCTCGGATATTTCGAGGAAGACAAGGACCCCGGCGGCAAGGTCAAGGAGATGGTCGAAGCCATCGACGGCAGCGTCGGACGGATCGTCGAAGCCGTCAGGGCCAACGGGTTGGCGGACAATACGCTGATTGTATTTACGTCGGACAACGGCGGATATCTCACTTACGAGGGCGGGTATCACAACATTTCGAGCAACGGGCCGCTGCGAGGTCAGAAGAAAGAGGTTTACGAAGGCGGCATACGCGTGCCGGCGATCGCGTGGTGGCAGGGCCGGATCAAACCCGGAGTCGTTGACGATCTCGCCGCGTCATTCGACCTGTTCCCCACGTTCCTGGAATTGGCGGGACTGGATGAGCAGTCCGGTCTGAAGCTGGATGGCGTGAGCTTGACGCGGTTATTGCTCGAGGGCGAATCGGTTCCGGATCGAACGCTTTTCTGGCGAATGAGGGATCGCAGAGCGGTCCGGCAGGGACCGTGGAAGCTGGTTGCGGTCGGCGAAGATGCTCCGGAGCTCTACAACTTGACGGATGATATCGGCGAGAGTACCGATCTTTCTGCTGTGCACTCGGAGCTGACCGGGCGGCTGCTGACGGACCTCCACTCCTGGGAATCCGAGATGGAGCCGAATACCGTCACGCCGTAGCCGTTACACATGACCGGGCGGTTCCGCGTCCCCAACTTCCGTCTCGCCCGGACAGCAGACCTGAAACATCCTCCCGATCCAGTGGTTCCGACACCGGTCCGGATGTTTCCCGCTTGAATGGTCCGCACGCGGGCGGAGGAAAATGGCGCGCGCAAGCGTACTTGCCAAATCGCCTCCTTCACCCCTCGGGTCAAGAAACACGGCCTTTCCGGTTCACTGGCCGTCAGACATTTCTTCTGGAGCGAACCAGGCCCCCGCCCATGGTTTTCACGAATCACGAGACACGAAACACGAATCACGGCTTTTATCGCGTGCTTCGACCGTCGGGTGGTGAGCAATGCAGGTCAGCCTGCCTTTCTCACCACGTGGCGAGGCGAAGTGCGTGAGAGGGCCGTCAGGACGAGGCGTGAGCCGCTTGGCGCGCGCAGGCGTACTTGAACCGTACGTTGAGCACGGCAAGCAAGCGCAACGAAGTCCTGGCGGTCGTATCGCGTGCTTCGACCGTCGGTTGGTGAGAAAGGCAGGCCAGCCCTGTGCGCGGACATTCCGAGTGCTTGAATAGGGGTAGGCGATGCGGGATCTTCGCCGCAGCGGCGCATGCGGACTCTGATCGAGCTGCTTGACGAGTTCTCCGAACTCGGTGAGCGGGAAGCCCTCCGGTACCACAACGGCTATCGGACCTGGCGGTACAGCTACGCCGAGTTGCACGGTCGGATCGCGGCCTTCGCCGACTATCTGAACGAAGCCGGCATCGGTAAAGGGCAGCGCCTGTTGCTTTGGGGCGCGAACCGGCCGGAGTGGGTGACCGTGTTCTGGGGCTGTGTTGCCCGCGGGGTCGAAGTGGTTCCCCTCGACTTGCATTCGACGCCGGACTTCGTTCTCCGTGTGCAGCGGCAAGTGGAAGCACGGCTTGCGGTTGTCGGCGATCTCAGCGGTGTGCGGCAGGCCGGTTCGGAAACCGAGCTTCCGATACCTTCGCTTTCGTTTCGGGATGTGGCGGAATTGCCTCCGATCCGATCCATCGATGCAACTGAAGTTGCTGAGGACGATGTCGTCGAGATCGTCTACACGTCGGGGACGACAGGCACACCGAAAGGAGTGGTCCACCGGCACCGTAACATCTGCGCCAACCTGACTCCCATCGCTGCCGAAGCCCGCCGATACCGCACCTTCGCGCGGCCTTTCCAGCCGATTCGCCTGATGAACATGCTGCCGCTCAGCCATATGTTCGGTCAGGCGGCAGGCTTGTTTTTTCCTGTGCTCTTCCAAGGCGCGGTTGTGCTCAACGATGAGTACCGGGCGGAGTCGATGATCGAGACCATCCGTCGCGAGCGGGTCTCCGTGCTGATTACCGTTCCGCGCTTGCTCCGGAATCTCCGCAGCCATCTGGTGCGGAAATTCGGAATCGATCCCAAGGCGTCGCGCTTCCGGAAATGGGCCGGGGCCGCTGAGACCTGGTGGCGGTACCGCGCTCTGCATCATAAATTCGGATTGAAGTTCTGGTGCTTTGTTTGCGGTGGTGCGCCCCTGGATGCGGATCTGGAAAAGTTCTGGCAACGTCTGGGCTGGGTGGTTGTTCAGGGTTACGGCTTGACGGAGAGCAGCCCGGTGGTTGCAATCAACCATCCGCTCAAAGCAAGGGCGGGCTCGATCGGTAAGCCGATCGAAGGACAGCACGTGAAACTGGCTCCGGACGGCGAGATTCTCGTCAGCGGCGCCAGCGTGGCAAGCGACTACTACGGGTCGGACGAGACTTCCTCCAGCCGGGTGGAACAAGGCTGGCTCCACACCGGAGATATCGGTGCGCTGGACGATGAGGGCCGGCTTTACTACCGCGGCCGCAAGAAGGACATGATCGTCACACCCGAAGGGCTGAACGTTTTTCCGAGTGATGTCGAGGATGTTTTGAACGCCGACCCGCAAGTGCGTGAAAGCATCGTCATCGGACTGGCCCAGAACGGTGAGGAGCGGATTCACGCGGTGCTCATCGCCGATCAAAATGCTGATCTCGACGCGGTAGTTGCGAGGGCCAACGAGCGTCTGGAACCGCATCAGCGCATGCAAGGCTGGTCGGCTTGGCCGGAGGACGACTTTCCTCGAACGCCCTCCACGCACAAGGTCAAGCGGCACGAAGTAGTGCAGCGCATCGCGAAAACCGCAACCGGCGCGCCTTCCACGCCAACCTCCGGGGTCCGCGGAGCCCTGGCGGATCTGACCGGCCGCGAACCTTCGGATCTCCAGCCGCATGTCCGCCTTGAGGAGGACCTTGCGCTCACCTCCTTGCAGCGTATGGAGCTGTTGTCTCGGCTGGAGTCGGAGTTGGGGATGACATTGGGCGAGAACGAGTTCGCCGCGCTGCGCACCGTTGCCGAGCTTGAAGAGGCCATTGGCGAAACGCGAGCAGTACGTCCCGTGCAGCCTACAGCCATCGGAGCTGATGCTCCGCCGGCTGCTCGAGGGGCACAGGCGATCCATGAGACCGTCGAGCCACGAGTCTTCACTCCCCGCTGGTCGCGGTCATTTCCAGTACGGTGGGGCCGTCGGGCCACGGTCGACGGCCTGCTGATGCCCCTGATGCGGCAGATGATTCGCCTCAGCGTCGAAGGCCGGACGAACCTTGACGAAGCGAAACCGCCGCTTATCTTCATCGCCAACCACCTCAGCCACTTCGATACTGCCTGTATCGTCGCCTCGCTGCCGCACCGTTGGAAAAAACTCCTCGCCCCGGCGATGTCCCAGGACTGGTTTCGCGCCTACCTCGACCCGCAAGGAGAATCATGGCAGGAGCGATGGATGCTGGGTCTGCAGTTGTATCTGGCCGTCGGGCTCTTCAATGCCTACCCACTTCCGCAAAAAATGGGTGGCGCGCGGCGGGCGCTGCGTTACACCGGCGAACTGCTTGGCCAGGGATACTGCCCTCTGGTGTTCCCCGAGGGATGGCGCTCGCCCGACGGCAAGATGGCCCCCTTCAAACCCGGTATCGGGTTGATAGCGCGGCAGATGAAGGCGCCGATACTGCCCATCCGGATAACAGGAACCTTTGAGGTGCTATCCGCTCACGACAAGTGGCCGAAGCCGGGCAGAGTCACCGTTCGATTCGGCCCGCCCCTCGCGTATCGAGAAGACGAATCCATCGAGCAGGCGGCGCAGCGCCTGGAGCAGGCAGTCCGCAATCTCGGTCAGAAATCCGAAGCCTGAGACGCCGCTGTTCCAGCCTGCATTTCTCGCCACGTGGCGAGGCGAAGTGCGTGAGAGGGCCGTCAGGACGAGGCGCGAGCCGCTTGGCGCGCGCAGGCGTACTTGAGCAGTACGTTGAGCACGGCAAGCAAGCGCAACGAAGTCCTGGCGGTCTTATCGCGTGCTTCGACCGTCGGGTGGTGAGAAATGCAGGCTGGGCGCGAGCTGCTTGCGCGCGCAGGCGTACTTGCCAAATCGCCTCCTTCACCCCTCGGGTCAAAAAACACGGCCTTTCCGGTTCACTGGCCGTCAGACATTTCTTCTGGAGCGAATCAGGCCCCCGGCCATGGTTTTCACGAATCACGAGACACGAATCACGGCCTTTTTATCGTGTGCTTCGACCGTCGGGTGGTGAGAAATGCAGGCTAGTCTTCGATCAACTCCAGCAACACGCCGCCCGCCGACTTGGGGTGAACAAAAACGTAACGGTAATCGCCTGCGCCGCCGCGTTGAACGGTTTCCGTGACGAGCCTTCTTCCGGACTTCTTCAGCCGCTCCACCACCCCATCCAGATCGCTGACCTTCATCGCCAGGTGATGAATCCCCTGCCCCCGCTTTCTGATGAAGCGCGCTATCGGTGAATCCGCGCTCGTTGCCTCCAGGAGTTCAACGCGAGACTCACCTGTCGACACCATCACCAGCCGCACCTGCTCCGCCGGTGCCTCGATCGGCTCGCTCGCCTCGCATTCCAATCCATCGCGATAGAGCGGTAGCGCCGCTTCAATCGATTCGACGGCGATGCCGATATGATCGAGCCGGGGAATGTTGATTTCTGTTGCGAGTGTCACCAAGCTGGCGTCGCGTGCCGAGAGGCCCGTTTCGAACATCTGAGCTTAGCAGTCCCTGCTGCGAGTTCCGTGGCGCGAAGGGAAAAAGCGCGATGGGCTTATCGTAAGCTTCGGTCGTCAGGTGCTGAGAATGGCAGGTTAACCTGCATTTCTCACCATGTGGCGAGGCGAAGTGGGTGAGAGGGCCGTCAGGACGAGGCGCGAGCCGCTTGGCGCGCGCAGGCGTACTTGAACCGTACGTTGAGCACGGCAAGCAAGCGCAACAAATGACGCTTATGAGCAACGGCCGTACCGCCTGCCTGGGTTTTGGGGTCACGAGACACGAAACACGAATCACGAGACACGGCTTTTGTGTTTTTCACGAGACACGAGACACGAATCACGAATCACGGCCTTTTTATCGTGTGCTTCGGCCGTCGGGTGGTGTGAAATGCAGGTTAAACCTTTGAAATGACTCCCGCTCACCTATAATGTCGCCTGAGCCGCGCCCGGAGGGTTGCGGGCCGAGTATGCTGACCATGAAACAATTTTCTCGACGTTCCTTCCTTTCTGCGGTTGCCGGCGCGGCCGTCCCCGCATGGCTCGCCAACTTTCACCAACTTGGCGCAGCCCATTACAACAAGGTCAAAATCACTGACATCAAGACGATGATGCTCCAAGGCCCGCGGAGCTACACGCTGGTCAGGATCGACACCGATGCCGGTGTCTCCGGGGTGGCCGAAGCGTATGGCTCGCCCGGCCTCGGCGTTCGCGAGGAGATCCACGGCCTGAAGGATACCTTCATCGGGAAAGACCCGCTTCAAATCGACCGGCTTTACACCGGCTACCGCTACACCGACGGCAGCGCTCATGCCCAGCAGCGGGCGATGAGCGGCGTCGAGATGGCGCTGTGGGACTTGGCCGGCAAGCTGCTCGATGTCCCGACGCACGTCCTGCTCGGCGGCAAGTTCCGCGACAAGGTCCGCCTGTACGACCACTCCACCCCGCGCAGCTTCTTCGACAAGGCCGTATTGCGCGACTGGGCGCAGCAGGTGAAGGAGGCTCCCAACGGCATCACCATGCACAAGTTCGGCCCGTTGCGGAACAGGCCGGGCGATGACCCGGGCCGCGACCCGTCGAACCGCATGCTCTCGACCGACGAGGTCCTCCGCATTCGCCAAGGCTATGAGAACTGCCGCGAAGCGCTCGGTTTCGAGCACGACATCCTGATCGGCTGCCATTGGGAATTCGATCTGCGCAGCGCCATCGAGTTCGCCGAAGCCCTCGCCGATGTCAAGCCGAAGTTTCTCGAAGATCCCCTGCCGGTCGCCTACTCCGAGAGCTGGAAGAGGCTGGCGAACATGTCGCCGGTCCCCATCTGCACCGGCGAAAATTGGATGCGGCGCGCCGAGGCGCTGCCGTTCATCGTCAACGCTGCGGTCGACATCATCCACCCCGACCTGCGCAACTCCGGAGGCTTTCTCGAAAACAAGCGCATGGCCGATCTCGCCGACCTCTATTTCCTGCCCGTCGCAAACCACAATACGGGCAGCATCGTGAACGGCATGGCAACCATCCACTGGGCCTCCACCATCCGTGACTACTTCGCCTGCGAAACCGTCTTCTTCGATCGTACCTGGATGGACGACGTCATCGTCCACGAGCAGCCCCTGTGTCAAGACGGCTTCGTCACGGTGCCCGATAAACCCGGCCTGGGTATCGAGCTCGACCCCGACGTTGTCAAGGCCCATTTGTCCGAGGGAGAGAGTTGGTGGGGATGAAGCAACCGTCTTCGACACGCTCGATTCCTGCCGCATCCACCCGGAAGAGTGGCCGAGCTTAGCCTGCATTTCTCACCACGCGGCGAGGCGAAGTGGGTGAAAGGGCCGTCAGGACGAGGCGCGAGACGGGCGGAGGAAAAAGGCGCGAGCGGGCGTACTTGTCAAACCGCCTCCTTCACCCCTCGGGTCACGAAACACGAAATAAGGCTTTCCCGAAACATGGCCTTAACGCGAGCTGCCTGAGAGCAACGGCCGTGCCGCCTGCTTGGGTTTTTGGGTCACGAGACACGAGACACGAAACACGAATCACGGCCTTTTCGGCCTTCTACTCACGGCTCAGCGGCTTTCGCGAAGTATTGCAATCACCGGTTCTCTGTCAGCCGCTCGACAAGCGGGCCAATGGGTCGGCGGGCTGGCTCTCGCTCTCCCTCAGCTCGGACTCGAGTTGGGTCACGCGCTCGTTGAGTGCTGCAATCATCTGGCCGACAGGATCCGGCAGATGCCCGTGCTCCAGCAGTTCCTGTTCCTCGTCTTGTACAGCGATCCCGCGGATCGCGACGATACGCCCCGGGATACCGACAACCGTCGAGTGGGCTTCGACCGGTTTGACCACGACCGACCCGGCGCCGACGCGCACCCAATCTCCGATCGATATGTCGCCCAGCACTTTGGCGCCCGCGCCGATGACCACGTGGTTGCCGAGCGTTGGATGACGCTTGGCTTTCTCATGCCCGGTGCCCCCCAGAGTGACACCCTGGTAGAGCAGCACGTCATCGCCGATCACGGCGGTTTCTCCGATCACGATCCCCATGCCGTGATCGATGAAGAACCGTCGGCCAATCGTCGCCCCGGGGTGGATCTCGACCCCGGTCAGTGAACGGGAAAGGTGAGAAAGCAGCCGGGCTATGACGAAAAATCCCCGCCGGTAAAGCCAATGAGCCACGCGGTGGATCAGGATGGCGTGAACACCGGGGTAACAGAGCAGTATCTCCAGACGGCTGCGGGCCGCCGGGTCTTGTCGAAACACCGTCTCGAATTGCTCTTGGATCGTCTGAAGCATCAGACCCTCCCCTACTGGCAAATGGCCTTTACGGATGGAGACTACGGAGGACGCGTCACCGGGATAAGTCTCCGGAAACGGTTCGCGGGTGTGCGGAAGTCCTGTCTCGAATCAGGGAAGCCGACGCGAGGCCGGCTCGTTACAACAGCACTGCGATCGGTGCGGCATGGAGGGGTTTTCTTGATGCTAGAGAAGCGTCAAGGGATTGTCAATCCGTTACGGCCTGCTTGGCATGAGGACGGCCGGGAGGAAACCAAGGAGTTCGACTTCCCGTCACCGCGAACTTGGGAGCGCGTGCGAAGGGAAAATCCTTGCCCGCATTACGGAGGTGATATCACGGCCCTTCGTCTCCGATCAAGGCTGCATGTCTGCCCCAGGCGACCAGGCGAAGTCCGTGCGCATCACGAATCACGAGACACGCATCACGGCTTTTATGTTTTCCACTAAAAACTAAAAACTATCCACTAACCACTGCCTTTAAGGTTTTCACGAGACACGAATCACGAATCACGGCTTTTATGCTTTCCACGTGGCTCAAACGGTACATGTAGGTACTGAAGCCCTTCAGTCTTGTTTTTTCCGCTCCGGTATGCTTGGCATCAGGAGAGAAGAGCCGTTTCTCAGGCCCCGTGATGCCGGATCCGTGGCGTAAACGTAAGCAACGAAAAAGGTTAACCGGACCGCTGACGTTTCCCGGTAGAGCAACCCCAAGCCGCGGCCAACGGGTTTTCACGAATCACCAGACACGAAAAACGTGGCTCGAACGGTACCTGTTGGTACTGAAGCCCTTCAGTCTTTTTTTTCCGCACCGGCCGGCATAGCATCAGGAGAGAAGAGCTGTTTCTCAGGTCTCATGATGCCAGGATCCGTGGCGCAAACGAAAGAAATGCCCACCGGCCCGCCGGCGTTTCCTGGTAGAGCAACCGCAAGCCGCGACCAACGGGTTTTCACGAAACACGAATCACGAAACACGAATCACGGCGTTTTTGGTACTGAAGCCCTTCAGTCTTTATTTCAGTCGGGGGACGGTTTAGGTTGAAAGTGATGACGCCGTTGTTGGGAACGAAAAACCCATCCGCGCCCGTCGGGGACAAGTCGGGTGGGGACAGAAGAGCCGCCCGGTCGCTGCTTTCCTGCGCGTTGTGGCGCGGCATGGGGCGGCTATGGCGCGGCATGGGCGGCATGGGCGGCATGGAGCGCCCCGAGCCGCTGGCCGCGCACCATCCGCACCAGCAGCAGGGCCTTTCGGGTTTTCACGAAACACGGCCTTTTTGTTTCCCTGTTCACGATTGTTCACCATTGTTCACCATTGTTCGGCATTGTTCAGCAAAAAATATTGTTCCTGAGCCAGTGTCCGCGCCCCGTCGCGCTCGCTGTGGCGGCTGCCGCCCCTTGCGCCGGCAACGCGGCCGTTGGGTTTTTCACGAGACACGAAACACGGCTTTTATGCTTTTCACGAGACACGAAACACGAGACACGAATCACGGCCTTTATGCTTTTCTTCCCACGATTTCCCACGATTTCCCGGCATTTCCCGCTATTCTTCGGCCCCCCCTCCCCCCCCGGGAAACGGTGTCCGAGCCCCGTCAGCCGTTCTCGGTGGGTTTCACGACTAGCCTGCATTTCTCACCACGCGGCGAGGCGAAGTGCGTGAGAGGGCCGTCAGGACGAGGCGCGAGCCGCTTGGCGCGCGCAGGCGTACTTGAACAGTACGTTGAGCACGGCAAGCAAGCGCAACGAAGTCCTGGCGGTCATATCGCGTGCTTCGACCGTCGGGTGGTGAGAAATGCAGGCTGGCGCCGTGAGCAAGCAGTGCCCGCCGCCCTCCGGGATGCTGCCGCTGAGGCGAACGCGCAATGAATTCATGCTGAGAAAGGAGGAAGTTCAATTTGCATTGAAAACCACGACGGGAGCGGTTCAAGCTGCGGCGCAGGCGGCGGAGACCGCGATCAGGGAATCGCCCTGGAGCACTTCTGTCGGGAGAAATACGGGCAGGCCTGTCGCGGTGATGAATCCGCTATTGCCTGGCCTGCATTTCTCACCACGTGGCGAGGTGAAGTGCGTGAGAGGGCCGTCAGGACGAGGCGCGCGCCGCTTGGCGCGCGCAGGCGTACTTGAACAGTACGTTGAGCACGGCAAGCAAGCGCAACGAAGTCCTGGCGGTCGTATCGCGTGCTTCGACCGTCGGGTGGTGAGAAATGCAGGCTAGCCTGCATTTCTCACCAGGGAGTAGAAAAAGGGCTGCCTGGTGTGGCATAAAACATTTATGTCCAAAACGTTAGCGCCACAAGCCGAAAGCAGCCCTCTGACAACAGAGTGTACTCAATGCAGCTTCACCTTTGCCAAGCATTTTCGGCGCCAGGTGAGCGCCCGCTTCGACGGCGGGGTGATCAGTTCCGACGGCGGCGCGCTGCTGTTGCGCGAGGTGGACCAGCGCATCAAGCTGCTGCCGCGGCTGGCGGCCTGCTTCGAGGATGGCCGCGATTCGCGGCGCATCGAACACCGGGTGGGGGAGTTGGTCTCGCAGCGGGTCTACGGGCTGGCGCTGGGATACGAAGACCTCAACGATCACGACGAGTTGCGGCGGGATCCGGGGCTGGCGCTGCTGGCGGGCAAGAGCGACGTGGGCGGGCAGCAGCGCCGCCGCGAGCGTGACCGCGGCCAGCCGCTGGCGGGCAAGAGCACGTTGCAGCGACTGGAACGAACGACCGACGGGCTGGACCGTTATAAGAAGATCCGCTGCGACAGCGCAGCGATCGACCGCCTGCTGGTGGACGTGTTCGTGGAAGCGCACTCGCAGGAGCCGGCCGAGATCATTCTCGATATCGACGCCACCGATACGCCGTTGCATGGGCAACAGGAGGGGCGTTTCTTTCACGGCTACTACCGACACTACTGTTACCTGCCGCTGTACATCTTCAGCGGCGAGCACGTATTGTGCGCGCGGCAGCGAGTGGCGAATCAGGACGCGGCGGAGGGCAGTCTGGCGGAACTGAAGAGGATCGTGGCGCAGATCCGGGGAGCGTGGCCGCAGGTGAGGATCATCGTGCGCGGCGACTCGGGGTTTTGTCGGGACGAGTTGATGGACTGGTGCGAGCAGAACGGAGTGGAATACGTGTTGGGGCTGGCGCGCAACGAGCGGCTGCGGTCGCTGATCGACGACGCCCTCGACGAGGCGGCCCGGCAGCAGCAGCAGACGGGCCGGCCGGCGCGGGTCTTTACGGAGTTTGAGTACCAGACGCTTGAGAGTTGGAGCCGGGCGCGGCGGGTGGTGGGGAAGGCGGAGCAACTCGTCGGCAAGCAGAATCCGCGCTACGTGGTGACGTCACTGGATGCCAAGCGTTGGCCGCCGCAACGGTTGTACGAACAACTCTACTGCGAGCGCGGGGAGGCGGAGAACCGCATCAAGGAGCAGTTGAGTCTGTTCGCGGATCGCATGAGCAGCGAGACGCTGCGGGCCAATCAGTTGCGGCTGCATCTGTCGTCGCTGGCGTATGTGTTGCTGGTGGGGCTGCGGCGGCTGGGGCTGGAGGGCACGCAGTGGGCGCGGGCGCAGACGGAGACGATCCGGCGGGGGTTGTTGAAGATCGGGGCGCTGGTGAAGGTGAGCGTGCGGCGGGTGCATCTGTCGCTGGCCAGCGGCTATCCCTATGAGGAGGCGTTCGCGGCGGTGTATCGGGCACTGCGTCCGCCGGGACCAGCAACGGTGTGAGAACACCGAGTGAGCCCAAAAACAGCGTTCCCGGGGCGCTCTGCCGGGGCCGCAGGGCTAAGTGTGTCTGCTGTCGGCAACAACCCCAAAAACGGACGTTGGCGGGTCGCCAGGGGCGGCAGAAAACGCCCCGTACCGGCCCTCGTCCCTCCTCACCGTGAGGATTCCGAGCTTCAGACCCTATTGCGGCCCCCCTCAACCCTTCGCAATGCCGCTGGTGAGAAATGCGGGCTAGCAGGAAGGCGGCGGCAAACTCACACCAGCCACGAGAGCTTCTGGCTGGCTGTCGGGAACTCTTTGACCGGGGCCCGCAAGGCTTCTCCCGCGATGGTGAGATACAGGTCGCCGTTCGTCCCCGTAGTGCGGGTGTGGAGGCCCGTTTTCACGCCGCCGGCGTGCCCGGCGACGATCATCGCCAACCCGTTGTTCTTGTGGGCGTTCGCCTCGGCATGCTCGTGCACGAAGAGAAGCAAGGTGTTATCGAGCAGGTTGCCGTCACCCTCGGGCGTCGCCTTGAGCCGGGCCACCAGGTAAGCGAACTCCTCGACATGCCAGCGGCAGATATCCCTCAGGATGCGCATGCCGCGCGGCGTCTCCACCTGGCCGTGCGTATACTCGTGATGCCGTTGTGCGGTGTAGCCGAGCCAGGGGAAGCGGGAAAGGCCCTGGCACTTCGTCAGCATGTACGAAGCGACACGCGTCTGGCCCGATGCCAGCGCGTGAACGAGCAGGTCGCTTTGGAGCTTGGCAATGCGGGGCCAGTCGCGCAGGTCGCCGCTCTCGGTCGGGCGCTCGACAACCCGCTGGTACTCGGGCGGCAGGCTGGCGATGGATCTTTCCAGGTCTCTGATGGAAGTCAGATACTCATCCAGGCGAGACTTGTCGCCGGAGCCCAGACGGTCATGGAGCGCCCGCGCATCCTCCCGCACGGCGTCGAGAATGCTCTTCTGGCGCTGGATCCAGTGCTCTTCCTTCGAGCCGAAGACGCGGTCGAAGAGCCGATGGGGGATCATCTCGGGAGGCAGCGGCCGGTCCCGGTCGGCCCAACTCATGTTCCGCTGGATGCTTTCTCCGAAGGATTCCTGCGATACCCCGATCTGAAGCGATCGGAAACGGGTTTCGTTCCCGATCCGCTGGGCGATCACCTGGTCGATCGAGGGTCCGCCGGCGCCTCGTCCCGTGAAGACACGGCCCGAGAGAAGAGCGCTCATCGAAGGGTAGTGGCTGTTGCCCGGTCCGGGCAATCTCGCCGCGGGACTGTCCAGACCGGTGATGATGTGGATGTCCTTTCGAAAGGCTGCAAGCGGTTGCAGACAGGGAGTGAACGCGTAATCAACTCCCGTCTCTTGGGGTATCCAGTATTTCTCCGGGATGCCGTTGCCGTTGAACCAGAAGACAAAGCGCGGCTCGATGGCCTGTCCCGCCAAACGTCCGGCGGCATAGGCGGTGCCGCTCGAGTTGAACATTGCTTCGAGCGCGGGAAGGCCGACGCGAACCGCAGCGCCTGCCAATCCGATGCCGCTCAAAAAAGAGCGTCTGGAAAGTGCCGTCACGATTGGAGCGTCCCCAGGAAAGATTCTGTCGTTACTATCGCCAGTATAAGCTCCCGGAACTGAAAACGCGAGTTCCGGAAGCGCTCGAAAGCGAACGCAATGGATGGCTGGTCCGCGTCCGTCTCGGGCCTCCCCAGAGCGTAGCGCAAGAGCTGCTTGACGACACACTTCTGGCAGCCTGGGTCGTTTGCAAGGTAGCGCCCGAGTTCGGCGGGCGAGGAGAACTCCGAGCCAGCAAGTCCATGGATGAACCCCGCAGGGTCTATCGGCAGGGCGTATTCCGTCGGCTTGGTCCTGACCTTGCGGCGCCGTTCGTCTTGTGTCGGGAAGATCGTCACTGTCTGATGCTCGCGGAAACGGCCGATTGCGTCATAACGTTCGAAACCGAAACCTACGTTGTCCACAAGACCATGACAGGCTGCGCAGGCGGGATTCGACAAGTGGACCTGCAGGCGCTCTCGAGTCGTCATCGGGCCGTCGTCGCTCAGAGCAGGCAATGTGGTATCGGTGCCAGGCGGCGGAGGCGGCACCGTCTGGCAGAGAAAGTGCTCTCGAACGAAGAGTCCGCGCTCGGTGGGTGAAGTGTCTGCGGGCTTGCTGGTGACTGTCAGAAAAGTCGCTTGTCCGAGAATGCCCGCTCTTCCTGAGTCGACTGGGAGAGAGATGCGTTGGAACTCCTCTTTCGGGGCGCCGAAGCCGTAGAGCTTCGCCATCGTCGTATTCAGGAAACCGTAGTCCCCACTGAAGAACTCCGTGAAGTCGCCGCTCTTCCAAACGAGATGATTGAAAAGCCGGCGTGTCTCTTCGAGCATCGAGTCGACCAGTTCCGCGCTGAATTCGGGGTAGATGCGGCGGTCGCGGACCGCGGTTTCCACGCGGTCGAAACGGAGCCACTGCGCGAGAAACTGACCGAATGCCCGCCGGGATCGAGGGTCGTCGAGCATGCGTGACGCCTGGGAGCGAATATCGTCTTTGGTGTCGAGATGTCCGTCTTCTGCCGCTTGCAGCAGAGCGTCGTCAGGCATCGTGTCCCACAGGAAGTATGAGAGCAGGGCGGCGGCTTGATAAGGACGCAGCTCAGGCGGAGGCTGCGGCTCGGCATAGAACAGGAAGCTGGGCGACTGGAGCATGGCCTCGACGACCATGCGGGCTCCTTCGATGAACTGATTCCGGCTGTTGGCGCCGAGGCGGAAGAGTTCGCCATAGGTTTGTTCTTCCTCGTTCGTGAGCGGGCGGCGGAACGCTTTACGTCCGAACGAGCGGATAAAGGCGCTCCTGCAGGACTCGTCAGTCGATGAAGTCGGGTCACACGGAATGAGGCGTTGATGGTCTCCGCCGCGAAAAGCGTTTCGGGCAAGCTTCTCCGCTGCTTGACGGTAACCCTCGGCAAGGAGCGGCGAGATGCCCTGGCCTTCGATCTGGTTCCGGTAGCCGTGGATATAGTCTTCCTGGGGAAACGAGTCGGCTGGATTTGTTTGGTCGCCCAGCAAATCGTGAACGGTGTTGTTGTATTGGCTATGAGTGAGCCGCCGAATCCTGCCATGCGGTTTTGAACTGGGTGCGGAGGGTCGGCCTTCGACATTCGGGAGCGCGGCCAGATAGCGAACCCAGGTGAGTAATGTTCCTTCCTCGGGACTGCCGGGAGCAATCCGTTGACCGCCGGTATGTTCGATGCGCTGCGTTGGCTTGAGCACCAGCAGGGACCGGGCGGGCTGCTCGGAATCAACAAACGTGCGCAAAGAGAGACCGAAAGCCTTGTGGCGGTTGCGGTCCGCGGCAGCATCGGGGAATTGCAGGCGGCTTCGAGACGCGACGCCGTTGTCGTTGTGGCACAGTCGGCACTGGGCGTTGGTAAAGACCGGCAGAAGCTGGTTGACAAAGAAATCCGCGTCGTTGCCAATCCGCTGGGCAGAGCCTGACTCCACGACGATCAGGAAGGTGAGGAGGGCGAATGGTCTCGCGGAACAACTAGCCTGCATTGCTCACCACGCGGCGAGGCGAAGTGCGTGAGAGGGCCGTCAGCACGAGGCGCGAGCCGCTTGGCGCGCGCAGGCGTACTTGAACAGTACGTTGAGCACGGCAAGCAAGCGCAACGAAGTCCTGGCGGTCGTATCGTGTGCTTCGACCGTCGGGTGGTGAGAAATGCAGGCTAAAGGGGCTCATGCTTCAGGGAGGGCTTGAGTCTTTGCATCAGCGCCATTTCGTAGGCCATCGTACCATCCCGAGATTACACGCACGACTTGACGGGCGATCGCAAGACAGGGACTCGGATCTTGTGGCAAGAAGTGCAAGACACCGTTTCCAACCGTCCGATAGGGGGCACGGAATCTACAGCGGCAGGGAGAGTTCCGGACTAGCCTGCATTTCTCACCACCCGGCGAGGCGAAGTGCGTGAGAGGGCCGTCAGGACGAGGCGCGAGCCGCTTGGCGCGCACAGGCGTACTTGAACAGTACGTTGAGCACGGCAAGCAAGCGCAACGAAGTCCTGGCGGTCGTATCGCGTGCTTCGACCGTCGGGTGGTGAGAAATGCAGGCTAGAGTCCCGGCCACGATCACGTCAGGCTAATCCGCCCACGAATTCGGGGACACTGGTAGAATACCCCCAGACCGGCTCCTCATTTCGCCGGACGAAAGAGGTCATCCATCATGCCCATGAACATGAACCGTCGCACTTTCATCCATACCTCAGCGCTGGCTGGCGCCGGCTTGGCTGTTTCCGGAACACGTCAAGCAAAGGCCGGTCCGAATGAGCGTTTCCGGATTGCCTGTATGGGCATACGAGGCCGCGGCAGAGGACTCCTGTACGGCTTCGCCGAGTTGCCTGAAGTAGAGGTGGCCACGATCTGTGACGTGGATACTCGACTCTTCGAAGAGCGCGCGAAACGGGTCGAGGACCTGCAGGGCAAGCGTCCGGCGATCGAGACCGATTTCCGGCGGTTGCTCGACGACCCATCGATCGACGCCATTGTGATGGGCACGCCGACGCATTGGCACGCCATCCCGACCATCCTTGCGTGCCAGGCCGGCAAGCATGTCTATGTCGAGAAACCCGCTTCGCACAATATGCGCGAGGGCCAAGCCATGTTGCAGGCCGCGCGGAAGTACAACAAGGTCGTACAGGTCGGGATCCAATCACGCAGCGGCAGCACCTATGAGGAGGCCTGCGACTACATCCGCACTGGCGTCCTGGGGAAGGTGATGTACGCCAAGGGGTGGGAGAGCGCCCGTCAACGCAGCCTCGGCCATCCGCCCGACGAAGCCGTTCCGAAGGGCGTCGACTACAACATGTGGCTCGGTCCGGCTCCGCAGCGGCCCTTCAATCCGGTGCGGTTCCATAGTAACTGGCGCTGGTTCTTCGACTACGGATGCGGCGACCTCGGCAACGACGGCGTCCATCGCATCGACTACGCCCGCCGCGGACTCGAGGCCGGCTTTGAAGCGCAGGGCAAGAAGCTGCCCGACTGGCCGACGGCCGTCTCGGCCAGTGGAGGCAAGTTCTTCTTCGACGATGCGCAGCAGTGGCCCGACACGCTCATCGTGAACTGGGACTACCCTGGCGCAACTCTCATGTACGAAATGCGGCTTTGGTCTCGTCCGCCTCTCGAAGGTTTCGCTGAAGGTGCTGCAATATACGGCGAAAACGGCTACGTCATCATCGGCAACGGCGGTTGGCGCGCGCACGGCGCCAAGGGCGAACTGGTGAAAGAAGCATCCGGAATCAAGTCGGAAGACGACATCAAGCACAAGCGTGATTTTTTCAGGTGTATCCGCGAGGGCGGTACGCCATCTTGCGATATACAGATCGGCCACGTGGCTTCAGGCATCGTCCACTTGGGCAACATCGCATGGCGGCTCGATCAAAAGCTTCACTTCGATCCAAAAACGGAGCGATTCGAGGAGGCCGAAGCCAACAAGTATCTCGGGCGGACGTATCGGTCGCCTTGGGTGCTGCCCAAAGTCTGAAAATCAACCTCTCGCGAGTATCGTCTCGGGTAGCTCTGTGGTTTCTTCCGAGGCGTTCATCGAAAAAACGAGGGAGCCGGGATGAACCGCAAGAAACTCTCCACACGTTGTGCGGGATGGATTCGAGTGCCCACGCTATTCGTTTTCTGTCTTGCCTTCGCATTCTCCTTTCAGCAAGGGGAATATGACCTGCTGCTGCAGGGCGGCTACGTAATCGACCCCAAGAACGGGATCGCGGGTCATCGCGACATAGCCATTTCGGGTGGCGTCATCGCTGCAGTTTCGGAATCCATTGACGCATCGAAGGCGGAAAAGACCCTCGACGTCACGGACCTCTACATCACCCCCGGCTTGGTCGATCTGCACGTTCACGTGTTCTCGACGACAAACATCCCGGGGGCTTGGGCGGGCGACAACAGCGTACAGCCGGACTCGAATACGCTACCGACCGGTGTCACGACGGCCGTAGACGCGGGTAGTTCCGGTTGGCGGAACTTCGAGTTCTTTCGTCACACCGTCATTGACAAGGAACGACTGAAAACACGGATGCTGGCGCATATCAACATCGCCGGATTCGGAATGATCACCGACATCACTGAGCAGAAGGACTTCAACCCTGAAGAAGTGGCACGGCTGGCGAAGAAGCACAAAGACGTGATTGTAGGTGTGAAAAGCGCGCATTACCGGCAGCCGGATTGGGAGTCGGTCGATCAAGCGGTCAAGGCGGGCACTCTGGCTGGGATTCCGGTGATGGTGGATTTCGGTTATTTCCTGCCGGAGCGACCTTTCTATGAGCTCGTGCTGGAGCGGCTGCGACCGGGCGACATGCCGACACATGCGTTCCGCGGCCCGGTGCCTTGGGTGGATGAGAACGGGAAACTGTACGACTACCTGCATCAGGCCCGTAAACGCGGCGTGAAATTCGACGTCGGTCATGGCGGCGGCAGCTTTGTGTTTCGCAATGCCGTGCCGGCTATCGAGCAAGGCTTCTATCCGGACTCCATTTCGACTGACATCCATCAAGGATCGGTGAACGGCTCGATGATGGATATGCAGACGACCATGTCGAAGTTTCTCGCGATGGGGATGCCTTTGGGTGAAGTAATCAAGGCGTCCACGTGGAACCCGGCGCAGCAAATCCAACGGGACAACCTCGGGCATCTCACTCCGGGCGCCGTAGCCGACATAGCAGGGTTCCGGATGCTGCGAGGCAAGTTCCGTTTCAGAGATGCGGGAAACGGGGCTATCGATGGAAGCCAACGGCTGTTCTGCGAACTGACCTTGCGGGAAGGGCAGGTGGTGTGGGATTGGAACTCTCTCACCGGCGTGGACTACGAGAAGTTGGGTCCGGAATACGGCTTTCGAAAAGGAGTCGACCAGATCATTCGGCCGCCGCACTAGAGTCGAGGCCACAAGCAAAGCCGTTGGCCCATCCGAGGCGTTCATGGAAAAAGTGACGGAGCCTGGAAGAAAAAAATCACTCCACTCGATGATCAGGACAGGTTCTAGCCTGCATTTCTCACCACGCGGCGAGGCGAAGTGCGTGAGAGGGCCGTCAGGACGAGGCGCGCGCCGCTTGGCGCGCGCAGGCGTACTTGAACAGTACGTTGAGCACGGCATGCCAGCGCAACGAAGTCCTGGCGGTCGTATCGTGTGCTTCGACCGTCGGGTGATGAGAAATGCAGGCTAGCGCTGCCGGAAAGAGGAGGCAGGCAATTTGCTATTGATCTGCTTCGATCTGACCTTGTACCGGCTCTGGAGCGAACGACAAGAATGACATCGAAACCATCTGAAGGCATCCAGGACATTCGCTACGAGCCCGATGAGAGGCCGCCGCACGCCGTCGCCTTCGGACTCGGGTTCCAGTACGCCATGCTCTCCATAGCCGGGATAGTGCTCACACCCATCATTGTGGTCCGGGCGGCGGGCGGCAGCGACTCCTACCTGTCATGGGCCCCATTCGCGGCGCTCGCGATCAGCGGCATCACTACCATCCTTCAGGCGGTGCGGATCGGACGCATTGGCTCCGGCTACATTCTGCTCATGGGCACGTCGGCCGCCTTCATCGCCGTCTGCGTTACAGCGATCGCGGAGGGTGGGCCGGGACTGCTTGCAGCGCTGGTCGCCGTTTCGGCACTGTTTCAGTTTGCTCTCTCGGCGCGGCTGTCACTGTTCCGCCGGATCCTCACGCCCACCGTCGCAGGAACGGTGATCATGCTGATTCCCGTGACGATCATGCCGATCATCTTCGACATGCTGACGGATGTGCCTGAAGGGGCGGCGCCATCGGCAGCGCCTGCCAGCGCGCTCGCGACCCTGGTCGTCACGGTTGCGGTCACTCTCCGCGCCTCCGGTGTCTGGCGCCTTTGGGCGCCGGTTATCGGAATCGCGGCCGGTTGCGTGGCCGCCGGTGTGTTCGGCATCTACGATGCCCAGAGCGTTGTGAAAGCGGGCTGGATCGGGCTGCCGGCTGGCGCCTGGCCCGGGATCAACCTCCAGTTCGGTGCGGCGTTCTGGTCCCTGTTGCCGGCGTTCATCTTTGTGACTCTGATCGGCGCCATCGAGACCATCGGCGATAGCGTTGCCATCCAGCGTGTCTCGTGGCGGAAGCCGCGGGCCGTCGACTTTCGCGCGGTGCAGGGCGCGGTCGCTGCTGACGGCGTGGGCAACCTGCTCTCCGGACTCGCCGCGACAGTGCCCAACACGACCTACTCGTCGAGCGCTTCGGTCACCGAGATTACCGGGGCCGCCGCCAGGACCATCGGGATGTATATCGGGATTGTCTTTGTCGTGCTGTCGTTCCTGCCGAAATTCATGGCCCTCATCCTGGCGATTCCAGGCCCTGTGGTTGGGGCGTACACCCTCGTGTTGATGGCAATACTCTTCGTGCTCGGCATGAAGGTCGTCGTGGAGGATGGGACCGACTACCGAAAGAGCGCGGTGGCTGGGGTCGCGTTCTGGATCGGAACCGGTTTCCAGTATCAACTGATCTTCCCCGATGCTTTCAGCTCGTGGTGGGGCCAACTACTCGGGAACGGCATGACCTCCGGCGGACTCGCGGCAATCCTGATGACCCTTTTCCTGGAGGTTTCCCGACCGCGACGTCACCGCATGCGAACCAGATTGAACGTCGATGCCTACCCGACGATCGATGAGTTCCTGACCGAGTTCAGTAATAGCCGTGGCTGGAACACCGCGATGACTCACCGGCTGCGCGCGGTCGGTGAGGAGACGCTGCTGACCCTCATCCAACGGGACGAGGAAGAAACACCACAGGAAGAGCGAAGCCTGTTGGTCGTCGCGCGCAGCGACGGGCGAGCTGCCGAGCTGGAATTTTTCGCCGCTACCGACGAGACGAATATCGAAGATCGAATGGCATTGCTCGGGGAACGGACTGCCGGCACGACTCTCGACCAGGACGTGTCCCTCCGGCTGCTCAGGCACTTCGCCTCGTCAGTGCGTCATCAACAGTATCACGACACGGACGTGGTGACGGTTCGTGTAGAGCCAACCGCCGTGTCGTGACAGCCTGGAATTCTGTGGTAATTCTTGACCTTGGCGTGTAAATAACAAAGAAACGAAAAGACTTGATGGCGGGCGTCGGAAGTGCGCTTTTGCACCGGAAGAATTGGGGTCGGGCGGTCAAGCGGTCAGACCCTGGTGCGAGCGAGACATCGCGGCCCCGCTAGATCAGGTGATGGCCCTACGAGCTCACTGATTGGGAGATGAAGGAAAAACGATGTGGGGAGCGATCATCGGTGACATCGCGGGCTCCATGTACGAATGGAACCGCATCAAGACCAAGGACTTCGATTTTTTTGGCTCGGAGTGCGACTTTACGGACGACTCGGTGTGTACTGTCGCTGTCGCTCAGATTCTTCTGGATGATCGGTCCGCCGCCGCTACCCTGCAGCACTGGTGTAGACGCTATCCGCATCGCGGATACGGAGGCTTCTTCGCGAAGTGGATCCGGAGCACGAACCTGGAACCGTACGAGAGCTTCGGGAACGGCTCTGCCATGCGCGTCTCGCCCGCTGCGTATGTCAACCGCCACCTGAAGCTCGAAGATGCGCTTCAGGCCTCTGATCGAGTCACCCGCGTTACCCACGATCACCCGGAAGGGATGAAGGGTGCGCGGGCAACCACCCACGCGATCTGGCTCGCCTTCCACGGTCGACCAGCGAGCGAGATCCGTCGCACGATCGTCGAGAGTTACGAATACGGACTCACGCGAACCGTGGATGAGATTCGACCGAATTACAGCTTCAATGAGACCTGCCAGGCAACTGTCCCTGAAGCCATTACCTGTGCCCTTGAGTCAACGAGCTTCGAGGACGCGGTGCGCAACGCAATATCGCTGGGAGGGGACTCCGATACCCTCGCCGCAATTGCAGGGCCGATTGCCGAGGCCATGCACGGGATACCGGAAGATCTCATCACGACGGCCAGGAAAGATTACTTGGCCTGCGTTCCGGACATCGTCGAGGTCATGGAGAGAATGTACTCCGACGGCGAGCCTCGTACTTGATTCGATATCCGGTCAGCACTACGAATTGGCTCAGCTCATGGCAAGTCCGCAGGTGTCCAGCCCAGGGCACAAATTCCGTCGTACCCTTAGCCTGCATATCTCACCACGTGTCGAGACGAAGTGCGTGAGAGGGCCGCCAGGACGAGGCGCGAGCCGCTTGGCGCGCGCAGGCGTACTTGAACCGTACGTTGAGCACGGCAAGCAAGCGCAACGAAGTCCTGGCGGTCGTATCGCGTGCTTCGGCCGTCGGGTGGTGAGACATGCAGGCTACCCCTCATCCGTCGTCGATCGTTGCGAGCACTTCCCGAGCCACGTCCAGGTCATCCTCAGCTATCAATAAACCGATGCCGCCTGACAGGTGTGGGTGCATCAACACGCGCATCGCATTCTCGTTCGTAAGGAACACATCCAGGCCGTGCGACTCCAGAAGGCTTTTGGCGAAGTAGGCCTCTTGCAATGAGTCGAAGGTGGCGACGGTAATGATATCGTTGCTCATTCGAGACCCGCTCCCAGGACGGCTTCTCGCAAATCGTCGCCGGAATGCGAGCCGACCAGATAGGAAGACACTCGCCCGTCCCTCCCGACGATCACTATCGTGGGGATCGTTCGAACCTCGTAGCCTCGGAACAACACGCCTTCCTCATCGCTGAGCGTGGGAAAAGTAAATCCCCGCTCCGTGACAAAACGGCGCGCTTTTCCCCGTGGCTCGTCGGTCACTCCCAGAACGACCAATCCCCGGTCAGCCAACTCTTGATGGAGAGCTTCGACGCGCAGCAGGTCCAAACGGCATGGGATGCACCAGCTTGCCCAGAAGTCCAGCAAGACGACTTGGCCCTTGAGATCGTCTGATCGATGTGGTACGCCGTCCAGATCGACCGCTTCGAAGGGAACCGCCGTTCGTCCGATCGGACTTGACACGGCATCCTCGAACTCCACAACGAGTACGGCGTCTTCGGGAATCCTTGGCATGAATGCATCTTTCGTGACAGCCTCGCCCACCGTGGCGCGGTGGAACACGATCTCTTGAGAGACGCTGATGCTCTTCCCCTTCGCGGGATTCCTTACCTCGAACGAAGAACTCTCCTGATAGATGAGCGGCCGGTCGTTGGCAATCCAATATTTTCGGATGATCCGTTCGGCGGCAAGACCTCGCGGCGGGTCGTACGAAGCCTTGACGACACGGCACTCTATGTCACAACCATCGATTTCCAGCGCTTCCGGAAGCTCGAACTCCGCGCTCCGCAGTCGTTCCGCAATGTTTGCATAGCGGGACACGAAGCGGTTCTTGAGCTGCATCAGGCCCGGTGACTCGGGTCCTTCGATCATGGCGCCGTTGACCTTGGTGAACTGGTTCCGAACGGCAAGATGAATCCAGGTCGTCGCGCCATCGAAAGCGACAATGCCTCCGTCCACGGGATGATCCGATGCAACCCGAAATCGTCCCGAGTGACCGGCTGCCGTCACAATGCGGCTCTCGTTCCTACGCTCGATATCGCCGGAACGGGTAATCGTAATCTCGCTGGCGTCAAAGTGAAAAGAGTCAAGAGACGCGTAGGTTTCGCTCACCGTGCGAAGCAATCCCTCGGGGGACTCGTCCGAGCCAATTGCCGGCATTCGTGCGAGGGATAGGGTCAATCCGATAAGCAGGAGAAAGTGAAGCTTCCTGCTCATCTGCCCGGAACCTCTCGTTGCCATCGGCTTCGTCAATCGCTCGTCCATTCGTCCCCGGAACGGCCCAAAGAAATCGCCATCATCCTGAGAAACTAACGCCGGGCGGATCATAACTGATGTCGGCTTGTCGGCCTCCGTTAAGAATCGACAGGCGCGCGGCTTGGCAGACGAGTTCGTTGTAGCGGCTGTTGGCGGGAGTTGCCACGATGCTTTGTTGCTCGATCTCTCCGATCAGTCTCCGGCGGGCCGCGAGCGCTTCATCCACGGGCAGGCCGGCAGTTTCCCGTTCGATTCGGAGGGCTTCACTGACGAGAAAGTCAACGGAACGCACACCATATCCCCAGGGGACGAGACCGGGCCCGCCGAGATCCTGGTACATGAAGTAGTCGGGGCTGGGCTCGATGTGTTGCGTGCCTCCGGGTGCATCGAGCTTTTCGGTGAATGAATATTTCAGGCCGCGATATTGGTCGGAGTGGTCAAGCCATGCGCCATTGCCTCTGCCCGAGAAATAGAGCGTCATGCCCTGCATGTTCGGACCGGGCGCGGCGTCGGGGAAACTGAGAGAGTTCTGGACATTGAGCGCGGCGCCGTTCTCCCAGAGGACACGAGCGTCGGTCCAGAGGTAGCCCTCGTTGCCATTTGGGAAGCGGTCTTTAACGCCGTAGACGCTGACGGCCGTAGGATTGAGACCGGTGATGAAGTGAACCAGGTCCACATAATGGCAACCGATGTAGACAAAGGAATCCGTCTCTTCGCAGGTGAACCAGTTCTGAAAGTTCGAGGAGCGGTAGTGCCACTTTTCCATCAAGACGGCTGTGCCGAGCTTGAAGTTTCCGAAGAGCCCCTGGCGGGCGCGGGTGCGAGCCATTTGGCTGCGCGGGTCGAAGCGCTTATGGTACTCGACGCTGACAAGCAGACCGAGTTTCTGAGCCTCTCGTTCGATTTTGATGGACTGCGCTACATCCAGAACGAGCGGTTTGACACAGCAGACGTGCTGCTCGAAGCGAAGCGCGTCCATGACAATCGGGTAGTGGGTTTGGTCGGGGGTGGCAACGATGGCAACGCTGCGAGGGGGCAGTTCTGCGAGGGCCTGTTGGTAGAGTTCAGGATGGCATGCGTCGATATCGCCGGTACTGTAGTCGGGAAGCGGACGGAAGCTGCGGTCGGGGAATGCCTTTGTCAGGGTGGCGGCTTGGGCAAGCGCTTTGACGGTGCGGCCATGCTGGGCGCAGACAGTGACGTCTCCGATGCGTCCTTCGCGCTGCATCTGATAGAGCGTGGGGAGGATCTGATCGTGCGCGATCATGCCGCCGCCGATCAGAAGGATAGGTGTGGACATGCCTTCTCTCGATAGTGCTTGTCGTGCGAGCGGCGCCGGGGCGTCTCGTCCGCTGCGCGGACCACGATCCTATCATTCCACACCGTCGGGTTGGATCTTGTCGAGAGTCCCGTCGGGTGTGGCTCCTGGACGACTTGTTACGAAAGCGCCCATCTGGTTGGCGAAGTCGGCGATGCGCCGGACTCGCCATCCTGCGTCGAGGCCGTGAAGGAAGGCGGCCGCGAAGGCGTCGCCGGCTCCAACAGTGTCGGCGATTTCAACCGGAATGCCAGGAGCTTCGCAGAAGTCGTCACCGACGAGCACGACGCAACCTTTGGCCCCTCGGGTGATAGCGACGGCTTTCCAGCCAAAGCGGCTGGCGGCTCGGCGGCAGAAGTGCTCCGTGGCGCAATCGGGAAGATCAAACCAGCGCGCCATTACCATCGCTTCCTGTTCGTTGAGCTTCGCGACCGTGGCCCGTCCGGAGAGCGCTTCCACAAGATCCGGGGTATGACCGTTGGGCCGAAGGTTGATGTCGTAGAAGCGGCGCGTGCCCAGGTTTCCGTCGATGAGCCGCTGCGTCAGTTGTCGGGCCGGCTTGCTGACCTGGTGTAGCGTGCCGAAGTAGATCCAGTCTGGTTGTCGCTGGCCGATGGCGGCCATCTCCACTTCGGCCAGCTCGACACGGTCGTAAGCGGCGGGGCGAAGCACATGGAAATCCGGTTGCCCTGCAGCGTCGATCTCGACCTCGGCGATTCCGGTGGGAAAGCCGGGAACGGTCTTGATGTAGCTTGTTGCAATGCCGAGATGACCTGCTCTCTCGATCGTCCGTCTGCCTCTTGCGTCATCGCCGACGCCGCTGATGAAAAGCAACTCGTGACCAAGCCGAGCGGCATGGACGGCAAAGTTGAAGGGAGCGCCTCCAAGATGTTCTTCTTCGCCAATCACGTCCCAGAGAATCTCGCCAATCGAGATGATCGTCATGGGCGAGTCGTCTCACCCGTTATTCGGGCCGAAGCTTGTTGCAGCACGGGATCTTTCGTTTCACGCATGTATTGGAGGATCTTTGCATCCAGGCGGGCGCTCACTGCCTTCACGGCGGGGTCTTCAGACTCGATAAGGTTGCTGGTCTCACCAGGGTCCTCGGCCAGATGGTAGAGCTCATCGCGGCCGTCATTGAGAAAGTCGCGGATGAGTTTCCACTCGGGCGTGCGATACATTCGCATATGAGTACGCGACTGATGATGGGTGCTGTATTCGGCGTAGAAATCGTTGTCCCATGCTGGTGACTCACCAAGAAGGATGGGAAGGAAATTGCGGCCGCGGATGAGTTCTCCGGCAGGTAGATCGACGCCAGCCAGGGCAAGCAGGGTCGGATACCAATCGAGATTGCTGATGGTCTGTGCAATGCGAGTGCCGGGTTGGATGGTTCCGGGCCAATGAACAGCGGTGGGGATGCGGATCGAGTGGTCATACATGTTGGGGCGTTGGCCCTCGGGAATGTTGTCGGTTGCGGCCAGCGGCTCTGTCAGCACCCAGTGTCCATTACCTTTGTGCCAGATGCCGTTGTGGCCCATGTTGTAGCCGTGGTCGCTCGTGAAGACGATGACGGTGTTGTCCGCATGGCCGTGCTTCTCGAGCGCCGTCAGCAAACGTCCCACGTTGCGGTCAACGCTCTTGACACTGGCCAGGTACTCTCGGGTCATGCGCTTGACGCGCTCGATGTCAAGGTTGGGGTAGTCCGGGTGTGGAAGTGTGGGATCCAAAGACTCGAAAGGGGCCCAGTCCTCGTCGGCGACCGGGAGCCAACGAGCATGCGGCGCTCGAAAGTGGAGAGCGAGGAGGAAGGGTTTCTGTTCGTTTCCGTTCGTCGTGTCGCCGATAAACTCGATGGCGTGGTCAGTGAGGATGTCGGGCGTGAGCCCTTCGAACTCTCTGGTCTTGCCGTCTTTCTCGAGCACGGGATTGGAGGGAGTCGTTCCTCCGGTCCGAAATCCCATGAAGTAATCAAATCCAGTTTGCGTTGGGTGGTATCGATCAGGGACACCGAGGTGCCACTTGCCGACGAGACCCGTGCGGTAGCCATTTCGCTGAAGGACTTCCGTCCAGGTAACAACGGCGGGATCGAGCCCCAGCTCAGGCTCTCGTCGAGGATGAATCCATTCTGTGATGCCAAGTTCTGAGCCGTAGCGGCTCGCCATCAGGCCGGCGCGAGACGGGCTACAGACAGGTGTCGTGGTGAATGCATTCACCAGGTAGGCGCCTTCGTTGAAAAGGCGGTCGATATTCGGGGTTAGTGCATGTGGGTAGCCGGAAGCGCCGAGCGCCCACGGGGCCTGATCGTCGGTAAATATGAAAACGATGTTGGGATGTGAGACCGGCCCTGGAGAACAACCGCACAGCATGAGAACGAGTGTCAGGCAACCGAGAGCGGATCTTGTTGGAGGAAGCATGATAGGAGAGTTTCGCAGACCTGCCTGTGGCCGTAAACGCCTGGGAGTCCCTCGTCGAAGTGAGCAGTGGCACGGTCCACACCCCGTCAGGGCTTTCCAGGACCATTTTGCCATGCGGCGCACGCTTCACTCGGCAACGCCTCTCTCCATGCCGGCATACGTAGTAAGCTGAGTGTCTACATCTTGAGCATGAGGAGATCGGACCGTTGATGGAAGCCCGCTTGAATGAATCGATTCGCCGCTGGAATCTACTCGACAGCGAGTTCTACCAGGCGTGGAGCGCCGGAACACTGCCATTCGAAGCGTTGCGTGACTACGCCCGAGAGTACGGGGCCTTCATTGCGCTGATTGCCAAGGGTTGGAATGGCCATGGAGACTCTGCCACTGCGGCTATAGAACGTGAGCATGTCGGACTTTGGAGTGACTTCGCTGCTGCTTTTGGAACAGAGATTGGTTCACCACGGACCGATGCCGTCATAAGGCTGCGGGAGACAGCGGATCGGTTGTTCGATAACGGAGCTTCTTCGTTGGGTGCGCTCTATGCCTTTGAAGCTCAGCAGCCGGCTACATCCCGCTCCAAACTGGAGGGCCTTCAGGCCCACTACGATGTATCGGCCAAGGCGGAAACCTATTTCGAAGTGCATCAGAACGATGATGGAGAGCCGCAATTGATCTTGGACCGGATCGCAGCGCTGTCGGCAGAGGAACAGCGCATAGCGGCCGAAGCTTGCGAGACAATGTGCCGATCGCTTCGAGCCTCATTGGACGAGTTATATAAGCGTCACGCCGTCAATCTGCAGTGATGGCGTAGACGAGCCGTCCGAGGACTCTCCCGCGGCGGCGGCCGTCTCGCAAGCCGTTTCCGACACTGATTACCGACCAAGGAATTCCCGCGCAATGCCTACGTTCACCGCAGACCGGCTCAAGTCTACTTCACGGGATATTTTCGTGGCGGCCGGCGCCTGTTCCGAAGATGCTCGGATCGTGGCCGACGCGCTGGTCAACGCGAATCTGGCCGGTCACGATTCGCATGGCGTCATGCGCATCCCGAGCTATGTGCGCTGGATGGAGAAGGGTGATGTCAACGTCAAGGCCGAATTCAGAGTCGTCATGGAAGCCGACGCGTTTGCGGTGATTGACGGCGATTGGGGCTTTGGCCAGGTAATGGCGCGCAAGGCGATGAAGGTAGGAATCGAGAAAGCGGCCCAGTCCGGAGTTGCGAGTATCTCGGCTCGTCGATGCTCTCACATCGGACGCGCGGGAGACTATCCGATCATGGCGGCGGAAGCTGGTCTCGCATCCATCCTGTTTCTGAACACACACGGTGCGGGGAGCTTGGTGGCTCCGTTCGGTGGGATCGACCGGCGGCTTTCCGCAAACCCCATCGCAATCGGCATTCCCCGCCCCGGAGGAGACCACATCATCGTCGACATCTCGACCTGCGTCGTCGCCGAGGGGAAGCTCCGCAACTTTCGCACAGCCGGTCAGCCCGCACCAGAGGGATCGATCATCGACGCTGAGGGTCGGCCGACGACGGATGCCAGCGAGTTCTATGGTCCTCCCGAAGGGGCGATTCTTCCCATCGCGGGGCACAAAGGTTTCGCGCTGGGTCTCGCTTCGGACATCCTTGCCGGCGCGCTGTCGGGCGCCGGCTGCACGCGGCAAGGCATCAAGCGAGTCGGCAATTCGTTCTGGGCAACGATCATCGACATTCACCGGATTCGCTGCAGGAGTGATTTCGACCGTGACGTCGGGGACCTGATCGATTGGATCAAGAGCAGCCGCAAGGCGGATGGCGTATCCGAGATCCTCGTCGCCGGTGAGCCCGAGCTGCGGACACAGGCAAAGCGTGAGAAGGACGGCATCCCCGTCCACGGCTCGACCTGGGCGGCGATCGTCGAAACCGGCAAACGCTATAACCTCGATCTCGAGTAATCGAGTGGCCGCCAGGGAAAAATCCGGGCTGTGAAAACCACGGAGCGTATTGACGACAAGGTGTCGTGTTTGCGATTCCCTGTGCCTCTCCCGTGCTATCGCTCAGCCCCCTCTTTTCGGTTTCTGCTTCGTCGCCCCGATCGTCTTACGGTTCCAGGCCCCTCTGTCGGCTTATTTGTATACAATGAATACTACAATTCAGAAAGGGACGTGTTCCTGAGCAGGAGCTGCGGATGGCCATCAACCTTGCTCATCGTCCGGATCTCGACAACCGCGTCGAGAAGCTGGCCGCCCGCTTTGGGCTTAAGGGCCGGGGACGGAAGACCGCCATCATCGAACGGGCGCTGACAGCCCTTGAGGAACAGGCGAAGCACGCCTATCCGGACCGGGCCGCTGTAACGGCAACGCTCGACCGGTACATCAAGGCCGGACCCCGCCTCCGCCGGAGGTTGGCTGGATCCGGCGGGCCATTATTCGAGCCGCCGCTCTCCCAGTCCCTGCAACGGGCGCACTATGACGAGCAGGGTCTTCCCAAGTGATCGCCGTTGATACCTCGGCGATGCTCGCAATCCTTCTGGCGGAAGAGGAAGCCCCGGCCTTCCGCGATCTGATGGGCGAGGCAGGTCGCGCCCTGGTTTCGGCGGGCACCGCCATCGAGTTCGCGGTCGTCGCGAGTCGTGATGACGACCTTTTCGCCGCCGCTTTGGCATTCCTGAACGAGCCCTTCATCGACATCGAACCGGTCAGTGCGGCTCAGGCGGCCGTCGCTATGGCAAAGGCCATCACCCCGCAGGTCTCAATCTGGGCGATATCTTCGCCTATGCGCTTGCCCGCGAGCGAGGCGTTCCGCTTTTGTTCAAAGGCGACGACTTCTCACAGACCGATATCGAAGATGCCGCGCGTTAGCATGACGGCTCGGCATGCGCTTGGGTCGGCGCTCTGTTCATCGCTAGCCTGCATTTCTCACCACGTGGCGAGGCGAAGTGCGTGAGAGGGCCGTCAGGACGAGGCGCGCGCCGCTTGGCGCGCGCAGGCGTACTTGAACAGTACGTTGAGCACGGCAAGCAAGCGCAACGAAGTCCTGGCAGTCGTATCGCGTGCTTCGACCGTCGGGTGGTGAGAAATGCAGGCTAGCCTGCATTTCTCACCAGGGAGTAGAAAAAGGGCTGCCTGGTGTGGCATAAAACATTTATGTCCAAAACGTTAGCGCCACAAGCCGAAAGCAGCCCTCTGACAACAGAGTGTACTCAATGCAGCTTCACCTTTGCCAAGCATTTTCGGCGCCAGGTGAGCGCCCGCTTCGACGGCGGGGTGATCAGTTCCGACGGCGGCGCGCTGCTGTTGCGCGAGGTGGACCAGCGCATCAAGCTGCTGCCGCGGCTGGCGGCCTGCTTCGAGGATGGCCGCGATTCGCGGCGCATCGAACACCGGGTGGGGGAGTTGGTCTCGCAGCGGGTCTACGGGCTGGCGCTGGGATACGAAGACCTCAACGATCACGACGAGTTGCGGCGGGATCCGGGGCTGGCGCTGCTGGCGGGCAAGAGCGACGTGGGCGGGCAGCAGCGCCGCCGCGAGCGTGACCGCGGCCAGCCGCTGGCGGGCAAGAGCACGTTGCAGCGACTGGAACGAACGACCGACGGGCTGGACCGTTATAAGAAGATCCGCTGCGACAGCGCAGCGATCGACCGCCTGCTGGTGGACGTGTTCGTGGAAGCGCACTCGCAGGAGCCGGCCGAGATCATTCTCGATATCGACGCCACCGATACGCCGTTGCATGGGCAACAGGAGGGGCGTTTCTTTCACGGCTACTACCGACACTACTGTTACCTGCCGCTGTACATCTTCAGCGGCGAGCACGTATTGTGCGCGCGGCAGCGAGTGGCGAATCAGGACGCGGCGGAGGGCAGTCTGGCGGAACTGAAGAGGATCGTGGCGCAGATCCGGGGAGCGTGGCCGCAGGTGAGGATCATCGTGCGCGGCGACTCGGGGTTTTGTCGGGACGAGTTGATGGACTGGTGCGAGCAGAACGGAGTGGAATACGTGTTGGGGCTGGCGCGCAACGAGCGGCTGCGGTCGCTGATCGACGACGCCCTCGACGAGGCGGCCCGGCAGCAGCAGCAGACGGGCCGGCCGGCGCGGGTCTTTACGGAGTTTGAGTACCAGACGCTTGAGAGTTGGAGCCGGGCGCGGCGGGTGGTGGGGAAGGCGGAGCAACTCGTCGGCAAGCAGAATCCGCGCTACGTGGTGACGTCACTGGATGCCAAGCGTTGGCCGCCGCAACGGTTGTACGAACAACTCTACTGCGAGCGCGGGGAGGCGGAGAACCGCATCAAGGAGCAGTTGAGTCTGTTCGCGGATCGCATGAGCAGCGAGACGCTGCGGGCCAATCAGTTGCGGCTGCATCTGTCGTCGCTGGCGTATGTGTTGCTGGTGGGGCTGCGGCGGCTGGGGCTGGAGGGCACGCAGTGGGCGCGGGCGCAGACGGAGACGATCCGGCGGGGGTTGTTGAAGATCGGGGCGCTGGTGAAGGTGAGCGTGCGGCGGGTGCATCTGTCGCTGGCCAGCGGCTATCCCTATGAGGAGGCGTTCGCGGCGGTGTATCGGGCACTGCGTCCGCCGGGACCAGCAACGGTGTGAGAACACCGAGTGAGCCCAAAAACAGCGTTCCCGGGGCGCTCTGCCGGGGCCGCAGGGCTAAGTGTGTCTGCTGTCGGCAACAACCCCAAAAACGGACGTTGGCGGGTCGCCAGGGGCGGCAGAAAACGCCCCGTACCGGCCCTCGTCCCTCCTCACCGTGAGGATTCCGAGCTTCAGACCCTATTGCGGCCCCCCTCAACCCTTCGCAATGCCGCTGGTGAGAAATGCGGGCTAGACGCCCCGACAACGCCGCCTGGTCCAGGTTTGCCGGCAGCGGTCTTCTTCTCAGGGCCAGGCTGGCCGCTACGCTTTCAGCCAACGGTCAAACCACTCGAAGGCCTCTTGCTGCATCTCAAGGTCGAACTTGTGAGGACCGGAGTAAAAGCTGCCACGGTAGCGCTCGGCGGCGTCGGCCTTGCGATAGACATCCTTCAGAATTCGGTCGGCCCGTTCCATTTCGGGCATGGTGAAGAGTGCGTCTTCGCGGTTGTTGAGCACAAGGACCGGATTGGGCACAGTAAGTCCGAGGACCTCCGGGTAATCGAGGAAAGGCGCAAGACCAGGAATGTAGATCATCCAGGTGTGGGTGTAGCACTTGTTGAGCAGATAATCGCGCCAAGTGGTCATCATGCCGACCGCGCAGGCACAACGAATGCGATCGTCGATGCCGGTCAGATAGACGGTGCGTAGCCCGCCGCCGGAAAGGCCGCAGCATCCGACGCGCTCGGCATCCACCTCTCTCCGCGAGCAGAGATAGTCGAGCGCCCGCTGATCCTCGGCGCAAAAGACACCGGGCCAAGTTGTCCCGGCGCAAAAAAGACTCTTCGCGATCAGGTGTTCATGCTCTCTGGCGAATTCGTTGTACCGCTTGATTTCTTCTTCGGATTCGGGGTTGACTTCGGTGAGGCCGTCCTTGATAACCTCGGGCAGATCGGCCGCCCGCATACGGCGGCTGGCAAATGTGAAGGTATCATGCACGAGAACGGCGTAGCCGCGCTTCGCCAATTCGTTGGCCCAGGCCTTACCACCGTAATAGTCGTCCTGGTGGCGTCGCATGACCGGGTGCAAGTCGTCGCCCATACGAGTAATTTTGCGAGTTCCGAAGTACTTGTTGCCGCCATGATCATGTAGTCCCACAACGCCGGGCAGCGGGCCCTTGGCGCCGGCAGGCTTGAGGAACAATGCTTCGGTCGGAGGGCCATAGGGCAATTGCCAACTGAGATGTTCGATTTCCAACCCGTCGTATTCGAGCTGGTGTTGCAGGGTCGGCCGAGGCGTCCCACCGGCATCCGGCTGCAATAGACAAGCGCGGTAGCGGGCCCGCGCCTCGCGCCGCCAGGAGTCCGGATGATTGTGCTCGGCTCGGCGAAACGAAAGCTGCGGAGGCTCTTCGCCGACGATCCCCGCCGCCCAGTCTCCGTAGGCGCCCAGCATGTTCAGTGGCATGTCTCGTTGTCCTCCTGCCCCAACAGGATAAACCGCCAGGAGCCGCACCGGGCGTAAGCCATGCCATCCGGTAATGCGATCTTGTGCAACGCGTGGCCAGGTGTGTCATCAGTAGCTGGTCGTAAATCGACCGGCTGCCGGCTGAGCAGAGTCTTGGCGGACAGGCAGAAAAACCAGTGGCCCAATTATGCTTCAGATCACAGGTTGCAAGAACGTCAATCCAGGAGACCTGGAAATTACTGCTCGACGGAGGACAAAAATGGCATGGCGGGCCCGGAGGGATTCGAACCCCCGGCCTGCCGCTTAGGAGGCGGCCGCTCTATCCGGCTGAGCTACGGGCCCGCAGTGATGAATGACGACGTTCCCTGGAAGTTACAGTTCCATTCTAGCTTGCCCGGAATGACCCTCGAATGTGGTTAGCCCAGTTTGAGTTGGTTGTCTCGTAGCTGGTCTTCGGGAACCGTGATGCCGAGACCGGGCTTGTCGGGAACCGTGACCGTCACGCCGTCCTGCTCAATGCCGCCGGCCATCATCGACGTCAAGAACTGCGGGCCGTTGAGTTCCGGCGGCAACAGCAAATCGAGAGTCGAATAGAGATGGATCGCTGCCATGAAGCTCACGCCTGCATCGGTCAGTCCGCTGCCGAGCAATCCCAGTCCGTGCGCCTCGGAGACGACGGCGCTCTTGTAGCAGTTCGTGACACCGCCACTTTTAGGGACTTTCAGCACTACCAGATCGGCCGCGTCCAAACGAGACATGCGGGCTACATCAAACGACGAGAAGCAGCCTTCATCGATAGCTACGGGGTAAGGGCTCTTATCCCTGGCTCGCCGTAACCCGAGCCAGTCTTCGCTGCGGACAGGCTGCTCGAAGCACCGGATCTTGTCAAACACGGGCAATGCCTGAAGGAACCGTTCGAGCGCTATCGGTTGGTACGACTGGTTCGCGTCCAACCAGATGACGGCATCGGGGCGGGCATCACTGATCGCGCGCAGGCGGACAAGGTCCTTGTCGGCGTCACCCGAAACCTTGACCTTGAAGCACCAACAAGCCGGCCAACGTTTGACCTCCGCCGCCATTGCCTCGGGCTCGTCGATGCTGACTGCGTAGCAAAGATCGATGGTGTCGTGCACCTTGCCCCCCAGAAGCGCATGCAGAGGTTGGTCCGTGATCTGTCCGGCCAAATCGAGAAAGGCAATTTCCAGCGCGCTTTTCGCGAAGGGCGCCCCGTTGCTGACGGCGGGACGGATCTTCGCATCCATCTCCTTCTTGAGGGCGTTCAACTCGAACGGCGTGCGGCCGATCGCCAGAGGTGCCAGGTGCTGCTCAAGCGTTCCTACGACGGCTTCAACGGTCTCGTAGCTCCAGTTGGGAACCGTGGTCGTAGCGCCCCAACCAACACGGCCGTCGTCAGTGGTTGCCTTGACGTAGACGTACTTCCCGGGGACTCCTTTCCCACCGACCTTGCCGACACCGATATTGAACGTCGTGCGAAACTCGATGCCGACCGGAATGACATCGACCTTCTTGATACGAGTCCCCCTGCCTTGCGCGGCGTGGGCGGCTGACTCCAAACCGGAGGTCAAAGCCATCCCTCCGCCGGTCATTGTCAGGCCGAATCTACGGCGAGTGGTCTTCATCGTGAAACCTCCGGAGCCGGGAAGCAAAGTCAACGTGCTAGGGAGACGGTGCAATGCTTGCCCGAGTTGGCTGGTTGTCTACAGATTGGTTGGATGCCTGTAGCCGCTGGGCCCTCGGCGTATCCCTTTCATCTTTGTTCTCAGGTGCGGGCGGCGGGGGCGCAAGGATCTTCATGCCACCAACAGTCAGAAGAACCCTACGTACTTGTCCGGAGGAACCGATGGGGGGTATCGGTTTGCCATTGAGGGAAAGCGAAACGCCGCCGGCATTCCCCACCAACAAACTAACGTGTTCGTCAGCTTCGACTTGACGCGATTCACCGGGGTGGAATGTTCGCTGGAAAACCCGCTCGCCATCCGCCAAAGCACGGATCCAAACCGTCTCCGAAATGGAAAGCCGCACATTGACCGCCTTCACCCGTTCGGGTTCAACGTAAGGTCGAACGTCGACCGTCGCAGGAGAAGCCGCGCCTGCCGGTGTCGGAGGCAACTCCGGCGACGGCCGCTCTTCCTCGAAAAGACTCTGGTCGATAGTGGCCAAGACGGAATTCGAATCCCACTGCATCCACATGACCGCGCCTACGATGAATGCGAGAAGCATCGTCGCGATGATCGGGCCGGTGATCTGATACTCTCGCGCACGGTCCACGACGCACTCGACCCACGTCGAGCCACGATCCTCTCGGGTCTCCTCCCAAGCAAACGTATCGGGCGTAGCGGGGCGCGTGAGTGTCTTGAAAGACTCAGCGACTGCATCCGGGTCGAGACCGACATGCTGAGCGTACTGTCGGACGAAGCCTAAGCTAAAGATGCCTCCTGGAAGGATGCCGAATTCTTCTTCCTCGATCGCCGTCAGAAATCGCACGCTAATGCGGGTGCGGGCCGAAATCTCCTGGAGCGTGATCCCGCGGGACTCTCGCTCGTCCCTCAAACACTCTCCGAAGTTGCCATCTGGCGCAAACATCACAGTAATTACAGCACAGTGCCTAGTCTAAGCGGCACGAGTAACGATGAGTTACGCGATATCAAAGTGGAGGAGTAACCCGTGGTCCGTCCATCAGGCATGGATCTTGCAGATGTAGCCGGCGTAGGGGCTGGTATTCTGTCGATGCCCCGGGGCAATGCCCGCGTCGCAGTAGTACAGGCTGCCCTGCCACCAGGTCATGCCGTGCGGGTCCGGATCATCGCGGTTGAGTTGAATCGCTTCCAGCACCTGCCCGCTGTCGATGTCGAACTTCAAGATCCGGAAATCGTTCGAGAACATGCACCAGATATGCGCTCCGTCCCAGCCCAGCCCGTGGGCTCGCCCCAGCGGCACCGGAAAGGAATGCTGAACCCGCAGATCGGCGTCGGTCCGCGTGACGTTCTTGTGCGGACCGAATTGCGTGATCCACAGTGAATCCTGCGCCCACAACACGCCGTGCACGCCTCCCCCGTTGGGGGTCCGATAGTTTTTCACATGGCGGCCCGTCTCGATCTCCAGCTTGACGATCCGGCCCCCCTTCTTCACATCATGAGGCCGCGCAGGACGCACCCCCGCCGGCCCGTTCGCGGCCATCCACACAAACCCGCCGCCGGCCGCAATGCCGCTCGTGTTCGACGACTGCGTTTCGTAGGAGGCGAGAGGCTTGCCCGTTTCCCAATCGAGCAGATGCGCCCGGTCCGTTACCTGCTCGCCGCACCACAGGCCCGCGGCGGTTGCTTCCAGACCGTTGGGATTGCCGTCGGGCGACTTGAACAGCCGCTCGACCCTCTTGCGCTTGCGGATGGGGTAGTTGGAAGGCTGGGCGTAGGCGGCCGCGGCGATCACGGCGAGTATGGCTCGGCGAGTCAACATGGCGTCTGTGGGCACGAATCGGTAACTGGCGCTATTGTAGCTGATCGACGCCAGCAGATCGCAATCGATCGCAGCCTTGCCGGACGGGCTACGAAAGAGCCCCGCTGACAACAGCAGATGCGAAAAGGATAAGAACCCACTGTGCCCCCTCCTGCACTCATTTCAGGAGCCTGACAGTGATGACCCCTTGTTTCCAAGGAAGCTGCCCGAGGGTGGATGGGCTTATGTCCAAGTTGACCCGACCATGACCGGTTGATTAACTTGAATGCGTCATGCTGCGTCAGGAGCTGGTGAACAAAGTTCTTTCTGCGGTCAACACGGAACGCCTTGTCGAGACGGCCATGGCTCTCGTCGAAGTGCCCAGCCCGACCTGCGAGGCGCGAGACGCCGCTGACCGTCTGGCAGAGATTCTCCACAGCGACGGCTTTGCGGTCGAGCGCCCTGAAGCCGATTGGCCGCAGGCTCCGGCCGTCGTCACCCGCCTCGAAAGCGGTTGGCCGGGACGCACTTTACAGTTCAACGGGCATCTCGATACGGTCCATCTCCCTTTCATTCCGCCCAGGCGAGAAAACGACAACCTCTACGGTTCCGGAATATCGGACATGAAAGGAGGCGTTGCCGCAGCGCTGGAAGCGATTCGGGCCTTGCGAGAGACCGCTGTTATGGAGACCGGTAGCGTTCTCTTCACCGCACACGAACTGCATGAAGGACCTTGGGGTGACAAACGGCAGGTCAAAGCATTGATCCGAGACGGCTTCGTCGGCGATGCCGTCCTGCTTCCCGAATACTGTGCATCGCCACTCCCCATTGCAGGTCGGGGCATGGCCATCTTTCAGATCACGATTCGCCGCGGCGGCAACCCGGTTCATGAAGTGCTGCGGCCGATCGATCAACCGCTGGTGGTCCGAGCCGGAGCCGAGCTCGTCGCACAGCTCTTCGACCTGCACGACCAGGTCTCGACGAACAAGTCCCCTGAAGTGGGCAGCGATTCTGTCTTTGTCGGACAGATGCAATCAGGAGAGATCTACAATCAGTCACCCTCAGAATGCTTCATCCAGGGAACTCGCCGTTGGATCACGCCAGGCGAAGCAGATCGTGTCGAGAAACAATTCCGCGAGCTGGTCGCAGCGCAGTCCGAGCGCTCGGGTACCCGGATCGAATTGAACTACAGCGTACAGGGCGACGCCTTCCGCATCCTACCGGGACATCCTGCGGTGAAGGCTCTCCAGACAGCTCACGAATCCGTCACCGGAAGTCGTCTTCCTCTCGGTCCAAAGCCGTTCCTCGATGACGGCAACTTGTTCTGCTCGTTCGGAGGCATTCCCGCGATCACTCACGGCCCCCACGCAACGGGAGCTCACACCGTCAACGAATGTTGTCCCATCGATGAGCTTGTCCGCATCGCCCGAATCTACGCTCTCACGGCCCTCGCCTACTGCACCAATGAAATCGAAGTTGCAGAAGAACGAACTCGTGATGTGCTCATACTGCTCCCCATTGGTCGATTAGACAGTGGGAATGTCCACTCGTTCGAATCGATCGTCATGGAACACATCACCAGCGGCGAGCGACATCTGATCGTCGATTTCAGCCATCTCGACTTCATCAGCAGCTCGGGCCTGCGGGTGACCCTGCTCGCAGCCAAGGGGTTGAACGCGAACAGGGGGCAGGTTGTCCTCTGCGCCATGAAGCGGCACATCAAGGAGGTCTTCCTTATCAGCGGTTTCGACCGGATCATTCCGATCAAGGAGTCGCGCGAAGAGGCCCTTGACGTCTTCGCCTGACTCAACGTATACGCCCTCGTTACGATGACGGCGCGGAGGATTCGGCGCCCAGTCAAGGCTTCAACGACGGTATGCCCTCAACGTCTGGATCAGGTCTTTCTCTTTTTCGGCCCAAGCCTCCTGAATGACCTGCAGCGACGATTCGGCGGTCGGAGCCTGCAGGACCAACGCGCGGTTCTTGACCCTCAGCAGCCCCTGCGATACCGCGTGGTCCAGAAACTTGAACAGGTAGTCGTAGTATCCTGCGCTGTTCAGAAAGACGCACGGTTTCTCATGCAGTTCGATCTGCGCCCAAGTGAGCGCTTCGAAGATCTCTTCAATCGTTCCAAAGCCGCCGGGCAAGGCGAGGGACGCGTCCGCCAATGACTGCATCTTGTACTTACGTTCATGCATGGTGTCGACCACGTGCATGTGAGTCAGTCTCTCATGAGCAACATCTCGATATTCCAGATGTCTTGGGATGACACCCGTGACGACACCGCCATGAGTAAGGACGGAATCGGCCAGGACACCCATAAGCCCAACGCGGGCGCCCCCGTAGACCAGCCCAATTCGTTCCGTCGCCATCAAGCGTCCCAAGGTCTCGGCCTGTTCGGCGTGAATCTTCTCATGTCCGATATTGCCGGCCAGATAGACGCAGATCTGTTTCATGCCATTGGAGCGTTCCGGATCGCCAAGTGCGGAGTCGCCTCCGTTTAGCTATCCCATAGTCAACGTAGAATATACTGTCCGGCTCGACAGCGGTGACCTATCGCCGCTGAGAGATCAGAAGTGCTCCCGAACCTGAGCCGGTTTCATCCAGGATACCGTGTTTGTTCATGGCTCGTCGTCTCAAACCTCTTGCAGCGGTCTCCGGTCCACACCTGCCACTTCCCTGCTCCTCGGATATCTGAATACCAGTGTCGAACTCTCATGCTTGCTTCAAAGTCCTCCACATCGAGTTTCTGAAGCTCGCAAGTGAAACGAATGGCCTCACGCTCGGCATTTCAGCATCAGGGAAACAGCACCCTCGACATCTCTTCATGGGCGCTGAAATTCGGCACAATCCAGTCTGCACCGACGCTTACCAGCCTCTTGCGCTTCACGAGATCGACTTGCCGGCACTCCGGCTCGTCCGTGGCCACGCCGACCGCGACACCGCCCACCTCTTTGACGTTCTGGATCTCAACGAACCCGTCACCGAAACCAAGGAACTCACTCCCCAGGAACCCGCTCTCGCGGATGATCTTCTCGATCAGGATCTTCTTGGAGAACGACTTGTAGTCGTCGAGCGCCCCGAAGCAACCACCTTCAAAGAAGTGTTCTACCTGTAACAACTTGGCCTCGGCGCGCATGAAGGGCTGATCGGTGCCGCTCGCGAGATACATCGTCATGCCGCGTTCATGCAGCGCCTCGAGCAGCCGGCGGCTCCCAGGTACCATCATCTCGTCCGGCGGAGTTGCCTCGGATTCAAGCGCAGCGATGCGATTCTTGATCTTGTCCGAGAGCCGTTCGAGATAGATGTGCTTGTACTCTAGTGGATCAAGGGGCTCGGCGCCGCGCTTCTTGAGTTGCTCGGTGAACTCGATCATCTGATAGATCGTTTGCCGCCCCGTCAGTTGGCCGACGTATTCTTCGACGAGTGCAGTGAGTTCCTCCTCGCTCTCGCCAGTCTTCAGTTCCAACAGCGGTTCGACCATCATCGGAACCATGACTTCGAACCAACCGGAGCGGATGAGCGAAATGGTACCGTCGAAATCAAAGAGGGCCACTCTTGCCAGTGAAGCGTTGGCGTTGGGGTTAAGAACCTCGATCTGAGAAAGCATGGTTTCAAAGTGCCGCCTCTTACCCGTTAGGCGGGACGGATGGAGACGACGAAGGACCGCTTAGCTTAGCTAATTCTCATCGAGAGGGCTGATCCGCTCCGGACGGCACTCGCCGCTCGCGGTCCCGGAGAGGTGGAAATCATCAAAATCTCCGGTCTCGTTGAACGACCCGACACCAACCCATCCGTATAAGTAATCCCGGTCTATCACGCTGAAGAGTGGCGAGGCCTCTCCGCTGACAAACACTTCAATCGAACCGGATTCAACCCCTCGCACAACCTTGATCCGATGCCAGTCGGCGCTCGGCAGCGCGGGCGTCGTACCCGCTCCCCCGATGCGGTAGCGCTCGTTGCCGTTGACTTTGAAGATGCCGTTGTGGACTCTATGATTTCCGGAGTCACTCGAAATGTGGGCGTAGTAGTAGTGCAGCCGGTCCTGGAACCCGAAAGCAACAAGCAGGCTCTTGCCTGCACGACGTGCTCTGACGTCGAACTCGAAATCGCTCACGCAGCCCGGCTTCCACAACGCGAATTGCACGGGGCGCCGCGGATCACCGACCGGCCCCGCCGTCGCAAGCCGCAGAAACCCATTTCCGTTTTCTTCGACCCTTTGCCAATGGGACGCAATCGGAAGATGCCAATCGCTTAGATCGTCGTCATGGAAGTCGACGGACCAACGTGCATTACAGCCCAAGATCGGAATACAAAGCAAGAGTATGACTGCTCTCAGTCGCATGCTGTCCTTTGTAGCAGAAACCTCTCGCCGCGCTGTGACGCCGCGAGATTCATGTCACAGGAGATCAGGACCTGGCACTTGAAACGATCCGTTCGACAATTCCGCGGCTGCGGTGAACACAGTCGGGAACACCGATACCCGTATAGCCGTTCCCCGCAAGGTGCAACCCCGGCAGGTTTTTGACACGGCACTCGATCGCGTCAACCCTCCTGCCATGACCCACCTCGTATTGGGGCATCGCCTGCCACCAGCGATGAACCCGAACCGTGCGTGGAGAGGCATGAAAGCCCATCAAGCCGCTGATCTCGCCATGCGCCAACCCCGCCAGCTCCTCATCAGACTCCTCCCATCTACGCTCGACTTGATCAGCCGCTACGAATCCGCGCAGGAAGACCGCGTCGGGCGCGGCGCGATGTGCGAACTTCGTATTGACCCAGGTACAGGCAGCTAGGCTCCGGCCCTCGCTCGCTGGAACCAGAAAGCCAAATCCGTTCAAGGGATGATCAAAAGTCATTCTGGGATAGAGAAGCGCCGCCGTGATCGAAGAGTGATAGGGAATCGTCTGCAGCGTCTCCGCAAGCTCAGCATCGAGCGCGGCAACCAGATTCGCTGCCCGATACGCGGGCACCGCCGTGATCACCTGCTCTGCCTCAATGGGACTTCCGTCGGACAGCAACAGCCGGAATCCGGGTTTCCGCCACTCGAGACCGACGACAGTCGCATTCACCCGTCCGACCGATCCTTCGATTCGCCCGGCAAGGGTGTCGATCAACTGTTGCATGCCGTTCCGCATCGTCAGGAAGAGCGAGCCGACCTCGTCGTTGCGCGATTGCCGGGACTGCTCCGCCAGAATCCCCCGAGTCAGACTACCGTATTTACGCTCCAACTCCACTAACGTCGGCAGCGTGCTGTTCGCGCTGAGTTTCTCTGACGACCCACCGTAGACGCCGGCCAGCAGCGGCTGCGCCAGATAGCGATCAGCTTCCATACCGTAATGCTCTCGCACAAACTCGGCGACGGACCGGTCTTTGTTCGTAGTGAACGGCCCTTGAAAATATTCGGCAGCGAACCTCAAGCGGGTCCTCCAGCTAAACAGCCTGGTTGTCAGAATCGGCCACAGCTTCGTGGGCGCCAGGAACAGCATCCCGGCAGGCATCGGGATGAACCGTCCGCTGCGAACAACGAACGTCTGCCGAGCACTGTCCTGCGAACCGATCACCTGGTCTGCCAAACCGATCTCCCGAATCAGATCCATCGCCCATGGTTTCCGCGCGATGAAACTGTCCGGCCCCGCCTCGACCAAAGTGCCATCAACATTGTCCGTTCGAATGAGTCCGCCGAGCCGTGGACGCTCCTCGATCAGGATGCATGGAACCCTCGCTTTCGAGAGAAAGTAAGCAGCGGAAAGACCGGATATCCCTCCACCAATGACGGCAACACGATTCACGACGCCACAACTAGCCCGGATACTCCCGGACCATCTTCACAACGGCCTTCACGTTCTCGACCGGTGTCTCGGGAAGAATCCCATGACCCAGGTTGAAGATGAACCCCGGCCGGCCATTGACTCGCTCGAGAATGTCATGCACTGACCGACGTAACACATCGAGGGGCGCGAACAACGCAACCGGGTCCAAATTCCCTTGTATCGCAGCTCCATGATGGATACTTGCCCATGCCTCATCGATACGTACTCTCCAGTCCACGCCCAAAACGTCGCCGCCCGCTTGATGCAGCAACGGCAGAAACGTCCCGCCACCGGTTGAGAAATGAATAACCGGGACTCCCGTCGACTGAATCGCACGAATCAGCGTCCGAGAATGAGGCAGCAAATGGCGTTCATAGTCCGCCGGGGTCAGTGCGCCCACCCAGCTATCAAAAACCTGCATAACATCGGCCCCATGGCTTACCTGCGAGGCCGCATAGGGGATGAGCATTTCCACAATCTTCGCCAGCAGTCGGTTCCACGTCTTGGGGTCGTGGTACATCAAGCTTTTCGTCCGCTTGTAGTTGCGCGAAGAGCCTCCCTCAATCATGTAGCTCGCCAACGTAAAAGGAGCGCCCACGAACCCGATCAGCGGCACCCGGCCGTTCATTAGCTTCTTCACCTCAGTGATCGCCTCAGCAACATAGTCGAGTTCCTGAACATGCCGCGTCTCGAGCCCTTCCACATCCGAAGGCGACCGAACGGGATTTCGAATCAGCGGGCCCTCACCAGCCAGAAACTCGAGTTTCAAGCCCATCGGTTCGAAAGGCAGCAGGAGGTCGGCAAAGATGATCGCGGCGTCGACATCAAGTACCTCGACCGGCTGCAACGTAACTTCGGCCGCCAATCGGGGTGTCTTGCAGATTTCGAGGATGGAGTGCTCCGCCCTGATCCGCCGGTATTCTTCCATATAGCGGCCTGCCTGGCGCATGAACCAAACAGGCGGCGGCGAAACCGGCCGGCGGTTGCAGGCTTCAAGTACTGGAGCAGGCATGAAATGACTATATCAAGCACTCCTTATCCGCCTTGCTGCCCATGGTCAAAGTCACGCGGGAGGCGGCGCTTATACCCCGGGCCACAGAACAGCTCCTGACCGCTCGAGTAACACGGCGTCACGCTTACCGTGAAGCCGGTCGAATGCCGCGGCCGCGGGCAACTCATTGGACGCCGGACATTTGAAGTCGTCGAAGAAGATCGGCATGAATCGGGGGCCTCCAGTGGAAGCTAACCACCGCTCCACCAGCCGGCCACACGATCGATGATGCCAGTCTCAGCCGGTTGTCGCGGAGGCGCCGGCTTGACGAAGCGAATTCGCGGAGGTGGCGGTCCTGCCGGCTTCTCCTCCACACGATGTACTCGATAGTTGCTCAAGACGTACGTCCGGGCGACACGTTCGCCCTTCTTCCCGACCGTGATCGTGAATCCCGGTCCAGTCCCGCGGTCGGTAACCAGCCGGTCATACACTCTCACCGGCAGGAAGCCCGTCAGCCCGCGCTCCAACTTGATCGTGGTGTACGCCTGACGCCGCCGGCTCCACATGAACACTCGAATCAGCGAGAAGTCATGCGGCTGCTTCGGCCGGTCGATCTGAGTCCAGAGCCAAGTTGTTTTCGGGTCGGGCTGCCGCCGGTCATCCACGGCGTCGAGCGCGAAAAACGATGTGATGCGCTTGCGCTCGGCATATTGCTTGACCTCATCCGGAACCGCTGAATAGAGACCCGTCGTCAAAGCCCAGCCCACCCGTCCGTTGGATGTGCGAACAAGATACCAATCGTCGAGCCCGGTCGGCGCCGGCGGCGGCTCGACTCTTTCCGGCGGCCGGCTCTGCCGATCCACAAGTCGGTGTCTCAGAAGTTCAGACCCTTCGTCTTCCTGCAACTGGTAAATCGTCGGAGACCAGCGGTAGGGTTCGAGATGGACATTCAATCTATCCAGAGCGCGGTAGGTCCCCTGGCTGGGCTCCGACCGCGTTTGCTGCAAGAGTTGATCCATCTTCCATCGCAGCTCCCGCGTCGCGAGGCGGCTTTCAAGGGTCCATCCAGCGAGGCCCGCCTGCGTTCTCACCCGCACGTAACGCTGCTTGTGCTCGACGACCTCCACGCGCTCTCCCAACGTGAGCGTTACGACAATGGGAGCATCGGGTCTGAGTTCAGCCCGGAGCTTAACACCGTCACGAGCCACATAAGCCACTTCGACTCGCGGACCATCCTTCCGGGTCGGACAGCCTGAAGCAAGCAGCGCTGCAAGGAGAATGAACAGAACCGCCCGCGAATAATCTCCACTATCCACGGAGGTTCGCTTCATGGCATGTCCGGTTTTACGCCGGCGTTTATCGAGGGTTTCCGGCGTAGCAAGACTTCCTCAAGATGGTATCATCCGCCTGGTGCCCGAACTCTACGACACAACAGCCACACCAGTCGACACGGCGTTGGATCTTCGTTGCCACGACTGTCAGGCCAACGTTCCGCGTACGATCGAACAATGTGACACACCCCTTGAACACGCCGAATACTACTGCCCCCTGTGCGCAATCCCTGTTGCCATCCCACTGCAGTGCGCGCAGTGTGAATCTGACATCTGCCAACACTGTGGTACGCCGCTCGAGTTAGCCGACGAACTAGGTCTCGGTTGACAATTCACTGTCGTTCGTCTCACCGACCACTACACTGGATATCCAATACTGACTGAACATCTTTCGGTCAAGACATTCGGCGCGCATCAGAAGCCCCTAAGCGAGACTCAACGCATTGGCATCGACCGGGAAATGGTCACTGGACGGACTTTGGGTTCACGTTCTTCCCAGAACGCTCCTGGGGTACAATCGTGCCGGTCGGTCGGCAAGACACATCGCCATAGACAACGCATGAAACAACCGGAGCGTTACCGGCAAAGCAACATAGACCGTCGCGAATCCATTCGCTTGTTAGCCGGATTCCTCGTGGGCTCGCCACTCCTTCTTTCACAGCAAGATCCATTCCGCGACCACAGCCGCATCCCGAGCATTGACGAACTGATCGATGTTCTTGACTTCGAAGCGCTCGCCTACGAGAAACTCCCTCGCAGCGCCTACAACTACACCGCCTATGGCGCAGCAGGCGAATTCACCCTTCGCCGCAATCGCGAGGTATTCAAGTGGGTCGAGTTGATTCCCAAGGGAGTGGTCAACGTCAGTTCGATCGACACGGCGACGAAGATTCTCGGCACCAGGATGAACTTCCCGATCATGGTTGCGCCCACGGCCGGCCATACGGCGCTGCATCCGTCGGGTGAAGCGGGAACGCATGAAGGGTGCACTGCGGCGGCCGAGACGCCGATGATCGTGAGCCACGTCGCCAGCATGCCGATTGAGGAGATCGCCGCTTCGGCAAGCGGTCCGATTTGGGTTCAGCTCTATCCATCGCCGGATATCGAGGCAAACCGCGAGCCGCTCGAAAAAGCGCAGGCGGCCGGTGCCCGGGCGGTCGTCGTAACGGTTGATCAGGAGGCGGCGTTCTACGAGAGAGCGCTGCACGACCGCAATCTGGCCGGACGCAGAAGCAGACGAGCTCGCCGTCCCCGCAGGGATTTGAATCGCTATCGAATACCGGTCAAGCGGCTCTGGTATGAGTGGAAGCTGTTTGATCAACTGCGCTCCTTCATCAACGTGCCAATGCTGGCGAAGGGTGTCCTCATCGCCGAGGACGCAAAACGCTGCATCGAACACGGCCTGGACGGCATAGTCGTCTCCAACCACGGTGGACGCGCGCTGGACTACTCCCCCTCCAGCCTCGAGGTACTGCCAGAAATCGTCGACGTCGTTGCGGGAAGAGTGCCGGTGCTCATCGATAGCGGTTTCCGCCGCGGCAGCGACATCTTAAAGGCTCTGGCCTTCGGAGCGTCCGCAGTCTGCCTCGGTCGTGTCCCTCGATGGGGACTGGGGGCTTTCGGCCCGCCAGGCGTACAAAGAATCCTCGAAATCGTGCAGGCCGAATTGGTGATGGCCATGGCTCACAGCGGCCGGCCGACTCTGGCGTCCATCGACCGCAGCCTCGTGAGGGCCGATCTGCCGTGAGCAGACATTTCAGCCGGCGCCAGGCTCTGGCTCGGCTCGGATCGTTGCCGGCAGCTACTCTGCTATTGCGAGCACAACGGGCGCAGCAGATCATTGGCGAACCTCCAGGACGTATCCCTCCGCTCGATGAACTCGTCAACAGCTTCGAGTTCGAGCCTGTGGCACAGCGCAAACTCGCTGATGCTGCTTTCAACGCAATCTCCGGCGGCAATCGCTCCGGTTTCGACCGCATCGTGTTCCGGCCGCGATTGATGGTCAATACACAGAATCTCGATCTGACGACCGAACTATTCGGAGATGCGATGTTCACGCCGATTCTGATCGGACCGGCATCGCATCAGAACAGATTCCATCCCGAAGGAGAGCTGGCGATGGCTCGCGGGGCGTCGGAGGCTCAAGCAGCGATGGTAGTGGCTGACCGCTCCGATCACCCGGTTGAAAGAATCGCTGCCGAGGCCGGCGGACATCTTTGGTATCAGGCTTATCCGGAATCGGATGCTCACAGTCTACTGAGCCGGATTCACAAAGCCGTCGAGGCGGGATGCAAAGCTGTGTGCATCACCGTGGGGACACCCTACGGGCAGATTGGCTCAAATGGATATCCGCGTCTGTCCACACTGCCGCCGATGGGGAACCCGGCATTCGACTGGAATTACATCGACCGCATTCGTCGTTCGGTTACTGCCCCACTGTTGCTCAAAGGCGTCATGAGCGCCGAGGAAGCCAAGACCGCAGTGAAAAACGGAATTCAGGGCATCGTAGTGTCGAACCACGGCGGTGGCTTCGTGCACGGCTTGGCCGAGCCGATCACCGTTCTGCCCGAGATCGTGGATGCGGTCGGCGGCAGAGTTCCCGTGCTCGTCGATGGCGGTTTCCGGCGCGGCAGCGACGTATTGAAGGCGCTGATCTTCGGTGCAAAAGCCGTTTTGATCAGCCGGCCGGCGCTGTGGGGCCTTGCCGCTTACGGAGCCGAGGGCGTCCGGACCGTTGTCGAGCTGTTGCAAACCGAGCTTGCCCGCGACCTCGCCATGGTGGGCGCGGCGAACCCGCGAGCTCTCAGCCGTGACTTCATCAAGATCAGCCGGCGTTGACGTGGGTCTCGTTCGGGAGGGTAAGACTCGGTGCTTGCCCGGAGGCTTTGCCTGCTATTCGACCACTATGTTCGAAATGTCTCGCACGAGTGGTTGCAGTTGCCGTCTCCATCAGTTTTCGATGGGGCCGTCACGTGATTGCGCTAGACTAGGCGCAGCTTCTAACAAGAAGGAGTAAGCCTTGACGACGCGAAGGCGTGACTTTCTGCAACAGGTTTGCGGCGCAAGCCTGGCCGGCTCCTTGCCAAACCTGTCAGGCATCTTGGCTTTGAGTCCTCTTTCACGGGCCGAGGCCGCCATTGCGCCGGAGATGGTGCAATTGCGCCCCGAGATCGAACCGATTGTCCGGCTCATCGAGCACACTCCCCGTGAGAAGTGTTTCCCGATGGTGGTGGAGCAACTGCGGCGCGGTCTGCCGTACCGGCAGTTTCTGGCTGCGCTTTATCTGGCAGGGATCCGCAACGTGAGCCCGCAACCTCCGGGCTTCAAGTTTCACTGCGTGTTCGCGATCCATGCGGCGCACCAGTTGAGCCTCGACGCGCCTGTCGGCGAACGGCTGTTACCGCTCTTTTGGTCGCTGGATGCGTTCAAGGCGTCGCAACAGAGGGATGTGGAGGAGGGTGATTTCCGGTTGCGGCCGGTTGCCGGCAAGCTGCCATCGGGAACACGCGCCTGGGACGAGTTTCACAACGCGATGGAAACCTGGGACGAACCGCGGGCCGACCGCGCGGTCACTGCCCTGGTTCGGGAGCGTGGAGCGCACGAAATCATCGCCGAGCTCTGGCGCTACGGAGCGCGCGACTACCGCAACATCGGTCACAAAGCGATCTTCGTCGCCAACACTTGGCGGACTCTGCAAACGATCGGATGGCAACATGCCGAACCGGCCCTTCGCTCACTGGTATTAGGGCTGCTCGACTATGGCCCAAAGGAGAGGGTCAACTCTTACGCCTACGAGGATCAGTGCTATGCGGCAAACTCCGAACTCGCCCGCAAGCACGCGACGCGGCTTCCCTCAAATTGGGTTGCTTCTCAACCCTCCGACAAGAATGCGACCGAAGAAGTCCTGATGCTCGTTCGCAACGGGAAAACCACAGAGGCCTGTGACCGCACGGCGGCGTTGCTGGCCGAAAATAAAGCGGCCGCAAACCACCTGTGGGACGCCGTCCATCTCGCTGCAGGGGAATTGATGATGCGGAGACCCGGCATCTACGGGATTCACACGGTCACCTCGGTCAATGGGTTGCACTACGGCTTCCGTGTGGCCCGCGAAGACGAGACGAGGCTGCTGCTGCTTCTCCAGGGTGTCGGATGGATGTCGCAGTTCGCCAACTTCATGTCGGACAGTAGCGACTTCGGTGACGCTGAGATCACCGCGCTGCAGGCTTCCGAGCAGCCCTCGGACCAGAGCAGGTCGGCCCGGTTGATTCTGTCCGAATTGGCCGACGATCCGGTGGCTGCCTCCAAGCAGGCGTTCGGACATGCTGAACGACATCCCGAGCCGCATGTCCTGGAGCAGAACGCAAAGAGCCTGATCTTCCGCAAAGGGACTGACGCACACGATTACAAGTATGCCGCCGCCATATTCGAGGACTATCGCTTGGTCAGCCCGCGTTGGCGGCCTCATATGCTGGCGACGGCTGTGTACAACCTTCGCGGATCCACCGAGCCGGACTCGAAGCTCATGTTGCGTGCCCGCGAGGCGATCGGTCAGCTTTAGTTTCCTGACCGATCAGCGCACATCATCGATCCGAAAGCTGGGTATAATAAACTCACTTCGCCGACACCGTGAGCTTGCTGAAACATCCGGAGACTGATTCGGCAGACTATCCCCTTGGCCTGCAGCGTTCGTTCCGCGAGAAGGGGTATGCCTGTGTGAAAGGTCTGTTTGATGCCGAGGAGTTGCAAGAGTTGGAGCGGGAACTCAATCGATACATCAAGAAGGTCGTCCCCGATCTACCGCCGCAGGAAGCCTTCTACGAGATCAAAGACAATCCCGAGAGTCTCAAGCAGATGCATCGGATCATAGACTATGACCCCTGGTTCCGGGAATTCTTCTTGCAGGAACGTTTCCTGGGCTTGAGCGAGCATCTACTCGGGACTCCCGTCATCCCCAAGGGTGTGGAGTATTTCGCCAAGCCACCGCGAATCGGCAACGCCACGCCGCCTCACCAGGACGGGTACTATTTCATGCTCGAGCCGAACGAGGCGCTCACGCTGTGGGTCGCTCTCGACAAAATTGACGAAGGGAACGGCTGCATCCGGTACGTCGAGGGCTCTCACCTCAAAGGGATGCGGCCCCACGCCAAGTCGAACGTGCTGGGTTTCTCGCAGGGGATTACCGACTACGGACCGGACGATGCTCAATGGGAACGACCGATGAACTGCCAGCCCGGTGACTTGATCGCGCACCATAGCATGATGATTCATCGCGCCGATGCCAACCTCAGCGATAGGTCGAGGCGGGCTATGGCCCTGGTTTGTTATTCGAGCCTGGCGCATGAGGATTCGGAAAAATTGGCGGCCTATCAACAGGAGCTGACCCAGGAGCTATTGGCGACGGACAAGATCTAAGTCCGACCCGGGGCCATTCCACTGCCAAGAAGGCGACTCACATAGCAGATCTTGCGCGTCGAAGTGTCCCGGGGTCGGCGGACGCACTCGGCGCCGCTGCCGGGCATCGTAAGACGGAGTGAATGAGTCCGTCCCAGCCACAGGCTGATGCAATGGGTTTTCAACAACGACAGGCACAACTCTTGAGCGAGCACACTCGATCAAAGAGAAGGAACAAAAGGATGTCCGAGCGAGTATTGATGGAAGAAATGACTTGGCCGGAAGTGAAGGCCGCACTGGAAGCGGGCACGAATACGGTGATTCTTCAAACGGCGTCCGTCGAACAACACGGGCCGCACCTTCCGCTGCTGACGGACACCCTTATCGGCGGCTACGTCGCCCAGATGATCGCACGCAAGCTCGGCAACACATTGGTGGCGCCGGTCGTGCGGCCGGGACTCTCGGTCCATCATATGAAGTTCCCAGGTTCTTTCACCACGACACCGGAAACGTTCCGCACGGTGATCGAGGAAGCCTGCGCCTCACTGGCGACCCATGGATTCAAGAATCTGATCATCATGTCGTCGCACGGCGGAAACTTTACTTTCGTCGACGGAATCGGACCTTACCTGCAAGAGTCGCTCACTCGCAAGGGTTACGACGTGCGCGTGATTCCGCACGTCAATATCCTTCACTATTGCCGGATACAGCAGAATTTCCTTGGTGAGAAGTTCGACGTACCTCTCGAGGAGGCGGGCTTCCACGCCGACGTTATTGAAACTGCCTGCATGTTGGTCATTCGCCCCGATCTCGTGCGCATGGACAAAGCCGAGCCGGGATTCATCGGCGACAACAAGCCTCTGCTCGACAAGATTTTCGTCGAAGGGATCCAGTCCGTCACCGCGAACGGCATCGTCGGCGACCCGCGGCGAGCCACTCGCGAGATGGGCGAGGCGCTGCTGGAACACCTCACCGACGTGCTTTCCGGCGAACTCCGTGAACGGCTCGGCTGACGAACTCGCCAGACGAGTACCGGCGGAATGAGGGCATCCCATCCGCGGATCATATTCGGCTGCTTCACGACTACGAGCAGCGGACCTCCGCCCACGCTACGCCAAAAGCACGCTCTCAAGCAGGACGGCGCCGAGCAGCGTGAAGATCACATCAAAGCCGAAGAGAAGCTTCAGCCAGGCGACAGAATCCCCCAGCGGGTCGCCGGTCAGGATGACTGTCGTCAACTGAACGCAGGCGATCAGCGCGGGCAGCGTCATCGGGAAAACCAACAGCGGCAGCATCAATTCACGCAGCCGGTTATTGGCGGTAACAGCGCTGAACAGCGTCCCAATGACCGTGAAGCCCCAACTCCCCAAGACCAGCACCAGTAGCAATGTCCCGAAATTCTGTGTCCAATTCACGGAATAGAACACGCCGAACAGCGGCAACGAGGCCAACTCCAGCACGAGCAGCAGCAGACAACTCGACACCGCCTTGCCAAGAAAAAGGGCGCCTCCGCTGAGCGGCGAAGCAACGAGGGCATCCAGGCAGTCGCTGGCCGATTCACGGGCAAAGCTTCGGTTGAGCAGCAGGATGCCGGCGAAGATATAGGCGATCCACAACAATCCGCCAGAGAGGTCGCGGACTTCCACGTTCGATACGGGGTCGAAAGCGAAACTGAAGAGCAGAATCACGACCAGCGTGAACGACAAGGCCGCGCTCAACGCTTCTTTATTCCGAAGCTCGGTTCGCAAATCCTTGGCGGCGATCGTCCAGGTCTGCCGGAGGAATCGGGTCACGTGATTCTCTGATAGAAATCGTGCGGCGCGTCGCGGAACTCGTCGCGGTTCGGACCGTCGAAGATGAGCCGGCCGCGATCGATCACTGCAAGATGGCCAGCGATCTGAAGGGTCTCTCGCAACTGGTGGGACGAGACCACAACAGTACGATTCTCAGACCGGGCGCGGAGCAGCAAGACCGAGAGAAGATCCATTGCGCGGTCGTCGAGGGAAGTCCAAGGTTCGTCGAGCAGCAGAATCGGCGGTGCGTGAAGCAACGCTCGCGCGATCGTCAAGCGCTGCCGCATTCCGCGGGAGAATTGATGGACACGCGCATCGCGAAAGGTCCAAAGGCCCACTTCCTCAAGCCACTGGTCGATTTTTTCTGAAGACGAAGAAAGATCGTACAGGCGCGCAAAAAAATGCAGGTTCTCCCGAGCCGTCAAATCGTCGTAGAGCCATTGCCCGTGACCGACCATCCCGATCGACGCCGCGTGACGCTGCTGGCCGGCCGGCGACCCGTCGATCAAGACTTCGCCCCGGCTGGGACGCAGAAGCCCCGCAATCATCCGCAGTATGGTGGTCTTTCCCGCTCCGTTGCGCCCCAGCAAAGCCACAATGCCGCCGGCCGGAATGTCCAGGCTGGCGTCACGCACGGCCGGATATTCGCCGAAGAACTTCCAGATACCGCGCAATGAAATGGCTGACGCGCTCATGACTTGCGGCGATTGCGAGTGGACTTCCGCCGGGGCGCGCTGTCCTTCTCGGGAAGCGCCGGCGCAATGACCAGCTTCGATGTGTACAGGTAGACGAACCCGACCGCCAGTATCCCCGCCGTCAAGGCCAGAAGCCAGATCAACTCTTCGGCTATCGGCGCCGGGGCGACCTGAACCTGCGGGCTGCCGGCGCCGGCGCTGGAAGCTCCGGTCTCGGCCGGCGGCAATTGACTGATTCCCCGAATGGCTTCCACGCGATACTCGCGGGCATTGCCGGCATCGAAGAGCGACATTTGACCGTGCTCCTCCACCGGCATACTGATCGGCTGCAACTCCTCACCCTCGAGCGTGACCCCTTTGGGGGCGACGACAGCCGTTTTGAGGCCGTCGTAGAGCACCTTTCCCGCAAAGCCGTTACCGTCAACGTGCGGGACGGTGTAGGCCAGATCAACTCTGTTGTCACCGGGTTTCAGTGGAAAGTCGATCTTATAGGTGTTTTCAGGGCCCGCCGGCTCCGCCGTGCTGCGCAGCGGCATCCCAGCGGGACCGGTAGCCTGGACACTGACTTCGCCGCCTGCCTGCGGGGGAAGATAAAACCGTAGCGTTCCCCTATCGGGGTTTCGAAACGCGAGAGGAGGGTCGGATTCGTTGCGGAAAAAGAACAATTCATTCACGACCAATTCCGAATCTTCGGGTCCGAAAATAACGACGTGGCGGTCCGGCGCGGGCAAGTCCTCCTCTTCGACGCCATAGACCTCGACCGTCAGGTCTCCCGCCGAACCCGCTCGAATCAGCGAGCTGTAGGGGACGCCTTGATATTCCGCCCTCACCATCCCCAACATGGGCTGTTCGGTGGATCTCGACAGCTCCTTCTCGAAAGCGAAAGCGCCGTCCGCCGAGCTGTAGACCTCCTCGACCGGCGACATCCCCCCAACGAAAGTAATCAGCGTGAGAGCGACCCCGGCTGCAGGCTGTCCGGTTGTGCGGTTAACAACCGTGCCCTTCACGGCCACTTGCGCGAAGCCGGCGGCAGTAGTGGACATCAAGGCCAAGACCCATAAGACGCAAGCCGGGCTCCGGCTCAGCGGCCCTCGTTCCTGAACCGAGTCGGGATTCATGCTGAAGGGGACGCTGCGGCCGCCGAGACGGAGGAATCCGATCCGGACTCCACCCTCTCGATCTCCGCCAACACTCCGGCCAGTTCCTTCTGGAGATCCTGCTTTGTCTGTTGGTAATCAGCATCCGACAGCTTGCCCATTCGATACTCGCCCTGCAGATCCCGGAGATTCTCGTAGATCGTCGCCTTGCGGTCTTCCAGATGCTGCGTGGGCGATGTCGGCTCAGGCGGCGGAAGATCGGAGGGACGGATCACCAGAGGCAGAGCGAAGGCCAGCAGAACCAGGAGAATGCCGATCACCATGACCATCGGGGCTAGTCCATCTCCTCGATGTCTTTCTCGATCTGGTTCCGAAAGCGTTCGACGTCTTCGTCACGAACCGGTTTGGATACCGGCCGCCGGTCGTGTTTTACCTTCCAGCGCCAAGCGAGAATGGGCGCGGCCCCCAGTCCCAGCAGAACCGCCACGAACGGCATGGCCCAGCCGAACAGTCCGAATCCGCTGGCTGCCGGAGCGGTCCGGAGGATGCTGCCGTACTTCTCGACGAGCTGCTCCACCACAGCGGGAACCGGAATTCCGGCTTCAACGAGACTTTTGATCTCGGGCTTCATTCGCTCGCGGAACGAGCAGTGCAGCATGTTGCACTCGGTCACCGTGTAAGAACATTGCGACTCACACTGGCACTTGAGCTGCTTGCCAACCTCGCGGATCTTGAGGTAGGTCTCGCTGCCCGCTTCGGAGACCGACTGACCGGAAGTGGCCACAAATGACAGCAATAGCAGGAGGAAGCTATTTCGCAAATACTTCATGACGTTTCCTTGCGGTCGCAATCACGCGCGTTCGTGGGGCAATGCGCTTGATCTTGCTGGGGATGAGCGCTACCAACGTTCCACCGACCAGCATCCAGGCGCCAATCCAAATCCAGTTCACGAGAGGCTTGATGTAGGCCCCGATGACGGGCCGCTGTCCCTCGGTCGCGAGTCCGGCGAAGACGAGGTAGACATCCTCTTTCAGCCGAGCCCGTATGGCCGGGATACCCGTACCCTGGCCGCTTGCATGGTACCGGCGCCGCTCCGGCTCGAGCTTCTGGAGGAACTCCCCGTCGCGGTAGACGTCAATGACCGCCACTCCACTGGCATAGTTAGGGTTGTTGTCCTCGGTCAACTCTTTCAACTCGAACTCATAACGGCCCAGCGGCAGCTTGTCGCCGACATTCATCTCGGCCTGCGTTTCCTGGTTGAAGGCGGACCCGGCGAAACCGATGAACATGACCACGACCGCCATGTGCACGAGATATCCGCCGTAGCGCCGCGTATTGCGATGCGTCAACTCGACCATGGCGCGCCCGAGCCACATATCCTGCTTCTGCTGGATGACGTGCGCTCCACGATAGAACTCGACGGTGATCGTGATGCCGACGAACATGCACAGGATGAAGCACATGAGGGCGTAGAAATGGGTGATCCCCATAGCGAACAAGACGCCGCCCAACACGATCGAAATTACTGCCGGCCACAGGAAGTTGCGGCGCAGGCTGTCCACCGACGTGCGGCGCCAGGCAAAGAGCGGGCCGACACCGGTCAGCAACAACAACACCAGGGCAATCGGAATGTTCACCCGGTTGAAGAAGGGCGCGCCGACGCTGATCTTCTCGTTGGTAAACGCTTCGCTGATGACCGGGAACATCGTGCCCCACAGCACCGCGAAGCAGCTTGCCAGCAGAATGACGTTGTTGAAGAGAAAGCTCGATTCACGAGAGACAACTGAATCCAGTTCGTTCTCACTCTTGAGATAGTCGAGGCGGCTGAGGATCAAGAAAACCGCCAGCGCCGTCATACCTGTGAGATAGACGTAGAAGTACGGTCCGATCGGAGATTGGGCGAACGCATGGACGGAGCTGACCATGCCGGTCCTTGTCAGCATCGTTCCGAAGATGCAGAGCAGGAACGTGGCAGAGACCAGAACGACGTTCCACACCTTCATCATGCCCTTCTTCTCTTGCATCATCACCGAGTGCAGGAAGGCCGTGGCGGTGATCCACGGCAGGAGCGAAGCATTCTCGACCGGGTCCCATGCCCAGTAGCCGCCCCAGCCGAGCACGTCGTAAGACCAGCGCGCACCCAGCAGAATGCCGCAAGCCTGGAAGAGCCAGGTGACCATCGTCCAGATGCGCGTCGTGTGAATCCAGCGATCGCCGGGCTGGCGGGTGATCAGCGACGCCATCGCAAAGGCGAACGGCACGGCGAACCCTACGTAGCCGAGATACAACATCGGAGGATGGATGGCCATCAACGGATGTTGCAGCAACGGATTCAGGCCGTTGCCGTCGGCCATGGGAGTAATCTGCGACCCCGACATGAGCACCTGGAAAGGGCTCACGATGAACGCGATCAGCATCAGGAAGAACGCCTGGACACTCATCATGATCGCGACGACGTAGGAGATCATGTCGCGATGCGCACGCCGCCCCAGGTAAACCGCAATGAACGAATAGGTCGCCAAGATCCAACTCCAGAAAAGGAGCGAACCTTCCTGTCCACCCCATAGCGCGGCGAACTTGTAGAATCCCGGCAAGTCTACGTTGCTGCGAGAAGAAACGTAACTGAGCCGGAAGTCATCGGTGAAAATCGCATACAGCAGTAAAACGGTAGCCGAGGTCACCATCAGCCACATGGCGGCCACGGCGCGCTGCGCACTGAGCTCGAGGAAGGCGTTGCGCCTCCATTTGCCCACGAGCGCAGCGACCGCCGCATAGACGGCCAGGCAGAATCCGAGCAGAACTGTGAGGTATCCGAGGTTTTCCATGGTTATCCCAACGGCGAGCCGTCCGCGGATACAAACGGCTCAACCCCGCTTCCCGGGCTGAGAGACTCCTAGCACCCCGTGGCAAAACCGCCGCTACATTTAAGCGGCGACGCATCCCGGCTGCACTGCGTTGCTCCTTGGTCGAATATGTCCAATATGCTCCCTCGTCGCGCCTTGTCAGCCAGGCGCCTCGCCGTTCTCGGTGCTACGCGGGGTTTCACCACGGGTTGCTAGAGCGACGCCTTGCTTTCGACCGGCTCGGCGCTATAGACGGGTGCTGAGCCCTCCCCCGGCGTGGCTTCGTATTTCGAGGCGCACTTTGCCTGAATCTGCCGCGCCTCGAAGACCTGGTCATCACGCAGCCGGCCCGTGCAGAGCGCCTGCGCCCCGTTGCGGAACGTGTCCGGCAGCGGATCGCGACCGACATAAACAACCTGCAGCTCGGTATTTTCCTGGGTGATCGTGAATGCGACACTGTCGGCCTTGCGGACGATCGAGTTCTCCTTCACGTCGCCCCCTACCCGCAATCGCCGCTCGGCGTTGGGGTTCTCCATGGCGTGAAGTTCCTTGACCGTCACATAGTACGTTGCATTGGCTTCAATTCCGTCGATCGCCAACCAGCCCAGCACACCGACGATCACTCCTGTAACGAGACCAAACTTGAGACGAGGATTCATGACCATCTTCCCTCCGGGGCATCAACCCCGACTAAAACACAGTATAGTACGTTCACCGTTCACGAACGGGCGGTCATGCCGCCTCGCCGCCAACTCCGTGAGAGGTTTTCTCCATGTCAACACAAGTCATGACTCGCCGCAATTTCCTGGGAACAACGGCCGCGACTTCCGCAGCCCTGGCCCAATCCACCACGCCCAACGAAACCATCGAGCGCGCCCGGAAAGCCGCGCTCGACATTCTCAAGCCCAGCCAGAGGGACCTCGACCACGGCCTCGAGCTGCACGCCAACTCGATCGTGTTCGACGCGTACGGGTTTGCACCGCGCGCCGCCATTGACGGCAACGCCATGCGGAAAGCCATGGAGGCCGGCGCGTCGGAGATCGAGCTGCAGGACATGCGCGAAGACATGACCATGACCCGCGCCTCTATCGACCCGGCGGAGCGCGCCGAGTTCCTCCAAGCCTGGAAGGCCTCCGGCGTCACGTGCATCTTCCAGAACTGCGGCGAAGAGGGCAACGACCCGCTGGTTCTCCTCAAGCGCCTGGCGCGCTTCACCTGTTTGACGGACTCGATCCGGGACATTCTGCGGCGCGCGGTCTTCCCTGACGACGTCCATCAGGCCAAACGGGACGGCGCGGGGTGCCTGTATTTCAGCGGCAATGGCGTGCCTCTCACGCAGGCCTGGGTCTCCGTCGAAGATGAACTGCGCTACGTCCGCGTCTTCCATCAGCTCGGCATTCGCATGATGCACGTCACTTACAATCGCCGGAACCGACTGGGCGACGGCTGCGCGGAGCCGGCGAACGGCGGCCTGAGCGATTTCGGGCGAGCGGCGGTGGATGAACTGAACCGCGTCGGCGTGATCGTCGACGTAGCGCACTCCGGCTGGCAGACCAGCCTCGAAGCAGCGCAAAGGTCATCGAAACCGATGGTCGCCAGCCACTCCACGTGTGGGGCGCTGTACGAGCACATGCGCTCCAAGCCCGACAACGTCATCCGTGCGATTGCCGACACCGGCGGTTACATCGGCATCTGTTGCATCTCCCGTTTTCTACGGCATAGCGGCGACATCACGGCGCTGCTCGATCACATTGATCACGTCGTCAAAAAGTTCGGCCCCGACCATGCGGCGATCGGCACTGACGTTGCCTATCAGTCACGCAATGCGGCCCGTGAAAGGGCCAAGCTGCCTGCCCGGCCGAAGGGCCGGACTCGATGGGCCGCCCTATGGCCGCCCGACAACTTCAAGACCACCGGCCGCATGATTCAATCCATCGCCTGGACCAACTGGCCGCTCTTCACCGTGGGCCTCGTTCAGAGAGGCCATTCCGACGCGGTGATTCAGAAGATCATCGGTCAGAACGTCTTGCGAGTCCTGGAAGCGAACCGAGTGGGCTAGCCCGGAAATCTCACCAGGGGGTAGGAAAAGGGCTGCCTGGTGTGGCATAAAACATTTATGTCCAAAACGTTAGCGCCACAAGCCGAAAGCAGCCCTATGACAACAGAGTGTACTCAATGCAGCTTCACCTTCGCCAAGCATTTTCGGCGCCAGGTGAGCGCCCGCTTCGACGGCGGGGTGATCAGTTCCGACGGCGGCGCGCTGCTGTTGCGCGAGGTGGACCAGCGCATCAACCTGCTACCGCGCTTGGCGGCCTGCTTCGAGGATGGCCGCGATTCGCGGCGCATCGAACACCGGGTGGGGGAGTTGGTCTCGCAGCGGGTCTACGGACTGGCGCTGGGATACGAAGACCTCAACGATCACGACGAGTTGCGCCGGGATCCGCTGGTGGCGCTGCTGGTGGGCAAGAGCGACGTGGGCGGGCAGCAGCGCCGCCGCGAGCGTGACCGCGGCCAGCCGTTGGCGGGCAAGAGCACGTTGCAGCGACTGGAACGAACGAGCGACGGGCTGGACCGCTATAAGAAGATCCGCTGCGACAGCGCAGCGATCGACCGCCTGTTGGTGGACGTGTTTGTGGAAGCGCAGCAGCAGGAGCCGGCCGAGATCATTCTCGATATCGACGCCACCGACACCCCTTTGCATGGGCAACAGGAGGGGCGTTTCTTTCACGGTTACTACCGACACTACTGTTACTTGCCGCTGTACATCTTCAGCGGCGAGCACGTATTGTGCGCGCGGCAGCGAGTGGCGAATCAGGACGCGGCGGAGGGCAGCGTGGCGGAACTGAAGAGGATCGTGGCGCAGATCCGGGGAGAGTGGCCGGAGGTGAGGATCATCGTGCGCGGCGACTCCGGGTTTTGTCGGGACGAGTTGATGGACTGGTGCGAGCAGAACGGAGTGGAGTACGTGTTGGGGCTGGCGCGCAACGAGCGGCTGCGGTCGCTGATCGACGAGGCCCTCGACGAGGCGGCAAGGCAGCAGCAGCAGACGGGCCGGCCGGCGCGGGTCTTTACGGAGTTTGAGTACCAGACGCTTGAGAGTTGGAGCCGGGCGCGGCGGGTGGTGGGGAAGGCGGAGCAACTCGTGGGCAAGGAGAATCCGCGCTACGTGGTGACGTCACTGGATGCCGAGAGTTGGCCGCCGCAACGGTTGTACGAACAACTCTACTGCGAGCGAGGCGAAGCGGAGAACCGCATCAAGGAGCAGTTGAGTCTGTTCGCGGATCGCATGAGCAGCGAGACGCTGCGGGCCAATCAGTTGCGGCTGCATCTGTCGTCGCTGGCGTATGTGTTGCTGGTGGGGCTGCGGCGGCTGGGGCTGGAGGGCACGCAGTGGGCGCGGGCCCAGACGGAGACGATCCGGCGGGGGTTGTTGAAGATCGGGGCGCTGGTGAAGGTGAGCGTGCGGCGGGTGCAGCTGTCGCTGGCCAGCGGCTATCCCTATGAGGAGGCGTTCGCGGCGGTGTATCGGGCACTGCGTCCGCCGGGATGCGCAACGGTTTGAGAACACCGAGTGAGCCCAAAAACAGCGTTCCTGGGGCGCTCTGCCGGGGCCGTAGGGCTAAGTGGGTCTGCTGTCGGCAACAACCCCAAAAACGGACGTTGGCGGGTCGCCGGGGGCGGTAGAAAACGCCCCGTAGCGGCCCTCGTCCCTCCTCCCCGTGAGGATTCCGAGCTTCAGACCCTATTGTGGCCCCTCTCAACCCTTCGCAATGCCGCTGGTGAGAAATGCGGGCTAGCCAGCAGTTCTCACCACATGACGGCCGGAGCACGCGATACGACCGCCAGGACTTCGTTGCGCTTGCTTGCCGTGCTCAACGTACAGTCAAGTACGCCTGCGCGCGCCAAGCGGCTCGCGCCTTTTTCCTCCGCCCGGCTTGCGCCTAGTCCTGACAGCCCTCTCACCCACTTCGACTCGCCACGTGGTGAGAAATGCAGGCTTTGCCAGCAGTTCGGTGTCTTGCTGCGTGATCGTGGATGCAAGGATGTGGACCTTACGGTACATCCACCGTTCGAGAACGGGCAGCCACGCCGGCCCGCCGCCAGCTCCGTGAGAGGTCCACGCCATGTCGTCACAAGCCATGACTCGCCGTAATTTTCTGGGGACTACAGCCGCGGCTTCCGCAGCCCTGGCTCAATCCGAGGCTCCCAACGAACCCATCGAGCACGCCAGGAAGGTAGCGCTCGACATGCTCAGGCCCAGCCAGAGGGACCTCGATCATGGCCTCGAACTGCACGCCAACTCGATCGTGTTCGACGCGTACGCAGCCGGCCCACAGGCCGCCATTGACGGCGACGCCATGCGGAAAGCCATGGAGGCCGGAACGTCGGAGATCGAGCTGCATGACATGCACGAAGACATGTTCATGACCCGCGCGGCAGTCGACCCGGCGGAGCGCTCCGAGTTCCTCCAAGCCTGGAAGGCTTCCGGCGTCACCTGCGTCTTCCAGGTCTGCGGTGAAGAGGGCAGCGACCCGCTGGTTCTCATCAAACGCCTGGCGCGCTTCACCTATTTGACGGACTCGATCCGCGACATTCTGCGGCGTGCGGTCTTCCCTGACGACGTCCGTCAGGCTAAACGGGACGGTGTGGGTTGCCTGTACTTCGGCGGCAACGGCGTACCTCTCACGCAGGCCTGGGTCTCCGTCGAAGATGAACTGCGCTATGTCCGCGTCTTCCATCAGCTCGGCATTCGCATGATGCACGTCACTTACAATCGCCGGAACAGGCTGGGCGACGGCTGCGCTGAGCCGGCGAACGGCGGCTTGAGCGATTTCGGGCGCGCGGCGGTGGACGAACTGAACCGCGTCGGCGTGATCGTCGACGTATCGCACTCCGGCTGGCAGACCAGCCTCGAAGCAGCGCAACGGTCATCGAAACCGATGATCGCCAGCCACTCCACGTGCGGGGCGCTGTACGAGCACATCCGCTCCAAACCCGACAACGTCATCCGGGCGATTGCCGACACCGGCGGCTACATCGGAATCTGCTGCATCCCACGATTTCTCCGGCACGGCGGCGGCATCACGGCGCTGCTCGATCACATTGATCACGTCGTCAAGAAGTTCGGCCCTGACCATGTGGCGATCGGCACCGATGTCGCCTATCAGTCACGACATACGGCCCGTGAGGCGGCCAAGCTGCCGGAGCGGCCGAGGCGCCGGCCTCGATGGGCCGCCCTATGGCCGCCCGACGACTTCAAGACCACCGACCGCATGAAGCAATCCATGGCCTGGACCAACTGGCCATTCTTCACCGTCGGCCTCGTTCAGAGAGGCCATTCCGATGCGGTGATTCAGAAGATCATCGGTCAGAACGTCTTGCGGGTCCTGGAAGCAAACCTGGTGGCCTAGCCTGCATTTCTCACCACCCGACGGTCGAAGCACACCATATGGCCGCCAGGACTTCGTTACGCTTGCTTGCCGTGCTCAACGTACTGTTCAAGTACGCCTGCGCGCGCCAAGCAGCTCGCGCCTCGTCCTGACGGCCCTCTCACGCACTTCGCCTCGCCACGTGGTGAGAAATGCAGGCTAGCTGTATTCTGTCAACAGGTTGTCCGCTCGGTCCCGACCGAGAAAACTGAGAGTGTCAAGCACACCGTATCCCGAAGAAGGACCGAGGGAACATCCATCAGAATGCCAAGTTGACGCCGCAGAGACGAGAGATTTGGTCCGACAGGATCTGGAACGTTGTCATGATGATGAAACTTAGTTTTCCCCGAGTTCTGATTCTGATCATCCTGCCGTGCGCCGTTCCACAGGCTGTCGGCTCCACTGAAAATCTGTCTTGCTCGGATTATTCGATCACCGCCGGAGCGGTGCGCACCACGGAGGACGTTCAGGTTTTCGTGCAATGCGCCTACGAGTTCGTCCAGGAAGCCGGGTTCGAAGAGGCCCGCCGCGCGTTCTACGAAGACGAGCGCTGGAGAAGCGGACAGATCTATATCTTCGTCTCCGAAGTCACACCGATGACCGATCAGACGCGAAGCCTCGTCTTCCCGCCCGACCCGTCGCGGGAAGGAACCCATTTCGAGGAGCTGCGCCTCGACGCCTTCGGAAACTACTTCTACCGGGAATGGCATCGTATCCTGAGCACCGTCGGCGAGGGCTGGATCTACTACGGCTTCACCAATCCGGCGACGGGCCGGGACGAGCCGAAGGCTTCCTACGTCAAGAGCCTCGACTGGGACGGGACCCCGGCAGCGATCGGCTCGGGGATCTACCGCCGCGACATTCCGGGCACCTGCAACAGCGTAGAGGTCAACGCCATGGGACTGGAGACCGATCCTTCCGAGGAGAGGCTGCAGGAGTTCGTCCGTTGCGCCGCCATGGAGCTGGAGTCGAAAGGCTATTTCGCCACGATCGCGCTGGCGACCGATCCCCGCTGGAAGCATGGCTCGATCTATCTGTTCGGCCTGGACATCAATGGCTACACACTGTTCAGCGGCGATCCCGACAGCGGGCAGCCGGGCGCCGGCGTTTCGGAGTTGAACGACATGATGGACGGCCCGTTCGGGGGCCGAGACGTGGTGAGCGTGGGGGATGCGTTCGGGGAAACCTTGCTGTACTACACGGCGCGGAATCCGGCCAACGGCGAGATGCAGCGCAAGGTGACGTTCGTCAAGAGGGCCGTGGCCCATGGTCTGCCGATCCTGGTCGGCGGCGGCTATTATCCGGACGAGGGTGTTCCCCCAGGGTCGGCAGAGGAGGATAACGGCAGTGACGGTGATCCGGAACGACCAACAGGTGATGACTCCGAAAGTGCAGGTCAAGGCGGCAGCGCAACGCTCCTGTATTGGCAGGCGCCGACCATCCTCAACCCATACCTCTCCAGCGGCACAAAAGATGCCGAGGCGGCATCGCTCGTCATCGAACCTCTGGCCGAGTACAACCCGAACGGCGAAATCGTCGCGGTCTTGGCTGCCCGGGTTCCGACCCTCGATAACGGCGGTGTCTCAGACGACCGTACGAGGATCACCTGGAATCTCCGGGGGGGTGTGGTCTGGTCCGACGGCACGCCGCTGACCGCGAACGACGTTGTTTTCACGTGGCGATATTGCACCGCCCCCGGCGGCGGCTGTACCGCAGCCTCAAGCTTCGAAAATGTGGCTTCCGTCGATGCGGTCGACGAGCGGACCGTCTCCATCACGTTCGATGGGCCGACGTCGTTCCCCTATGCTCCGTTCGTGACCTCCGAGAGCCCCATCCTCCAAGCCTCACAGTTCGCCGACTGCCTGGGCGCGGCGGCCGCCGACTGCACCGACGCAAACTACGGTCCGATCGGCACAGGCCCCTACGTCGTGGCCGATTTCCGCACCAACGACGGCGTCCTCTACCGGTTCAATCCGCTCTACCGCGGCGTCGAGTCCGGTCTACCGTCTTTCGGTGAGGTGATCCTGAAAGGCGGAGGGACAGCGGCCGATGCGGCGAGATCCGTTCTTCAGCTCAACGAGGCCGACTACGCCTGGAATCTCCAGGTCGAACCCGAGATCCTTGCTTCGATCTCGGCGGGCGGCGGAGGAACCATTGTCTCGGCCTTCGCCACGTCAGTCGAACGCCTGATGATCAACCAAACCAATCCGGACGCCAGTCTCGGCGATCTTCGTTCGGAGTATGCAAACGGTACGAACCCGCACCCCTTCCTGACCGATCCGGTTGTCGGCCGGGCTCTTTCGCTGGCCATCGACCGAGACACCTTGGTCAGGACCGGCTACGGCGAGCATGCCGGCCGCCCGACCTGCAACGTCTGGCCGTCTCCACCGGCCCAGGCATCGACCAACAACGATGAATGCCTCGTCCAGAACATCTCTCTCGCGAAGGAGATTCTCGACGATGCCGGGATCGTGGATTCCGACGGCGACGGCGTGCGGGAGCGCGAAGGCATTCCGCTGAAGATCCTCTTCCAGACTTCGACGAACTCGGTGCGTCAGACCACCCAGGAGTTGATCAAAGGCTGGTGGGCGGAGCTTGGCGTCGAGACCGAACTGAAAAATATCGATTCATCGGTCTTCTTCGGCGGTGACCCGGACAGCCCTGACACGTTGGGCAGGTTCTACGCCGACGTTCAGATGTACTCCAACGACGGTGTGGACCCGGAGGGCTACCTGGGATCCTGGCTCACAGACCAGATCGCTGGAGCGGCCAACTCGTTCCACGGTCGAAACGTCCAGCGCTTCCAGTCTGACGAATACGATCGGCTCTATGACGAATTGCAGAACACCATTGATATGGAACAGCGTAACCAGATCACGATCGCGCTCAACGACCTGCTTGTCGGAAGCTATTCGATCATCCCGCTGATTCACCGCGGAAACGTGTCGGCTCACTCGAACGACATCGAGGGCGTGCGGATGAACGCCTGGGATTCGGAACTGTGGAACTTCGAAACCTGGACGCGTAGTCAGTAGCCTGCATTTCTCACCACCCGACGGTCGAAGCATGCGAGAAAAAGCCGTGATTCGTGTCTCGTGAAAAACCCGTTGGTCGGGCTTGGGGTTGCTCTCCTTGGAGTCGCCGGAGGGACAAGGAAAACCATGTTGCGAGAATCGTGATTCGTGAAAAGCATAAAGGCCGTGATTCGTGTCTCGTGTTTCGTGAGAACCATGGTTGGGGGGCCTGGTCGCTCCAGAAGAAATATCTGACGGCCGGTGAACAGGAAAGGCCGTGTTGCCGGTGCGGGGGACGGCCGCCGCCCATGCCGCGCCATAGCCGCTCCATAGCCGCCCCACAGCGCGCAGGAAAGCAGTGACCGGGCAGCGCGGCGCGGCGCGGCAGTCCGGGCGGCTGACCAAGAAAGGCAGACGGCGCGTGGACACTTGATCGGCGGGTTGTGGTTCACGACGATGACCGACGGCATCAAGTAAGAAAGGCGGACGGCGCGTGGACACTTGATCGGCGGAGGGGGGTGGGGGGGCCGGGAAATGCCGGGAAATCGTGGGAAATGGTGGGAAATCGTGGGTAGGGAAGCTGTGATTCGCGAAAAGCATAAAGGCCGTGATTCGTGTCTCGTGTTTCGTGAGAACCATGGTTGGGGGGCCTGGTTCGCTCCAGAAGAAATATCTGACGGCCGGTGAACAGGAAAGGCCGTGTTGCCGGTGCGGGGGACGGCCGCCGCCCATGCCGCGCCATAGCCGCCCCATGCCGCGCCACAACGCGCAGGAAAGCAGCGACCGGGCGGCTCTTGTGTCCCCATCCGACCTGGCCCCGACGGGCGCAGATGGGGTTTTCGTTCCCAACAACGGCGTCATCACTCTCAACCTAAACCAGCCCCCGGCCGAAAAAAAGACTGAAGGGCTTCAGTACCAACAGGTACCAAACGAGCCACGGAAAGGCCGTGTTTCGGGCCTGAAAAAAGCCGTGTTTCGTGTCTGGTGTCTCGTGTTTCGTGAAAACCTCGGAATTCGCGCCGGCTTGCGCCTCGCGCCAGGCAATGGCCTTGTCTCGTGTCTCGGATCTAGTAAATACTTGAAAAGACGTGGCTTGGGCGGCTTTGTCATCTCCAGCCGGCGCGTCACCGACGGGCGCGGATGAGGTTTTCGTTCCCAGCAACGGCGTCATCACTCTCAACCTGAACCAGATTCCGGCCGAAAAAACAAGACTGAAGGGCTTCAGTACCAACAGGTACCAAACGAGCCACGGAAAGGCGGTGATCCGTGTCTGAAAAAAGCCGTGATTCGTGTCTCGTGATTCGTGTTTCGTGAAAAACCTTAAAAACCGTGTTGCTGCGCGGCCCTCTCACCCACTTCGCCTCGCCACGTGGTGAGAAATGCAGGCCAGCCTGCATATCTCACCACCCGACGGTCGAAGCACGCGATACGACCGCCAGGACTTCGTTGCGCTTGCTTGCCGTGCTCAACGTACTGTTCAAGTACGCCTGCGCGCGCCAAGCGGCGCGCGCCTCGTCCTGACGGCCCTCTCACCCACTTCGCCTCGCCGCGTGGTGAGAAATGCAGGCTAGATCGATAGGACCTTTCATCAATAGAAGGCCGGCAGAGTCATGCGAAGGTTCGTAGGCGCTATCTCATCCGTCGACAGGTGAATGCGGGACGGTTGCTCAACCGGTTCGTTCGCAGATACCATAATGATCGACGACTACTTGGGTGTGTTCGGCACGCACAGGTGATTCGTGATCTCGCGGCGCACACAGCAATCCCGGCTCAGTCCGAATCGAGGCAAGCAGTCATGACGAAGGACGATCGGAGGAAGACGGACCGCCCCAAAGTTGGGACAGAGAGTTTGAACGGAGGTTCCTCGGCCGCACCTGGGAAAAAGTCGCTGGCAGCGGCACTGGAACAAGGAAAAGACGGCGAGGCCTCGCAGAACCGGCGGACCTCTTCGATTATCGAAGAAGCCATCCAGCAGGACCAGACTACGTCGATTCCAGACGCAGTCCTGACACAGGAGGAACTTTCCGATCTACACACATCTCACGAGTTCATTCAGCTTCTGCGCTCGAAGCACATCACTGTCGGCAAGATCAAGCGGTCGGTCAAGTACGAACACGATCTCGGATGCCTGCAGATCGAACTGGTCAAGATGCAACGCTCGATCGAGGAATCGGGCAGACGCGTCGCCATTCTCTTCGAAGGCCGGGATGCCGCGGGCAAAGGCGGGACCATCCGGCGTTTCATCGAGCATCTCAACCCACGGGCCATGCGCGTGGTAGCTTTGCCGAAGCCGACCGAAGAGGAAACGGGCCAATGGTATTTCCAGCGCTATATCCGCCACCTGCCGAACCGTGGAGAGATCGTTTTCTTCGACCGGAGTTGGTACAACCGGGCAGTCGTTGAACCGGTCAACGACTTCTGCTCCCCCGAGCAGTATGAGGAGTTCATGCGCCAAGTACCCGAGTTCGAACACATGCTCGTCGAAGACGGCGTGAAGCTCATCAAATTCTGGTTTTCGATTTCCAAGGACGTGCAGTGGGCACGCTTCGAGTCGCGGCGCAACAACCCTCTCAAGCAGTGGAAGCTCAGTCCGCTCGATAGCAAGGCGCAGGAGTTATGGCAAGACTACACGACCTACAAAGAGGTGATGTTCAGCCGGACCCATAACAGTTTCAGCCCGTGGATCATCGTGAAGGCCAATAACAAGCGGCGAGCACGACTAGAGAGTATGCGCCACGTCCTGTCGAGCCTCGACTACAAGGGAAAGGACGAGGCGCGAACGACGCTGGTGCCCGATCCCAACACCGTCATGCGCTTCCACCGCTCGGCCATCAACATCGACTGAAGCCCGAGCCGCAGGAATACCACCCGATAGGGAAAATGTGCATCAAGTCCGTTCATTCAACTCGACGAATTCGCGTAATACGGCGGCGCACTGCTCCGGTTGTTCCAGTTGCAGAAAATGAGTTGTTTCCGGCAGGAAATCGTAGTCCACACTCAAAACATCACTAAGGTCAAGAGTCGGCAGGTAGGAGTATGGCAAGGTCGGGTCCGCGCCGAGGACCTTTATTGGACAACGGAATGTATCGAAGTCCACCAGAACAGCAAAAGTACGAGCATATTCTATGATCTGCGCTTCGTATTCGCGCGGACACCGCAACTCGTAACCCTGCCCGTCCGCACATTCGCGCAGGGTTGTTCTTGCCACCAGATCGTAAATCCCGGGAACGGCACGCTGAAAGATCGGTAGAAAGCCAAGGAGATCGACAAGCTCCTCCCTGGTACGAAACCGATCTGTACGACGCCGAGTCAAGGCAGCCGTGCGAGTAACTGCCGCATCGAATTTCTCATAACTGTCGCCGGCCTTGCACAGTGGTGGATCAAAAAGAATACATGCCGAGAAAGCGCCGCCGCGGGTAGGCGACAAAAGCGTCACCAACGACGAAACCGAATGAAAAACACCTATTTTCGGTTTTTTCCCATAGAAGCGGTCGACCGCCGAAAGAATACTGTCGTGGTCTTTAACCAATGTTGGAATGTTATGCTTTTGCTGATTGCCGACCGTATTCCAGCCATGGTTTCTCATGTCATAGACAACCAAGTCGAAGTCGTCGGCCAGGAGGGACCAGAAAGGGTAGTAGAGATCAATCGCCAGACCGTTGCCGTGACACAGAACGAGTCGTGGTCCAGACGGGTTTCCATGACGCCGCAGACTAATGACGGTGTCACCGTCCACGCTTACCTTATCAATAGAAAGCGGAGCGGGAATCTCCCATATCGTTGTCGAGGTCGTTGTCAATGGAATCCGCTTCTCGCCCACAAAAGAAGCCGGCGCGAATTTCTCGTTGCTAAGATCTTCCGGCCGTCCGTTGAGGAAACTGAAATATGCTCGTCTTCAAACCCCGGCGCAGGGACCAGGGATTTCAAATCGAGACATACCCACAACAACCCCCATGCCAAGCGCCTTGATTCGTGCTTTCCGAATTACCCAGATATTAAAAAACCAGTGCGGACTGACGGTAAAGCATATGCCGGCCGGTATCCCATGTACTACCGCACGCGGCTTGCCATGGCCAGAGGCGTCGAAGATAAGATACCCGTTTCTACAATCGAATTTACACAAAAATGGCGCAGAGCGCTACGCGACACAAGACGAATCGGCGTCACAGGGCTGCATCCATATATCTTTGCCAACGCGAGAGTTCTTTCGCATCGAGCCACGCCAAGGCACCCTCGCTGCAGGCCGCATGAGATGTCAGATTAACGTGTATGACAGTAGCATTGCCAACTATATTAAAAAAACATTACCATAATTCGGCATCAGAAGCAGACATTACCTACCTGAGGACTTTTCCCAACCCCTCAGAAGCGGAGATGTATCAGAACCAATCAACCAGCCTAGCTGTCGAGGAACCCGATCAAGGCCCGTACGCTGTTAAGCCTCGCACAATCATCGGGAGAAAACGAAACGCCGAACTCCTGAGAGACCAGTTTCGCGAATGAAACGAGATCCATAGAGGACACGCCCGCCTCAGTGAGGCTGATATTCAGATCCAATGTCGACCCATCTATTTCGAGGTTTTCGCCGATAAGCTTTCTGATGCGATCTTCAGTCGAAGTCATATTCACAATCCTTTCACAAAGTTTCACAAAGATAGATACTTAAGAAAGAGGGCAGTGTAGCAAGAGAGAGACACCAAGTCAATCCATTGTACTCAACGATTCGAGCTTGAAGCCGGCCGCTTCGGAGAACCGACCCAATGGCGGCGGCGTTGGAACGGATAGCTCGGCAGCGAGACACGGCGCCGCGCTTCTCCAGCGAACAGCCCGGCAAATGAAACCGGGAGGCCCGCCTCGTATGCCCCCGCAACCGCCTTCACGAACGCGACCTCAACCTCCGGCGCCGACGAGTTGCCGGATGGCCGTCGCAGGCTCGAGAGCACAACCGGCGCCTTGACGTCATGCCCCGCAGCCTTCACGCCATCCGCCGACGGCGGCCAAGCCAAGGCCACTTCCGGCCCCAGCACTTGCTGTGGACCTATCTCCACCACCACCTCGACTCCCAGATCCGCCAACGACCCTATACACGTGTCGAACGCCACCTGCTGCCAAGCCTGCCGACTCCAGTACTCCCCATCCAGCGCTTCAGCCGGCCCGACCACCCGGCCCGTCACATTGCTCACCATGGTCAGTGACGGCGATTTTATCGCAAAACCTTGCAGAACTGCTTTCAGATCATCCAGGGCTGTCGTCATCGCCCCCATTTCCGGCAATGTCCCGATCAGCTCACCCCGAGCCGCGGCAAACCGCAAACCCTCGACCAGGCCGAACACTCCCGCCGCCTGCGCCGCCGCAATCTCTCCCAGATCCTGACCGACCACCACGTTCGGCCGAACCCCCACGCTCGACCACAGCGCGGTGAGCGCGCACTCCAATGCGTAAACGGCTGGCTGCGTCCATGCCGGGTCGTCCAAGTCATTCTGCGAACCGGCCCGGCCGAACATTACATCCAGCAGCGAAGCGCTCCGTTCTTCGCGCAATATCTCGTCGCAGCGATCCAGAACTGCCCGCACCACCGGCTCGCTTTCGTACAGCGTCTGGCCCATTCCGACCCACTGGCTGCCCTGCCCGGTGTACACGAACGCCACTTTCGCCGCTTCCAGCGGCCCCCGCCCCGGCCGCTCGTCGACGAGCCTCTTCAGCCCGTCCCGCAACGACGCGGCATCGTGGAACACCACGCCCGTCCGGTGCTCGAAATGACTCCGCCCCACACCCGCTGTCCAGGCCATGTTCGAAAGCAACGCCTCCGCAGCCCCTCCGGAAGAAAGCTCCCCAGTGTGTTCATCCAGCCACGACAGGTACCGCCCCGCCAACTCCCGAAGCGCCGTGTCGGACTTGCCCGAGAGCGGCAGGAACCGCGTGCCCCGCGCAGATAGTCCGTCCTCGACCATGGGCAGCCCCGCAATGGCCTCCGGAACGGTGAAACCAACGGGGTGCGGAGCACCCGAGGCCACATGGGCGGCGTCGGGGCCGGCGGGGGCGTCGTTCGCGACACCGTAGCCCTCCACGACGACATGCGCGTTCGTCCCCGATATTCCGAAGGCGCTCACCCCGGCGAGCGGCGGCCGGTTCGGCAGGCGCGGCCAGTCCGTCGCCTCCGACACCACCTTCACCGGTAAGCGCTCCCAGTCCAGGAGTGGGTTCGGATCCCGAAAATGCAGATGCTTCGGGATCAGACCGTGGCGCATGGCCAGAACAACCTTGATCAGCGCGGCGACCCCCGCCGCCGATTCCAGGTGGCCGATGTTTGTCTTGACCGAGCCGATCAGCAGCGGCCGGCCGCTGTCGCGCTCCCGGCCGTAAACCGCCGCCGCGGCCTGCACTTCGATCGGGTCGCCCAGCTCCGATCCGGCCCCGTGCGCCTCCAAGTAGTCCACGTCAGACGGCTGAACCCCCGCCTGCAACAGCGCCTCCTCGATCACCCGCTCCTGCGCCGGGCCGTTCGGCACCGTCGGCCCTGCAGCCGCCCCATTCTGGTTGACTGCCGCGCCCCGGATCACCGCCCAGACGCGGTCGCCGTCGGCCTCCGCCTCCGCCAGCCGCTTCAGGACGACCATCCCGCAGCCCTCGCTCCGCACGAAGCCGTCCGCCGCGGCGTCGAAGGTCTTGCAGCACCCCTGCTGCGACAACATGCCCAGATCAGCCATCTCCCTGGTCAGCCCGGGCGAGAGGACCGCGTTCACGCCGCCGACCAGGGCCATATCCACCTCTCCCTTCCGCAAACCCGCGACCGCCTGTTGCACCGTGACCAGCGACGCCGCACAGTTGAGCATCACCGGTATTGCCGGACCTGTGAGACCCAGCCTGAACGCGACGCCGCCGACCGCCATGCTGCTTGCGGTGCCGAGATAGTTGAGGCCCTCGCCGCCCGCCATCATCATCAGATCGCGGTATTCGCTGGTTGCGATACCCGCATAGACCCCGGTGCGGCTGCCCCTGAGGCCCTCGGGGTCGATCCCCGCGTCCTCGAGCGCCCGCCAGCTTGTCTCCAGAAGCAGCCGCTGCTGCGGGTCCGTCATGCGCGCGCCAATCGGCGTCATGCCGAAGAAGCGTGCATCGAAGCGGTCGATCTCTTCGACGAACCCGCCACGCCCAGAAATGCCGTCCTCGACCGCGGGGTCGCCAGCGACTCCGGCCCAGGACCCATCGTCCTGCCGCCCGTTCGTCACCGCATCGCGGCCGGTTTCGAGCTGGCGCCAAAAGGCCGCAATGTCCGGCGCACCGGGAAACCGGCACGCCATCCCGACGATCGCGATTCCATCGTCCTGGCGCTGCACGGGCGGTTGCGGATCCGGATCGGATGCCGCCTCGGGGGCCGGGGCGGGCTCGCCGAGCGCGTCCACAAGATGACGCGCGAGATCGGCAATGGTCGGGTAGTCGAACACCAGGGTATTCGGCGCCGCATAGGTATCGGAGAAGGCACGGTTGAGGCGATTCCGCAGCTCGACCGCCATCAGCGAATCCATTCCCAGGTCGAAGAAGCCGACCGCGGACGCCGGCGCCGAGGGCAGCCTCAGCACTGCTTGGACTTCCCGCTGCAGAAAGGACACCAACAGATCCTCGCGCCCCGCCGCCGGAGTCGAACCGAGTTGTACAAGCAGGTCTTCCGAGGAGGATGAATCGTCGCCGTCGTCGGTCGCGCCGGCAAGCAGATCCTCGAACAGGGGCGGACGGCCGCCGATGGAGTCTCCGAACACCGGCCAGTCCACCGCCGCGACGACGGCGCTCGTTGCATCCTGGCGCAGCAGGCGCTCGAATGCCTTGAAGCCCTGCTCCGGCGTGAACCAGCCGGTGCCGGATGCCTCCCGGCGCCCGGCGATCCGCTCGCGCTGCTCCTCCGCCTCGCCCAGCTCCGACCAGGCACCCCAGGCAATGGCCTGCCCAGGGAGACCCAGCGCGCGCCGGTGGGCGGCGAGCTGATCGAGGAAGGCGTTGGCCGCCGCATGGTTGGCCTGGCCCGGATTACCCAGAATGCCGGCGACGCTGGAGAACAGGACGAACATGTCCAGATCGCGTTCCGCCGTCGCCCGGTGAAGGTGCCAAGCCCCCAGCATCTTCGGCCACAGCACGGTCTCGAAGCTTTCCCAGCTCTGGTTGCCGAGGGCGGCGTCGGACAGCACGCCGACGCTATGGATCACGCCGGCCAGCGGCGGCAGGGTCCCGTCCATCCGCACCAGCATTTCGTCGAGCGCAGATGTGTCCGTCACATCCGCAATCTCGACCTCGATCCTGAATCCGCGGGCGCGCAACGCCTCGATCACTTTTTCCGCCGCCTCGTCAGGCGGCCTGCGACCGTTCAGAACGACCGAACCCGCGCCGCGCTCGGCGAGCCATTCGGCGAGCGCGCAGCCGATGCCGCCCAGGCCACCTGTCACCAAATAGGTTCCATCCGGCCGCAGCCGTCCCTTCCTGAAGGGAGGTGTCGTGAGCACGATCTTGCCGATGTGCCGCGCGGCGCGCATGAAGCCCATCGCAGCGCTCGTCTCTGCCAACGGCCATCTGGTGTGCATGAGAGGCGCAAGCTCGCCCGTTGCAATGCGCGCCAGCACTTCTCTCAGGGCGGCACCCGGCCGCGCAGGGTCCTGCTGCTTCAGGGTGTAGAGATCGAGGATCGAATAGGCGACATCCGGCCGGATCGCCGCCATCTCATCCTCGCTCAGGATGTCCCGCCTGGCGAGCTCCACGAAGCGGCCGCCCTGCGCAAGGCAGGCGAGGCTCGCCTCGATAAAGCCCTCGCCGGTCAGGCTGTTCAGCACAACGTCGACCCCGGCGCCGCCTGTCGCTTCGAGGATATCCCGGCCGAACGCGGTCGAGCGGCTGTCGAACACATGTTCGACGCCGAGCGATCGGAGATAGGCCTGCTTCGGCGCACTCGCGGTGGCGAAGACCTCGGCGCCCGACGCCCGGGCCAACTGGATGGCTGCAAGCCCGACGCCACCCGCGCCGGCGTGAATCAGCACGCGATCGCCGGCCTTCAGTCCGGCAAGCTCGTAGGACAGCACGGATGTCACGAAAACCGAGGGGATCGTGGCAAGCGCCGCCGCCGAAACGTCCGGCGGAGCGAGCGCCACCAATTCCTCGCGCGTCACCACCTCCGGCCCGAAGGTGCCGAACGCGAAGCCGGCCACGCGGTCGCCCACCGAGACGCCGGCCACGTCGGAACCGGTTTCGACAATCCGGCCACAGAATTCCTCGCCGAGCAGTCCCTCCTCGACCAGGCCCATGGCCCGGAACACGTCCAGGAAGTTGAGCCCGCAGGCTTCGACCGCGACGCGCACCTCCTTCGGTTCGAGGACACGCGTCGCCAGCGGCTGCATCCGCAGAGTCTCGATTGCCCCTCCTTCGTCCGGCGCCAGCACCCAGTCCGCATCATCCGGAAGGGCGAGACGCTCCACGCCAGCGCCCGTCCGAACCAGCCGGGCCGCCTGGCGGCGCCCCCGGCGATGCGCGACGTGGCTTTCCGAATCGGGGAACAGCAATTCATTCGCAAGGACGGCCTGCGGATCCGCTGCCTCCGGATCGAGATCGAGCATCCGCGATTGCAACTGGGGCGCCTCACGCGCCACCACCTTGCCCAAGCCCCAAAGGGCGGCGCCGGCCAATTGTCCGGCACGCTCCCGTTCCAGCACCTGCGCACCCCGTGTGACAAACCACAGGCCCTTCTCGGGCGCGACGTCCGCGTCCGCGATGCCCTGCACGAGAGCGAGCGCGCTCAGCGCCGCCCGTTTCGCATCTGCCGCCATTTCCGCGGTTGTCGCGTCCGCCCCGTGACCGTCCTGCGCACAGAGATGCACCACGCCGGCGAAGGGCACATCCGGGGGCAGGCCTTCGACGAGCGATCGCCACGACTCGCGCCGCTCCATCTCGACCGGCGTTGCGACAATCCCGGCCTCGCTCTCTGCCGCCGCGCCTGTGCTCTCCGGACCGTCGCCTGCCAGCACCACCCGCTGATTCTGAGCCGCGAGTTGCGCCGCAAGCGCCGCCGCCACGCCGCCCCGGTCGGCCGCCAGAATCCAGACGCCCTCCGGCAATGCGATCTCCGCCGGACCCTGCGCCACGATCACCCCTCGATCCGGAAGGCCGGCCGCTTCCGACAGATGCACGCCGAGAATTTCTGCTTCCGTGAAGCCCGTATCGGCGAGCGCCCGACACCACACGTCGGGCCCCGCGAGGGCGTGGTCTGCGCGGTAGCGATCGGCGAAACGCCACCACCCGTCCAACTGGCCGAATATCAGATCCATCCAGCCCCTGCCGCGCTGGTTCTCCAGCGCCACCAGCAGCCCCGACGGCGCCAGGAGCGTCCGACAGTGGGCAAGCGTCTCGTCCAGATAGCACGTGGCGTGCAACACGTTGGCCGCGATTACCACGTCGTAACCGTGGGGCTCGAAGCCCTGGGCCAGCGGGTCCTTTTCGATATCCAGCACACGGTAGTCGATCGAGGCGCCCGCGGCGCCGAAGCGCGCCTCCGCATCCGCGAAAAAGCCCGCGGAGATGTCGGTGTACATATAGTCGAACCGTCCGGCCGGAAGCTCGGGCAGGATGCATTCGGTCGCCGAGCCGATTCCGGCGCCCACCTCCAGCACGCGCAGCCGCCGGCCGGCCGGCAACTCGTCCACCAGCGTCCGAACCACCTCGCCCAGCATCCGGTTCGCCGCGCGCCAGACCGGCGCCCGCCGGTAGAGATCGCCGGCCTGCGGTTCGGCATCGCCGAACAGCAGCGACAGCGGGTCTTCATTGCCGCGGAGAACCTCGGGCAGGGCACCGGCGCATCGCCGAAACAACCCGACCTCGTTCGTCGCGTGTGGGAATCGCGCGGTCACCTCGTCCAGAAACGCCTCGGAATCGCTCGGCATTTCATGCGGCAAAGGATCGTCGGCTCCGACCGTTACGACGAAATCCTCGCCCTTCGCCTGCAACACGCCCGAACGAGCCAGGATCTCAAGCATGCGGCGGAACAGATGCGCGTGCTCGGGGAGAACCTCAAGACGCTCACGCAACTCCTCCGGGTTCACGACCGCGCTCGCGGTACGCTCCCACCCAAGCGCTTGCAGCGCCGAGAGAGCATAGCACCACGATGCCCGCTCCATTTCCCGTTGCAGATCGGTCTCGTCCGCGACCTCGACTCCCTCGTCAGCCAGATACCGGGAGAACGGCTGCGAGCGGCCCTCGGCGGCCGACGGACTCGGCAGGAAGTCCGCCGGCGGCATGCCGGGCGGCAAGGCGCAGTCGCGCCATGAGACTTCATAGAGCAGCTCCTCCACGCCCTCCACCGCGGCGAGCAGCGCACTCCGCGTCGCGCGCTTCACGGTGTACCCGCTCAGGGCGCCGATCGGGGATCCGCCGGGGTCGTAGAGGGCGATGTCCGCGCTGATCACCTCGGGCGATTCAGCGCCGGCGCTATCCGGTTCCCCCCTCGTACGCACATGGCAGAGCAGCCGATCCGGCAACCGATCCGGCAACGCGAGCCGCTCCCACCCGAAGGGAAGATAAGTGACCTGCTCATCGGATCCGAGCGCTGCGCGAGCCGCTCCCATCACCTGGAAGCAACCGTCCAGCAGGAGCGGATGAATCTCCAACCCGCTACGGCCGACCGAGACCGGCAGGGACACCTCGCCGAGCGCCTCGCCGGGCCGGGACCAGAGGGCTTTCAGCGTTCGGAAGGAGGGGCCGAGCTCGATCCCGACCTCGGCCTTGGCGCGGTAGTAGGCCGAGAGTTCCACCGGCTCCAGATCGGCCTTCAGCCGTGCCGGATCCAGCGACGCGGGGGCCACCGGCGGACCCGAACCGGGGCCCGTCGAGACCCGGCCCTCCGCGTGCAATGTCCAGGCTTCGTCGTTCGCACCCCGACTCAGGATCCGGACGCGGCGCGGCGCGCCCTCCCCGGAGTCATCCAGCAGCACCTGCAGCCGACGGCCTTCTTCTTCGCTTCCGTCTGCGCCACCCTTCTCAGGAAAGACCAGCGCGCTCCGCATCTGGAAGTCCTCGATCACCGCTGCGCCGAGGCGCTCGGCGGCAGACGCCGATACCGCCATCGCACCATAGAGCGCGCCGGGCGCGATCAGCCGGTTGAACACACGGTGGTCGCCGAGCCATACGGGGTCAGAGGGGAACAACTCGGTGTCGAACGTGATCTCGCCGCTCGCGGAATCATGCCGCACACCCAGCAACGGGTGCCCGGCTCCCGGCCGTCGGCGTTTGGGCGCCTCGACCCAGTAGCGCTCGCGCTGGAAAGGATAGCCCGGCAGCGCAATGCGGCGGCGCGCCTCTCCGGCGAAGAGCCCGTCGAAGCGTAATGGCAGCCCGGCCTCATAGGCGCCGGCGACGGCCTCCACGAAGCCACCGCCGGACCCCGGCACCGGCGGCTCTTCGCCGGTGGCCGGCCGTCTGAGACTCGACACCACCGCCGGCTCGGCAACCCCTGCCGCATCCGGCCAGGCAAGCGTGGTCATCGGCCCGAGCACCGCGTGCGGACCGATCTCCACGACCGCGTCCACTCCCAGCCCCGCCAGGGTCTCCACGCAGGCTCGATAAGCCACCGGCGCGCGCATCTGCCGCCGCCAGTACCTCGCATCCAGCACCTCGTCCGCACCGACCGTCCGTCCACTGAGATTGCTGACGAAGGGTAGCGAAGGTGGCGCGAAGGCAAGCTGCGAGAGGGCTGCCTGCAAATCGTCCATCGCGGGCTCGATCATTGCGCTGTGGTAGGCGGGGCTCTTCCGCAGCCGCGCGACCCGAATACCGACCGCCTCCAGACGCTCCAGGACCGCGGCGATCTCCGCCGCCGGACCGCTGATGACCTGATGCGCGCCATTGTCGGCGGCGATGCAGAGGCCGATGCCGTCCGAGGCGGCGTTGTGCTCATCCAATGCCGCCGCGACGCGCGAGGCCGGTGCGAACACCGCCGCCATCGCACCCCCACCGGGCAACGCGCCGACCAGCGCGCCGCGCGCCGCAGCAAGGCGCAATCCATCCTCCAGGCTGAACACGCGGGCCGTGTGCGCCGCCGCGATCTCGCCCAAACTGTGCCCGAGCACCACGTCCGGCCGGATGCCGAGGCTCGACCACAGCGCCGCAAGGGCACATTCGAGCGCGTAGATCGCGGGCTGCTTCCACTGCGGATCGTCGAGATCACCCGCGGCGCCGCGGCGACCGAACATCACGTCGAGCAGCGAGGCGTCCCGTTCTTCCCCCAGCACGTCGTCGCAGCGGTCGAGCACCGCGCGAACCACCGGCTCGCTTTCGTACAGCGCCGCGCCCATGCCTGGCCATTGACTGGCCTGTCCGGTGTAGGCGAATGCCACGGCGCCCACCTTGCGCGATGCCGGCCTCTCGTCCATCTCAACGATCGCCCGCAAACCCTGGCGCAGCGACTCCGCGTCCCGGAACACCACCCCCGCCCGGTAGCCGAAATGGCTACGGCCTATGCCTGCCGACCAAGCCACGTCGGAAAGCAGGGGATCGGACGCCGCGCCCTCGGCCGCAACCGCCTCCCGATGTTCGTCGAGCCATTCGAGGTAGCGCCCCGCCGTGTCGCGAAGCGCCGCGTCCGACTTTGCGGAAAGCGGCAGCAGGCGCGTTCCGCGCGGGGCAAGCCCATCCTTCGACTGCGGCGGCACGACCGACACCGGCAGCGAAACGGCGATCTGCCGCGGAGCGCCAGCGATCCAATCGCCCCCATTGAGGCCGGACGCGGCATCTCCCAGCGAGCCGTATCCTTCCAGCACGACATGGGCGTTCGTACCCGACCATCCGAATCCGCTCACGCCCGCCAGCGGCGGGCGGTCCGGATGGACGGGCCATGGCGTCGAGTCGGACGTCACCTGCAATGGCAGCCGCTCCCAGTCCATCTCGGGATTGGGATTGCGGAAATGGAGATGCTTGGGGATGACTCCCCGGTTCATCGCAAGCACGGTCTTGATCAGCCCAGCGGAGCCTGCCGCCGATTCCAGATGGCCGATATTGGTTTTCACCGAGCCGATCAACAGCGGGCGGCCCGCACCACGCCCACGCCCGTAGACCGCCGCCGTCGCGTTGATCTCGATCGGGTCGCCGACCTCTGTGCCGGTCCCGTGCGTTTCCAGATAGTCGATATCCGATGGCTGGACTCCGGCTCGTTCGAGCGCCGCCCGGATCACTCGTTCCTGGGCCGCCCCGTTCGGCACTGTCAGACCGGGGCTCGCGCCGTCCTGGTTCAGCGCCGTGCCCCGGATCACCCCCCAGATGCGGTCGCCGTCGGCCTCCGCATCGGCGAGCCGCTTGAGGACCAAGATGCCGCAGCCCTCGCCCCTGACATAGCCGTTGGCAGAGGCATCGAAGGTCTTGCATTGGCCGTCCGGCGACAGCATCCCCGCGTTGGCGCGAAATTCGAGAAGCCGACCGGAGAGAATGATGTTCACCCCTCCCGCAAGCGCGAGATCCGCGTCACCCCGCTGCAGGCCCGTGACCGCCTGGTGGGTCGCAACCAGCGAAGACGAACAGGCAGTATCCACCGCCATCGCCGGGCCCCCGAGTCCCAGTGCGAAGGCAACCCGGCCGATCGCCGTGTTCAGGGACGTGCCGGTGACCGCATACAGGCTGGCGGCAGGTTCGGCGGACCCTGCGTTCTCGCTGGCCTCCAGGATCAGCCCCCGGTAGTCGTTGTTGCTGATACCTGCATAGACACCGGTACGGCTGTCTTTCAGCAGGTCGGGATCGATGCCCGCGTCTTCGAGCGCCCGCCAGCTCGTCTCCAGAATCAGCCGCTGCTGCGGATCCAGCAGTTGCGCTTCGACCGGCGAAATACGGAAGAAGGCGGCGTCGAACCGGTCGAGTTCGTCGAGATAGGCTCCGAAACGGCAGGCGTCGATCTGCCCCGTGTCGTCCGGAAACAGGGCGCCCACGCGCCCGAGGCCGGACCCTGGAAGTCCCTCCTGCACTGCGTTGCCGCCGGATTCGAGCAGACGCCAGAAAGCCGAAAGGCCCTCTGCGCCGGGGAACCGGCAGGCCATGCCCACGATCGCTATCGGTGGAGCAGATCCGGAGATTTCCGGTTTCCGAACCTCAGATCGGGCACGCGGATCCCCGGAAGAATCGCAAGAGCTGTTTGACTCCGTCATCGAGATGTCCCTCAATCAAAGGCCGTGATTCGTGTTTCGTGACTCATGATTCGTGAAAAACCTTACAGGCCGTGTTGCTCGCGTCTTTTACCTCCGCCCGGCTTGCGCCCAGTCCTGACGGCCCTCTCACCCACTTCGCCTCACCACGTGGTGAGAAATGCAGGCTACAACTGCGGATGCCCTCTCGCGTGCGTGGAACAAAGAAAAATACCGTATTATCCGGTCCATCCGGCCTGTCCGGCCCAAAATGTCAACGCAATAGAGAACGTTCCCTGTCTGTGCAATATACAACGTTCGCCTTTCTCAGCATGGGTTCCTTCGGCTTTCGCCGCAGCGGAAGCAGCCCGGAGGCGGCGGGAGCCGGGATTCTGTACACTTTTCCGGGATTTCCAGCGAACGGCGCTCGCCGTGACGCCCGCCGGGAACGGCAGACGGAGCGCGGACACCGGCCCCGGGGGGCGGGGGGGGCCGAAGAATAGCGGGAAATGCCGGGAAATCGTGGGAAGAAAAGCATAAAGGCCGTGATTCGTGTTTCGTGTCTCGTGTTTCGTGAAAAGCATAAAGGCCGTGATTCGTGTTTCGTGTCTCGTGTTTCGTGAAAAGCTGTTGGCCGGGCTTGGGGTTGCTCTACCCGGAAACGCCTGAGAGCCGGTGAGCCTTGCTTTCGTTTGCACAAGGGATCAAGCATCGTAACGGCTCTTCTTTCTTCAGGCCAAGCAGGCCCGAGCAGAAAAAAAAGACTGAAGGGCTTCAGTACCAAAAAGCCGTGATTCGTGTCTCGTGTCTCGTGTTTCGTGAAAAACCTTAAAAGCAGTGGCTAGTGACCAGTGGCTAGTGGCTCGTGAAAGCCTTGAAAGCCCTGATTCGTGATGCGCATGGACTTCGCCTCGCCGCGTGGGGGAGAAAGGCAGGCTCAACCCTCACACCTTGGGGGGGCGAGCCGGCTGCGGCGCTTTCACGTGGACGGTGACGATATCCTTCCCGTGATATTGCCGGTGGCTAACCGAGTCCGCAAAGTGGCGCAACAGCCGCAGCGACACTTCCCGTTCGGCAAGCGCGACATCAGCCTGATCACCGAGCATCGAGAGTTGATCCTGGATGTTGTCCTCTCCGTATGCCGCGACGAACTCGAGAACCGCCCCATCGCCTTCCCTGTATGCGACCAGGCTCAAGCGCCTCTTGGGGCGTTCCTCCTGCGCTTCGTGTTGCCGGATGAGCGTCACCAGGGTTTCCTCACCGGCGGCGTCAAGCCGGTCCGTCATGGCCGTGTCCCAGCCGTTGCGAGTGGCGAACGCGCCGAGAAACTCCCGGATCCTCGGCAGGACCGAGAGATCGAGCTCCGTCTCGATCCGGTCGCGGCGGGGTTTCGTCAACTCCACGAACAGGGTCATCAGGATGGCCGCGAGGCCGCCGGCCGTAACGGCATTTCGAAACAGACCGCCCGCGAAGGCCGAGACCTGCTCAGGAAAGATCAGGCCGGCCTGGAAGCCGACCCCGATCCAGAAGCCGATGCCGACGATCAGGCCCTTGCGCAAGTCGATCCCATCCTGCGCAGAGATCTTCATGCCGACCAGGAAGAGCATCACCATCATTACGGCAAGATAGGCCCCGAGCACCGGGTCCGGTATCGCCAGTACGAGGGCGAGGGCTTTCGGAAGGAACGCCAGCGCGACGAACACCGCCCCGGCCGCGAACCCAACGCTGCGGGCGCCCACGCCGGTGAGCCGGGTCACCGATACGCCTATCGTCAGGGCCGAGTTCGGCACGGTTCCGGCGAGACCGGACAACAGGTTGACCAAGGCATTCACATTCATCGCTCCCTGCACCGCCCGGAAGTCCACTGCCCGCGGCCGGCGCCAGGAGACGCGCTGCACGGCGACGGCGCTGGTAACGGTCCGTATGGTGGCGATCATGGCCACGAGCAGGAAGGCCGGGAGAAGAGCCCAGAAAGCCGGACCGAAGTCGAGGTCGAAACCCGGCCACTCATTAGCCGGCATGCCGATCCACGAAGCCCCAGCGACGGGGTCCAACTCGAAGAGACCGAAAAAAGCAGCCACCACCGAGCCGGCGACGACACCGATCACCGGCGCCCAGAGACGCAGCGCTGCCGACGCCTTCCAAACGACGCCGACGATAAAGAGCACCACAGCCAGGGAACTCAGCGGCGCCGCGAACACCGAGCTTCCGGCAGGCACCGCCGACAACAGCCCCCAAACAGCAGGTATCACGGTTACGGGTATCAACATGATCACCGTTCCGGAGACCGTCGGCGTCAGAACCCGCTGGAACAACGAAAGCCGCGCGGACAGCAGGAACGGCATGAGCGACGATATGACGACCAGGGTGGCGAGCAGCGCCGGGCCGCCCTCTTCGACCGCCGAGATGCAGAGAGCGATGAAAGCCCCGGAAGTACCCATGACGAGCATGTGACCCGTGCCGATGCGGCCGGCCCGGATTGCTTGCAGCATCGTTGCCGCTCCGCTGACCGCGACCGAGGCAAAAACCGCCCATGACAGATAGGCCTCGGACACGCCGGCGGTCCGCATCACGACCGTCGGGATCAATATGACGGCGGCGACAGTGAGAACGGCGATCTGAAGGCCGAGACCGAGGGCAAGCGCCGCGGGCGGGTTTTCATCGGCCTGGTAGCGGAGGCCTCCAGGACCGCTCGAATGGGCTGTAGTCATTCCGTCCGGTGAAATGGATGCGAATTTCGCGGCGCCGGCCTCGACCAACGCGCAGGCCGGGGCGCCGGCAGAACTTCCCACCGGATTGTAGCAATGGGCGCTCAATACGCCCCGGCCGGTTTCAAATCGCTTTTCCGCCGGACATGGCGGCCAGTCAAGCATGGAGTGGACAGCGGTCCATAGCAGCCCGTGTCAAAAGTCACGCGGGCGGCGTTACGCGCCCCAGCACCATTGGCGTAACGCCTAGCCGTTCCAGGAACGTGGCACTGCACCCTCTGTGCCGTTGACCGGAAGCGGCGCGTAACCCTTTGGGCGACGGACTTTTTTTGTTCCAACGGCGGTTCCGATCTTGCTGCCTGGCGTGAACACGGAGGCGACCGCCTAACCTGCATTTCTCACCACCCGACGGTCGAAGCACGCGATAAGACCGCCAGGACTTCGTTGCGCTGGCTTGCCGTGCTCAACGTACTGTTCAAGTACGCCTGCGCGCGCCAAGCGGCTCGCGCCTCGTCCTGACGGCCCTCTCACGCACTTCGCCTCGCCACGTGGTGAGAAATGCAGGCTAAGGTCGTCGGCTTTGTCGTTCGTCGGAGGAGATCACCCGGATCGCCATCCTCCTCACTCCGCGCCGAGGATGAGCAGGAGCCCGCCGCGCTTTTTCCTTTGCACCACGGGACTTTTGACACGGACTGCCAGCGGGCTGTACTGTCTTGATGGCTGATGGCACGGCGCTCTCCTTCCGTCTTCACGATCATCGCTCCGGGGATTCTGGTGGCGGCGACGGGGGTAGGGGCGGGAGACCTGCTGACGGCGACGCTGGCCGGTTCGGAGGTGGGCCTGGCCGTCCTCTGGGCGGTTCTGGCGGGAGCCATTCTCAAGTGGACCCTCAACGAAGGCCTGGCCCGCTGGCAACTCGCAACCGACTCGACCTTGCTGGAAGGCTGGGTCTGGAATCTGGGCGGTTGGATTCAGTGGGTCTTTCTGGCCTATCTCATCCTGTTCACGCTGCCGGTCGGAGGGGCACTGGCGAGCGCCTGCGGGGTGGCCGGAAGCGCCTTCATCCCACTCAGCGACGATCCGGATCGAACGAAGATCATCTGGGGCGCCATGCACTCATTCGCCGGCTATGCGCTGGTGCGCTACGGGAGCTTCCGGTTGTTCGAGCTGTTGATGTCAGCGTGCATCGGGGTGATGTTCGTGACGGTCGTGCTGACGGTGCTGCTGATGGGGCCGGACTGGGCGGCGATTGCGCGCGGTTTCATCCCATCCGTTCCGGCGACCGGCTCGGCATGGCTGCTGGGCGTGATGGGCGGAGTCGGAGGGACGGTGACGATGATGTCCTACGGCTATTGGATCCGCGAGCAGGACCGGCGCGGCCGCGAGAACGTTCGCATCTGCCGCATCGATCTGACCGTCGGCTACGTGATGACGGCGCTGTTCGGCATGGCGGTGATCATCATCGGCTCGCGCATCGACGTTTCGAACCAGGGCGCGACACTGGCGATCGAAATGGCGGACGAACTGGCTCAAGTGGTCGGGGATTGGGGCCGCACCGCCTTTCTTCTGGGGTTCTGGGGAGCGGTGTTCTCGAGCCTGCTGGGGGTCTGGCAAAGCCTCCCCTATCTGTTCGCGGACTTCATGGGCCTGCGCAGCGGGAAGAAGCCCGGTCTGCATCAAGAGCATGATCTGCGCAAGACGAAGGGGTACCGCGCCTACCTGGCGTTCATCTCGACGGTTCCACTGGTCTTCCTGCTCACGCCGGTGCGGTCCATCCAACTGGCGTTCGGCGTCGTGGCCGCGTTCTTCCTGCCGTTGCTGGCGCTTACGCTCCTGATCATGAACAACCGGCGGGGTTGGGTCGGCTCGGGTTTCCTGAATCACTGGAGTCACAACGCGATCCTGGTGCTGGGTTTCGTGTTCTTCGCGTATGTGGGAATGGCCGGCATCATCGAGCGCTTCGCCCGCTAGCCTGCATTTCTCACCACCCGACGGTCGAAGCACGCGAAAAAAGGCCGTGATTCGTGTTTCGTGTCTCGTGATTCGTGAAAAACTTAAAAGCCGTGTTTCGTGTCTCGTGTCTCGTGTCTCGTGAAAAACGTTGGCGGGGGCCTGATTCGCTCCAAGAAGAAATGTCTGGCGGCCGGCGAACCGTAAAGGCCGTGTTTCGTGTTTCGTAAAGAACCTTGAAGGCCATGTTTTGCTCGCCAAGCGGCGCGCGCCTCGTCCTGACGGCCCTCTCACGCACTTCGCCTCGCCACGTGGTGAGAAATGCAGGCTAGCCGTTCCAGGAACACGGCACTGCACCCTCTGTGCCGTTGACCGGAAGCGGCGCGTAACCCTTCGGGCGACGGACATTTGCAGTCGTCGGCTTTGTCGTTCGTCGGAGGAGATCACCCGGATCGGAGGTCCGCCTCACTCCGCGCCGAGGATGAGCAGGAGCCCGCCGCGCTTTTTCCTTCGTACCACGGGACTGTTACCACGGACTGCTGAGAGGCGCTCGGCTACACTCAGAAGAACCCATGAGCCACACTTCCGAGTATTCTCCAGAGCTGCTGGAACGAGCGGCCCGCATCAAGCTCCTGCTGATGGATTGCGACGGAGTTCTGAGCAACGGCCACATCTACTTTCTTCCGGCGCCCGACGGCGGCTTGTTCGAGACGAAGACGTTCGATTCGCAGGACGGCATCGCCCTGCAATGGGCCCACCGGACAGGCATCGCAACGGGAATCATCAGCGGCCGCAGCTCCCCGGCGGTCGAAGAGCGGGCGCGCAGCGCGAAAATGAGCTACCTCTATCAGGGCGACACGCGCAAGCTGCCTCTGCTGGAGGAGATTCTCGCGGATTCGGGTTTGCCGGCGTCGGAAGTGGCCTACATCGGAGACGACATCACCGACGTTCCGATCATGCGCAGAGTGGGGCTGGCGGCCGCGCCGTCGAACTCACGAGCGGAGACGCTTGCCGCCGCGAACTACGTCACGCCGTCACCCGGCGGATCCGGCTGCGTGCGCGACGTGATGGAGCTGCTGCTCAAGGCGCAGAATCGCTGGTCGGAGATTCTCGCGCTCTATGGCATCGAGTAGCAGTGCGATCTCCTCGATCAAGTAATGAGAGCGGTGATTTGCAGCTCCGGGGCCTGGTCGACGGTGGACACTCGGGCTTAGACATTATGGAGTGACCTGTCCAACCGCGAGGAACGCGGGTTACGCTTACGAGCGAGAAGCACGATGCGCAGAGCCGCATCGAGGAGGACAGGTCATGAGGGAGTTTAGCAACTACATTGGACTGGACGTTCACAAAGAGATGATCGCTGTCGGCATCGCCGATAACGACAACAGCGAACCGCGTTTTTGGGGCATGATCCCGCATGAGGCCGAAGCGGTGCGGCGGATGGTTCAGCGGCTTTCGCGGAGCGGCCGACGACTCAAGTTCTGCTACGAAGCCGGACCTTGCGGCTACGGGCTGTACCGCCAGTTGCTGAAGCTGGGGCAGGCCGTCACGGTGGTGGCGCCGTCGTTGATTCCGCGTTCGCCCGGCGAGCGCATCAAGACCGACCGCCGCGACGCGCTTTCACTGGCGCGTTTGGACCGTCGCGGCGATCTCAGCGCCGTGTGGGTTCCGGGCGAAGATCACGAAGCGGTGCGCGATCTCAGCCGCGCGCGCGAGGATCTCAAGATCGTCGACAAGCAGATGCGGCAACGCCTGAACGCTTTCCTGCTGCGCCACGGCAAGGTCTATGAGGGCCGACAACGTTGGACGCAGGCGCATTTTCGTTGGCTGGAGCGGCAACGCTTCGCCTCGCCACATCAGCAGATCGTCTTCGAGGAATACATCGAGGCAGTGCGGCAAGCCCAGGCGCGCACGGCCAGTCTGGAGCAGGTGTTGCGGGAGGCGATCGAAGAGTGGAGCCTGGGCGAGACGGCGACGGCCTTGACGGCCTTGCGCGGGGTCGACCAGATCGCCTCCATGACGATGCTGGCCGAACTGGGCGACCTCACGCGTTTCAGCCGGCCCCCGGAGTTGATGAGCTTTGTCGGGTTGACACCGAGCGAAGCCTCCTCGGGGTCGCGGCGCCGCCAGGGAGGGTTGACCAAAGCCGGCAATACGCACGTACGCCGCATGTTGATCGAATGCGCTTGGGGCTACCGTTTTCCCGCCCGCAAGACGGCCGTGATTCAGCGCCGCGCCGAAAAGTCTTCGCCCCAGGTGCAAGCCCTGGCCTGGCAAGCCCAGCAACGCTTGTGCGGCAAGTTCCGGCGCATGGCAGCGCGCGGCAAGCCGTCCACCGTCATCGTCGTCGCGATCGCTCGGGAACTGTTGGGATTCATGTGGGCGATTACCAAGGAGGTGAAGCGCCAACAGCTGTTGTCGGAAGCGGCCTGAACAAGGACCGTGAAACAGAAAATCTTCTCAGACCGAGAGCAGGACGCCGGGGCCGTCTCGGGAGAACCCTCGTGGCTGTTAGGAAGCGCCGCAGGGCGATCTTCGTACTTAGAGTGAGGCAGCTCCGCGACGAATACCAGTCAGGCGGTACCCAACCCGCGCATATCAGCAGGATCCGAACGTCGCTTCGAGCCCCGGCGTCCCGCTCTCCGTCTGAGAAGTAGAACCAACGAAAAGGAGGTCCCTTTCCCGGACATCTTAGGTCCCTTTCCCGGACATCTTAACGCAATTGCTGTGCCCAAACTTGACAGGTCACACCATATCAACAGCCCGTGTCAAAAGTCACGCGGGCGGCGTTACGCGCCCCGAGGCTGATGGCGTAACGACTAGCCGTTCCAGGAACGTGGCGCCGCGCTCTCCACGCAGCCGAGCGGGAGCGGCGCGTAACCCTTTGGGCGACGGACATTTGCGGCCGTCGGCTTTGTCGTTCGTCGGAGGAGATCACCCGGATCGCCATCCTCCTCACTCCGCGCCGAGCGACCGCAGGAGCCCGCCGCGCCTTCCACGGGACTTTTGACACGGGCTGTTAACCGATTTTCACGAGCAGTTACCCTGCAAGCATCTTTCAATGAGGATTGTATTAACGCCGCGCTTTTTGCTGCGTCTAAAGAGGGTCTAAAGCGTGAAAATCGGGGAGCGGGTGCAACGTTGCAGAAAGGATCGTTACTACTACACGGTCATACGTCTAGCCTCTCAGCCTGGTGATACCATGACCTTGTCATGAGGCATCCCACGAGGGATAGAATCAGCAGAAGTTTTTGTAGGAAGATCACGGCGGCTGGTCTTGCGTCCCTGCTGCTGGCGGCCGGCTTGCCGACGGCGGCGACGGCCCAGAGCTGCCAGGGCTGGAATACAGCGAAGTTTTTCGCGACCGCCACGGTGGACGAGGTAAGGGCCTGTCTCAGCGCCGGTGAGAACCCGAACAAGTCGGACACACAAGGACTCACCGCCCTGCATCGGGCAGCACGGAAGACCTCCGATCCGGCCGTGATCGAGGCGTTGCTGGATGCGGGCGCCAACCCGCGGGCGTACAGCAGAGCCGGCCGGCTGCCCTGGCAATTCGCGCGTAAGAACGACAGGATCAAAGACTCCGACGCCTATCAGCGGCTCAGGATCGTGTCAGTGCCAGCGCAGATTAGGAGTGGGACGGCGAAGAAGGCGGACTGGTCCCGAGTGCAGGCTGTAGCACGCAATACCAAGACTGAGGTGCGGCTGTATCAGGATGCCGCTCCCGTCCGTAGGTTCAAGGGTCGTTTCGAAGCGGCCACGACGGATTCCATCACGCTGCTGTTCAAGGATGGTCAGACGCGCACCTTTTCGAAGTCGTCCGTGAACAAGGTTCTCGTCCCCCGTCCGTTCTCGAAACGAACGCCGGGGTGGATCACGCTGGGGGTTGTTTTCGGGATCATGCAAACCCTGCTCAGCATGAGCGCTAGTGTCGACAATGTCTCCGGGTCAACAATGGCAGGAGTCCATGCAACAACCACCCTTCCGTCCGCGATCCTTGCTTTCTTCGTCTCGGGGATGGGTGCGATTTACAGCGTACCCCCCAGATACCGGACGCCACCGCAAGCCGCCCAGCAGTCCGGCGACTAGGACAACGCTTCCGGGAAGCAGGAAGAGCCGCTTCGGGACTGAGTGAACCCCGCGGCCACGGCGAGCAGCGGGAGGGGGCGGTGTTGATCAGGGAGCTTCGGGTCAGCCAGAGGGAGCCATGAAGAATCTCACTGAAAACACAAGCATCAGAAGTCTTTTCAGGAAAATCACGGCCGCTGGGTTGGCTGGCCTGCTTCTGGTGGCCGGCCTGCCGACAGCGGCGGCCCAGAGCTGCCAGGGCTGGAATACAGCGAAGTTTTTCGAGTCCGCCACCGTGGACGAGGTGAGGGCCTGTCTCAGCGCCGGGGAGGATCCGAACAAGCCGGACACGCAAGGACTCACCGCCTTGCACCGGGCGGCACGGGATACCTCCGACCCGGCCGTGATCGAGGCGTTGCTGGATGCGGGCGCCAACCCGAGGACGTACACTACCTCCGGCAGGCTGCCTTGGCAGTTCGCACGGAGGAACAAACAGATCAAGGGCTCGGCCGCCTATCAGCGGCTCAGGGTAGCGACGGCGAAGAAGACGGACTGGTCCCGGGTGCAAGCCGTGCCGCACCATACCAAGACCCAGGTACAGCTGTACCTGGACGCGGCCCCTCCGCAGAGCTGGAGGATCAAGGGCCGCTTCGACTCGGCCACGGCCGACTCCATCAAACTCGTGCTCAAGGACGGGCAGACGCGCACCTTCCCGAAGAAGGACGTGCGCAAGGTTCTCACCTATCGCCCGTTCGCCAAACGATGGCCGGGATGGGTCGCCACGGGGATTACAGCTGCGATCCTTATAGGGCTAGTAGGTCCATTGGATATCAAGAGGGAAATGTACCTGCTCATCCCCATTATTGGCGGCGTATTTTTCTTGCCCTCGGGGATGGGACGGATATACGAGGTGCCGCTCGAGCATCGGACGCTGCCGCAAGGAGACCAGCAGCCCGGTGGCCAGGACACCGCTTCCGGAAATTCGGAAAAGCCATCAAGACCCAACCGCTGACGAGCAACTCTGGCCAGCTCCCTTTCTGGCAGCACCCGAGCCAAACGGGGATTCCCGTACTTGCTCCTACCAGCCTGTGAGCCGGAGCCGATCTTCGGGGCGTCGTGGAGGTTTTGTTAGAGCCCCAGGTAGTGCTCGGAGGTCTGGATCGAGGCGGGGCCGAGGCTACTCTGGATCAGATCGAGAGGTGCGCGGCCTTGGAAACGACCGGACGTGAGCCAGCGCCGGGACGCATCCAGGGTCAGGGTCAGCTTCTCACGAGGCACACCCGTCACGAACGGCCGCAGGACGGCCTCGAACAGGGACGGGATCCCCCAGGTGAGGCTGATCGCTTCGCACTGCATGAAGGTTCCCGCGTCGCGTTCCTCGAACGAGCAGTAGTTGTTCAGCCGCCACGCGAGTCCGCGGTCCTTCCCTTCAGGCTTCGTGCGTTCCCGTGGCGTATCCGGGTGCTCGACTTCCAGGATCCGCGTGCTGCGGCTCGGCACGTGCATGCGCGTGTCGCCGACCGCGATGTACTCCACGCGATGCTCCGTGTCGGCCACCCACGTCAGGACCTTCTTGGTATACAGCCGCAAGTAGACCTCGAAGCGATTGTCCTGACGCGCCCGGACCGCTGCAGCTTGCACGTCCGGAGCGTAGATCTCGGGGTAGCGTTCATAGTCCTGCATCATCGCGATCGACCGGTCGAGGGTGACACCGGGAATGAGGACGGTGCCGATCCAGTGGTGCACCATGCCGGACGGGATGTCGACCTCGTCTCCGCCGTCCCGCGTCTCAAGCGGCTCGATGACGATCTCGCCGGATCGGAGCCGTGTGAGCACCTCCTCCCGGTTGGCGTCGGAGAGACGGTCGAGCCATAGGAATCCGGTTATGCCGTCGATCTCCGCCTGCATGCGCGCCTCGGTCAGATGCACGTAGCGATCAAAGGCGCGAATTGTCTCCGGCTTCAGCTTCGCGGCGTCCGCCACGGCCGAAGAGGCCGCCAGTGCCATGCACGCGATCACCACCGATCCTGTCAGTTTCATCCCTGCCCTTCGATCATCCAATACATGCCACAGTCGGATCCGATGACCGTCTCCGCGCGGTCAGCGGGAGCCGCCAGCAGGGCAACAGAGAGCCGCAAAGTACAGGATTTTGCCATTTCAACCCCCCGTCCCAATTCATTCTAGCCGTGGTTTCGAGCCGGGAGATTCAGCTCAGCCTGGTGCTATCATGACGCTGCCATGGCAAGGATTACTGGTAACCACGGCCATCTGCTCAGGAAGATCACAGCCGCTGGTCTTGCAGCCCTGCTGCTGGTGGCCAGCCTGCCGCCCCCGGCGGCGGCCCAGAGCTGCCAGGGCTGGAATACAGAGAAGTTTTTCGAGACCGCCACCCTGGACCAGGTGAAAGCCTGTCTCAGCGCTGGGCAGAATCTGAACGAGCGGGATGCACATGGACTTGCTGCACTGCATCGGGCGGCCCGGCAGACCTCCGACCCGGCAGTAATCGAGGCGTTGCTGGATGCGGGCGCCAATCCGAGGGCGTCAAGCCTAGACGGTCGGAAGCCCTGGGATTTCGGGCGGAGAAACAAAAAGATCAAGGGCTCGGATGCCTATCAGCGGCTCATGATTGCGGTAGATTCTCTGAAGAAAGTGTCGGCGAGAAGGGCGGACTGGTCCCGCGTGCAGGCCGTCGCGTACGATACCAAAATCGCGGTGCGGCTGTACAAGGACGCAGCCCCGCGGGGTCAACGTAGGTTCAACGGCCACTTGGTTTCAGCGACTGACGGCTCCATTTCCATCGTCCTTGAGGACGGCCAGACCCGTACCTTCCTCAAGTCAAACGTGCACAGGGTGCAAACTCCACTTCCATTCATACAACGAGGCGCGGGATGGGCAGCTCTGGGAATTAGCGGCGCAATCACAGGTGTACTGTTGCTAGCGGCAGGAACCGAAGGAGCTGAACCCGGAGAGGTCCCGGCATTCATAGGACTCGTGGTCGGCATACCGACGCTCGTTGGTTTTTTGGCTGGCAAGATGGGACCGATCTACGACGTGCCGGCCAATCACCGGATACGACCGCAAGCAGACCAGCAGTCTGGTGACCAGGACGATGCTTCCGGGAAGCAGGAAGAGCCGCGTCCGGACTGAATGAACCCCGCCGCGGCCCCTGGTCGTATCATCCTAGACATGAAGACTTTCGGAGCCGCTCTTGAGGGTCGCTGTATCGCGGTGTCGGAATAGGGGCTTCGGGTCAGTCAGGAGCCGCCATGAGGAATCTCACTGAAAACACAAGCATCAGAAGTCTTTTCAGGAAAATCACGGCCGCTGGGTTGGCTGGCCTGCTGCTGGTGGCCGGCCTGCCGATAGCGGCGGCCCAGAGCTGCCAGGGCTGGAATACAGCGAAGTTTTTCGAGTCCGCCACCGTGGACGAGGTGAGGGGCTGTCTCAGCGCCGGGGAGGATCCGAACAAGCCGGACACGCAAGGACTCACCGCCCTGCATCGGGCAGCACGGGATACCTCGCAACCGGCCGTGATCGAGGCGTTGCTGGATGCGGGCGCCAACCCGAGGGTGTACAGCATAGCCGGACGGCTGCCCTTGGATTTCGCGCGGAAGAACAAACAGATCAAAGGATCTGAGGCCTATCAGCGGCTCAGGTTAGCGCGGGCGAAGAGGTCGGACTGGTCCCGGGTGCAGGCCTTGCCACACAATCGAGATACCGTGCTGCGGCTGTACAAGGACGCAGCCCCTCGGGAGAGCAGTAAGATCAGGGGCCGCTTCGTCTCGGCTACCGCCGACTCCATCACGCTGAGGCTCGAGGACGGACAGACGCGCACCGTGCAGAAGACGGCCGTGCGCAAGGTGCTCGCCTACCGCCCATTCGTCAAACGATGGCAGGGATGGTTTGCTCTGGGGGCTATATTTTTATTCCTCGAAGCAACAACAAGAGGGGACTTAGACAGGAGGGCGCACTTGGTGGTCACCCTTCCAATCGCAGCTGGTCTTTTCTTTGGCCTGTGGCAGGGGACGATTTACGAAGTCCCGCCGAAGTACCGGATGCTGCCGCAAGCAGACAGGCAGTCCGGCAACCAGGACAACGCTTCCGGAAAGCAGGGAGAGCCGGGAAGCCCCAACGGCTGACGCGCCTCACCGGGCATGCGTCCCAAGGCGGTGGTTCCATTGCGGAAGCCATCAATGAGGGATCACGGAGTCGTGGACCCACTGCGGTCCGGATTCTCAGCCTGATAGACAACAAAATGTTTCCCCCCAGTTTGGACTGCAAAGCCTATGAGAGCACCGATTCCGGCGAAGGGCCCCCCGATGAGCAAAGCGCCAAGAGGCTGTCTAAAATCCCCTACAGTCGATAGACCAACGCCGATCGCGAACCCGGCAGCCGCACCAATCAAGACGCCGTGGCGTTGACGTTCTTTCCCTACGACCTTGCGAATCTGGTCCTTGGGAATGGTGACCGTCTGGCCGTCTTGCCTTCGGACGATGAGACGGGCGGCATCACTGGAAACGTAAGCGCCTTTCACCTTGGGACCCATTCCCTTGAAAGACTTGACGACGATCTTCTGGCCGGCCGGCAACGCCTGCACGCGGCTCCAGTCTTGCCGAGGTTCCTCGGCGTGAAGCCTCGGCGGTCCCGAACAAGCCAGGACAAGCATCAAGGCAAGACTGGTACATAATTTCGCCATCTCGACTCCTTCTTTCTGCTTAATTCTAACCGCGGTGTCGAACCAGGAGTGGCAGGTCAGTTCGGCGCTATCATGACATTGCAAGGAGGAACCTCATGAGAAACTACAGCCGTCTTTGCAGGAAAGTCACTGCCGCTGGTCTTGCAGCCCTGCTGCTGTTGGCTGGCGTGCCGACGACGGCAGCCGAGGGGAGCTGCCAGGACTGGAAAACAACGAAATTTTTCAAGACCGCTACCGTGCAGCAGGTGGAGGCCTGTCTCAGCGCTGGGAGGGTTCCGAACGAGCAGGACACACGAGGACTCACCGCGCTGCATCGGGCGGCGCGTGATACCTCAGACCCTGCAGTGATCGAGGCGTTGCTGGATGCGGGCGCCAACCCGAGGGCGTCCAGCATAGCCGGCAGGCTTCCCTGGTATTTTGCGCGGAAGAACAAGAAGATCCAAGACTCGGCCGCCTATCAGCGGCTCATGATTGCGTCGGCGAAACATGCGGATTGGTCCCGAGTACAGGCCGTGCCGCGAAATACAAAAACCAAGGTCATACTGTACAAGGATGCGGCCCCCAGGGGAGCCGGAGGATCAAGGGTCGCTTACGCACGGTCACAGCCAATTCCATTTCTCTGGTCCTCGAGAACGGACAGACACGTACCGTAAGGAAGCAGGCCGTACGCAAAGTCCTCACACCCCGTCCGTTCTCAAAACGAAAGCCGGGGTGGATCACCTTGGCGGTTTCCTCCATATTGATGGGCATCATGATGCTAGCCTGCATTTCTCACCACCCGACGGTCGAAGCACGCGATACGGCCGCCAGGACTTCGTTGCGCTTGCTTGCCGTGCTCAACGTACGGTTCAAGTACGCCTGCGCGCGCCAAGCGGCTCGCGTCTCGTCCTGACGGCCCTCTCACGCACTTCGCCTCGCCACGTGGTGAGAAATGCAGGCTAGCGATGGCAACCACCACCTTCGACACCCGCCAAGCCGTCCGCAAGCTCCAGGCCGCCGGATTCGCTGAGGCCCAGGCCGATGCCGTAGTGGACACGCTGGCTGCCGCCTTCAGTGACACTGTGGCTACCAAAGCCGATATTGCCGACCTCAAGGCGGAGATCGCCAACCTGCGGGCAGAGATGTTCCGGGCTCTATGGATTCAAGGCGGGGGCATCGTTGCCCTGATTGTCGGACTCATCAAATTCACCTGACCGTAAAGGGGTCAACCGGTCCGATCCCGGGGGTGCTGCGGGTCCACCCACGATCTGAAAACCTCTCTACAGTCCTCTGAGCGTGTCATTTTTCCGGGATTCCCCCGATCTTTGAACTTCCGTGCAGATCGGATGCTTACTTCTGTTGCTGACCCTAGCCTGCATTTCTCACCACCCGACGGCCGAAGCACACGATACGACCGCCAGGACTTCGTTGCGCTTGCTTGCCGTGCTCAACGTACTGTCAAGTACGCCTGTGCGCGCCAAGCGGCTCGCGCCTCGTCCTGACGGCCCTCTCACGCACTTCGTCTCGCCGCGTGGTGAGAAATGCAGGCTAAGTTCGAGACGCCCGCCTTATCGAACCTCTTCAAACCGGGAGTAGCCGAGCCCGGCGTGCGCGGAATTGCGACTCGGCCTTTCAGCATTGGTGAGGGACCATTTGAGAACCTGCGCTTCTGTCCAGCCAATTTCCTCGACTACATTGGAGAAACTGTACGAGGAACGTACGGTCTCTCGTTTCTCTCCTTCCGGCTCGTTCATTCTCTGCGATTTCGAACTGAGCGAGGCGGTTCCGACGGGGGCCATTGATATACTGCGGCCATGTCGGTCAGACGGCTTGTGCTCTGCTTCCTGTCAAGCTCCTTGCTCGCCATCGCGGCGGATTGGCCCCAATGGCGCGGGGTCGAGCGGGACGGTGTCTCGAAAGAAGCGGGGCTGTTGCAAGAGTGGCCGGAGGGCGAGCCGCCGCTGGCCTGGAAGGCGACCGGACTCGGCGAGGGCTTCGCATCGGTCGCCGTGTCGGGCGGCCGGATCATCACGCAAGGACAGTCCCGCGGCGGGCAGTCGGTCGTTGCCCTCGACGAGGCGACCGGCCGAGTGCTTTGGCGAACTCCCAACGGCGACGCCTATCTCGACCGCCGCGGGGGCGGCCCGCGCGGCACGCCAACGATCGACGGCGAGACGGTCTACTCCCTCGGCTCGAACGGCAGCCTGACCGCTCTGGAAACGGCCACCGGCAAGCGGCTTTGGGCGACGAATCTGCTGCGGAGGTTCAACGCCCGCAACATCAACTGGGGCATCAGCGAGTCACCGCTGATCGATGGCCGCAAAGTGGTCGTGAACGCAGGCGGCGGCGGAGCCTCGATCGTCGCGATCGACAAGAGCAACGGGAACGTGATCTGGAAGTCGCTGGACGACGAGGCCGGATATTCCTCGGCCATCGCGATCGAAGCCGGGGGCGTTCGGCAGTATGTGTTGCTCACGGGCGAGGCGGCGGTGGGCGTCCGCGCGGACAACGGCCATCAACTCTGGCGCTACAGCCGCGTATCGAACCGTACGGCCAACGTGGCGACTCCGATCGCCCGCGGCGGACGGGTGTTCGTCTCGAGCGACTACGGCACGGGCGGAGGGCTGCTGGAACTGGCCGCAAATGGCTCCGGAGTCGACGCCAAGGAGATCTACTTCACCCGCGAGATGCGGAATCACTACAACACCCCGGTGCTCATCGGCGATTACCTCTACGGTTATTCCAGCCGCATCCTTACGTGCATGAACTTCGAAACCGGCGAAGTGGCCTGGAAAGACCGCGCCGTCGGGAAGGGTCAAGTGATCGCGGCCGGCGGGCTGCTCTACCTGCTGAGCGAGGATGGGGTCGCGGGGCTTGCCGAGGCCACGCCGGAGGGTTACCGAGAACGATCCCGGTTCTCGATTCCGCGCGGCCGGTATCCCACGTGGGCCCTCCCGGTTGTCGCCAACGGGCGGCTCTACCTCCGGGAGCAGGACACGCTGTACGCCTACGATATTTCGTCGGAATAGGTGGAGCGGGAAAGGCCGGGGGGAGAGCCGAAAAGGCAGTGGATAGTGGGTAGTGGATAGTGGATAGTGGATAGTTTTTAGTTTTTAGTTTCTGGTTTTTAGTGGAAAACATAAAAGCCGTGTTTCGTGTTTCGTGTCTCGTGATTCGTGAAAAACATGAGCGGAGGACTGGGTTGCTCCAGAAGATATGTCTGACGGCGGGTGAACTGTAAAGGCCGTGGATAGAGGTTAGTGGATAGTTTTTAGTTTCTAGATTCTAGCCTGCATTTCTCACCACCCGACGGTCGAAGCACGCGATACGACCGCCAGGACTTCGTTGCGCTTGCTTGCCGTGCTCAACGTACTGTCATCAAGTACGCCTGCGCGCGCCAAGCGGCTCGCGTCTCGTCCTGACGGCCCTCTCACGCACTTTGCCTCGCCACGTGGTGAGACATGCAGGCTAGTCCCGGCATCGAGGATCCGTAGGCCCATGCCACCGATTCGTCAAGGTGGCGGACCATCCGTGCGCGAAGCGGTCGAGGCAGCCATTACGCACCTGGTGCTGTCTCGACCGTAATTACTCGCTCACCTCGGCAGCTAACCGCTCAACTGCTGCAAGCGTCTCCCGTACGTCATCCCACGTCGTGTTGTGGTTCACGATACACAGCCGCAGGACAAATCGCTTGTTGACCATTGTGGAGGAAAGGAACGCCTGTGCGTCCCAGAACATGCTCGCCAGCACCTTGCGGTTCATGCTGGCCAGGGCATTTTTGCCGAGGCCGCCGGGGTTGACGCGGAAGCATACCATGCCAAGCGACTCCGACACCAACTCCAGGGTGCGGCTCTCTCTGGCGTAGTCCGCAGCCCGAGAGGCCAGATCGAGCCCGTTTTCGATTGCCGCGCGGAACGCCGCCATCCCGAAGGTCTGAATCGACATCCAGATCTTCAACGCGCGGAAGCTGCGGCTCAGTTGGAAGCCGTAGTCCGCCATGTTGGCGTGCTTCGCGCCCCACACCGAATCCTGCATCACGTCGTGCTGAATCGAGAAGGCGCGTTCAAGGGCGCCGACATCGCGGACCAGGATGCAGCCAGCCTCGTAGGGCTGGAACAGCCACTTGTGCGGGTCGACGCTGATCGAGTCCGCCCGATCGATTCCCTCGAGCGCAGCGGCGCCACGCGGCGTCAGGATCGCGAAACCGCCATAGGCCGCATCAATGTGAAGCCATAGCCGCTCGGCGGCGCAGATGTCCGCCAGTGCCGCCAGCGGGTCGACTGCGCCCCGGGTCGGCGTGCCGGCGTTCGCGCAAACGACCATCGGCGTACACCCGGCCGACCGGTCTGCGACGATGGCTTCCGCAACCTCACCCGGATCGATCCGACCTGACGTGTCGGCCGGGAGCATCCGAATCCGCTCCGGCATGATGCCCACGATGCGCGCTGCCCGGACCTGCGCACTGTGACTCTGATCGCTCATGTAGGCAACCGGGCGCTCCGGGTTACCGGCCGCCTCGCGTGCTGCCACCAACGCGTGAAGCGCCGCCGAAGACCCGCCGCTGGTCACCAACCCGCCCGCCCCGTTCGGCAGTCCGAACCACTTCCGGAACCAGTTGATCACAACCGCTTCGACCTGGCTCGGGCCGCTCGCTACGAGCCAGGTTGCCGCATTCACGTTGAAGCCGGAAGCCATGAAGTCCGCCAGTACGCCCGGCCACGTCGGGCAGGTCGGTACGAAGCCGAACGACCGCGGATGATCGAGTCTCAACGTATTGTTCAGCACGTCCTGCGCCGCCCGGTCGATTACCTCCCGTGCGGGCCGGCCAGTCTCCGGCGGGTCTTCGTCCAACTGATGAGAGAGAGCGTCCTTGAAGTCGCCCTCCCATGCCCTTTCGCCCGGCAGACGCGCACTACGCTCTATCAGTATTTCCACCACATGGTGCGCCAGCTCGCGCATCTCCTCCGGCGCCATCTGCAACATGTTGGAACTCAACTCCCTTCTGTGAAACGCGCTGCCAAGAGCAATTCGTCAGCCTACGCCGTTCACGGCAGTGTTTACGCCATACCCGCCTGCGGCACCGCGCAGACCAGACCGACGAGCGAATCGTGAGTGCCTATGCGCAGCCGGCACGCCTCATTGCAATGCAGAGGGATGTTTGCGCGGCAATCCGTGCCGCCACGAACGCCACTAGCCTGCATTTCTCACCACTCGACGGTCGAAGCACACGAAAAAAGCCGTGATTCGTGTCTCGTGTCTCGTGATTCGTAAAAAACATAAAAGCCGTGTTTCGTCACACGAGGGGTGAAGGAGGCGATTTGGCAAGTACGCCTGCGCGCGCCTTTTCCTCCGCCCGGCGCGCGCCTCGTCCTGAAGGCCCTCTCACCCACTTTGCCTCGCCGCGTGGTGAGAAATGCAGGCTAGATAGACGCCCCAACCGCGACGGCACGCAGGACCCCGTTCGCTCTTATGGTATTTACCTTTACCAGAGATGACAACCGCGACGCGGAGCTGGAACGCCCGAATGAGCGTGACGAGGGGCTGGCCCGGTCATGCGGCCAGTGCGTCGATGGCCGGCCCAGGACTTGCGGAGCCGGGATTGATCGCCCGGACGATCCGGACCGCCGTCCGCGGACAGCTTCGGTGGTGCAGAAAATCCCCATTCAGCATTCAGAAGGAGAGGCACCACGAGGGAAACAAGGTCAGCGTATTGTACTCAAGGTGCATATCATGAATATCCGACACGCGCATCATGGCGGCCATCACAACAACGGATTCCCGATGCAGGCTAGTCCTGACGGCATGGTTCGCGGTCCTCGCGGCTTGCGGCTCGCCCGTTGGGGAGCCTGTATCCGATGGTTTCGTATTCGAGAAGACCAACCGCGTCATTCTGGAATTGGGTACCGCCGGGTCGTTCGACGAAACCAACGCCAAGTATCCCTGCGTGCTCAAAGTCGGCAACGAATGGTGGATGTGGTACAACGGCCGATCGGCTGACAGCTTTACCGGGCAAATCGGCCTCGCCACGAGCCCCGACGGGCGTTAGCCTGCATTTCTCACCACCCGACGGCCGAAGCACGCGATACGACCGCCAGGACTTCGTTGCGCTTGCTTGCCGTGCTCAACGTACCGTCAAGTACGCCTGCGCGCGCCAAGCGGCGCGCGCCTCGTCCTGACGGCCCTCTCACGCACTTCGCCTCGCCACGTGGTGAGAAATGCAGGCTAGGTGGACCAAGGCAAATGGCGGAGAGCCGATCTTCCGCCACGGCCCACCCGGAGCGCCCGATTCCACGAAAGTCGACCATCCGGCGGTCGTGAGGTTTGACGGCCTTTTCCACATGTGGTTCACGATGGGCGACGAAGACAGCAGCTACACGATCGGCTACGCCACCAGCGAAAACGGCATCGACTGGACGCGGCGAAACCAAGGCCAACCCGTACTCGGGACCGGGGGAAAAGGCAAGTTCGACGATCAAGTGGTGCTGCATCCCGCTGTGGTCAGGGACGACTCCGGCAAGCTGCATCTGTGGTACATGGGCAACGGACCGCAACAGGGCTTCCGGCTCGGCTACGCGACCAGCCATGACGGTGTCCACTGGACGCGAGAGAACGACGGCAATCCCGTGGTCGAGCCAGAGACGCTCGGCGACGTCACTGAGGAGTACGTGTACAACTGCATGGCCCTTCTCGAGGGGGAGACCTTTCACATGTGGTACAGCGCCGGAACGGGTATCCGCTCGGGCGAAGTGGTTCCGCGAGGGAACTGCATCCGACATGCCGTGAGCACGGATGGAGTCCATTGGGTGAAAGACCGCGAACCCGCGTTGTTCAACGGCCCTCGCGGAAGCATCGACGAGTATGCCGCCTTCGCGCCTTACGTAGTGCGCCGCGACGATGGGCTATGGATGTATTACTCGATTGGCCACATTGCCGAGGGACCCGAAGGAGAGGACCGGCGGCGCTTTCGAACAAGTCTGGCGAAGCAAGTCGTGGGAAACGACCGTTAGCCTGCATTTCTCAGCACCCGACGGCCGAAGCACACGATAAAAGGCCGTGATTCGTGTTTCGTGACTCGTGTTTCGTGAAAACCTTAAAGGCCTAGCCTGCATTTCTCACCACCCGACGGTCGAAGCACACGATACGACCGCCATGACTTCGTTGCGCTTGCTTGCCGTGCTCAACGTACTGTCAAGTACGCCTGCGCGCGCCAAGCGGCTCGCGCCTCGTCCTGACGGCCCTCTCGCGCACTTCGACTCGCCACGTGGTGAGAAATACAGGCTAGTTGCTGGCGCCCAAGCGGCTTGCGCCTAGTCCTGACGGCCCTCTCACGCACTTCGCCTCGCCGCGTGGTGAGAAATGCAGGCTAGCGGGCTTCGTCTTCCTGCTTGCGGGTGTTGGCGGATGACTCTTCCTGACCCTCGTTCAGGGTCCCCAATACACTGGGCAGATCGATGCCCGCCTGCTTCGCCAACTCGTGGACGGGCGGAAGCGAGCCGATCAGCCCGCGGAGAAAGCCTGCTGTCGCGCCGTTGGCGTCGGCGGCGCCATTCGCTCCGGAATCCCACACGGTCACCTTGTCGATCTTGAGGTTCTGGACGGCCTTGACCTGCTCGGCGACCAGGTCGGGCAGCTTCTCGATGATGAGCAAAGTGGGGGCAAGGTCAGGCCGCTGCGCACAGGTGCGAAGCAGGTTCTCGTAACCCTGGGCCTTCGCTTCGAGAACACGCTGGACACCTTCCGCCTCGGCGTTGTATTTCGCAAGCACCGCGTCGGCTTCACCCTTGGCGACGCGCCGGATGCGTTCCGCTTCGGCTTCCGCCTCGATCTCGATCTTCTCCCGCTCGATCTGCTGCTGGACGATCTGCTCTTTCTGCAGGCGCGCCAGTTCCTGTTCCTTCTCGGCCATCAACACGTCGCGGACGGCTTCGGCCGTGGCGACCTCGCCGCGCCGGCGCGCCTCGGCCCGGCGCTCCGCCAGCGTGGCGTTGTAAGTAGCGATATTCGCTTGCGATTCGTTCTCGCCCTGCACCGCCTCGGCTTCGAGGGTCGCCACTTTTACACGCTGATTCGATTCGGCCTGTTTCTTGCCTTCCGTCGAAATCGCCTTCTGTTGCGCGCTGACGATCTCCTGTTCGCGCATGGCCTCGGCCTCGCCGGAAACGCCCTCGGCCTCGAGCTTGGCGGTGCGAACGCGTTGCTCGCGCTCGGCCTCTTTGCGGCCGATCGTCGACGCCGCTTCCTGATTGGCGACTTCGACAGCCTTCGCTCGGTTGGCGGTGGCTTCGCCGATAGCCCCTTCCTTGACCTGCTCGGCGACTTCGACCTTGGCTTTCTGAATCGCTTCGGCGGCCGCCTTCTTGCCGATGGCGTCGATGTAGCCCGACTCGTCCATGATGTCGCGGATGTTGACGTTGATCACTTCGAGTCCAACTTTCAGCAACTCACCCGCGCAGAACTTGTTGACGAGGTCCAGGAACTTCTCGCGGTCCTGGTTGATTTCCTCAATCGAGAGCGTCGCGATCACGAGCCTCATCTGGCCGAGGATGATGTCCCGCGCCTGCGCGGAGATTTCCCGCTCCCCCAACCCCAACAAGCGCTCGGCGGCGTTGTTCATGATCGTCGGACTGGTCGAGACGCCGATCGTGAACGTGGAGGGGACGTTGACACGGATGTTCTTTTTCGACAGCGCGCCCGTCAGCTCGATATCGATCGTCATCGGTTCAAGCGACAGGTACTGGAAGTCCTGGAAGAGCGGAACAACAAAAATACCTCCGCCGTGCACGCACTTCGCGGCCTGGTTCCCGCCGACTTTGCCGTAGACGACCAGAATCCGGTTGGAGGGGCACCGTTTGTACTGGCTCACGACGAACATCAGCACGCCTATGAACACGGCCACAACGATGACCGGAAGGATGATGCCGAACTCGAACAACTGCGCGAACAAGGGTGTCATGCCGCCTCCGTTCTCAAAAGGGCTCAGCCTGATGGCTCCACTACGTATGTTTCTTCGCCGACGACATCTACGATCGTCACTCGCGTAAAAGCCGGGATCTCGTCACTCGTGCTCATGGCGGGCAGCACTTTGCGCCGGCCCGAAACCGTAACTTCGACCTGTCCCTGGCCTTGTCCTTTGGCGGGGATCGTGAGATAGACTTTGGCGGTTTGTCCGATGGCCGTCTTCACGTCATAGCGGCCCTCGTGCGTCATCTGCCGGACGGCATACATCAGGCCCGCCGACAGACCCATCAAAGAAAGGCCGAAAGCTGTGGCCGAGACCGCCGAAACGGCTGAGCCGAGCCCCCAATTGACCCGGCAGGCGAGGCCCATCCAGCCCACGCCCATGAAGAAGGCCAGGACCGACAGCAGCGAGAAGAGCTCGAAAGCGCCAGTGCTATCCATGTGGGCATCGACAGCGCCGTCGAGGTCCATATCGACGTCGCCGAAGAAAAACTGCAACCCCATGCGAACGAGGAAAAGCAGCGTCGCCGTGACAGCCAAAAAAAGATAGATCGTGGCGTCGATGCCTATCGCTACGTATCGATCGAGTTCAAGCAGTTCCATGATCGTGGCCGCCGCTAGCCTGCATTTCTCACCACCCGACGGTCGAAGCACACGATACGACCGCCAGGACTTCGTTGCGCTTGCTTGCCGTGCTCAACGTACTGTCAAGTACGCCTGCGCGCGTCAAGCGGCTCGCGCCTCGTCCTGACGGCCCTCTCACGCACTTCGTCTCGCCGCGTGGTGAGAAATGCAGGCTAGTCAGGCGGCGATTCGAAAGCGAAACACTGATTTCCGCGATCCGATCCCAAGTGTACGGCCAATGGTTCACGCGCGCAACGCGACTCTTATTTTTGGGGAAACCGAACGTGTTTCGCGAGCCCCGTCCGGACAAGCGTTCAAACGGCCTACTCAACAGATACGCAAACCATCAAGCGAAGTTCAGCGCGAGGCGGGCTCGCGCAAGTCGACACACACCAGGCGGGACCCGTTTCGCGCGTAGAGTCGGCCTCGAGCGAGCGCCGGGTAGGCGCGAACCGTGCCGTCGAGCACTGTTGCGCGGGCAAGACTCCGGAAACCTTTCGGCGAGGCTTCCGCAAGAACAAGCTCCCCGTTCTCGACAAGGATCAAAAGCCGGTCACCCGCAAGAGTCACCGTGCCGGCACGGAAGCCTCGCTGTTCCCACTGCACCTTGCCGGTCGCGAGTTCGATGGAGCGGAAAACCTGACCATACTCCTGCCGGCCGTGAAATCCGTAGAGGTAACCGTCTTTGTGGACATTCGTCGCATAGTGATTCGACAGGGCGTCGTCGGAGGACCAGAGCTGTTCGAGTTGGCCGCCGCCGAGGTCGAGCAATGTGGCACCGGTCCGGTAACTCGAGGACAGGAAGACGCGGTTCCCGATCACGAGCGGCATGGCGGCGTTGACGGAAGCGTGGCTCCGGGCCCGCCACCGCAAGGAGTGGCGAATTTCACCGTTGTTCGGGACGACTGCCTGCAGCCCTTCCCGCGTAAGGAAAACCGCCAGCCGCTCCCCGGCAATGTCCGCGACCACAGGGGAAGAGTAGCTCGCTTCATCGTCGGAAGCCTGCCAAAGCGTGCGGCCGGTATCTTTGTCGAATGCGACGATACCTGCTCCGTCACGACCGCCCACATTCAGCAATAGCCGCGCCCCTTCGACCACGGGTGTCGATGCGGCTCCGAAGAAGCCCTTATCGGCTCCAAACTCCTGGTGCGTGTCGCGGCGCCACACCTTCTTTCCGTCATTGAACCGGATACAGTGCAGTACCCCTTGGGGGCTGAACGTGTAGATCTGACTGCCGGCGACAACGGGGCTCGCACGGGGACCAGGATCGAATCCAAAACCATCGCGATAGGTCGTAGCGTAGCGGAAGGTCCAGATCGTGTCGCCCGTTTCGGGATCAAGAGCCTCCACGAGATCTTCGTTACCAACGCGATGGAAGAGGATCAGCCGGCCGTTGGCAACGACCGGATTGCTGAAGCCGTGGCCGATGTCCTTTCGCCAAACCATGCGCGGGCCTTCTTCAGGCCAAGCGGCTGCCAAATCCCCGCCATTGTACGTGCCGTCTCGCCGCGGCCCGAGGAGTTGGGGCCAATCCTCAGCGCGGACGGCAGACGGCAACAAGCAGGCAAGCAGGAGAAGGAGCCCAGAGCAGGCGGCGGACGTACGGTCCATGGCGTTGATTGTAGTGTCTCGTCGAGACCGGCAAATGAGTTACCCGGAAATGGACGCGCGAACGTCTCAGATTACAGCTTGTTCGACCGCGGCATCCAGGTCAGGAAGGGCAGCCCGTCCGGCGAGCCGTTGCCAACCGCCTGCCGCAAGAAACTTCGGAGCGGCTGCACCATGGGTCGTGATCTCGATCAGCTCTCTATCAGTACGATGGGTTGAGAGGGGTGTGTCAGCCGGAAATGCCATGCGATTGCTAGCAGTCGCCACGGGAGCAACCGTTGCGTTAAAGGAGTTGCGGCAGAAACACGGATGTACGGCCGGTGCGATCATTGCAGACGTGCACAGCCGGTCGGCAGTGCGAGGCGCAAGACCCAGGTGGCGTGGCACGGCAAGCGGCGTTGTTTGAAGAGACGGATGAAAGAATGAGCAGCCTTCGCCGCCGGCCCAGAGCCGACATCGATATTCATCAACCGACGTACACACTAGGCAAAGGTCTGCAATCCGAGTTCGACGGGGCCCTGCGAGACTGGCGCGTCAACGACAAGGTAAGACGCCTGTGGGCGCGGGACTCCACGTTATGGAGCGGGTCGGACGAAGCGAAGTGGCTCGGCTGGCTCGACATCACCGAACGTCAGCTTGCACGCCTTGACGTCTTCGACGACTTCGCCGCCGATGTTCGCGACGGTGGATTCACTCACGTTCTGCTGCTCGGCATGGGCGGATCGAGCCTCTGCCCGGAAGTGTTGTCCGAAATGTTCGGACAACAGGAAGGCAGCCCGAGGTTGCACGTGCTCGACTCGACCGATCCCGCGCAGGTCAAGGCATTCGAAGACAAACTCGATCCGGCGAAAACCCTCTTCATCGTTTCGAGCAAATCAGGATCGACTCTGGAGCCGAACATCTTCAAGCGGTATTTCTTCGAGCGCCTGGAACAGAGCCTGGGCAAGGGCAAGGCCGGAGCACACTTCGCGGCCGTGACCGATCCGTGTTCGAAACTGGAAGAAGCCGCGCGCCGCGACGGCTTCCGGCATATCTTCCACGGCGACCCGAGTATCGGCGGACGCTACTCGGCGCTATCCCATTTCGGGATGATCCCCGCCGTAGCAATGGGCATCGACGTGAGACGACTTCTCGACCGCGCCGGCGAGATGGCGATTGCCTGTTCCCCCCGCCTGCCGGTGGAGCGGAACCCCGGCCTCGTCCTGGGGCTGATTCTCGGTGCGGCGGCGAAAGCGGGGCGGGACAAGCTCACCTTGATCGCCTCGCCCGGCCTATATCACCTTGGCGCATGGCTGGAACAGCTCCTGGCGGAATCGACCGGCAAGCAAGGCCGCGGAATCATCCCCGTGGACCGCGAACCGCTCGGCTCGCCCGAGGACTATGGCAACGACCGCGTGTTCGCCTACCTGAGTCTCGAAGGTCAAACCGACGCTCAACAGGACGCGGCCATCGAGACGCTCGAAAAGGCCGGCCAGCCGGTTGTACGCCTGAATCTCCGCGACGCCTACGATCTGGGCGCGCAGTTCTTCCTGTGGGAGATCGCCACGGCCGTCGCCGGTTCTGTGCTCGGCATCAACCCCTTCGATCAGCCTGACGTCGAGGCGAGCAAAATCGTGACCCGCACGATGACCGAACAGTACGAATCCAGCGGCTCTCTGCCGGTCGAGACGGCATTCGCGCGATTTGACGGCATGGCTTTCTTCGCCGACGACACGAATGCCGCCGCGCTCCAAGCCAGCGGCGGCACGACTCCGACCGGCCTGATCAAGGCCCACCTCTCGCGCCTCGGCGAAGGCGACTATTTCGCCTTGCTCGGCTACGTCGAAATGAGGCCGGAACATGAGCTCATCCTCGAAGGCATCCGCCGTGTAGTGCGAGACAGCAAAAAAGTCGCCACCTGCGCCGGCTTCGGGCCGCGCTTTCTGCACTCGACGGGCCAAGCCTACAAAGGCGGACCGAATAGCGGGGTATTCCTCCAGATCACCTGTGACGAGGCCGCCGACCTCGAGGCGCCGGGCCGGAAGTACACGTTCGGCGTTGTGAAGGCGGCGCAGGCGAGTGGTGACTTTCAGGTCTTGGGCGAGCGTGGCCGCAGAGCATTGCGCATCCACCTCAACGGGGACGCCACCACCGCGCTAGGACGGCTCGAAGAGGTCATCCGCGAAGCGTTGGGGTAGCCCGCTACTGCGACTGCGTGACGCAGTGTTCCTGGTAGGCCTGCCGCAGCTCCGCCGCGATCTGGGACGGGCCACGCCCCTCGATCTGATGCCGGTGCAGCATGTAGACCGGCCTGCCGTTGCGGAACAGAGCGACGGACGGCGAGGAGGGCGGGTAGTCCGAGAGAATCCGCCGCACATGCGCGACAGCTTCCAGGTCGCCACCGGCGAAGACGGTCGCCACCTTGTCGGGCTTCACGTCGCTTTCAAGCGACTGAAGAACACCCGGCCGGGCCGATCCCGCAGCGCAACCGCACACCGAGTTCACCACCATCAATACCGTTCCGCTATCGGCGTTCAACAATTCGTCGACCTGCTCCGGCGTCCGTGTCTCGATCACACCGCGGCTCGACAGTTCGGCCCGCATGGGCTCAAGGAAATATTCGGGGTATCTCACGATTGCTCGATCCTCCTCGTGACAGCTTATCAGAAGGGGTCTTGCGCGGCTCGGACGCAAGTCATGCTACATCAACCATCAAGAGGCAGTCAGTTCTTTTCTCATGCTCCTCAGACAGGAATCCGAAGCCCCTACCGGGCGGGGTCAACTGCCGGACAACCTTGGGCTAGGGTATCGACGGCGCTGGTCTCGTCCTTACTCTTTGAGTAGCCCCTTCTCCTTCGCCCACTCCATTGTCTCCGCCTCTAGGGCAAGCTCTTCCTCGCGCAAAACCTGAGCAAGGGTCAAACATGGACTGTTCACGTCAAGATTTTGAAGGCGTTTCTTAGCTTCCTGAGATTGAGCTACACCTTGCATCTCAGCAAGGTATTTCCAATGCCTCTGACTGACAGGCGTGAAAGGTAGAAGCGCCCACCGACGCCGAGCCCATAACCGCCCGACGATCACGCCCAGAACAAACAACGCAGTCGGAATCACCAGCTCCCACATGATAGCCTTTAGGCACCTCTCAACCTGCGAGCATTCGCTCGCAGAATCTTGACCGTTTCAGACTCATACCCGACTTTAAGGCTGTCCTCGGCAATCAATTCAATCTCGCGTAGGGCTTCACTCATGGTCAGGTCAGGGTTCTCCGAGTCAACACGTGACAGGAAAGGGTTCTTCTCTCGGTCGAGTTCTTTCTCACCCATGAGAGCTCTGAGAATCTTATCCATGGCCAAGGAACGCTGAGATGGAGCACACAGATTGCCAAACTGGTCAAGATGAAAGTTCTCCTCTTGAACCCGCTTCAAGAGCATCCGGTCCGTTCTCGACGCCTTCATTAGAGGTTGAGGCATCCATTTCCATCTACCCCAGACCAGACCGATAACCAGACCCAGAACTAACGTCAAGATTTCCCACATTTGCAATTCCCTTCCTCGAAAGTCTTTAATCCGGATTACTCGGTGTGTGGCGATCGGACAAGTCAGGGCTCTATGGAAGGTTTCGTGTCGCAAACACTATATGTGAATTACGCTTTCGGGCCTCTCTCACATCACGTGCCTCGGAAACTTGAGTCTGAGATTGACTGTACAACCAGTGGTATGAAGCTCTCATATTGCCCCTGTTGTTCTTCTCCCAGGCGAGCAATAACATAACAATAAACGGGCTCTGGGAAATCGATGTTTCGAGGTGTGGCAGGGTCTTGGTCAAGCTGAAATTTGACGAACATTCGTAGTCTCGGCGATCCCCTCGACAGGATTGCCTCAAGATGCTCGGGGTCAAAGTCCAGCGAAATGGCGTGGATTTGTCCCGCATAGGAAATGTCGGCACAGGTGGAGTATCGACCCTGAGAAAGCACTGCGAGGTTATACACCGCGAATGTATGGAAATGTATCTCGACAGAGGAGTCCCGCCCTTCCATCTTCAATCGAAGCCCGTAGTCCGGTTTTAGTGACATGCTGTGGTTACAGCCTACCTCTCGTAGCTTGAAGTCCCGCTTTTCTACAGCCTAGGGAATCTCAAGTACAAAGAGAAATTAGTTATCTTCGACCTGTAGCTGGGGGCTGGTAGGGCGTGGCTGGGGGCTGGGGGCTCAGGTATGTGGGTAAATTTATTACCCCTAAAAATCCAAGTGTTGCCAGTACGAGTGTTGAGCAAGATCATGTTGCCCGGCCCCGTCATGACCCATCGCTCAGCCGAACTCGCGCCTGGACTGGCCGGGTTGGAACCGAATAACCAACCTATAAGGAAACACGCCAGCACAAGCCCAGCGATCTTTAGCCTAGTCACAAGAGAACCTTCTCCTTTCTCGGAGCGCGTCATAGCGCTCCACTCCGCATCTCCAACTGTGTTTCGTCCAGGTACTTGTCAAGGGCTCATGCCATCAGTATCTCCCTCATCAACGCCGTAGCTCAGGCTGGCCACAAGATTCAAGTAAGCTATAACCCTTCGCAGCACATGCAAAGCACCGCGTGAACGCCTGCGAAGCTCGACTTCGGTTCTCCGACCGAAGGCCTTTACTTCCGTCCCAGACCAAATTCGTTGCTCATGGTGACGACCTTGCCGTCACGGAAATGAACTTCGATGAACTTCGATCCGCTGACCGGCTTGCCGTTCTCGTCCCGAAGCGTCGCCACCAGCTTTTTCGTCTTCACGTCGAAGACATCAGGCGTGTGGGACCAGGCATACTTGCCGTCCAGGCTGAAGGCCACCCAGCCGTGGCCGCCCTGAGACAGTTCGACATGCCCCTTGGGCGCCGGCGGCATCTTCGTCGCATCGAAGATGAACAACTTCTTGCCGCGCTGGTCGCTGATCCACAGCTCGGTCTCGTCGGGAGTGAGCCCGGCGCCATGCGTCCGATGGGGAATCTTCTCGTCGCCCGCGAACACCCGATACAAAGCCTTGCCCTTCTCCAGATCGACTACGTCGAAACCCACGTGGTTCCCAAGACAGACATAGCCGATTTTCTGGTTGCTCCTGATCGTATAGGGGAAGATGCCGCGCTCACCGACGTCCTTGATCTGCCGGATCATCTGGTCAGTCGCCGTATCGAAGATCGACAACGTCGTGCGCGTGCCGAGATACACCCGCTTCCCATCGAGACTCACGATGCTGTTGTGCGCCTGCGGTCCGACGTGAATCCGCTTGATCAGTTCGCCGGTCTCGCCGTTGACCACGAGGAAACCGGCATCGGCACCCGCGTACCACCATCCCGTCGGGGCGTAGACCTTCTTGCCGTCCAACGTGATCGATGAGCGGTCACAGCCTCCGTCGTAGGTGTTCTCCCAAACGATCTTCTCCGTTTCGAGATCGAACATCCCCAATCGCCGGTTGGTCGTAGAGTAGTAGACGCTGTGGGTCTTCAGGTTGCCCGTGAAACCGCGAAGGCCCTCGCTGAAAATCGGGATATCGATCCGCCGGACAAGCTTGTGCCCGTCGTCGATATCGAAAATGAGAATCCCGGCGCCGTCCGCGCGACCCTCTTGCTGAGCCCCGTCGGGCGTGCTCAGGTAGAGGTACCGTTTCGTCTCGGATTGGCCGAGCGCAACGGCAGCGATCAAAAGGAACGTGGTGAAGAAAAGGGTCAAGTGCTTCATGGCGGAATAATTCTACTTCCCGCAGCGTACAGAATCAACAGCCCGCAGGAAGGGAATCTCCGGGCCGGATTCGCGTTGGGTGGCGACCTTCTCCGGGAAGACGCTAGCCTGCATTTCTCACCACCCGACGGTCGAAGCACGCGATACGACCGCCAGGACTTCGTTGCGCTTGCTTGCCGTGCTCAAAGTACTGTTCAAATACGTCTGCGCGCGCCAAGCGGCGCGCGCCTCGTCCTGACGGCCCTCTCACGCACTTCGTCTCGCCACGTGGTGAGAAATGCAGGTCAGCAACCCGTGGCAAAAGTCACGCGGGCGGCGTTACGCGCCCCAGCACCGATGGCGCAACGCCTGGCCGTTCCAGGAACGTGGCGCCGCGCTCTCTGTGCAGCCAAGCAGGAGTGGCGCGTAACCCTTTGGGCGACGGACATTTTTTTGTTCCAACGGCGGTTCTGAGTTTGCATCCCAGCGTGACCACGGAGACGACCGCCTAAGGTCGTCGGCTTTGTCGTTCGTCGGAGGAGGTCTCCCGGATCGGAACTCCTTCTCACTCCGCGCCGAGGATGAGCAGGAGCCCGCCGCGCCTTCCACGGGACTTTTGCCACGGGCTGCTGGTCACGGCCGGCGTGACATGCTGTGGTCATAGCTGCAAAACACGGCGCTGGGCAGCGCAAGCGATTCCACGCAAGGCGCTTCCGTGCTATCGGATACAATTACCTTGGAGGAATGGCCGAGTGGTCGAAGGCGGCGGTCTTGAAAACCGTTAGCGGTGCGAGCCGCTCGGGGGTTCGAATCCCTCTTCCTCCGCCAATTCGAGGAGGCGAGTCGAGAAGCTTGAAGAGTTGACAAGGCGCGAGAAGCACCCACTCGTTTACGGCAGTTGCGGCAGATAACGTATCCCAGAGGGTCTCTCTGCAGTGGGCCTGAGCAGAACGCTCCTTTGCCCGGATCCTTCGGTTTGGCCTCGGCGGCGGGACCGGATCTTGATAGGGGAGGTGCCAGTTGAAACGTGTACGGATCGCCAAGGACATCATGGTCACCAAGCTCGTGACCGTCACGCCGGAAACCGATGTTTTCGATGCCGTGTCGAACCTCCTGAAATACAACCTCACGGGCGCGCCTGTGATTGACGAGAAGGGCCATTACGTCGCCGTCTTCTCGGAACGGCCCTGTCTGAGCGTGATGATGGCGGCTTGGCACGCCGCCGGCGCTGATGCGCTGCGTGCCGCCAATCTGCCGAAAGCCGGCGATGTCATGGCCAAGAATCTGGTCACGCTGACACCCGATGCCGATGTGTTCGACGCGATCGCGCTTCTGCTCCAACGGAGAATCTCCGGCGCGCCCGTACTCGATCGGAGCCGCCGCTTCCTCGGGGTCTTCTCGGAACATGCCAGCATGACCGTCTTGCTCGATGCCGCCTACCAGCAAATGCCCACGAGCCGCGTCCGCTCGTTCATCGATCCGGACCGGAAAAGAATCATCACCGAGGATGTAGGGCTTCTCGATGTGGCGCAGAAATTCCTGGATACGCAATACCGAAGGCTACCTGTGTTGCGCGGCGAAACCCTGGTCGGCCAGATCAGCCGCCGGGACGTGCTGCGCGCGGCGCAAGCCACCAGCGGTCCCCGCTCCCGCCTGGAAGCATGGCGAGAATGGATGACGGGCGCCGCATCAGCGCGCGCTTCCGAGAGCACGCAGGTCGCGGCGTACATGGATACCTCGGCTCCCACGGTGAGCGAAGACACCGACCTGCTGCGGATCGCGCAGATCTTCAGAAAAACCTCGGCGCGCCGCGTGCCGGTCGTGCAGGACGGCCATCTCACCGGCCAGATCAGCCGCCGGGACCTACTGTACGCCATCAACGACTTGATCGCGCATTCCCCCAAGCGAGAAAATCCCTTGCTGTACCTCAGTTCGCTGGATCACGCGGGCCCGCCGATCCACTAACCTGCATTTCTCACCACCCGACGGTCTAAGCACGCGATACGACCGCCAGGACTTCGTTGCGCTTGCTTGCCGTGCTCAACGTACTGTTCAAGTACGCCTGCGCGCGCCAAGCGGCCCGCGCCTCGTCCTGACGGCCCTCTCGCCCACTTCGCCTCGCCACGTGGTGAGAAATGCAGGCTAAGCGGAAGCCGTCACGAGCCTCAATAGCGGAGTGGACCGGAACGTCGTTGCGTCAGTGCGGCGGCGCCCCGACCCGGTTGGGGCAGGGGCGAGTTGAGCACGAGAGAAACGGGGAGACGGGGGCATTGCCGGAAGGGAAATGGTAGGCTCGAGCGGACTCGAACCGCCGACCTCTACCGTGTCAAGGTAGCGCTCTAACCAGACTGAGCTACGAGCCTAACGACTGCTCATCCTAACAGGGCGCTGCTCGGGCTGTCGAGACGCCTTGCATGAAACCGGACCCGGTCGGAAGAGGAGATTGGCAAGTCCTGGGATGTGACCCGAACAACCCTCGCCTCAGGGCTGAGCCGAATCCAGCAAGTGGAAAGACACGCGGACATCCGTTGTCGTTTCGATTCGCTGGCCACTGTCGTCGAACACCGGCTCGAACCGCCACTGCGAGACCGCCTCACGAGCGGCCCCAATGAGGAGCGGGTGGCCGGACACGACCTGGGAACCCTCAACCCTCCCGTCCCTGCCGATTCTCAACGTCAGCCAAACCGAACCTTGGAGGCGGGCCTGACTTGCCAGAGGCGGGTACTTGGGAGCGACGCGTTTGAGCAGACGAGGCTGGTCGATGCGACCGGGCACGGTCCGGCCCGGTTCGGGGCCGACCGACTCGACGTTCCCGTCGTCAACGGCTGCCATTTCACGCCGAGCCTGACCGAGTCGCTCCAGGCTGCGTTCCCATCGCGGTTCGTTGGGTTGCAGCTTCCGGGCACGCTGGAGCAATTCTTCGGCCAACTCCGTCATGCCGAATACGCTCGGTGGCCAAACCTGCATGCCCCTGATCTTCCGAAGTTCCGGCGGCAAGTCAACAGGCGGCGTGAGTATCTCTCCGACTTGGCCTATCAGCAGCGCATCGTTCGATGTCCGCAATTCGGCGACTAACCGGTCGGCAAGGGCTTTGCGTTCTGCCGACCAGGCGGTTCTCGGGTTCATACGGCCGTCCGTTTGCAGCACAACCGCATGGAGCCGAGCGAGACGGAAAGTCCACTGTCGTTTGTTCGGCTCGAGGCTGAGCACCCGCCGCCAGAACTCTGCCGCCCTCTCAGGATCACCCTGCCAAAGCATCCGGGCGGCGTTTGCAAAGACCCTGGGACGCTGAGGGTGCTTTCGCACTTGCTCAAGCCAAAGTTCCCGGACCCGTTGGAAAGCCTGGGGGCCTCCCAAAGGCGACTCATGCGCAGGAACAAGTGCACCGCGGAAATCGAAGATATCAGAACTGGGATCGTTCTCGATCATCCAGTGGATGTGGCGCAACCGGGGCTCTCGCTGGGCATGCTGGAAGTAGTACGAGATGAGGAGCTTCCGGGCGTCCGAACCGTTGGAGTTTTCGGTGACCCGCCGTTCGAGAACCGCGACATCCTGCGGCGTCAACGCCCAACCCTCTGTCAACAGTCGAAACTCAGGCGAACTCTCTAAAGCGGTAGCCACGCCCTCTTGCGCCGCCTGCAGAGAACTCGGCAGCACAGCCGCGGCCATGGAGATCGAAAGCAAGCTGAGCGCGGCAACTCTCGGCTTGAGGCTTCGCAGGCTTGCAAGAACCCCCTTCGAGTCAAGTGACCCGAGATATTCCTCGATCGGAAAGGCTGAACCGGGCATGATTGCCTCCTCTGAAAAGCTCAGCGCAAATGGGTGAGGGAGTTGTTTCCTACTCCGATTATGCGTTCCGGCGCGCTTCGACCGCCCGCTGATGAGTAGTGCGTCTGGACGAAGGCAAGATCAGCGATCAGGCTCAGGATTTCGTTCCAGCCGAGGTCAGCCATTCGAGATCGAACCGGACGAACTTGATCCTTTCATAGGGGTGCACAGCGCCGGTCTCGTAAAGAAGGCCGATCGTGCCGTCAGCCAGCACAGTGAGGCAAGAATAGGCAGTCGGCCCATCATGGACCCTCCGCGAGATGGGCCAGCTTTGCCCCTCGTCGTTGCTGAGCCTGACCGTCAGGTCGTTGCGGTCAACGAACGGCCCCGAGTTCGGGATGTTGGCGAACAGCAAACGATTCTCTCCGCCCGCGGCCGCCGTCGAATAGCGCAAGAGGCTGGCCTGACAGCGCGGATCGGGCAGCGCCTCATCCTCGAACTCCTCGTACCAGCTCTGCCCGCCGTCACGGCTGAGCGCCACGTTTCGGTAGCGGCCTCCGCGCATGTTCAGCATCAGGGTCCCATCGACCAACTCCACGACCTGCGACTCGTTCGTTTTCTTCCGCACCTTGGCGCCTGTACGCCAAGTACGGCCTCGGTCGTCGCTGTAAATCACGTGGGAAGCCCGCCGGCCGACGCGAGTGTCATTGTCATAGCCCGGTATGACCAATCGGCCGCTCTGCAGTTGGATTCCCACGCCCGGGCCGGGTATGAACGCGCCGACACTCGGAGTAATATCGAGCGGCGGTGACCACGTCACTCCGTCATCCGTGCTCTTCAGCACCAGGGTCCGGCCATTCCAGGGAGCCTTCAGATGCTCTGCCAGACTGCTGCCGAGCAGGCGCCTGCAGCACATCACGATGGTCCCGTCATCGCGGTCAACTACCGGGCAAGGATTCGTGATGGCCCTGCCCTCTCCGGGGAGGACAAGCTGCATGGGCTCCCAATTGATCCCGTAGCCGAAGATTCGCTCATAGCCATTCAGCTTGCGGGGAACGCATAGTCCGCCATCGTAGTGGCTTCGCTTCAAGACCAGGTCTGTCGGATCGCCGTCGTCACCATCCCGCGCTTCGCAAAACGCCAGGATCGTGCCCTTCGACGAGACGATCAAGGAGGGAATCCGGTAGATATTCACGCCGTCGAGGCCGCTGATGAAGAGGTCCTGCTGGCGGAAGAGCTCCTCGCCCCTCTCGGCGCCGAGTGATTGCGTGGAGGGAGGATTCGAAGAAGAATCCTCCGGGTGCGTCCTGCCGGTCGGCGAGCACCCCGCCAACACGCCGGCGGTGGTCACCGCGGAAAGGAATTCACGTCGATGCATGCTTTCATCCCCTGTTCCACCGAGTCGATGAACCCCTATCGTGCCGTTGATTCCTCTATCGGCCTTGTCAACTCCCGCGGCGAACTGACCGCCACGGTTCAACACCTGGGCGCAGCCTCTGGTGGGCTTGACGTCCTTGCACCCGACCGCTACCGGCAGCGCCTATCATGCGCTCGCCGAACTCGCGAGTCAAGGCACGCTTTCCCCGCTGCCTTCCACGCCGAAAGGGTACTGTCATCTCATCTGAGCGGAGACAGCCCAAGATCAACACAGCGAGTCTTGGCTAAAATACCCATACGTTTACTTCAACTCTTTGAGAGGGTCCTGGCGGGCTCCTGGCGAAGCGCCGGCAAGTTTTTTCTCCGCGCCCGTGAGGATCATAAGAGAGGGAAACGTGCGGTCCAGTATCAACGCCGCTTGATCGGGAGGATGTTTCAGGCCAGCGATCGGGAAGGGAGATCGATTCAATGCACAATCGCTGGAGGGCGGCCTTCATGACCGCTGCCGCAAGTGCAGCGGCAGCCGTCGTCTTGCTGGCGCTGACTTCCGCCTCTGCTTCACCTCCGGAATACCAGGCCCCGCGCACCCCGGACGGCCGGCCCGACCTCAACGGCATCTGGCAGGCTCTGGGCACGGCCCATTGGGATATCGAGGGTCATGCGGCGCGGCCGGGACCGATCGTCGCGCTGGGTGCGGTCGGCGCAATCCCCGCGGGGCTCGGCATCGTCGAGGGCGGCGAGATCCCTTACCAGCCGTGGGCGCTGGAGAAAAAGAAAGAGAACTTCGAGAACTGGTTGACCCTTGACCCGGTCGTCAAGTGTTATCTGCCCGGCGTGCCCCGCACGACGTACCTGCCCTTTCCGTTCCAGATCGTCCAGACTGCGGAGCACATCCTGATCGCCTACGAATTTGCGAGCGCCAGCCGCGTCATCTACATGAACCGACCGGATTTCGAGAGTCCGATCGACACCTGGATGGGACACTCGCGCGGCCATTGGGAAGGGGAAACGCTGGTCGTCGACGTCACGAGCCAGGTTCCCGACACCTGGTTCGACAGTTCGGGAAACTTCCACAGTGAAGCCCTGCACGTGGTGGAACGCTACACGCCGATAAGCCCGAACGCTCTGCTGTATGAAGCCGCCATCGAAGACCCGAAAGTCTTTACGAGGCCCTGGAAGATCAAAATGCCCCTCTATCGCCGGCTCGAGGAGAACGTTCAACTCCTGGAATTCAAGTGCGTCGAGTTCGTCGAAGAATTGATGTACGGGCACTTCCGCAAGCAGCCGAGCGAAGAACAGAGAGGTCGATGATGGGCCATCGATTTCTCTCGGCAGTGAGTGTTGCGGCAGCCGTGGCCGCTGCCGTGTCGCTGTTGGCGGCGCCCATCGTGGGACAGACCCCGACGCCCGCGCCCGCCGCCTGGACTCCGCCGCGTACCTCGTGGGGCCATCCCGATCTGCAGGGGATCTGGACGAACGAGACCATTACGCCCTTCGAACGCCCCGACGAGCTTCAGGGGAAAACGGTTCTTACCGCGGAAGAAGCCACTCGATTGGAACAGAAAACAGCGCAACAGAGGGCTACCGGCGATGGCTCATCCCCACCGGGCAGCGTTGGCGCTTACAACCAGTTCTGGATGGACTCCGGAACACGGGTCGTCTCGACCCGGCAAACGTCCCTGGTGGTGGACCCGTCCGATGGGAAGGTCCCTGTGAGGCCCGAGGCGAAAGCGAAGCGAGACGACAACCGCGCGCGCGTCACCGACTCCTACGAGTACATGAACTTGTGGGACCGCTGCATCACGCGCGGCGTGCCGGGTTCGATGTTCCCGACCGCCTACAACAATGCCTATCAGATCCTGCAAACTCCCGGCTACGTCGTGATTCTCTACGAGATGATCCACGACGCCCGCATCATCCCGCTGGACGGCCGTCCGCACGTCAACCCGAAGATCCGCCTCTGGATGGGCGACTCGCGCGGCCGTTGGGAGGGCGATACGCTGGTCGTCGATACCGTCAATTTCAGCGCAAAAGCCCGCATCAAGGGCATCTTCAACAGCGAGGCCTTGCACGTGGTCGAGCGCTTCACGCTCATCGACGAGGACACGATCGGCTACGAAGTCACCATTGACGATCCGGAGGCGTATACCAGGCCCTGGAAGGTGGCGATGCCACTGAACAGGGATCAGGACTATCAGATGTTCGAGTACGCCTGCCACGAGGGCAATAAAGCGGTCGGGCTCATCCTCCGGGGCGCTCGCGCTCAGGAGAAGGCCGCTGAGGAAGCTGCGAAGAAGCCGCCAACCCAGCGGTAGCTCAACTGCGCCTGTTCCTCCCTCCGGGACGGGTCTCTACGTCGTTTCCCTCTGAAAGACCACCCGTAGGAGCACGCCTGGCCTGCATTTCTCACCACCCGACGGCCGAAGCACGCCATACGACCGCCAGGACTTCGTTGCGCTTGCTTGCCGTGCTCAACGTACCGTTCAAGTACGCCTGCGCGCGCCAAGCGGCTCGCGCCTCGTCCTGACGGCCCTCTCACGCACTTCGCCTCGCCGCGTGGTGAGAAATGCAGGCTAGCGCCGGCGGTGCGTCATCGCACGGTTACGCGATGAGCTCGTGGAGAACGTTGCCGGATACGTCGGTCAGCCGGAAGTCGCGGCCGCTATACCGGTAGGTCAGCTTGGTGTGATCAAGCCCGAGCAAGTGCAGCACGGTGGCGTGGAGATCGTGGGGATTTGTCCGCTTCTCGACCGCCTTGAAGCCGAACTCATCAGTGGCGCCGTACGTCATGCCGCCTTTGAAACCGCCCCCGGCAAGCAGAATGCTGTAACCGGGGGGGTTGTGGTCGCGTCCGCGGCCCGTTCTTTGCGAACCGGCGTTCTGGATCATCGGCGTGCGGCCAAACTCGGTCCCGAGGATGACGATCGTCTCATCGAGCAAGCCACGAGTCTTGAGGTCAGCGACCAGGGCGGCAATCGGCTCATCGGCGAACCGCGCGTGCAGCCGGTGGTCCAGCATGTCGTCGTGGCTGTCCCAGGGTTGCCGGTCACCGTAGTACACCTGAACGATGCGCACGCCCTGCTCGACGAGCCGCAGCGCCATCAGGCAGCCCCTCCCGAAATCACTCTTGCCGTAGCGGCGGCGGACGGTCTCGGGCTCACTGCCGATGTCGAAAACGCCGGGCAGCTCGGTCTGCATCCGGTAGGCGACTTCCATCGACTCGATCGCGGCTTCCATCTCGGGCTCGTAATCGATCTGATCGAGGAAAGAATCGTTGAGCTTCGACAACAACTCGAGCTGCTTCTCCTGCTGTGGCCGGGTCACCCAGCGATTGCGGATGTCCTGGACGAACTCGCTCGGGTCTTCCTTCTCGTTGCGGATGTGGACGCCTTGATAGGACGTCGGCAGAAACGACGACGACCACAAACGCACGCCCCCGACCGGGTGTCCGGGACACAGCACCACGTACCCCGGAAGATTCGCATTCTCGCTGCCCAGCCCATAGGTGATCCAGGAACCGAGCGACGGTCGCGATACCCCTGTCAAGGCATGGCCCGTGTTCATCATCAGCATCGAAGGCAGGTGGTTGATGCTCTCCGAATACATCGAACGCACGACGCAGAACTCGTCGATCACTCCGCCGACATGGGGGAAGATATCACTGACCTCGATGCCGCTTTGCCCATACTTGCGGAACTTGAAGGGAGAAGCCATCAACCCGCCGGTAGCGCTGTCCGTCTTGATCTTCGGCCCCGGCATCGGCTGGCCGTCCATCCTGGCCAGCTCGGGTTTCGGATCGAACGTATCGACGTGCGACAGCCCGCCGTTGAGATACAGAAAGATGACGTGCTTCGCTTTGGCCGGAAAGTGGGGTGCCCGGGGCGCCGGCAGGCTGCCTTCACGGGCGTGGAGCGCCTGCGCCAAGCCGACGACTCCGAAACCGGCACCCATGAGCTTGATGGCTTCGCGGCGGGTCATTCTTCTTTCGAATCGCTCCTATTCTAGAAGACTCGAAGACCGCTCGGGACGCACGGTCACTATCGCACCGCCGTGAACTCGCTCGACGCCAGCAGCATCTGCGCGTATTGCGTCCAACTCGTATCCCCGCTCTTGAGGAACTTCAGGCCGGTCTTGACCTCTTTGTTCGTCGCCGGCCTCGCATACAGCAACTCGTAGCTGCGGCGAATTCTTCGCGCATGGTCAGCGCCCGCTTCCTTTTCCACCCGTTCCGCGAGCTGCTCGGCCTGTTGAACGACGAAGCTGTTGTTCAGAAAGTACAAGCGCTGCAGCGGGCCCATCGTGACGCTCCGTTTGGAGGCGGTGTTCCTCGCGTCGGGAAAATCGAACAAGGTCAGCATGCGGTTCGGTTGCGTGCGGCTCACCAGACCATAGACCGCGCGGCGATGGTTCTCGTCGTCGAGCGGTTTGCCCGGCCCCCCCTGCGTGCGATCCAGGTTTCCAGCAACGGCCAGCATCGAATCGCGCAGCGCTTCGGCATCGAGACGTTTTCGCATGTTGAAACGCCAGTAGTAACGATTCTCCGCGTCTTTCTCATAGTTCCGCTCGATCATCCTCGAGCTGAGCTGATACGTGGCCGACATCATCATCTCGCGGTGGATGCTCTTCACCGACCAGCCGCTCTCGACGAATCGCGCCGCCAGGTAATCGAGCAGCTCCGGGTGGGTCGGGCGCTCCCCGAGACGTCCGAAGTTGCTCGCGGAAGTGACGATGCCGCGCCCGAAGTGATGCTGCCAGATGCGATTGACCATCACACGCGCCGTCAGGGGGTTGTCGGGAGAGGCGATGGCGGCGGCCAATTCCCAGCGGCCGCTCCCCTGTGCGAACGGCTTCGGTTCACCTCGACTCAGGATGCGCAAAAAGCGTCGCGGAGCCACCGGGCCCAGGTTTTTCTTGTCTCCCCTGATCGCTACCTGCAGATCTTTCGGCTCATCCGAATCGCGGTAGCCGTGGATGTATGGGTAGAGCGACGGGACGGCCTCCTCGAGCGCTTTCAACTCCGCTTCCTGTCGATCGAGGTACCGGGTCCAAGCCGGGCTCAGCATCCTTTCGATCTCGTCGGGCCCCAGGAAGTAAACCCCTCCCGGTTGTTGGAGACCGGCCCGGTAATGCGGCCCTATGGCCACGTCCTCCCACAGGTAGTACTTGATCGGATCGATGAACTCGACGGGAGTCCTGGTGCGATTGCCCTGATTCCGGGCACCCTTGGCGCCGCCGAGGCGGACATAGTTGACATCGTCCATCTCGCGCTTCTCTTTGTGGACCGCCAGCAGCGTTTCCTGGAATCGCTCGGCCATCTCCCGCGCGCGCTCCGGAGTGGCATCACGCCGCTTCTGATCCCACTCGTCGAGAAAGGGGTGATTGCGGTCCGTTTTGTTGAGGAAGTCGACCCACTTCTTGAGGATTTCCTCGTCCAACGACGTTTCCCGAGCCACGCTGCCGGCTTCTTCCCCGCCCTCCATCACACGCCAGGCGGCTGTCATGTAGTCGGCCGTCTGAGTCATGAAAATGTCGATCAACTGATCGGTGACTCGCTTGAGAAACTCGTCGATCTCGATCTTCTTGTCATCGGCCCGCTTCTTGGCGTCTTTGTAGGCCTGCACGACCTGGTCGGAAGCCAGTGGGTACTGATGCTTCTTGGAGCTGGAAAAGACCCCCTGCAAGGAATAGAAATCCTTTGTGGGAATCGGATCGTACTTGTGATCGTGGCATTGGGCGCAGCCAAGGGTCAGCCCCATGAAGACCCTCCCCGTCACATCGACCCGATCGACGTCATGGTTGCTGAGGGCATGGAAGCCCAACGCCGGCAACAGGCCGTCGCGCTCGTCTTCGGGGAACAGATCGGCGGCGAGCTGTGCCTTGACGAAGCGGTCATACGGCATGTCGCGATTGAACGCATCGATGACCCAATCCCGGTAGCGGTAAGCATGGGGATACGGCGAATCTCTACTCGCCGACGATACGCCCGCACCGTAGCGGGCCAGATCGAGCCAGTACCGTCCCCAGCGTTCGCCGTAGTGAGGCGATTCGAGCAGTCGATCGACCACCTTGGCGAAGGCGTCCGGAGACGAGTCGGTGACGAAGTCGTCCACTTCCTTCGGCGTTGGCGGCAGCCCGGTCAGGTCCAGCGTGGCGCGCCGAATGAGCATGCGCCTCGATGCCCGCTTGCCGGGACGCAGGTCCTGTTGCTCGAGTTGCTCCAGAATGAACCGGTCCAGGTCCGTTCGGCTCCAGGTATCGCCGTCAAGGCTTGGAGTTTCGGGCCTCCGGACCGGCTGAAACGACCAGAACTCGCGATACTCGGGCCGGATGACGTATTCCTGCTCGGGCTCCTGCTCCGCCATGGCCGCTTGCGCTTCAGGCCAGAAGGCCCCACCGCGAATCCATGCCTGCAGATCCTCGATCTGTTCGGGCGTGAGCTTGCCCTGGGGCGGCATCTTCAGCTCGGGATGGGATTGCGTCACCGCCTGGATCAGCAGGCTGTCCTGCGGGCTGCCGGGCTTGATGGCGGGGCCGCGCGAGCCGCCCTTCAAGATGTTCCGGGGGGCGTCAAGCCGCAGGCCGCCCATTTGGGTATCCGTATGGCAGGCGAAGCAGTTCTTCGCCAGCAACGGACGGATGCGGGTCTCGAAAAAGTCGGCGGCCTCGGAGCCGGCAACGACGGAGGATGACAGCAGCGCCAGCAGCGACGCCGTCAACAGCGGCCCTGCCGAGGTCGGTCTTCGCCTGGGTGAGTCGGTCACTGGTTCAGCGGAGTGCGCGGTGGAGGCGCATCCCGCCCGGGGCGGCATCCACAACCAGTATATTTCGAAGCGTGCTGCCTGTCGAGCCGCATCGGCGCCTGATCCGTTGAGGCTGTCGGCCTCCGAAAGCGCCTGCCTTGCCGGCCGCCTGAGCCGTCCGCATGCGGTCGGGGGGATACGGCCGGCGCTGGCTGAAGGCGGACTCGTCTACCCATCGAGCAATACGCTACACTTCACCCGAGGGAGGTTAGTGCGATGCGAACGGAATCAGCCCTGGCGGCGGCCGCTCTCGGTCTGCTCCTGACGGCCGCGCCGGTGTGGGCGCATCATGCGTTTTCCGCGGAATTCGACGCCAACAAACCCGTCAAGCTGCACGGCACGGTCACGAAAATGGAGTGGATCAATCCCCATGCCTGGATCCACATCGACGTGAAACGCGACGACGGCAACGTGGAAAAGTGGATGATCGAAGGCGGCACCCCGAACACCTTGCTCCGCAGAGGTTTTACGAAGAAATCCCTGCTGCCGGGCACCGAGATCGTCGTCGATGGTTATCAGGCAAAGGACGGATCGATGAAGGCCAACGGCAGGGATCTTACGTTTCCCGACGGGCGAAAACTCTTTCTGGGCTCCTCCGGCACGGGCGCGCCGCGGGATGGATCCGACCCCAGGGAGCCGAATCGTTAGCCTGCCGAAAACCTTGCGGAATGCGGTTTCAGTAGAACGCGATCCAACGCCCCGAGAACCCCACGCCGAACCACAGCGCCAGTGAGACCAGGGCGACGAGCTTGCCCCAGACCGGTCGCACGCTCGTCTCGGCGGCCGCGGCCACCTTGCGGCGCACCGTGGAGGTAAACAGCAGCGCCAGCAGAAGGAACGTCATCTTGTTCCAGAACGGCGGACTGTAGTAACACTTGATCGACTCCGACAGGAACAACAGCACTCCCGTGGACAGCATCACGACAAGACCTCCGACCAGCCAAGGCTGGGTGTCCCGAGCCAACCGCGCAACAGGCTGCGACCGCAATCCCAGGCCGAGCAGGCGCAGGTCCACCACCAGAATGGCTCCTCCGATCAAGGCCAGGGCCAGCAGATGCACCGACTCGATGACGGGGAAGAGCCACAGCGAGTCGCGGATCGCGTGACCCACCGCCGTGTCTTCACACCACTCGAAGAAAGACAACAACGACACCTCAGATACCCTCTAGTCGAACCAGTTGTACGCCTGCATCCGGCCGGCGACGACGACGCCCGCCCACAGCACCAACGACAGAAAGCCCGCCGCCCTGGCCTGCAATGGAATGACCGCGTCGCGGTCCCAGACCTCCACCCGGCGGTACACCGTCTTGTGAAAGACGAGCGCATTCAGGCACGCCAGCACGATCATCACCATCTTCACCTGAAAGAAGATGTTCTGCGCCGCCCGTAGCGGACCGGAATAGAACAGCAGCCCTCCGCTGACGACCATCAGCGCAAAGCCCGCCACGGCCCACGGCAACAGGCGCCCGCCGACCTCCGAGACCGGAACGCGCCGCATCGCCAGCCCCAGCAGGCGCAGGTCCCACAGGGCCGTCAGTCCCAGGAACAGGCACAGTGTCAGTACATGGGTCGTCTCGACGAGCGGATAGAACAGGATCGATTCCCGAATCGCAATGCTCCCGGAGGTGTTCTCGAGCCACTCCAGGAAGGGAAGAAAAGCCATCGTCGGGCGCCCTCCCGCTCCGGGGAGACTCTCAGCCCAGCCGTCATCCAGCGGCATCAGGAGAGCTGTCGAAGAATCTATCAGAATGCTTACCGTGGCCGCTAGCCTGCATTTCTCACCACCCGACGGTCGAAGCACACGATAGGACCGCCAGGACTTCGTTGCGCTTGCTTGCCGTGCTCAACGTACTGTCAAGTACGCCTGCGCGCTCCAAGCGGTGCGCGCCTCGTCCTGACGGCCCTCTCACACACTTCGCCTCGCCACGTGGTGAGAAATGCAGGCTAGGGCCGAGGTGGCGGCCCCGCGTCTCAGGCGGTTCTGGTACGATCCCAAAGGCAATCGAAGCGGACCGGAACGGCACGAACCGCTGTCGGGTCTATTGGTGAGCGCTTTGGACGAACGCAGCGAGAAGGCTACAGCCGGGGGAAAAGTGCCGACTCCCGGAAAGTTGTATCCGCGCTGTCACTAGGGATCTTCGCAATTCGGGAGGTTTCGGATGAGTCATCCATTTCTCACTTCAATGAGCTTTGCGGCGGCCGTGGTCGCCGTCGCGTCGCTGTTGCCGGCTCCCGTCATGAGTCAGGCTCCGACGACAGCGGTCGACACTTGGACTCCGCCGCGTACACTGTGGGGCCATCCCGATCTTCAGGGGATATGGACGAACGAGACCATTACGCCTTTCGAGCGCTCCAGCGAGCTTCAGGACAAACCGTTTCTTTCCGAAGAAGAAGCCTCGGAACTGGAACAGCAAACAGCGCGACAGAACGCTGCTGCCGATGGCACGTCCCCACCGGGCAGCGTTGGAGGCTACAACCGGTTCTGGTACGACTCCGGAACCGAGGTTCTCCCGACCCGGCAATCGTCGCTGGTTGTGGATCCGCCCGATGGAAGAGTCCCTGTGAGGCCGGAAGCGGAAGCGAAGCGGGATGACAACCGTGCACGCAGCACCGATTCCTACGAGTACATGAGCCTGTGGGACCGCTGCATCACGCGCGGCGTGCCGGGTTCGATGTTCCCTACCGCCTACAACAATGCCTATCAGATCCTGCAAACTCCCGAATACGTGGTGATTCTCTATGAGATGATCCACGACGCCCGCATCATCCCGCTGGATGGCCGCCCGCACGTAGACCCGAAGATCCGCCTGTGGATGGGCGACTCGCGCGGCCGTTGGGAAGACAATACGCTGGTCGTCGAGACCACCAACTTCACCGACAAGGGACGGGTTGAGTCAAGGGGTGTGTCCCGGCGCGTCATGGGTCTCCCCCAGAGCGAGGACTTGCATGTGGTCGAACGCTTCACGCTCGTCAACGCCGACACGATCGGCTACGAAGTTACTATCGAGGACCCGGAAGTGTATACGAGGCCCTGGAAGGTAGCGATGCCACTAAGCCGGGATCAGGATTATCAGATGTATGAGTACGCCTGCCACGAAGGGAATACAGCTATTGAACTCATTCTCGGCGGGTCGCGCGCTGAAGAGAAAGCCGCCCGTCAAGCCGAGGAGAAAACCCGTTGACGAAATGACCGGACAGACGAGGCAGAAGCGGCGAGTAGGTTCGAGGGGTGATTCCCGCTCCTGGAGAGTTGCTCTCGCCATCGCCGCCTTGGTGCTGCTGGGCGCCTGTCAGGGGGGTGAGCAAAACGGTCTGGCCGGCGGCGGCACCGATTCCCTGCCCCCGTTCAAGCCGGTCGCCTCCGTCCATCAGCTCATGCACGATGTCGTCTACCCCAACGCCGAGATCGTCTGGGAGTCCGTCGGGACGATCATTTCCTACGAAGGAACGGAAGAGATCTACCCGCGGAACGATCAAGAGTGGGAAGCCGTCGAGAGAAGCGCCCTGACCCTGACCGAAGCGGGCAATCTTCTCATGATCGAAGGCCGCGCCAAGGACACCGGAGACTGGATGGAAAGAGCCCGGGCGCTCGTCGATGCCGCCTCCGTTGCCTTGGAGGCCGCCCGAAACAAGGACGCCGCCGCCGTCTTCGACTCCGGCGAAGGCATCTATTTCGCCTGCGAAGGCTGCCATCAGCAATACCGCTACGACGACGGCCCCTCGACCATGCGTTAGCGCGGCGAAGGTTGCGTAGCGCAGCGATTACTGCGAATCGGGCGGGGAGAAGGCTGTTCGATAGCGTCAATCTTGCCCGTTGGGTCCTGGGAGGTCAGCCTGCATTTCTCACCACCCGACGGTCGAAGCACGCGATACGACCGCCATGACTTCGTTGCGCTTGCTTGCCGTGCTCAACGTACTGTTCAAGTACGCCTGCGCGCGCCAAACGGCGCGCGCCTCGTCCTGACGTCCTCTCACGCACGTCGCCTCGCCGCGTGGTGAGAAAGGCAGGCTAGTCCCGCCCCCGCCCAAGTGCGGATCAATCGACGTGTGCCGTGACCTGAGGCAGCAAGGTTTGCCCGCCCCCGCCCAAGTGCGGATCAATCACGGCTACAAACCCATGTCGTGCCTTTCGTCCTACCTCTTCCGTACCGTCGCACCGGCCTCGTTTCGACCTATCCGCGGCGAGGATCATGGGTTTCCACATCAGAGAGACCGCGTTACGCTCATGAAAAGAATTCCCGCACCGACCGAAGGGTTTCTTCCGTCTTCTTTCTCTTGAGCGTGCAGACCTTCTTTACGATAAGCGACGAGTGCATCGTAAACAGCTTGGTCGTCTTGACGATTGATTTCTTGGGAAGCCGGCCTGAGGCAAAGTCGCTTTCAGTGAGTTGGATCGAGTTCGGGTCATCCGTAATGTGCGAGGTTATCGCAGCCAGAACGAGGTCCTCCCCGGCTGCGTTAAAGAAATCAGGGGAAATGACAAGCGCGGGGCGTCTCTTGGATGAGGTGAGGTCGGTGAAGGGGAAGAAGACCAGAATGATGTCGCCTTGCCTATAACTTGTCGTAGACGGCATCCTCCTTGTTCTCCCAGAACTCGAAGCTCCGCTCCGAGCCTTTCAGCCATGGAAGGTCCTCGGCAAGCTGCCTCAGCTCATCCTCTGAGAAGACTTGGTAGATCTTTCCCGGAGCTGAGTCGCCCACTCTCTCCAGGGGCTTGAAGACCCCGTTCCAGTACTCGGCCTTGATGCTCACGGGCAGGATTATATCAGGCTAGCCTGCATTTCTCACCACCCGACGGTCGAAGCACGCGATACGACCGCCAGGACTTCGTTGCGCTGGCTTGCCGTGCTCAACGTACTGTTCAAGTACGCCTGCGCGCGCCAAGCGGCTCGCGCCTCGTCCTGACGGCCCTCTCACCCACTTCGCCTCGCCACGTGGTGAGAAATGCAGGCCAGGCATGAACGTCTTTCCCGGGAGCCGATTGGAATGAAACGGCCGCGGGCGATAGAGGACGCACGCCGGAGTATCGACGCGCTGAATCTCTCACTGACCTTGCGGGCTCGCGGAGCAAGCGGCAGGAACGTGCCTCGTCAGCTATCGATGAGTCGAGCCAGCATGTGACGGACGTGATCCTGTCCGCCGAAGAACACTGCCAGGATGCGTATGGTCTCCCTTTCCTCGTGAACGTCAAACCAGTAGATTGCGCGATTGATCGTCAGATGCCGCAGTCCCGGCAGAATATCGTCGTGACGTTCGCCTCGGTGCGGAGCGGTCAAAATGCGATCGGCGGATGCGCGAACTTCCAGAACACGTGCTTTGGCATGATCGATCCCAGTCTCCACGCCTTCGCCAAAACTGAGGTAGCTCTCGATCAGATGGTCGAAAATCAGCCTGAAATCACGTTCCGCCTGCCCCGAGAACTCAAGAAGAAACGCCATGGTCGCGGCGCTTGCCGGCAATGATCCTGCTTAACCGATCGTCCATTTCTTCCGCTTCGATAAACCGCCCGGCCCGGCGGCGGGACATGACTTCGTGAAGCGCCCGGCGCTCCAGGTCTTCGACATCAAAACGCCGTCGCAGCAGATCAAGACCCTGCTGAATCACTGCGCTGACACTGCCATAGCGCCCGGCTTCCACCAGCGCTTTGGCAAAGGCGTGTTGCTCTTCCGTGAGGGAAACCGAGGACTTGACCGTCAAGAGACACCCTCCTGGCGACAGGGTAGCACTCGGTAGCACTGACGTCAATCCGCTCGATACCGCACTGAGATCGTGGGTCTGGGACGCACTCGGCAGACCAGCGGCGATTCGACCGTCTGAAGTCGCCGGCCCGCGCGTCCCGAAACCTTATTTCTTGCGTCCTGCCAGGAGCGTGTTCGGCCGCTCCCGCCAAACGCATTCAGCGTGAAACCCGGCTTCGCGCAGGGCGGCGAGCTCTTCATCGAGCGGGAAGTAGGTGTCTTCGGCCGACCACTCGTCGAAGTGCTCGTAGGCGCGCCGTTCCTCGATACCGCGAGAAACCATGTGCGCGGCCCACAAACGGTAGCACTGCTTCCGCGCCGCCGCGTCTGCGCTCATGGTCACGTCGGCGTTCACGAACACGCCGCCTGGGCGGAGCGCCCGGAAAATGCGCTCGTACAGGTCGCGCTTGCGTTCCATTGTGGGAACGTGGTGCAGGGCCAGGGAAGCCGCCGCCGCGTCGCATTCCGGCAGCGGAGCATCGAAGGAACACCTGCGGAAACGAGCGCGGCCGCCGAAGCGCTTCAGCCGGATGCGCGCCCGATCCAGCATCTCCGCATCCACGTCGATGGCTTCAACGGCTCCAACGCCTTCGTGCTCCAGCATTGCCTCGGCCAGAGCCCCCGTTCCCGCTCCGAGGTCCAGCACCACCGACGGGCGGACGCCGGCGACTTCACGGGCCGCGCGGATCAGTCCTTCCTGGTAACCCGGGATGAACCGCCGAATCGTCTCGTCGTAGGCATCGATCTCGAGACGAAGATGACTGCGGACGGAGTGGCTCATAACCGGAAGGTCGCGGGTTCGCATCCCCCTCTGCAACCATTCCGAGCCATTGTATTCATTGACACTTCCAAGGGCCATGGATGGCGCAATTTTGTGGCCCGGATGAACCTGTCAAAGACCGGCGAAGATCGCCGGGCCGAGATCGAGGTGGGCCGCGGCATTGCCGAGCGTGTCAGGTTCCGGCAAGCAGCAAGGCAAAGGGCGGCGGCGCCAGTTTACGTGCAGAGTTGTCATAATGGTTTACGTAAGCCGTAAAGCTGTTACGGCGCCGTCGGATGATCCGAAGTTTCAAGGACCGTAGAACCCGGCGTTTCTTTGAGGGCCATTGCATCGCTGCGTTCCAGGCGTTTGCCGATCAGGCTGCTCGCCGTCTCACGTATCTGGACAGCGCGGAATCTCTCACGGACCTTGCGGGCTTGCGGAGCAACCGGCTGGAATCGCTGCGGGGCAGCCGGTTCGGACAGCACAGCATACGGATCAACGCGCAATGGCGAATTTGTTTTCCTTGGGAAGACGACGGGCCGTGCGACGTGGAGATCGTCGATTACCCCTGAGGAGGTTAAGTCATGAAAGCGACGAGCGGTATGAGGCCGGTGCATCCGGGAGAAATATTGCGGGATGAGTTCGAAACACTCGGCCTGTCGGCCAATGCGCTGTCAAAGGCGCTGGATGTGCCGGTCAACCGCATCACTGCGATCCTGAACGGTCAGCGGGGCGTGACGGCCAACACGGCGCTGCGCCTGGCGCGCTATTTCGGGACAACGCCGCAGGTCTGGCTGAATCTGCAGAAGACCTACGAACTCCGCCGGGCCGAGATCGAGGCGGGCCGCGAGATTGCCGAGCGTGTCAAGCCCCGGCAAACGGCGGCGTAGACTGAGCCAGGGAACACTCACTACTCCATGCCCTGACTGTGGAACACTTGAGTGCCGCTGGTGTGTTGCTGGAAGCGTATTTGCCTCAACATCTCGACTTGAAAGAACAGTAGAAGGAATCGTCCGCGGGACCTCGCCGCGCTTGCCGTTCACTCGATAGGAAACCAGAACAGGCTGAGGGTTCCGGAGCCGGTTTCGCCCGAGGCGCCGCTGAAGAGGATCATTTCGGTGGTCCATCCCCCCGAGTCGGCCAGGTGCGCGAAGTAGCGGTCCTCCGACGTTGCCGGGGCGATCTCGTCCCGGGGCCAGATGGTGGTGGTTTTCAACTCGCCGCGCTGGTTGACGCGGAACCGCAGGGCCGCCACGGACACCTTGCCGTTGCTGGCGCTCACCCGCAGCAGGCCGGAAGAGAAGTCCTGCGGCAGATTGAAAACCTGGTCCAGCAGGCGGGTGGTCTGGCCTCCAGGCGGGAGCGCGAGGCTGGCCGGAGGTGGCAGCAGCGATCCGTCCGGGCGGGTGATCTCCAGACTGACCGTGGACGCCACATCGGCGGTGTTGGCGACCGCCAGGCCGGTACGGATGGAGCCGGGCTGACCGGGCTGGCCGGCGGCGGCGATCGGGACCCGGAAGGCGGTCGAGGAGGACAAAGCAGGCATGCCGACCTGCGAGACGGTCTTGCCGCCGGCGGTGAAGGAGTAGACCAGCAGGCCGGAGGGAGCCGCGACGCGAGGCAACCCACTGGCGGGCGTGGCCCGCACCGAGCCGGAGGCCGTCCGGTCGGCGGGGTTGGCGGTGACCACGCGCCAGGCGCTGTTGGCGGCAATGGAGTACGGGAAGCTCGCTCCCATTCGGCCGTCGTCCAGCGTCACGGTCAGCGGGGCCGCGTCCGGTCCCAGAAACTCCAACGTTCCCGCAATCGGCTGCCGGGTGGGGTTGACCAGGATCACCTGGGTGCCCCAGCCCTGCCCGTCGGCGAAGTGCGGGAACACCACCGGATCGGTCGAGGTCCCCGGGAACGGCGAGGGAGAGGGAGGCGGCAACAGCGGCGTCACCGGCAGCGTGGTCCCCAGCCACTCGCCAGCCTGGTTGGTGACCCCCCGCAGCGCGATCACCGCCACCGGCGCCGAAGCCTGGAAGGAGAAGGTCCCCACCATGTCGGCGACCTCGAACGGCGGCGCGTTCAGGAGCCCCGCCAGGTGCCGCAAGGCCTCCAGCGTGAAGCTCCCCCGGGCGGTCCGGCTCCCCGCCGTGTCAGTGAGGTAGAAGGAGATGTCGACCGGCCGGCGGTTGGGATTGACGAAGGCGACGGCGGTATTCACCGAGTCGCCGACCTCGGCGAAGATCCGTCCCTGGCGGACCGGCGCGGCGGCCGGCACGGAGGCTTCGGTGATCAGCACCCCCTCGGAGTCCCGGAACTGGAACAGGGCGATGCCGGAGGGCGTGGCCATGCCGCCGTCGGCGCGAATCAGGCCGTAGCCGGCCCGCGGGGAGTCGGCCTGGCCGCCGGTCGTGAAGGTTGCGGTTCCCCGGTCCGGGATGTCGAACGGCGTCCGCTCGGGCAGCACCACCAGGACTTCGATGGCGACCCGGGCTTCATCGGAGCCGCCTTCCCCGTCATAGACCTGCACGCGGATGGTGACCGTTCCGATCCGGTCCGGGGCGGTCCAGCGCACTGCGGCCGTGTCGTCCGCGACGACGATGACGCCGTCCGAGGCTCTCCAGGCGTAGGCGAGCGGGTCGCCGTCGGGGTCGAAGGCCGTGGCCGTCAGCATCGCTTCGCCGCCCCGCTCCACCTCGCACGGCGCGCACGACAGCGTCACCGTGGGAGGCCGGTTCGGCGGCGGCGGAGGTGGTTGAGGAGGTGACGGACGCCGAGGTGGTCGCGGCGACGGAGGTGGTGTCCGTGGAGGTGGGGGCGGAGGTGGGGGCGCCGGCGTCAGCTTGCGGATCCGGTGGTTTTCAAAATCGGCGATGTAGAGGTTGTCCGACCCGTCCAGCGCTACGTTACTTGGTCGGTAGAGCTGGACCGCGGTCGCCGGAAGCCCGTCGCGGCTGAAGCCTCCCACTCCAGTCCCGGCGACGGTGGTAATGTTCCCTGAGGAGTTCACCTTGCGGACCCGGTGGTTTTCCCTATCGGCAATGTAGAGGTTGCCCGACCCGTCCACTGCTACGCCCTGGGGGAAGTTGAGCTGGGCCGCGGTGGCCGGACCCCCGTCGCCGCTGTAGTCGGCCGTTCCCGTGCCCGCGACGGTGGTGATTGTCCCCGAGGAGTCCACCTTGCGGATCCGGTGGTTCGAGGTATCGGCGATGTAGAGGTTGCCCGAACCGTCCACCACTACGCCAACTGGTTGGAAGATCTGGGCTGCGGTGGCCGAACCCCCGTCGCCGCTGAAGCCTCCCGTTCCCGTGCCCGCAACGGTGGTGATCGTCCCCGCGGTGTCCACCTTGCGGATCCGGTGGTTCGAGGTATCGGCGATGTAGAGGTTGCCCGAACCGTCCACCGCTATGCTACGGGGGCGACTGAGCTTGGCCGCGGTGGCCGGACCGTCGTCGCCGCTGTAGCCGGCCGTTCCCGTGCCCGCGACGGTGGTGATCGTCCCCGCGGTGTCCACCTTGCGGACCCGGTTGTCGTTCCTATCGGCGATGTAGAGGTTGCCCGACCCGTCCACCGCTACGCCCTGGGGCAAGTCGAGCCCGGCCGCGGTGGCCGGTCCGTTGTCGCCGCTGTAGTTTCCCGTTCCCGTGCCCGCGACGGTGGTGATCGTCCCCGCGGTGTCCACCTTGCGGACCCGGTGGTTCGAACTATCGGCGATGTAGAGGTTGCCCGACCCGTCCAGCGCCACCGCACTGGGGAAGTAGATCAGGGCCGCGGTGGCCGGACCGTCGTCGCCGCCGAAGCCTCCCGTTCCCGTGCCCGCGACGGTGGTGATCGTCCCCGCAGTGTCCACCTTGCGGATCCGGTTGTTGCTCCTATCGGCGATGTAGAGGTTGCCCGACCCGTCCACCGCTACTTTACTTGGGTTGTTGACCGCGGCTGCGGTGGCCGAACCGTCGTCGCCGCTGAAGCCTCCCGTTCCCGTGCCCGCGACGGTGGTGATCGTCCCCGCGGTATCCACCTTGCGGATCCGGTGGTTCCAACTATCGGCGATGTAGAGGTTGCCCGACCCGTCCACCGCTACGCCCTGGGGGTAACTGACCTGGGCCGAGGTGGCCGGACCGTCGTCGCCGCTGAAGCCTCCCGTTCCCGTGCCCGCGACGGTAGTGATCGTCCCCGCGGTGTCCACCTTGCGGATCCGGTCGTTGTAGGAATCGGCGATGTAGAGGTTGCCCGACCCGTCCACCGCTACGCCAAGTGGTCGGTTGATCTTGGCTGCGGTGGCCGAACCGTCGTCGCCGCTGAAGCCTCCCGTTCCCGTGCCCGCGACGGTGGTGATCGTCCCCGCGGTATCCACCTTGCGGATCCGATGGTTCCAATGATCGGCGATGTAGAGGTTGCCCGACCCGTCCACCGCTACGTCACTTGGGCGGTCGAGCCGGGCCCAGACGGCCCGACCCCCGTCGCCGCTGAAGCCTCCCGTTCCCGTGCCCGCGATGGTGGTGATCTTCCCCGTCGTATCCACCTTGCGGATCCGGTGGTTGCCCCTATCGGCAATGTAGAGGTTGCCCGACCCGTCCACCGCCACGTCATATGGGCTGTCGAGCCGTGTCGCTGTGGCCTGCCCCCCGTCGCCGCTGAAGCCTCCCGTTCCCGTGCCCGCTACGGTGGTGATCGTCCCCGTCGTATCCACCTTGCGGATCCGGTGGTTCGAGGTATCGGCGACGTAGAGGTTGCCCGACCCGTCCACCGCAACACCCCGGGGGCTCTTGATCAGGGCCCCGGTCGCCGGACCGCCATCTCCAACCCCGCCGACGATCGTGTCGATCCTGTAGCGGGTCTGCGATTGCGCCCAATCCACTGCGGTGAGCAGCGTCAAGCAGCCGAGGAGACAAGCGAGTGGAAATCCAGCGAAGGCCGTGCACCAGGCCCGAAGGCGCGCCGCAGACTGCCCACCGGCTCGTTGCGTGTGTGGATGTTTGATCCTGACCGGAAGGAACTCTTCGGCGGCGCATGCAAGAAGGCCGCCAGCAAACCCACCGAAACAACGGCCGGCGGGCGACAGCGCCGCGGAAAGCGTGCTCGATGCTCGCGTTACGAGTGAAGATGCGGTCTGCGGTCTGATGATGGCATTTGAAATATTTTCACAGCCAATGGAAGGTTTTTTACCCATGGCGCTACCACGCCACCGTGCCGTTGCAGCGTTTCGTCAGGCCATTGGCTTCGAGCGTGAGGACTTTGGCTTCGAGCGTGATCATTCGGTGATTCGACCGATTATCGATACGCCGGTCACGGAAGAACACTTTTTCCAAACGAATGGCTCGGAAAATGTAACGAGCGGCTGGATCCGCTGGATGAGCGGCCTCCGCAGCTTCGACCTATTCACGCACCCTCGGCGCACAAACGCGCGCCGAGGGCACAAGAACACCTCATTGATTATGAATATAATGTGATTATTTGTCTTACTTTAGTGATATTATTGTGATTTAATTACTACTACCTGGAACCTCGTTCTCCAATCCGCGGCTCCTGAATCGGCCACCGCGCCGACAGCGCGATCGCACGGCGCGCGGCGTTTGCGCGCCGCAAGCGCCATGAGCCAAAACCGCTGCCTTGGCGATTCCAGCCTCGTCGCCATATGGTCCTGGCCGGGAAACCTCAGCCCCTCTACCGGGCCTGCATTGCAGCAGCTTGTATCTTCGCTTTACATTCTCCCTATTGCGGCTCGTATGCCCGACGAGTTCGACAAGTCGAACGGTCTCACGGGGTTATCTCCAAGCGAGTTGCCGGGCCGCCTTCTCGATCCGGATATCGAGGAGTTGCCCGGTGTCGGCAAGCGGATGTGCATCCGTCTGCAGCAGGCCGTGTTGACCTCCATCGGGAAGTTGTGGCAAGCCGAACCGAGTTGGCTCCGATCGGCCTGGGGATGTGTCGCGGGTGCTGGTTTCCGGTACGCGCTGCATGGCTACTCCGTGGAAGCGCCTTAGCCTGCCTTTCTCACTACGCGGGAGCTGAAGGGTGAGAGGGACGTCAGGACGAGGCGCGAGGCACTTGGCGCACGCAACACGGTTTTAAAAGTTTTTCACAAATCACGAGACACGAAACACGAATCACGGCCTTTTTATCGCGTGCTTCGGCCGTCGGGTGGTATGAAATGCAGGTCAAGCCAAAGCAGTCGTCCGATTACCGGAAGAGGTTTCTTCTCCTTGCCATTTCGACCTCCCTTGCACGACCCAGGTCATGAGATGATCTCCGGATCTTTTCTGGGGAGTCAGACCGGTAGTTCCGTGCTTGGCGAAGTGAAAGACAGGATGGTATCGCTGAAATGTACTGACAGGAGATGAGCTCTGGCAACTGCACCGTTGGGGTTATGTTGGGAACTCAGTTTCTGGCATTACGCCAACTATTCAAAATTTTTACTTGTAAAACCAAGTGGCGGAGAGAGAGGGATTCGAACCCTCGGTAGAGTTTCCCCTACACACGCTTTCCAAGCGTGCGCCTTCAACCGCTCGGCCATCTCTCCGTGCCGGAAAACTCGCGTTGGACGCGGGTGGAAGGATGGCGGCCGAGGCCGCTCCTCCCATTGTATGGATCGGCGGAAAGGGTGTAAACCGCCCCTGCCGGACACTCGAATCGGAACGCAGGCCCTGAATCACTCCGGCATCACGGCGTCCCGCCAATCGTCGGTTCGGAACGGCGACGCGGGCAGGCCGCTGTGGTTGAAGAGCGTCGCCTGGGGGTCGGCGTGCCAGCCGTAGCGCACCGCAACCGGCGTTTTCACCTTGGGGCTCCATACGACGACCGTGTCGCCGTCGATATGGGCTCCGGCTTGGTGGAACTCGCGGTCCGGGCCGGCAATGACGAAGCCGTTCAGGTTGCCGCCGTCGGCCGCCCTGAGACCGCCGCCGACGCTGTCGAACCAGAGCCGGATATTGCTTCCTTCCCGTGTCAGTTGCCGATAGCTGGGACCGGAGTGAACCACCTCGCGGCCATAGGCGACGGAGCGGGCGGCGAGAGCGAGGCGGCGGCCGACATCCTGCTTGTTGGCCGGATGGATGTCTTGGGAGTTTCCGATATCGATGGTGACCGCCATTCCGGTATTCCGCAGACCGAGCGTCATCGCCTGCGCCTCCCGCAGCTCGGGCCACTCATGCTTCTCGGGGACGCGCCGGAAGTTCGCAAGCTGCACGAACAGGAACGGAAACGGTCCCTGGCCCCAGGCGCGGCGCCAATCTTCGATCATGGCCGGAAAGAGGTCGCGGTAAAGATAGCCTTGCGAGCGGCTGGCGTTGTTCTCGCCCTGGTACCAGATGGCTCCCCGAATGGCGAGGGGAGTCAGGGGAGCGATCATCGCGTTGTACAGGCCGGACGGACTGTGAGGGTGTCCCGGGCCGCGCGGCGCCCGCGGACGACGCGGCGCTTCCTGTCCCGCCGCTTTCGCCTGAGCCGCCTCATGCTCCCAGGTCTTCAAAGCGCGCTCATGCTTCTCCTGGGCGGCGGGAAAGTCCGCGAGGACCTCATCCCAGATGTCGTAGACCGGCTGCAACGACGGGTCCGCTTTCAGCGCGCCCCGGCTGGTCCAGGCCTGCGCCGGCGTGCCGCCCCACGCCGTCTGAACGATCCCGAACGGAACGCCCATTTCCCGGTGCAACTCGCGCCCGAAGAAATACCCGACCCCCGAAAAATCCGCGACCGACTCCGGTTTCGCCGCCCGCCAGGCACCATCCACGTCCTGCAGCGGTTCGTCGGCGACCTTACGCTCCACCTTGAACAGGCGCAGGCGCGGATAATCTGCCGAGTCGATTTCCTTCTCGGGGTTGTCCGACCGGCTTACGGGCCAGACCATGTTCGATTGACCGGACCCGATCCAGACCTCGCCTACCAGGATGTCCCGCAGGACGATCCGATTGCGGCCCGCGACCGTCATCTCGTACGGCCCGCCCGCGGTCATGGGGTGCAGAAAGGCCTGCCAGTCCCCTTTCTGGTCGGCTTCGGTCACCACGCGCTGACCCGCGAACAGGACCGTGACCCGCTCTCCGGAGTCCGCCCATCCCCAGACTCGGATCGGCGCGTCGCGCTGCAGGACCATGTGGTCGGAAAGGATTTGCGGCAAGCGGACATCGGCCTGCAGCCAGCCGGCGGCGAGACACGCCGCGGCGCATAGGGTCGCGAAAAAGCGGAGTTGAAGTCGCATCATGTCACTTCACCGGGCCTCAGGTTCCAGAACGAGATCGGCTCCATTGTCGCAGAGCCGGGCCGGGATCAGTCGAGCAGACCCTGCTCCAGCAATAATTCGGCGTTCAGCACGGCCGCTCCGGCCGCGCCGCGAATCGTGTTGTGCCCCAGGATAACCATCTTGTAATCGAGAATCGGGCACTCCCGGATGCGTCCCACCGACACCGCCATGCCGTCTTCGAGAAGCGCGTCTTTGCGCGGTTGCGGCCGGTTGTCGTCGGGCATCACATGGACGGGCTGCCGCGGCGCGCTGGGCAGACTCTTCTGCTGCGGAATGCCGCGGTAGCTTGTGATCGCGGCCGCCAATGCGTCAACCCCGGGGCGCCGGTCCAACTCGACAGAGACCGCCACGGTATGGCCGTCCACCACCGCCACCCGATGGCAGTGCGCGCTCACGGCGGCGGGCAAGTGCGCGATCTTCCCGCCCGCGTAGTCGCCGAGGATCTTCTGCGTCTCGCTCTCCATCTTCTCTTCTTCGTTCTTGATGAAGGGGACGACGTTGCCGACGATGTCCATCGAAGGCATGCCCGGATAACCGGCGCCGGAGATCGCCTGCAGGGTCGCGCCGAGGATCTTCCTGATGCCGAAAGGCTTGAGCGGCGCCAGGCCCAGCGCCATGGTGATCGTGGAGCAGTTCGGATTCGTGACGATAGCGCCGTCCCAACCACGGTTCTTGCGCTGCGCCGGGATGATCGCCAGGTGCTCGGCGTTCACCTCGGGGATGAGCAGCGGCACGTCGGGTTCCATGCGATGGTTGCGCGAATTCGAAACCACGAAGTGGCCCGCGCCCGCGAATGCCTGCTCGATCTCGCCCGCGACCGACGCGTCCATTGCGGAGAACATCAGCTTGGGCGCGCCGTTCGTCGGCTTCGCCTCATGCACCGTCTGGCGGGCGATCGACTCCGGCACACCGCCGTCGAGCGTCCAGTTGGCCGCCTCGATGTATTTCTTTCCGGCGCTGCGCCGACTCGCTCCCAGCCAGGTCACTTCGAACCACGGGTGGCCCTGGAGGAAACGGATGAACTGTTGGCCGACCATTCCGGTCGCGCCCAAAACACCGACTTCTACTCTTCGTTCCATAGCGGTTTTCTCCCCCCGGCGATGCTGGCCGGGAGCTGATGCAGCGGTTCAGTTTGCCGTCTTGAGTTGCTTGACGAGGTTCCGGAAAAGTTCCACGGCCTCGACGAGTTGCTTCTTGGGAACCCGCTCTTCGGCGGTGTGCGCAACGTGAATCGTTCCGGGCCCGAGCAGCAGGGGCTGGCCCCAGTTGGTCAGCTTGGGGATATCGGTCGTGTACTTGACGACGGTCGTCTCGAAACCGGGCACGGACTTCATGCGGATCGCAGGCGTGCGGACGGGGTAGCTGACCGTAACCCGATCATCGAAGACGGCGTCGATCTGCTCGATCGCCTCGTCCATGTCGCTGACGACACGGACAACGGCTGTCGCCGAAGCATGGTCGGGAATGACATTCGCCGCACGCCCCCCGGAGATCAGACCGATGCTGCAGGTGCTGTCGCCGAGCACGGGATCGACCGGGAGTTCCAGGTTCCGAAGTCTTTCGAGGTTGTCGAGAAGCTTGTTGATGGCCGAGTCGCCGAGTTCGGCGTACGCCGAATGAGCCATCTTGCCGTTCGCTTCGATCTCGATTCGCAGATTACCCTTGGAGCCGAGAGCAAGCCTGTTCTCGGTCGGCTCGCCGTTGATGAGGTACTTCGGTCCCGGCGAATGCGCGTTGGCGAAATGCGCGCCGATCCCGTCGATCTCCTCGCCGACGACGAACAGCATTGCGAAATCGCGGACGCCTTCTTCAAGCAGGGCCTCCGACGCCTTGATCATCGAGGCGCTGATGCCCTTGGTGTCGCAGGCGCCGCGTCCCCATACGAATTCACCGTCTTCCCTTGATGGGATGAACGGCGGGACGGTATCGAGGTGAGTCGAGAAGACGATCTCCGGCCGCCCCCACTGCGCATAGACGTTGTAGCGATCTTTCTCGACCTCGATGCGCTCGGCCTGTCCCCCGTGCTTGTCGGCAAGCGGCTTGAGGTAGTCGTGGAAATACTGGCCGATGGCCAGCTCGTTTCCCGTCACCGACTCGATGTCGATGAAGGCCCGCGTGAGTGCAAAAACGTCCATGGAACCGGAACCCGGGGTCAGGCGGCTACGCCGAAGAGTTGTCGGCAGGAACGGAAACGCCCGATACAGGCGAGAGCTTGAGTCCCGCTTGTCTTTTGAGAATATCGGATTGGCTGGGAGGGGTCAAACCTAGCCTGCATTTCTCACCACCCGGCGAGGCGAAGCACGCGATATGACCACCAGGACTTCGTTGCGTTTGCTTGCCGTGCTCAACGTACGGTTCAAGTACGCCTGCGCGCGCCAAGCGGCTCGCGCCTTTTTCCTCCGCCCGGCTTGCGCCTAGTCCTGACGGCCCTCTCACCCACTTCGCCTCGCCGGGTGGTGAGAAATGCAGGCTAGATCCGCGGCAGGAGCATGATCCGGTCCGCGGTTTGACGGCTTCCGGCCCCATCTGCTAGCTTGACGGTTGGCTTGCGGATTGTTTCGCCGCCCCTTCCTGTCTGCAATCCCATATTTGTAAGGGCCGTCCGGTCGCCAGCTCGTCGCCAGGCGAACGAATGCCCCTGTGGAGGAACTAACGATTGGCAGCAACCGATAGGCATCTGTTCACCTCCGAGTCCGTCACCGAGGGACATCCCGACAAGCTCTCCGACCATATTTCCGATGCCGTCCTGGATGCGGTGATGGCTGCTGATCCGCGCGGTCGCGTCGCCTGCGAGACGCTCGTGACAACGGGCCTCTGCGTCGTTGCGGGAGAAATCACGACCAGCGCCAAGCTCGACTTTACGAAGATCGCGCGCGAGACCATCCGTGAAGTGGGTTATACGCGGCCCGAATTCGGTTTCGACTACCAGAACTGTGCGGTCGTGAATTGTCTCGACGAGCAATCGCCTGACATCGCGATGGGCGTCGATCCCGGCGGCGCAGGCGATCAAGGGCTCATGTTCGGCTTCGCCTGCGACGAGACGCCGGAGTTGATGCCGGCGCCGATCATGCTCGCCCACAAGCTGGTGCGCAAGCTGTCGGAAGTCCGCCGCGACGACGAGCTCGACTACCTTCGGCCGGACGGCAAGTCCCAGGTCACGGTCGAATACGTCGAGGGCAGGCCCGCCCGCGTTGACGCCGTCGTCATCTCCTCCCAGCACAGCGATGCTGTCGATATCGAAAAGCTGCGCCGCGAGATCACCGACCGCGTCATCCGGCCCATCATTCCGGGCGGCATGATTGACGCCGATACCAAGTTCCACATCAACCCCACCGGCCGCTTCGTCGTGGGTGGTCCGCACGGCGACACCGGCCTGACCGGCCGCAAGATCATCGTCGATTCATACGGTGGGACGGGCCGTCACGGCGGCGGTGCTTTCTCCGGCAAGGACCCGACGAAGGTCGACCGATCCGCCTGCTACATGGCGCGGCACATCGCCAAGAACATCGTTGCGGCCGAGCTCGCACAACGCTGTGAAGTTCAGCTTGCCTACGCCATCGGCGTGGCCGACCCGGTTTCGGTAATGGTCGATACCTTTGGTACGGGCAGCGATGACGCCAAGCTGGCGGAAGTCGTGCGCAAGGTGTTCCCGCTGACGCCGAAAGGAATCATCGAATATCTGGATCTGCGCCGGCCCATCTATCAGGCGACGGCCGCCTATGGGCATTTCGGCCGTCACGAGGAAAGCTTTACCTGGGAAAAGACCGACCAGGCGCAAGTGCTGAAGTTCGAAGCCGGTTCCTAGACGGTCAGGGACGAACCAACGGTTCCCGAAAGCTGGCGAGGTTCCGCCCGGACCTGCAAGCAGGTCAATGGACCGCTGTTCGAACTTGACTCGAACGTGAACCCGGCCAACGAAAAATAGCGAGGGAAAATAGAGATTCGAGGCGCAAATGTCAACAGCTACGGCAACTCCCGGTGATGTCAAAGACCGCTCTCTGGCCGAGGTCGGCAAGAAGCGTATCGGATGGGCCTTCCAGTGGATGCCCGTTCTCGGCTCCATCCGCAAGGAGTTCCAGGCGGCCCGGCCCCTGCAGGGGATTCGCATTTCCGCCTGCCTGCACGTGACGACGGAGACCGCCAATCTCATGATCACGCTGCGGGACGGTGGCGCGGACGCGGTTCTGTGCGCCTCAAACCCGCTGTCGACGCAGGACGACGTGGCCGCCTCTCTGGTCGAGGACTACGGTATTCCGACCTATTCGATCAAGGGTGAGGACAACGACACCTATTACGCCCACATCCAGTCCGCGCTCGACCACAAGCCGCACATCACGATGGACGATGGCGCCGATCTCGTGCACCAGCTCCACACCGAACGCACCGACGTGGCCGACGGCGTCCTCGGCGGAACCGAGGAAACGACCACGGGCGTCATCCGGCTGCGCGCGATGGCGAAGGACGGCGTTCTCAAGTTCCCGATCGTGGCCGTCAACGACGCCATGACCAAGCACTTCTTCGACAACCGCTACGGCACGGGCCAATCGACAATCGACGGCATCCTCCGCGCCACGAACGTGCTGCTGGCCGGTCTCAACGTCGTGGTCGCCGGCTATGGCTGGTGCGGACGCGGTGTCGCCAGCCGCGCCCGCGGGCTCGGCGCCAGCGTCATCGTCACCGAAGTCGACCCCACCCGCGCCCTGGAAGCCGTGATGGACGGTTTCCGGGTCATGCCGATGAGCGAGGCCGCCGCGGCCGGCGACATCATCGTCACCGTCACCGGCGACAAGCACGTCGTCGGCAAGCATCACTTCGAGAACATGAAGGACGGCGCGATCGTCGCCAACTCCGGCCACTTCAACGTCGAGCTGGATCTCGAAGGTCTTGCTTCCCTCACCGCCTCGCGCCGCACCGTCCGCGAATTCGTCGAGGAATATACATTGCACAACGGCCGCAAGGTGTACGTGCTGGCCGACGGGCGCCTGGTCAACCTCAGCTCGGCGGAAGGCCACCCCGCGGCCGTCATGGACATGAGTTTCGCCAACCAGGCACTGGCAGCCCGTTACCTGGCGGAGACGCACGGCCACTTGGCGATCGGCGTGCACAGCGTGCCGGAAGAGATCGACAAGAACGTCGCGCGCCGGAAGCTCGATTCGATGAATGTCCGCATCGACACTCTCTCCGACGAACAAGAGCAGTACCTCTCAAGCTGGCAGGAAGGCACCTAGCCCGGAAATCTCACCAGGGGGTAGGAAAAGGGCTGCCTGGTGTGGCATAAAACATTTATGTCCAAAACGTTAGCGCCACAAGCCGAAAGCAGCCCTATGACAACAGAGTGTACTCAATGCAGCTTCACCTTCGCCAAGCATTTTCGGCGCCAGGTGAGCGCCCGCTTCGACGGCGGGGTGATCAGTTCCGACGGCGGCGCGCTGCTGTTGCGCGAGGTGGACCAGCGCATCAACCTGCTACCGCGCTTGGCGGCCTGCTTCGAGGATGGCCGCGATTCGCGGCGCATCGAACACCGGGTGGGGGAGTTGGTCTCGCAGCGGGTCTACGGACTGGCGCTGGGATACGAAGACCTCAACGATCACGACGAGTTGCGCCGGGATCCGCTGGTGGCGCTGCTGGTGGGCAAGAGCGACGTGGGCGGGCAGCAGCGCCGCCGCGAGCGTGACCGCGGCCAGCCGTTGGCGGGCAAGAGCACGTTGCAGCGACTGGAACGAACGAGCGACGGGCTGGACCGCTATAAGAAGATCCGCTGCGACAGCGCAGCGATCGACCGCCTGTTGGTGGACGTGTTTGTGGAAGCGCAGCAGCAGGAGCCGGCCGAGATCATTCTCGATATCGACGCCACCGACACCCCTTTGCATGGGCAACAGGAGGGGCGTTTCTTTCACGGTTACTACCGACACTACTGTTACTTGCCGCTGTACATCTTCAGCGGCGAGCACGTATTGTGCGCGCGGCAGCGAGTGGCGAATCAGGACGCGGCGGAGGGCAGCGTGGCGGAACTGAAGAGGATCGTGGCGCAGATCCGGGGAGAGTGGCCGGAGGTGAGGATCATCGTGCGCGGCGACTCCGGGTTTTGTCGGGACGAGTTGATGGACTGGTGCGAGCAGAACGGAGTGGAGTACGTGTTGGGGCTGGCGCGCAACGAGCGGCTGCGGTCGCTGATCGACGAGGCCCTCGACGAGGCGGCAAGGCAGCAGCAGCAGACGGGCCGGCCGGCGCGGGTCTTTACGGAGTTTGAGTACCAGACGCTTGAGAGTTGGAGCCGGGCGCGGCGGGTGGTGGGGAAGGCGGAGCAACTCGTGGGCAAGGAGAATCCGCGCTACGTGGTGACGTCACTGGATGCCGAGAGTTGGCCGCCGCAACGGTTGTACGAACAACTCTACTGCGAGCGAGGCGAAGCGGAGAACCGCATCAAGGAGCAGTTGAGTCTGTTCGCGGATCGCATGAGCAGCGAGACGCTGCGGGCCAATCAGTTGCGGCTGCATCTGTCGTCGCTGGCGTATGTGTTGCTGGTGGGGCTGCGGCGGCTGGGGCTGGAGGGCACGCAGTGGGCGCGGGCCCAGACGGAGACGATCCGGCGGGGGTTGTTGAAGATCGGGGCGCTGGTGAAGGTGAGCGTGCGGCGGGTGCAGCTGTCGCTGGCCAGCGGCTATCCCTATGAGGAGGCGTTCGCGGCGGTGTATCGGGCACTGCGTCCGCCGGGATGCGCAACGGTTTGAGAACACCGAGTGAGCCCAAAAACAGCGTTCCTGGGGCGCTCTGCCGGGGCCGTAGGGCTAAGTGGGTCTGCTGTCGGCAACAACCCCAAAAACGGACGTTGGCGGGTCGCCGGGGGCGGTAGAAAACGCCCCGTAGCGGCCCTCGTCCCTCCTCCCCGTGAGGATTCCGAGCTTCAGACCCTATTGTGGCCCCTCTCAACCCTTCGCAATGCCGCTGGTGAGAAATGCGGGCTAGCCTGCATTTCTCACCACCCGACGGTCGAAGCACGCGATACGATCGCCAGGACTTCGTTGCGCTTGCTTGCCGTGCTCAACGTACGGTTCAAGTACGCCTGCGCGCGCCAAGCGGCTCGCGCCTTTTTCCTCCGCCCGGCTTGCGCCTAGTCCTGACGGCCCTCTCGCCCACTTCGCCTCGCCGCGTGGTGAGAAATGCAGGCTAGCCGTGACAGAGCAGGCCATCTGGTCCGGCACGGAGATCGCCCTCAGTGGCGGCCGTGAGCCAGAGCATGTCGGCGGGTCTCAAAAAAACGGAACAGGAAGGGGCCGTTCCTACGTCTATCTCTGTAGGAGAAGCGTTTCCGAATAGAGAGGAGTAACAATGAAACGATTCGCTTGTTTTGCGGTCGGCGCCGCCGTGGGTGCGGCCGTCGCCGTGCTCTATGCGCCCCGGAAGGGCAGTGAGACTCGGAAAGTGATCCGGGAGAAGAGCGAAAAGAGCTTCAAGCTCGCTGCCGAGAAGGGCAAGCAGGTTGGCGGACAGAGCTGGGCCGCGATCAACCGCGGCGTCGACTGGGCCGAAAACGCATCGGAATCCGTCAGCCGCAAGGTCAAATCCATCGCGGCCTGACGAGTTGCCGCTGCAGCGACTCCAGGACGGACTCACGCCTATGCCTCTGGACGCGGCGTGAACAGCTTCAGGCTTTCACCGCGCCGGGCTTTCCGTTCTCGACCACAAACGAGGCCCGGGTGGAAATCGATCCCCCGGGCTTCTCTACGAAATCCATCACGCGGTAGTCGGCCTGGAACATCTCGGGCGTGAGCAGGCAGCTTACATAACCGCGCTGATTGTTGAAGAACTTCACGAAAGGATTCTCGGACAGAATCTGTTCCGTGTCTTCGCGCACATCCGAGCCGTCGCCGCCGGAGCTGAGGGATGTGCCGATAAACTCGGTCGCCACCGGCGCGGAACCGGGATCATTCAGGTCCTCAGGCAGGTTGCAGACCCAGTGGTTGTGGATGTCGCCCGTGAGCACGACCGTGTTGTCGATCGGGGACTCTTTCAAGAACGAAAGGAAGCGGCTCAATCCCGCCGGGTATGCGGCCCACTTGTCCATGCTGTATCTCTTCTCCGGACCAGCGGTGCGGTCGACCGGCGCCATCATCACCTGCTGCGGGATCACCTTCCAACGCACCCGCGTTTGCTGCAGGCCCTTCAACAGCCAGCTTTCCTGTTCGCTGCCGAGCATCGTGGCCCCCGGATCGAAGACCTCTTCGCAGAAGGGTTTGGTGCCGTCGCCGCAGGGCTGATCGGTCCGGTATTGGCGGGTGTCGAGCACATCGAATTGCGCAAGATCGCCGTAGGTCAGACGCCGATAGAGACGCATGTCAACGCCCGCGGGCAACGACGAGCGCCGCAGCGGCATGTTCTCGTAGTAAGCCTGATAGGCTGCTGCCCGGCGGGCCAGAAAGGCCTCGCGCTCCATCGGGCCTCTCTCTTCGGGGATGTCGGACGCATAGTTGTTGTCAAGTTCGTGATCGTCCCACGTCACGCTCCAAGGGAAGGCCGCGTGCGCGGCTTGCAGGTCGGGATCGGACTTGTAGAGCGCATAGCGGTTGCGATAGTCCTCCAACGTCATGATTTCGGGGCTGTTGTGCATGCGCGGCTGTCCTTCCTGCGGCGGCCCTTCGTAGATGTAGTCCCCCAGGTGGAAGACGATGTCGATGTCTTCCGCAACCATGTGGCGGTAGGCGGTATAGTAGCCGCTCTCGTAGTGCTGGCACGAAGCAAATGCCAATCGCAGGTGATCGAGCTCGGCATGAGCCGCATCGGCTGTCCGAGTGCGGCCCCGGGGACTTTCCTCCGACCCGGCGCGGAACTCGTACCAGTAGTGACGCCCCGGTTCAAGGCCCTTCACCTCGACGTGCACCGAGTGCCCCCACTCCGGTGATGCCGTTACCGTCCCCTTTTGGACCTCCTGCAACATGTTCGAGTCCGAGGCGAGCCGCCAACTCACCTCGTACGACTCATCGGGAGGCAGCCCGCCGCCGTTCAGCGGGTCGGGCGCCAGCCGCGTCCAGATCACGACGCCGTCCGGAGCGGGATCTCCGGAAGCCACCCCCAGCGTGAACGGGTTCGTCGAAAACCGGGGCTCCCCCGCGCCGCATCCGGAAAGCCCCACAAGCGGGAGGCCGGCCAGCGACACTCCGCCGATCAGGAAACGCCGGCGGTCAAGCCGCCTGCGATGAATCGTGTCGAGAAATCCAATGCTCATCATTCTGCTCCGCACATCCCGAAGGAGGGTCCCAACGGACCTCTGTCAATATTACCGTGTTCCATCCAACACCGAGAGTCGTCCGTTCCAGAAACCTTCCACAACGCTCACCTGACGAGATTCGAACTCTGCACGCTGCTGAAAAGCCGGCTCCCTCCCCTACGATCTTGACACCCGCCGCAGCGGCCTGGATTTAGGCCGCTGACAATCATCTGACCTGTCGAGATCTTTTCAAGCTTCAGACGGATCGTCGAATAGGAGCGGCGAAAGCGTAGCGAATACGTCCCGGCCCATGAACTCGACCCACGATCACTTCTCAGCTCCAGGCCTTCCACGCAGTCCCTCTTCTCCGAACAGCATGTCGCGCGGCTTGCTGTCCTTTGCGTTGATGTAGTCGACAAACAGGCTGCGATAGGTGTCGACGACGTAATCCTCTTTCGAGAAGCCGAGGCGCTGAGCGGTTCGGTCGATCCATTGCGGCGCGCCCTCCAGCTCCAGGTAGTCCCCGATCGGTGTTTCGTCAAGCAGGATCTTGCCGCGTTCTCTCGGCTTCCGAAACTCCGTGCGGAACTTCTCATACTGCCAAGCGGGTTCGAAGTCAAGGGCCTCGAGGATGCGCGCGAGTTGAATCGGGTCGTCCACCGTGATCTCGAACTCCTCGAGAATCTTGTAGTCCTCCTGGTGTTCGATGGGGAGCTTGACGGTGAGCTTGCAGCGCTTGCCGGCTTCGCGGACCCGCAGCAGGCGGTTCGTCGTCAGCCAGACGTTGCCGCGCCGATCGTAGACCGCATTCCTCTCATGGTGACGTTTCCGAGATACACGCCATCCGAAGCGGCGCAGAGCGGCCCGGGTGCGCTCGACGCCGGCAATTCTCAGCTTGACCTCGGTCTCCCTCATGACACATCTCGGGGAACGGTCTGCAATCGGCAAGCGGGCCTCGCGAGCAAGACGCCGCGTCGGCCGGCCCGACGGCTCCGAGTGGTCAACTGTCTCGATCGACCACCCACTCGGTCACCGAGTAGAGAGCGCGCTTGTAATTCGAATCCGGCAGAGTGGTCAATTGCGCCACCGAAGTATCGATGTAATCGAGTGCGCGCGCCCGGACCCGCTCGATCGCCCCGTACTTGTGGAGCACGCCGAGAACCGTAGCCAGCGGCGTCCGCTCATAGGCTCGGTCTTCCATCACGTGCTGCACCATGGCGCGTTCCTGCGAAGTGCACTGTTTGAGAGCGAGGATTAACGGCAAGGTCACCTTGCCTTCTCGCAAGTCGCTGCCCACGGGCTTGCCCAGCACGTGCTCCGAGGCGGTGAAATCGAGCAGGTCATCAACAAGCTGAAAGGCCATCCCGAGGTTCCAGCCGTAGTCGCCGAGACGCTGCTCCTGTTGCGAGTCCGCCCCGGCCAGAATCGCCCCCAAGCGGGCGCAGACCGAGAACAGATAGGCCGTCTTGCGATGAACGAGTGACAGGTGCTCGTCCTCGGTGACCTCCAGGCGGCCCACCCATTCGAGTTGCATCAACTCGCCCTCGACCATCATCTGCGTCAATTCAATGAGTAGGTCCAGGATGTAGAAATTGCGCTCTCGCAGAGCCAGATTGAAGGCCTGCATGTACAGCCAGTCTCCCGCCAGGACGCTTGTTTGATTACCCCAGCAGAGGTTGATCGACGGCTTTCCGCGGCGTGTATCCGCCCTGTCAATGACATCGTCGTGCACCAGCGTCGCCGTGTGGATGATCTCCACGACCGCGCCAAGCCGGATCGCCGCGTCACCCCGATAGCCGCATGCGCCCGACGACAGCAGCAACAGCGCTGGGCGCAGGCGCTTGCCGCCGCTCTTCTGGAGGTGGTGACTGATGGCCGTGACGGTGTCGACGGAGCAGATCGTGTCCGTGCCGATCTCTTTTTCGACTCGCTTCAGGTCCGCGGCGAGGAGGTTCTGCACCTCTCGACGGGATATCGACGGTGTATTGATGGTGGGCATGCGCGGGGGAGGGGGAGGAGTGAGAGACTAAGTTTATACTCCAAACCCGGATGCAGGCAAACCAAAGAGATCGCAAAAATTGCGTGTGGTTTGTCCCGCAACCTGCTCGTAACGTACGCCTTTCAGTTCGGCCAGGCGCCGGACCGTGTGCACTGCGTAGCAGGGCTCGTTGCGGCGGACTTTTCGATAGGGCGCAGGCGTCAGATACGGGGCATCGGTTTCCACCAGAATCCTTTCCAGCGGAACCCGTTCCGCACCGGCCCGAACGTCGTCCGCTCGACGAAACGTAAGCACTCCTCCGTACGCCACATGGAAACCCCGCTCGACCGCCTGGACGGCCTGTTCCTCGTTGCCGACAAAGCAATGCAGGAGACAACCTTGTTCGCCTGAACCCAGGTATGCGTCCAGCAGCGTGAGCGTATCCTCCCACGCATCCCGCTCATGGATCACGATCGGCTTGCCGGCCGTCAGGGCAATCTCCATCTGCCGGACGAAGACTTCCCGTTGCCGTTCGCGAGGCGAGTTGTCGTAATGGAAGTCCAAACCGATCTCGCCGACCGCGAGCACCTTAGGGTGATCGATCAACCGTCGAAGATTCTCGAAAGCGGCTTCGTCGGCCTTCGCCGCGTCGTGGGGATGAATGCCGACCGTTGCATAGACCGGCTCGTATTCATCGGCCAGGCGGATCGCGGCTTCGAGGTCAGGCGGTCCGTCTCCCGTACCGATGGAGAGCATCGCGATAACACCCGCTTCCCGAGCCCGCTCCAGCACCTGGTCCCGATCCGGCGCAAAAGCCCGATCATCGAGGTGGCAATGGGAATCGATGATCAAGTCGGAACACCCTGCCCTGGATTCAAGTTACTGATTCCACGCTGTTTGAGATTTCATAGGCGTGTACAGGAAGACACCGCAAGAGGCCCTGCAAGACGCAAGAATCAAGACACGGGAGCACCTGTCCCCTTGGTTTGCGGAACCTGCCCGCGTCGGACCTGAAGAGACTCCATGTTATATTATCCGTTGTGATTTTCACGGCCGATGCCTCAATTCCTTCCTAACCGCTACCGCGGAAAGCTCATCATCGTCGAGGGCATCGACGGCTCCGGAAAGTCTACACAGCTCGCTCTCCTAAGCCAGTGGCTGCGTTCCCAGGAGATCGCTGTCGCATTCAGCGAGTGGAACTCATCGGATCTGGTGCGCGGCACGACCAAACTGGGCAAGAAGAAGCAGATGTTCACCCCGACAACGTTCAGCCTCATCCACGCGACCGACTTCGCCGACCGTTCCGAGCGCTACCTGGTTCCGATGCTGAAGGCCGGCGCCGTGGTCTGCGCGGACCGTTACGCCTTCACGGCTTTTGCCCGTGACGTCGCCCGCGGCGTAAGCCGTCGTTGGGTTCGCAACCTGTATCGTTTCGCGGTGCGGCCGAGCATCGCGTTCTATTTCCGAGTGCCGCTCAATGTCGCCCTGGATCGCATCCTGGGTGGCCGAGCCGCTCTCAAATACTACGAAGCGGGCATGGACCTCGGTCTCAGCCGCGATGTCGAAGAGAGCTTCCGCGTTTTTCAAAGCCGCATCCTCGACGAGTACGAAGCGATGGCGCAGGAAGTCGGTTTCCACGTGATCGATGCGACAGGGTCGATCGAAGAGCAGCAACAACAGATGCGCAAAGTGGTCCACAAGCAGATCGGCGAGAGCCTGAAGGACGATGTCCTTCGCGTGCCGGTCGGGAGAGAGTATGGCTTCCAGGGCACCGCTGCAGTTCTATGACGAGCCGCTTCCCGGCATCGACTGCTCGGAGCTGCGGGGCAAGCTGATTGTCATCGAAGGGCCGGATTCCGTAGGCCGCTCCACCCAGATCGCCCAGTTGCGGTTCTGGTTGGAGCAACAGGGTCACGCCGTCATCGATACCGGCATGGCGCGCTCAGCCCTGACCCAAAGGGGCATTCAGCAAGCCAAGCAAGGGCATACCCTCGGCCCGACCACGATGACGCTGTTCTATACGACCGACTTCGCCGATCGTCTCGAGAACGAAATCATCCCCGCCTTGCGCGCCGGGTTTGTCGTGCTCACCGATCGCTATATCTTCTCGATCATGGCGCGCGCCATAGCCCGTCGACAGGACCGCAAGTGGATCGAACAGGTCGCCGGCATCGCGCTGGTTCCCCACGCGATCTACTACCTTCGTGCGGAAATCGATGACCTGGTCGCCCGTGTCGTGGTCGGCCGCGGTTCCTTTGAATATTGGGAAAGCGGTATGGACATTCCGATCGGACGCGACCGCTACGAGAGCTTCATCAAGTATCAGCAGCGCGTCATCAAAGCACTCGACGAAATGGCCGAGCGCTACGACTTCACGCGGATTGACGCGACAAAGCGGCCCGACCAGATCTTCAGCCTCTTGCAGCGCTCCATCAAACGGATCATCGGCCATGAAGGAAAGGTCGACGGCGTCGATCTGGCCTTCGTGTAAGAGACGCATCGGCCACCCGCTGCTTGCCTGCATTTCTCACCACATGGGGAGGTGAAGTGCGCGAGAGGGCCATCAGGACGAGCCGCGAGCCGCTTGCGCGCGCAATATGGCCGTTAAGGTTTTCCACGAATTACGAGTCACGGCCTTTTTATCGAGTGCTTCGGCCGTTAGGTGATGTTGAATGCAGCCCAATCCTCAGATCCCCGGCACCGGAAACTGCGTGCACATCTCCTCCACTTCGTTGCGGACTGAGGTGAGCGCGCCTTCGTCCCCGTGGTTCTTGAGCGCCTTGACCATCCAGGCAGCCAACCGGCGCATCTCACCTTCCCGCATGCCCCGCGTCGTCGCAGCCGGTGTTCCGAGGCGGATGCCGCTCGGCCGGAGAGGAGGGTTCGGATCGTCGGGAATGATCTGCTTGTTCGTTGTGATGGAGACGGCGTCAAGGGTCTCTTCCGCCACGCGGCCGTCGATACCGAAGCTCGAGACGACGTCGATCACCATCATGTGATTCTCGGTTCCGCCGGTAATCAACTCGGCCCCTGCCTCCATCAGGGTTTCGGCAAGCACCTTGGCGTTGGCGAGGACCTGCCGGCAGTACTCCCGGAATTCCGGTTGTTGCGCCTTCCCTAACGTGACGGCGACGCCCGCGACCTGGTTCATGTGCGGCCCGCCCTGCAGGCCGGGAAAGACCGACTTGTTGATGTCTCTTGCAAATTTCTTCTTGCAGACGATCATGCCGCCGCGAGGGCCGCGCATGCTCTTGTGCGTGGTCGTGGTAACGAAGTCGAAGCCGGCATCGCAGGGATTCCTCATTACGCCGCCGGCGATGAGACCGCCGATGTGCGAGACATCGGCCACGGTGAGCGCACCAACCTCATCGGCAATCTCTTTGAACTTGACGTAGTCGTAGTCGCGCGGATAGGAGGAGTAGCCGCAGAGCACGATCTTCGGCTTGGCTGCGAGCGCTGTCTCGCGCAGCTCGTCGAAGTCGATACGGCCCTCTTCCTCCGGGAAGGTCTTGTAGCGAATGAAGTTGTAGATCTTGCCCATGTGCGAGACCGGAGCGCCGTGCGTCAGGTGACCGCCATGAGAGAGGTCCATGCCCAAAACGGTGTCGCCCGGCTTCAGGAACGCCATGTAGACAGCCTGGTTCATCGGCGAGCCTGACAGAGGCTGCACATTGGCGTGCTCGGCCCGGAAGAGCTCTTTGGCGCGCCGGCGGGCTACGTTTTCGATGATGTCGGTGTATTGCTGTCCGCCGTAGTAGCGACGGCCGGGGTAGCCTTCGGAGTATTTGTTGGTGAAGACCGAGCCGAGGCAGGCGAGCACCTCCGGATAGGTATAGTTCTCTGAAGGAATCAGCTCGATTCCCCTCCTCTGACGCGCCTCCTCGCCGAGCATGGCGTTGTAGGTCTCGGGGTCAGACTGCTTGAGCAGGTCGCGGTGGGTGGTCATGGGTTTGCTTCTCCAACAAGTAACCACAATTGTGCTATACTCAACGCGACCTACATGTTGAGTACGGCACTAGGGTTTGGTGCCGGGCTTGTTCGCGGGGGCTGTTGCAGCAGCCCCCGTGTTGTTTTTAGTGGCAGCGCGAACGTCGAGAAACCGCAGCAACGGATCGTGCTGATAGACATCCCGCATGATTCGGACGAGCCGCTCACGGCGGGCAGAGTTCCACGGGGCGTAATAGCGCTCTGTGGTAGCGACGCTGCTATGTCCTAGCAGCGCGCTTACGTCCTGTATTGCAACGTTGGCGAGCAGCGCTTCGACGGCGAAGGTATCTCGAAGGCGATGAGGCCGAAAGTCTTCAATGCCCGCTTTGCGGGCGACGAAGTTTAGACGGGATCGCCAGTGCTTGGCGGAGATTGCGGCTGTTGACCCGACATTCGAGAAGTAGTATTGACTGTTGGGCTCAGCGATTATCTGCAACGCCTCAAGCACCTGATCAGGAATGTAGGCCATGACCAGTTCGCTGCTCTTGGCTCTTCGTAAAGTGAGGTTGTTGCCTTTGACCGCGACGCAGCGAAGGGTGACTGCATCGCGGATCGACAAGCCTGAGAAGCGCATGAGCATGATCAATGCCCGCTCACCGGGAAGCTCGTCGGCGGCGTCAAGCAGACTCTCCATTTCGGCCTGGTTCAACGGCATGGTCGGTTTCTGTGACACTTTTGGAGGCTTCAAGTGCTCGACCGGAGAGAAATCGATCCAATTCGCTTTTACTGCGAAGGAGAAGAAAGTTCGCAGTTGTTGAAGCCGCGTACTCTGTGTGCTCGGTTTATGAGTCCAGGACTCGCGCCAAGCTCGCATCTTGGCCTGGTTCCAGTCGCTCAATTTGAGAAGTTCGATCTTCTCGGCGTAAGTCAGCCAACTGAGAAAGAGCGAGCGGTATGCGTCAAGGGTGGATTGACTGAGATTCCGAGCACGGAGATCTCGTAGGTAGACTCCGCAAGCCACCCGGAGAGTCAGAGGCTCTCCGGACTCCAACGCGAAGGCAATCTCCGCTTCCGACGGCTCCCATTTCTTCGTTGCGGTAACCTTAGCTCTTGCCATTCTGTGCCTCATTGAGTCGTGTCGGTAGCCCGTGCGGCGCTTTGCTCGAGACGGCCTGTTGTTACGGAGTGTGGCGGCCTTCCTGAGACCGGCCTCGGTGAGCACGAGCCAAGTACCATCATCCTCTGCCAGTCCGTTTGCGATGAGGTCATGACGTGTTTGGGGAGAAATCCGCAGTGCACTGGCTCGGCGCCGGAAGCTACCGTTGTTAGGTCGTTCGGAGTTGTCGTAGATGCGGAGACAGATGGTATCAAGCATGATGCTCAGCACCTACAAACCCATTGTAGTGCCGGAACCAACTCAAACAAAAAAATAAGTAGGCAAGCTGGTGCTTGCCGGATTGGTAGGCTAAACCGGCTCCGGCCGGTCCGAAAGGAGACAATCATGCCGTCATGGCCCATACAGTGCACCAACAGCGAATGCGGGGAGTTTAGTCGACCGGACAATATTGTCGATCTCACAGACCCAGAGAAGGGGTACATAGATGAGCATGGCTGGTTACGGTGTTTGTGGTGCAGAAGTCGCGGATACATCCACACGTGGTTCGACGGCCGTATTTTGTACGATTGGAGAGATCTGGATGGCTCGTTCAACGCGTGCTTGAATGGGGCAATCCGACTGAAACGCGGTCTGAGATCAGCTCATGCCACAGCAAACTTTGAGCCGGTCGTCTTTCTGGTGGGCTGTGCGCCGGAAGACCAGAGCAATGATCTGTGGTTCTGTGATTACAAAGACGAGAGGGATAAAGGGGGCAAGGTGACCGTGAGATACGGCCCATTGGTCCAAGCGGGCGGAATCATGGATCTGGTTCTGCAAAAGGTGGATCCTGGCGGCCGGGGGTGGCTGACCTAGGCGATATCGGCCTTGGAGAGACTGCCTTCCCGCAGCAGGGTCTGGACAATCTTGACGGTCTCGGGAGAGTGGAACTTCGAGAACTGCCCCCAGTGCCGATGGTTCTTCCGAGCAGCGGCGATGTCACCAACTACTTCGTCGAGAAGCTTCTCGAAGTCGCCCGTGTTGCTATCCCTGTAATCAACGAGATCGAAGGGGAGCGGGAATAGCCTGTACAAGTCGAGTATTCGCCGTGCTCTCGTGATTCGGGCCGCGCGCCCTAAGCGGCCCTCAGTGGCCTTCCCATAGGGAATGGTTAGGATGAGTGCGACCCTCCTCAGGGGGTGGGGACATCACGGAGGTAGACCTGATTGAATATCACTACGAGGATCGGGCGATGTCGATGAGCAATTCCCCCCATCCCAGCCTGTCGGTGCGCTGCGACTGTCTGGAACCTCTGAGGCTCAGCGTAACCGAAGCTGCAAGCAAGCTCGGAGTCAGCCGCAAGTAGTTCTCGGATATCGTCAACTGCTGTTCTGGAATATTCCAGGAGTTGCCGATCCGTTTTGACAAGGCGTTCGGCAGCAGCGCTGATATGTGGTATCGGCTCAAGTCGCCCTGGGAACTGGCCCGGGCGAAGGATAGGTCGCACTGCATCGCAGTTGAGCGATTGCCGGCGGTATCCTGATTCGGTCGCGATGGATTCGATTTCGTCACCATGGGGCGTCTCTCTCGACCTTGAAGTCAGAGACGGCCGCATTCGTGCCCTGTGCGCGGTGCGCTCCGATACCGGACACAGACTGCTCCATTCCGGCAGCGGTCTGGCGGCCGCGCTGGCGAGGCTCGACGACTTCGCCGACGGCGCGTCCTTCGTGCTGGGCCACAACCTGATCGCTTTCGACCTGCCCCACTTGGCGGCGGCGAAGCCGAATCATCGACTGCTGAAACTGCCGGCGGTGGATACGCTGCGTCTCAATCCACTCGCCTTTCCCCGCAATCCGTATCACCACCTCGTCAAGCACTACCAGGATGGCGGACTCAAGCGCGGGCGCGTGAACGACCCGGAGCTGGATGCCCGCCTGACGCTGGACGTCTTTAGAAATCAGCGGAAGGAACTAGCGAGGGCATCGCCCGATCTGCTTGCCGCATGGCACTGGCTGTGCACGCCGGAGTCGGGTGGGGTCGACCGCGCGCTCGACGAGTTCTTCAGCCGCGTCAGGCAGGCTCGCCGGCCGTCGCAAGCCGAGGCAACGGCAGTGATGCAGAGGCGGCTGGAAGACGCCGCCTGCATGACCAACGGGCGCAAGGTCATTGCGGATGCGAAAGGGTTCGGATGGTCACTGGCCTACGCCTTGGCGTGGCTCTCCGTGGCCGGCGGCAACTCGGTGATGCCGCCCTGGGTCCACTATCAGTTCCCGGAGGCGGGAAGGCTGGTGAACCGCCTTAGGGACACGGCTTGCCGCGACCCGGCCTGCGGCTGGTGCCGGGAGCGGCATGACGCCGGAAAGGAACTGAAGCGCTGGTTCGGCTTCGACGGTTTTCGTCCCGAACCGGCGGCGGACGACGGACGGCCGATGCAGCGGGCCATCGTTGAGGAGGCGATGGCCGGGCGGCACGTGCTCGGGATCCTTCCCACGGGTACGGGGAAGTCGCTCTGCTACCAGATCCCGGCGCTGTCGCGCTACGACAAGACCGGTGCGCTGACGGTCGTCATCTCGCCCTTGGTCGCGCTGATGGCGGATCAGGTGGCCGGGATGGAGAAACGCGGGATCGGCTGCTGCGTGACGATCAACGGGCTGCTGTCGATGCCCGAGCGCGCCGACGCGTTGGACCGGGTTCGCCTGGGAGACGCCGGCATTCTCCTGATTTCGCCGGAGCAACTGCGCTCGCGTTCGCTGCGGCGCGCGCTCGACCAGCGCGAGATCGGCGCCTGGGTGCTCGACGAGGCGCATTGCCTGTCGCGCTGGGGCCACGACTTCCGTCCGGACTACAGGTATGTCGGCCGCTTCATCCGGGAGAAAGCGGGCGATGGGAAGGTCCCCCCTCTCTTGTGCCTGACCGCCACCGCCAAACCCGACGTGGTCGAGGACATTGCACGGCACTTCCGGGACCGGCTCGGCATCGAACTGACCGTCTTCGACGGCGGAACCGAACGCACCAATCTTTTCTTCGAAGTGATCCCAACCACAAGGGGCGAGAAATTCGCCCATATACACCAGATTCTGACATCGTACCTGCCCGATAAAACATCGGGCGGCGCCATTGTCTATTGCGCGACCCGGCAACAGAGCGAGGAGGCCGCTGAATTCCTGCAAGTGAAGGGTATCGCCGCGGATCGCTTCCACGCCGGCCTTCCTCCGGAGACCAAGAAGGATGTGCAGCGGCGATTCATCGCCGGCGGGTTGCGAGCCATCGCGGCCACCAACGCCTTCGGAATGGGAATCGACAAGCCGGACGTTAGGCTGGTGATCCACGCTGACATACCGGGCTCGCTGGAGAACTATCTCCAGGAGGCCGGTCGCGCGGGCCGCGATCGCGCGTCCGCGCGTTGCGTGCTGCTCTATGCGGCGGACGATGTCGAGCGCCAGTTCGGCATGTCGGCGCGCTCGCGCCTTACCCGCGCGGAGATTCACGGAATTCTGAGAGCCTTGCGCAATCTCGACCGGAAGAAACGCTTCGGCGGCGAGGTGGTGGCGACTGCGGGCGAAATCCTCGGCGAGGACGAGGAAAACGCTGTTGAGCGCGACTCGGCGACTGACGACACCCGCGTGCGCACCGCCGTCGCCTGGCTGGAGGAGTCGGAACTCCTGACCCGGGAAGAGAACGTCGTCCAGCTGTTCCCGTCGTCGCTTCGGGTCAGTTCGATCGGCGAGGCTAGACAACGGCTTGCCAAGGCAACCATTACGGACGCCTATCGCAGGCCGTTGCTGCGCATCGCGGAAGCGCTGATCGGGGCGGACGCCGACGAGGGTGTCAGCACGGACGAGCTGATGGCCGTCTCGGGATTGAGTCCCGAAGGCGTGCGCGGCGCGCTGTACGACCTGGAACGGTTGGGCATCGCGAGCAACGACATGGTGCTGACGGCGTTCGTTCACACGGGCGTGGAGCACTCGTCCCGGAAGCGCCTTGCTCAGGCCGACGCCTTGGAGACCGGCCTGATCGCGCACATGCGGGAGGATGCGCCCGAACTCGGCAAAGGCGACACCTCGTCGCTGCATCTGAGGATCGCGGCTCAGGTGCTGCGGGATGACGGCCTGGCCGATCCGCTTCCCGAACGGCTGTGGCGCATCGTCCGGGGCATCGCCTACGACGGGCGTGGCCAGGACGACGGTGCGCCGGGCAGCCTCTCTGTGCGCAAACGGGATGCGGAGACCGCGCGGGTCACGCTGCACCGCGAGTGGCGAGCGCTGGACGAGACCGCCAGCATACGGCGCGAGGCGGCCGGCCGCCTGCTGGAACATCTGCTCGGATGCCTGCCGCCCAACAGCCGCGGCACCGACCTGTTGGCAGAGACCACGCTCGGGGAACTGTCGCACGCGATCAAGACCGACCTGGCCTTGAAGAGCCGGGTCCGAAACCCAGCCAAGCTGTTGGACCGTGCCTTGCTCTGGCTCCACGAGCAGGAGGTGATCCGCCTCAACAAGGGACTCGCGGTGTTTCGGCCGGCCATGACGATTCGGCTCGAACGCCGGGACCGGCGCCGTTTCTCGAGGGCCGACTTTCAACTGCTTGCCCTCCACTACAAGGGGCAGGTGCTGCAAATCCACGTCATGGTGGAGTACGCCGAGCGCGGCCTCGCCGCCATGAGCGAGGCGCTACGCCTCGCCATGGACTATTTCACGCTGAAGGAAGAGGCGTTTCTCCTACGTTGGCTGCCCGGACGGGACAGACAGATCGGCCGGCAGACGACGCCCGAGTCGTGGCGGGCCATTGTCGAAAACCTGAACAACCCCATTCAGCAACGCATCGTGGCCGACGATCGGGAACGGACGAACGTACTGGTGCTCGCCGGCCCGGGTTCCGGCAAGACCCGCGTGTTGGTGCACCGCATCGCCTGGCTGATACGTGTCAGGAGGGAGAGTGCGCGGGGCATCGTGGCGCTGGCCTACAACCGTCACGCCGCCGTCGATATCCGCCGCCGGCTCGCCGAGTTGATCGGCGACGACGCGCGGGGCGTGACGGTGCTCACCTGTCATGCACTTGCCATGCGGCTGGCTGGCGCCAGCTTTACCAGCCGGGCGGAGAGGCCCGACGACGAGATGTTCAGGGATGTGATGCGTCGTGCGGTCGCCTTGCTCCATGGCGAGGGGCTGATGCAGGAAGAGGCGGACGAACGCCGTGATCGCCTGCTTGCGGGTTTCCGCTGGATTCTTGTCGACGAGTACCAGGATGTCGGTCCCGAGCAGTACGACCTGATTTCGGCCCTGGCCGGCCGGACGCTGGAGGACGATTCGAGCAAGCTCACCCTGTTCGCTGTGGGCGACGACGATCAGAACATCTATGCTTTCCACGGCGCGTCGGTTGAGTTCATCCGTCGTTTCGAGGCCGACTACGGCCCGAAGCCCACGTACCTGACCGCCAATTACCGCTCGACGGGCAACATCGTGGAGGCGGCTAACGCGGTGATCGAACCCGCAAGGAAACGCATGAAGGCCGGGCATCCTATACATGTCGATCGGGCTCGCGCAAAGGATCCGCCAAGCGGGAAGTGGACAGCGATCGATCCGGTCTCGCGCGGAAAAGTGCAGATCTTGCCGGCGGGCGGCGATTCGCTCCATCAGGCACGAGCCGTCATGGCGGAGTTTCTGCGTCTCTCGGAACTCGACCGGAATTGGGATTGGTCGCGGTGCGCAGTCATAGTGCGCGAGTGGGAATATCTCGTTCCCGTTCGGGCATTCTGCGTGGCGCATGACATCCCGGTCCAGATGGCGAACGAAGACATCCCGAACTTCTGGCGCCTGCGGGAAACCCGGACGTTCGTCGAATGGCTTCGCGAACGGGAGCCCCGGCTCGTCGACGCTGTGGCCTTGCGTGGCTGGGTTGCTGCGCGACCCTCCGATCCCTGGAACGACCTGCTGCGGCAGGCCGTGGAAGAGCATGTGCTGGAAGCTGGGGGCGGAGAAACCCCAGTGGACCATTTCCTCGAATGGTTGGCTGAATGGGGCCGAGACATACGCCGCCGTCAGCGGGGATTGCTGTTGCTCACGGCCCATCGCGCCAAGGGACTGGAGTTCGATCATGTGGCCGTGTTAGACGGCGGCTGGGACCGTCTCGGGCAGGACGAGGATCCCGACGCGCCGCGCCGGCTGTACTACGTGGCCATGACGCGCGCCCGGCAAACGCTCACGCTGGCTCGCTTCGACGGTTCTCGGGGCTTCCATCACGAATTGCTCGACCATGCCGCAACGATCCGGCGCGAAGCCGCGGAGCTACCGCCGTGTTCCGCAGCCGTCGAGTACCGCTATGTCCGGACGACCCTTCAGGATGTCGACCTCGGGTTTGCGGGGCGTCGCCGCCCAACAGACCCAATACACCAAGCCATCGCCGCGCTATCGATCGGCGATTCGGTGGACATTCGGATTGGGCAAAACGGGCGTTGGGAGTTGCGTGATACCGAGGGCAGGCCCGTGGGCCGTCTCGCCAAATCGTTCAAGCCGCCGCCAGGGATGCGGTACCGGTCGGCGGAGGTGTTCGCCGTGGTGAGTTGGAGCCGCGAGGCGTCGGACCCCGAGTATCGCGACGCCATGCAATGTGATGCCTGGGAGACGGTCGTGCCCGAACTTGTCTTCGAGCCCGACCGCTGAACGGTCGTGCTGTCCCACGTGGTCCAGAACAAGGTCGAAGCCGCCTACGCCCGATCGGACCTGTTTGAGCGCCGCCGGTGGCTGCTGGGCGATTGGGCGGCGCATCTGGCTGGCGAACGCCGGTGATGCGGTTCCACCCCGAAGTCTCCCTGGCGGCTCGGGCATCAGCTTCCGGCTGTTGAGGACGGAACCTTGTTTGCTGCAACTAGGACCGGGTCCGAGAACCGGTGGTTATGTCAACTGCGAGCTGGTCGGACCGTGGCGTTGGCCGAGGACTTGCAGCGGCAGTTGAGCGAACTCGAACAGCAAGTCAAACTCTTGGCCGCTCCATGAGGCCATCTTTTTCCCTGGAGCAACCTCATTCGAACAGCAACTCTGGACATGAACGAGGGCGGTGCCGTCGTGGAATCTCTAATAACCGCACATTCGACACCCCCCGCATCGTAAGTTTCGCCTTTCCATGCAGGCCTTCAGGGAGAACAGGTTCTCCTGTCTTGGGGGGAAGGCTCGTTCCATCAAAGCGGTCATCGAGGGTAGCGCTGCAGATGAATGCCGGAACGCTACGAATCTGGATGTTCTCGCGCCGGCTGGAATCGGGGCGAGGCGTAAGCTCGGCGGCGACCGGTGCTCCTCGCGCTATTGCTCCCTGCCTGTCGGCCAGAGCAGCGTCTCGCAGCCCTGGGGCAACTTTGACGGATCGACCTGGATAATCGCATGCCGCCCGCCGGCGGCGGGCCGAATACGGTAGGTCGCTGTGGGGAGCCGGACCGAGCCGGCGACCACGGAGCCGTTGATCACCAGCGTCACGGATCCCCCGGCAACGCCCGCCAGGCGGCCCGAGAGCGCATAGCCGCCGGAGAAAGTCGGTCTGCGCTTTTCGATAACCCCGAACAGCACGAAGTCGTCGAACAGGTTCAGCGTCAGGGCGGTGCCTGTGCCGGCGGCGGAGACGCGATCCAGCAATCCGATATCGACAGTGACCTCACGCCGGCGCAGGGTGGTGGGATCGGGCCCGTCGCCGGAAAGGAGTGAGGCGCCGCCGCGCCCCTTCGGCGCGATCGCTTCGAAGAGGATGCCGACCGATCCCACGGCTGCGCCCGGGGAGGCGATCGCCTGCGGCGCCATGCTGGCGGCGGACCATGCTTGTGAGCCGCCGCCGAACATCGACAGCCGCTTTTCGGAAGACGGTTTGCGGAAGGCGGCCACGGAATGCCGCGTGCGGTTGAGTGCTCGCACCGCGTCGGCCGGCCCGGTGAGAGCCCGCGTCCGCTCGTCGCCGGGAACGCCCAGCGGGTCGCCCAGGTAGCTCTGGTTTGGATTCGAAAAGCGCAGAATCCAATTGCATCCAAAGCCTGCATCGGAACACTGGGTTGGGTAGGCCATGATTGTACGCCAGCGCGCCGACGTGGCCGCGTCGGTGGCGAAAGCCCGCTGGTTCACGTAGCCGTAGCTGTACGGAAACAAGGCGCCTATGGCCTCGGGCCGGTCGTGTGAGAGTCCCATGTTGTGCCCGAGTTCGTGCGCGAACACGAAGGTATTGAGTCTGGAAGTCCTTATGAGACTAAAAGCGCCCGGCTTATATGCAGCTCCGCCCCCGTCAGTTACTTCTGCAATCAATTGAACGAGGTCTGCGCCGACCTGGTCGCGAATCGCGTGAATTTCGTCCATGTAGCCATCCGATGGGTCAACGAACCGGCCCATAGCCCGATCAACGGATCCGTCCTCCTCCACATACTGCACCTCTTTCCTGGCCACCAGGACGATCTGCTGATCCACGCCGCTTTCCTCGTAGGCCCGGTTGGTCTCGGCGATCAGGAGGTCCATCGCCGCCTCAATCTCCGCGGCTCCTCCAGCTCGTCTGCGCGCCGCCGGCGTATAGAATAGCGCCACGTCGATCGTCGACATCTCGGACAAGGACTGTCCGCACGTTAATCCTGAGGGTAAATACTCGATCGTCGCCAGCCACCGCTCAAGCTCCGCATCCGCGGGCACACAGACCGAAGTTGCCATCAGGTTCAGGGACTTGAGCGGCAGTTGCTGCAGCCACCACGGGAGCATCCCGCTCAGTTGGTTGACTGAGAAGTTCAGATGTAGGAGACTGGTCAGGTTGGCGAGCTCCGGGGGTATCGATCCGCTCAACTGGTTGCCTGAGAGATCCAGTGTTATGATGCGGGCTAGGTCGCCGAGTTCTGGGGGGATTGATCCGCTCAGATGGTTGTTCCAGAGATCCAGCCCTCGGAGGTTGGTCAGATTAGCGAGCTCCGGGGGTATCGATTCGCTCAACTGGTTGGCTGAGAGTTCCAGCCATCGGAGACTGGTCAGGTTGGCGAGCTCCGGGGGTATCGATCCGCTCAGCTCGTTGCCCAAGAGAGACAGCCATTGGAGGCCGGTCAAGTTGGCGAGTTCCGGGGGTATCGATCCGCTCAGTTGGTTGTCCCCGAGATACAGCTCTCGGAGACTGGTCAGGTTGGCGAGTTCCGGGGGTATCGATCCGCTCAGCTGGTTGTTCCCGAGATGCAGACGTTGGAGACTGGTCAGGTTGGCGAGCGCCGGGGGTATCGATCCGCTCAACTGGTTGATCCTGAGTTCCAGCCATTGGAGGCTGGTCAGCTTGCTCAGCACCGGCGGGATCTGCCCGCTAAGTTGGTTGACTGAAAGGTCCAGCACTTGGAGGCTGATCAGCTTGCTCAGCACCGGCGGGATTTGCCCGCTAAGTTGGTTGGCTGAAAGGTCCAGCACTTGGAGGCTGATCAGGTCGGCGAGTTGGGGGGGGATCGATCCACTGAGCTGGTTTCGTGAGAGATTCAGGCCCGTTACCCGGCCGCTTCCATCTGTATCCACCCCGAACCAATCGGAGAGCGGCGTGTCGCTGAGCCAGTTGGTGCGGTCGATCCAGTCCGGCCCGCCGGTCAAGTGATAAAACTCCAGCAGCGCTTCCCGATCCTTTGCAGTGCCGCTCTGAGGCTCCGATACGGTGATCAACACGGATGTCGAGCAGTTGTTCGCCGTGGTGGACTCGTCCTCCACCGCGTCCACACAGGCACCGTAGTAGTACTTTCCCGGGGTTGCCGGCGCAGTCAGCCGCACCGACTGACTGCTGCTGCCTGATACGACGAGTTCAGCCACCTCGGCCGCCGCCACCTCCATGTCCGATGTCGTGATCATCGTGTCCGACGACCGGTAGCAGCGCAACGTTGTAGCGGCCGCCGGGCCTTGACCCTGGTTGCGGACGGTTGCGCTGAATGTGAAGGACTCCCCCGCATTCGAAGTGTCGGCGCTTACCGATGGAGCCTGGACCACCAAATCGGGTGCACCTGTCACGGGAATCTCGCCCGGAATATCAGCAGCATCCAGTTCCCCTGGAGGCAAGGAGGAGAAAACGGGAGCGGCTTCGGCATTGAGCGACAGGATGACGATGGGCTCGGTGGAGGTGATTTCGAGCGATCCGCTGAAACTGATCAGATCGAACAGGCCCGCCATGTTTTTCGCAACATGCCCCTTGGGCATCAGGGACTCATCGACGCTGTCCAGCGTCCGCCCCGCCGCGTCCTTGACCGTAAAGGTGACCACAGCCGCCGTCGTGTCGGAGGGGTTGGCATAGGCGACGCCGGTCCCCGGCTGGCCTGCCGCCTGTTCGGCAAAGGTCACGAAGCGGGTGGACGGAACGGCCGCCGCATTGACTCCCGCTTCTCCCGTGGGCACGCCTGCGCTGTCGTACTGACGAAACAGCAGGCTGGCCTTCACCGGCCCTGAGCACGTAGCCCGCGCCCAGCCGGCCGCAGCCGGAGCGCTCAAACCCACGTCGGTCTCCTCGTGAACCGACCCTCCGGGCGGCAGCACGTCGGTCCGCCTGTCCACCCTTCCCCGTCCCGGAAACGAGACTATCAGTGGAGTCCCCTGGCTGGAAAGGAAATCGGTCCGGCAGCTTACCTCCTCGGACGAGTAGTTGATATAGGTGATCGTGGTTTGCCAACTCGCCCCCACCGCAAGATGGGGGAAGTAATACGTCGTCGGCCCCTGCGCAGAAGGATCCAGCTCTCCCGGAGGCAGGGAGGAGAAGATGGGAGCGGCTTCAGCATTGATCGACAGGGTGACGATGGGCTCGGTGGAGGTGATTTCGAGCGATCCCGTAAAGCTGGGCAGATCGAACAGGCCCGTCATGTTTTTTGCTCCATGCTCTCCGGGCATCAGGGTCTGATCGAAGCTGTCCAGCGTCCGTCCCGCCGCGTTCCTGGCCGTAAAGGTGACCCGGGCCGCCGTGTCGGAAGGGTTGGCATAGGCGACGCCGGTCCCCGGCTGGCCCGGCGCCTGTTCGGCAAAGGTGACGAAACGGGTGGCCGGAGCGGCCGCCGCATTGACTCCCGCTTCCGCCACGGCCAGGCCTGCGCTGTCGTACTGACGGAACAGCAGGCTGGCCTTCACCGGTCCCGAGCACGTGGCCCGCGCCCAGCCGGCCGCTGGCGGAGAGCTCAAACCCACGTCGGTCTCCTCGTGAACCGACCCTCCGGGCGGCAGCATGTCGCTCCGGCGGACATCCGGTCCCAGTGACGGAAACGAGACCATCAGCGGGGTCCCCTGATCAGAGAGGAAATCGGTCCGGCAGCTCACCTCATCGGCGGTGTAGTTGATATAGGTGAGCGTGGTTTGCCAACCCGCTCCCACCGCAAGATGGGGGAAGTAATGGATCTGACCTCCCGACTCCGCCTGCTCGTCGCCGCAGGTGATGGTACGGCTCGGATCTGAGATAATCATCGACTGCAAGGCATCACGCTCGGTTGCGTTCACCGATAGTCCGTACTTTTTCTTGACGGTTACAACGCGGGACGCGAACCAGCCGCGGTTTTCTGATGGCTCCCATTCGCCCGCGTCAAGGTCGGATTTTTGGTGCCGGTTCACCGTAGGATCGGCAATCGTCAGATTGTCCATGTCCCCCGCGAAGGTTCGGAACTGCGATTCAGCGAGGCCGGAGTCATATGCTTCCGCCAGCGCGACGATGTGCTCGATATCCGTGGCTGCGGTTCCATCAGCCCGGATCTCAAATAGTGTGCAGGTGTACGGCGTGTACACCTGCTCGTCGGACTTGGGGAGTGCGTCGATGATCTCGTCTTCCAGCGAACTGGATGCCGAACCGAACTCGTCGCGGGCGTAACCTTCACGGCCACCTTCCTCGCAGACGGGTAGGCCCATCCATGTTGGTGACCCGTCAGGACACTTTCTCGCGTTCGAAGTTGGAGGTGGCGTCGAACCGGCCCTGGGTACGTAACCGTTGGGATTTGAAGTGCTGTCGCACGCAATCCCATCGTTGTCGGCGTCACTGGACCTGCGGCGTTCCAGCCATTGGTAGATCATGCCGGTGCCGTCCCGGTTGTCGCGGTAGGCCGGGAGTTTCAACCCTTCATCCTTTCCAGTCGCTTCAGTGCAAGTCAGATCGCCATTCTCATTGAGATCCCAGTACTCAAAATCGTCCTTCGTCTGCGCCTGCAGTGCCGGCGCCCAAATGGCATTTGCGGTCAATATTGCAATAATCACAGCAAGTCGCTGCATTCTTAAACTCCTGCTCATTCACACCAAGGCTTTCATTTTGGCATCCTTGCCGCGATCCCCTTCATGCAAGTAGTTCCGCCTAGCAAGGCGGCACAGCAACCTTTGAGGACCTCCTATTTCGTGCCTCATAAAGGATGTTATTGGACACTTTGTTGAAGGTCTCGAGCGGATCAAAACCGGGGCTCATTTGCCCGTCGGTATCGTCAAGGATGGCTACCTTGTAGCCCGGAGCGGCCGGTTTATCGTTAACATTCAATAGGGCCGCATCCGATGATGATCCTGCTCAAGCGCTTCTTCAGGTTGTTGATCGACTGGGTGTTCAGACGGTGTTCTCCCGCGCTTTCGATGGTGCGGACCGGCATTGCCTGCCTGGCACTTGTCTTCGGCCCTGGCTGGGTGTTGGACGTGTCATTCGCGTTTCAGGACAGCCGTATTGATGTTGGCTTTGATAGTACTGGTGGCACACCGAGCATGTTCGTATGGGCGTCGGGATTCCTCGGACTGACCCTAATTTGCGTGGGGTGCGTCTGGGAGTACTTTCGCTATAGAGCTGAGCAGCACCGCCTCACTCGAAAGAAGATTGTCGTCGTTGAGGCTCGGGGACTGCGTGATGCTGGTGGCGCACCACTGATCGAAGCTCTTCCCCCAAGGCTCGAAGGACGGCGGGATCATGTCCTTGTTGATTTGCGCCAGGGGGTCAAGGATGGCGAGATTGTTGCGCCGGAAGCCGTGCTTGAGAATTTGATTTCGCTGCCCGCGGATCTTAAGCGGAGAGAGAATGGCTTTGACCGCTGCGACCTCACTCTCGTCTACGGTGGTCTGACGCCGGTACCGTTTACGTTTCTGACCGGTGTGCTGATCGATGACGAAGGGACGGCTTTTATTCTTGACTGGGATCGGCACGCCGAGGCTTGGCGTGAGCTTGACAGCGCAGATGACGGCAAGCGCTTTCAGGCAACCAGCCTGGAAGATGTGCCGGATGGTACAGAGGGAGTCGCATTGGCGGTGTCTGTATCCTACCGTGTGAACGCTGAGGATGTCCGTGCTCAGTTTGGCAACATGCCAGTTGTCGAACTCAACCTCGAGGACGGTTCGCCGGACTGTCATTGGTCGGAGGAAAAGCAGCGTGCTCTCGGCAGGCAATTTCTTGAGGCCGCAATTGGCTTGGGCAACCGCGGCGTGTCGCGTATCCACCTGTTCCTTGCGGCCCAAAACAGCGTCGCCTTCCGCTTCGGCAGACTCTATGACAAACGCAACCTGCCTGAAGTTGCCGTTTATCAGTATCGGAGGAGCGCAATCCCTCCCTATCCTTGGGGTATCTTGATGCCCGTATGCGGAATTGATCGGCCAACGATTATTTACTGTAGGCGAAGACACGGCCACGCTGCATAACCCGGTTTTCCGTTCCATTACTGCTCAGACCCTAGAATTGGCCAGGTCCGGTTCTCTGCACCGGAAATTCTTGAAGGGACTAGACCTGATGCTCCCTGAACCACGGACGACTCGCAAGTTTCCGGAACTGGAGAATCGTGCTGTTGAACCGGCAACGGCCCAATCTTTTCCCGCAATAGCAAGGACATGGCTCCTTGTTCGCGCGGCGTTTCTTCATCCCCAACACACGTAGAACACGCCTGACCTGCTCGGGGGTCTTAAGCGAGAATAGATCGAGATAATCCTGAATTTCTCCCTGCGGTCCGTGTGCGAGTTCGCTGAAGATTAACTCTCCCCCGAATCTGAGCTTGTAGGAAACTGCGTACAGGTACGGGATCAGACAAAGTGACGCAAAGCCGGGCAATGTGGGCTGTTGCGATAGCTTCTGCAGCAGCCGCAACGGCGACCCCAGACATAGTGTTGCATCTGAATTCACGTGGAAGCGTTCGTTGTGGGGAATCTTTTTCGCCAGCTCAGTCACGCACGGCAGATCCCGCGGAAAATTCTGAGGAACGTCGATCCGCAGATCGTAGCAGTCGGTTATTTCAGACTTGCCTTTGTGGTACGCCGAGAAATGGAACTTTCCCTCTATGCTCAAGTTTGCACCAGTGCCCGGATTGATGGTCATGAGGGGGTGGTCTTTCAGAAACGCCTGTAAGCCAGCAACCATCTGAGCGAAAGGGAGACAGAGATCATCGCCTCCACGGCCTTGCGGGCGTCTCGGTAATGCGGTGTACCTTGGGCGGGAGCACTATCGGTGCGACAATGCCAATTTTCTCGCGCAGATCGGACGGATAAGAGTGAAGCTTCCGAGCAGCCATCTCTGAAATGAAATCCGGGTCGCGGGAGACCGCAAGAGCCTTGAAATCGGACTTTGCCTGAACAAGCCACATTCTGAAGTTCCCTTCCAGTCTCTTGGCGCGGCCCTCAGGCGTATCCCATTTGTCTGCAAAATCCTCTTCAGGATTGACTGGATTTGGGACACGCGGCGTCTTGTGATTGATCAAACCGTGCATCCTGTCCAATAGTCCCAAGGTGGTTTCCTGTAGGTCAGTCTCGCCCCGATAGGCCTGGGCGGCCAGAGTGGTAATGATGATTGAGATGGGCTTTGCATCCGCATTCTTGGCGAACATTAAGTCGCGGTGCCGCTTGAACATCTGGACGCTGCGCTGCAACGGTGTTTTCCACTTGAATGCCGGGATCTCATCAACAGTGGCAGCTCTCAACTGATGCTTCAGTGCTTCGAGCAACGGTTTTGCCAAGCGCATGCGTGACTCAAACCAGCGCGCGTAGCCTTCAGGATTGCTGACATTCCAGTCTGCGGCGAGAATCCGATATCCAGGATGCCGATCATCCGTGATGTTAACAGTCAACTTTGCAATCACCTGCGCAAGCTCTTTATCCGAGGACTGCGCTTTGATGATGGCGTCCTGAATGAGCCTCTGCGAGCCCATCTCTTCCGGGATGCAGGGCACTATATCGATGTGGAAGCTTAGATGGTCTGCATACTCTAGACGCCAGCAGCGGTGCTTCTCCTTTTTGGCCTTCTCGATCCCGCGGGCAATGCGATAGCTTTCCACGTCGCGTCCGACGAGCGTCTTGACCTGTTCCTGTGTGTGTGAGGCTTTGCTAATCCCCCGCCGGAGCTTGCAGGCAAGGTCAAGGTCATACGCTTCATCTTCGGAGAGGGGGCGGATGACGGTACCTAAGCGAAATGAGCCCTGTGCATGAACGTGGGGGTCAAACGGGGAACATTTGGCTTCGGGACGGGCGAACCAGCCTCCGAGGTCTTTGTAGCGTTTCTCCGCAGTTTCATAAGCGGAATCGGGGATCTCTATGGTTCTGGCAATTTCTTCAAGGATGCGATGCCCGGTTACGTTACTCATTCTGACCTCCTATCTTCAGGGTCTGATGAAACGCATGTCGCCGACAGTTAGCCCGGCGGCGGGAACGGGTCGTTGCCGTGGGAGTCGCGTTCCCGGATACGGCCGTCCCTGCCGTGGATGAACAGTTCGCTACCCTGATTCCGAGCGATCTCTCGCGCGGCATCGATGGCCTCGTGCTGGGTTTGATGTACCGAACTGGCGCGCTGACTGCCGGCCCCGCGGACAGCCCATCCGCCGTCGTGAGGAACGACATGCTGATTTCTTTTTGCCATGTTAATCTCCTGTTTCAGAAAGAGTTGTTGTTGAACCATCCCTGTCGCAGGTACCGTTGACTGGGCTTGATTCTTCAGTTTACAATCTTATCATAGATTTTAGAATCGGAAACTTCAACCAAAGGTGTCAAATGTTTGGAGATCGCCTGAAACTAGCCAGAAAAAAGGCCGGTTTTTCGTTGCGCGGGCTGTCGAACGCGCTGGACGGAGCCATCACCGCCCAAGCCATCGGAAAATACGAGCGCAGCGAGATGATGCCGAGCTCCGGGAGCCTGACCCGGCTGACCAAGGCGCTTGGCGTTTCCCCTGAATACTTGCTGAGCGAACAGGTCGAAGGACTCGAGGATGTGGCATTCCGGAAGCGATCAGGCACTTCCGCCGCCGAAAGAGCGCGGATAGAGGCTGAAGTGATCGACCGTTTGCAACGCTATCTGACTGTCGAGGAAATTCTGGAGCTGGATAGCGTGACTTGGCACGCACGGCGATTCGGGAATTGTTTTCTCGGGCAAGACGATGACGGCGAGATCCTTGCCGAGGACTTGCGCGATAAATGGGACCTCGGGATTGATCCTATCCCGAACATGACCTCCCTGCTTGAGTACCGGGGGATCAAGGTCCTGTTGATCGGCTTGCCGGAGCATGTGTCGGGTTTGACCTGCCAAGTCCGAAGGCAGCGTCAGAAAAAGAAGGTCCCGGTGATTGTCGTAAACCGGAATAACACTCTTGAGAGACGACGATTTACGCTTGCCCACGAGTTGGCACACCGGCTGATCGACGACAGCTCTCCGGTGAACCATGAAAAAGCATCGGATGTTTTTGCAGGAGCCTTTCTCGTGCCGCGGGATCATCTCGTCAGAGAGATTGGAAAGACCCGAAAGGCCATCGGCTACCAGGAACTGATCCAGCTCAAGCGGATGTACCGGGTCAGCGCGGCAATGATGCTCGTGCGCTTCAAGCAGTTAGACGTGATTGATCAATCGACGCTCGCCTATGCATTCCAGACCTTCGCGCACGGGTGGCGCTCCAGAGAACCGGAACCGCTGGAGAATCATGGCGAGGAGGGCCGACACGAAGTACCACGTCGGTTTGAGCGGCTTTGCTACTGGGCGCTGGCGGAAGGCCTCATTTCACTGGGCAAGGCTGGTGAGTTACTTCAGCAGCCTCTCGATAGGGTCGTACAGGGATTGAGGGGGCCTTCTGCAACTGATGCGGACTATCGTGTGTGACACGTCCTGCATGATTGATCTGAGAAAAGCGTCACTCCTGGATACTGTCCTTGTGCTTCCCCACACATTTGTGATGCCCGACACGTTGTTCGAGGACGAGTGGCTGTGTCTTTCTGCAAGCGACAAGGAAATGCTGTGCCGCCGCGGACTGGAGGTGCGCGAACTCCCAGGCCCATCCGTGTCCCGAGCGGCGGCGTATTTCAACCGACACCGCCGCCTCGCACTCAAGGACTGCTTGGCACTGGTACTGGCGGAGGATATAGGCAACAGTATTCTGCTCACGGGTGACGGCCCGTTGAGGGCGATCGCCGAAGGTAATGGCATCGAAGTCCACGGTGTTCTGTGGGTGATAGATGAACTGGAATCGTACGAGATCGTTCCGCTTCGCAGATTACACGATGCGCTACGACTTTTTCACGATGATGATCTGGTGCTTCTGCCGGCAGATGAAGTCGTGCGCCGCATCAGACGGTTAAGACGGCTATTGGGGTCACCTCACGGAACGTAATTGTCACGTTGAGGGAATTTCGGAGAGCAGGTGTAAGTCACCCCTCCCAGCCCACGATCCCCAACCGATCGCAGGGCGCATCGTGCAGGTTCTGTTTGAGGCCCAGATACCTCTCCGTAGTCTGGATCGAGGCATGCCCCAGGCTGATCTGGATCTGCTCGAGCGGCGCCCGGCCCTGGTGGGCGAGCTTGGCGAAGGTGCGCCGCAGATCGTGCGGCGTGACCTTGCCGAGGCCGGCGAGGCGGGCATGGCGGATGACGGTCTCGAAGACCCCCTGAGCCGTGATCGGCCCCTCGCCGACGAGGCCTCCCTTGGAGACGGGCCGCAGCACGGGCCCCGAGTCGATGCCGGCGACCGCGGTCCAGCCGTCCAGCGCCGCGAAGACCCAGGACGGCATCGGGACAGTGCGGACGCGGCCGTGCTTGCCGACGAGGTCGACGATCGCCCAGCGGCCCTCGCGCTGGGAGACATCGGCAAGCTCCAGCCCCGCCAACTCCCCCCGCCTGAGGCCGCACCCCACCAAAAACCCCAACAAGACCCGGTCGCGCAGGCCCTTGATCGTCGACGGGTCGGGGACGGCGAGGAGCCGGCGGGTCTGCTCCAGGGTCAGCCAGTTGCCGCTGCGGGCGCCCGAGCGGCGGGCTCCGGAGACGCTGCCGATGGCGCTGGCGGTCCCCGGATCGACCAGGCCGTTGGTGGAGGCCTCGGCGGCGAGCTTGCGCACGGCGGCGAGCTTGCGCACGGCGGCGAGGTGCAGGTTGATCGAGGCCGCCGAGAGATCACTCTCGGTGAGATGCGAGCGGTAGCGCTGCACGACCGCCCTTGTGAAGCCTTCTCCGGAGGCGTTGGACGGGTACCAGGCAAAGAACTTGCTCAACGCCCGGCCGTAGGCGCGGCGGGAGTGCGGGCTCGAAAGGCCGTCGAGGACCAGGTCGACGAGCGGCTCCGGGAACGCCGCCGGCGCAAGGTCTTTTCCGGGGCGGTCTTCGGTGCCCCCGCCCTGGTCGCTCATCCGGGAAAATCGCCCGGAAGCTGCAGCTGGCGCGGCGAGCGGGGGTGCTGCTCGGCCCACAGGTCGGAGAGCAGCTCGGGGACCCAGCGGTCGATGGCGCGGAGGCGGTGCAGCCGCGCGTGGCAGGCGCGGCAGAGGGTGATCAGCGAGGAGGGCCGGTTCGAGGGCCGGCGGTGGTGGACGACAAGCGGCGCCGAGGCCCGGCAGACGCGGCAGAGGTGATGGTCGCGCGCCAGGACCCGTTCCCTGCCCCCGCCGAAGCGGGCGCGGGAGCGACGGCCGCGGTTGTAGCACCCCTCACAGAGCCCGCGGCGGTAGAGGGCGGCCTCGCCGCAGGGGCAGCACAGGGGAAGCTGTTGATGTTCGAGGTCGGCGGGCATCGAGCGATCGGCCGGTTTTTCTCCCCCGCGCCGGCAGGCGCGGCGGCGTGTGGGCCGGCCTTCAAAAAAGCGCCGCCGGCGCCTCACAGGTCGCCCCGCTAATTACCTGTGATAAGTGACATTATCATAGGTGAAACAAGGCCAAAAGCAAGCCTTCTTACGCGGCCGGGCCGGCCCTCCTGGGACCCGTCAAAACCGCTTTGCCGACTCAAATCAGGAGGTAGTTTGGGTCCACCTCCCCGCAACTGGACGGAACCCAGCCCGGAGCCGCGTAGCGGCTCGTGGCCTGCTAGGTGCGGATGGTCTCGCGCTCGATGTAGGTCAGTGCTGCGCGCGTCAGGAAGGCTGACCGCGTCGTCCCGGTGAGCTTCGCGGCAGCGTCGATGATCCCGAGCGCGGTCGCTGGGATGGACACGTTCAGCCGCACCGCTCGTAGCGGCGGCGCGTCGTGTTCGAGGTCGACGTCGACCACTCCGACAAGATGGCCGGGAGGCAGGTCGGCCGGCGCGCTCGCGCTCGGCAATCCAACCGGCTGGCCGATCTCGATCAGGGTCTGCACATGGCCTCGGATGGCTTCGGCGGCGTTGTTGATGGCTTCGGCCAGCGTGTCGCCTGCGGAGGTGCAGCCGGGCAGGTCCGGCACCGTCACGTCGTAGCCGACACCCGGCTCACTGCCATCCAGTACGATCAGATATCGCATTAGCGGTTTCTCCACTCCCAGCTGGCCTGCTTGTAGATATTCCGCAGCGTGCCGACGCGTATGTCCTTGCGTGGGTGCGGCACCGTCACGACGCCTGGTTTGGCGTTGTGTGCGTAGTGATGATGGCTCCCACTCACGCGCACGCGATACCAGCCATCTCGCAGCAGCCGCTTGATGATGGCCGCGCTGTCAATGTGTGTATATTTACACAATGCAGCACGTCGTGTCCACCAAAAGCCCTCTTGCCTTTGTCATGGGAGAGCAGCTTTGCCCCCGGCCCGGAGCAGTCCGGGGCCATGTGGCTTGCGGCTCGTGCAACCCGTGGCGGAGAGGCGGCAGCCTCTTTGTGAGGACGGTGGGTAACATTCGGAAATGAGGCAACACGCCGGCCAGAGTAGATGTCGCCGGACATCGGTGGTTCCAAGGCGCAAAACCAAGGTAGTTTGGGTCCACCTCCTCGCTGAAAACGCCTCTACGGCGCTCCTGGCGCGGGTTTTTTACCGGCACCGGCGTCTGGAAGCGGAAAACGGCAGCCCGGGTGCTATGCTGGCTCCCGTGAGCGAGGACAAACGGCTCGATCTCGCCCGCACCGCCAGCGAGGCCCACGCCGGGCTCTCCGAGATCGCCTTCCGGCTGCGGCGGGAGTTGGGCGCGAAAGCCCCGGCGCTCAAGGAGGCCCTCAAGGCTGAGAGGGGGGCGTTTCGGCTGAAGCGCGAGCTCGAGCGGCTCGATCTCACTGATCCCGACCCGGCCGAGAGGCGCCGGGCACGCCACGAGGCCTGGCGGAGACCGCCCAGGCGCTTGGGGCGCTGTTGGCGGCCTGGAGTCGGCTTGAGGAGTTGCCCGCAACGCGCAATGGCTGACTCAGCTGATCCGACCCACCGCGCCTTGCTCAATCCCGTCGCGCGAACTCGTCCTGAGACTCGCGGGAAAACGGCTGTTTAGACACGGCCTGTTAGAGAAACAGCGTTTTAATCCGAAATATTCTGACAACATAGCGGCAGAGGAATTGGAGGTAAGCATGAGCATCGAGCGAATCGGTGACTACATCGCAAAGTTTGTGAATGATCGTTTCCCCCGAATTTCCGGTGGGGCGAAGCTAACCGCAATCGTCGGGCTGCTCTTGATCTTCGCGGTTCTGCAATCCGCGCCCGCCCTGCACGCTCCCCAGGTGGAAACCTGTGCGGATAAATCCATCGTCGCCAGCGCGGTGCGCACAACAGAGGACGTTCAGGCGTTCGTTCGATGTGCCTACGAGTTTGTCCAGGAGGTTGGGTTCGAGCAAGCCCGGCATGCCTTCCACGATGACGCGCGGTGGAAGAGCGGCCCGACCTATGTCTTCGTCAACGAACTTACGGATGTACCCGGTGCTTCCCGTGCCTTCGTCTTCCCGCCCGACCCGTCAAGGGAAGGGGTCCCATGGGGACCTCTGGTGGACGACTTCGGCACCGACTTGTTGCTGGAGTTTGTTCGCGTCGCGAACAACTTCGGCGAGGGTTGGGTCTACTATTCTTCCCCGAACCCAGCGACCGGCAGGAACGAGCCGAAGGCTTCCTACGTCAAGAGCATCGACTGGGACGGGAACCCGGCCGCGATCGGCGCGGGGATCTACCGCCGTGACATTCCCGGCACCTGCGAGAGCGATGAGGTCCACGCCATGGGGCTTGAGGCCGATCCTTCCCCCGAGAGGCTCCAGGAGTTTGTCCGTTGCGCGGCGATGGAGCTTGAATCGCAGGGGTACTTCGCCATCCGGGCGCTGTCCGACGATCCGCGCTGGAGCAGCGGCTCGATCTATCTGTTCGGCCTGGACACGCACGGCAACACACTGTTCAGCGGCGATCCCGTCAGCGGAGGGCATGGTTTTATTCATTCCGAGTTGAACAACGATCTGGATGGACCCTTCGCTGGTCGGGATGTGGTGAGCGTCGGCGATGCGTTCGGTGAAACCTTCCTGTACTACTCGAGGCTCAATCCTGCCACCGGGGGGGTGCAGCGCAAGGTGGCTTTCGTGAAGAGGCTCGTGTCCTATAGTCTGCCGCTCCTGGTCGGCTCCGGCTATTATCTCGGGACGGATCCCAAGTCGCTGCCGCAGCCGAACGCGCAATCGGTCTTGAGCTATCTCCAAAGCGCGCCGTACACGGACTGGCCGCTGTTCCCCGGAACGAGCCACTTCGAACAGGGTTTGGCGCCCCATCCAGGCCGATCCCCCGGCGCCCTGATCACCATCTACGTCAACGATATCGCGCAAAACGCATTGACGCACGGCACAGGCCCGCTTCCACACGGCTCGATCATCGTCAAGGAGGACTACACGCCGGATCAAACGCTGGACGTCATGACGGTCATGTACAAGAGCGACGGCTACGACCCGGAGCACGGGGACTGGTACTGGCTGCAGCGAGCGGCGAACGGAAACGTGGACGCCGAGGGCATGGTCGCAGGATGCCAGAACTGTCACAGTGACGCCGCGCGCGACTACGTGTGGACGGGCACGGGTCATCATGACGATCATCATCACGATCATCCGTGAGGAAACCGGGGCACGGCGGTGGCGCGCGCCGGCTGATCTCCGCCGCGGCGGCAAAGCCGTCGATATCGAGCGGCTGCGGTGCTAGCCCGCATTTCTCACCAGCGGCATTGCGAAGGGTTGAGAGGGGCCGCAATAGGGTCTGAAGCTCGGAATCCTCACGGTGAGGAGGGACGAGGGCCGCTACGGGGCGTTTTCTGCCGCCCCTGGCGACCCTCCAACGTCCGTTTTTGGGGTTGTTGCCGACAGCAGACCCACTTAGCCCTACGGCCCCGGCAGAGCGCCCCAGGAACGCTGTTTTTGGGCTCACTCGGTGTTCTCACACAGTTGCGCATCCCGGCGGACGCAGTGCCCGATACACCGCCGCGAACGCCTCCTCATAGGGATAGCCGCTGGCCAGCGACAGCTGCACCCGCCGCACGCTCACCTTCACCAGCGCCCCGATCTTCAACAACCCCCGCCGGATCGTCTCCGTCTGGGCTCGCGCCCACTGCGTGCCCTCCAGCCCCAGCCGCCGCAGCCCCACCAGCAACACCTACGCCAGCGACGACAGATGCAGCCGCAACTGATTGGCCCGCAGCGTCTCGCTGCTCATGCGATCGGCGAACAGACTCAACTGCTCCTTGATGCGGTTCTCGGCCTCGCCTCGCTCGCAGTAGAGTTGTTCGTACAACCGTTGCGGCGGCCAACGCTCGGCATTCAGCGACGTCACCACGTAGCGCGGATTCTCCTTGCCCACGAGTTGCTCCGCCTTCCCCACCACCCGCCGCGCCCGGCTCCAACTCTCAAGCGTCTGGTACTCAAACTCCGTAAAGACCCGCGCCGGCCGGCCCGTCTGCTGCTGCTGCCTTGCCGCCTCGTCGAGGGCCTCGTCGATCAGCGACCGCAGCCGCTCGTTGCGCGCCAGCCCCAACACGTACTCCACCCCGTTCTGCTCGCACCACTCCATCAACTCGTCCCGACAAAACCCCGAGTCGCCGCGCACGATGATCCTCACCTCCGGCCACTCTCCCCGGATCTGCGCCACGATCCTCTTCAGTTCCGCCACGCTGCCCTCCGCCGCGTCCTGATTCGCCACTCGCTGCCGCGCGCACAATACGTGCTGGCCGCTGAAAATGTACAGCGGCAAGTAACAGTAGTGTCGATAGTAACCGTGAAAGAAACGCCCCTCCTGTTGCCCATGCAAAGGGGTGTCGGTGGCGTCGATATCGAGAATGATCTCGGCCGGCTCCTGCTGCTGCGCTTCCACGAACACGTCCACCAACAGGCGGTCGATCGCTGCGCTGTCGCAGCGGATCTTCTTATAGCGGTCCAGCCCGTCGGTCGTTCGTTCCAGTCGCTGCAACGTGCTCTTGCCCGCCAACGGCTGGCCGCGGTCACGCTCGCGGCGGCGCTGTTGCCCGCCCACGTCGCTCTTGCCCGCCAGCAGCGCCACCAGCGGATCCCGCCGCAACTCGTCGTGATCGTTGAGGTCTTCGTATCCCAGCGCCAGCCCGTAGACCCGCTGCGAGACCAACTCCCCCACCCGGTGTTCGATGCGCCGCGAATCGCGGCCATCCTCGAAGCAGGCCGCCAAGCGCGGCAGCAGCTTGATGCGCTGGTCCACCTCGCGCAACAGCAGCGCGCCGCCATCGGAACTGATCACCCCGCCGTCGAAGCGGGCGCTCACCTGGCGCCGAAAATGCTTGGCGAAGGTGAAGCTGCATTGAGTACACTCTGTTGTCATAGGGCTGCTTTCGGCTTGTGGCGCTAACGTTTTGGACATAAATGTTTTATGCCACACCAGGCAGCCCTTTTCCTACCCCCTGGTGAGATTTCCGGGCTAGCCGGGCGCGATAGGGGTTTTTCACAACCTTCACATCTACCCGAGCGTTTTCGCGGCCGCCTCCTCGACCGTCTCGGCAATCCAGGCATTGAGGCTCTTGCCCTGGGTCTTGGCGGCTGCGGTGGCCGCCCGGTGGACCTCGGGAGGAATCCGGAGGGGGATCTTCCCAGAGAACGACTTGTCCGGAGTCCGGCCGCGTTCGGCACAGACCTTCAGGTAGTCGTCGATCGAGAATTCAAACTCCTTCCTGAGTTGAGCGGCGGAGGTGCCCTCAAAAACGATCACGTCCCGAGTATCCACCACTTCTCCATGGAAGACGCCGGCCGCGTCGTCGAAAGTAACCGCCGCCCGGTATCCCTTGTATTCCATCATCGTTGGATTCCCGCCTCTTTCAGAAAGCGTCTCACCGAGTCTACGGCGCCCTTGCGGGCCTCCTTCTCGGGGTGGGGCCGATGGAAGTGGCCCACCACGTCGTTCAATTCGACGTAGACCCTGGAACCTTCCCGTTCCTCGATGTATGCCCCGCAGGCCTTGAACAGCGATTCGATATCGGCCCAGGTGATCCCGGATGGAGTGGGCCGCAGGAAGATCGCCGCCAAGGTCTTACGGTGTTTCTTCCTCACTGGGCAATGATATCATATCAAGATATCTTTCCCCAGGTAGTTGGGGTCCACCGATGCGCTGAAAACGCCTCTAAGGCGCTCCTGGCGCGGGTTTTTCACGGGATGGGCGGGCCAGGGTATACGGTGGTCCTTTCCTGGCCCTTATTGCTCGCGGGGCGCTCACGCTTCATCTTTCCTCGCCGCTTGAGTCGTGGCCGCTGCGATGTCTGTTTGCGAGAAACCATTGCCCTTGAACAGAAGTGGTGCATCCAGATACCTGGCCAAGGCGTAGGAGAAACAGTCACCATAGTTCAAGGCCGCTCCGTGCCCCGTCCCCTTGCCGAAGCGTCGGTTGGCATCGAAGGCAATGTCGGCAATGCGGGGAGAAACTTCCACAACGCTCATGCCGCTCTTCAGAAGGAAGGCGTCCAATGCCAAGATCGCGTTCTCACCGGAGCGGGCGAATAGAATCATGCGGGTCTCCAGCAAGCTTGCGGCGCTAATACAGGTGGTTGCAGCCACTTCAATCAATTGATTGAAGTGGCGTCTTTCGGGTTCATCGCTCATGATGGCGATGAGCGCCGATGTATCGATCACCATCACGCAGGCAGCCCGCTTTCGTCATAGCCGATGATCTGATCGGAACTCCGCGTGTCGCGCCTTGGCAGCTGAGCGCAATGCAGGGCAATGCGATCCAACTCATCGGCAAGAGGTGCGCCGCCTTGTGTTTTTTCCACCTGCTGCAGTTTTGCCTGGATGGCATGTTTGACAGCCGCGGTCAACGATTCGCCGGTCAGGCTTGCGAGTCTCTTTGCCATTGCATGGGTGTCCGCATCTTTGATGTTGAGTGGCATCCACCATTCCTCCATCTTCAATTATTGGAGGAATAGTGGAAAAATCAACCCTTCCTGTTGCCCGCCCGCTGTAGCGGCGATGCAACCCGCCCTGCCCCCGCCAGGTGGGTGGTATCGTGCGAGTCCCCATGAGCAAGGAAGAATACCTCGATCTCGTCAGCGGCGCCGCCGAGGCCCACTCGGGGCTGCGGGAGATCGCCTTCAAGTGGCGGCGGGAGTTGCCGGCGAAAGCCCCCGCGCTCAAGGAGGCGGTCAACGCCGACAGTAGGCTCTCGCCATCTCACCAGTGAAGGCATCTACACATGGACCCTACAGAGTCACATCCTCGGTCGCAAGAAGTAGCAGCTTATCTCGCGTGTCTATCGATTGCGTTTGAAGATTTCGATGTGCTCCTTCGAGATCATGGCGCAGGAATATACATTGACACGCTGGAAATGCTGATCCAGAACAGGATCGATGGCGTTGCTGCCATGAACCCTGATGTCGATCTACGCCTGGTCCGGCGTCTCCACGATGGGATCATCGAGGGAGTCGAGCATCGTCGTAAAATGCGGGCAAAGTCGTCGCGCAAGAAGTAGGCTCTGCGGAGCCCCTGGGGGGAGTTTTTACGGTGAGGGTGGAGAATGCTCTTTCGTCCGTGATCGCTCATGATGTTTCCCACAATCGGCGAATCGGCACGGCATGAAGGCGATCACCAAAGCCTGCACTGGTTTCACCGTCATAGAGCACTATTCCGTGGGCAAAGCGCTCGCCAGCGGCTTTGGCCAGTTTGCGCAAGCCGCGGAAATCTTTCTGGGTTACTGTTGCCGCTGCCTTGATCTCCACTCCGGCAACCGACCGAGAGCCGCGCTCAACAACAATGTCCACTTCCGCATCGTCCCTGTCGCGGAAGTGATAGAACTCCATGGGTGCATCATGCCAACTTGCTTGGCGCCGCAGTTCCTGAAAGACGAACGTTTCCAGAAGCTGTCCGAGCAAGACACGGTCAGCTGCGAGCGATGCGGTGCCCACACCCAGCATTGCCGCGGCAAGCCCCGTATCGCCGACATGTAGTTTCGGACTCTTGACCAGACGGCTCAGACGATTGCTGTGCCAGGGCGGGAGTCGTTCCAGCAAAAAAAGCCTCTCGAGAAGCGAAATGTAACCATCGATCGTCGGTCGACTGAGATGGAAGGGCGAGGCCAAGTCGGTGAGGTTGAATAGCCTGGCTGTCTGTGAGGCCGCCGCTCTCAGAAGCCTGGGCAGAAGGTCGAATGATCTGATGCGCGTCATGTCGCGTACGTCACGCTGGATGTGTGCTTCAACATAATTGCGATACCATTCGGCTCGGCGCCGAGAGGTCGGACGCACCAGAGCTGGGGGGAATCCACCTGCGACAATCCTTTCGATGAGGCGTTCACCGAGCCGCTCGGTCTGCCGCACCTCGAATCCATCCCCGAACAAGGCACTCAGGAATCCAGTTCCTGAATATGAATCGGAAGGTGCTGATCGAGCAGCCAGCTCTTGTTGCGCCAGCGGATGCAGGCGAACGATTTGCATGCGTCCCGCCAGGGACTCGGACAAGGTCGGGATGAGCAGCACATTGGTGGAACCGGTGAGTATGAACCGGCCGGGCACCCGGCGGCGATCCACTTCCATCTTGAGAGCTTCGAACAGCTCCGGGGCGCGTTGGATCTCATCCAGGATGACGCGCTCGGGAAGGTCGGCAACAAAACCCATCGGATCGGCGCGCGCGCCGTCTCTTGCGACAGCATCGTCAAAGCTGATGTAGGTGTAGTCTCGGTGTTGCCGGGACACTCCCCAACTGAGGCGTTCCTCACCCCAGGTCAGGTAGGCGTCTCCCCTTCTGAGGTATTGTGGTGCATAGGCGAATTGGGCAAGGGTTGTCTTGCCACACTGGCGCGGGCCGTGGATCAGTACGACCGGCGTGTCTTCCAGCGCTTCCGCAAGTCGGCGTTCAACATATCGTGGGTAAAAGGGTGGCTCAGACATCGGCTGATCGTAACGTTTCATCTCGGCTGATTGCAAGGTTGCACTTCGGCCGATTGAAGGTTCGCAACTTTAGCTCCTAAACTCCCGCGGCCCGCGCCTGCGGGGGAAACCCAGGTAAAGGAGCTTGACTAATGGCAAGACACGGACCATCCCCGTGCCTGCGGGGGAAACTATTACAGTCACTGAAATGTAGGGGGAGAGAGGGATGCCGGGCTATCCTGGCGACTGAGTGAGCAACGTCACGGCTACAGGGAAGTCGACCCTAGTCAGCCGTAAGGACAAAGCGAGGTACAGGACCCGGAACTAGAAGGAGTACGAGTACGATATGGAACAGCGGTGAAGTAGCGCGTCAGCGACGACGCTGCGCTATTACTATTGAGTCTCGCAAAATACAGAGTTAATCGAAGCAAAGAGAAGACGGTTTCCAGAAGGCCGTGACCAAGCGCGGTTTGCGTTGCATGCGGCGCAGCGCCTGGCGGGCACGCCAGTTCAGATCGGCGTAGTCTTTGGGACAAACATTGGGTAGCTCGTGCTGCTTCCAGTACGACCAGATGTATTCCACCGGGTTCAACTCCGGCGCATACGCCGGCAAGGACTCCGTCACGATGTGGCCTTCGGAGAGTTCGATGAACTCCCTCACCAGGCGGCTGCGGTGGGCCGACAGCCGGTCCCAGACGATCAGCAACGGTTTCTCGATCTGACGCACGAGCGCTTGGAGAAAGTCGATCACCTCGGCTTGCCGGACCGCGCCGGGATCGAGCCGGAAGTAGAAGTTGCGCAATGTCAGCCCGGCCGACACCGAGAGCTTGTCCCAGTTGAAGTTGAACGGCAGCACCGGCGTCTTCCCGCGCGGCGCCCAACTGCGGCAGCGGTGCGGCTTCCGGCTTGGGGAACGAAAAAATCCGCTTTCGTCGATGAAGAGCAGCGTGCGGCCTTCGGTGCGGGCTTTGTTTTAGTGTCCGGCCAGGTCTTGCGCTTCCAGGTGCGGATCGCCTCCTCGTCGCGCTCGCGCGCCTGGCCGACCGGAGGTTGCGGGCTCCAGCCCAGCCCCCGCAGGACCTTCCAGACGTGCCCTTCGTGGTAGTCGACCCCGAATTCGTCTCCGATCAGCCGAGCGACCCGCGGGCACGTCCACAGCGGCGTGGGGAAGCCGTGCGCTTCGGGGCCCTCGAGCAACAACGCCGTCAAGCGTTGCCGCTGCGCGGCGTTCAACAGCGGCTTGCGCCCGGCGCGCCCGGCGCGCCGCAGCGCGGTAGGACCCTGCTGCAGGTAGTGCCGCCGCCACGCACTGACGGTTTGCCGCGCCACCTTCAGCCGTCGAGCCGTTTCCGACTGATTCAGCCCTTGGTCGAGCAGCCGCATGGCCTCGAAACGGCGCTTCTCCAGCGCCTCAAAATCCCGCTTCACACCTTTGGCGTTGCCCATGCCTATTCGATGCTACAAACCACAAAAAGGGGTATAATATCTTGCGGGACTCAATAATAGGTCACCAAGAAAACACAAAGAAAACACAAAACGGGCTCAATAGTACACTTCAAGTACCCATAAACGGTTTATCATTACCCGTATTGACTTGCAGTATGTCAATACGAGCGCGAGGGCCTCAAAGCATGGCTGAGGGATGCATGTTCTCTCTCTGTGTGGTTTCTCTGTAGTTCTTGGCTTGGAGCAGCAGAGACTACAAGCCAGTCCAGCGTGAACGACACCCGAGGCCCCTACTTATGAAGTCTTCTTTGGTCCGGATGATGTGCTCAGAGGCAACAGCATTGCGTAAGGGGCTGCTGCTGTCTTGTGGCGCAGCTTGGCTTTCGACAGCGGTGCTATTCGGTCAAGGACTCAACACGACCCAGAAGAAGAGCAACTGGGAGGAGATCGAATTCGCCTTCAACAGCGCGGTCTTGACCGACGGCTATCCCAGCTTGCTGCGCTTGGCGGAGTTGCTGAAACAGCACCCCGACTATCGGGTCAAGCTTGCGGGTCACGCGGACCATATCGACTCCGAGAGCTACAACATGTCGCTAAGCCGTAAGCGCGCAGAGAGTGTCCGCGATTTCCTGATGAAGCACGGCGCACGCAAGAACCAGATCACCATCGAACCTCACGGGGAGCAAAGGCCCATCGCCGACAACAGCCTGAACGAAGGACGTTGGATGAATCGCCGTGTCGAGATCACTGTCACCGATGCGCAAGGCAACATCATCAGCGATGGCGGCGTGGGAAATGCCATCACCTCGATCGATGATCAAGCAAAAGCGCAAGAGGAGTGCTGCGACAAGATATCCAATGAGCTGAAGAAGCTTGACACCATGCTGGCGGCCTTGGAGAACCTCAAAGGCGAGAACCAGGGCCTGAAGGACGAAGTCGAAAAGCTCAAGCAGGCACAGAGCGGCTTGAAAGAAGAGATGGCCGCCGCACCCAAACCCGCCACCGAGACTCAGCTACGCAAGGTCATTCGCGAAGAATCCCCCAAGCCGTCCAAAAAGTTCGCTCGATATAACTTATTGGCGGGACCGGACACCTACAAGGGCAACCTCTCAGTAAGTGGATCCGGTCAGGTTTTCCTGCCCTTCGCCAAGAATCACGCCGTTCAAGCCCAAGGCGAGTACATGCACAACTTCCAACGGGACGAAGGCCAGGTCGACATCGGCATCGTGAACCGTTTCGGTCCCATGCAAGCGGGCGTGTTTTCGAGCTTCAAGTACGTAAAGTTCAGCGACCTTCCCAATTCCGGCGCACTCGGCCAAGCCGCCGGTACGCTCGACTACATTTTCCAGAACGGCAGGATCGGCGTATTCGGCACCAAGGGCTTTATGGACGGAGCGATCCTCAACACCCGCTTGCTGCCCCCCAACCGCATCGAGGAAACCTACCTGAGCATCGTTGATCAAGTCGGTTTCAGCACAGCCGCGGCCGCCTGGGGGGACAGCTGGTTCGAGGGCCACCTTGGCGCCCAGTTCAGGAAATTCGACAATAACAAGCCCGGCGGTCGTATTCGCTACATCCACCCAATCACCAACCAGATAGCCTTTACCGTCGCCGGCGGTATTAACGAGACTTTGATTTCGGGCCGCAACACGGGCACGTTCACAGTTGGACTCGAGTTCGGCAAGTGGTTAAGTCCAAAGAACTACGGTGACACGGAAGGACCCGTTCCCGTGGATGTTCCGCGAGTTCGCTACGAGGTGCTGACACGAACCGTCCGCACAGGCAACGATTCTCCAATAGCCGATGCCGGCCCTGACCAGATTGGCGTCGACGGCGGCACGATCGTGCTGGACGGCTCACGCTCGTACGACCCGGACGACGATCCAATCACTTTCGAGTGGGAGCAGGTGGGCGGACCGGACGTCACACTCTCCTCGCTCAATACCGCGCAGACAAGCTTCACCGCGGAAGATGGCCAGACCTATCAATTCCGCCTGACCGTCAGGGATGACCACAACGGTGTCGGAAACGACCGTGTCATGGTGAGCACTCTTGACCGGCAGATCACGATTCTGCGCTTCTCGGCTGAACCGCTGCAGATCAGGTCCGGTGAGTCAGCGACCTTGGTTTGGGAAGTCCGCAACGCGACAAACGTGGAGATTTCCGGGATCGGCGAGGTGAATCCGGAGGGTGGCAGCACCATGGTGAATCCGCCCGAGACCACCACGTATACCCTGACGGCGAGCAATCCGAAGCGGACGATCAGCCAGACCGTCACAATCACGGTGCAGGATCCGCCGATCATCCTCAAATTCTCCGCCACACCCCCATCGATCAGGCGCGGCAACCAGAGCATGTTGACCTGGGACATCCGCAATGCGACTGACGTCACGATCTCCGGCATCGGGGCCGTGAGTCCGCAGGGCTCGCAAAGGGTTTCGCCAGACCATACCACCGAGTACAAGATCACCGCGCGCAACTACGTGGGCGAAGTTTCAGCCACCGCCACGGTGAGGGTATCGGACTGGCCCTTTCCAACACCATAAACTCGTCTTTTGCGCATTTCTGGTCTTGGGGCATGGGGAATAACTCCGATGCGGAGTGTGAATGAGACGGATTGGTTCCAGTTGCTGAAGCCCTCTCCGATCGAGGCGTGTCGGAGACAGCACTCTGCCAAGTTTCGCCTCAGGCGGTACAACGCTTCATCCAAGCCGATCAGACAAACGCGCTCATGGTAATCAGCAAAGCAGGTGCTGATTCGGGATTCATGGCGAGAACGGCTGATGGCGTTGTGCAACTTGCCGCGCGCCAACCCGACAACCGGCTTCAGTACAAGCGGCAGAACGGGCAGTAAACTTGAAGGGCCAACAACTGCGGACCTTTTCCATGCCTGTTCTACAGGCCGGTTCGGTCGCTCCCGGTTTCAGACTCCCTGATGTGCAGGGCCGCGGCCATTCGCTGTCCGGCTTGCGGTCCGCCGGGCTCCTAGGGCCCACGTTTTTCAAGATTTCCTGTTCTATTGAGTCTCGCATAGTACCCTGTCAATCGAAGCAAAGAGAAGACGGTTTCCAGAAGGCCGTGACCAAGCGCGGTTTGCGTTGCATGCGGCGCAGCGCCCGGCGGGCACGCCGGCTCAGCTCCCCGTAGTCTTTGGGGCAAACGTTCGGCAACTCGTGCTGCTTCCCCTACGACCAGATGTACTCCACCGGGTTCAACTCCGGCGCATAGGCCGGCAAGGACTCCGTCACGATGTGGCCCTCGGAGAGTTCGATGAACCCCCGCACCAGGCGGCTGCGGTGGGCCCCCAGCCGGTCCCAGACGATCAGCAACGGTTGCTCGATGTGACGCAGGAGCGCTTGGAGAAAGTCGATCGCCTCGGCTTGTCGGATCGCACCGGGATCGAGCCGGAAGTAGAAGTTGCGCAGCGTCAGCCCGGCCGACACCGAGAGCTTCTGCCAGTTGAAGTTGAACTGCAGCACGGGCGTCTTCCCGCGCGGCGCCCAACTGCGGCAGCGGTGCGGCTTCCGGCTTGGGGAACGAAAAAATCCGCTTTCGTCGATGAAGAGCAGCGTGCGGCCTTCGGTGCGGGCTTTGTTTTGATGTCCGGCCAGGTCTTGCGCTGCCAGGTGCGGGTCGCCGCTTCGTCGCGCTCGCGCGCCTGGCCGACCGGGTGCTGCGGGCTCCAGCCCAGCCCTCGCAGAATCTTCCAGACGTGCCCTTCGTGGTAGTCGACCCCGAACTCGTCCCGGATCAGCCGAGCCACCCGCTGACAAGTCCACAGCGGTGTCGGGAAGCCGTGCGCTTCGGGACCTTCCAGCAACAACGCCGTCAAGCGTTGCCGCTGCGCGGCGTCCAACAGCGGCTTGCGCCCGGCGCGCCCGGCGCGCCGCAGCGCGGTAGGACCCTGCTGCCGGTAGTGCCGCCGCCACGCACTGACCGTTTGCCGCGCCACCTTCAGCCGTCGAGCCGTTTCCGACTGATTCAGCCCTTGGTCGAGCAGCCGCATGGCCTCGAAACGGCGCTTCTCCAGCGCCTCAAAATCCCGCTTCACACCTTTGGGGTTGCCCATGCCTATTCGATGCTACAAACCACAAAAAGGTGTCATAATATTTTGCGGAACTCAATAATGCCACGAGGACAACCACCAGTACGCCGACCGCGATGCCCCGCGCAAGGCTGCCCATGATGCCACTGGCCCAACCTAAGGCGTGAGATCCCACTGTGCCTGTACCCGCACTCAGCCCGAATATGGCCAAATAGACTCCCCGCATCGCCTTCAGAAGGTCCATCAGAGTAAGAATGAACCCGATCCGGTTAAGCGCCGCAGCCAACCGGGAAGAGCTTTCAGGCAATCTGCTCATTGACCACCGTCCCTTGCACGCCTTTCGCGCTCCACCCCATCGTACTGTGGTGACCCAGCATCAGCGCTGTGCAATCTGGCGAGCAGAAACCCTCGCATCGTTCCCTGGCGTACCTCATTCCAGTGGCGGTATTACTTGCCGTTCCGCTCGGCGCTCAAGGCATTCACGAAGCGATCCGCGACCAGGTGACGGCGGTTCACCGGGCGCTGCCTCGTCTCGCCGTCGATGCCATCGTGGAAGAACACCGCAGGCGGCTGGGAGCCGTGAGGTGCGAGCGGTAGCGCTGGACCTGTTCGTGCCGGCGACCACCCCGTTCGAGGAGCGGGACCTCGAAGCCGCGCAGCGGGTAATGGAGTCCTACGACGCTTTCGCCCGAGTAGCCGCTCGAGTCCGGAACCAGATGGTCAATGTCCATTGCGGTGGCCGTCGGTCGTCACTGCGGAGAGGTCCGTCAACTGGTGGCGAGCCAGGGTACGCCCGTCGGCCCCCATGATCTGTTGATCGCAGCGCAGGCTCTCGCCCTGGGCCTCACGGCCGTGACGGCGAATGTGGATGAGTTCACCTGCGTACCTGGTCTGGGGGTCGAGAACGGACTGTCCGAATGACATCTTGTAGAGTAAACGGCCATTGGGCAGATACCCGCTTCCTGCTGCATGAGTTACCAATGGGGTTCCGCTACGGTTCAGGTCCATGCGAGTGGTCACATGACCCGGTGCTGTGTTGTAGGCTATGCGGGAGACGGGTGGCTCGCGGTGTGCGAGGGCGAATTCCTGCTGCCCGGATCACGGGTATGCGCGACGCCCCGCGACGGTACTTCAGCCGCTTCGATCCAGTGAACTCACTTGCATGCTGATTGGAGACTCACGGTCAGCACCCGGCGGCCGCCCGAGTCAGGTTTTCCTATCATGGGACCGCCGGCTTGATGCCGATCACGATCTTGCGGAGTACCAACTACGCGACGGGCCGTGGGATGATCGGTAGCGGCATCGGAAAGCACTTGCGCAGGATGCTCCGAACCAAGACCGGTATTGCAAGCTCGGTGGCTCTTTGCAGTGCCATCCTTTTGGGTGCCTGTGCGACACGTCTTGGCCCGAGGACGATCCCGGCGGCGCGTTTCGATTACAACGAGCGTATCGCGCGATCTCAGAACGACCAGCTGCTCCTGAACCTGGTCCGGCTGCGATACAGGGATACGCCGGTATTTCTCGATGTCGGAACCGTCATCGCCCAGTACACGCTGGATGCGCGAGTGGGCGTCCTGCCTGGCATCAATGTCGACGGAACGGACAGGTCCGAGCTAGGCATCGACCTCGGCGGCCGTTACAGCGAGCAGCCCACCATCACGTACGAACCGATTTCCGGAGCGGAGTTCACGCGGCGCCTGCTCACGCCGATTTCTCCGCAGACGATCATTCTCCTGTCGCAGTCGGGTTGGAGCGTCGAGCGGCTCTTGATGTGCTGCGTCGACAGCATCAACGATGTCACCAACGCCCCTGTCGCCAGTGGGCCGACCCCTTCCCGGATTCCTGACAACAGCCGATTCAGGGAGGCCGCACGCCTGCTCCGAGAATTGCAGATCGCGGGGTTGCTCGACGTCATGCTCGCGCAAGACCTCGAGACGGGAGATGTTCTTGTCAGCATCGAGAGCCCCGAATCCGACAGCGCGCAAACCGATGCGTTGCGCCAACTCCGCGAGGTCCTGGGCCTCGACGCCGCGCTGGACACGTTCCGATTGACCACGAGAAGCGCGCAACGAGAACCGAACGAGATCGTGCTGACGGGACGGTCGTTGCTCGGAGCGTTGTTCTTTCTGTCGCATAATGTCGAACCGCCCGCCGACCACAAGTCGCGCGGGTTGGTGACGGTCGCCGAGGCGCAGGAGAACGAAGAAGGCTTCAACTGGAGCACGGTATCCGGCAGCCTGCTCAAAATCGCTTCCGCAGAGTCGCCGCCAACGGGGGCGTTCGTCCGGATCCGCTACCGCGGCCATTGGTTCTATATCGACGACGCGGACCTGAATTCAAAGGCGACATTCAACCTGCTGACCTACCTGTTGTCACTGCAGTCCGCTGGCAGCGAAGGGATCGATGCCATGCTTACGGTACCCGTCGGCAAATAGGGCGCACCTGCACACGGCATCCGTAAGCGAACCTTGCACACTCCGAGAGGCGCAAGGCAGGCCCGTGATCGAGGCGCCTTCAACTGGTGTCCATAGCGCCCATGCCACGTCTCCCCTCCCCACCCCCTGATCCCCAACCGATCACAGGGCGCTTCGTAGAGATTCTGTTCGAGACCCAGGTAGCGTTCGGTGGTCCGGAGGGAGGCGTGGTAGAGCCTGAGCTGGATCAGCTCGAGTGCCGCTCGGCCCTGGGGGCGAGCTTGGCGAAGGTGCGTTGCGGGTCTTGTGGGGTGATCTCGCCCGGCCCGGCCCGGCGATCGATCCGGGGGCCTGGCGGCGGCACGGGCGGAGCGGGTTTCCTGCGCGGCGGCCCCTCGAACCAGGGCGGCCCCGGCGGCAACGGCCGCCGCGACTTCGCGAACCACTGCCGCGGGGCGAACACGACCGGAACGACGAAGGCGATGCTGGCGGCGCCGAGGGCGAGCAAGCCGCCGGGAACTTGAGCGAACACCATGACAAGGCCGCCGGCGGCGATTCGGAAGAAGATCCGATCGATGCGCCGGCGCTCCTCGCCGAGGGCGGTCCAGGACTCTTCCCCCCGGGGGGCGGTTTGATGCGGGCGGCAGGCAACGGCCGGCCGGCGGCGGCAAGCCGAGGGACGATCCCGCAACGGCTCCGACGCGCGGAATGCGGGCCAGAGCGCTGCGACCTGGCGGACGTCGACCGGGAGCCTGTCCCGCGTTCGCCGGCGGCCGGCGGCCGGGGCGGGAAGGGGCTTTCTCTCCGCTCGCCGCGTGGGCTACGGCGGCCCTTGCGGCCGCCGTGCGATCGAAGTCACGGCGCGGCCCGCCCGCGACGCAACCGGAGGGCGGCGAAGCGTCCTCCGCTCCGGGGTGTACGGGAGACCCGGACGGCGCCGGCGAAGCGCTCTCGTCCATGAAGCAGACGTTCTGAGCGGAGAAGATCAGCAACACGACGAGCCTCGGGATGATCCGATCGGGCGAGGCCGAGAAAGCAAGGATGCCGGCCTGGACGAGCCAGGCGAAGCAAGAGACGTAGAACGAGCGGCGTTCGCGGCGTGGGTTCCCGCGGCATCCGGCAACCTCGCGGGCGTATCCCCCGGCGAAGTGCTTCGAGGGACTCGCCGGAAGGCGGACATGCCTCCAGCAGGGAGGCCTGCCCGGCGGCCGGCGCCGAACGGACCGTGTCGAAACGAAGGGCTCGACAACGGCCGAAGAGCGTTCCCGCCGACCGCAGGGCGAGGCGGCCGAAGCCGCCGATTCCCCACGCCGGGAAGAGCAACAGAATCCGTGTACGGATCCATCGGCCCCGACCGCGAATTGCGCTCTGGCGTGAAAGCTCGCGCGCACGTAGACAGACTCGGCGCGGCCTGCCAAGCCGAGCGGGACCGGGGCCGAGGAAGCCGATGATGGCTGACCGGACCTGGCGGGTAGAAAGTGGGAAACCTCCCTGGCCTGCCCGGCCTGGCGAGGCGCAACGGCCGCTGCGGGACGATCCGACATAGCGGCACTGACCTCGGACCTCCCGCTTGCAGACAGACAAGAGAGGGAGCATCGATCCGGGGACGTACACGAGGAACACGGACGGGCGCAAGACCGCGGGCCATCCGGGGAGAAAAACCACAAGGAGGAACGCGATCACGAAAACGGCGCCGCCAGCAGCGAGCACGAGGGCCTGCAGCTGCGAAACCGACGAAACGAGAGAGACGCTGAACATCGCACTCGAAGAGATCGAGAAGGAAGAGCAAGTACAACATCGACCTGCTCAGCGAGCTGGCCGACAACTACGCCGTGCGCGAGAAAGAAAAGACTCAACCAGGACTGAACCTGGAGCAGCAAGTCCGCGAGAGGCTGGAGAAGAGGGCGAAGGTCCGGGAGAGCGGCTGGACCGCAGACGACCGCAAGCGCATCGAGGAAGGCAGCCCCGAAGAGCCGAGGGAACTGGCGCCGACGACGCCAACAGAACGTGCGAACCTCCGAGGCAGCACGGGGCTCATCGAGGGGATGGAGGAGAGAACGCGCCAGGAAGCAGCACATCGACAGCAAGCGCAGTAAGGGAAGCAGGCCGGCGGAAACGGCCGGCAAGCGGAGCCGGAAGCCGGCGCTTCCCCGTCCAGGGAGCGAAGCGATCCGCCAGGTTTCCCGTCAGGGAGAAAGAGGGCCGGCCGGATCGGGGACCGGAAAGAACGAAACGGCCCCGACAGCGGCGACGAAGCCAACCAAAGCGAGCACGTCGAGCAGGTTGCAAGAGCGGAACGGACGGTTGGGGAAAGGTCCGCCACCCGGCTCGCGGGAGAGAAGCGAGCCGAGCACCCAGCAGGCGAAGGCAACGACAAGGACGAAAACCAACAGGGCGGGCCTGGAAAGCGGAAGGGCCGTGCGAAGCAGGGCGAGATCCTCCTTGGGGTCAGGGAAGGGGCAAACCGCGTTTGGCGAAGAGCAGCGTCAGGGCTTCTCTGAGAAGCTCCTGCAGGGTGGTTTCCTCCTCGGAGGCCAGCAGCCGGAGCTGCTTGGCGACGGCGGGGGCGAAGTAACCGCCGACATGCTTGCGTTTCGCGCTCGTCTGCGCGGGCGAAGAGGAGCGGTCAGGAGCGGGGGGGTGCGGCGCCGGGACGCGGGATTTCAGGGCTGCTGCGAATTGGTTGCTGGTCATGTCAAGGGGCTCCGTTGGTTGAAGGATTGAAGTCCTCGAATCTTCGAGTGATGAAGTCGTGCAGCCGCCTGACTTCGACGGCGGCCTTGCCGAAGGGCTCGAACTCCTGAGCCGACTGGCCGCTGATGAGCGCCCGCGCGAAGGCGACGCGGCGGCCCAACCGGACCGGGCAGGTTTCCACGTCCTGCGCCGAGAGGGCTTCGGCGGCGAGAACGGCGTCCTGACCGGTCGGGGCGATGGCGTTGAGAACGACCAGCACCGGCGTCGAGGTGGTGCGGATGAAGGCGAGCGTGTTGGTGATCGCCTCCAGGTCGAGGATCGCCGGCCGGCAGGGAATGAGCACCAGATCGGCGACCCGCGCCGCTTCGAGAGCGGCGCTGTCGGAATGCGGCGCGGTGTCGAGGTAGAGCATTTCGCCGCCGATCTCGCGAACGCGCCGGATTTCATGCCGCAGCCGGCTGGCGTGAGCCGAGAGCACAACGGGCACCTCGGCCGTGCGGCGGTCCGACCAGTTGGCGGAGGAAGCCTGCGGATCGAGGTCGATGATGGCGGTGTTGCGGCCTTCGGCGGCGGAGGCGACGGCTAGGTGCAAGGCCAGGGTGGTCTTTCCGGAGCCGCCTTTCTGGCTCAGGAGCGCGATGGTTTTCATAGGCATGGTCTCCGTCGTTGCCGGTCTGCAAGCGTGCAAGCCTGCATCACTTCAATTCTGCACGGATTCAGGATTCTGGCAAGTCCGGACCACGCGGCTACGCACTTCAAGTGCGTGGGAGAGAAGGCGGCCGGCAGGGGGACGCGAGCTCCGGAAACGGCGGCGAAGCCGCAGCCGGGGAGCGGGCGGCCGGGCAACGACCAAGGGCCCCGGAAGCGGCGATCGCGGCATGATCGGGCCTCGAAACCGGGGGCAGCGGGGGTCCGCCGCAGGGCGAAACGCCAGGTCAGCGGCCGCACAGCCAGGCTTTTTCCCGAAGGCAGCGAGCACGACGGCCGAAGAGGCCGAAACCGTACCGCGCGAGAGCGACCCCAGGAGCGACCGGAAACGAGTACCCGTCAACAGAACACGGCACGGCACGGCGGCCGTGACGTAACGGGCACCGCAGCGCGACGGGAAATCGAGCAGCGCCCATCGGCGCTGGCCTGGACGCGGCCGCTCGACGGGCACGCCGCCCCACGTCGCGAAGGCCGGCGCGCCCGGCCTCGACGTGGGCCACGACCGCGCTCCCGGCGTCCGTCTGCGAAGAGGGCCGAGGGGGTTCGACGAATGGGGGTGAGCGATATCGTGTGCCGGCGCGAGGCCGGCCTGGTGCGGGTCGAGGGCGCGACGCAGACCTGGGTGCGGCACAGCCCTGCGGGTTTCGAGTGGGGATCGGGAGGCAGCGGAGCGGCGGAGCTGGCGCTCAACATCCTGCTGGAGGCGACCGGCGAGAGGGACTTCGCCGCCGAGCATCATCAGGCGTTCCAGTGGGCTTTCGGGGCGCGGATGCCGTTCGCAGTCGGAAAGATCGAGGCCGCCAGGATCAGCGAGTGGATTGCGGAGCGTCGTCCGGACCGGGAGACGATTCAATGCATCGAGGATCGGCCGCGAAGCGGGCCTCGCATCGGGGGCAGAGACAGCGCGTGACGACGCGGTAGCCGTCGGAGAGGAACTCGTTGCAGACACTGCCCTGCCCTGCAGCTACGGGAACGGTGCAACGGCCGCACTGGGCGCGGCGCACGTTGCGGCCACGGTCCCAGGCGCCGCTGGCGAAGTCCAGCCAGCCTCCGGCATCGAGCAGCTCGAAGCGCCGGCGCTTGTCCTTGACGAAGGTGAGGTTGGGAAAGTCGTAGTTCACGGGCAGGCATCCCCCCACAGAGCGACGACGAAGGAGTTGATCAGCTTCTCGATGCGCTGGCGGCCCTCGCCGGCCGGAACGGAAATCCGGCAGGCGGGGCCGTCCTCGAACCGTTCGGCGGTGCCGCTATGGCCGCCGATGTGATCCCGGAAGGCGATGGTATGGGTGTGCTTCATGTCATTGCTGCTTTCGTGCATCCTCTTCGGCCTCGTCGATGGCCTTGCGGGCCAGCTCGAGAACCGTACCGCCCCTGCGGCCGCCGGCGCCCCGGCCGGCCTGCTTCTCGAACGCCTGCGCGACGGGCAGAAGGGTCTTGAGAGCTCTGAGCAACAAGGGCGCCGCCTTGACGAGCCGGGCGTTGTCGACGGCGTCGATGCCGGGCTGGCGAGCGTGAACGGTGGCGACGCGCCAGGGACCGGCGTGAATGAAGCAGCGGCCGTCCTCGGTCCATTCGGGGCCGTGACAGGACTTCACGAGGGTCCAGGGTTCGGGGGAGTGCTCGGCCAGGGAGGAACTCCCGTTCGATCTCGCGCAACGAGGGCACGATGGATTCGAGAGGCTGCAGGTGGGCGTCGAACGGTTCCCATCCGGAGAAGCGTGAGCAGCGGGGAGAGGGAAGGTGGACCAGGCGCTGGAAGATCCCACGCGGGGGCATCCGCAAGTGCATGTGCAGGAAGGCTTCGATCCAGTTGCCGCAGCGGGCGTCGGCGAGGGCTCCCAGCTTGCGCTGGTACAGATAGGAGAGAAGCCAGGGCTTCGCCTCTTCGATGGGAGAGCAACCCAGCGGACCGGCCAGCACGGCTCCCGCCAGGCAGATCGCGCACCGGCCGTGCCCTTTGGGGGTATGTCAGTCGCCGAAGCCGGGCAGGCAGTCGCTGCGCTTGAGGCTGCGGGCGTCGGCGACCGCCAGGGTGAGCAGTTCGTGGCGCGTGCCGGGAAGCTGATCGGGCTTCATGGGAGTCATCCTTTCAAGGCATGAAATTGTTCGTCGTCCGACTCGATCCCGCGCAGCCCGGGAAGGATCGCTTCGAGCGACTTCAGGTGGGAGTTGAACGCGCGCCAGCCGACGAAGGCGGCCCAGGAGGGCGTTGGCAGGCGGCACAGGCGGGCTTCGATTTCAACAGGGGGCCTGTGCTGGCAGACAAGGCGGCAGGCTTCGAGCCAGGAGCCGGTACGCATCGCGTTGCGGGCTTCGTGCTTCGCCTGCGTCTTGCCGGGAAAATCCCAGGGCGCGGTCCGGACCGTCGAAGAGCAACCGAGGGTTCCGGCCGGGAAGCTGGCGGCCCGGCAGATTTCGCCAAAGCCCTGGCTGTTGGGGAGGTGCCCGTTCCGGCAATGCGGATCGTACAGGCCGCGGCCGAGCCTGCGGGCGTCGGCAATGGCCGTTTCCAGCAGGCCGGACATGGTGCCGGTATGTGGCCGCGGCTTCATGGCGGTCATCCTTACGAGGCGCTCGCCGGATCGATCCAGGCGTAATCGACCATGGCGGGAATGGACATGCGCAGCGAGGGATTGCGTTCGAGCTTGTCCTGCATCGAGAGGCTGCTGTTTCCGAGTTGGTATTTCCGGCCGATCCGGATGATGTCGTTCGATCCGGACGCGATCCAGAGCAACAGGAGCATCTGATGGATTCGCGGCACTGGCCGCGCCGTTCGATCAGGTGGTTGCCGTCGTGGACGACGAGGAAGCCGGCGATGTGTTCAAGGTCGGCCTGTTCGAACCCGCGGCGGAAGATACGACCGCCCTGTTGGTACAGCCCTGCTACGGAATCGGTGGCGCGAAGGTCACCTTTCCCGGATTCGCCGAGAGGCTCGATCAGCGGCGCCGTGTCGATGATCCCGTTCTCGCGGCAAGTGTTGTTTTCCTTGTCCTGTCGGGTCAGGGAGAAGGTGTCCTGCTGGGAGTCAGGGTTGGGAGCTTTCCGCTTGCCTGTACCTGGCGGAAAGCGGAGAGCCCGCCAGGACAGGGAAGCGCAAGTGCCCGATCGGGTGGGAGTTGCGCTCGACCTCGCGATGCTCAGCAACGATCGCTTCCAGCGAACGAAGGTGGGCGCGGAAGGCGTGCCAGCCGCTGAAGCTGCTGTTGCTCGGCAGTGGCAGGAACGTGAGCTGCTCTGCGGTCGCGAATGACGGCCGATGGCCGCCGAACGCCTTGTCGGCCAGCTCCCACTTGCCGACCCGCACGTCGTCGAGGGCCTCCAGCTTGCGTTGCGTATCGCCGGTGAACCCATACGGAAAGATCGTGCGGCTGGTGAGGCTTCCGGCGAGGCGTCCGTGCAGCGGGAAGATCGGGCCGGGCCACTTTGCCAATCCGCTCGCGGGCGCGCTTGGTGGATTCCTGAAGGTCGGCCCAGGCCCCGCCCTCCGTCAAGCCCTGCCGCTGGAACGACTTCTGCGCCTCGGCCTCGAGCGCCGCCGCGGTCTCGCGCAACGCCGGCCTCATGTCGGCGCCGGAAGCGGCCAGGCGCCGTAGCGCCGCCCGCACCTGGCGGTCGCCGCATTCGGTCTCGATCACGGCATCGAAAAAAAGGTGGATCGTTACTCCGTGTAGAAAAGCGCCTGGCTCGCGGAACCAGTCGAATCCCGGCAGGGCGAGGGCGGCGGCCAGGGCAAGCCACCCGATCACGGCGATCCAGCGGTCTTCATTCTCGCCGTCAGCGGGCCTGGCGGCCAGCGCGGCGCGGGCTTCAGCGTCAGGACTTCCGTGGTTTCGTGTTGGGTTTGTGATTCCACAGGCCCCGCCGCCACAGATGCCCTGGCACGAAACCGACCCGCCCGGCTCCTCAATCCTCTTTATGAAGGAGATGGAGCCCGCACCGAACAGGGCCGATCGTCCAGGTCGATGACGGGGGCGTCGAGGCCGCGGCGCGCGAGGTTGATCGAGATCTCGCAGAGACCCTTGCGGGTGAAGGCGCGGGTCGACGCGGCGACGCACTCGCCGCCGACGCGCAGGCGCCAGCGCAGCAGGCCGGAGTGGTCGCGGATGATTTCGAAGCGGGTGAGGTCGTCCATGCCGGGCTCCTCGAGGATGGGGGCGGAGGCGCAGCGCGGGGTCAGCCCGTGCGACGGGCGGTCAGCAGGCTCTCGATGGCCTCCAGGCGCCGTTCGAGCCGGCCTTCGATCACGCTCAGGTGCCGGACGCTCTCCGTCAGGTCCGAGAGCATCCCGACGGCCGTTTCGAGATGCGCGTCCAGCTTCCTCTCCTGCGCCGCGAACATGACCTTCATCTCGCGCTGAAACAGCTTCAGTTCATTGCCGGTGACGTGGGGGTCGGATTGATCCATCTGTTTCCTCCTACATGCGGGGGCCTGAATCCCGGCGCCACTTTTTCGGGGCGCGCCGCCGTCCCCCTTCCATAGCTTCCCTGCCAGATCAAGAAGCGGACACTCGTGAATCCTCAACAAGAAGAGATCAAACCTTGCCGCGCGGGCGGCTCATCGTTGGCGGAATCAAGTCATCGAGACGGGCCGCAAGTTCTGTGACCGCGGCCTCGACTCCTTGAAAGAGCAAGGGCTCATCCGCCCGAACCGCCGCCTCGAGACGGAGATGATCACCGAGAATTCCCTTCAGCCGTGACCGTTCACCGTGGCCGATCTTGTCGATCGCCAACTCGGCAAACAGTCTCAGCACTTGAAGTTGCCCCTGCAAATATTCAGGGTCCTTTCGGTGATTCGACGACATGCCTATCCCAACTGTCCCATCAGCAACCGGGAGCACGCGCCCCGGATCGGCCGGGCGGGCACAAGGGGTAGAAAGGGTTACCCCCGCAGCGGGCGCATCCCGCTCCAGACGCGTGCAGAAATCGGGGCTGCCACCGAAGGGGGGCAGCCCCAGTCTGTTGAAGAGATGCATCGAGTGGCGACGAGCCCCTGTGCGGTTGCCGGCCCGTCGCGGTTCCTTGGCCCGAACGGTGGCCGTTGTTCAAGGCAAGGAGGAGCGCACCCAGTGAATGATGCCGTACGAATGCGCAAACGGGCCGGACCCCGGTCGTTCCTGAACGTCCCTGAACAGTCACGTTGATGCCCAGAGCCCGGTCCGCCATCGTTAATTCGTGGGGGTACGGCAGCCAAGTGGTGACCGCCGTGCTTCGGGATGAAGCCGTATGATGATGGCGCGAGGCGGTGCGGGGCATAGCCCCGCATCCCTCAGCCATGCTTTGAGGCCCTCGCGCTCATATTGACATACTGCAAGTCAATACGATTCATTGTTATACCTTTGGAGTGTACTTGGGGTGTACTATTGGGCCTATGTTGTGTTATCTTGGTGACCTATTGAAGAAAATCGTCCGTTCGGGGCCGGCGGACGGCAGGCCCGGTTCTTCAAGGGAGCGGTCGGCGCGGCGAAGCGGCGTTGGCGGGGAATCGCGCCAGGGCCGGCGATGGCCTCACGGGTCGTCCTCCGGCATGGGCATGCGGTAGCCGACGCCGCGCTCGGTCTGGATGCAGGCCGGCCTGCCCGCGTCGTCGCCCAGCTTGCGGCGGAGCTTCTTGACGAAGGTGCGCACGCGATACGTGCCGGGGCTGTCCCAACCGCCCCACACCTGCTGCATGAGGGTCTCGTAGGTCAGCACGCGTCCGGCGTTGAGCGAGAGCAGCCGCAGCAGCTCGTACTCGGTGAGGGTCAACTCGACCGGCCGGCCGGCCACGGTGACGCGGCGCTGCTTGTAGTGGATGGACAGATCCCCCAGCAGGAAGGGCTCCTGTTCGGCCCGCTGGCGCAAGGCCGCCTGCACTCTCGCCGTCAGCTCCGTCGGCGAGAAGGGCTTGACGATGTAGTCGGCCGCTCCGGCCTTGAGGGCCTTGGCGACCGTCTCGTCGCGGCCGTAGGCGGAGATGAAGATGACCGGCAGAGCGGCCAACTCGGGAACGCTCCGCATCAACTCGATGCCGTCTTTTCCGGGCAGCCGCAGGTCCAGCAGGACCAACTGGGGCTGGTGCTTCTTGACGAGGCCGGCTATCTCCTCAGGTTCGGCCGTCAAGTGCGACGCGTAGCCGGCCTCCGCGAGAGCATCGCGAACGAACCGCAGCGTGAGGGGGTCGTCGTCGACCACCAGGATGCGTGCCGGCTCGCGCGCTTGCCGGGCAGCGGAGCCGCGGCTCGGGAAGACGCCGGCCGCGGCGCGGCCGGCGGCCTCTTGCAGGACGGTGTTGAGGTCGAGGCTGGCGCTGATGCGCACGCTGGCCGCGCTCAGCCGCGAGATGCGCTCCCGCAACGCTTCGTTCTCGCGATGAACCTCGTCGGGGCTCTTCATGGTCCGGCCCTCGCCGCATCCGCAGCATGACGCCGTTCCGCCTGAGAGCGCGGGCTCGAACCAAGAGCCGGACGCGGGACGCGCCGAATTGCCGAAGTCGATGAAAACAATTTGCAAATCCCTGGAAGTCACAAGCCATACACCGAATGACGCCGATTGTAAGTACATACCAGAATCGCGACTACGCCGTAGGTTGCCCGGCCTCGGCCTCGGCCGTGAGCCCCCCTGCGCTGAGTTCACGGCTGACACGGGTGACGATCCAGCGGCCGTCTACGCCGTCACGAAAGCCGCTCAGGGTGAGCGGTGTCTCGGCGCTTGCGGTGGGCGCTGCGGGGCGCAGGGAGAGGCTCAGCGTCACCGCTCCACGGTTCAGGGGGTCCAGCCGGGCCTGGGCGGCGTAGCGGGCTGTCCGGGCGTCGACCTGGTCGTCCCGGAGGGCGTAGACGGGCTCGCCGCTCCCTGCCGTCACCTCTTGCCGGCGTCCGGTTGCGCGATTGCACCAGCAGGCCCTGACCGAGCCGTAGCGCCACCGGTCGTTGAACGTCACACGGCACTCTCCGGCCTGCTCGCGGCTCACCCGCAGCGCCGTCACGGCACCCCGTGCGGCGCTCCTGCCGGCGCCCCGCCACGCGAACACCAGGCATCCTCCCGCCGGCCGGGGCCGCCGCGTCGTACCTCTCTCCCAGCCTTGTCACCAGGTGCAGGTGCGACTCGCCGGTCTAGTCCACGTGGGGCAGCACGATCTCCGCCAGCCCGCGCTCGACCCTGGGATCGAGGTCGTGATCGCGGGCGATGGTGGACAGCAGGCCGCCGACCGTCACCTCCGACCACGAGCGCGTCTTGCGCTGTTTCGCCGCGGTGTGCATATCGGCCGCCGTGGCCCGCACGGTGAGCGTTTCCGGCGGCCCGGACGGCCCGACCCCGTCCACCACGCAGCAGACCATGGCCACCCGCCCGCTCGCCTCGTAGCCAGATCGACCTCGAGCGCCCCGCCCCGCCGGGGCAGCTCCGTCTCCCCGCTACGGTCATCCAGCCGGATCTCGACCGCATCCCCCTTCGTCCCGCACGCGCAAGCTCAGCAACCGCCCGCGGACCTGCGCCGTCACGCCCCCCCGGCCTTCGACCACGATGTGGAATTGGGGTGCCATGCGCTCAGTCACACCGCTTCACGGTCGGCATCGTTTCGAGCGGACGCGGCAGGTGCGGCAGCTTGACGACCGTGCCGGCGGGCAGCACCGCGCCGAGACCGGCCAGCCCCGGATTGGCCTCCAGAACGGCTTCTCCGGCCCCCGCCTCGCGGCCGTAGAAGCGCCGGCACACGCCGTCGATCACGTCGCCGTCCTTCGTGGCGTAGGCGGTCATGGCATTGCCATCAGCGAGAGGGCCGCCAGGAAACGGTGCATGACAGACAGCCCAGCCGGCTGAGGCCGTAAAAAACCCGCCGAGAAGGCCGCGGCGGGAATGGAGTGTTCGGAGAAAATGCGGTTGGCGTAAGAATACCAAAGAAAACGGGGGCCGGAAACCGGCCCCCCTAAGGAAGAGCCAAGGAACGATGAAGCGTCCTTGGTGGGTTAGCGGGCGCCACCGCTCAGAGAGCGGGTCACCACGCCCCCGCTAAACTCGTTGCGGCTACGGGTTGACCAAGTAACCCTGGCCGACGCCGTTGGCCGTATCGCTGAGGAAGACGTAGCCGGTGGCGCTCGAGAACGAGCACTGCACGCCCACGCTCCCCGAGTAGTCAGCACCGCGCTCCGAGCTCACCAGGAAGGCCCTGTGGTCCTTGGCCTTCACGTCGACCGTGGACAAGGCTTCCATCTCGTCGTCGTCGAGATCCATGTTGCCCCAGTTCAGCGAGCAGCTTCCAGCGATCTTCGAGTCGTTGACGACCACGATGCCGGTGTCCCACCCCGACATGGAGGTGACGAACGGGAAGAACAGCTTGTCGCCCTTGCAGACGTCAAAGCTGCCGACCACGAGCTCCTTCGACATCACGAACGATTCATCCGTGCGCCGCATGGGAAGGATCATGGCGCTGAGGGTGATGTCCCCGCTGCCGCCCATCGCGGGCTCGAACTTGATCGCGAGGTCGGTGGAATCGTCCCTGTTATTCATCGCGCCGGAGACGTCGATGACCAACGTGTCACCGCCGCTTTCGCCGGCCACTATATCGAGGATGCCCGTGTCGCTGGCGCTGATCTTCCCCGACGAGCTCATGAGCTGGATGTCGTTAGCATCGCTCCCCGACTTCCACGCCTTCCGGAAGCCCTCCATGACGTTGATGCTGATCGTCTTGGCGCCCGGTTCGCAAGCGTTGAACTTCTGAGCCTTGTGGTCCTCGCTGAACTCCAGATCGAGAGCCTGCTTGATCCGCGCAATGTCCGCGTCGTCTTCCGTGTCAATATTCGTTCCGGTCAAAACCATCGTCGCTTCAAGCCGGTCGTCATTCACGCTGGAGGCATTGATGGAGAGGCCGGAAATCTTGAAGGTTCCAGTCGTCGCACCCTCCCAAGTCGCGGGAAAGACGATATCCGACCAAAGCACGGAATCGGTGGAGGCTTCGCCCGCCGGCATGGGTGTCCGGTAGCCCGCGTCATTGACGACGCCAGTGATCTTGGTAGCACCGGTGATAGCAGCGTTAGCGGCAGCATCTGTGGCAGACAAGTCCATGAGCATCAGCGTGGGCGCATCGGCGTCCTCGCTCAGCATGCCGTTGAGATCCAGTTCGAGGTTGAACTCGGGACCAGATGCCGCGGTGTCAGCGGTAGCGGGGGTAGCAGTGGATCCATCGGCAGGGGCGGTTATCGTGCCGATATCGCCTGCCTGCCACGTGCACGAGACGGTGAGATCCTCCAGATCTTCCATCCCGCTCTCCATCCTGATTTCCTGGAGGTTGGTGCCGAGGGTGCAGGTTACCGCCGCCTGCGCCGACGGTGCGAGCAGCAGCAAACTCAAAACCAGCAAACTACTCAATTTCAGGTACTTCATGTGTTTCTCCTTTTACTTGAACTCAAAAGAATCGGGCCGACCCACCGGCCCGGGGTGTTGCATCGGTATGATGCCGTATGAAAAAGGCCGTGATTCGTGACTCGTGTTTCGCGAACCACTGCCGGGGTGCTGCCGTATGAGTGCATTGGTGAGTGAGTGGCGGGCCCGCTCGGAACGCGGCCCGCCACCGTCATTCATTTCTTTTAGGTTGTGAAACAGAGAAACGGAAGGTTTCGTTAGGCAGGCCCTCCTCTCGCCGTTCTCGCGCGGCGGCCCGGACCGCAGGTCCCGTCGGACCCGGCGGGCCGCTCCGCCGCCGGCCGCCCCATGCGGCCGTGGGTGGTTGGGGGCGATGGGGACGCCCCCGCGCATCGGGAATGACGCCGTATGAAAATGAAAGGGTGTTGCAGGCGGCGGACCCGCCGGAAAGGGCGGCCCGCTGACGAAGGGGAATCTTCGCGCAAGAGTGGCGGCTATGACCGAACCGCCAAACTTCGGCATGAAGCCGTATGAATGGATGGTGCGCCGCAACGGGCGCATGGCACCGCTGGCCTCAGCCGTGCTTGAAGACACGCACGCTCGCATTGACGTGTAACAAGTCAATACGATTCATTATCATACCTTTGATGTGTACTTGGGGTGTACCATTGGGCCTATGTTGTGTTATCTTGGTGACCTATTGAAGAAAATCGTCCGTTCGGGGCCGGCGGACGGCAGGCCCGGTTCTTCAAGGGAGCGGTCGGCGCGGCGAAGCGGCGTTGGCGGGGCATGCCGCCAGGGACGGCGATGGCCTCACGGGTCGTCCTCCGGCATGGGCATGCGGTAGCCGACGCCGCGCTCGGTCAGGATGTAGGCCGGCCTGCCCGCGTCGTCGCCGAGCTTGCGGCGGAGCTTCTTGACGAAGGTGCGCACGCGATACGTGCCGGGGCTGTCCCAACCGCCCCACACCTGCTTCATGAGGGTCTCGTAAGTCTGCACCTGTCCGGCGTTGAGCGAGAGCAGCCGCAGCAGCTCGTACTCGGTGAGGGTCAACTCGACCGGCCGGCCGGCGACGGTGACGCGGCGCTGCTTGTAGTGGATGGACAGATCCCCCAGCAGGAAGGGCTCCTGTTCGGCCCGCTGGCGCAAGGCCGCCTGCACTCTCGCCGTCAGCTCCGTCGGCGAGAAGGGCTTGACGATGTAGTCGGCCGCTCCGGCCTTGAGGGCCTTGGCGACCGTCTCGTCGCGGCCGTAGGCGGAGATGAAGATGACCGGCAGAGCGGCCAACTCGGGAACGCTCTGCATCAACTCGATGCCGTCTTTTCCGGGCAGCCGCAGGTCGAGCAGGACCAACTGGGGCTGGTGCGTCTTGACGAGGTCGGCTATCTCCTCAGGTTCGGCCGTCAAGTGCGACGCGTAGCCGGCCTCCGCGAGAGCATCGCGAACGAACCGCAGCGTGAGGGGGTCGTCGTCGACCACCAGGATGCGTGCCGGCTCGCGCGCTTGCCGGGCAGCGGAGCCGCGGCTCGGCACGACGCCGGCCGCGGCGCGGTCGACGGCCTCTTCGGCCACCGGAATCGTGAAGGTGAAGCGCGTGCCCCGCCCCGCCCCGCCGCTCTCGGCCCAGATGCGACCGCCGTGGGCCTCCACCAGTCCCTTCGAGATGGCCAAGCCCAGGCCGGCTCCCCGGACGCCGCCCTGTTGCTCTGAGCCGGCCAGGGCGGCATGCTTGCGGAACAGGTGCGGCAGTTGATCCGGCGGCACGCCCTTGCCCTCGTCGGACACCGAGAACGCGACGAAAACGCCGTCGCGCGCCGCGGCGACCCCGATGGGCGACGACTCGGGAGAGTGCCGGGCGGCGTTCGAGAAGAGGTTGTTGAGGACCTGGACGATGCGCTGACTCTCGACCATCACCCGCGGCAGGTCGGGTGGAAGGTCGATCCGCAGCGTGTGCCGGCCGCCTCCGCTCAGGAAGGTATTGCGGGCCTGATCCACCAGAGCGGCCACTTCCGCGGGCTCGGGGTCGACGCTGAGCATGCCGGCCTCGATGCGCCCGGCATCGAGAAGATCTCCGATCAAGCCGTCGATCTGGTCGGCGTGCTCCTCGATGATGCGGAAGAACTGGCGCACCTCGGCCGGATCGAGGACACGCGAGGCGCCGCGCGCGGTCGCCGCAGAGCCCTTGATGGCGGCGAGCGGGGCGCGCAGTTCGTGGCTCACCAGGCTCAGGAACTCGGCCCGCGAGCGCTCCAGCTCCTCGAACGGCGCCAGATCCTGCAAGGTGACCACCACCGATTCGACCGTGCCGTCCGCCGACGCGATCGGCGTGACGTTGAGCAGCGTCGTGACGCTGCGGCCATCGGGGACCGCGAGCACGACCTCCTCGGCGCGCACCGTGTCGATGCCGTTCATCTGTTGCAGCTGCGGGAACTGGTCAAGGGTCACTTCCCGCCCATCGGCGCGCCGGCACATGACCTCCTTGGGCAACTCCTCCAGGGGAATGTCCGGCGTGCGCAGGCTCTCGACAATCCGCCTCGCCTCGCGATTGAACGACTTGAGATTGCCGGTCCGGGTGTCGAAGACCACGACGCCCACGGGCGAGGTTTCGATCAGGCCCTCGAGATCGGCCCGCGCCTGCTGCTCGCTCCGGTGCACGCAGGCGTTGGCGATCGCCGTGGCCGCCTGCGACGCGAACAGCAACAGGACCTCTTCGTCTCCGCTCGTGAACTCGGACCCACCTTCCTTCTCTCCGAGAAAAAAGTTGCCGACCTGGGCGCCCCGGTTCCGTATCGACGTTCCCAGCAAGGTCATCGAGCGGATCAGCTCGGTGGAGAAGCCGAGCGACTGAACGTAGGAGGACACGTCCCGCAGCCGCAGCGGTTCCACCAGGGCCCGGAAGTGCTCGAAGAGCCGCGGTCCGTCGGGCCAGGCAGCGAGTTGGCGGTGCTCTTCCGGCGTGATGCCGGAGGTGACGAAGTCCTGGACCTGCCCGTCCTCGCCGGTGGTCACGATCGCGCCGTAGCGCGCTCCGATCAGCGCGCGGGCGCTGTCGACGATCTCTTGCAGGACGGTGTTGAGGTCGAGGCTGGCGCTGATGCGCACGCTGGCCGCGCTCAGCCGCGAGATGCGCTCCCGCAACGTCTCGTTCTCGCGATGGAGTTCGTCGGGACTCTTCATGATCCGGCCCTCGCCGCATCCGCGGCATGACGCCGTTCCGCCCGAGAGCGCGCGGGCTCGAACCAAGAGCCGGACCCGGGACGCTCCGAGGCGCCAGCGTCGATGAAAACAACTTGCAAATCTCTGGAAGTCACAAGCAATACACCGAATGACGCCGATTGTCTATGTGGAGGTCACCCGAAATACCCTATCACATGCGATGCTGGTTGTTTACGGATCAGGGCCGGCGCGCACATCGGAGGCCGAAGCGCCCGATAGGCTGCGGCGGCGTTCTGCGCGACTCGCCGCAGTTGATGAACGGAGAAAAAAGGTCTTCATCACAAGAGTTCCGGAAACCGGGAGCACCGTCATGTTGAGAAGAAAACAAGAAGCGTCATCATCAATCACTGCTGAGCCGGCCAAGGGCCCAGCGGTGTCCCCTGCCGGAACGGACCCAGCTTCCGATTCGCGCCCGACCGCCGATCCGGCGCCCCTGGACGAGCACTCCGGGCGGCCCCGGTCAAAGATCGGAAAGACCATCAAGCTGAAGGGTGAAATGACGGGCAGCGAGGACGTACATGTCGAAGGAGAGGTAGAAGGAAAGGTCGATCTGGGCGAGAGCGCCCTGGTGGTCGATCAGAGCGGCAAGGTTCGCGCACAGGTCAATGCGCGCTCGATCCTTATCTTGGGACACCTCGAAGGAAAGGTGCGGGCCATCGAAAGGACGGAGATCCGCAAGACCGGCTCGCTCACAGGCGATCTGGTGACATCCCGAATCGTTACCGAAGACGGCGCAGAATTTCGAGGCAGCATCGACATCGTGCAATCCGAAAAGAACGAGAAGGCGCCGCCGGCGGCAGCAGCGAAATCCGGTCCGCCAAGCGCCTCCACGCTCAGCTCAGGTCCCCAGACAGCGGGCGGCAAGATCAGTCCCGACAGCGTTACCGAGTAAACGGGGAACACAACCGATCCGGCGAACAGCCGGGGCCGGTTTGCGGGAGCAGAGGCAGCGGCTCGCCAAACGGGTCTGAGCGGCAGCAGGCCAAGGCGATCGGGGCCGCCCTCCTCACCGGGGTATTACAGAAAGAGGGCTTTTCCCCGCCCCAGGCGCGGCCATCCACTAGCCTGCATTTCTCACCACCCGACGGTCGAAGCACGCGATACGACCGCCAGGACTTCGTTGCGCTTGCTTGCCGTGCTCAACGTACTGTTCAAGTACGCCTGCGCGCGCCAAGCGGCGCGCGCCTCGTCCTGACGGCCCTCTCACGAACTTCATCTCGCCACGTGGTGAGAAATGCAGGCTAGAAGCCGAAGGTCTCGAATCGTAACTCCGAACCCTTCTTCGACAGGGCGCTTGACCAAGTTCGTCGAGGAGCAAAAGGTCTTGCCCGGGCCATGGCGACCGCGAAGCGCAGCAGACGTTGGTCGTCTCGCGCTTCGCGGCAGAACATTGCTTCCACAGCGATCCATCGCGCGAAGAGGATGCCGCCCGATCTTTTTCCGACTCCACAGCAAGAGGGTCTTTCAGTTCCCGCCCCTCGAAAGCTTCTTTCTCATGGCGAGGCTGTGGAGTCGATCGGCCCGCCGGCGTTGTCAAGTTGTCCGCCCACACGCGGTGCTGAGACACACTGAGCTCAAGCGAGATGTCAGCTCAACAGGCACAGCTCGCCTCCCGCCACTCTACAAAAGCTCTCGATCGAAGGATGCGATGATTGATGGCTCTTAGGTGGTGACGGCCAACACGGAACCGGTTTTGAATCGCACCACGGACGGAAGCGAAAAGCTGGGCCTGGACCATTGACTTGAATCGGCTCCCCTGGGGTTCCCGTTGGCGGGTGTGCTGCTGCGAGACTTCTGCTCACTGATTCTCGTACGGACCGCTGCGATGATGAACCGATGGAAAGACCTCTCGGCGAGCCACCGGATCGCTTCGAAGCTTGCCGGTCACGAGCTGCCAGGGTGGTTTGTCCTCATGCTTCAAGGCCTTAGGAAAATACCGTTCAGCAGCTCGACGATCTCTATTGCGGGTCACCAGAACATCGATCAGGCCACCATCCTGATCCAGCGCCCGCCTGAAGTCGTAGAACTGGAAGCGGATCTTGATGAAGACCTCGTCGACGAACCGGATGTCAGCGAGTCTTCCCTGTTTCCGCCCAAGATTTCGAGCAATTCTGACGGACCATCGACCACCAAGCGGAGCCTGTCGATCGGGTGGTGGGTCGAGCTGGGGTGGGGAATCGCTCGCTCAGCGTATCACCAAGGGGGCCGACGAACTACGCTGGACGGGATGGTCCGGCGGCTCACCCCGAAACGCCTCGCCAACGCCGTCTTCGAGACTCCCCGCGCCAGGTAGTGCTTCAACTGCATCCTCGTCTCCCATCCGTGCATCTTCGTCCCACCCCCTCGCTGTTGGTTCTGCCAACATCGTGGAACGCAGACTGGCTCCCGCCAACCTGCAAAGTGTGCAGTTTTCGGTGGCCACAAATGGGAAGTTTACAGACGCCACCAACATCTGTTTCTCCGGGCGGACTGAGGAAGGTCTTCCCTACCCCGCTCCGAGGGGCAGTACGGGACCCAACAGGACCCGTCCATGGCGTTTCTCAAGGCGTACAACCCAGGTAGTTGGGGTCCGGGCCGATCGAGAAAACGCCTCTACGGGCTTCCTGGCGCGGGGTTTTTACCGGCGCCGGCGTCCGGAGGCGGAATACGGCCGCCGCCCTGCTATGCTGGGGCCGATGAGTGAGGATGAACGACTCGATCTTGTCGCCGCCGCCGCCGAGGCCCACGCCGGGCTCAAGGAGATCGCCTTTCGGCTGCGATGGCAGTTGGGACCCAAAGCCCCCGTGCTGAAAGCCGCTCTCAAGGTCGAGCAGGAGGCCTTCCGGCTCGAGCGCGAGCTGCAGAGGCTTGACCTCACCGATCCCGAACCCGCTCGCCGGCGCGAGCCGCTTCCCGACGTCCGCCGCGGCGGCAAGGTGATCGATATCGAGCGCCTGCGGCGCTAGTCAGATCCCAATGTCGAGTCCGGAATAGAACCCGTCAAACGCGTTTCCCCAGCGCAAATCCCCAGTTAGTTCGGGTCCACCCGAAGGCTGAAAACGCCTCCTGTGGGCTGCCTGGGGGGGAGTTTTTCGGCAAGAGACGTCCGGAGTCGGGAAATCGCGGTGAGGCGGCCTGCTTGAGACTGTTTCTCGCCGTTATCACCGGCCTGCTCACCCAGAGCGTCCCGCTCGAAAACGCCCCACCCCTTGACGGCCATGCTGATCCTCACGACCTCGATATCCACGGTCCCGTCAACAGACCATCCGCTCCGTCCCCGAAGATACCCTGCGAGCGCCTCTGCTAGAAGGGGAAGGGACTAGGCCGGGGGTTATAGCCCGGATAATAGCCGGCTCCGATCAGCACCGGCAGGCCGAAGACCACGACCCTCTTGACGAACGTCACCTTGCGCTGCATCTCGCCGTTGGCCGGATTCCGCGCCGTGTAGTACAGCAGGGTTTCCCCGAACGCGTCGCCCACACTCAGCACGTCCCGGCCGCCGAAGGGGCCGTCCACCATGTCGTTCAGCTCGGAAGCACCGGCTCCCGGCTGCCCGCTGTCGGGATCGCCGCTGAACAGCGCGCTGCCGTAGGTGTCCACGCCGAACAAGTAGATCGAGCCTTGCTTCCAACGTGGATCGGTCGACAGCGTGATCGTGGCGAAATAGCCTTTCGATTCCAGCTCCATGGCGGCGCAACGGACGAACTCCTGCAGCCTCTCGTTGGAAGGGCGGTCCTCGAGGCCCAGGGCGTTGACCTCTTCGCTGTTGCAGGTGCCCGGCCAGTCACGGCGGTAGATCCCCGCGCCGATCGCGGCCGGAGTGCCGTCCCAGTCGATTGCTTTGACGAACGAGGCTTTCGGATCATTGTTTCCGCTGTCCGGATTGAAGATGGAATAGTAGAGCCAGCCCTCATCGAAGCTGCTCAGGATGCGATGCAGCTCCTGAAAATAGTCGTTGCCGTAAGCATCGATGAAGGGTCCCCAAGGCGTCCCTTCCCGCGCTGGATCCGGGGGATAGACCAGCGCCTGCGCCGCATCTCTCATCGATGTCACTTCGTCGACAAAGACGTAGTACGCACCGCTTCGCCAACGCTCGTCTTCGTGGAAGGCTCGCCGGGCCTCTTCAAAACCCATTTCCCGGACGTACTCGTAGGCGCACTGAACGAAGGCCTGAACGTCCGCTGTCGTGCGCACGGCCTTGGCGCTGACGGAGCGATCCGCACAAGTCAGCGCTTCACTGTCCGGATGGCTGGCGAGAGCAGGAGCGGCGGCCAGCAGAATCAAGGGAATCAGCAATGAGAAGGGATGATGTTTCATGACGGCATGATTTCCTAGGGGGACCGCTTTCCCACAGAGTATCACCTTGTGCGTTTCCGCCGATGCGAAGTTTCACTTGCTCGGTTCGAAGAGGAAGTGGCAATGCGGCCGGGCACTGACCTTCCGGCTGCAAGCGGAGGACGGCAAGCAGCTTGAGGCGGGCGGCTTTGCTCATGGGAATCTTCGTGCGGGGGACGGACTAAAAAAGGGGAGCGGTCCGCGGGAGGTCGTGTGTGCGCTCTCGCGGCCGGTGAATCCAAGCCTCGCCGACCCGCACGGACAAGCCGGCCGCGCGTGACCGCCCCTGCCCACCGTAGCACCATCGTAAAGTGAGGAAATGAATCTAGTATGACAATTGGCCCTTATCTGCTGACAATATTATGAATTAATTCCCCAAATCGAAGGAAAACAGGAAAAACCGTGCCATGATAGCTACGGGTCGGCTTTCCTAGCCATTGCGAAATAGCCCAAACAAAAGTACTGGACCATGGCCAAGCAAAGGAGCCATCCATGATACGGTCTCAAGACCCTCATAACCTGCATCCGCTCAATTCCTTACGTCTCTTTGTGGGGCTGATTTGCCTCATGTTGTTTGCCGCGCAATCGGTATCCGGGCAGGACGCCTGTCCGCCTCCGCCGAACTACGTCGAGAACCCGCTCGTCACACCGAGCATCACCGCTTCTGAAGTGGCGGCGAACCCTACTGCCGACAACCTGAGGATGTTCGCGCTGGCAGCCAGAGACTACTTGTTCAGCATCGGATACACCGACCAGTTGCAACTCGCGCACGCCTTTTGCTTCTTGCGCCAGGAGGGAGGAGATTGGCGTTCCGGGGGTATCTTCCCCATCGCCATGTCATTCAACCCGGAGGTTGTCGCCAACCGCCTAGCCCCCATCGACATGCGGGTGTTCCTGCATGCGAGCACCATGGCGCACGGGGGCAGGATCGTCAAGCCTGAGATTGCCGAAGCCATCCTGCGAGCGGCCGCGAATGATTTTGATCGGGCCAGCGGCCTGTCCATCGGCGGACCGGTGCCGGGATTCGGCGGCCACGCCTTGTTCTTGGGCCCGTACGTACTGCTTGTCGGATTCGACCTGCAAGAACCGCACCTGGATCCGCGCTTCATCGACTCTCACCACATTCCGCAGGTAACGGCCAGAGAGGTCGTGGATCGCGCCAGTTTGAAGGTCTTTGTCAACGAGGCGATCCATTATATCGGCCAACTGAGCGAGACTCACGGTTTTGCTGCTTCCCAAGCGGCAAGGGGCGCTTTCCGTGACCGGAACGGACCTTGGATAGCAGGCCCCGTCTACCTCTTCATGTTGGATCCCGCCGGCTATACGGTCTTTCACGGGGCGTTTCCGGACCGCTACGAATACCGGCTTACCGGCAGAGCCCGCGATGCCGTCACGGGAGAACTGCTCCTGCCGCAGATCCTTGCCGCGGCCGAGCAGGAAGGGGGCGGCTTCGTCGAGTATCACTTCGACAATCCCGAGGACGACAGCGACAGCGCCGAGATCCCCAAGGTGACCTATGCCCGCAAGTTCATCTTCTCCTACCAGCACCCTTTACTAGCCCGATCCGTATCCAGAACCTCCATCATGGCCGCGGGCTTCTATCCGGGCGCGGGCACCGGCAGCGGCATCAAGATGACGCGCAGTTGCGCCGACCGCGGCATTGCCGCGGGCGCCGTCCAAACGCTCGAAGACATCCAACCGTTCGTCGAGTGCGCCGCGGAGTACCTCGCCGAGCACGGCACGGAGGAGGCCCGCCGCGCCTTCAACGAGGACGAACGCTGGAAGCATGGCCCCACCTACGTCTTCGTCGACGGCATCGCCGAGTCCGGGACGGACTCGCAGACTTTCGTCTACCCGCCGGACCCGTCCCGCGAGGGCCAGCTCTGGGGAGAGGCCATCGACGACTTCGGGACGGACCTGTTCTACGAGGCCTACCGAATAACGTCTCTTGTCGATTCCGGCTGGCTCTACTACTCGTTCCCCAATCCGGCCACCGGCAGAAAGTCGCCCAAGGCGTCCTACGTCATCGAGGTCGACTGGGAGGGCAGCCGCGCCGTGATCGGCGCCGGGCTGTATGCCCGCGACTGGCCCGGCACCTGCTACCCGGACGAAGTGAGCGCCGCGGTCCTGGATGCCGATCCGAGCCCCCAGACGCTGCGGGAGTTCGTGCGCTGCGCCGCGATGATGGTGGCATCGGAAGGCTATTTCGCCAAGGAAGAGCTCGAGAGGAACGCGCGCTGGACCGACGGCTCGAACTACGTGTTCGTGCTGGACCCGATGGGCAACCAGCTCATCACCGGCAGCCAGGCCCGCGTTGACGGCAAGGCGCCGCATGAATGGGGCAGCCACGGGGCGCGCGAGGATCAATTCGGCGGCCGCGACCTGGCCGCTGCCGCGGACACGTTCGGAGAAATCCATGTCTACTACCGGACCTACCAGCCGGAGACCGGGGCTTACGAGCCGAAGGTCGGATTCCTGAAGAGGGTCGACGCGCAGGGCGTAGCGCTGCTTGTCGGCGCGGGCTACTACGCCGGGCGCGGTCACTCCGCCTCCGGGCCGAGTTGCGCGGACAACTCGGTGACGGCTGCGGGGGTGCGCACCCGGAGCGACGTCAAGGCGTTCGTGCAGTGCGCCGCGGAATACGCGATGGAGCACGGCACGGAAGAAGCCCGCCGGGCGTTCAACGAAGACGAGCGCTGGAAGCACGGGCCGACCTACGTCTTCGTCGACGGCATCGCGCCGTCAGGAGAGGATGCCTTGACGCATGTGTTTCCGCCCGACCCGGCCCGTGAGGGCATGGTCTGGGGAACGTCGCTCGACGGCTTCGGGAATGACTACTACTACGAGCTGCACCGCATCCTGTCGCTCGTCGATGAGGGCTGGATCTACTACGCGTTCACCAACCCGGAGACGGGGAAGTGGCAGCCGAAGAGCTCGTATGTGATCGAGATCGACTGGAACGGGGAGCGCGCCTCGATCGGGGCCGGGATCTATGCCCCCGACTTCCCCGGCGCCTGCGAGCCGGACGAGGTCCATGCCGCGGCTCTGCGGGGCAATTCCGACGACCAGAAACTGCGGGAATTCGTGAACTGCGCGGCGATGACGGTCGAAACCTCCGGGTATTTCTCAGGACCGGCGCTGTCCAACGATCCCCGCTGGAAGCAGGGCCCGATCTACGTCTTCGGGGTCAATGCGGAAACGGGCACAACCTCATTCAGCGGCGGCGGTGAGAGCAGCTTCGCCGTCTCGGGACGATCCCGGGAACTGTTGTTCGACGGGCGCGACCTGGTCGAAGCCGCCACCGTCTTCGGGGAAGGGTTCTGGTACTACAACTTCTACAATCCGGCGACGCAGCAGGAGGAGCCCAAGGTCTCGTTCGTCAAGCTGGTGCGGGCTGAGGGAGTTCCGCTGCTGGTCGGCTCCGGCCACAGGCCGGTGCTGCGCCAGTACCGGCCGGAACAGACGGGAAACTGACCTTGAGAACGTTGCTTATGTACTTGACGACGCGGCGTCAAGTACGTAAGCGCCATTACGCCCGACAGGATAGACTCCGAAATCCTTGCTCATTTGCTGCGGGTGGATCTCATTCCTCGAGCGCACGCACCCTGCAAGCAGCTGCGTGCTTTGAAGCGGGTCTTGCAGCAACGCGTTGGGGTGGTTCGGGCGCGAGCCAGTGTGAAGAACCGCATTCGCACTTTGCTGACTCAACACGGTGTCGAGCCGCCCGATTCGAAAGTATTGTTCTGCCCCAGCGGCAGGGATTGGCTAGAGCAGCGTAAGGGCTTCGCAGAGAAGCTCCTGCACGGTGGTTTCCTCCTCGGAGGCCTGCAAGCGAAGCTGCTTGGCTACGGCGGGGGCGAAGTAGCCGCCGACGTGCTTACGTTTCGCGCTCGCCTGCGCGGGCGAAGGGGAGCGGGAAGGAGTGGGGGGTTGCGGCGCCGGGGCGCGGGACTTGAGAGCGGCGGCGAATTGGTTGCTGGTCATGTCAGGCAGTTCCATTCGTTGAAGGATTGAAGTCCTGCAGGCGTGCAGCGATGAAGTCGTGTAAGCGTGCAACTTCATGGGAGGCCTTGCCCATGGGTTCGAACTCCTGCGCGGTCTGGCCGCTGAGCAAGGAGCGGGCGAAAGCGACGCGGCGGCCCAAGCGGACCGGGCAGGTTTCCACGTTGTGCGAGGAAAGGGCTTCCTCGGCGAGCGAGGCGTCCTGGCCGGTTGCCGCGATGGCGTTGAGAACGACTAGCGCCGGCGTGCCGGTGGTGCGGATGAAGGCGAGGGTATTGGTGATCGCTTCCAGATCGAGGATCGCCGGCCGGCAGGGAATGAGAACCAGATCGGCGACGCGCGCCGCTTCCAGAGCAGCGCTGTCGGAAATGCGGAGCGGTGTCGACCTACAGCATTTCGCCGCCGATCTCGCGGACCCGCTGGATTTCATGCCGCAGCCGGCTCGCATGAGTGGACAGCACAACGGGCAGCTCGGCCGCGCGGCGGTCCGACCAGTTGGCGGAGGAAGCCTGCGGATCGAGGTCGATGACGGCGGTGTTGCGGCCTTCGGCGGCAGAAGCGACCGCCAGGTGCAAGGCGAGGGTGGTCTTGCCGGAGCCGCCTTTCTGACTCAGGAGCGCGATGGTTTTCATAGGCGTGGTCTCAGTTCTTGCAGGCCTGCGGGAGTGCAAGCGCACATCATTTCAATTCTGTACGGATTCAGGATTCTGGCAAGTCCGGACCACGCGGCAACGCACTTCAAGTGCGTGGGAGAGAAGGCGACCGGCAGGGGGACGCGAGATCCGGAAAGGGCGGCGAAACCGCAGCCGGGGAGCGAGCGGCCGCCACCGATCTGACTTGAAACTTCCTCCTGATCAAGCGGCGTTGATACCGACCCGGATGTTTTCAGCTTGAATGATCCGAGCGCGGGCGGAGGAAAAACTAGGGCCTGTTAACCCTAACGCAGGGCCTCGACGACCAGAGCGAAGTGCAGGAAAGCGAGAAACATCACATCGAGCTTATCGAAACGCGAGAAGATGCGCCGGAAGCCTTTGAGCCGCCGGAAGAGCCGCTCGACTTCGTTGCGGCGGCGGTACAGCAGGCGGTCGTATTCCCACGGTTCCAGACGGGTCCGACGCGGCAGAACGACAGGAATCCATCCAAAATCCAGCGCCAATTGACGGGTTTGATCGTCCTCATAGGCGCTGTCCATCAGCAGTGGGAGCGGCTCGGGCAACGGCCCCAGTCCGGCCAGCAGATCGCGGCCCTGGGGAGCGTCGTGCACCTGGCCGGGCGAGAGAGCGAACGTTATCGCCGTTCGAGCATTCGCGGCAACCAGATGAACCTTGGTGCTCCATCCGCCGCGCGATTGGCCGATCGCTTGGGGACCGTTTTTTTTGACGCCCCCGTGCCGTCCGGATGCGCCTTCACGATGGTCGAGTCCATCGAAACCGCCTCCACTCGGATGCGCACCAACTGCTCTCTCTGCAGCTTTTCGAACACCGCGTCCAGCACGCCGTTCTTGGACCAGCGGTTCATGCGGGTGTAGATGGTGTGCCAGTTCCCGAAGCGTCGCGGCAGCCCACGCCACTTCGAGCCCTGCTCGGCGACATACAAGATAGCGTTCAAAACCGTGAGATTCGACAGGCTCACGTTACCGCGCTGGCGCGGCAGGACGGGCTCGATACGGCGGTACTGCTCCTCGGTGATCTCCATGCCCTATTAGAAAACATTCTTGCAGATTAGTGTTAACAGGCCCTTGCCTGCATTTCTCACCACCCGACGGCCGGAGAACGCGGAAAGGCCGTAATTCGTGAAAACCATAGGCGGAGGACCGCTCCGCTCCAGAAGAAACGTCTGACGGCCGGGAAGACGTGCCCGACGGCCTGCTGTTCCGAGACGCGGCGGCGAAGGACCGCGCCAACGTCTTCCCCGAGGAATGGAAGCGCTATGAGTTCGGTCTTGCGGTCGTCGAGTCCAAGCGCTGGCTACGCCCACTCGACTGAAGCTCCGGGCGACGGCGTGAGAAAAAACGCGCCCTCGACTCAGATGCTCCGCTACCTTCGGCGTGTGGAAGACCTGACTAGCGGCAAGCTCTGCTGGGGCATCACCTGGGAATTCTGCTACGGCGTCTATTCCCGAGACGGCATCTCCGGGACCGGCACCACCGGCAGCGTGGTGAAGGTGCGGGCGCCGGAGTCCATTTCCAGGGCCACGGCGGTGAACAGCCGTCCCCCTGTCGCGGTGCAGCGCAGCGACCCCGCGAAGTCGGACGTGTCGGCCGCGGGGAACGCCTGGTTGATCGTCCAGGAGGTCTGCCCGTTGGGACCCAGAGGGACACTCACGGTGTCGAGCCGCACGCCCTCTCGCAGCAGTTCGCAGCGCGCCAACGCCGCGCTCGATTCCAGGTTGTGGAGCGCGACCCCGGTGGTGATGCCTCCCTCCCGGCGGCGCACCGGGATCATGGCGTCGCTGACCGGTTGGCCGGCCCCCGCCACGCCCACCCCGACGTGGGGCAGGTCAAAGCGCAGCATCCCGCCGATGGGACCCTCCGAGACCACCCGCACCGATCCCGTCGTCAGCTCCCCTCGCCCGTGCGTTGCAATCCTGAGTTGGCCCAGGGGTTCCATCTCGGCGCGGACCGTCAGAGCACCGTCCTCGGTGACCTCCAGATCGCCCGTGAGGTCCACCACCGATGCGGGGGCAATCGGGTTGCCCTCGGTGTCATGGAAATAAATAACGGGACGGCTCGCAAGGATGGCCGGATAAAAAGGGCCCCGAGCGGGACGGCTCGGCTCGATGGACAGATTCACGAAGACCATCTCGGAGGTGCTGCCGGTCCCGTTGACGAAATGCGCAAAGTGCAGCACGGTTTCTCCGTCACTGCCTCCCGTGCGGTCCACCGGCGTCAGCGGCAGCGTGGTGAAGACGCGCTGGGCGGCATCCACCTCCACCGCCAATCCCGTGAACCTCCCCTCCCACGGCGACGTGCAGCGCACCGTCCCCGCGAAGTCCGTCGTATCGGCCCCGGTGAACGCCTCTTCGATGAACCACGACGTCTGCCCGTTGGCCTCCAGAGGAATCGCCGCCTCCTCCAGCACCGCGCCCCCGCTCATCAACCGGCACGTCACCTCGACCGCTTCCTCGCCCACGTTGTGCAGCGCCGCCGCCGTGCGGATGCCTCCCTGCTTGCGGCGGGCCGGGAACAGGGCGTCCCGCACCGGCGGGCCGGTCCCCACCGCAGTCACCCCGACCTGCGGGACGCGGTAGCGCAGCACCCCGCCGATGGGACCCACCGCGACCGCTTGCACCGAGCCGCTCACCAGCGGCCCTTGCCCGTGAGTCGAGACCGCGAGTTCTCCCAGCGGCTCGATCGCACTCCGAACGGTCAGCCCGCCGTCGTCTCGGACCTCCAGACCGCCCCCCATATCCACCACCGACGCGGCGTCAATCGGCTCGCCTTGCCGATCGGAGAAGAACAGCGCGGGGCGGATCGCTTTGGCGCCCGCATTGACGAGCACCACCCCGGACGTGACGCCCTCGCCGTTGGCGAAGTGCGGGAAGTCCAGGGTGAACACTTCCGGCAACGTCGGAGTGGCCTCGGCCTGGTTGGAAGCCCGACTAGGGCCCCTGCGGTTCATCGCCAGCACTTCGAAGACATAGGTGACGCCGTTGTCGAGGCCGCTGACGGTATGGGTGGTGTTGGTGGAGCCGGTGGAACGCCAGGAGGTCCTGCGGAGGATGCGGTACTCGTAATCGCTGATCGGAGAGCCGCCGTCGTCCTCCGGAGCGTCCCAGTGCAGCACGACCTGGCCGTCTCCGCCCACGGCCGTCAGGTTCCGGGGCGCAGAGGGCGCCCTTCCACGACTGGACCCGCCGCCGCCACCGCCGCCACCACCGCCGCCACCGCTACCCCCGTCGCTGCCGCTACCCCTGCCGCTGCCCCTGCCGTTGGTGGTAGAGGGCGGCTCACCGGGCAGGGTGATATCGGACAGCAACCAGGGGGTGGTCTCACTGGCCGGGCGGACCCGCACCCGGTAGGATTCGCCGGGGGTCAGCCCGGTGATGCGGGCGGCAGAGGAGTTTGGGGGGGGGAAAACGTGGACCTTCACGTTGGTGTCAACCCAGCCGGCGGTCGTCTCGTACTCTACGACATAGTTGTCCGGGGCGGAGTCGGCGGGTTGCGGTTCCCATGTGGCGCTGAGTTCGGTGGGGCTGACGGGGTCCAAGCGCAACTGGTCCACCTTGGTCGGGATGGTGCAGTCGGCCCCGCCACTCGTGCTGGGCAGACACACTGCCGCGCCATTGCCGGGGGCGAGCAGATGCAGGTGGGTCTTGGTGTTCAGGCTGGCGGGATAGCCGTACAGCGTGGGACGGTTCACCCGCGGGTTGTCATACAGGGAGAGGAATTGCAGGTGGGGGGTCGGGACGCTGAGCTCGGGAATCGGCCCGCTCAGTTGGTTGTTGTGAAGCCGGAGGCTCTGCAACCAGGGAAAGAAGCCCAGGGTAGAGGGAATCTCCCCTTCGAATTGGTTGTTGTGCAGGTGAAGCGAAGTCAGGGTGAATGAGGGCAGGCCGGTGGGAAACGGGCCGCTCAGTTGGTTGTTATGGAGCCAGAGTATAAGGAGTCCACTCAGGCCGGAGAGGGCGGGAACCTCTCCGGCGAGTTGATTGTGGGAGAGGTCGAGCGTGGTCAATAGGCTCAGCTTGGCCACTTCCTCGGGGATCTCCCCGTCGAGTTGATTGTGGCTGAGATTGAGGAGCTGCAATGTGGGGGGCAGCCCGCCGATGGGAGGCAGCCCGCCGGGGGGCAGCCCGCCGATGGGGGGCTGCCCGATGGGGGGCTGCCCGGGGGGTCCGCCGTTCTGGGGCGGGCCGGGCAGGGGGGGAATCTCCCCGGTCAGGCGGTTGTGGCTGAGATTGAGTTGGGACAGGCTGGTCAGGCCGCTGAGGTCGGGGATATCCCCGCTCAGTTGGTTGTTTTCGAGCTGGAGCAAGATCAGGCTGGTCAGGTTACCGATCCCGGGGGGAATCTCCCCGCTCAGTTGGTTGTTGTGGAGAGAGAGGACCTCGAGACTGCCTAGGGTGCGCAGGTTGCTGGGAATCTCCCCGGTCAGCTTGTTGTGGGAGAGGTCAAGGGTGAGCAAGTCGGGCATGAGCGGACTCAGGGACTCGGGAATCCCCCCGGTCAGCTCGTTGTGGGAGAGGTTGACATGTCGATTGTGGCCTGGGTGGTCAAAGCCCTCGTGGAACACGGCATCGGGAACCGGTCCGGTCAGTTTGTTGTTGGAGAGGTCGAGCTCGTACAAGAAGTGCGTTTCGGTCACATCCGCGGGAATCTCCCCAGTCAACTCGTTGTAGGAGAGGTTGAGCGTGTTCAAGGTGAACAGGTGACCCAGGCCCTCGGGCATCTCCCCGGCCAGGTGGTTGTTGGAGAGGTCAAGCACTTTCAAGCGCTTCAGGTATACCTCGTCTTCGTGCATCTCCTCGTCTTCGTCTTCGTGCCCGTGTTCGTCTTCGTGCCCGTGCCCGTTGTCCGGGTTGCCCAGGCTCTCGGGCATCTCCCCGGTCAGGTTGTTGCTGGGGAGGTTGATCTCCGACACCCGTCCGACCCCGGTCCCGGTCCCGTTTCCTTGCAGCGTGATGCCGTGCAAGCTGTTCAGGCAGGTGGCGGCAGGGATATCGGCGGCCCAGTTGGTGTTGGTCGTCCAGGAGCCGCCGTTCGTGTGCGTATAGAGATCCTCCAATACGGGCCGCTCGTCGGCAATCGCAATCTCAAAGGTCAACGAATCGGAGCCGTCGCTGTCGGTGACGGTCCAGATCAGGGAGTAGTGGGCTGCGGTCGCCGTCTTCAAGTCAGCAGCCAGCGTGCCGGAGAGCCTTTCTCCAGTCGATTCAGTCGTGCGCGTGAGGCCCGGGGGCAGGCCGCAGGAGGTTGCCCCGGTGCTGGGGGTACAGGTGCCGTCTGTGAGGGTGTAGGTCGGCGTCTCACCCCCTCTGACGGAGGCAGGGGGGAGGTGCAGGTCCACGCGAGCGGTCCAGGGCCCCGAGCAATTCGACCCGGGCAGACCAAAGGTCTGGTCGGTGATGGTCCGTTCGGGGGCGAAGTTTGCGGCCTGGGCCAGCGGCGCGGTGAGGATGAGGCTGCCGAGCAGAACGAGGCTGGCCAGCCGGCGCAGCCTCATGCCCGGCCCTCCGCGCAGAGCGAACGGAAGAGCGACGGCGCAGCGGCCAAGGCCGCGTGGGTCAACGTCGCGATGTCGGGTTTTGGATCGGGAACCATGCATTTCTCACCTCGATTGCGGGACGGGCCAGGGTCGGAGATTCTTGTGGGTGCAGCCGGCGCGCCCATGGCGCGTCGAACCACAGAAGCGGAAGCCACGGGCTAAGTTTTTCCTCCGCCCGAGCGCGGATCATGCAAGCAGGAAACAACCGGATCGGCGTCAACGCCGCTTGATCGGGAGGGTGTTTCAGGTCAGGTCAGGGCGAATCGTCAGGCAGGCGGCGCCCGCGACCCGTTGCCCTTGACCTTTGCGTTGCGGACGCGCCCCGGAGCCGGCGCGTGAGGTTTGCCCCCGAACGTCGGATCGAGGCTGTCTTGGGTGATGGATGCGATGAACGGCGAGCCGCAGGCGTGGCAGAACACGCACGTGTCGTCACGTTCGTTCGCGGTGTCGTGGAAATGAAGTGCGGGCGCGAAAGCCAGCAGCGCGAGCGCAACCATCGCGCCCCACGTCAACAGCGTCGACCGGCTTCGCCGCATGGGTGTCTTGCAGAACGCTTGAATGAATGACCTCAACAGAACCGGACAACTGGACACACTAGGTCTATCGTAAAGTGAGAAAATGAATATAGTCTGACAATTGGCCCTTGTTTGCTGACAATGCTATGAATAGATTCTCCAAAATCGCTATGATCGGAGCCCGCAGAGCCCGATGCGACCCCAACCCGGCCCTGGGATCGCGTCGCTGCCTGGGGAGGTTGAACCGAGGCTCGGTCCGGAGTCCCGACAAGGAGGGGTGAATGCAGAGTCCCGACAAACTGAGACGAGAGAACGAGACGCTGCGGGATCGCATCTCCAAGCTCAGCGCCGCCATCCTGCGGATCAGCGTGAGCCTCGACCTCAGCACCGTCCTGCAGGAAGTCGTCGAGAGCGCCCGCGGGCTGACCGGCGCCCGTTACGGGGCGATCACGACCGTCGGCGAGAGTGGCCAGCCGCAGGACTTCTTCACCTCGGGTGTGAGCGAGGAAGAGGAACAGCGGTTGGCGAACTGGTTGCCTGACGGGCCGAGGCTCTTCGAACATTTCCGTGACCTCGACGCACCGCTTCGCGTCGACAACCTGCCTGCCTATGTCCAGGCTCTTGGCTTTTCCTCCGACCTAATGCTGACGGACAGCTTCCAAGCAACGCCGATGCGCCATCTCGGGGAGCATGTAGGCATCTTCTTTCTGGGCAGCAAGCAGGACGGGACGGGGTTCACCGACGAGGATGAAGAGGTCCTGGTGCTGTTCGCGTCGCAGGCGGCGGCCGCGGTTGTGAACGCCCGCAAGCACCGCGACGAGCAGCGGGCGCGGGCCGACCTGGAAGCCCTGATCGACACCTCGCCCGTAGGTGTCGTGGTCTTCGACGCCAAGACCGGCTACATGGTGGCGGTCAATCGGGAGGCGAAGCGAATTGTCGGGGGACTGAGGATGCCGGGGCGCTCCCTGGAGCAACTGCCGGAGGTCTTGACCTGCCGCCGGGCCGACGGGCGGGAGATCACCTTCACGGAGTTCCCCCTGGCCGAGGTCATGAGCAGAGCCACGACGGTGCGCGCCGAGGAGATCGTACTGCAGGTTCCCGACGGGAGGAGCGTCACGACGCTGGTGAACGCCACGACGGTGCGCGGGGAGGACGGCGCCGTCGAATCCGTGGTCGTCACCCTGCAGGACATGGCGCCGATCGAGGAACTGGAGCGGATGCGGGCGGAGTTCCTGGGCTTGGTGAGCCACGAGCTGCGGGCTCCGCTGACCTCCATCAAGGGCTCCACCACCACGGTGCTGAGCGCCCAGCCGACCCCGAACCCGGCCGAGACACTCCAAATCATCCGCATCATCGACGGGCAGGCCGATCACATGCGCAGCCTCATCAACGACCTGCTGGATGCGGGGCACATCGAGACGGGCACACTGTCGATCTCTCCGGAGCCGTCGGAGGTGGTGAGCCTGGTGGAACAGGCCAGGAACACGTTCCTGAGCGGCGGGGGCCGGCACGACGTCCTCATTGACCTGCCTCTGGATCTCCCCTTGGTGATGGCCGACCGGCAGCGGATCGTGCAGGTCATGAACAACCTGCTTTCCAACGCCGCCAAGTACTCTTCCGAGTCCGCCCCGATCCGGATCGCCGCGGCGCACGAAGGCGTTAACGTGGCGGTCTCGATCTCGGACGAAGGCCGCGGGGTGCCGCCGGACTTGCTGCCGCACCTGTTCCGGAAGCACGTCCGTGTGGGAGAGGAACGCGGCATCCGGGGGTCGGGCCTGGGCCTGGCCATCTCGAAGGGTCTGGTGGAGGCCCACGGGGGACGCATCAGGGCCGAGAGCGCCGGGGCGGGCACGGGCACGCGGTTCACCTTCACGGTTCCGGTGGCGGACGATGCTCGGATCGGCACTGCACCGGGCGCAGCCCGGAGCGGCTCCCCCTCTCCCCGCACGGATCGGGAGAGAACACGAATCCTTGTGGTCGACGACGACCCCCGGACGCTCCATTTCGTTCAGGACGCTCTCGCGGCGGCCGGCTTTTCCCCGCTGGTGACGGGCGATCCTCGGGAAGTGTCCCGTCTGGTCCACGAGAAGAAACCCCGGCTGGTCCTGCTGGACCTCATTCTGCCGGAGACGGATGGGATCGAGTTGATGCGGGACGTCCCGGAGTTGGCCGATCTGCCGGTCGTTTTCATCTCCGGCTACGGCCGCGAAGAAACGATCGCGAAGGCCTTGGAGATGGGGGCCGCCGATTACATCGTCAAACCCTTCTCCACGACGGAATTGACGGCGAGGGTAAAGGCGGCCCTGCAGCGGCGGTACGGATCGTCCGAATCCTTTCGATTGGGGGACCTGGCCATCCGCTACGAGGACCGCCAGGTGAGCGTGGCCGGCCGTCCGGTGCAACTGACGGCAACCGAATACGAGCTGCTGCGGGCCCTCGCGGTCAACGCGGGCCGGGTCCTGACCTTCGATTCTCTGTTGCGCCAAGTCTGGGGGCGGACGGAAACCGGCGACCGCCGGGTCGTGCACGCCTTTGTGAAGAGGCTCCGCCACAAGCTCGGCGATGACGCGGCGAGTCCCTCCTACATCTTCACCGAACGCCACGTCGGCTACCGCATACCGAGGTCCGGCGGTTAGTGATTCGTGAATGGCTTTGGCGGGCGAGAGGTTCGCTTCCGAAGACATGCCTGACGGCCGGTGAACCGGAAAGGCCGTGTTTCGCGACCCGAGGGGTGAAGGTGGCGATCTGGCGACTACGCCTGCGCGCGCCCAGCGGCGCGCGCCTCGTCCTGACGGCCCTCTCACGCACTTCACCTCGCCGCGTCAGCGGCCTCACAGCCAGGTTTTTCCCCGAAGGCAGCGGGCTAGACGGCCGAATCGGCCGATACCGTACCGCGCAAGAGCGACCCCAGGAGCGAAGGGAACCGAGTACTGATCAAGAGAACACGGCACGGCGGCCGTGACGTAACGGGCACCGTAGCGCGACGGGAAATCGAGCAGCGCCTCACGGCGCTGGCCTGGACGCGGCCGCTCGACGAGCACGCCGTCCCACGTCGCCAAGGCCGGCGCGTCCGGCCTCGACGTGGGCCATGACCGCGCAGCGGGTGTCCGTCTGCGAGGACGGCTGAGGGGTTCGACGAATGGGGGTGAGCGACATCGCGCGCCGGCGTGAGGCCGGCCTGGTGCGGGTCGAGGACGCGGCGCAGACCTGGGCGTGGCACAGCCCTGCGGGTTTCGAGTGGGGCTGCGGCGGCAGCGGACCGGCCGAGCTGGCGCTCGACATCCTGCTGGAGGCCACGGGCGACAGGGACTTCGCCGCCGAGCATCATCAGGCGTTCAAGCGGGAGTTCGTGGCTCCGCTGCCGTTCGACGGCGTCGTGATCGAGTCTGCGAAGATCAGCGAGTGGATTGCGGAGCGCCGTCGGGACCGGGGAGAGATGCAAACTCGCGCCTCGTAGCCGCGTACCCGGTTTCGCATCCGGGGCACAGACAGCGGGTGACGGTGCGGTAGCCGTCGGAGAGGAACTCGTTGCAGGCTCTGCCCTGCCCTGCAGCTATCGGAGTGGTGCAACGGCCGCACTTGGCGCGGCGCACGTTGCGGTCGCGGTCCCAGGTGCCGCTATGACCGCCGATGTGATCCCGGACGGTCACGGTGTGGGCGTTCTTCATGTCATTGCTCCTTTCGAGCATCGGATTCGGCCTCGTCGATAGCCTTGCGTGCGAGCGCGAACACGGCACCGCCTCTGCGGCCTCCGGTTCCGCGGCCGGCCTGCTTCTCGAACGCCTGCGCGACGGGCAGAAGGGTCTTGAGGGCTCGCAGCATCAGGGGGCGGCCTTGACGAGCCGGGCGTTGTCCAGGGCGTCGATGCCGGGCTGGTGAGCGTGAATGGTGGCGACGTGCCAGGGACCGGAGTGGATGAAGTAGCGGCCGTCATCGGCCCATTCGGGGCCGCTGTAGGACTCTACGAGGGTCCAGGGTTCGGGGCAGTGCTCAGCCATGGAGGAACTCCCGTTCGATCTCGCGCAGCGAGGGCACGATGGATTCGAGAGAGCGCAGGAGCGCTTCGAACTGCTCCCATCCGGAGAAGCCCGAGCAGCGCGGCGTTGGAAGGTGGAGCAGGCGCTGGAAGGTCGCCCGCGGGGGCAGCCGAAGGTGCATCTGACGGAAGGCGTCGATCCAACGGCCGATACGGGCCTCGTCGAGGGCTTCGAGCTTGCGCTGGTGGTGGTAGGGGAAGTGCCAGGGCTGAAGTTCTTCGCGGTGCGTGCGGTCGTAGCGCGTGGCGAGAACGCTTCCAGCGAGGCAGATCAGGCACTGACCGTGATCCTGGGGGCAGTGCCAGTCGCCGGAATGGGGCTGGTAGATGCGGCGGTCGAGGCCGCGGGCGTCGTCGATGGCGAGAAGAATCATGTCATAGAGGGTGTTGGGCAATTCGGGGAGATGCATGGGTGTCATCCTTTCAAGGCTTCAATGTGGTCGTCTGACGACTCGATCCCGCGCAGCTCGGGAAGGATCGCTTCGAGCGACTTGAGGTGGGAGTTGAACTGACGCCAGCCGACGAAGGCGGCCCAGGAAGGAGCGGGCAGGCAGCACAGGCGGGCTTCGATTTCGACAGGGGGCCTGCGCTGGTAGACGAGGCGGTAGGCTTCCAGCCAGGAGCCGGTGCGCATCGCTTCGAGGGCTTCGAGCTTGTTGTGCGTCTCGGGGGGAAACTCCCAGGGAGCGAAGTTCTTCTTCGGAGAGCAGTCGAGGGTTGCGGCCAGGATGCTCCCGGCCAGGCAGATTTCGCAGCGGCCGGCATCGTCGGGGCAGTGCCATTCATCGCTGCGGGGTCTGTACTTGCGGCGGTTGAGGCCGCGGGCGTCGGCGATGGCCGTTGCGAGAAGGCCGTGCAGGGTGTCGGGAAGGGGTTGCGGAGTCATGGGGTCATCCTTTCAAGGCTTCGGGGTGGTCATCCCCGGACTCGATCTCGCGCAGCCTGGGGATGAGCGATTCGAGAGACTTCAGGTGGACGTCGAACTCTTCCCATCCGAGGAAGTGCGGACGGGCGGGAACCGGCAGGCGGACCATGCGAAACGCAACGGTGTCGGTGGGGTTGCGCTGGTGGAACAGGCGGTAGGCATCGATCCAGGCGCCGGAGCGCATGGCGTTGAGGGCCTCGATGCTGGCATGGGTCTGCCTGGGAAAATTCCAGGGCGAGGCTTCCCTGGCAGGGGAGCAGCCGAGGGTTCCGGCCACGAAACTGCCGCCCAGGCAGATTTCGCAAAAGCCCTGGCTGTTGGGGAAGTGCCAGTTGCGGTAACGGGGCTGGTACTGGTCGCGGTCGAGCCTGCGGGCGTCGGCAAGGGCCGTTGCGAGCAGTTCCGACAAGGTGTTGATCTGTGGCTGTGTCTTCATGGTGGTCATCCTCACGAGGCTCACGCCGGATCGATCTCGGAAACGGCTTCCCATCGCGGCCAACCGTGTGGGACGGGCCGCTGGTACGTTTCGCAGTGCGGGCACCATTCCTCGCCGTCGAGAACGAAGCGGACGGCGTTGCCGCAGCGGTGGTATTTCCTCCGCTGCGAGCAGTCGAGCTCGCTGCAGCGGGCTGCCTGCCTGGCGATCGCGGCGTTGAGGACCGCTCTCCCTTCGGGGGTGCTGAGATGGGGTCGTGGCATGTTGACGTGAGCCTCCTGGCGTTAAGGGTTGGGAGCTTTCCGCTCACCCGTACCTGGCGGAAAGCGGAGAACCCTGCCCAGGGAGTCGGGCAAGCTGAGGGCGGTGCTCATTCCGCATTCCTGTCGAAAGGGCTGCGGTGCGGGAAGAGCGGATCGTAGAACGGCCGGAAGCAGGGATCGAAAAGATGCTCCCTGTCGTTGTCGGGATCGTAGCCGACGATATCGACCCTATCCCAGGGGCAGTTCTCCGGAAGCCGCTCCTTCCAGTCGCCCTTCTCGCGCTGCCGTTCGAGGATCCTGTTGCGCTCGGGGGGATCGACGTACAACAGGCGGTTCATGGTGCGGGCGGCGCTGAAGCGGCCGCCGTGCCAGGCGAAGTCCACCATGGCGGGCACAAAGGGCTTCATCGAGGGGTTGTTGCGAAGCAGGTGCTCCATTTCGAGGCGGTGCTTGCCGAGCGAGTCGTTCCACTCGATGCGGGTGACGGCGTCGGCAGAGGGAGCGATCCAGAGCAACAGAAGCATGTGGTGGACCTCGCGGCAGTGGTCGCGCCAGGAACGGATCAGGTCGTGCGCCATGCGGTCGAAGTGGTTGATGATGTTGGTCAGGTCCAGTTGGTCGAACTCGCCGCGAACGAGCAGCCCCGTCTGCTGCAGATACCACGCCACCGAATCGTGGTCGTGCAGGTCGGGCTCGCGGGAGTGCTTGAGCATCTTGAGGAACGGTGCGGTTGCGAGCTGCCAGATACGGTTGATCGGAACGGCCTTGTTGGGAGTGTCGGTCATGGTGAAGGAATCCTCCGGGAGGTAAGGGTGGGGAGCTTTCCGCTCGCTTCAACCCGGCGGAAAGCGGACCACCCGCCGAAGGATGGGTCAGCGTGAGCGATCACGCCTTCCTGGCGTCGCGCTCGATCGCGCGCAGCTCGCCGACGACGGGCTCCAGCGAGTCCAGGTGGGCGTCGAATTCGGGCCAGTTGTCGAACTCGCTGTGCGCGGGCATCGGAAGGAGAAGCAGGCGGTCCTCGATCGCCAGGGGAGCCGGGGTCTCGTAGAGCGTCAGGTAGGCGTTGAGCCATTCTCCGCAACGCATGTTTTCGAGAGCGTAGAGCTTGCGGTAGATGGCGAAGGAGAACATTGACGGCAGAATGGCGAGGCTTCGGGAGCTGCGGTAGGTGCGTGCGATGACGCTGCCGGCCAGGCAGACTTCGCAAGGGCCTTCTTCGACGGGGCAGTGCCAGCGGAAGCTGGCGGGGCGGTAGCAATCGCGGTCGAGCCGGCGGGCATCGTCGATGGCGGCCGCGAGCAGTCCGGAAAGGGTGCCGGGCAGCAAGTCCTGGGTGATGGGCTCGTCATTGAAGACGTGCTGGGTGACGTTGGGAACGGGAGTGTCGGTCATGATGAAGGAATCCTCCGGGATGGATGGGTGGGGAGCTTTCCGCTCGCACGAACCCGGCGGAAAGCGGACAACCCGCCGAAGGATGGGGTCAGCGTGAGCGATCACGCCTTGCTGGCGTCGAGCTCGATCGCGCGCAGCTCGTACATGATGGGCTCCAGCGAGTCCAGGTGGGCATTGAACTGCAGCCAGCCTTTGAAATCGACGTGCGTCGGCCTTGGAAGGCCCAACAGCCGGTCCTCGATCGCCAGGGGAGCCGGGGTTTCGTAGAGCGTCAGGTAGGCGTTAAGCCACTTCCCTCTTCGCATGTTGTCGATGGCGCAGAGCTTGCGGTAGATGGCGAAGGAGAACATCGACGGCAGGATGTCGAGGCTGCGGGAGCTGCGGTAGGTGCGTGCGATGAGGCTGCCGGCCAGGCAGACTTCGCAAGGGCCTCCCGTGGGGGAGTAGTGCCAGCGCATGCTGGAGGGGTAGTAGGACTGCGGGTCGAGCTGGCGGGCGTCGTTGATGGCGGCCGCCAGCAGCTCGTACAGGGTGTCGGGCAGCAAGTCCTGCATGATGAGCTCGTCATTCGAGACGTGACGGGCAACGTTGGGAACGGGAGTGTCGGTCATGATGAAGGAATCCTCCGGGATGGATGGGTGGGGAGCTTTCCGCTCGCATGAACCCGGCGGAAAGCGGACCATCCGCAGATCGTGGAGTGGGCGTGTGCGATTACGCCGTGACGGCCAGGTGTTCGATCTCTCGAAGGTCGGGAATGATGGCTTCGAGCGAATCCAGGTGGGCGTTGAACTGTTTCCAGTCCATGAATCCGGAGAAGGCGGGGAACGGCAGGCTCATGAGGCGGTTCCTGGCAGAGAGGACCGGCCTGCGATTGTGGACGCGGCAGAACGCCTGCAGCCAATTGCCGGTGCGCATGTCGTCGAGGGCCTTCAGCTTGTTGTACGTGGCGGGAGAGAACATCCAGGGCAGGAAGCTGTCATCGGGCGAGCAGCGCAAGCTGCCGGCCATGACGCTGCCGGCCAGACAGACCTTGCAGGGGCCATGCGAGACGGCGCCGTGCCAGCAAGAGCTGACGGGGCGGTAGGAGCCGGGATCGAGGCCGCGGGCGTCGGCGATGGCGAGGGTGAGAAGCTCGGCCAGGGTGTCGGGCAATTCGGGCGTTACTCGGGAATCCTTCACGTGGAAGGGGGTTAGCAGCTTCGGGATTTTGGCGGTCATCGCGTGGTTTCCTCCTGGAGGTAAGGGTTGGGAGCTTTCCGCTCGCTGTGCATGGCGGAAAGCGGAGAACCCGCGGCCGGAGGCAGCGTAACGGCCGCTGGAGGCGGACTCTCTAGGCGTTGTGGTGGGGCTCGTCGAAGGGCAGCCGGCGCGAGTCGGCGAGCACGATGGGGTGAACGAGGCGGAAGCCGATGATCTGCTCCGCGTCCCAGGGACAGTCCTGCGGAAGCCGCTGGTTCCAATTACCGTGCTGTTTCTGTTCGGCAAGCACCCGGTCGCGCAGCTCGTCGTCGATGTAGTGTCCGGTGGTGAGCACGATCCAGGCTTCGGAGCGAGCGCTGCGCCAGGCGTAGCGGATCATGGCGTGGACAAAGGGCTTCATCGAGGGGCTGTTGCGCAACAGGGTTTCGAGCTCGACGCGGTTGTACGCCAGGGCGTCTTTCCACTGGCTGCGGGTCCTCGAGCCGGCAGCCGGCGCGTAGCGCAGCAACAACAGCGACTTGATCGCGATGCGGCAGTGGGACCGGCCTTTCGCGAGAAGGCCGTCGACCTGCCGCAGGAAGCTGCTGATGATGCTGTCCAGGTCGCGGCGGTCGTAGCGGCCGCTCTGCAGCCGGCCGACGACGTGCAGAAGCCAGCCCATCAGGTCGCAGCCCTGGAGGTTGCGGTTGTTGCTGTCGATGAGCCTTTCGATCAGGGGATCGGTGTCGTTCTTCCACTGCCGGCGGGGCAAGAGGGGCTCTTTGTCGTGCTGGGACATGGGGAAGGAATCCTCCGTGGTGTAAGGGTTGGGAGCTTTCCGCTCACCGTGCGATTGGCGGAAAGCGGAGAACCCGCATCAGGAGGGTCAGGACGGAGGCGCGAAGCGGGTCGAGGGAATCGACTTGGAGTGAACGAGGTAGTCGTTGTTGTCGAAGGGATCGTAGGCGAGGATCTCGGCGGCGCTCCAGGGGCAGTCGTCAGGGATCTGCCGTTGCCAATTGACGTTGCGGTAACGCATCGAGAGGGTGTGAACCGCGCCGCTGCGCGCGCCTTGCCAGGCGAAGCGGATCATGTCGCGGAGGAACAACGTGATCGAGGGGTTGTCGCGAAGCAGCGACTGGATCATGAAGCGCTGGTTGCGAAGATCGTCGAGCAAGCTCGGCCGCTGGCGGGGGTTGACGGTCGGAGAAGAACAGAGGATCAGAAGGGTTTTCATCACTTCGCGCAAGTGGAAGCGGCCTTCGCGGAGCAGGCCGAGGGCCTGGTCCATGAAGATGGCGATGATGACGTTGATCTCGGCCTTGTCGATCTCGCCGCGCTGCAGGCGGCCGGCCTGCTGCAGCATCCAGGCGAAAACGTCGGAGTTCGAAAGGTCTTCCTGGTCGGACTGGGTGAGCTGCTGGATGAGCGGCTTGGTGGCGCGCTCCCAGATGTTGAGGTCGAGGGTATCGAGGGAGAGATGGGAGTGGGGTTGACGGGACATGATGTGAAGTGGGCCTCCTGGAGGTAAGGGTGGGGAGCTTTCCGCTCGCCACGGTCTGGCGGAAAGCGGAGCACCCGCCTGCTAACGGTCGATGACGGACGAGAGGCGGCGGTCCTCTTGTTCGATCTCGCGCAAACGGGGGATGATGGATTCGAGCGAATCCAGGTGGGCATGAAACTGGTTCCAGCCTTCGTAATCGGGAGAGGAAGGATTCGGAAGGGAGCGAAGCTGCTTGCCGATATTGCGGGGCGTCGGCAATTCATGGAGCATTTCGTATGCATCCAGCCAACGGCCGCAGCGAACGTGGTTGATGGCGTAGAGCTTTCTGTCCGTGTCGAGAGAGAACATCCAGGGCATCAAAAAGCGGTGCGGCGAAGAGGGGAAAGCGCGAGCGAGAATGCTGCCGGCCAGGCAGACATGGCAAGGGCCTTGCTCGGAAGGCCAGTGCCAGCGCACGGAAGTGGGGTGGTAGGTATTCCAATCGAGCTGACGGGCATCGCCGATGGCCGTCGCGAGAAGATCGGCAAGGGTGTGGGGCAGCAAGTCGAGAGAATAGGGCTTGGAGTCGATGTTGTCCTCATGCGAGGCGTGAATGACTGTGTCGGTCATGCGAGGAATCCTCCTGGAGGCAAGGGTTGGGAGCTTTCCGCTCACCACGGTTCGGCGGAAAGCGGAGCACCCGATCCCGCGGGGGCAAGGGCGAGACCGCGGAGTGACCGCATCAGCGGGCAGGCGGTGCGGCCTTCGGTCCCTCGAAGGGCAGCGAGTAGGAATCGTTGAGAACGGCGTGCGGGTCGGCGGCGCCGTAGCCGAGAATGTCAACCGGGCTCCAGGGGCACTGCGCCGGCAGCCGTTCGATCCAGTCGCCCGACAGGCGCTCGGACTGCAGCACTTCCTGACGAATCTCGATCGGCAGGTAGTGTCCGGCGCTGAGTTGCATGGCGGCGTTCATGCGGCCGACAAACCAGCCGTAGGCGAGCATGGGGCGGAGAAAGCGCCGCAGCGAGGGGCTGCGGCCGAGAATCTTCGAGAACTGGATGCGGCTGCAGCTGAGATCGCGCTTCCAGTCGGTGCGCGTGTCGTTGCCGGCTTCCGGAGCGTAGCAGAGAACGAGCAGCGTCTCGATGATGTCGCAGCAGCGGCTGCGGGCGTGAAACAACTTCTTGTTGGCGGTGTCGGTGAGCACGTCGATGAGCGTGGGAAGGTCGATCCGATCGAACTCGCGCCGCGCCAGGTGGCCGGCCTGCTTGACATGCCAGGCTACGGAATCCTGTTCATGGGAAACGGGCTGATCGTTGTTGATGAGGGCTTCGAGATCGTCGCGGGTGTCGATCTTCCATCGGTCGTGTGCGGCGCCGTACATGATGAAGTGATCTCCTTGGAGTGAGGGTTGGGGAGCTTTCCGCTCGCCGACGACTGGCGGAAAGCGGAGAACCCGGCCCATGGGGTTGCGGGATGGGAGTTGAAGGCTAGTCGAGCTTCTCGATCTCGCGCAGCTCGGGGACGATCGCTTCGAGGGAAGCCAGGTGAAGGTCGAACTCTTCCCAGGAATCGAAGTCGTCGTGCAGCGGTTCGGGAAGATCGCTCAGGGCGAGCTCGATGGAGAGGCTGGGCCGGTCGGAATAGAACTTGGTGAAGGCGTAGCCCCACTCGCCGCAGCGCATGGCGTCGAGGGCAAAGAGCTTGTCGTGCATCTGGTGGGTGAACATCGAGGGGCGAACGTCGAACGAGGGCAGGAACTCCAGCGTGCCGGCGATGAAGGCGCCGGCCAGGCAGACCAGGCAGGGCTGGTCGGGAAGCGTGGTGTGCCATTCCTCCGAGCAAGGCAGGTAGCGGTTGCGGTCGAGGCCGCGGGCGTCGGCGATGGCGGCGCTGAGGAAATCGGCCATGGAATCGAAGATCGGACTGAAATCTTCGGGGAGAATGTCGTAATGCACGTCGCCGGAAAGGTCGCTGACGGGGCGTTCGTCGTTCAACGGCATGATGAGGTTGCCTCCTGGCGGTAAGGGTCGGGAGCTTTCCGCTCGCCCGTGACTAGCGGAAAGCGGAGAACCCGGCCAGGGGGGACCGGCGCGATGCGAGCGAGCGCGGACGATGAGCAGCAAGGGGCTCAATCGGGGTCTATCTCGAAGGTGTAGAAGCACCGGGGCGTGTAGTAGTCCCTGCGCCGCTTGGCGGCCGGGAAGAAGTGGTCCTCGACCACTTGGGCGACGTGCTTTTCGACGGAGACGCCTTGCTGGCGGCTGGCCTCCTCGATGCGCTCGAAGAGCCGTGGACTGCACGGGAAGCTGATGGTTGTATCGGGGTTCGGCATGGTCAGAGAGTGGAGGCGAACCGGCTAGAGGGGAACCCACTCGACGCGCTGTTTGCCGTCGCAGTTGGGACAGTAGACTTCGTCGAAGAGAATGTCGTACTCGAACTGCTGATCCCCGGGAGTTCCAATACGCGGTGGCGTCGAAGGTGATCTCGTCGCTACGGCAGTATTCGCAGACCGGCTTCTCGGGGGAGTCGTCGTCTTCGTTCCGCTCGGGTGAATCGAGGTCCAGATCGACTTCCAGGGAGAGTGACATGAAGGGCTTCCTCCTGATGGACAAGGGTTGGGAGCTTTCCGCTCGCCCGCACCTGGCGGAAAGCGGAGAACCCGCCGCCTCGGGGCGCAGCGGTCAGAGCTTCGCGGCGAGCTGGTCGATGACCCGCAGATCGGGAAGCATCTCTTCGAGGGAGTCGAGGTGGGCCTCGAACTCGATCCAGCCGGTGAAGTTACCCTGACAAGGTGCTGGAAGGGCGAACAGCAAGTTGCTGATCTCAAGGGAAGCAACGCGGTTGTGGATCAGGTCGAAGGCTTGCTTCCACAGTCCGCAGCGCATGAAGTCGAGAGCGTCGAGCCTAGTTTCCGTCTCGTGATCGAGCATGTGCGGCGAGACGGTCACTCGGGGTGAGAGCCGCAGCGTGCCGGCCATCAGGCCGCCGGCCAGGCAGACTTCGCAGTAGTTGGCGTCGCTGGCATGGTGCCATTCATCGTAGTAGGGAGCGTAGATATCCCGATCGAGGCGGCGGGCGTCGCGGACCGCGGCTTCGAGCAGCCCGGACAGGGTTGCGGGCAGCGTGACGCTGTCGGCGTCGGACGGGCTGGACGTGTTCGACATGGCTGGAATCCTCCTGACGAGTAAGGGGGTGGAGCTTTCCGCTCGCCCGTAGCTGGCGGAAAGCGGAGCAGCCGTCGAAGGGGGGGCGGTGGTTGCCTGCGGGGAAGCTGAGATGGCATGAAAATGCGCTCAAGCGCGGCAGCTCGAGCGCGCGAAAAGGCCCTGGGGCAGCGGCTGGATGCCGCCAGGGCCTGGGTGCTTGCGGGAAGCCGTCAGTTGGCGGAATCGGCGCCGCGGGCGCGCTTGCAGCCCATGGCGTCGAGCATGGCCAGCAGGATGCTGCGCTCGTTCTCGTAGAGCTCCTGGACGTGGCCGGGATCGGAGTCCGTCTCGACGCCCCAGATGCCGGGGCTGTCGATACGCTGGGCGATGACGTGGCCCTTGTGGCCGATGCCGATGAGGACCGTGCAGGATGCACGGACGCCCATGAATCCGAAGTCGCCGTTGTTGGCCTGGCGCAGCCGTTCCTCGAACCCTTCCTGCTCCAGGTAGGAGGTATCGGGAAAGGGATCGGGCAGGGTTTCCATGACGATCTCTTCGTGAACGATCATCTTGATGCTCCTTTCTCTTGCGGGTTGAGAGGTTGCGGGTCGGCTTCCCCGGCACGCGCGTCCTCGCGGCGCGACAGCTCGGCATCCGTAATCCAGTGCTCGCCGTCGGCGCAGACATACTCCGGCTCGCCGTCGGTGGGATCGTACGGCAGGAAGCGCTGCGAATCGTTGCGGCAGTCGCCCCAGAAGTCCTCGCGGTGGTAACACTCGCAGCATCCGCACTCGACCATCGAGACCTTCGCCTTCGGATCGAGAGCCTTGCCGGCTCGGATGAAGTGCAATTGATCGGACATGGCGCTATCGCCTCGCTTTCTCGAGAGCTTCGGCGAAACGCTTGGCCGAACGGCGCTGGATGATGCGGAGCTGGTGGACGGCGTCGCCGGCGAACTTCGCCCGCTCGTAGATGCCCTGCAGCTCGCGGTACAGCTCGGCGTACTCGTCGGGCTTCGCCGGCCGGGTCGCGGAGAGCACGTGCTCCATCGTCGCGCCGCCGTGCTGGCCGACGTGCGCATAGCAGGTGACGAAGCAGCCGTTGCGGTCGTGGGGCTCGTGGGGGAACACGGCCAGGATCTCGCCGTCCTTGTCGCGGTACTTGCGAAACATCACATCGATGGTCTGGGGTTGGGCTTTCAATGCTGAAGTCCTCCTTCGGGAATGGGTTGGGAGCTTTCCGCTCGCTGATCCCTGGCGGAAAGCGGAGAACCCGTCGAAGGAAGAGGCTTGATCGGACTCGACGAAAGAAGGCAATCGGGATAGGGGGGAGCCTCGCGGCTCCACCCCTCCCACACCACCGTGCATACGGGTCCGTACACGGCGGTTCGACGGATTTAAGCGGCATGGCGGGCTTCGAGAGAGACGAGGCCGAGGTGCGCGAAGAAGGCATTGGATAGGGCGATCGCGAGAGCGGGGCTGTTGCTGATCCGCCAAGGGCCGTGGGCACTGCCAGCGGTTTTGGCCGCCAGATCCTTGCCGATGCCATGGCGGCGCAGCGCCGCAAAGCGGGTGCACCCGCGCTTCCACTGTCGCCAGACGATGGCGCGAAGCCGCCGTCTGATCCAGCAGTCTAGGCGGTGCAATACCGAGGGGGTCTCACAGAAACCGAAGTAGCCCCGCCACCCTACGAGGTAGTGAGACAACTCCGCAACGAGATGGGCGAGACTGACGCTCTTCGTGCACCGCGTCAGTACCCGGACCCGCGCTTTGAACCGAGCGAGTGCCTGCGGCGCGATGCGCCGCTTGACCGCTGGTCTAGCTGTAAAACTGAAGCCCAGGAAAGCCCGTACCGCTGGACGGCCCACCGCACTCTTGTCTGCGTTCACCGTCAGCTTCAGTCGCCGGGCGAGGAAGCGTGTCACGCTCGCCATGACCCGCTCGCCCGCTCGCCGCGACCGCACATAGATATTGCAGTCGTCTGCATAGCGGACAAAGCGATGGCTGCGCTTCTCAAGTTCCTTGTCCAGCACATCCAGCATCAGATTCGACAGCAAGGGCGAAAGCGGTCCGCCCTGCGGCGTCCCCTTGGTAGTCGGGCCGACCAGCCCACCTTTCAGCACGCCCGCGCTCAGAAAGCCGCGGATCAGCCTGAGCAGGCGTTTGTCGGCCACCCGTCTGGCCACCAATCCCATCAGAATGTCGTGATTGACCCGGTCGAAGAACTTCTCCAGATCGAAATCGACCACGATGTCGAAGCCCGCGCGGATGTGGTCCTGCGCGCGCCCCACTGCCTGATGGGCCGAGCGTCCGGGCCGGAACCCGTAGCTCGCATCCGAGAAGCTGGGGTCCCACTCCCCCTGCAACACCTGCATCACCGCTTGCTGGATAAAGCGGTCGAGCACCGTGGGCACGCCGAGCGGGCGAACGCCGCCCGACGCCTTCGGTATCTCCACCCGCCGCACCGGCTGCGGGGTGTAGCTGCCGTCAAGAAGCCGGGTCCTGATCTCGGACCAGTGGTCCTTCAGGTGATTGCCCAACTCATCGACGCTCATGCCGTCGATGCCGGGCGCCCCTTTGTTGCGCCGTACACGCGCCAGCGCCTTCTTCAGATTGCCGGGCTCGACGACCGTCTCCATCGACGGTCCCTGCCCAGCCGCCGGGCGTTCGGGTCCGGCACGCGCCAGGCGGGCTTCGGTCCCTTGGGCTCCGGCGCTCCGGGCTTCACCCTTCGCCTCCGGCTCCAAGGCCAGTTCCAACTGGATGTTCTGCCGCTTGGCCCGCATGAGCGTACCGTCCTACTGACCCTGTCCGTCGTTCGGGCCTTCATCGGCGAACCGACTACTATGCCCTCTGCTGACTTCTGCGCCGCGATCACGGGCCTTGCGGACCCGCTCAGTCCGGGACTTCCGGACACGACGCAGACCTCCCGAGGTAAGACCGACCGCCTTCATCGCATCCCCGCCGGATTTACCACCCCGGCCCTTGATGGCTATGGACTTCGCGATCACTTGCTCGCTCGTCCGGCCGGGTAGGCCTCGTATCCGGTTCTTGTCCATCGGGTCGCGGCTTTGCTCCACGCTTCCTTCAGACCCCGCCTCGCGACGACGCCCTTGCGCTTCGCTAATCCTTCGCCGCCATCAGGCTGGATGGAGGACTTGCACCTCCAAGCTGTCGGTCATGCTCGGCATACAAGAGATTCCCCGCCGCGTGTGCGGCGGGGAAGCAAGGGAGTCAGGCGGCCTCGTCGGCGGGCTCGCGGACTTCCCAGACGTGGCGGTCGCCGAGCACCTGCTTGGCGAGCCGGCTGGCGAGATAGGACTTGGATTCGAGAATCCACATCCGCACCTTGCTGTCGGGCCAGTTCGGCGGTTCGCACGACTGGTAGTTGAGGCAAGAGAGGTACTCGCAGGCCTCGGCGTGGGAGTAGCGGCGCGGCTCGGCGGAACGGCAGTCGCGAAGGTAGTCGCTGACGGTGTAGCCCTCGTCGAAGCAGGCTGCGTTGATGTCGCTGACGCCTTCGGGGTGATCGACGCCGCTGGTGTCCCAGCCGGCGTCGTCGAGCTGGCCGAGGATGGAGTTGAAGATCGAGGCGTAGGCGCGCCGTCCTTGCGGGCCGTAGCGGAAGGCGACGCTGATGACGTTGGCCATGGCGAGGTTCATGCGAACGTCGCTGTCGCTGGGCGGGTTCTTGTCGGAATGGAAGATGATCTCCCGGATGATCTTCGCGCACGTGGCGATGTGCGCCGGGGTGACTACGTAAGCACTCATGAAGGGTGTCCTCCTGTCGGTTGGGGTTGGGAGCTTTCCGCTCGCTCGACCTGGCGGAAAGCGGAGAACCCGCGACAGGGGAAGCAGAGATCAGTGCAGCCGGAATACGGCCGGGGGAAGGGGACGGCGGCCTAGCGGCCGCCGCTGCGGAGTGAAGAGAAGGCGTCGCAGAAGTCGCGGACGGTTGCGGTGTGATCGCAATGGCGGCACTGCGCGATGCTGGCGTCGTCCCATTCGGTGTCGCAATCGACTTCTTCGGTGCCGCGAGGGGTGAGAAGGACCGTAACGGTGGCCTGGATGTGAATGCGGTCGTCTTGTCGGCATCCGGGGCAGATCATTTCCCACTCTTGAGATACCGGTCCGGGCGTGACGATGACGATGTTGGACATGCTGGAATCCTCCGCGATGTAAGGGTTGGGAGCTTTCCGCTCGCCCGTACCTGGCGGAAAGCGGAGAACCCTTGACAGAGGACGGACAAGGGACAGGCGCAAGCCCCTCGGCGAGGGATGCGCAGCGGCACTGACGGCGGAAACTGCGGCAAGGGCGAACAGCGCCGGTGCCGATTACGCTGTATTGAGAAGCTGAACCAGCGCTATGCGCGATCGCACAGCGGTGAGGGAGCGATGGGGAAGTGCAACGCCGCACCAGGGTCTGGCCGGTGAGAGCGGGCCTGTTTCCAGTTCTCACAAATCCGGAGCGCCCCTACAGACTCGTCTCGCGGCCGCCGCGGGGGCGCTGCCAGGCTTCGACGGCTGGCTGCCGGCGGAAGCCGCAGCACTGGAGGGCTTGTGTCACCGGCTTGCGGACGCGGCGGGGATAGAAGAACTGGATGCGGCCTCGCTCGACGTTATCGACGATGCGGACGTCCTGCTCGCGGTGCCGGAGAGCGAGCTGTTTTGATCACCGAGGAGGAAATCCGCTAGACGCCTCTTCCCACTCTGATTTCCTCGATGTGCGCCCGCGACGGGGTGCGATCCCGAAAAAAGTTGCTCCAGCAAGCCATTGGTCTCTCACCACGGCCCGCAGCAGTCCATTCGCCAACACGCGCCCGGACGCCGAGCCCACCCGACCAGCCACGCGCGATGAGCGCCTCGCCGATCGCGGCCATGCCCATGGCCGCGACTCCCAGGATCAGCCCGGCCGACCCGAACGTCGCAGCCATCAGCGCCAGACCCAGCAGTAGATCAGCTATCAGATCCATGGGCAGCCTCCGTTGCCTCGCACTCTCGCAGCAGCCCGATCATCTCCTCGGCAGCCGTGCGCCGGGCAAGCCCCCTGTGGATGCCGCCGCCGGGCCGGAATCGCTCGGCGAGCTCGATCGCTTCGCGCGGCGCCCAAGCCGATCGCCGGCAGGAAAAGGGGAACTCCGAGACTTGACGCCGCGTTCCGTTCCTTCGTCTTCATGATCGATCCTGCTCGAAGGACGCGGCGAAGACGCCCGATGCCCTTGCATCCTCCGAGGTCGCCATCGAGTCCGTCGCCGATCTGTCCCTCTACTTACTAAGACTGTCGAGACAGCCAACGATCACAACTTTTTTTTCAAGTGCTGTGCAGGCGGGCGCCGAGGCGCCTTCGGAGCATCCTGACGGCGCGGTCGAGGCGGGTGGCGACGTTGGAGGGGGAGATGCCGAGGCGGCGGGCGGTCTCGGCGGTGGAGAGGTCCTGTCCGTAACGCAGTTCGCAGACCTCGCGGTAGGCGGCGGGCAGCACGGCGACCATTTCGCGAAGCAGCACCAGAAGCCGGCGTTGCTCGGCCCGCGCCGCAGGGTCCAGGGAGGGATCCTCGATGTCGGCGAGCGACTCGTCGCCGTCCGGTCGGCGTTGGCGGCTCAGATCAAGCGCGCAATGGTGGACGATGGCGCGGACCCAGGAGCAGGCCGGGGAGCCGCCACGGTATTCGCAAACGTGCTCCAGGACCCGCACCCAGCTTTCCTGAAGGATGTCCTCGGCGAGGTCGTTGTCGCCTGCGACGCGCCGGGCCAGGGGCAGAAATCGCCGCGAGCAGCAGGCGGCCCAGGCTTCCCGGTCGCTTTGATTTTCGAGCAGCGGACAGGCGCGGGAGGCGCGCGCGAGCGCAGAAGACGGTGCGGTGCGGAACTCCTCGGCCATGCCGCCCAACAGTATAGTCGCGGCCGGGCCGCAGGCCATGCCGCCGGCGGACGGCTCCCCGCTGTCGTTCGCCGCGCTCAGGGAGCGCTGGGATCCGGGCGGCGGGCCGCTCGAGACCTTCACCGTCATCACGACCGCGGCCTCTCCCGAGCTCGAAGACCTCCACCATCGACAGCCGGCGGTCATCGAACCCCGCTGGTTCAGCGAGTGGCTCGACGGCGCGAACGAAGATGCTCAGTTGCGGACATCTCAAGTCGCTTGAGCGGAGCCTGCTGGATCCGGCCCAGGCAGAAAATACGTCTTTCCCGCAAGTGTGATTCGACGATTCGGGAAAGTCGGATTCTCATCGTTTTGACGAATACCGATCCATGTTTCCGTCCTATCGACGATCACCTTCTTCCACACGTTCCCGTAAAACATCCCCGCCGAGGCTTCGTCGAGGAAATCGTCGTATAGCGGCTGGAAAACCGTTCCCCTCCAGTCGCCCCTGAGTCCGGTCGACGGGTTGAGTTTGCCGCCTTCGATCGAGATGTTCGTGATCGATCCCCAGTTTGGATCCGGGTGATGAATCAGCGTGTCCAGACGACGGTGTATGGCTTCCTCAATGTCATCCCTCACGTGCTCGGGCAACGAGAGCCATACGCGATTGAATTCATCTTCGTGAGTGAGTTCGTCGACCGGGTGTCCTCGTCCTCGTTCGTCAATGTCGAACAGCGCCATGAACAGCCCCCTCCGTGCCGAACGGCCGCGGTACGGCTGGTCGGCGGCTGATCCGCGCCATCGGCGTCGCATCGAGTGGGCGAATCTCCGTGAGCTCGATCCGCCAAGTGACAGCATACAGAATCGTGCCAGGGCGCAACCGGCGTTTGCTCCCTTCCCAAGGCATCCCTGGCGGCAAGGCCCGAGAGAGCCGCCGAGGGCGCGGTGCATCAACCGACCGGTTCCACCTTCTCGGACTCCTGACCCGCATCAGCCAAGTCGTCGTCCCGTCGTCCATGAGCCGGCGACCGTGCTCGAACAGATCGCTGCGTCGATAGCGGATCGCCGCCTTCGCTGAAGTGCGATTCGAGCCGAGCGGCCTGCTCGCCGCTGATGACGGCCACGCCTGGTGCAGAAACTGGCAGATCGAGTAGGGTGGGTGGTATCTTGCCCAGCAATCAGGGGCGGTACAACTTCTGCAAAAGAGAGTGAGTGATGACAACCAGACAAGACGGATTCCTGGCGGACTGGTACAGCCGGGTGGTATTCGGCGTAATCGCGGTATCGCTTGCGATGCTGGCATTGCAAGGAGCCTGCTCGGTGCAACCGGTCGTGCGGGCACAAGATTCGCAGTGCGGGGCGAGATTCAACCCGTGCTACGTAGAGGTGTTGGATGTGGACGGAACCGTGGATGTGGCTGAACCCGTGAATGTAGTTGTCTTGAACAAATGAACGACGTGCGCAGCACGGTCGATGTGGACGGCCAGCCGTCGTGGATAAGATCGGCCAAGCGGGCGAGGAAACGGCGGCAAGGTCCCGGAGCCGGATGGATCGACAATTTCCGCCTCCGCGAGTCGATCACGCGGCGTCAAATTGCACGGACGAATTGCGCGCATCAACCCTGTATTTCAGCCCCTCCCAGAGGGTGAAACCCTCGCTGCTGTGGTTGAGTCATTACCGGAAAACCCGGATGGCGAAAGGGTTTTCCGTCTCCTCAACAACAAGGGCAAGCGGAGCTGTGCTGCAGCGGGCGGTGTCGAGGACTAGAATCAGAGCCGGGAGGAACCAGCTATGAAGATCACCTACCAGGAGCGCATCGGAGAGGACGGCGAGCCCGTTTCGGTACCCATCATTCCCCCTGACGCCACGGCGGATGAGATCGAGGCGATCGTGGCCGCCGAGGGCGCGGCCGTCCTGACCGACGAGCAGGCCGCTCGCCTCGAAGCACACTTCAGCGAGGGGATCACCCCCGAAGGCGTTGCGCGGTGAAGCCGGCCTGTAGATCGGCCGGCCCGCTGGATCACGTAGAGCTTCTCCATCAGGGCGAACAGCGCGGTCACCAAGATGCGTTGATGGGGAACGCCACAGCCTCTGGTGAGCACTCATCCGGCAGCTGTTCCCGAGGATGTTGACGATGTGGCTGTTGTGCAGCAGGCGGTCGAGGCCTGCTCGTGGCGCGCGTTGATCAGCTGGAAGTGCGGGATACTGCACACCAGCGAGGACATCGCTCCAGCCCGGTCAAGCTGGTTTTGCTTCTTCCCCGGCCTCGGAGAAATTGGTAATGACCACGCTGCCCTGCGGAAATTCCGCCACGATATTCAGCTGTCCGCCCATGGCCTCGATATAGGAACGCAGGTTGGAGACATACATATCCGTGCGCCGCTCCAGTTTGGCGACCGCTGGCTGTTTGACCTTCAGAACGTCGCCGACGGCCTTTTGGGTCATCGCCCGTGCCTGCCGCAGCTCATGGAGCGGCATGGCCGCACGAAGCTCGGCCTTGCGCGCGTCGACGCGCGCAAGGCGCTCCGGCGTAAAGTCCTTCTTCAATTCGTCGAAAGCATTTCTCCCGCTCATTCGATCAGCCCTTCCTCTTTCAACTCCTGCAAATGCTCGTCATAGAGCCTGTCGGCCAGCGGGACGAACCGCTCATAGAACCGGTCATCCCCCGTCTTGTCGCCTCCGATCAGCAGAATTACCGTTCGTCGCGGGTCGAAGGCGTAGAACACTCGCACGGGCCGACCGCCGCTCTGAATGCGAAGCTCGCGCATACGGTCGTGCCGAGAGCCCGCTACGCCGGAAGAGTAGGGAAAGCCAAGCACAGGCCCTTGCTCCGCCAGCAATTCTACTGCGGCGACAATTTCCTCCTGATCGTCCTGTGCAAGCCGAGTCCACCACCTCCCGAACTCGTTCGTGTACTCGATATCCCAGACCATCCGATTATATATTCCATTGACGGAATGGTGTCAAGCCATCTGAAGTCCACGCACCTTGGGCTCGTCCGGGTGGTTGCATGAATCCGAATGAACTCATCCTGACGGTATCCCGACACGATATCGCACGACCATCAGTTCGTCGATCCGAACAGCAGCAGGTCCCGGTTCACGGGGTGGCGAGGGCGACACCCTCGAGGACCTCGACACCTACATCCGCGATCTCTACCAGTACCTTACCAGCGGCGAGTTGCCCGGCATCCGCAGGGTGGGGGATATCGCCGTCGTGTGAAACGAACGACGCTGATCAAGAAGATCAACGAGGTTGGCCGCGTGCTGGTGTGGCCCGGAGCCAGGCATGACGGGTACCGCCATCCCGAGACGAGGGGTTTGCCTGCCCGCGCCGCGCCATCGCGAGATCTGCGACCGCCTCGCGATGCACACCCTGCGTAGCTGGAGTACCGCTAGACGAGGCCGCTTGGGCTGCGGCCGCGAAAAACCTTGCGCTCAGAGGCCGCAGGAGAGGTGATCGCGCTGGCGCTGGACCCCCAGCACCCCCGGATTCGAAGCCGTAGTCAGTAGCGGCACAACTGACGCCCGGAGCGTGCCTACGGCGGCCACGATCGAATCTTATTGCTCCACTTCTCCGATTCCGGCAATCGTGGTGATAGTGCCCGACGGGTCTACCTTGCGGATGCGGTGGTTGTCATAATCGGCAATATAGAGGTTGCCAGACGCGTCTACGGCCACGCCTCGGGGGTAGTCTAACAGGGCCTGGATCGCCGGGCCGCCGTCCCCGGCGAAGCCTCGCACGCCGGTTCCGGCTATGGTGATGATGATGCCTGAAGAGTCCACTCTGCGAATACGATGGTTGTTTTCATCGGCGATGAAGAGGTTGCCGGCCGCGTCCACCGCCACGTCACTGGGGGCCGCCAGCTGGGCTCTGGTGGCCGGGCCGCCGTCGCCGCTAAAACCGGATCTTCCGGTTCCGGCGATCGTGGTAATGGTGCCGGAGGGGGCCACCCTGCGTATGGTGCTATTGGTGATAACGGCGATATAGAGGTTGCCGGCCGCGTCCACCGCCACATCAGAGGGGCTGCCCAGCTGGGCCTGAACCGCCGGGCCGCCGTCCCCCAAAGCACCTCCCCCTCCGGCGAAGGTGGAGATTATGCCGGAGGGGTCTACCCTGCGGATACGGTTATTGGCAGCATCGGCAATGTAGAGGTTGCCGGCCGCGTCCACGGCCACGCCTCCTGGGAAATTTAACTGTGCCTGGACCGCCGGGCCGCCATCCCCGCTAAAGCCTTCTTCACCGGTTCCGGCGAAGGCAAAGACGGTGCCCGAGGGATCCACCCTGCGAATACGGTGGATGAAAGTATCGGCGATGTAGAGGCTGCCGGCCGCGTCCACTGTCACATCATTGGGAGAGACTAGCCGATCTTCGACCAACGGTGCACTGTCCCCGGCGATCGTGGTAATGATGCCGGAGGTGTCCACTCTGCGAACTCGGCGGTTGCCCGAATCGGCGATGTAGAGGTTGCCAGCGGTGTCTGCGTCCACGCCACTGGGTAAGAGCAGGCGGGCTTCGACCGCCGGGCCCCCGTCCCCAGCGGCGGTGTCCGTGATGAAGGGGTCCGCAGGTGGATTCAAAGGGGTGTCCTCCTCATCCTCCGGGATGACAATCAGCGTCACCGGTACCGTGACCGGCCATGCCGGCGGCGAACTCTTCGAGAAAAGCGTAGCGAGGCCTACTGCAGGTTGACTCTCGGTGATCGTGATCGTGCCCTCGAATGCGCCGGGCTCCATGGCCATCGGGTCGGCTCGAATCTCGATGATGTCGGTTTCTTCCATGGCGGAGCCTCGATCGGGCGAGACCGACAGCCAGGGTTGATCCGTGGTGATCTGGTAGTCCAGCGTCCCTCGACCCGAGTTGCGGACCTCGAGGATTTGCGGCGCTGAGAGCTCGCCTTCCCGTGTGGTGATGAGGGAAGCAGGGATGCCGAAATGAGGTATGTTGGCCGCAATCTCCTCATCCGAGACGGTTACGTCGGCGGTCAACGTTCTAGTGACTCGCACACCCTTCGTGCGTACATGGACGGCGATGAAGTAAAGTCCCGGTTCGAGGCGCGGATTTGATTCCGGCGTAATGGTGATCGTCTTATCGCCTCCCGGCCCCGTGGCCGAGTACTGGCTTTCATATCCGACGAGATCGTTAGTGTTTTCGTCGAACACGGCACTTGGGCGGACGTCACGGTTTGCGTACAGGGCGACATTGGCGCCCGGCGTGGTTGTGACAAGACGAATGTCGAGTTGCGTGGCGCCCGGCGGCACGAGAATCCAGTAGCCGTTGTACCCCTCCGGGAGGGAAGAGCCGGGGCCGGAGAGCAAGTTGAACGGTTTCCCGGAGGTCAGCTTGGCGGATTCGAAACTTTGCTCATCGAGAAAGTAGGCGCGGACCCATTTAAAGGAGTCCAAGTGCAGGGATTGCGGGTTCTCGGTTCCGGACAAGTCCACAAGCCAGGAAACGAACTTAAAACCCGGAGCGGGCCGCGCGGTCAATTGCACTGTAGTGGAGGTGTCATGATAGCGGCCCTCCGAACCGCTGGGTTGCACTTCTATCGTTCCCGGTCCGTGAGAAACCGTCTCTACAAAAAACTGCCTCATGAAATTCGCCGAGATCGTAGCAGGCCCCTCGGAAACGGTGATGTCGTGCGTGGCGCCGCCACCGTCGCTCCAGCCATTGAATTTCAAACGGCCAACGCCGGGAGCGATCTGAACCTCGCCAACATTTCCGTCGAATCCAAGTGAGTGAGTGCTGCCAGGTTCCCAGCTGAAGCTGGCGGGTAGGATTATCGGGCTGCCATCCACCAGAACACGGCTCCCCGGTATGTTCGTATCGATCGTGGTGAGGGGTCGCCGAGTAAACAAGGCTGGGTATCTCTGTGCGACGCTAGATAGTACGGGATTGCTGGAATAGCCTCCCCCGAGCGGTAGAAACCATGGTATCCAGCGTTCGAACGAGAAGCCCTCGGCTGGTTCTGCGATGGCTTTGATCAATGAGCTCCTCGGATAGAACCCGCCGGGGGATGGAGGGTCGAAACGGACGGTACCGCCCTCCGGAGGGTGGGCGCTGGGCGTCGGCCTCATCTGCCGAATGAAATTCGCTATGAAGACAGTGGTCTCCGAAGATGCCGTCATGGAATGGGTTTGCGCACCGCCGTCGCTCCAATGGGCAAATAGATATCGGTAGTAGTCAATCCGAAGCTTCTGGGGCGATGCAACGCCGATCGTATGGATGCTGCCGGGCTCCCAGTCGAAACTGTGCGGTGCGGTGTAGGTTTCGCCGTCAACCTCGATCAGCAGGCCCGCGACATTCGTCGCAACGGTCGTCTTGGTCGGGATTTTCCCATAGAGACGGCTGACGCCGTCGATATCCCCTGCGGAGAGGCCTGCATTCTCCAAGATCACCCCCCCGAGATGCGGACCGCCTCTTGCGAGAGCGATGCCGGGCGGGATCGTCTCCACCGGGCCGATCAAACGGTAATGCATGACCGAGCCGTAGTCATAGGGCCCGCTAGCCACTGCGTAGGGCCCATCTTTGCCGTAATAAAAAAACCCATCAACTCTGCCCAAAGGGTGGGAACGTGCCCAGACGTGGGAATCTCGATCACTTCGCTCATGCTCGTGCCAGAGCCCGATCACGTGGCCGATCTCATGAACAACATCGTTTGTGTTGCAGTATTCGCTTAGAAATACATCCTGTTCGCCACCGATCATGCCTACATACGACCTACATCCGCTGTCTGGTGTGAAGCGAATCCAGTTCGGCTGATCCGTTCTTTCCACCAGCCGGATGACGGTATTCTCGTTCCAATGCTGGATCGCGAGGGGGACATGCGGGTTCTCAAGTTCGGGATCGATGACGTAGGGAATGATGCCGCCCGGCCAGAGGCTTTCCTTGCTGCTTATCACTGAGATCTTGTTGCGGTAGTCGGGCGGATTGCCGGGTGCCACCACATTCTCGGGGCTCAGCTCCTCGGGGGTCCCGAGGATGATATCGCCGTCCCAGATCGCGAGGCCGTCGATGACCTCATAGGTGACGACGTGGCCCCGGTAGACTCCGGTACGAATGTCGCGGGCAACGGGGTCGAACGGTTGGGCGGCGCCGATATCCGTTGCCGTCAACGCGGCAGCCAGGGCAAGGATCGAACAAAGCTGTCTCACGGCAGAACCTGCGTTCACGCTCCCGAGGCCAAAATAACACACCCATCTGGAATCCCCATCTGGGCCGTCCTGGCACACGTGGGGTGCATAGAATCCTGAGCGAAGCGGCCGCTTCGAAGCCTTGATATGCCTGCTGGTTCTGGCTGGATTGGTCAGTAGCGGCAGAACTGACCGGGCCCGGATCGGCAGGTGGATCCGGCCGGGTTGAGGCCACGACCGCTCGCAGGCCTACGGACCTTCGAGGCCCTCAAACCCCGATGTCGCTCTCTCCAGCTTGCAGCGAGCCGCGACGATCGTCGGACGGCGGGTGACCATCCAGCTTGTGTAGGACCGATGGTTGTGTTCTGCCGTCGGGTTATGGGAGGACTTGCAGCGGCAAGTCAGGCTGATCGCGTGGCAAGGAGCCGCGCTGTGGACGACTCCCGGTGCAGGAGTTAGAATTTCAGGTTCCCGCGGAAGTCGGGCTTCCTATCGAATTTGACCAAGGCTGTCCAATCGGCCAGATCGTCCTTGCCCGACTCCCAGAATACTGCGCAGAGTTCGAAGTACTTCAGCACAACATCTTTCTCGCCTGCCTCGAGAAGCTCCTCGGCCAGGGTCATGTCCGGCCCAAACGAATTCAATTGCGGGGAACCCTGAATCATCGCAGCAGCAATCAGCCGGTACTTGGCCTCTTCAATATTGCCCTCCGCAAATGCAATCCGTCCGAGCGTGAGGTGACCCCAATGTGTGCGATTGCCATGGATCCGGCCGCCACTGTTGTCCCGCAACGCAGCTTCAGCATATTCCCTAGCTTTAGCGTATTGTCTGGCCACGAAAGCATTCTTCGCGAGGTCCACGAAGAACATCTCACGAACGGGCCCATCCGTCAGTTCGTACGCTCTTTCGAATTGCGTCAAAGCTTTCTCCGCTAATTTGACATTGTCATCGTCCGAGCCTCGGATCCGGCCGAGCTCATACAGGTGACCTAGTTGCCGCGCCCACTTGGGATTGTGCCCATCCAGCGATTGAGCCTTCAGAAGCAACTGAATCGCAAGCTCCCGGTCATTTAGAGTGAACGCCTCAGCTGCATGGTAGAGAATCGTTGGATTGTTAGGATCTTTTGCGATCTGTTCATGCCACGCCTTGCGAGCCTCTTGGTATCCTCCCGATTCCCGATGTCTATCCAGATGTCCATAGGGTGCCGACAGTATTTCTGCCTCCGGGGCATTCTGGATCAGCCAAAGAATGTGATGTGTGAGTCTCTCGGGAATTGAGCGGTCGCCATTGTATTGTCGGGAGAAGTAGTAACCGAGGAGTTGAGAGCGAGCAACCAGGTCATGCGGGTCAGCGACAACCCTCTCTTCCAAAATGGCGACCTCCTGGGGGTTCAGGTTTCTACCCCGCATTGCATGCTGCCGGAGATCCTCGGCAGAGGCCGCTGCAAGCAGTGAATACAGGCCGAGAACAGCCATCGGGACAAGTGATCTGACTTTCATTGCAAACCTCTTGACCAATCGTGCGTGTGAGATGAGCTCAGTATACGCGGCGGAGAGATCCTGGTGAGTCGCGCTCTTCAGAGCCTCATCAAGGATGTTATCGGGTTGTAGGAGAGCTCACCATCGCGGCGGATGCCGGCCTCGGCAGGCCGATCCGTGCTGGAGGTCGCTGGTTGCGCAGGGTAAGTCGTAAGCGAGGGGGGGCGCTCCCTTCGAACTCCCGGCAAAGTCATGGCCGCGCGGGGGAGAGGCCGCCGGACTTGCCATAAGCCGCACCGTCACCGCCAATGCCCGAGTCACGCCCGGTGAACTCAGCAGGTGGGTGCCCGACGCGCGGTTTACGGGGCGGGGAAGGTGCTCATCGAGCTCGTTATAGAGGAGTTTTCTGCAATGCGGGCTGGATTGCGCGTCGAGGAGGACGGCGGATCCGTCGAGGACGAGCAGCAGGTTGCGGAGTTCGTTACGAGCGATCACAGTGGCGCCGCCTGCATCATCACCTGACTCGGAAAACCCTTCAGCCGCATCGATGCACTGAGCGGAGTGCCCGGAAAGCTTGCTCGGGTATCAAGCACAGGTTATCTTAAGTTAAACCTTGGGAGGTACGCCGATGCCAGAAGTGATCAGCGCTAAACAACTCCGAGAGCAATTGCAGGATGTTGTCGAGAGAGTACGGCACGGAGGACGATTTACCGTTCTGTATCGAAGTCGCCCGGCTTTCGACATCGTGCCGGTGAACAATCCCTCTATGGACAGGGCGCCTCTGGAATTGGATCCGCTGTACCGGGCTTCGCCTGTCGGCACATCGGAATCGGGAGACACTGCCGCGAGGCATGATGAGGTTCTGTACCGGTGAGGTTGATGTTTGTGGATACCGCCGCGTGGGTTGCCGCTGCCGATCATGCCGATGCTGCTGGTTCGGATGTGCGCAAGGCTCGAGATCAGTGGTTGTCGGAAGGAGGTGGGTTGACGACGACCGACTATGTCATCGATGAAACTCTAACCACCATCCGCTTCCGCCTGGGTCTTGATGCCGCTGAAGCTTGGTGGCTGCAGATCGACGGCTCGTCCCGGCTGCGGATGGAGCTCATTGACGGAGCCCGCAGAGAACGAGCGCTGTCACTGTTTTTCCGCTACCGGGACAAGGAATTTTCTTTTACTGACTGTTGCAGCTTTGTCCTGATGAGAGAACTTCGTATCCGGCGGGCCTTGACGCTGGACCATCACTTCCGGCAGGCGGGGTTTGAGGTGGTTCCGTAGCCAGAGGGAGGGCAGCGAAGAGTCGGTTTCCTTGTTGACCTCACGTAGCCAAGGTTACGGCGGGTCAGCCAGCCACCCCGATTGACCCGTAGACCGTCTGTGCACGCACCTTCCACTCGGACCAATCACCGCGGGGGCCGGTCAGCGGTCTTCTCGTGCGCGGTGCCTCGACGACTACCACGGTTCTCTCTTGACCAACAGGGGGACCTTTCTATTGCCCCTTGACAGAGACAAGACTTCCTCTTGACATCGGTGTTGTCAAAGTGAGCACTGCTCAGTCGAATCTGACCCCGGCCCGGCCTACCGCTACATGCGCGACGGGGACGGCGACGGCGTGGTCTGCGAATAGCGGAGGGCTCCCGGCAGCCTCGATGCTGCCGGCGAGCGATCCCCCGGCTTGCTACCATGCGCCGTGTCAGCCCGACGCCGCAGAGATCGATGAGGTGAAGTGGATCGCCCGGACGTTGTGAGCAAGGAGCCGGGTCGGCCGGACATCGATCTATGCCAGATACCGGCACCAGGAAAGCCGCTCGTATATGAAACCGACCGGACGGATCCCCAACCCCAAATTCATTCTCACGGTCTCATCCGTTGTGATCGCGGCGTTCGGTTTCACGGCCACAATCCTTTTAGCACAGGACAGTCTCGATGTGCTGCGACAAGCCGCTGAGCAAGGTGACGCCGCTGCACAGTTCGATCTCGGGGTCAAGTACTCCCACGGCAGGGGTGTCCCGGAGGACGATGCCGAAGGGATGCGCTGGTACCGGAAGGCGGCCGAGCAGGGCCACGCTGACGCGCAATACCGCCTCGCGGTCGGGTACGCCCTCGGCAGGGGCGTGGCGCAGGACGATACCGAAGCGGCGCGCTGGATGCAGAAGGCGGCCGAGCAGGGCCACGCCGTTGCGCAATTCAGCCAGGGAGTCTCTCGCGATGGCTTCGCACTCTGACGACCGCGCGAGCCGTCTTCGAGGGCCGCCCCTACTGCCGGTAGGAAACCCTTGCCGCCGCCGGCAGCGCTTCTGAGATAATCCGGGGGTCAACGAGGAGGAACAGCCATGAAGGCCTGTTGGGTGAAGACTTGCATCGCTGCCAGCCTGTTCGCCGCCGCCGCGGCCCAGGGCGAGACCCTCTACCAGCAGGACGGCGTCACGCTGGAGGGCAGCGTTCGGATGGTCACCCGCGGGGCCGGCGTCTGCCAGGTGTTGGAGTCACATCATCCGCCCGACGTCTACGAGGACATGAAGGGGAACCACGGCCAGCCGCTCAATGTCTGGCGGCTGGACTTCGCCGCCCGCAACGATTCCGGCCGGAGCCTCGAACACCTGACGGCGCATCTCAAGATCGACTCGGAGTGGCCGCCGTGCACGAACTGGAGCGGGCCGGAAGGCCGCTACCCCACGCCGCCGCAGTGGGCGGGCAGCTTCGAAGTGCTCCAGAGGCCGTCCGGAATGCAGCCGGGCGAGCAGGTCGGCGCTACGGTCTACGTTCTGGCGTTCCACAGCCACGAGCCGAGGTTCGAGAACTGGCAGCTGGACTACCGCTTCGGGGAAGCCCGTGCCGCCACCGTTGCGGTCACGGCCTCGCCCGAGCAGGAGAACCTGTTCTGGCAGTCGATTATGAACAGCACGAACCCGGCGGATTTCGAGTCCTATCTCGAGCAGTTCCCCAACGGGGTGTTCCGATCGCTGGCGCAGAACCGGCTGAAGGCTCTTGAGCAGACCCCTCCGACGGATTCAGCCGCCACGGCGCCGGCCGTGACTCCAACCCGCCCGGAGCCGAACTGCGAGGGGAAGGCGGAAGGTGGCGCCCAGTGCTGGATGGAACTCACAAGCCATCCCGGCTGTTACGTGTGGAACAGCAGTTACACTCCAGACGAGCCCGTTTCTTGGAGTGGCGTCTGCGTAGACGGCAGGGCTAGCGGCACAGGAACTGTGACAGGAACTCCTGTGCGCTTCGCACAATCACAATCCCGATGTCGGGGCGTAGGCTGTCCGCCATATGAGAGCCGCGGGGTGTATCAGAGAGGCAAGAAACAGGGCCACTGGACAGAACGGATTTCTGGCAACCGGGTTGTAGAGGGACCTTACGTAGAGGGTAAACGCCATGGCCACTGGGTGGAGCGCTCTTCAAACGGGAGTGTCCGTCAAGGGCCGTACGTGAATGGCAAGCCGCACGGCGAGTGGGTATGGCAACGCGACGGTGTCCGCCTTACGACACGGTGGGTCCACGGAAAGGTGCAACGTGCCAACTAGAACGAGATGATTGCGGTGAGCGCCCGGACCACAAAGTTACCTTCAGGAGATCAAGAGAGCGACCCGGGAGAATGGGCGGCTCCTGCTCTGGTGCTCAAGCTCAAATAAGGGTAGCGCCCACATTGGTGTTGAAATGCAACCTAAGGCCGTCGCGAGCCTTGTAGTCAGCCCGGAGCGATCTTGCGGGTCTCGATGAAGTGGTAGAGGGCGGAGCGGGAGACGTCCAGGATCTTGTCGATCGAGGCCTTGGAGACCTTCTTGGCCAGCAGCACCCGGAAGGCCCCCTTGGGCCGTCCGAGCAGCTTCCCCTTGGCCTTCGCGGCGGCGAGGCCTTCCTTGGTTCGTTCCGAGATCAGGTCCCGCTCGACCTCCGCGAACAACCCGAACAGGGCGATCATCAACTTGGTTCGCAGGTTCTGCTGGGCGTCGAACTCGATGCCCTCCTTGATGGCGATGAAGCGAATCTTGCGCTGGACCAGCGTGTCCACGATCTGGATCACCTGAGAGAGGCTGCGGCCGAGCCGCGACAGCTCCTCGTTGCGGCGCTCGAGCGGACTCTGGCGCGACGAGATGCGGGACTCGATGAATCGTTCGATCGGGAAGCGGCGTTTCTGGCTGAACTCGAGGATCGCCAGTTTCTCACTTGGCGAGATCCTGCGAACGAATGGAGGCGCGGAGGTAGGCGACGGTTTTCAAGGCGGCGTCCAGGAAAAGGCGGAACGCGGTCTTTTTGTGACCGTTGGCGACTAGGGTATCCAGATCGTTGCATGGTCGGATAGCGTCGAGCAAGACGGACGTTTGTTCCAGACAGAAGCATGCCGGTATCCGACCCCGACATCTCTCGCCTCCGTCTGATTCGCGATGCCGGCTTTCTCGAAGCCGCCCGCCGCGAGATCGCCCTGCGGCGGGGCCGCCACAATGCCAACCGCGAACTCGGACGCGCGCTGAAGACCGAATTCGTGCTGCAGTACATGTCCGAGCCGCAACTGCGGGCCAAGGTGCGACGAGGGCTGCTCAAGGTCGAGCAGTTCCACGCCATGGCCCGCGGCACCGTCTATTACCGGCAGCGCGGCCGCATCAGCGCTCGCGAGGTCTACGACCAGGTGAACGCGTGCTCGTGTCTGCCCCTGATCCTGGCCGGCATCGCTACTGGCAGGCCAGGGAGATCTCACGGATTGGCGTGGAAGAACGTCATCCTCTACGGCGAGATCAAAATCGACCCCGCCAAAGCTCAAGCTGCGCGAGCCTTAGCGTGCATTTCTGTACGAATCTGGTCGGTACCCTAAACAGGCCCAGGACGCATCCCAACCCCGATTGCGGGTGCTGCCGCGGAAAAAAGCATGCCAGGAGGCCCCAGGAGGCGTTTTCAGCGAGACGCTGGACCCCCAACCCCCGGATTCGAGGATGGTAGTCCGTTGCGGCACAACGGACCGGGCCCGGACCGGCTGCGCGGATGCGGCCAGGTCGAGGAACTGCGCGGCGGTGCTATCAGGTCTGGAGCATTGCCATGGCCATGGCGCCGAGGGCGAAGATCATGAGCATGACATACAGCAGATCGCCCTTAGTGGCGGGACTATCCAGCTTGGCCTTGATGTGTTCGCGGACACGTTGGCGTGGCTGCTCAGCCTTTTCCGGGTAGAACCTTCGATAGATCATGAACGCGGCCGCCGGCAGCAGTCCGATGAGGACGGGCAGGAGGCCGAACCTCGGCAGGGAGCGGCGAGTGACTTTGCGTCTGTAGCGCTTGACGGCGGCAGGGTCGCTCCAGTCCAGATCAGGAATCATGGCGCAGCTCCTTTCGAGGTGATCCAATCGAGGACGTCGGCGGCCCGGATGGTACCGCCGCTGCGAGGCAGCGAGGCCACAAAGCGCCACTTGAACGATTGATGATGGCGGGCCGCAAAGTCCCGATCAGAGGTTGCGGCGAGCAGGATGTTCAGCGCCAGATCGGCCGGACCGGAACCGCCATAGCCCCACTCAAAACCCGTGTGGCTATGCCAAACCCAGTTCTGCGAAGGCCTTCGACCACGGCCGTGCCATCAGTGCCGCGGCGGCAAACAATATCGGGCAGCATAGCGCCGCGCATACTGCCCTCGATTCTTGCACAGCGGCGGCGTTGTCCCGGACCCCCAGCACCCCCGGATTCGAGATGACGTTGGAGACATCCGGTCCCTACGACCGCTATGGACGGTTGCTGGGGACGGTGAGCTGCCGGGGCAGAGACGTGGGGGAATGGCTGGTGCGGTCGGGACACGCGATCGCCTGCTTCGACAGCCGCTACAAGGCGGCGGAGCGCGAAGCGCAAAGCGAGCACCGGGGCATGTGGGGCTACGATCAGGCGTTCGATCCGAGGGTCTGGCGACGCGGCAAGCGGTAGCGATGCCGGCGAGCGGCTCGGTCACACATCGGGCTCGGGATTATGCTGGGCGATGCGGGTTTCCTCGATCGCGCGAAGGGTATCGAGGTAATGGGACAAGGGGCGCTGCGAGTAATTGAGAAACTCCATCTGGAGCCAGAAGAACGTTCCTTTCATCATCGTGGACGCGGCGGCAAGGGCGGCAGCGGCCCTTCACGCTGCGGCCAGCGGGTCAGAAGCCCGCCAATCGGCACAGGCGGCGGCTGAGAGCGGAGCCGGGGCCGGGGCCCGCCTGACCGGAGTTCCGGACGTGACGGGCTCTTCATGAGTTCCGGACGTAACTGATAGAACCAACGACCGGGGGCGAACACGATCGCGATAAGGCAAGCGACGCAAGCGGCGCCGATGGCAATGAAGTGATCATCGGAACGGGCGAAAGGCATCATGAGGTTGAAGGCCAAGACGGCGAGCACGATCGCATCGACGCGCCGGCGCTCCTGCTTGAACTCCGTCCAGAAGGGCTGATCGAAAGGCTCGCGCATGCAGTGAGCATGCACCGGCGTCCCGCATCCGACAAGGCGGGCGGAGATCCTGCGGCTGATCTGACGGCGGGAAAGTGAGCCAGAGCAATCGACCTGGCGCGCGAATCTCCGCACGCCGGCCGAACGACGTCGACGCGGCACGCCGGAGGCCGCGGGGCAGCCAGCGAGGGGGGAGGGGCTTCTCTCCCCCGCCGTGTGGGATTCAGCCGGCCTTGGACGGCTGATTGCAAAATTGACGGCGCGGCCAGGGCCGCGACGTACCGCTTCGGCCGAGCAAAGGAATCCGGGGCCGGATCCGTTTGCTCTGGAATGAGATTGCGCTCAAGCGCAGTAGCTCGAACGCACGACGGATCGCGCGGCGCGGTCTGCCGGGCCGGGCGCGCCTGGGTCCGACATGGCCGATGATGGCTGGCGGAATCTTCGTGGACGGGCCGCAAAGACCGCCAGGGCCTGCCCGTCGCTGCGAAGGGCGACGGGAGCCGCTAGGTGATGGGATACAGTGGCACTGCCGAAGGAAGCCTCGTTTGATCAGGAAGGAGACAGGGAACGAACCTTCGAAAGAGAACCAACGGGAGGGAAACGACGAAAGTGAAGGCAACGATGATCGCACTACTGACGATGATGAGCCTGACGAGTTGACAGAGAGAAGAGGAACGAGAGAGGAAACGCGAAGAGGAAGCTCTCCGCGAAGAGCAGCGACAGGGCTACGGCAAGGAGCTCCTGAGCGGTGATTTCCGCTACGTTGAGGAGAACCCGTCTCAGTATTGGTTGGCTTCAATGACAATCCGCTTCACCAGGTTCAAGTCCAGGGGGGTGCGGAGGTGATCCAGGCTGCGGACATCGCGGACGGCGATTGCTAAAAGCTCGGAACCGGATTCGGGCAGCTTGTCCTTGGCAGGTACGGAGGGATTCGAAGTGTTCGACATGGTAGATATCTCCTGATGAGAAAGGTGGGAAGCATTCCGCTCACTTGGTGATGGCGGAAAGCCGAGCACCCGACTGAAGGGGGAGATGCAGGCATTGAGCAGAAGCCATTGTAATCTCGCAGGAGTGGAGCTTGCAGAAGGTGTCGCCGGGAAACCATGGATGTGCTTTACGGTAGCAGGCAGAAGGAAGGAAAGCGGACCAGGAAGAACGAAACGGCTGTGACGACGACGAAGCAAACGAGAGCCAGAATGTCGAGCAGGAAGAACCAGCGCGACGCACGGCTGCGAAAGGGCTCGATCTGCGGATTGCGGGAGAGCAGCGAAGCGTACCACCAGCAGGCGGAAACCACGACCAAGATGAAGATGAGCACGGCGGGCAGCGAAAGCCGAAAGGGAGCGTCGAGCATGGCGAGAGGCTCCTTACGAGCGCGGCAGGGAAGCGCCGCGCTTGGCGAACAGCAGAGAAAGGGCTTCGGTAAGAAGCTCCTGAATGGTGGTTTCTTCCTCGGTGGCGAGCAAGCGGAGCTGCTTGGCGACGGCGGGAGAGAAGTAACCGCCGATGTGCTTGCGCTTGGCGCCTGATTTCGAGGGGGAAGTGGAGCGGGCGGGCGGAGCCGGCGACGGCGAAGCGGCGCGGGACTTGAGGGCGGAAGCAAAATCGTTAGGGCTCATGTGAGGGGGTTTCCGTTCGTTGAAGGATTGAAGTCCTGCAGGCGTGAAGCGATGAAGGAGTGCAGGCGAGACACTTCATCGGCGGCCTTGCCCAGCGGCTCGTACTCCTGTGCGGCCTGGCCGCTGAGAAGGGATCGTGCAAAAGCGACGCGGCGGCCGAGCCGGACCGGGCAGGTTTCAACGTCATGCGCCCGAAGGGCCTGCTCGGCAAGAGCGGCGTCCTGACCGGTGGAAGCGATCGCGTTGAGAACGACCAGCGCCGGCGTACCGGTGGTGCGAATGAACGAGAGCGTTTGGGTGATCGCTTCCAGATCGAGGATGGCCGGCCGGCAGGGAATCAGCACCAGATCGGCGATGCGCGCGGCCTCCAGGGCGGCGCTGTCGGAATGCGGAGCGGTATCGATGTAGAGCATGTCGCCGCCGATCTCGCGCACGTGCTCGATTTCATGCCGCAACCGGCTGGCGTGCGCCGACAGAACGACCGGCAGCTCGTCCTTGCGGCGGTCCGACCAGTGGGCGGAGGAAGCCTGCGGATCGAGGTCGATGATGGCGGTGTTGCGGCCTTCGGCGGCCGAAGCGACCGCCAGGTGCAAGGCGAGGGTGGTTTTCCCGGAGCCGCCTTTCTGACTGACGAGGGCGATGGTTTGCATAAGCGTCTCGATGATGAAGTCCTGCAGGCGTGCAAGCCTCAATACCTTCAATTCTGCACGGTTACAGGAATCTGGCAAGTCAAGGCCACGCGCCGCCGCTCTCGAGAGCGGGGGAGAAAAGGCGACGGCAAGGGCGGGGACGCGAGCTCCGGACACGGCGGCGGAGCCGCAGCCGGGGAGAGAGCGGCCGCGACCTGTCTGGATCGAGCGAATGGAGCAAGAGTGATGAGCGATCGCCGGCAGCGAGAGCGTCGAAGCTCACCTGGTCAGTCGATCTCGGCGACGACGCGGCAGGCGGTACGGCTGCGCACGTTGAGAACGCTGGCGGTGCGCGACATGCCCAAGGCATTGCCGACGTGAATCCTGGTACCGACCAGCTCGGCCGGAAGGGAGCGGGTATTGCCGTGAAAGACGGCGACGAGGAGATTATCGGGCAGCCGGAACACTTCCCAGGGAGCAGTGGGCTGCAGCGGGAACTCGCGGCAGGCCGCTCCGCTCAGGGTGGTGCGAATCCAGTCAGAGAGTCCCTGCGGCGACTGCCGCTGCACCTTCTGCAAGTGAGCGAACAGCTCGGGATCGCAACGAAAGGAAACGGTCTTGCTGTGGCTTGCCATCGGGTTTTGTCCTCCTGACGGAAAAGGCGGGGAGCATTCCGCTCACCTGGTTGCTGGCGGAAGCGGAACGCCGGCGTCAGGGGGACCGGGTGGCGGCGAATGGATCAAGAAAGAATGAGCCGTGACAGCAGGAACGGCCGAAACGAGTACCGCCTGAGAGCGACGGCAGGAGCGGCCCGACATAGTTGAAGAAACGACTCGGCACGGCACGGCGGCCGTGACGAAACGGGCACCGCAGTGCGACGGGAAACGACAGCGGCCGAAGGCCGCGGCCTGGACTCGGCCGACTGGAGGGCAGGGCGCCCCACGTCGCGAAGGCCGGCGCGTCCGGCCTCGACGTGGGCCAGCGGGTGCGCTCGGGGTGGAGGTCTGCGAAGATTGGACGAGGGGGGGTGACGGCATGGCATTGACAGACATCGTGTGTCGGCGAGAGGCCGGCGTGGCGCGGGTCGAAGGCGTGACGCATCGCTGGGTGTGGCACAGCCCTACGGGTTTCGATTGGGGCTACGAGGGCAGCGGAACGGCCGACCTGGCGCTCAACATTCTGTACGAAGTGACCGGCGACCGCGACTTCGCGGCTCGTCATCACCAGGACTTCAAGCGAGAGCACGTAGCGCAGTTGCCGCAGGCGGGCGGAGTGATCGAAGAGGCCGTGATCGGGGATTGGATCGCGAAGCGTCTGCGCGAGCGGGAACTGAAACTCAAAAGGAACCGCGCCGGCCAGCGGCGAAGCCGGCTTCGCAGTTGGGGCAGAGATAGCGAGTGACGGTACGGTAGCCGTCGGAGAGAAACTCGTTGTAGGCTCGGCCGAGGCCGGCCGGTACGGCGCAGGTGCAACGTCCGCACTTCGCGCGGCGCACGTTGCGGTCGCGGTCCCAGGCTCCGCTGGAGAAGTCCAGCCAGCCGCCCTTGTCGAGCAGCTCGAAGCGCTTGCGCTTGTCGGTGATGAGGGAAAGGTTCGGGTATTGGTAGTTCATGGGCAGGTATCCCCCCACAGAGCGACGACGAAGGCGTTGACGAGCAACTCGATGCGCTCGCGGCCTTCGCCGGACGGCAGGGAAATTCGGAACTTGGGGCCGTCATCGTAGATTTCGGCGGTATCGGTATGGCCGTTGACATGATCCTGAAAGGTAATGGTGTGGGTATGCTTCATGCTGCTTTTCCTTGTGCGCCGAATCGGCTTCGGCGGGGGCTGAGCGGAAGAGTGCTCAGCCATGGAGGTACTCCAATTCGATCTCGCGAATCAGGGGAATGAAGGTTTCGATCGAATCCAGGTGGGCATCGAACTGCTTCCAGCCCTGGAAGAGGGAATGCGAGGGAGCCGGAAGGCTCTCCAAGCGGCTGCGGGTGACGCCGGAGGGCCACCGACGGTGCATGAAGTGGAAGGCGTCGATCCACTCTCCGCAGCGTGAGCTGTCGAGAGCTTCGAGCTTGCGAAAGTAGGCGTTGTTCTTGAGAAAAGGCATGGCTTGGGAGTGCGGAGAAGCGCCCAGCGTGCCGGCGAGAACGCTTCCTGCCAGGCAGATGGCGCAAAGGCCGTCGTCCTTGGGGGTATGCCAGTCGCCGAAGCTGGGAAGGTAGTCGTTGCGATCGATGCGGCGGGCGTCGGCGACCGCCAGGGCGAGCATCTGATGGAGCGTACCGGGAAGTTCGTGGTGTTTCATGGGAGTCATCCTTTCAAGCGGGCAAGGTGATCGTCTGAAGATTCGATCGAGAGAAGCTGAGGAAGGATCGATTCGAGAGAGCTCAAGTGGGCGTCGAATTGCTCCCATCCTTCGAAGTTGGAAAAGGACGGCGCCGGCAGTTGCATCAAGCGAGAGCGTGTACGCCTGGCTACCTGGACCGCGTGAACCTGCTGGAAGGCCAGCACCCAGGCGCCGCAGCGGGCGTTGTCGATGGCTTCGAGCTTTAGCCGCAGTCCGTCGGAGTGGTACGAGGGCCGATCGTCAACCTTGGGTGACGATCCCAGGCTTGATGAAAGGACACAGCCTGCAAGACAGATCAGGCAACGGCCGTCGGAAGAGGGGTAGTGCCAATCGCTGTAGCTGGGAAGGTACTGTGCGCGATCGAGCGTGCGGGCGTCAGCGATCGTCAGCGAAATCAAACCGTGGAGAGTGTCGGGAAGTCGGTTGAGGCTCATGGGTGTCATCCTTTGAAGACTTCGGTGTGGTTGCCGGCCTCGATTGAGCGCAGCTTCGGCAGGATCGATTCGAGCGACTTCAGGTGGCGGTTGAACGTGCGCCAGTCGTCGAAGTCGGACCAGGAGGGCGCCGGCAGGCTGCACAGCCGGGCTTCGATCTCGATGGAAGGCCGGCGCTGGTGTACGAGACGGTAGGCTTCGAGCCAGGAGCCGCTGCGAACGGCTTCGAGGGCTTCGAGCTTGTTGTGCGTCTCGGGGGGAAACTGCCAGGGAGCGTAGTTCTTTTTCGGAGAGCACTGCAAGGTTCCCGCCAGAATGCTGCCGGCCAGGCAGACTTCGCAGCGTCCGTCCTCATCGGGGCAGTGCCACTCATCGCAGCGGGGCTTGTACTTGCGGCGGTTGAGGACGCGGGCGTCGTCGATGGCCGTCCTGAGCAAGCCGTGGAGCGTATCGGGAAGGGGTTGCGGATTCATGGGCGTGATCCTTTCAAGGCTTCGGGGTGGTCGTCCCCGGACTCGATCAGGCGCAGTTCGGGAAGGAACGATTCGAGCGACTTGAGGTGCAGGTCGCATTCTTCCCAGCTCACGAAAAGAAGGTGGGCCGGAAGGCCCAGCTCGAACAGCCGGCAGGCGGTGTTGGCGGTGGCGGTTCGCTGGTAGAGCAGGCTGTAGGCTGCGCGCCAGCCTCCGGAACGCATCGCGTTGAGCGCTTCGAGCTTGTGCTTCGTGGCTTCGGGAAAGTCCCACGGACGTGCGGCGTTCCCTGCGGGCCACTTGAGGGTGCGGGCAATGCACATGCCGGCCAGGCAAACGGAGCAAAGACCGCCATCATCGGGCAAATGCCAGTGATGGTAATGAGGACGGTAGAGGTTGCGGTCGAGGCGGCGGGCGTCGGCGATCGCGGCTGCGAGAAGGCCGTGCATGGTGTCGGGAAGGGCTTGCGGATTCATGGGAGTCATCCTTTCAAGGCTTCGATCCGGTGCTCTGCGGCTTCGATATCGCGAAGCATGGGAAGGAACGATTCGAGAGACAGGAGATGAGTGTCGAACTCGCGCCAACCGAGAAAGTCGCGGCGGGCCGGAATTGACATTCGTGACATCAGAAGCGCGGCCTTCTCGCTGGGCTCGCGCTGAAAGAGAAAGCGGTAGGCTTCGTTCCAGGCGCCCACGCGCATGGCGTTGAGGGCTTCCATCATCGCCTGCGTCCTGCCGGGGTAACTCCAGGGGTTCGACTGAACGGCTGGGGAGCATCCGAGGGTGGAGGCCATGTAACTGCCGCCCAGGCAGACTTCGCATGTCCCATGGCCGTTGGGCAGGTGCCAGTTGCGGTAGCAGGGTTCGTACTGCGAACGGTCGAGACGGCGGGCGTCGGCGATCGCCGTAACGAGAAGCTCGGACAGGGTGGAGATGGGTGCATGTCGCTTCATGTCGGTCATCCTTACGAGTCGTCGGGTGCATTGATCGCGGAAACGGCTTCCCACTTCGACCAACCGTGCGGGACGGGACGCTGGTAGTGCTGGCAGCGCGAGCACCACTCTTCGCCGTCGAGCACGATCCGGACGGGATCTCCGCAACGGTGGCACTTGATGCGCTGCGAGCAGCCGAGCTGCTGGCAGCGCTCGCTCTGCTTCTCAATGGCTGCGTTGAGAACCGCTCTTCCTTCGGGGGTGCTGAGATTCGGCCGTGGCATGTCGATGTGAGCCTCCAGGCGGTCGGGGTTGGGAGCTTTCCGCTCATTGCTATCAGGCGGAAAGCGGAGAACCCGGCAAGCCGGCGTGAGAGAACGGATGCGGTAAAGAAAGCTGAGTCCGAGGTTGAGGACAGGAATCATCAACGGAAAGTGTCTCAGCGATAACGGGAACTGTCGAAGGGTTCGCTTTCCTCGAAGGGAAGCCGTCGCGGGTCGGCAAGGTGGTCCTTGCTGTCGCGGGCGTCGTAGCCGAGCACCTCGATGTTTTTCCAGGGGCAGTCCAGGGGCAGCGGCTTGAGCCACTTGCCTTTCCGGCGGTGGCCTTTGAGGACTTCTGCGCGAACGCGCTCATCGATGTAGCGGCCGTCGATGATGATGACGGCGGCGCCGGCGCGGGCGCCTTCCCAGGCGAAGCTGATCATGGCTTCGATGAAGTCTTTCAGCGAGGGGTTCTTGTCGAGCATCGCGCTCATGCGGACGCGGTGGTAGTGCAGGCTGTGCTTCCAATGCGCGCGGGTGTTCCTGTCGGCTGCGGGTGCGTAACCGAGCAGCAGCAGCATCGTGAGCACTTCGCGGCAATGGCCTCGCCAGGTGCGAAAGACCTCATCGGACTGCCGTATGAGAAAGCTGGCGATCTCGCTCGGGTCGATCTTGTCGAGGTTGCCTTGCCTGAGAAGCTGCGACTGCTGCAGCATCCAGTGAAGAGGGTCTTTCCAGTGCAGCTCCTGTTTGTCGGAGAGGCTGAGGGATTCGATGTTCTCGGCGGTGTCGATGAGCCACTGTTCGCGAACGCCGGGCTTGAGGATGGGTTGAGGTTTCATGGAGTCGGTGTCCTGTTGGGAGTAAGGGTTGGGAGCTTTCCGCTCGCTGTTGCTTGGCGGAAAGCGGAGAACCCGTCGTGAAGGGGAGAGCCGGGTTAGGGCGGCGAGCGGTGCGGTTGCAGCATGCAAATCAGGAGCGATGTCGGATGAGTTTGGCGGTGGCGCGGTCAACGCCTCGCAGCCGGGGCAGCATGCTTTCGAGGGAAGCAAGGTGAGCGCTGAAGTCGTCCCAGCCGTTGAAGCTTGAACGAGCGGGTTGGGGCAGCGCGTAGAGGTACTCGCGTAGATCGTTGGAAGCAATGTTGCCGTAGATCAGGCGGTGGGCCTTTGACCAGATTCCGTAACGCATCATGTCGAGTGCGTCGAGAAGGGATTCGGTTCGCGTGTCGAACGATGCCGAGTCAACGCTGAGGTCGGGAGTGATCTTGAGAGAGCCCGCGATGATGCTGCCGGCGAGGCAGACCCGGCACAAGCTGTTGCGATGATAGGCGCTGTGCCATTCGCGGGAGAAAGGGAAATAGATGTTGTGATCGAGCGCTCGGGCATCGCGGATGGCGACTTCCACAAGGCCGGCCATGGTGGCGGGAAGCTGGGCGGCGGAGCCGTCGATTCGAAGCTGTGGATTGAGCATGAAGGGTTCTCTCCTGGCAAAAAGGTGTGGAGCTTTCCGCTCTCTGGTGAATGGCGGAAAGCGGAGAACCCGCTGCCAGGGGGAAGCTGGGGGTGCGATCAGAGGGCGGCTTTTTCGATTTCGCGCAGTGTGGGGATGATTGCTTCGATGGAAGTGAGGTGAGCGTCGAACTGCTCCCAGCCGATGAAGTTGAAGTGCAGCGGCACAGCGAGTTGGTGGAGGCGGTCCCATTGTTCGTCTTGGGTTGGTACGTGGTTGTAAAACATCCGGAAGGCGTCGAGGAACTCGCCGGTTCGGCAGAGGTTGACCGCGCGTAGCCTGCGGTCGATCTCGATCGGGTAGCTGCCGGGACTGGTGATGGTGCGGGGGTCGGTGTTGAAGGATCGCGAGATGATGCTGCCGGCGAGGCATACGACGCATTGATTGCGGTACTCGCTGTTGTAGCCGTGCCAGAAGCGGTTGTGGGGCATGTAGAGTGTTCGGTCGAGAAGCCGGGCGTCCTTGACGGCGAGCGCCAGGGTGTCGCTGAGGGTATCGGGAAGTGTGGGAGTGTCCATGGGGTTGATCCTTGTGAGGCAGGGTGTGGAGCTTTCCGTTCACTGGTGAATGGCGGAAAGCGGAGCGCGTGCCGAAGCGGAGTCGCGGGCGGCTGGCGGGCGGCAGGAAGGCATTGTTCAGGGCTTGAGAGCTTCGATCTCGATCTCGGCGAGAAGGGGCACAATCGACTGGATGGAGCGCAGGTGGGAGTCGAACGATTCCCAGTTGTTGAAGTCGATGTTGTCGGGGAGAGGCAGCGTTTCCAGGCGTGCCTGGGATTCGATTGAGGGGTAGTGGCGGTGGAAGATGTGGAAGGCGAAGTTCCAGTCACCGGTACGGCAGGCGTTGACGGCCTGCAGCTTGCGATCGGTTTCGAAGTCGAACGAGCAGGGCAGGATTTCCTTGCTACGGTCGGTCTTGAGTGTTACCGCTACGATGCAGCCGGAGAGGCAAATGAGGCATTGGTCCAAGTCGTGTGAGTGCCAGTAGAAGTAGCGGGGCGTGTAGAGTTTGCGGTCGAGCTTGGCGGCGTCGCTGACGGCCAGAGAAAGGGTTTCATGTAGCGTTTCGGGAAGGTTGATTTCGTTCATGGGTTTGCTCCTTTAAGCGAAAGGGTTTGGAGCTTTCCGCTCACTAGTGAATGGCGGAAAGCGGAGAACCCGAATTGGCTGAAAGCAGAGAGGTTAGAACCAGTGCTTGCTCAACTCGATCTCGCGCAACTCGGGAAGGGTGGATTCGAGGGAATCCAGGTGGGAGTGGAAACTGTTCCAACATCGGAAGTTGGCGTCGTTCGGTTTCGGCAGCTTGCGAAGTCGGTTCTCGATGCAGGTACGCGGCCAGTGGCGATAGAACTCGTAGAACGCAAACAGCCAATGACCCTGGCGCATGTAGTTGAGAGATTCGAGATTGCCGCGAACGTTGCTGTCGAAGTGTTCGGGTGTGTACGACTGGTCAGGCGTTGCTTCAAGGGTTCCTGCGATAAGGCTGCCGGCCAGGCAGACCTGGCATTGCACGCTGACGGAGGCGTCGTGTAAGGCGATGTAGTTGGGCTGGTAGAGGCGGGGATTGAGTGCGCGGGCATCGATGATGGCAGCTTCGAGAAGATCGTTCATGCTGTAGAAGATGGGTTGCGAAGGGGTAATGGTGGCTTCGAGGGGAGAGGGGCTGTCGTCTAGTACGAGGGTTCGTGTCATCGGGCGATCTCTTCTGGATGAATGGGTTTGGAGCTTTCCGCTCACTGGTGAATGGCGGAAAGCGGAGAACCCGTCATAGGACGGGGTTAGCCCGCATTTCTCACCAGCGGCATTGCGAAGGGTTGAGAGAGGCCGCAATAGGGTCTGAAGCTCGGAATCCTCACGGTGAGGAGGGACGAGGGCCGGTACGGGGCGTTTTCTGCCGCCCCTGGCGGCCCGCCAACGTCCGTTTTTGGGGTTGTTGCCGACAGCAGACCCACTTAGCCCTACGGCCCCGGCAGAGCGCCCCGGGAACGCTGTTTTTGGGCTCACTCGGTGTTCTCAAACAGTTGCGCATCCGGGCGGACGCAGTGCCCGATACACCGCTGCGAACGCCTCCTCATAGGGGTAGCCGCTGGCCAGCGACAGCTGCACCCGCCTCACGCTCACCTTCACCAGCGCCCCGATCTTCAACAACCCCCGCCGGATCGTCTCCGTCTGGGCGCGCGCCCACTGCGTGCCCTCCAACCCCAGCCGCCGCAGTCCCACCAGCAACACATACGCCAGCGACGACAGATGCAGCCGCAACTGATTGGCCCGCAGCGTCTCGCTGCTCATGCGATCGGCGAACAGACTCAACTGCTCCTTGATGCGGTTCTCGGCCTCGCCGCGCTCGCAGTAGAGTTTTTCGTACAGCGCTGCTGCCGGCCAACGCTCGGCATCCAGTGACGTCACCACGTAGCGCGGATTCTCCTTGCCGACCAGTTGCTCCGCCTTGGCCACCACCCGCCGCGCCCGGCTCCAACTCTCAAGCGTCTGGTACTCAAACTCCGTAAAGACCCGCGCCGGCCGGCCCGTCTGCTGCTGCTGCCTTGCCGCCTCGTCGAGGGCCTCGTCGATCAGCGACCGCAGCCGCTCGTTGCGCGCCAGCCCCAACACGTACTCCACCCCGTTCTGCTCGCACCAGTCCATCAACTCGTCCCGACAAAACCCCGAGTCGCCGCGCACGATGATCCTCACCTCCGGCCACTCTCCCCGGATCTGCGCCACGATCCTCTTCAGTTCCGCCAGACTGCCCTCCGCCGCGTCCTGATTCGCCACTCGCTGCCGCGCGCACAGTACGTGCTCGCCGCTGAAGATGTACAGCGGCAAGTAACAGTAGTGTCGGTAGTAACCGTGAAAGAAACGCCCCTCCTGTTGCCCGTGCAAGGGCGTATCGGTGGCGTCGATATCGAGAATGATCTCGGCCGGCTCCTGCTGCTGCGCTTCCACAAACACGTCCACCAGCAGGCGGTCGATCGCTGCGCTGTCGCAGCGGATCTTCTTATAGCGGTCCAGCCCGTCGCTCGTTCGTTCCAGTCGCTGCAACGTGCTCTTGCCAGCCAACGGCTGGCCGCGGTCACGCTCGCGGCGGCGCTGCTGCCCGCCCACGTCGCTCTTGCCCGCCAGCAGCGCCAGCGCCGGATCACGCCGCAACTCGTCGTGATCGTTGAGGTCTTCGTATCCCAGCGCCAGCCCGTAGACCCGCTGCGAGACCAACTCCCCCACCCGGTGTTCGATGCGCCGCGAATCGCGGCCATCCTCGAAGCAGGCCGCCAAGCGCGGCAGCAGGTTGATGCGCTGGTCGACCTCGCGTAACAGCAGCGCGCCGCCGTCGGAACTGATCACCCCGCCGTCGAAGCGGGCGCTCACCTGGCGCCGAAAATGCTTGGCAAAGGTGAAGCTGCATTGAGTACACTCTGTTGTCATAGGGCTGCTTTCGGCTTGTGGCGCTAACGTTTTGGACATAAATGTTTTATGCCACACCAGGCAGCCCTTTTCCTACCCCCTGGTGAGATTTCCGGGTTAGCGTGGGTGATCATGCCTTTTTGGCGTCGATCTCGATCGCGCGCAGTTCGTACATGATGGGCTCCAGCGAGTCCAGGTGGGCGTTGAACTGCAGCCAGCCTTTGAAATCGATGTAGGTGGGTTTCGGAAGGTCCAAAAGGCGTTTTTCGATTGCGAGGGGAGCTGGTGTCTCGTAGAGCATCAGGTAGGCGTGGAGCCACTTTCCGCAGCGCATGTTGTCGATGGCGCAGAGTTTCTTGCGAATGCGGAGGGAGAACATCGTGGGCAGGATGTCGAGGTTGGGAGAGCTGCGGTAGGTCCGTGCGATGATGCTACCGGCCAGGCACACTTCACAATGACTTCCCATGCGGGAGCGGTGCCAGCGCTTGCTGGAGGGGCAGTAGGCATGCGGGTCGAGCTGGCGGGCGTCGTTGATGGCGACCGCAAGCAGCTCGCAGAGGGTGTCGGGCAGCAAGTCCTGGGTGATGGGCTTGTCATCGTATACGTGATGGGCAACGTTGGGAACGGGAATGTCGGTCATGATCGTTGAATCCTCGTGCAATGAAGGGTGGGGAGCTTTCCGCTCGCAGTGATGAGGCGGAAAGCGGAGAACCCGAATGAGGAAGGGCCGGCGGAGGCGATCACGCCTTGCCGGCGTCGAGCTCGATCGCGCGCAGCTCGCTGATGATGGGTTCCAGCGCGTCCAGGTGGGCGATGAACGAAAGCCAGCCCTTGAAGTCGGCGTGCGCCGGATTCGGCAGGGAGAGAAGGCGGTTCTCGATCGCCGGGGGCGCGGGGCGCTGGTAGAGAACCATGTAGGCGCTGGGCCACCTGCCGTTGCGCATGTCGTCGACGGCGTAGAGCTTGTGCCTGATGCGGAGGGAGAACATTGAGGGCGAGATGTCGAGGCGGGGCGAGCTGCGGTAGGTGCGCGCGATGAGGCTGCCGGCCAGGCAGATTTCGCAATGGCCGTTCATGGGCGAGCGGTGCCAGCGCATGAACGAGGGGTAGTAGCAATTGGGGTTGAGATGGCGGGCGTCGCGGACGGCGGCGGCGAGCAGCTCGTGCAGGGTGTCGGGCAGCAAGTCCTCGGTGATGGGGTTGTCGATCGAAAGGCGACGTGAGGCATTGGGAACGGGAATGTGGGCCATGTCGAAGGAATCCTCCGTGATGAAAGGGTTGGGGAGCTTTCCGCTCAATGGTATATGGCGGAAAGCGGAGAACCCGTCTGCAGAGGTAGGGAAGCAGGCTAGAGGCGGCGGTCGGCCTCTTCGATCTCGCGCAGCTCGGCAATGACGGCTTCGAGAGAATCCAGGTGAGCGAAGAAACGTTCGAAGTTGAAGAAATCGCAGGAAGTAGGACACTGCAAACGGTTAAGACGCTTCATGAGGGAGAGCGGTGCGGGCTTGCTGTTGAGAGATTCGTACGCGCTGCTGAAATTGCCGCGACTCATGTGGTTGATGGCGTACAGCTTGCGGCTCGTGTCGCGAACGAACATATGGGGAAACAAAGCGCGGTCCGGCGAAGTGAGGAACGCGCGAGCGAGAACGCAGCCGGCCAGGCATACGAGGACCGTGCCTTCCTCGGAAGGCCAGTACCAGCGCTCGGAGGCGGGTTGGAAGTTGTTCCAATTCAGGTTGCGGGCGTCGTTGATGGAGATGGTCAGAAGCTCGAACAGGGTATCGGGCAGCAAGTCGAGCGAGTACGGCGTGGAGCTGATGTTGTCTACATGCGAGGCATGAATGATGGCGTTCGTCATGCGAGGCGTCCTCCTGGAGTCAAGGGTTGGGAGCTTTCCGCTCACTGCTGAATGGCGGAAAGCGGAGAACCCGAATGCAACGGCTCGGATACGGATCAGAGGCTGCGGTCGGCCTCCTCGATCTCGCGCAACTCGGGGATGATGGATTCCAGCGAATCGAGGTGGGCGTTGAACTCGGGCCAGGAACGGAAGCTGGCATCGGCCGGCATGGGAAGGGAACGGAGCCGCTGGGCGATCGAGGGAACTGCGGAGCGGTCGTAGAGAATCAGAAACGCATGGGTCCACAAACCGCAACGCATGTAGTCGATGGCGTGGAGCTGGCGTTGCACGATCGGAGTGAACGTTTTGGGAACCGCGTAAACCTGGCGCGAGATGCGCAGGCTGACGGCGATGACGCTGCCGGCCAGGCAGACTTCGCAAATGCCTTTCTGAGTGGGGAAATGCCAGTTGCCGCTGTGAGGGATGTAGGAAGCGGCATCGAGGCGGCGGGCGTCTCTGACGGCGAGGGCGAGCAGATCGGCAAGATTGTGGGGCAAAGGAGAGCGGGTGGCAGGGTTGGCATTGCCGTGTTGAAGCGAGTGCTGGCGGGATGAAGAAGCCATGTTGAAGAATCCTCCGGAAGTAAGGGTTGGGGAGCTTTCCGCTCGCCCGGCGTTGGCGGAAAGCGGAGAACCCGCAAGAACGGGAAAAGGGATTGTTCAGAGAGCGAGGAAGTCGTCCTCGATCTGGCGAAGCTCGGGAAGGATCGCTTCGAGAGAATCCAGGTGGGTTCGGAAGGCGTGCCAGCCGATGAAGTCCATATTGCTCGGCGCAGGCAGCGAATCGAGCTTGGATTCGATGCTTTTGTGCGGCCATCTCTTGTGGAAACTATTGAAGGCGAGAGCCCAATGGCCGGTACGCAGGTAGTTGATGGACAGCAGCTTTCGTGAGTCTTTCGAGTCGAAAGAATAGGGAGAGATGCCTTGGCTTGGAGGAGCCTGAAGAGTGCCGGCGATGTAGCTGCCGGCAAGGCAGACAAGGCACAACGCTTCATGTTCGTCGGGGGAGTGCCAGTAGGAGCTGTAGGGTTGGTAGGAAGCGGGATCGAGACTGCGGGCATCGGCGATCGCGGCTTCGAGAAGCTCAGACATCGTGTCGGGGAGAGATGCGGTGTTGTCTGAACGAGATGTGCCGGAGATGATGGATGTGGTGTTCATGGTGGAAACTCTCTGTTGGTCAGGGTTGGGAGCTTTCCGCTCACAGTCGATAGGCGGAAAGCGGAGAACCCAACGACAACGCAAGAGGCATGAAGGTCCGGTATAGGGCAGCGGTTAGCGCAGCGGCATGGCGGGCTTCGGCGCTTCGAACGGCAGTGAGTGCGGATCGGTCAGAGCTTCGTGGGGGTTGCTGGCGTCGTAGCCGAGAATCTGAGTGGGGCTCCAGGGGCAGGCATGCGGAAGGCGGTTGATCCAGTCGCCGGAGAGGCTTTCGGCCATCAGGACTTCCTGGCGAATATCGCCGGCAACGAAAAAGCCGCCCTGGAGCTGCATGGCGGCGTACATACGGCCGACGCGCCAGCCGAAGTTGAGGGTGGCCTTCAGGAATTGTCTCATCGAGGGGTTGCGCGAGAGAATCTTGGAGAATTGGATGCGGCGGAAGCTCAGATCGGCTTTCCACTTGTCGAGAAACTCCTTTTCGGCCGAGGGAGCGTTGGCGAGAAGGAGCAGCAGCTCCACGATGTCGCAGCAGCGGCTCCGCAGGCAGTAGAGCTGCTGGTTGGCGTCGTTGGTGAGCACGTCGATGAGCGTGGGGAGGTCGATCATGTCGAACTCGCCGCGGCTCAGGTGTCCGGCTTGCTTGATGCGCCAGGCGAAGGCATCGACTTGCTCGGAGACAGCGTGCTCGTTGTGGTTGAGGACTTCCAGATCGGCGCGGGTGTCGATCTCGAACTGGTGATGTGAGGATTCGATCATGGTCGGTTGAACTTCCTGGAGTAAGGGTTTGGAGCTTTCCGCTCACTGTTTGATGGCGGAAAGCGGAGAACCTGCAGGAGAGTCAGGAGCGAGGTGCGTAGCGCGTCGTGGGAATCGACTTGGAGTGAACGAGGTAGTCGTTCTTGTCGAAGGGATCGTAAGCGAGGATCGCGGAAACGCTCCAGGGGCAGTCGTCGGGGAGCTGCCGTTCCCAAAAGATGTTCCTGTAACGCAGCGAGAGGGTGTGAACCGCTCCGGTGCGGGCGCCGCGCCAAGCGTATCGGATCATGTCACGAATGAACATCGTGATGGAGGGGTTGTCGCGAAGCAACGTTTGAAAGGTGAAGCGGTGGTTGCGAAGCTCATCGAGCTGACTTGGCCGTTGACGGCTGTTGACAGTAGGAGAAGAACAGAGAACCAGAAGGATTTTCATGATTTCGCGAAGAAGGAAACGGCCTTCACGGAGAAGGTCGTTGGCCTGGTCCATGAAGAGAGCGGCAATGATGCTGATCTCGGCCTTGTCGATCTCGCCGCGATCGAGGCGGCCGGACTGCTGCAGCAGCCAGGCGAACAGATCGTGATCGGATAGGTCGTCTTTGTCGGACAGGGTGAGCTGCTTGAGAAGAGGGTTGGTGGCTCGATTCCAAAGACGGTGATCGAGGGCTTCGAGGGAAGGGTTGAACTCGGGCTGACGGGGCATGGGCGAGTGATCTCCTGGGAGTAGGGGTTGGGAGCTTTCCGCTCGCAGCTAGCTGGCGGAAAGCGGAGAACCCTGCCGGCAGCGGTCAGCGTGACCGCGAGGGTGTCGGAAGAGGGATGGAAGAGGAACGGTACGGGCAGTCCTGTTCCTCGATCCTGCGCAGCTCGGGAATGATCGATTCGAGCGAATTCAGGTGATGATCGAACTCTTCCCAAGAGTAGAAATCAGAATCATCCGGTTCGGGAAGATCGAGAAGGGCGTCAAGGGTGTCGGGGCTGGGTCGGCAGGAATAGAACTTGAAGAAGGCGAAGTCCCAATCGCCGCTGCGCATGGCGTCGAGGGCCAGGAGCTTGTCGTGCATCGGATGGGTGAACATCGAGGGGCGGATGTCGCACGTGGGCTGGAATTCGAGCGTGCCGGCGATGAAGGCGCCGGCCAGGCAGACCTGGCATTGCTGAACGGCTATGCCGTCATGCCATTCATCGGAGCAAGGGCGGTAGCGCTTGCGGTCGAGGCCGCGGGCGTCGGCGACGGCGGCGCTGAGCAAGTCGGCCATGGAATTGAAGATGGGTTGGTACTCTTCCGGCAGCATGTCGAAATGAACGTCGCCGGAAAGGTCGCTGATGGGTCGGTTTTCGATGAACGGCATTACGAAGTCGCTTTCTGGAAGTAGGGGTTTGGAGCTTTCCGCTCGCAGCTGCCTGGCGGAAAGCGGAGAACCCTCCAGGGGAAAGGGATGGGCTACGGTTGCTGCTCGATCCCGCGCAGCCTGGGAACGATCGCATCGAGCGAAGCCAGGTGAAGGTCGAACTCGAACCAGGTTGCGAAGTAAGGGTCTGCGGGAATGGGCAGCTCGTTGAGCTGACGCTCGGTATCGGAATCCGGAAGGACGGAATAGAAGAACTTGAAGGCGACGGACCAGTTGCCGGTACGCATGAAGTCGAGCGCCTTGAGCTTGTTCTGGACGGAACTGGAAACATCGGCGATGTCGATGTCCGTGCTGCTGGGAGGGCGCAGCTTCGCGGCGATGAAGCAACCGGCCAGGCAAACGCGGCACTCTCCGTTGAACGCGGGCGAGTGCCACAATTCGGCATCCGGACGGTAACGCTTGCGGTTGAGGCCGCGAGCGTCGGCGATGGTGGCTTCGAGGAAGTCGGCCATCGTATCCGGAGAGGTCATCTCGTCCGCATCGACGATGAAGGTGGGCATGGGGCTTGGACTGTCGGCGCCGGTGTCGTCGGGCATGGAGTTGCTGGCCTCCTGGGAAGTAGGGTTGGGAGCTTTCCGCTCACTGGTTGATGGCGGAAAGCGGAGAACCCGTCCTGAAGGCCGGATGAAGGGCGTGTGCTTCAATCGGGATCGATCTCGTAGGTGTAGAAGCGCCGGCGAGCGTAGTAGTCCCTGCGGCGCTTGGCGGCTGGGAAGAAGTGGTCCTCGACCACTTGAGCGACGTGCTTCTCGATCGTGACACCTGCCCGGCGGCTGGCTTCCTCGACGCGCTCGTATAGCTGGTCGCTGCAAGTGAATGTGATGGATTTTTCGGTGCTGGTCATGGTTGGAGAGTAGAGGAGATTCGATCAGATCGAAACCCAATCGACCTGCTGCTTGCCGTCGCAGAACTGGCAGTAGACCTTGTCGCGGAAAATATCGTATTCGAACTGCTGCTGCTCTTCGTCCCAATACGCGGTGGCGTCGAAGGTGATCTTGTTGCTGCCGCAGTTGGCGCAGACGGCCGCCTCGGGGGAGTCCTCGTCGTCGTTCGGCTCGGGCGGTTCGTGCAACAGATCGACTTCCAGCGAGAGTGTCATGAAGGGTTGCCTCGTGATGGATAAGGGTTGGGAGCTTTCCGCTCACTGGTGACAGGCGGAAAGCGGAGAACCCATTGGCGGGGGAGAGCCGCAGGGGTTGAGATGGCCGCTAGCGGCAAAAGAAGTCCCGCCGCCGAGGCGGCGGGGCAGGATTACTGCTGGGCGGGAATCAGTGAGGAGACGGGTTTGAGGTCGGGATCGGCGTCGCGGACTTCCCAGACGTGGCGTTCGCCGAGCACCTGCTTGGCAAGCCGGCTGGCGAGATAGGACTTCGATTCGAGAATCCACATCCGCACCTTGCTGTCGGGCCAGTTCGGCGGTTCGCACGACTGGTAGTTGAGGCAGCTGAGGTACTCGCAGGCCTCGGCGTGGGAGTAGTGTCGCGGCTCGGCGGAACGGCAGTCGCGAAGGTAGTCGCTGACGGTGTAGCCTTCGTCGAAGCAGGCTGCGTTGATGTCGCTGACGCCTTCGGGGTGATCGACGCCGCTGGTGTCCCAGCCGGCGTCGTCGAGCTGGCCGAGGATGGAGCTGGAGATCGAGGCGTAGGCGCGGCGGCCTTCGGGGCCGTAGCGGAAGGCGACGCTGATGACGTTGGCCATGGCGAGGTCCATGCGAACGTCGCTGTCGCTAGGGGGGTTCTTGTCGAAATGGAAGATGATCTCCCGGATGATCTTCGCGCACGTGGCGATGTGCGCCGGGGTGACTACGTAAGCACTCATGAAAGGCGTCCTCCTGTCGGTTGGGGTTTGGAGCTTTCCGCTCGCCCGTACCTGGCGGAAAGCGGAGAACCCGCTATCGGAGGAACGGGGAAAGCGGGCAGCCGGAATACGGCCGGGGGATGGTGATGGAGGCTTAGCCTTTGCTGTTGCGGGGCTTCCTGCAGGCGTCCTGGAAGTCCTTCACCGTTCCGGTGAAATCGCAGCGGTTGCACAGCGCGACGCTGGAGTCGTCCCATTCGGTGTCGGAATCGGTGGGGTCGGTGCCATCGGGCAGCAGAATGACGGCGATCGTGGCGTGGATGCGAATGTCGTCGTCGCAGTGGCATCCGGGACAGATCATTTCCCAAACTTGCGATACGGTTTCGGCGTTTTCGTTTGCCATGGGTGAATCCTCCGCGATGTAAGGGTTGGGAGCTTTCCGCTCGTCCGTACCTGGCGGAAAGCGGAGAACCCTCATCATGATGCGGATCGCGGCCGGGAGCGAGCGTAGTGAAGGTCATGCGCAGCGGATCGGCAGCGAAAAATGGGGCAAGAGCGGATCACGCCGGCGGCGATCACGCTGTCGTGGAATCTGAATCAGATCAATGTGCGATCGCGCACCGTGGACGGCCGCGACGGGAGTGCGAAGCGGGCGTCGAGGATGGCGGGGAAAGGTCGGGCGAAGGGGTTCCAGCCCCGGCAGATGCGCCGCGCCCAATAGAGGCCGGCGCCCTGATGGTCGCGAGGGTGCTGCCAGGCTCCCACGGCCTGTGACCAGCGGAAGCCGTAGTACTTGAGGACGTTGGTGGTGGGCTTGCGGACCTTGCGGGGGAAGAAGAGCTGAATGCGGCCTGTCTCGACGTTATCGACGATGCGAACCTCGCCGCACATTTCGTGGGTGGTCTTGGGGAGGGTCGAAGCTGCGGAGCTGGTGAGCTTGCCATCGTCGATCACGAGGCCGAACTCGGAGAACAGACGGGACTTCATCTTGAGAATCCGGCTGCGGATATTGCGCAGCACGATGGGATGAATGCCGCGCGTCCCGGTCTGGTCGGGGGTCTTGAGGGTGTCGATCCGAGTGCGATCGAGGTTGAGCTCTTCGAGCGGCTGATCGCTGCCGAGGCGGTCCGACTTGCGAAGGGCGCGGTTGATCTTCTTGAAGTCCTCCTTCTTGCGGTAGAGGAACATGGCGTCCTCGAACAGCTTGATGGCGACGTGGGAGTGCATTTCTGGAAACAGGTCTTGCATCGGATGTGGGCCTCCGGATGGGGTGGGTTGGGAGCTTTCCGCTCGCTTGTGCTTGGCGGAAAGCGGAGAACCCCTGACCGGGCAGCCGCAGCGGAAGAGGGAAGCACAGGATGTTGCTGTCCGCGGCGCCGGCGCGGCACAAGATGTTGGGGTGTTGCGAGCTCATCGAGCGCCAGATGTGGGGTGTTGAACAAAGCAGCAGCGTCCGGATCCGGGACGAATCCGGGGGTGCTGGGGGTCCGGCTTGAAGGGGATCGCCGCGTCAGCGGCTTCCCAGCGAAGGTTTTATCGCGAGAAGTGCCGCCGCAGGTGCGGCGGGACGTGTACGGGCTCGCCGGCCGATCAGGAGGCAGCCGGCTTGACGGCGGCCGATTGCCGGCGCACGGTGTTGGGTTTGACCTTCACGATTACCATCCGGTCGCTGCGGAAGCGGACCTCGTCGATGACGGCGGTCCAGGTGTCACCCTCGTCGTTGCGGGCCTCGATGGCCTCGCCGATCAGGTTCTCCGGCAGCTTCGAGACTTTGCCGGCGAAGAAGGCGCCCATCTCGCGATCTTCGAGCTCGGCCGCCTTCCAGCGCTTCATGGTGTTGCGGGGAAGATGCACGCTGACGGCATCCTCTAGCGAGCGGCGCATCCACTCGGAAAGGCTGAGTCCGTGGTTCTTGCTGGCTTCGACCACGCGGTCGAGCAGCTCGCGGTCGCAGCGGAAGCTGGCGGTGGTCTTGGTGGTAGCCATGGTGGAATGATCCTCCTGTGATAACGGGTTCGGAGCTTTTCGCTCAGCCGGGGACGGCGAAAAGCGGAAGAATCCGGGCAGGGGGGAAAGGGTCAATCGCGGATGAGAGAGAAGCAGGTGCAGCAGACTTCGGGGTAGTCGGCGGGCTCACTGACGGCAAAGACGACTCCGGCATCGTTGCCTTTGCGGTCCTTGATGGTTTCCGGAATGCCGTGCTGGTCGTGCGGGGCGCTGAGCAGCGCCAGGGCGTACTTCCATCCGTGGATCGTCTTGAAGTACTCACGGGCGCAGTCGGGACAGTAGATGTCGGCATCGGCGGTGTAGGCGATGATCGAATCGGCTCTCTGCGGCATCGGTTGAACCTCCTGGCAGGCGGGTGGGGAGCTTTCCGCTCGCTGCTACCAGGCGGAAAGCGGAGAACCCGCCGCGAGCGAGGGTGAGGGGGAAAGCAACGAGCAGCCAGGTCAAGCCGGGTGAGCGGGTTCACGAGTTGTCGAGGGCTTTCAGCTCTTCCGAGACTTGGGCATGGGTTCGCTGATCGCGGATCATGCGGTCCTCGATGCACTTGAGCTTGGCGAGAAGCGTCTTGCGCTTGCGGCGCCGTTCGCCTTCGGGCGTTCCCCGGGTCTTGGCTTCGTAGCGCTTGTTCTGACACGGCCGGCAGACCCTGGCCTGCGGGCCGCTCTTGTACCAGTCGTTGTCGAGAAGGGTTCCGCAGTCATCGCAGGGAATGGGATCGGGCGCCCACTTGGAACGCTGTGCGTTGGGGTCGAAGAGTTTGCTCATGAGGGGACTCCTGGTGCTCTGAGTTCAAATTGTGGGACGGAGAGGTAGCGACGTCGGTCGTTCGGGCAACGAATCTGATGCCGGTTTCGCGGATAGAGTACGAAGTCCGGACGCGACAGCGCTGGTTTCGGGAACTGGTCCAGTGAGGCTGCGACCGCGAGGCATCGAGATTGAAGCCTCTGGATCGGAATGTGCTCAAGCGCGGATGCTCGAGCGCACAATCGGGATAGGGGGGAGCCTCGCGGCTCCACCCCTCCCACACCACCGTGCATACGGGTCCGTACACGGCGGTTCGACGGATTTAAGCGGCTGCACGGGCTTCAAGAGAGACGAGCCCAGCCGCCGGGCGTTCGGGCTCGGCACGCGCCAGGCGGGCTTCGGTCCCTTGGGCTCCGGCGCTCCGGGCTTCACCCTTCACCGCCGGCTCCAAGGCCAGTTCCAACTGGATGTTCTGCTGCTTGGTCCGTATGAGCGTACCGTCCTACTGGCCCTGTCCGTCGTTCGGGCCTTCGCCGGCGAGCCGACTACTATGCCCTCTGCTGACTTCTGCGCCGCGATCACGGGCCTTACGAACCCGCTCAGTCCGGGACTTCCGGACACGACGCAGACCTCCCGAGGTAAGACCGACCGCCTTCCCCGCGCACCCGCCGGATTTACCACCCCGGCCCTTGATGGCTATGGACTTCGCGATCAGTAGCTCGCTCGTCCGGCCGGGTAGGCCTCGTATCCGGTTCTTGTCCATCGGGTCGCGGTTTTGCTCCACGCTTCCTTCAGACCCCGCCTCGCGACGACGCCCTTGCGCTTCGCTAATCCTTCGCCGCCATCAGGCTGGATAAAGGACTTGCACCTCCAAGCTGTCGATCATGCTCGGCATACAAAAAAGGCCCCTGGTCATCGAGACGATCACCAGGGGCCAGGCTGCGGTCATGGTGCTACTCCAGACCGCAGCAACGCCGCGCCCACCAAAGGGCGGCTTCATTGCGATGGCGTTGCCACGCTCCCGCCGTGGGCGACCATCGGAAACCGTTTTGCTTGAGCTTCTTGCGAACGTCGAACGAAGGAGTGCCGGGGAAGAAAATCTGCACGCGGTTCTCCTCCACGTTGTCCACGATGCGAATGTCACCGTGCTGCTCCTCGGTGGTCTGATCGTCGGCGGTCGCCCGCAGCGCCTCGATCCGCTTGCGGATCCGGCGCATGTTCGCGCTGTTGTTGGAGAGCTGGAAGGGGGCGATGCCTCGCTCGCCGCAGGCATCCGGCGTCTTGAGCTGGGCGATGAGCTTGTCGCTCAGCCCCAGCGCCCGCAGATCGTCGTCGCTGCCGGTGCGGTCGGCCTTGCGCAGGGCCTTGTTGATCGCCTTGTAGAGCTGCTGCTTCTCTTCGAGCTTCTGCAGTTGCTCCTGAAGCTTCTCGACAGCATCGGGATCGTCCGACGAGATCCCGCCCTGCCCGACGCTGGCGGCGCGCCCACGCAGCTCCGCAGCCTTGTTTTTCAACTCGTAGCCTTTCTGGTAGTTGCCGTGGATGCGGTTGCGGAAGTTGCGGTCGCGCTTCTCCGAGTGATGGCCTACGAGGATCGGCTGTCCCATCGGGATCGCCGAAGCGTCCTTGTCGGCACGCTGGATGCGAGCGTCGCCTTCGCGTTCGGCCTTCTCGGCCGCGTTCAGCAACCGCTCGCGCTTGGCGTCCTGCTTGCGTTCGTAGCTGTTGCGTCGATCTTCCGAGGGTGTACTCGGCTCTTGGTCTGACATGCTGGAATGAACCTCCTGTGAGTAAGGGTTGGGAGCTTTCCGCTCACTGGCTGCTGGCGGAAAGCGGAGAACCCGCTCGAAGGGGGCGGCATCGACGGCGACGCCGTGAAGGGTGAACGGCAGCCGGCAGGTTCAGCACCATCCGGATCCGGACCGTATCCGGGGGTGCTGGAGGTTCAGTCGGAAGGGGATCGCCGCGTCAGTGCGGCCGCAGAGAAGGTTTTTTCCGGCAAACGCGGATGCCGGGCGTCTCGGCGAGGGTTTTAAGAGTCTTTCGCAGGAGCCGTTGAGGGTCCTTCGATTCCTCGAAGGCGAGCTGCAGCTTGCGGGTGCGCCAGTGCTGCCGCGCGCATTCGACCGTCAGGTGCAAAAGCCAGCCGCAGGCGGTGAGCAGCAACAGGATGCCGAAGGCGTTCGCGAAGGAAAGGCCGCCGCCGCTGGGGTCGGAGCGGCGGCGGCCCTGCGTGTAGGGGTTAGCTCTTCAGCAAGAGAGCGATGATGCCCATTGCTATGGGGATCAAAAGATACAAGCCGCCGGTCATCCAGCGAAGAGCGTCGATCTTTGCGTTTTGAGCTTCAAACTTAGCGTCGATGTTCTCGCCGGCCATGTCGCGAACCTCCGCAACTGCATTGTAGGCCAACATTTCATCAGCGTTGGCGCTTCAAAGGGCTGCAAAGAGTCCGGTCCTACGTGGTTCATGTGAGGCTGTGTTGGTTGCCATGGATAGGATGTCCTCCTGTCGGTAAGGGTTTGGAGCTTTCCGCTCACCGTTGATTGGCGGAAAGCGGAGACTCTTGGGCGGGCGAAAGGGGGAAGGAATCGGACCTACAAGATGTTGTGTGCGATTCACATCGAGGGAAGCGGACCGCGCCGAAGGACATACAAGATGTTGTTGTGTGAGTCGTATTCAAAACAGGCGGTCGAGAAGCTGGACGCTGAAGGCGAAGTGCTGCGGGTTGAGGTTGAAGATCGAGGCGCTGCGGCAGGCGGCGAACAGCAGCGAGTGAGCGGCTGCGGGGAAGGCCCAGCACAGCGCCGGGACTTGACGTAACTGATCAGGAGAACGCATGTCAGAACTCGAGCTGGTGGCTGTCGCGCTCGTCGATGGCGGTGTTGACGGCGTTGTGAAGCAGTCGTGAGAGCTTCTCGTCGATGAGCATCATCTTCGAGATGCAGTGCGTGGAACGAAGGCACTGCACGCCGTCGAGGCGGTCGAGCTGCTCGTTGACGGATTGAAGAACGGCTGCGGCTTCGGGGTGGCTCATGATTGAGGTCCTCCTGCGGGTTGGATTTGGAGCTTTCCGCTCACTCGTACTCGGCGGGAAGCGGAGAATCCATGCAACGGGAACGAGATCGCCGGCGATCATCGAAAGGCAAGCAACCTGAGAGGATTCAAGGAAAGGCGGCTGATGCGGGAAGGAGATACCGCACTTCAAGGCGGTGCCAAAAGGACTAGGGCCGGATTTCGGCCCGCACCTTCATAAGAATCTTCCCGAGGCGGTTTTCACCTTCACCGCGGCAGACTCCCCAGAACCGGTCGCCCCAATCGTTACCTTCAATCAGCTCGGCAGAACCGGTGGCGGACAACCGGCGGCGAAGGTACGCATCCTGGAACTTCGCTCGCACAATCGAAAGCATCACCTTCTCCTTAACGGCTTCCCAATCTTCGCGAATGGCGATCTTGCGACCCATTCGCTTGGCCGCCCCAGGGCTCGGCGCGCTCCGGATCATCCGGAAATCGCAGGCACGGCTGCACTTGGCGGCCTGATAGGCGTGCTCGGCGGTCGGAAATCGATCTCCTTGCCATAGCAGCGGCCGCGGGAAGAAGTTCGACAGGAACCGATACGGTCCGGCGAAACGAACGATCGCTTCCGGCTGGGGAAGGGCTGTGGCTGGCAGGTGTTTCATCGAAAGAGTTCTCCTGGATGTCGGATTGGAAGCTTCCCGCTCACCGTTGATTGGCGGGAAGCGGAGAAGACGGTCAGCGAGGCGGAGGGAAAGCAGTTGAGAGCGGACAGGTGCGGAGCAAGATTGGAAGGCAGCAACGCGATACGGTTCCTGATCCGGGGGTGCTGGGGGTCCAGTCGATCGGAGAAAACGCCTTCAGCGGGCTTGGAGCGCGACTTTTTTCGAGCCGCCGCCGCGACGCGGCTCGGAACCCAGGAAAAGGCGTGGAAAACAACCCGCCCGGCAACTCGGCCTCAGTCAACGTCCCAAGCGGTTCCGTGCTCGATGTTGGCGTTGACGGCCAGGTGAGCCATGGTGCCGTTGGCCAGGATGAGCTTGTGAATGAAGGCGTGGGCCTGGTTGACGACGATGGCGATGGCGCGCTTCTCCTTGCGGCTGATGCGCTCGGATACGTGCCACCGTCCGCGCTTGAGGAAGTGCTTGCGGATCAGGTGGCCGTCGCGGTGGCGCTGCCGGGGGTACTCGCAGGGGGTGAAGCTGAAGGTCGATCCCATCTTGGGATCGTCGAGCTCGACGATCGAGCGCAGGCGGCCGATCCAGACTTCGTAATAGCGGGTTTGATCGGTTCTCATCAGGTTCGTGCCTCCTGTCGTAAAGGGTTGGGAGCTTTCCGCTCGCTGGACCCTGGCGGAAAGCGGAGAACCCTGGGCAGGGGGCGAAAGGGCTTGAGAAGGCGGATTCGGGGAAAAGCGGGGTGTGAGCTTCGAGGAAACAGGCCGCATTCCGCGCCGGGCTGCGCGGGCTGGGATGTTTCGGAGAAAAAGGGGTTAGGGCGCGAAAGGGAGCTCTGCGAAGCTAACGCGCTCAGGGTGTGACGGGAATTGCCTTGGGGGTTGTTGAAAGGAACACCAGGAAAGGCGGGGCTTGCGCCCCGCCTGGAGATGGTGGCCGTCAGGCAGCTAGGCGCTGTCCTGATCGGCGCTGCCGCCGTTGGCGAGCTCGAAGATCGCGCTGTGCGCCTGGTCGGCGACCTTGGCAACAACGAGCAGGTCGTCGCGGCCGAAGCTGGACGTGGCCTTCCAGTTGCCCTCGGCATCCTTGTAGATGCGCGAGAAGGTGGCGTTGAAGCGAACGACGCCGGACTCGGACTCGTTGCGCCAGATGGCGGCCTTGACGGCTCCGACGCGAACTTCCTTGACGGGCTTGGGGGTGGTGCTGGACATGATTGAGTAATCCTCCTGGTTCAAGTGTTGGGAGCTTTCCGCTCACCTCGGACTGGCGGAAAAGCGGAGAACACGGACAGGAGGAAGAGCGCAGCGTTCGAATGAACAGCGCCGTCCTGCCCGTGGAAGTGAAGCCTGCCGGTAAAGCGGTGTCGCCCTAGCGCCCGGCCGGCGTTCGTCGAACGCCTGGGTTGCGATTCGAGCAACCGGGGGGCAAGTGGGCTTCCGGTTCGGTTTGCAAGAACGGGTGTGGTGAAGCGTCAAAGAGTGACGGTTGCTGCGGTTCGCGCACATCATGAGGGTGTATTTCGTTGGCGATGAAAGTACCTGGTCAGCGAAGAAAGACGATCGAGAAAGCCCCGAAACGGTGATGTGACAGAGAGGCGATGCTGGGGGGCATCGCCGTTATCGAAGGTCAGATCGTGAAACAGCTTCCGTTCACGGTTGTCGGCAAGGTGGCCGTGGCAGCGTGTGAAGTACCACGCTCGGAGAACGGGATCGTCTTCGATGTCGTGAAGAACGGCCTTGCCGATAAGGATTTTGCGGCGGGTTTCGAGCTTGCGCTCCCGGACTGCTTCGGCGTGTTCAAGTCGTTGCTTTGGAATGCGAAGGACGGACTCGGCCTGACGGTTCCGTTTCTTCAGCTTCTCGAGCTGTCGGTCCAGGTTGACGATGCGTTCGGAGCGGTTCATGAGAGGGCAGCTTCAGCGATGGTGCGCCAACCGTTTCGGTAGAGAGCGGTGTAATCCCTGGGCGTCGTCCTGACGACAAGGTTGTCTGAGGAGCGGACGGCGATCTCTGTGATGCGGCCGTACCAAGGGGCATTGGGTGGGTGAGGCTGGATCTGGATGGTGTAGCCGATCAAATCTTCGGGAAGATCGGAGGGGTTGCCGGAGTAAGCGGCGCACCACTCCCGCTTGTGCTTTTTGGGGTAGAAATTGCAGATCAGTCCAGCTTTGGGGGTGGTCAGGGTGTGCAGCTTGAAAAGGGAGCGATCGAAGGGGTCGGAGAGGGCGCGGTCCAGGTCGTAAAGCACGTCTGCCGAGAACGATGCATCGTGTTCGATCTGATGGTCGAAGAAGTCGCCAAGAATGATCTTGCGGCGAGTATCGCGCTTCCGATGGAGGAGCTGGTTGATGGCATCGGGTTCCAGGGGAGAGCGGCGAGCGCGACGAGCTTTGGATTCGTCATGGTGGATGTTGGCGTGGACGGTATCGATGAAGTCCGCCGTGTGAAAGGTGGAAGGTCCAGCTCTCCAGACCATGTGCAGCGTGTTCGAATCGAAGCGGTAACCCGGGACTCCGCGAACGGCTTCCGCAAAGAGCGGAGGAAGATCGAGCAGACGATGGTCCTGTCTGCGGAGGGAATCGGCGGTCGTAGCCGCTTTGCCACGATTCAGTGCTTCGATGGCATGGTCGTCACAAACGGTGGTCAGGTGCCAGTACATCAGTTCGAAGTACGGAAACTCGACGATGCCGAGCCGGTGGGTCGAAGGGTCGATGACGTTGAGGATGACGTGGGTGCGCCTGGGATAGTCGGAGCGTCCGACGATCAGGGTCTGAAGGTGAGTGCCGAACAACGCGGTGAGGGAGTCGTCGATCCTGCTGAGTTCGGTCTGCGGGTCGTAATCGGCCTCCCAATAGACGGTGTAGCAGAGGGCGGGTTTGCTGGTGCGCCGGCGAGGACGCTGCTTTTGCTGAGGACTGAGCTTGGCTGGAGGGAGGCAGGTTTCTTCCATCGTCTTGACGGCGTGAGCCGGGTTGTCTTCGGGAAGGTTGCGCGTGGCGGTGTAGCTGCTGAGGCCGGAGGAAGAAGGCGGCTTGAGCTTTGCTGTGCGGGAGTCGAAGAGAGCGTAGGCGGCAGATTCCCTAAGCGACGTGTCGCGGTGCATGTCGATGGTCATGGCGTGGTTTCGATGCAGGCGCAGCTTGCGGCGCAAGCGGACTGCGATTCGAGTTGCAGATCGAGTAGTGCGTTCAGGCCGGCGATCAGAACGTAGATCGCGGGAATGAGCCAGACTTCGTCCATGGGAAGATCGGCCAGGTACGATTTGCGGTTCATGGCGAGCTATTCAATCCCCATGATTCGGGAGTCGAAAGCGTTGAAGATCAGCAGGCCGAAAACGGCGGCGGCGATGAGGATGAGCGACAGCTCGACGATGAAGTGCAAGACGCGGTGAAGGCGGGAATCGCTGGTCAAGTTTTCCTCAGCCTCCGAAGATGGTGAAGTCGATGACGACGGCGGCGGCCACGAGCAGGGCACGGCGGGTCTCGTCCCAATGCGGCGGGAAGTCGACGCGGTAGCTGTGGCTCCCCTTGATCGAGCCGCGCAGCAGGCCGAAGAAACTCTGGCTTACGCCGCCGGGCCCGGCATGGTCGTCGAGGAGGTAGTTCAGTCCGCGGCGATGGCGGAGAGCGCCTATCGGCAGCTCCTCGGCGTCGAACAGGTCGAAGCGCTGCGTCAGGCGCGCCTGAGGGATGTTGAGCAGGGGGGCGAGAGGATGGCTCACGGGGCCTCGCTGACGGCGCGGTCGGCGCGCAGGTAGGAAACGCTCAATCCGATGGGATTCACCAGGACGTATTCGGAGGGGACGCTGTCGAGGAAGTGGAAGCGCAGCTCGGTGCTCCACATCTCGCGCCCCAGTTCCGTGCCGCGGCGCTGGTAGATCAGGGTGTAGGTGGCGACGGCGGTGAAGGGCGGCTCCTCCGAGGGCGTGATGCGCAGCGTCAAGTCCCGCATGACGATCTCGGAAGCCTGGCCGGCGATGACGGCGGCGATGTTCTCGGCGTCGGTGGCGCTTGCGGTTTGCGCCAGCTCGCGGGTCAGAAAGTAGAGGCTGCGGGTCCAGGCTTCGCGCACGCCGCCCTGGCGGCGTTCGTAGTGGTCGCGCATGAAACGGGCGAGGAAGAACTTGGTGACGGGCGAAGTGGGGTTCTTGTCGAACTCGAGGGCTTCGTAGTCGACGACTTCGGCGCGGCCCAGCTCGTCGACGCGGACGAACAGCGGCTGCGGCTCGCGCGAAGCGCTCCAGAGCCAGCCGATCGAGGTGATGAGCAGCATCAGGATCAGCGCTGCGGTGATCCAGCGCAAGGTGCGGGCGGCGGTAGCGTGCGCTCCCCAGGCCTCGGCGTACTCGCGGACGTTCCCTTCGTTCATGGCGGACTATCCTCCTGTTGCCTTGCCTACGACCTTGGATGCGGCTGCGCCGCCCTTGACGGCGGCTCCGGCCGCCAGGGCGGTTCCGGCAATGCCGCCTCCGGGAGCGGCGCCGGAGACCAGGCCGCCTGCGATTTCGGGGATCTTGAAGGTGGTGAGCAGGCAGGTGAGCAGCGCCAGCACGTAGCTGATGAACCAGACGACGGCAGTGAACAATCCTGAAGCCAGGGCGGTGGGGCTGCTCAAGGCGGCGATGACGGTGTCGGGGTTGAAGTTCGCCTGGTAGGCATTGCCGACCGTCATGATGAGCTGCATCGTGACGCGGAAGACGGCGGCGGCGACCGCCGCGTAGAGCGAGTAGGTGATCATCATCCGGAACCAGCTCCAGAACAGGAACGAGAGCGGCCCGAAGATCATCCAGGGGATGAACAGCGGGCCGAACAGCGTGAGGATGGAAATGGCGATCTGCGAGAAGAGGATGAAGGAATAGCCGATGAGCACCGTAATGAGGGTGAGCAGCGACGAGAAGGCGAGAACGGCGAGCACGACCAGCTTGCCGCTGACGGCATGGAAACTGAGCATCGAAGAGAAACCGATCTCCTGCTGGCTGAAGGTGAGCCAGGTCGCGCTGAGGTAGTTGCGCAGCCATCTCCAGACATCGCTGCCGGTGTCGTCGACGATGACGCCGTTCAGCCAGGCGCCCTGCTGCACGATGATTTCGGGGAAGGAGAGTCCGATGCCGGGGAAATCGACGGCGTAGAACTGCAGCATTCCCCGCGGGATCGAGAGCAGGATGATGAGCTTGACGATCTCCCAGGCGCTCCAGCCGTCACCGGACAAGGCGGTGCGCATGCCGGTCCAGGAAATGATGATGAGCGCCAGGCCCATCCAGAGAGCATTGCCGGCGGCAAGGATCGGACCGTCCGCAACGTCCATCAGGCCTTGGGTCAGGCCATCGAGAACGAACTTGGTGCTGTTCGGATCGGTGGGTGGTGCGGGGGCCGCCATGAGCTAGAAGGGGTTCGCGCAGTGCTTCAGTAGGTGGGCAGTACGGGGGTATAGAGCTGCCGGTCGAAGGCGGCGGCGTCGAAGTCCGCTTCGTGGTCCGCGATCGCGTCTTGCATTTCGATGCGCAGCTCCAACGCTCTTCGTTTCTGGTTCGCCCGATGCAGCGCCTCGAGGTGCTCGAGACGGGCGGCGCGGTGCTCGGCCGAGACGGCCAGTTCGAGCTGCCGCGCGGCAATGTCGCGGCTGGCCGACGAGACGGCGATCTGGCGATCGAGCTGTGCGCTCATGCCCTGGGTGGTTTCATTGTTCTGATTCCCGGCGGTGGTCTCGATGGCTTCGAGGAACTGCCCGGCCTCGGCGATCACGATCTGCGCGTCGCGCCAAGCGTTCCGCTGGGCGGTATGGCGCGCGGTTTCGGCCTGATGAGCGTCGAGGACCTGCTGGATCACCGCCGCGTCTTCTCCCGCGTAGGCGTCCCGAACGTCGCTCTGGGTCGGCCAGGCGAGCTGCTCGGCGTTCGTGCGGGCCGTAAGCCCCGCCTCGATCGCGGTCAGGCTGTGACCGGTGACCAAGCCGCTGGCCTTCTCGCCGAGCTGGTAGGCTTCGCCGGTGAGGTCGCTCCAAATGCCGGTGAAGTTGGCGACCTGGCCGAGCAGGGCATCTCTCGCGGTGGTCACTCGGTCGAGCTGATCCTGCGCCAGCTGCACGGTCTCGATCAACTGAGCGACGGCAGACACGTCGATGACGGGCCAGGCGGCCTGTCCGGCTCCCACGAGCAGCAGCGCCATCACGATGAGCAGGCTCAAGCGGCGCCGCCTGCGACGAGGGGGGTGCCGGGGTGCCGGTGGTTGGCGGTTCGCCGCTTCTGCGGCCTCTGAGCGCGGCTTTTTTGCGGGATCGGGCCGGATTCCGGCCGGATGGGATGAATGAGACGGATTTGCGGGATTCATGCGGGTCTCCTGGGTACGAGCAGATCGGAAACGAAATAGATGCGGATGCGATGGCCGGCCCGGATGATGATGGTGGGCAGGCGGTTCAGGTAGCGTTCCATGATGGCGCTGGTGGATTCGCCCAGCGAGCGGCCGGCCTCCAGCCGGGCGGCCTGCCCGGCGGGCACGTTGAAGCCGTAGCTTTGGGTGTTGCGCAGCGTCAGGCCGCTGATGACGCCGACGGCGCCGGCAGCGCCGAAGGTGGCGAGGTAATGCCGCTTCACCTGGTCCTTCAGACCGGCTTCGCCGGCTTGGGAGAGTCCGGCGAAGGGCATACGGAGGTTGTAGCCGTCGAAGACAAGCCGGTCGAAGGTGACGCTGAGCCGGGCCTGTTCCCACTGCTGGACGGCCTGCGCGCGGCCGACGAAGCGGGCGCCGCGAGGAATGAGGATGCGCTGCCGGTCCCTCGACCAGAAGGGAGTGGAGGCGCGGGCGATGGCCGGACCGGGCGAGTCGCCGCGGATTTGCGTGATCAGGACGGCCTCGATGAACTGCCCGCCCTCGATGCGCTCCCAGCCTCGGGCGGAACCGGGCTGGCGGGTGGCGGCGGCGACGTTGCCTTCCTGAAGCGCCTGCTCGGCCGGCGTCGCCGCTGTGTTGGCAGGCGCGGGGGGTTGTGGAGCGGGAGGCGGCTGCTGCATTGCGGCAGCCGGCGTGGGTGCGGGTTCGGGTTCGACTTGCGGCAGCTCGACTTGCGGCTCGGCGTCACGATAGCTGAGCGCGATCGGAGAAGAGCGCAAGCTGCTGTCCTTGCGCTCGATTCGCTGCAGGCGGAGGTTCTGCTCGAGCTCTTCCTCGGCGGAAAGGTCGGTTTGCCGGGCGGCGGCCATCGCCTGGCGGTTCTCGGCGGCTTCGGCTTCCAGCTCTTCCTGCTCGCGAAGGAAGCGCGCTTCGAACTGGCGGGCGCGTTCGGCCGCATCGCGCTTGCGTCTCTCCGCACGTGATTGTTCGGCGGCGCGGCGGTCGGCGGCCGACTGGATCTGCTGATCGCCCTTCGTAACCGCCGCCGGACCGGCCGGCGGCGGCAACGCCGGCTCGGCAACCATCGGATCGCCGGCGGTTTCCTCGCCGGGAGCGAGCAGGATCACCACCAGCATGAAGACCGCGAGCAAGACGACGCCGGACTTGAACATCAGGCCCTTGGGCGCGGTTCCTTCCGGGTCCGCGATGCGGTTACTGATCCAGTTCGGTAGCAGGTTGGGGAGTTTCATCCGTCACCTTGGAAGCGGCCGATGGCTCGGGCGTGGTGGTCGTCTTGGGCGCGGCCGTGGCCTTGGGGGTGGCCAGGCTGATGCGGCCTCGAACGAGTTGCGGATCGGGCTGCTGAGGCTGCCGCTCGCGCCACCACTTCGCGCGATGCTTGCCGATCTGAAAGTGTCCGTCCTCGACGACGCGGTTGATGATGTAGAGCCCATCGGGCTGCAGCTCGTAGTTGACCAGCGAGGGCTTGCCGTCGCGGTTCTCGTACAGCGCCGGCGCCTCCGACGCATGCGAGCGAACATAGGTGAAGCGGCCGTCATGCCACATGCCGGCGATCTCGAAGGGCGGGTTGGAAGCCTTCTTGTCAAGGCGGTACTCGAAGCGGATCAGGGTGGGGTAGGTGGACCGGAAACGGTCGATGGCCGACTGCATCTGCTGTTCGGCGCGTTTCCAGGCGGCGCGGGCGTTCTCCTCGGCCTGCTGGGCGGCTTCCTGATAGACCGCAACGTCCATCCGGGAAACGTACTTGGGTTCATGGAGGACCGGCTTGCCGCCGCCGGGGGATTCCTCTTCGACCATGGCGCGGGCGTAGTCGATGTAGACGACCAGATCGGGCTCGGCCTCTTCGTCCTCCGACGCCTTGAAGCTGTAGATGTTGCCGGACTGGCAGACCAGCACGATGTTGGTGGTGGAGTCCTTCTCGCCGGGCTTGAGGTAGGCGACGTTGGCGGAACCGGTGACGGCCCAGGTTTCGGTGTCGCCGGCGACGTAGTCGAGGATGTTCTCCGAAGGCGGCAGCACGATCACGGTGGTGTGCCGCACCCGGGCCTGGATGGGAATGTCCTCGAGCAGATCTTCGAGATGAATGCGCTTGGCGGCCTCCGAAGAGGCCGCCAGCATGTGAAGGGACAAGCTCAGAAGGGCGAAGCGTCTCAAGGTGGGTGTCATGGAGATTCTCCGCACTAGGGCGTGTAGGTCAGATCGTCGCACTGACCGGTGGCTTGATCGACGGTGCCTTCGCAAGTCAGGTCATGAAGGATCCGATTCTGAAACTGCCGGCTGCAATCGATGGCATCGGCCGCCGCTTGACTGCTATGCGTTGAACCGTCGCAAGCGGTGTAGGTCGCCGAGCAGCTCACGGCGTCGGCGGCAGCTTGGGTCTTGTGGGGATCGCCGGCGCAATCGAAGTATTCATCTGGTGGTGGTTGGGAACAGTCCACGGCGTCCGCTGCGGCCTGCGAACTGTGCATCGAGCCGTCGCAAGCGGAGTAGGTCGAGGGCTTCGAACCGCCGCCATTACCGCCGCCTCCGCCGCCATTGCCACCGCCACTGCCGCCATTCCCACTGCCGCTGCCTCCACTACCGCCGCCACTACCGCCGTCATTGAGATCGGGGGTAACGGGATCCGGATCTGGACTGCACAGCCATGCAATCGTGCAGCGAGGAGTCGGTTTGTTTGTCGGCGGCGGCGGGGGGGCGCAGTTGACGGCATTGGCCGCCGCTTGAGAGGCATGCTTGGAGCCATCGCAAGCGGTGTAGTAGACCGGATCGCAGTTGACGGCATTGGCCGCCCTCCGCGTGGCGTGCTTCGAGCCGTCACAGGCGGTGTAGCGAACCGGATCCTGGCGCGGCGGCGGCTCCTGCTCGCAGTTCACGGCGGCAGCCGCGGCCCGCGAAGCATGCCGGCTGCCGTCACAGGCGGTGTAGTAGACCGGATCGCAGCGCACGGCGTTGGCCGCTCTGCGCGTGGCGTGCTTCGACCCGTCGCAAGCGGTGTAGCGAACCGGATCCTGGCGCGGCGGCGGCTCCTGCTTGCAGCTCACGGCGGCGGCCGCGGCCCGCGAAGCATGCCGGCTGCCGTCGCAGGCGGTGTAGAAGACCGGATCGCAGTTGACGGCGGCGGCCGCTCTCCGCGTGATGTGCCTGGAGCCGTCGCAGGCGGTGTAGAGGGTAGGCGACGGCACGCGATTGGCCGCTACAGGAGGACCGGGGTCCGCCACGCAGTCATCCGGCAGCCCGAAGGTCACGCTTTTGGGAGCCAAACCTCCCCAAGCTCGAAAGTAGTTCTCGAACACGCCCATTTCCGCCTTGAGGCTCTCGCTGCGGCAGGCCGCGACCGTCTCGCGGGATTTCTGCTCGACCTCGCCGGCGCTCGGCGGGTTGGGGTGATGCCGCCTCTTCGCCTTGTTCAACTCGGCGCGGTAGACGTGATCGAGCGTCTTGGTCCGTAGGTGACTCCCCCAGCGGTTGCCGAAGGTCACGATATCGTTGCGGTTGTCGTAGCGCTGGTCGACCGGGTCGGGATCGAGCGGCGCTGCGGGGATGCTCGGCCTCTCGCCGGCCTCCTCCAGCGCGTCCCGCTGCGTCAACCCGTCCTGCTCCCAGCGGAAGGCTCTGAGCGTCGAGCCGCGCCGCGTCATGGCGCCGTGCGCCCAGAAGTTCGCCTGGGGCACGTCGCCGCCCCAATACTTCGCCAGTTCCTCGGCCAGGCGTCCGGCTTCGCCCGCGTCGGCTACCGGATGCTCGGCCGGGTTCCAGTCGGTTTCCAGGCGCTTGACGTGTTCGGGATCGCCCGCCGCGATCTTGGCCAGTTCCTCGTCGCTCCACCAGGCCGCGATTCCGTCGGCGGGTTCCTTGACAAGAATCCAATAGCCCTTCTGCTCTCCCTGGGAGGGAACGTGCTTCAGCGCGATCCAGCCTGAAGGAAGGGCGGCGGCCGTGACGACCGCCAGGGCGATGAACATAACTGCGAATCGAGAGATATTCCGTAAGTACGTCATGAGGGAAATGGTCCCATCGAATCGAAAATCTGACAAGCCGATCGTGGTAGTTTCGAGGGCTGCAGAAGCGCGCAAAAGGCAACGCCGAATGCGCTCGAACGTCTAAAAAATATGTCAAGATTCGCCTGGATTCTGCTGCTGTTGCCGTCCGTCGCAACGGCTCTTTCGGCGCAGGAGTTCAGGGGCCAGGTGGGTGCATTGACGAGGCGCAGCTCGGCATGGACTGGTGGCGGCTCCGACAGGGTGAGTTTCCGATTCTGCCGGTCGAGGGAGTGCGGGGCAGCGTGCTCATCTGCGAAAGGCTCTCGATCCCGACAGCATCCGCCGCAGCCTCGAACCGCTCGCCCAGCGCGGCAACCTGCCGGCGCCTCTCTCTCCCCCCAGCGTGTGGGAGCAAGGCGGGCCGCAGGGCCGCCTTCAGGATTCTCGGCGCGGCCAAGGGCGCGACGAAACCGGAGAGCGTTGCCGCCTGCGGCCTCTCCGCTCTCGGTGGGGTTGGTTGACTCAGGAACGCGGCTTGCCGCGTGCTTGAGGATTGGACTTGCAGGTAGAGGACTGTTCCTGCTTCTTCTGCTTGCGCCGCAGGTAGGCGCGATGGTTCTGTTCCTTGCGGCGGCAGGTCTTGCACAACTCGGACTGATTGCTCTTGCCGTTGGCTTCCAGGAGCTCCGAGCAGCGCGAGCAGCGACGTGATGGCGGCGTTGTGCTCATGGAGTGGATACGGTCCGCAATCATGCCGCCGTCGCCGTTGGCGTCCATCGGCGGCGCTTCCCAGACGGTGGAGAAGTCGTAGTCCTGCCGGGTGCGGTCGTAGCTGTTGACTTCGAGAACCTGGCGCACCCCTCTGCGGCCGTCGGCCGAGCGCCGCAGGTGGATGACGTACTGGACAGCCAGGGCGACGTGCTCGCAGATCACGTCCCACGGCGGCGCGGCTTTCGACTGCAGGGCGCAGGTGGCGAGCCGCGTGAGAGCGGCGCGCGCGGAGTTGGCGTGGACGGTCGAGATCGATCCGCCGTGGCCGGTGTTGAGGGCTTCGAGAAGGTCTTGCGCTTCCTCGCCGCGAACCTCGCCGACGATAAGCCGGTCCGGCCGGTGGCGCAAGGCGTGGCGAACGAGGTCGCGGATGGTGACGTTGGGGCCTTCTTCCTCTTTCCGGGACTTCTTGGATTCGAGGCGCAGGCAGTTCGGAGCGGGGATATGAAGCTCGCGGGTGTCCTCGATCGAGACGATGCGTTCTTCCTCGTTGATCAGCGAGGCCAACGCGCTGAGCATGGTGGTCTTGCCGGTCCCGGTCCCCCCGGAAATGATGATGTTCTCGCGCTGGTTCAGGGCTTTGGCGATGAGCGTGAGGACTTCGGCCGGAAGCGAGCCTGATTCAACCAGCTTGGCGGCCGTCCAGGGCCGGCTGCCGAAGCGCCGGATCGAGAGAGCGAAGCTCTCGGTGATGGGCGGGCAGGCGATCGCGACCCGCGAGCCATCGGGCAGGCGGGCATCGACGATGGGAGATTTCTTGTCGGCGTCGAACCCCAACGGCCGCGCGATGCGCTTGACGGTGGCATCGAGCATCCGCTCGGTGAGCGCCTCGGCCCTGGGCGTCTTGTCGGTGTAGACGGGGTAGAGGCAGCCTTCCTTCTCGAACCAGACCGAGTCGGGAGAGTTGATCATCAGCTCGGTGACCGTCCCATCCTCGAACACCTTCCGGAGCCGCTTGGGAAGGGCAGACAGCACTTCTTCCAGGGAAAGGCTCATATCATTCCTTTCTCCTTCTGGCGCCAGTAGCTGAGATCACGCGGCAAGTAGAACGGCTTGAGGTAGCAGCGGCGGGCGGACTGATTCTTCTTGCCGTCGTAGGGCAGCACGATCGCCTGCCCGGTGTCGAGCTCGGAAAACGCCTTCGGCCGAAACAGCGGCTCCATGCGGTCCTGGAAGGACTTGGAGACTCCCATCGAGGACTTGCCGCCTCCGGGCGCTCCGCTGAAAAGGGAGATGCCGGCCTTCGGCGTGGACTCGTTGAAGGAATAGGCGGTCTTGAGCACTTCGACCTGGCCGCACATTTCCGAAGCGATGCGGGCGGAAGCATCGTCCGAGAGCGAGAGAAACACCTTGGTTCTGAGGTTCTGGAACAGAGTGCGCCAGGATTCGCCGCTGCCGGTGACGGAGCGCAGCGAGGAAATGGACTGCGTGGCGACGATCGGGATGCAGCGCGACTGGCGGGAGAGCCCAAAGGCTTTCTCGTCGCCGCAGGGGTCGGCCTCTCCCACGGTGGCGAACGACTGGTACTCGTCGCAGAGAAAGACGGCCGGCCGGAAGTGCCGGTTGGGAGAGCGGCGCATCATGGCGGGCCGCAGCAACAGCGCGCCCAGCCAGCTTTGCTTGAGCATCACGCCGATCGCCCGCGCCAGCGCGGCGTTGCTCGATGCCGGCATGTTGAGGCAGATCACCTTGCCGGAGTCGATCAGGGTTTCGAGTGAGGGAAGCGGCTGCAGCGTGGCGATCTCGGTGGCGGCGGCGCTGACGCCGTTCGCCGGAGAGAGAGCTTCGGGTTGATGATCGGGTTGCGAGGGACAGAAGATGCGGGCAACGTCGGGGGTGTCGAAGAGTCCGAGGAAAACGGACACGCCTTCGACGATCGACGTGCGCAGCTTCGGGTCGATCTTGCACCAGTCGTGCTGATACCAGCGCTGGACGGCCTGCAGGCGCTCCAGCCGGGGAGACACTTTCCTGGCGGGGGGATCGAGCGTGCGATGGTCGATGCCGAGCTTGACGAGGGCCTCATACAGTTCAGTGGACTTCACGGCGGACTGTTCCTTGTCGTTCTGCTCGCGCCAGTTCCATTGGCTCAGAGCGTCCTGGTGGGCGGCGAGAGCCCAGCGGGGAATGACAAAGCGGGGGCTGTGCTCTTCGGGCGGAGCCGCTTGCTCATGCGCATGATTGATGAGCTTGCCGAGAAGTTCGGGATCGATGGCGCAGTTGTACACGTCCTTGAAGGTGACCCAGCCGGTGGTGATGCGGAACAGCTCGATGATGTTGCGGATCAGGTTGGTGGAGGCTTGCTGCCAGAAGGGCTCCTTGCCGCGGCCGAAGAGCTGGTTCATGAGGCCGGCGACGCTGTAGGCGAGCGAGTAGGAATCCATCCAGTCGGCGTCGAGAGGGTTCCACTGCCAATGGCTGTTGAGGCCGATTTCGAGGTAGTCGTCACCACGGCCGTGGCGCTCGAGAAGGTCGCGGATGGAGTAGCAGAAGTCGCCCTTGACTTCGAGAACGAGGCCGGCGGCCTTGCGCTTGTGGCTGTGAGCCTGCCATCCGAAGAGCTGTTCGGCGAAGGGCTGCATGCAGGCCGAAGTCTTGCCGGTTCCGATCGCTCCGACCACGGCGACTCCGGTGAACAGTCCTTTCTCGGAGAGCAACAGCCAGTCGGGGTTCTCGGACTCGACCGGCTTGGTGCGGTGGTGGGTTTCGCCGATCACCAGAGAGATCGATTCGTCGTTGGCGGACGTGGGCCAGGGCGGGAGAGAACCGCGGGCGCCGTTGCTGCCGCCGATGCCGGCGAACCAGATTTGCCACATCGAAACGAGCAACGCTCCGCCCACGCCGGCGGCGGCACACGGCGCGAGATAGTACCAGCCGACGATGACGTGGAAGAGAATCGGGTCGTTGAGCTCGATCAGATCGAGGAACGGGTTGGAGCCGGCACCGGGAAACGGCTCCCAGCGCCAGCGTGAGAGGGAGAGCAGAAAGCCAGCAACCCAGGGAAGAACGAATTTCATGGATACAGGATGCCAGCAGATGGCGAATCAGCAAAGCGGAGCACAGTGGTTGGCGAGGGCAGAAAGCAGCAATCAATCGCCGCAGAAGCAGGAGATTCCCTGGTCGTCGTCCACGTCGATGAGCGTGAGCTGGGGGTCGGGGATCGAGGCTTCCTCGAGAAGCTCGCGGTAGGTGTAGCGCATCGAGAACTGAGCCATCTCGGACTTGCGGACGCGGCGGCCGAAGCTCTCGAGAATCTTCTGTTCGTGGTCGATCCACCACTGCGCCCGTTCCGGCTCCTTGCCGATGGTGCGAACGAGGTTGCGCTTGCCCTTCATGAAGCACAGATCGCAGTTGCCGAGACGCGAAGGAATGCCGAGGTCGAAGGGGTGGCGCGACCAGAAGGCATCGACCATCGGCTTGGTTACCCTGGCGCCCACCAAGGGATACTCGGTGTGGCATTCCTCGAACAGCGCCTTGCGCCAGCGCTTCGGCTCGTCGTAGCGGATGCCGAGCACGTCGAGCGGCTTGCGCCAACCCAGCACGCGCCGCGCCCAGCGTTCGGAAGTCCGGACCTTCAGTTCGCTGGTGCATTTGCGCAACGCCACGTTGGGCAGGATGGAACTGGCGCTGAGCATGGCCGCGAAGGGCTCTCCGTTGCGGGAAGCGGAAGAGAAGTCCACCACGCGGTGAACATGCTTGGGGTCGTGACGGCCGCCTCGGGCGCCGGAACGAAAATCGTACTCCAGCCAGGTGACTTCGACGTTCCATTCCTGCGAGCAGCGCTGGATGAACACGAGGGTTTCTTCGCGTTCCTTGCCGGTGTTGCAGAACACGACGCGGACGCTGTTGGGGAGCGAGCCTTGGTAGGCTTCGACGGTGTGAAACAACAGGTAGGCCGATGTGCGGCCTCCGGAGAAGTGGATCAGGCGGGGGCGGCCATCCTCGCGGAACCTGTAGTCGGACATTGCCAATGGAGTGACCTCCTGCCGGTAAGGGTTGGGAGCTTTCCGCTCGCCCGTACCTGGTGGAAAGCGGAGAACCCGGGCGAGAGAAGGGAAGCTGGCAGGGGGCTGCCCGTAGCAGGCAAACTTGGGTGTTTGCTGCTGGACTCGGCAGCCGGGTCCGCGCGGCGAAGCGTGCGAGGCGGGCTGAATCCGGCTGAAATGAGGCGGTTTCAGTAGGATTCGAGGCGAGAGCGCTGACAGGTGCTGACTCGGAAAAGGGAAAGTGCTGAAAAATGAACGGCGAAGCGTTTCGTTCAGCAGCGTGCCCGGAGGGTTTCAGCGCAGCTTGGGAGAAACCCGAGAGAGCGGTGACGATTCAGCGCGAAGCGACTTTGCCTTCCCGCAGGGATCGATGATTCGTGTAGCGACCCCCCGGAACTCGGGCCGCAGGCCGGAGGGCCGTGCCGTGGCAACGGCTAAAAGGGGGGGGTCGCTACACGAACACGAACCCCCGTCCCGACAGCACGGGCGGGGTGAGTAAAATGGCTTAACTGCTTGAGCAACTGCAAGTTAGCGAAAGAGCATGGTGTAACGTTGGACTGTAACGTTAGGGTTTATGAACGTTACAGTCCAAAACCAGCGGCTGAAGGCCGAAATGGGCTCGCGATCCGATTCGTTGCGTTTCGATGGGCTCAGATCGTGTTGCGGACGGGAGTGAATGAGGAAGGACCCGCTTCGCGGGATGTTTCGGCAGGTTGACGCTCCGGTTGCCGGTCGAACTGAAGGATGTAATCCGCCATGCGGCCGGCGTCGCGAGCCGCGTAGCGCAGCTCGTTCGGGTTGTCCTGGAGGGTCTTGATCCAGGAGCCGACATAGGATGCGTGCGAGCCGGGATCGTGCGGCAGCCGCAGCATGCCGTTGACGGTGACGGAAGTCATTTCCGCGCGCAGCTCTTCCTTGGCGTACTCCGGAGAGCCGAAGCCGCCCTGCATCAGTTCCTCGCGGTCGAGGCGGCTCTTGTGGCCGGTCCAGTGTCCGAGCTCGTGAAGGGCCGTCGAGTAGTAGGCTTCGGGCGAGTGGAACTGGTCCTGCTTCGGCAGCACGATCAAGTCTTCGGATCGGCGGTAGAAGGCGCGGTTGCCGCCCCGGTGCTGGATGTTCGCACCCGATGCCTGCAGCAAGCGCTCGGCGCGTTCGCAGGCTTGCCATTCGTTCGTCTTGCGGAGCTCGCTTTCAATCGACGGCATGCCCTCGATCTGCTCGGCGTTGAACACGGTGTAGAGGCGGTGAATGATCTTGAGATCCTCATGCTCCCGGCCGGCGGCGATCGCTTCGCGAACGCGGTCCTCCTGCTCCTTGCTGGGAAACTTCCAGTACTCGACCGTCACGCCCTTCTCGCCTCGGGTGACCTGGGCATTGATCTTCTTCGCGCCTCGATAGGTGGTCCAGCGCGGATCGCCGTATCCACGCTCGCTGGCTTCGGAAACGAGCACCAGCGAGTTGAGGCCGCGATAGCGGGTTCCGGTGACGGGATTGAACGGCGGAACATCGGCGGCTGCCGGCTTGTCCCAACCACGCTGCCAGGGCGCGATACCCTTCTTGAGCTGCTCGATGATCTTCTCGGCGGCCTTCTCGGCGAACTGCCGCGCACTGTTGCCTCTCTTCGGTTTCTTCATGCTGGGTGAAGTCCTCCTGTCGGGTAAGGGTTGGGAGCTTTCCGCTCACTGTGATTGGCGGAAAGCGGAGAACCCGCGACGGAGGAAACCTGGAGGGGATTAACGGCTGAAGGTGTCGTCGCTGCGATCGCTGGAGGGCTTGGGGTAGGCGCCGCTTGCTCCGTGGGGATAGCTGATAAACGGCTTCGGCATGTCGCTCAACTTTTCCATGTGCTCAGCCTGGCTCTGGTCGTATTCGATCGGAGCCGGTTCTCTGCGCGTCGAGATGTTGCGATCGGAAAGCTCGTCCACACCGCACGCTTCGCGGGGAATCTGATCCACGTCGAGGCCGCGATCCGGATCGCGAGCGTGCTGCAGCAGGTAGTGGCTGATGCGATCGGCGTCGCGGACCGCGCTGCGCAGCTCGTCGGGGTTGTAGTTGATCGAAGAACCCCACGCTTGTTCCTGACCGGCAGCCGTCTGATTGTAGGGAAGGCGAAGCTCGGAGCAGACGTTCATCGAGGCGATGTGGACGCGCATGTATTCGCGCGCGAACTCTTCGTCGTAGTCTTTGCGGAAGTGCAGGGATTCGCGGTCGAAGCGGTCCTGGTGGCCGGTCCACTTGCTCAATTCCGCAACGGCGTGGGAGTAGTAGTCCTGCGGGGATTTGAACTTTTCCTGGTGCGGAAGAACGATGGTGTCGCTCTTGTCATCGTAGACAGAGTAGTCCTTGTCGTGTGTCACGACCTGAGCGCCGGTGTTGCGAATCATGCGTTCGGCTCGGTCGCAGACTTCCCAATCGCGGGGTTCCCGGGGCAAGTGTTTTTCGAGCGGCGGCAGGCCGTCGATCTGCTCGGCGTTGAAGACGGTGTAGGTGTGATGGGTGCAGCCTTGGTGTGAGCCGTAGCGGTGAAACTCGACGGTAGTTCCCTTCTCTCCGGACCGCACCTGAGCGCCCATCTTCTGCGCTGCGGCGGAGGTAATCCAGCGAGGATCGTTGAAGCCTTTCTCTTCGGCGACGCAACGGAGCTGGATGTTGTTGAGGCCCTTGAAGCGCTTGTCGATGGTGGGGTTGAAAGGTGGTAGATCGGAACCGCTGGGGCGGTCCCACTGTTTCTGCCAGGGCGCGCGGTTGCCGTAGAGCTGGCCGGTCAGGCGATCTACCACCTCGCGGGCGAATCTGCGGGCGCTAGCGGAGGCGGTCCATTTGCGAAGGGGCATGTTGATTTCCGAAATTGGCTAGCGGCTGATGGTGGATATTACCCGCTGCGGCTGATGGTGGAGCTGGCGTTGGGTCTCCTGCATCTGCGCAGGGGTGGACGGCGCGGCGACGGCGGGCTGACGGGGAGCGCTTGGCAAACGAGGTTGCGGACGGTCGTATTGAAGGATGTACTGCGCCATGTGGTCCGCTTCATCAATCGCATGACGGAGTTGACCGGGCTTGTGATTGATCGAGTCGATCCAGTGTTTGCGGTGCGAAGAGTCGGGGGCTTCTTTGGGCAGTCGCAGTTGCGAGCTAACCGTCATGCAGGCTAGGTGAACCCGCAGCATTTCGCGGGATTCACCTTGCTTGTCGATGTGCTGATCGAGCAGACCTTCGCGATCGAGGCGTTTTTGATGGCCGGTCCAATGGCACAATTCCTGGACGGCTCTAGCGTAGTAATGCTCGGTGCTCCGGAAGTGAACTTCGTGGGGCATCACTATTTTGTCAGCGGCGAACTTGTAGAGGGACCAGGATTCGCTATTCGTTTCGATGCGGGCTTGGGAGTTCACCAGCAACTGATCGGCGCGCTCGCACACTTCCCACGATTGAGGCTCCTTGGGCAAATGCTTGTCGAGCGAGGGCAGGCCATCGATCTGCTCGGCGTTGAATGCGGCCTGGGTGCTGTGAGTGGGCTCAGGACTTTGGGGACTCCAAATGTATTCGATTCTGGTTCCACGTTCTCCCTTGCGGACTTGTGCGCCCATGTCCATGAGCGTACGGTAGGTCATCCACCGCGGATCGTTGTAGCCTTTTTCTTCGGCGACGGAACGCAGCTGGATGGCGTTGAGGCCCTTGTAGTGCTTGCTGATGGCGGGGTCGAAAGGTGGTAGATCGGAACCGCTGGGGCGGTCCCACTGTTTCTGCCAGGGCGCGCGGTTGCTGGCGATCTGGCGGGTCAGGCGATCTACCACCTCCTGTTCAAGGTGGCGGGCGCTGTACGACGCTGTCCATTTCTGAAGAGGCATGCTTAACCTCGAACCGTGCTAACGGCTCATGGCGGCCATTTCCTGCTGCGGCTGCTGGAGCTGACGCTGCGCTTCCTGCATCCGCTCGGGCGTAGCCGGCGCGGCGACGGCGGGCTGCTGGGGTTCGCTTGGCAGACGAAGCTGAGGACGGTCGTGTTCGAGCACCTTGTCGGCGATGCGGTCGGCGTCGCGTGCGGCGAAGCGCAGCTCATTGGGGTTGCTGCGGATGGTTTCCGCCCATTGCGCCTTGTGGCGATCGCCGGTGGACTCCTTGGGGAGATGGAGCTTGGAGTTGACGATGCGGTAGGCCATTTGGCTGCGCATGTTGCGGCGGGCGATCGCACTGTGCTGCAGGGCTTCGCTCTGCGGCTCGGTGCGGTTCTGCTGGTGTTGCTCGGTGACGCGGTCGGTCATTCCCTGAACGGCATGGCTGTAGAAGGATTCGGGAGACTTGCAGCTCTCCATTTCCGGCACCACGACGGCGTCTTTCTGTTTGTCGTACAAGGTGTAGGATTGCCCGCTATCGGGGTGCTCGATCTTCACGCCGGAATCCTGCAGCATGCGCTCGGCGCGCTCGCAGACTTCGTGCTGCTGGGGCTCCTTCGCTAATTGCTGCTCCAGCGGAGGCATCCGCTCGATCTGCTCGGCGTTGAACACGACGTAGGTGCTGTGCGTGATATTGGGCTGTTCCTTCTCCTTGCCGTTGGCGCCGCCGTCGGGAGCGGCCTTGCCCTGCTTGTCCTGCGATTTCGGCGGGAAGCGCAGGTATTCGACGCGGGTTCCGCGCTCGCCCTTGCGGATTTTCGCGCCGATGCGGTTGGCGGTCCGGAAGCTCATCCAGCGCGGGTCGTTGTAGCCTTTTTCCTGGGCGACGGATTGCAGTTGGACGGCGTTGATGCCCTTGAAGCGCTTCAAGGTTGCAGGATTGAAGGGCTGCAGGTCTGCACCCGTGGGCTTGTCCCATCCTTTCTGCCAGGGGGCTTTGCCCTGCTCGACTTGCTTGGCGACGCGCTCGGCAACCTGTTCGGTGAACTGCCGTGCGCTCTTGCTGTGGGTCCAATGGGGTTCCGGCATGGTTTTCTCCTTGTGGTGGGTTCGGGGGTGTTGATCGATTGAGGCGTCGGTCTTGCCTCGACTAGCGTTGGCGGTCTTTTCGGGAATGTCTTGATCGACAGTCTTGAATCGGTTGATGAAACGTTGAGCACGCGACGGGGAGCGCTGTTCGGCTGTGTCGCGGGCGGTTTCCGCGCGCGCAAGATGGTCGGCGGCGGCGGACGAGCCGTATTGGAGAGCCACTTCCCGGGGGGTTCCAAGATTGTTTTCTCCGCGAGCTGCCGGATCTGCGCCGGTAGCGATCAAACGGTCGATGGTCTTGGTACAGCCAGCTTGAGCGGCTGAGTGAAGCGGCGTGGCTCCGTGTTTGTCGCGGGCGCTGGGATCGCCGCCGGCGGCGGCCAGGCGATCGACCGTATCGGGCGATCGGCTGTGAGCCGCGAAGTGCATTGGCGTCTGTTGATTCGCGGTGCGGCTGTTGGGGTCGGCTCCGGCGTCCAGCAATCGCTCGGCGGAATCGGAACGGCCGCTGAGTGCGGCTGCATGCAGCGGAGTGTAGCCTTGGGAGTTGCTGATATGTGGGCTCGCGCCGGCTGCCAGCAACTGTTGCGTCATGGCCGACGATTGACGCGCAGCCAAGTAGAGAGGGGTATATCCAGCGCGGTCGCGGGCATTCGGGTTGGCGCCGCCTTCGATCAGGCGTAGGCTGGCTTGGAGATTGTTTCTTTCGACGGCAACGTGAAGGGGGGTGTGCTTGGCAAGACGATCGGGAAGATCGCTATTGGCTCCATGAGCGAGCAGGGTGTCGACAACCGCGAGCTGCTTGTCCTTGTGAAGGGTGTCTTTGAGCGCGGAGTGCAAAGGGGTGTCGCCTTCCCCGTCGCGGAGGTTGGGGTTGGCTCCGGACTTGAGCAGGCGTTCGGCGATAGGATGCGATTGGGCTTGTACGGCGCGATGCAGAGCGGAGTGGCAGAGGTAGGCGTCCTGTTGGTTGGGATTCGCGCCGGCCTGCAGCAGGCGATCCACGGTTTCCAGCGAGCCGGCATCGACGGCCTCTTGCAGAGGTGTGCGGTGGTTGGCGTCGAATTCGTTGGGGTTGGCGCCGTGTTTGAGCAGGCTATCGACTTTTTCGTGATCGCCGGCGGCCGCAACGATGTGAAGCGGGGACGCATCGGACAAGCGGTCGGCTTGCTCCAGATCGGGCACGCTCAGTCCGGTCTTTGCGATTGAATTCATGTCGCCGCGGACGGCTCCGGCCTGTTCCAGGCGAGCGGAGGCTTCGAGTGAATTGGATTCGTGGGCCAGATCAAGCGGCGTGCGGTCTTCGGTGTTTCGTGCGGTCACCCGAGCCTTGGATTCGAGCAGGCGATCGATGACTTCGGTGGAATCGGAGTAGGCGGCGACGTGCAAGGGGGTGTTGCCTTTGAGGTCAACGGCGTTGGGATCGGCTCCGCCCAGCAGCATCGTGTTCGCGGAATGCGACGCGAGAAGCCGCGATGCGGTGTGCAATGGAGTCTGCCCTTCGTGGTCTTGCGCGTCGGGGTCAGCGCCGCGCCGGAGAAGCTCTTCAGCGGTTCCGTGAAAGCCTTCCCGGACCGCGATGTGCAACGGCGTATAGCCGTCCTGAGTGTTGCGAATCGAGAGGTCGGTTCCGGCGTCGAGCAAGCGGCGGATCGTCGCGTCGTAGTCGCCTTCGCCGGAGAAGTGGATGGCGATGTGCAGCGGCGTGTTGCCGTCGCGGTTGACGGCGTTGGGGTCGGCCTGCGCGTCGAGCAGCCGCTCGGTAATCGCGGTGGCGTTCACATAGGCGGCGTTGTGCAGGGGCGTGTTGCCGTGCTCGTCGGGAAGGTTGGGATTGGCGCCCTCGCGAAGCAGGGCGATGGTCCGCTCCAGGTGGCCGTTGGCGGCGGCGTCGTGCAGGTCGGTGTTGCCGTCCGGAAAGGCGCTGCGGGACGGTGACGGCGGTTCTCTGTCGAACTCGTCATCGGCGTAGTGATCGATATGCTCGCCGGCAAAGCGCTCACTCACGGAATCGAACTGCGCGCCGAGCTCGTGGGCCTGGTGTTCCTCGAAGGCCGGGATGGGGTTGTTGTCGGCTTCGCGGGAGCGAAGTTGCTCCTGATGCTGTTCGATGGCTTCGTGGACAGCTTTGGCGTAGATGCGGTTGACGCTGTTGTCCTCGGCGGAAGTGGTTTCTGCGGGAGAGAGGCCGCGATTATTTTTGAGGTCCGCTTGTGCGCCTCGTTCGAGCATGGCTTCGACAAGCGGTGCGGCAGCGGCGCGGCGGCCTTCAGCGAGGAAGTGCAAGGCGGTGTTGCCGTCCTTGTCTTGAGCGTTAAGATCGCCGCCTGAACGTAAAAGCAGGTCCAGTGTTTCGGTTGTAGAAGGGCCGGGTTCGAAGTGTGTTGAGCGAGCGGTAAGGGAATGGATCGGTGTGGCTCCGTTGGCGTTGCGAGCCTGGGGGTCTGCGTGGGATTTGAGTAAGCGCTCCGTGAGTTCAGGCGAGCCGGTGTTGGCTGCGTAGTGCAAGGGGGTATCGTCGTTGTTATCGCGGGCGTGAAGGTCTGCGCCGGCTTCGAGAAGGCGCTCGACGGCCTCGATTTCATCGTTTGCGACCGCTACGGCGAGTGGGGTGGCGCCGTAGCGATCGCGGATTTCGAGGTCGGCTCCGTCGCGGATGAGCTGGTGAATCCTGGTGACGGAGCCGCCCTCGGCTGCACGGTGCAGGGCGGTGTCGCCCAAGTAGTCCACGGCGTTGATGTCGTCAGCGCGCTCGGCCATCGCGAGTGACTCCCTCGCTCACATGCTTTTCGAATGCCGCCTGCTGCTCGTCGGTCATGACGGCCTGGCCTTCCTCGGCGACGATCGCCTCAATCTCTTCGGGCGTGGCGTCGGGGGGGATGACAGGTACCGAGACGGGCTGGCCGTCCGGTCCGATGCGTTCCTCATAGGAGAGGGGTTTACTCATGGGTGCTGCCTCCTTTGTTCAACATTGTTCGATGATCTCGACTTTTAGGCAATCTCAGAGAGCGGTCCAGGTCGGCTCGCGAGACGCTGTCGGAATAGATCGCGCGGTCGCCGTCGAGGGGATTTTTCGTGCAGCGGAAGAGCAGGTTGCGGTCGAAGCTGGCTTCCTCGTGCCAGGCTACGACGGGATCGAGCTGGGCGGCGCGGACGGTGCACGCGGAGAACACGCTGCGCAGGGTGCGCTCGGCTCTTGAGATGAAAAGCTCTTCGCCGGGGTAAGTGGTGTGGTTGACATAGATCGAGCCGCCGTCGGCCAGGCGCGACCGCGCCAGGCGGTAGAACTCGGCGGTGAGCAAGTGACGGGGCGTCGAGCGGGGGTTGGTGAAGGCGTCAACCACGATCGCCGGCCAGCCTCCCCGATCGCCGCGCAGGAAAGCGCGGGCGTCCTTGCCGGCGAACGCTCCGGCTTCTCCCATGGGGACGGCGAGGAACTCGGAGGCGATCCGATGCTGAGCGGGGTCAATGTCAACGAAGGTGAGCTCGAGCTCGCAGGGAGCGCCCTGGCCGACGCTCATGCCGGCCGCGCCGAGAACGAGCACGCGCTGTTCACCGGCGCCGCACAGGGTGCGCTCCAGCAGCTCGACGTAGTCCCAGCCCTGGCCCTGGGGGTCGTGCCGCGAAGCGGACTGCTTGTTGATCGCGAGAACGCGGGCGTCGCCGTCGATCTCGACGATGCGGTAGTCGGCGTAGGCGTTGCGGGCGACGTATCGGGTGGCTTCGATCCACAGATCGAGGCCGGGCCAGCACGCGGCGAAGATCAGAGCGTGCGCGGAAACGAGGCGGGGCGAGGCCAGCAGCGCGGCAGCGGCCGCGGCGGCGATGACGGAGAAAACGGCCGCCGCCAGCCCCAGCGTGGGCAGCAGAAGGAACGTCGCCGCCAGTGCGCCGGCGACGTTGCCGATCGTGGAGAGGGAGAAGACTCCGCCGGCGCGTTCCGAGGCTTCGCGGGGCGGGGCGCAGGCATGAGCGAGCAGCACGCTTTCGGCGAGCAGCCAGCCGACCGGCGCGATGCCGATCAGGGAGTAGGCGAAGGTTTGGAGAAGCGGAGAGGCAGGCAGGGAGAAGGCGAGCAGAACGCCGGGCTCGGACAGCCAGAAGGAAGCCCAAACGGCCGCCGCGGCCAGCCGCAGCGCCAGGCGGGGGCGGGGGTCGTCGAGGTCTGCGAGCCGGCCTCCCCGGTGGTAGCCTCCAGCCAGCGCGGCCAGGTAGACGGCCAGCAGGATCGAGGTCACGTCGACCGAGGAGCCGGCCCACGGCGCGAGGCGTCGCAGGGCCAGGATTTCGGTTCCGAGAGAGGCCCAGCCTTCGGCCAGCAGGATGAAGCCGAGGGCGAAAGGCGACAGTTGGCGCGTCATCGTTCCATCTCGAGGGATTCCCGCGCCCGGGCAACGGTCCGCTTGGCGTAGTCGGCGGGATCGCGCTTGTCGGGACGGGCTTTGGCGAGCTGGTTTTCCAGCTCTTCTGGGGAAGCGCCGTCGCGGAGCCGGTCTTTCGTCCAGCCCCAATCGTGACCGGAAGGGGAAGTATCTCCGCCGACGCGGTGTGGAGAAGAGCTTTTCCGCGAGCCGCCAGGCGCTCGACCTGGCTCCATGAAGAGGCTTTGGGGCCAGTCGCTCTTGGTGCTCCTGTTGGCGGATGTGGAGCTCATGGTGATCCAGGTATGCTTGCCGCGATGCTTGAAGCCGGGCAGACGCAAGACGCGCGAAACGTCGGTCACGGCGCGGTCGCCGCCGTACTTCACGGCCAGTCCGCGCATCAGCGACTCGGCCTCCTGCGGAGAGAACGAGCCGGGCTCGACGTTCCAGATCAACTGGTAGCGGTCCGGAGAGGTGTTGATGATGTAGGAAGCGTTGGGAATCCTGCCGCTGAAGCTGTCCTGCAGTACTTCCTTGAGCTTCGAGCCGCCGTCCTCGTCGAGGTCGGCGTAGACGCGGCGGACTTCCTCAATGTTCTCCTTCGAGCGGGTGCGCGATCCGGGCTGCAGCGGGTTCATGCCGATGTAGATGTCGTAGCCGTGCGCGTTGGAGTACTTGAGCCACTTGTGAACTTCGGTGGAGGCGGCTCTCCTGGCGCTCCAGATCCTCTGCTGCGTCTTGTTTTCTTCCTCGCGGGAAACGAGGACGAGGGCGACCAGGTCGTCGGGCAGGTACATGTCGGTGATGAAGTCAACGGGTTTCATGAGGGACCTCAGAAGCGGTAGACGATGCCAACGTAGACCTGGCTTGCGGCCAGGCCGGGCCGGTCGGTCGAGATACGGAAATAGCGGTAGGCGAAGTCGAAGCCGAACCTGCGAGTAGCGGCAAGGTGGAGGCCTCCGGCAGCGGTCAGCTTCAAGTTGCTTGGCTGTTCGGTTCCAAAAGTGGGAGCAAGGCGGCCGGCGCCGGCGCCGAACTCGAAGAACGGTGTGACAACGCTCCGGATCGGCAGCGTGAAACGGGCGCCGAAGAAACCGTACTCGCACACGTTCTGCACCGTTCCTGCCTCGGCAAACAGATCGAGGGACTCGGTGAGGCGAACGCCGAAGCCGCCTCCGGCTGCCAAGCCGGTATCGAGGCCGGGCAGCGTTGTTCCGGCCTGTGCTTTGACGAAGCCGCGTCCGCTGTTCTGAGCGGCGAGAGCGGAGGAAAACACAAGTGCGAGGGCTGCCAGAGCGGCGCAGCGCATGTGAGTCGGGTTGTGCCGGGGATGGGTCATCGGAGGTGAGAAAAGCCTTTCGTGGTCAATGGTGAACCTGGCGAGAGCCGTAGGGATTGGGGTTGCTGACAGCCTGTGCGATGCGCTTGGAAAGCCAGGTGGAGTAAGTGGCCGAGAAGGAGAGGGATTCGGAGAGCTCCGCAATGCGCTTCTTGAGTACCGCGGAGGCGCGAAGGGCTCCGTTGAAGCCGCCGTAAATGGCAAGTTCGGTGTCGTCGTTGCTGCGGATGGCCTGCTGGACGAGTTGCAGTTCAGCCTTGATGTTGCTGCTGAGAGGCGAAGCTACCGGCGCATGTTGCCAGCTTGTAAAGACTCGGCTCACACTCTCTGAGAGCCGAGGATTGAAGCTGGCATGAACGATCTCCAGGCGGAAGCCCTGCTGGTGGAGAGCGGTCAACAGCGGTGTGTGTTCCTTGTGCCAGCTACGCACTCCCTGTGGGGATTTCTCATCGGAGTCGGCGTAGACGAAAACGGCGTGCTGGGCGGGGACATCGACGGCGATGGGGTGCTTGTTGCCGAACAGCCGCAAGGTCTGCCCGACTGCTCCCTTCCATATCCGGTAGGGCATCTTGGAGCGTTCGATGCCAAGTGCGTCGAAGCAGGCGACTTTCTCGTTTTCGGTGGGCAGCCAGGGTATCTGAGGATGATCGAGAACGTAGTCGAGGCACAGCAGGCGGCGGTACATGAGCGGCCAGCTCGCCTTGCGGCGGTGGCGGATATCGCCGGCGTCGAGCAGCCGGTAGATGGACTTGTTGGTGACACGAGCGAGCAAACCGAGTGATTCTGTGGGAGTTTCGGTAATCAGTTTCCTGTTGATCAGTCTGCGAATGATGCGAAGAACTGTCTTGCGGTTATTCTCGTTGCATCCTCCGAAAAACTGGAGCTGTGAACGCAGAAAGCATCCGGAATGGAGAGCGCAAACGGCGAGCCACTCCGCCAGGTCTGCCGGCAGATCCAGAGAATCCGCCAGCTTGCCGGCGCGGCCGTTCAGGTGAGGGAACCTCATAGCTCGAAGAGCTCCTCATCGCGGTTCTTGTTGCTGCCGCCTCGGCCGCCGCTCTTGGATTCATTCAGACCCAGGGCGGAAGAGAGCCGCCGCTTGGCGGCCATGCCGTTGGCGTACATCTTGAAGCCGGCCGCCATCTTCGATTGCAGGCTCTTGCTGCGGTAGTTGCCGCTGGTGACTTCCACGTCGACGCGGCCGATGTTGCCTTCCTGGTCCTCGTACTCGATGCGGACGTCGGGGTAGTGGACCTTGTCCTGCTCATCGACGGTCAGGTTCGACTGCCGGGCGGCTTCGAGCTTGGCGGCGTGAGCGGCCTTGTCGCCTTGCTTGGAGCGGGCTTCCTCGGCGGTCTTCGAGACACGGGCTTTCATTTCGTAGTCGAGCTGGATGCGCTTGACGGTGGCTCCGGACTTTTCGAGCTTGGAAATTTCGCTGCGGGCGGCTTGGTAGACAGCGGTGTCGTGGCGCAGAGCGGATGTCTTGACAAGTCCTTTCCAGTAGCGCTGTTGGGGATGCCTGCGGTTGCCCCATGCGGCCTTGCGGCCCTTGCTGGTGGCGGTCAGCACGCGGAAGCTCTTCCCGCTCTTGACGCGAAGGGAGTGTTCTTCGAGCAGGCCGTCCTTGATGAGGGCGTCGATGCCCTTGCGGGCGGAGAAGGCGTTGTTGCCGAAGCGATGCTCGACCAGATCGCGCAAGCTGACGACGCGAAAGGCGGCTACGTCGTCGAGGGCGTTGCGCTTGCGTTCGGTCATGCCGATGCGGTCGCGGGTGCGGATGCGGCGCACGTTCGGACGGCGGCGGGTGCGGGATTGCGAGTTATTAACGGTCGTCGAGCGTTCAACGGGCTTGGGTTTGCGGGGATTGCGGCCGCGATCGTTCGTGTGTTCGGATTGCCGGGGAACGGTCTTGAAGCGGACGGGGCCCGCTCGACGGGAGCGAGCCCCGTTGCGCGCTTCTACTTCACGGCCTCGCAAGAGTCATCCTCCTTAGCCTCAACGAAGAGCGGCTCCCGCACGTCGGGGTTCGGGTTGCACCAGTAGTCGTGTCCGATTGATCCTCGCGTCCTTGGGGCGAGTACGGTCCCATGACTCATCGAGAGGCCGATCAAGGGGCCTCCTTTCCGCTGAAGTCCTCAGCTTCTTCTAGTAAGAGCAACCTGTCGCCTTGTGCGATGAAAGCGCAGGCTGAGCATAGGTTTGCTTCCACCCAGCAACAGGGAAATCCGTCCGGTTCGATGCAGGCGTTCCAATCCGTGCAGCCGCAAATGCGGCAGCTTCGGCCGCTCATTCCAGTTCGCCTTTCCGCTCGCGCTGCAGGCGGCGAGCGAGTTCGGCATCGTGCGATTCGCCGGCAGCGAGCCGCTTGTCGACCAGCTTGAGCTTGCCGCCCAGGTCGCCCAGGCCGGCGCGCCGCGCCAGCCAGTAGATGAAGGCGTAGAGGGTGACAACGGCCGTCATCAAATACAGGCTGACGCTCCAGGCGTAGTGGGCGAAGAGCAGCCCGGCATACGGCTCCAGGTACTTGAGCCGTTCGCCAACGAGAAGGATGGCGATCACCCAAAAGATCAGGCTCAGTCCGGTTGCGATCCGCCAGGGCATGGGTTCAGCTTTCTCGCGCCAGCTCCTCGATGGCTTGCTGGAGATCTCCGGTCCGCTCGATCGCGGCGGACCGCTTCTCTTCCTCGATGGGGTTGGAAGTGAACATCCAGTAGCTGCGCTTGTCCACGTTCAGCGACAGCACCTCGCGATCGGTGGGATTGCGGGCGTAGACTTCGCGCTTGGGAATCAGGTTGCGGATCAGGACGGTTTCGGCATCGGACAACTGCAGCCGCGCTGCGGCTTCGTAGGTCAGGTCTCGAATCGAGAGAAACAGGCGGTTGGGGATCGATTCGATCAGCGCCTCGGTGGCGGCGCCGCCGACGACATCGGAAACGGATTGGGTCGCGAGGATCAGCGCGGCGTTGCGCTTGCGCCAGGTCCGCGCCGCCTCGGCGAGATAGTTGGCCGTGGCGGGTTCGGCCAGGAAGCGCCAAGCCTCGTCCACCACGAGGATTTTCAGCCGGGAGATTTCCTCGGGGCGCTCGAGCTCCAGTCTCAGGCGCTCCAGGCAGTAGGTGAGGGAGGCGGACACCAGATCGGGAAAATCCTTGGCTCCGGTCAGATCGACAACCTGCCAGTCGGAACCGTCGATCTCCTTGCCCTGGCCGGGGATGTCGAAGATTTTTCCCCACTGGCCGGCTCCCCTCCAGCGGGTCATGGCGGCCTTCATCCGCGGAGGGAGGGTTTCGACCAGAGAGCTCATGCGGCGTTGGTCCGGCGCGATGCCGTACACGTCCTCGATGCGGGCGCGAATGTCGCTGCTGTCGTCGCCGGTGGTGTTGTAGCCGCCGATCTTGAGAAGTTGCGTAACCCAGCCGGTGAGAAACTCGTAGGTTCGTTCACCGTTGGGAAGAGTGAACGGCCGCAAGGGCGTACTATCTCCGGCTCCGTCGAGGCGCAGGTAGCTTCCGCCGAGCATCCGCGTGAGGTTGCGGTAGCTGCCTCCCAGGTCCAATATGCAGACGCGCGGGTTGTAGCGCAGGGCGTGAACCAGCAGGAAGTTGAGCAGGAAGCTTTTGCCGGCGCCGGTCGAGCCGAGCACCAGCGAGTGGCCGACGTCGGTGCCGCCGAACAGATCGAGGTCGTAAAGGGTTCCGCAGCGGGTTTCGAGCGTCGCCAGCGCCGGCGCTTCCAGGTGCTTCGACTCCGGATCGCCGCGGCCGGGCGCGAAGATGGCCGAACAGCACAACGCGGTGCCGGCCGATACCGGCATCCTTCGCAACTGCCGGCTGGCGGACTGTCCGGGCAGCCGGGCGAACCATGTCGAGAGCTGGCCGTAGCCTTCGCGAAGGATCTTGATGTCGCGTCCGGTGAAGATCTTGACGACGGAAGAATCGAGCTCTTCGAGTTGCTGCAGGTTGGGGGCGTGAATCGAGAGCGAGGCGGCGAGCTTGCCCCAGGGGATGCCGTCGGTTTGCAGTTCGACCAGCGCCTTGCCCAGCACGGCCGATTCCGCCGCCGCCGCTGAATCGACCAAAGCCGCATCGGTGCCTTCCGTTCCTCTCGCGTGCGCCATCAAGCTGTAGCGCGATGAGAAGTGGTGCTTCTGAGCGGAGCGGATGATTCCCCGCGCTCGGCCGATCGACAAGCCCTGCCATTCCCATACGTAGGTCCAGGTCGCTCGCAGCGTGAGCAGCTCCCACAGGATGTTGGCGGTCGCCTTCGGCGGCGGTTCGAGCAGCGAGTAGATGGCAAGGGGCTCATCGTCGAGCGTCAGGTGCCGGCGGTGTCCCTCCAGGTGGGAAAGTCCCCAGGCCCAATGAAGAGCTCCGCCTTCGTGAACCGGCTTCACGGTCCCCGGCCGGTTGATCAGGTCGCCAAGAACGGCGGTGGCCTGTTCCTCTTCGAGCACGGTGCTCGTGCATACGTCGGTAACCAGGCCGCGGCTGGCATCGACGATCCGCTGCAGCCGTTCGGATGCTAGGGCGATCGACTCCTGCAGGTAGAGCCACTGGGCCTTGCCGTTGCCGGTGAGCCGCTTCAGCCAGGAAGCGGCGGCGGCGCCCTTGCTGCGTGCTTCCTGCAGCCGTGAGTCGAGCGTCCAGGCGGCGTAGAAGCGCAGTTCTCCGGATCTCCGCACGATCTCATTGGCCCGGGAGCGGAAGATGGCGGCCGGCAGACGTTCGTTGCCGACCTCGGCAACGGCGCCGGAGGGAACCGGCCGGCGGGTGACGATCAGGGAAAAGCGAACGTCCTCATCGAGCTGGCCGAGCAGCCGCATCCAGGAGGCGAGGACGTGATCGAGGTCTTCGGACGAACTGCCGGCGATGCCGCAGGGATGAAGCTCCGCGAGCGTAACCATGCCTCCCGGACGGGTGAGCAGGGTTCGCTGGTCCACCCAGCCCCAATAGGGCAGCTCGTCGGCCAGCGAGCCGGCTTGTTCGTAGCGCTGCCGCGAGGATTGAGCGATGGGAGTCATGTCGTCGGTAGGTTCGTACTGCTGATTTCGATTTCCGCCTCGGCCGCGGGCCTCTTCGCCGGGTCGTAGCGGACCTTGGCGTTGGCCGCTGCCCGCGCGACCTGCAGCATGTGGGGATCGCTGCGGGTTCCCAGCCAGCCGACGGCGTAGCCGGTCACGAAGAGGAGCAAACCGGCGGGCAGGGAGTCGAGAACATTGAAGGTGGCCGCTCCGAAGGTGGCCGCAAGAATGAAGACCCTCCGCTCACAGCCCATGACGGTGAGCGGGCGGGCCAGGGACCGGCAGGCTTGCCAGGATCGCTTTCCGTAGACAGCCGACATGAAGAGCCAGGAGCCTCAGAAGAGCCAGGCGATGAAGTTCGCGGCGCCGAGCGTCATGCCGAGGCCGAAGATGATGCCGGCGAGGGCGCGTTTCGAGCCGCCTTCCCCAAAGGCGAACATCAAGCCGCCGATCACGATGGCGACGAGGCTCAGGCCGCGTGCGATCACGCCGGTGAAGGCAGTTTGCAGGGTGGTCACGGCATCGACCCAGGGGCCGGTGGGCGCCGTCGCCGCCAGCGGCGCGGCCTGCAGAATGATCAGCCAGGCAAGCGCAACAGCTCTGGCGGCTGATGCCTTGTGTCGGTGAAGGAATTTCATGTCTACCTCCTGTGAAATACTGGCACCGAAACGAGGCCCTCTCAAGCGCCGCCAGGCGCTGTGTCGTGTGGAGCTTATCCACATATCCACAGAGCGGTTAGGTGCGCACGCACGACCTTGAGGATGAACTTCAGGAAATCCTCATATACAGGAAGCGGGACAGATGGTCCCCAGCAAGCGGGACAGATGGTCCCCAGCAAGCGGGACAAGTGGTCCCCAGGAAACGGGACAGATGGTCCCCAGGAAACGGGACAGATGGTCCCCAAGAAAGTGGGACAGATGGTCCCCAAGAATGTGGGACAGATGGTCCCCGAGAAAGTGGGACAAAAGGTCCCCAGGTGGAGAGTGCTCAAATCATGATGGGGAATCTGGTCTTGCTGCGCGCACGAGCTATCTTGCGCTCCATCCATTCCACATCAGAGGGGTAGCCGGGACTGAGCTGCAGCCCCTTTTTTCGTACTACGACCGCGGGAGTTGGGGGGTTGTGTTTCAGCACCTTCTCAAGGCTCTTGCGGAATGCCTTGCGAAAATCGACACGCCGCACGTAGTCAGAGCCAAACTGAAGCTCGAGTGATTTCCAGGAGATGAAGGACTCTTTCTTGAGCCTGAACAGGCGGTACGACAGCCATGCGTAGAGATCCAGCGTAAGCGGCGATCTGCGAAGCTTGTGGATGATGTTGGATTCCAGCGGCACGATGGATTCTCCGGTCATCATGAAGAAGCCCGGGCTCAAGGTGACATGCACTCCGTCTTCGGAGCGCATCCACTTCTCAGCTACGAGCAGGCTACTGAACGATTCTGAATTCCGATCTCGATTGACGACATGAATGTGGTACGTGGTCCCGCAGAGTCGTTTCAGTTGCTCCTGCACGGCTTGGCGTCCTACTCGAGGATTACCACTCCAGGAGATCTGCATCCTCTCGAGGAACTTGTGCCAACTTGCGCCAAGCTTGAACTCCCTCTCCTTCGTGCGGACCCGTTCGGTCGTCACGTACAGCAGGACGAGACGGGCATAGACACCGTAGGGCAACCCGATTTTGTGTTGTGCCTGCAGGCTCAATAGCTGGTTGCCGTTCTCACGGCTGAACACGATTCCGCTGACCTTGCGGTGGGGCAGAGTCATGTTGATGAAGTAGCTCGGCAGGTAGAGCGTTTCCTTGTAGGGGGAGTACGTTGAGCAGGAGTACGAGGAGAACTGGATACTGACGCCGTTGATCAGGTTGTGTCGTGAATGAATGGCAAGATTACTTGAGACCGCTTTAAGCAGATCTCTGGAATGGGCGGGAGGCTTGGGAGCGTCTTTCTCGGGCCGAAGGATGATGCGGCCCTTGGTGTCGATGCCTACAGGCTGTTGCTGATAGAGATACTCGATGTCGGGATCGGAAAGGGTTCTCTTGAGATTGGAAACGGTCCGGTAGTAGGCGATTTCCGCGTTTTCGCGGGTTTTGCGGTCGTAGGGCAAGGCAGCCTCCCGACTGCCCAGCATTTACAACCCAACTGTGATTACTACTCCAACAAAAAAGCCCGGGATCGCCAATGACGGCGCCCAGGCGAACGGCTGTGTGTCACGCCGCGCTCCGTCGTGGTCGGTTTCACTCCCACTCGCCGGTGGCGCGGCTCGGTTTGCAAGGTAATCCCCAGTTATACTCCGCGCAACATGCGCACGCAACTGCGAACGGAAAGCCGGCAACCCGATCGGCTGCCGCAGCGGAGGCGTCAATGGCCCGTGCTATGATTCATTCGTTTCGGGGGAGGTTCGCACACCATGCAACGACGCCGGTTTCTCTATCAGACGCTGGGGGCCTTGGGCTTGAGCGCTGCCTGTTCCGCGCCCGAGCGGGAGCCTGAGGCGGAGGCAGCCTCGCTCAATCCGGCCAAGCTCGATGAGGCGGCGGCATTCATAAAAAAATGGGTGGACGACGGTAAACTCCGAGCGGCCAGCATGACCGTGGGACTCGATGGCGAACGGTTCGCGCGGGGTTTTGGCGATGCCAAGGATGACCCTGACACGATCTTTCTTTTGGCGTCGATCACCAAGCCCATGACTGCCATCGCAATGATGGTTCTCGCCGACCGCGGCGAATTGACCCTCCAGGACCCGGTGCACAAGTTCATCCCCGAGTTCACCGATGGTGACCGCAAGGACATCACCATCAAGGACATTCTTTGTCACACCTCCGGATTGCCCGATCAGCTCCCCGAGAATGTCGAACTGCGCAAGCGTCATGCTCCGCTCGAAGAGTTCGTCGAGCGTGCGATCAAGACACCGCTGCTGTTCAAACCGGGCGCCGAGCAGAAGTACCAGAGCATGGGGCTGCTGCTGGCGTCCGAGATCGCGCAACGCATCACCAACAAGCCCTTCCGCGATTTACTCAAAGAAGTCGTGTTCACCCCACTCGGCATGCAACACAGCGCGCTCGGACTAGGCGGCTTCAAGATCCCCGATACGGCGCAGTCTCAGATCGAGGAGGCCCCGGCTCTCTATGGCGGTGGAGACAACAGCAGTTGGGACTGGAACAGCCTCTACTGGCGTGACCTCGGGGCCCCCTGGGGAGGCGCCCATTCCACCGGAAGCGACCTGACGAGGCTGCTCGATTATTTCCTCGATCCCGACGAACGCGTCTTGAAGCCCGAGACGGCCCGCGCCATGCTCGCGAATCAGAACGGAGACCTCCCGGCTTGGGGAATCGGCTTTGCCGTCGCGCCCGGCTCGTTCGGCAAGGGCTGCTCCGACCGGACGTTCGGCCATTCCGGCGCAACCGGGACCCTTTTCTGGGCCGATCAAGAGACCAGGCTGACCTTCGTCATGCTGACGACACTGCCGGCGCGTGTCTCGCGAGAGACGCTCATCAACCCCGTATCGGACATGGTGTCCGAGGCGGTCGCGGCGAATGCCTGAATACGGGCGGGCAAAAGGGTTTCCTGCTCGCCCCCAGGGGTCTGGTTCCAAGAACTGAGCAGTATTTCGAATTCGAAGCCCTCGGCGCTAACCGGCGCAGCGAACTCGTCTTCGGCATGCTGATACCGCCGACGGTCCGCGAGATCGATTGGAGAGACGCCGCCAGGGCGATCCCCGCGTTCCTCACCCTCATCACGATCCCTCTGAGCAACAACATCTCCGGCGGTGTCGCGTTCGGATTCATCTCCTGTACCGTGCTGAAGTTGCCGCGAGGCGATTACCGCCGGATCAGTTGGCTGGGCTGTCTTTTGACCGCACTCGTCGTGCTGCGCTTCGTGTACCTGGGCTCGGAGGGCCAGCTGAATCTCGGCTCTGAGAGAAGATAATCTTAGCCTGATCGGCTAAAATCTATGCAAATGGCTGATTTCAAAAGAAATATACTTTTTGATCAATACTTGACAATATTTGACTTATATTTTATTATTCTAATAGAGTTACATTGATTCCAAGGAGGACTTTGAGATGAGTCTGATTCGATTCACACCCACGTCGCTTGACCGCTGGTTCGGCTCTGCCGACGGCTGGCTCGACGATTTCTTCCGCGTCCCCGCCACAGCCAGGCAGTCGGCGAGGTTGTTCCATCCCAGCATCGACATCAAAGAGGACAACGACAAGATCGTCTTCAAGACCGATTTGCCGGGTGTCGACGAAAGGGACATCAAGGTGACCATCGAGGATGGAACCTTGATGCTCAGTGGCGAACGCAAGTTCGAGAAAGAGACCCAGAAAGAGAACTTCCATCGGGTCGAGCGGAGCTACGGCTCGTTCCAGCGAAGCTTCACGCTTCCGGAAACGGTGGACGAAGACAAGGTTTCGGCGAGCTACCGGAAAGGCGTTCTGGAGTTGACCCTGCCGAAACTGAAGTCCAACGGCAACAAGGTGAAGGTGGTGAACGTCAACTGAGTCGCGTTGACGAGTCGCTGCCCGCATGAAATTGATGAATCCAGGAGGTGCATGATGAATCTGATCAAACACACACATTGCGGTATGACACCCTGGTTCGATGACATCGACCGCTGGTTTGACACGGCTTTTGCCCCCATCCGCAGCGGTCCTCGCGAAGGTGCTTGGCGCCCCAGCGTGGACATCAGCGAGGACGACGGCAAGATCCTCGTGAAGGCGGACTTGCCGGGCGTGGACGAGAAAGACCTTTCCGTGAAAGTCGAGGACAACGTTCTTGTCGTCTCAGGCGAGCGGAAGTTCGAGAAAGAGAGCGAAGACGAGAACTTCCATCGGCTCGAGCGGGTCTACGGCTCGTTCGAGCGGAGCTTCACGCTCCCGGACAGCGCCGCGACCGACAAGATTGCGGCCAAGTACGACAACGGGGTGCTGAAGGTGGAGATCCCGAAGATCGTGGCCAAACCGAAGAAGGCGAAGGTGGTCAAGATCGGTTGATGTGAATGCCGGCGGGCGGGTCGTCCTGGCGGCGACCCGCCCGTCAAGTTTCTCGCGAAGAACCCACCGATGCCAAGGGCGCAGTGACCTGCACGACATGACCCGTTCCCAGCCTGCTTCCCCACAGCAGGCTCCTTTCGATGGCAACCCAGAGGAATGCATATGATTCGCTTCGATAAGTTCACGCAGAAGGCCCAGGAAGCCGTGCAACAGGCGCAGGAGATCGCCGCTGCATCGAATCAGCAGCAAATTCACCCGGCGCATCTGCTCATCACTCTGGTGGAGCAAGAAGAAGGCGTCGTGCAGTCCGTGCTGTCGAAGTGCGGCATTCAGCCCGCTGCTGTCGCACAGGAAGCCCGCGGACTGTTGGAAGAGATACCGCAGGTCAGCGGCGTGGAGGGCGGCTCCCATTTGGCCCCGTCGCTGAACGAGGTGTTTCAGAAAGCGCATAAGGAAACCGCTCGTTTCAAGGACGAATACGTCTCGACCGAGCACTTGCTTCTCGCGATGTCCGCCCTGAAGCACGATCCGACAGGGCGGTTGCTCAACAAGATGGGCGCCGCTCATGAGCCGATCTTGCAGGCTTTGGTCACGATCCGCGGCACGCAGCGCATCACCGACCAAAACCCCGAGGCCAAGTATCAGGCGCTCGAGCGCTATGCCGTCGATTTGACCGAGGCGGCCCGACAAAGCAGGCTCGACCCCGTCATCGGTCGTGATGAAGAGATTCGGCGTGTCATTCAAGTCCTCTCCCGAAGGACGAAGAACAACCCGGTGCTCATCGGCGAGCCGGGTGTCGGCAAGACCGCGATCGTAGAAGGCCTGGCCCTGCGGATCGTCAAGGGGGATGTTCCCGAGACGCTCAAGAATAAGAGGCTGGTCTCGCTCGACCTGTCGGCGATGGTCGCGGGAACCAAGTTCCGTGGCGAGTTCGAAGACCGCCTGAAGGCCGTACTCAAGGAGATTGAGGAGTCCGACGGCAGGATCATCTGTTTCATCGATGAGCTGCATACGCTTGTCGGGGCCGGAGCCGCCGAGGGCTCGATCGACGCCGCCAACATGCTCAAGCCGGCCTTGGCGCGAGGCGTGCTGCGCTGCATCGGCGCGACGACTCTCAACGAGCACCGTAAGTACGTTGAAAAGGACGCCGCGCTCGAACGGCGCTTCCAGACCGTGATGGTGCAGGAGCCGGATGTAGAGGACGCGATCGCCATCCTGCGCGGCCTCAAGGAAACGTATGAGATCCACCACAGCGTGCGATACACCGATCCGGCGATCATCGCCGCCGCGACGTTGTCGCATCGCTACATCAGCGACCGCTTTCTACCGGACAAGGCCATCGACCTCATTGACGAGGCGGGAGCAGCCTTGCGCATGCAAATCGATTCCGTTCCGGTGGAGGTCGACCAAATCGAGCGCCGCGTGATGCAACTCGAGATCGAAAAGCAGGCGCTCCAGAAGGAGACGGACCGTTCCTCGAAGGAACGTCTCCACACGATCGAAAGCGAACTGGAGGATCTGCGCTCGCAAGTGATGAATCTTCGTGAGCGATGGCAGTCGGAAAAGCAGCTCATCGATCGCGTCAAAGTGCTGAAAGAAAAACACGAGACTCTCCGTAATGAAGAAGAGGAAAGCAGCCGCAAGGGCGACCTCCAGCGGGCGGCCGAGATTCGCTACGGCGAAAGGACGGCCGTCGAGAAAGAAATGGAGCAGGCCGCCGCACAACTCGAACGGCAGCAGACCGACAGTAGTCTGCTACGTGGCGAAGTCAACGAGGAAGACATTGCGAAGATCGTCGCGAAGTGGACCGGCATCCCTGTCGCACGCATGCTGGAGGGCGAGGTTCAGAAGCTCGTTCACATGGAAGATCGCCTGCACGATCGCGTCATCGGCCAGGACGAAGCGGTCTCTCTTGTTTCTAACGCCATCCGGCGGAATCGGGCGGGCCTCAGCGATCCGGACCAACCCATCGGCACTTTTGTTTTCCTGGGGCCGACGGGGGTCGGCAAGACCGAGTTGGCACGGGCGCTGGCCGAGTTCCTGTTCGACGATGAGAAGGCAATGGTCCGCGTCGACATGTCCGAATACATGGAAAAGCACGCCGTCTCGCGCATGATCGGCGCGCCTCCGGGATATGTCGGCTACGAAGAGGGCGGGCAGTTGACCGAGCACGTCCGGCGCAAGCCGTACTCCGTCGTGTTGCTCGACGAGATCGAGAAGGCGCACCCGGATGTGTTCAACGTCCTGTTGCAGGTGCTCGACGACGGCCGGCTCACCGATGGCAAGGGCCGCACGGTCAACTTCAACAACACCGTCATCATCATGACTTCGAACGTCGGATCCAGCGACTTGCAAACGGCGAAGATCGGGTTTTCGCTGACACACGACGGCCGTGATCAGAACCAGGCGATCCGCACCCGGTTGATGGCTGAGCTGAGCCGGACTTTCCGGCCGGAGTTCCTCAACCGCATTGACGATATCATCGTCTTCAACAGCCTCGCGAGAGAACATCTGGGCAAAATCGTCGAGTCGCAGCTCGGTTATCTGCTGAAGCTTCTCGGAGACAAGAAGATCCGCATCGAGGTCACCCAATCCGCCAAGGATCTGCTGCTGACCGACGGCTATGACGAGAAATTCGGTGCTCGCCCGCTGAAGCGCTCGATCCAGAGGCTCATCCAAGACCCGTTGGCGTTGGCCATCCTCAACGGTGATTTCGGCGAGGACGATGTCGTCATCGTCGATCGTGACAGCGATACAGCGGCCCTGCGCTTCAAGAAGAAGATCGCAGTCGCGGCCTAGCCTGCCTTTCTCGCCACGTGGTGAGAAAGGCAGGCTAAGTGGATCCTCAAATCAACCGGCCAGCGGCCTGACTGGCGCCTAACCGGCTTTTTCGGATACACGCACTCCGCACGCCGCCAGCATCTCGTCACGCAAACGTTCGCCTTCCATCGGCGCAAGCTTCCCATCGGGACCAGTTGCGTAGAACACGTCCATCGCCTTGCGGCCCTGCGTGTCGATCAGAACGACCTCGATATCGTAACCGCCGGAAGAGATCGTTCGAGCCAAGTCGTACAGCAAGCCGATTCGGTCCTGTGCAGTGACATGAATCACCGTGGCTCGTTGCGACGTTTGATTGTCGATGCTCACGCGGGGCTTGATCCAGGTCCTCGCCGCGGTACGAAACAAGGGCTCGCGTGCCTGCAGCAGATCCTTCACCTCAACCCGATCCTCTGCGACTTTCCTTAGCGTGCGAGCCAATTGCAAGGACGCGTCCGGGCTCACGTCCAAGCGGTGGTTGGAATCCACAACAACGAACGTGTCCAGAACGAGGCCGTATGCATTCGAGAATGCTTCCGCCTTCTCAATGCTAACTCCAAAAGCCGCCAATCCACCGCACAACGAGGCAAACAGATTCGGCCGGTCCTTGGTTATCACAGCGACTTCGTAGAACGACCCGTTTGCCGTCACGCTGACGGCGGAATCCTGTTCGGCGAGCCTCCGGCTGAGCTTGAAATGCGAACGAATCTTTTCCGGAGTACGGGTTCTGAGATAGCGTTCAGGGAAGCCCTCCAAAAACTCATCCACGTCCTTGCGCTCGTCGGCTGATGCGGGGGGAGACAGATAAGTCTGTGAGGCCCCCGGACGGATGCGAAGATCCTCAACATCAGCGGTAAGACGGTTGTACGTGGCGACATAAAGTTGCCAGAGCAATTCTCTTCGCCAGGGAGTCATGGCCGAGGGGTTCAGCGCGCGGATGTCGGCGAAAGTGACGAGGGTTAATGCTTTCAAGCGATCGGTCGTGCCCACGATGTCAGCCAACTCATGGATCGTTTCGGGATCACTCACGTCACGTCCTCGCATGAACGCCGACATGGTCAAGTGGTGCCGGATCAGGAATCGCACGGTTTCCCGTCCGGCGGCCTCCATTCCTATACGCTCCATAGCGCGATCGGTCAACTCGATGCTCCGCTGCGAATGGTCCGGGCCCGGCACGCCCTTACCTACATCGTGGAACAGAACGGCGAAAAAGAGGCGCTCGGGATGCTCCAATTCGACCAATAGACTGCCGTAATCGCGAAGGTTCTCGTCCTTGCCCTCTCGTAATTCATGGATGTGGCGCACCGCCCGGAAGACATGCTCATCCACGGTATAGCGATGATAGAAGTCACGGATGACGAGACAGTCGATGAGTTTGAACTCCGGAAAGAGTGCAAACAAAACGCCTGTCTCGTGCATGGCGGTGAGCGCGCGGTAGGCGTGGCGCAGCTTAAGGATCGCTGCAAGCATGGGCCAAACGTCGGCTCGCGAACGGGCATATTTCTCAATACCCGGAAGAGCCTCCTTGATCCTGCGCTCCGTTTCAGCCGCGAGCGGCAACCCGTGTCGTGAGACCCAGCGGAACAGTTCGAAAACAAGCTCGGGACGGTCTTTGAGGACTTGACTGTGCCGAAGATAAATTCGGCCCCGCGATACGGGAAAGAAGACATGCGAGAGCCGTGATGAACGGTCCCTCACGCGCGTCAGCAGAGTTCGACGCGAAACAGCCGCCACCTCCATCATTTGAGTCGCCAGTCGAGAAACAGCACGGACGTGACGGAAGTAGTCACGCATCCAGTCCTCCGTGCGGTGCACCTTCAGAAACGGCTTGGCCAAGCCTGACCGAGAGACACGGTCCTGCATCTCAAACGTCAGCTTGTTGTTGTCGCGTCCGACGAAGTAGTGCAGGTAGCAGCGTACAGAGAACAAAAAGTGCTTTGCTTGCATCCACTCCGTACCATCCTTGTCCGGCAGATGCTCCTCGCTCAGCGGCACGTGATCCTGGGTGACGTTGACGAGTTGCGAAATCCAACATGCCAAATGAAAGTCACGAAGCCCGCCGGGGCACTCCTTGATATCAGGCTCGAGATGGTAGATCGTCTTGCCATGCCGCTGGTGGCGCGCCTGACTCAATTCGACGAGGTTTCTCAGCAAGGCACTCTGCTCGCGTAGATAGAACTGCGGCAACTGTTGGCCGTGGAGCAGCCCAAAAAGCTCCCGGTTGCCGGCGAGGAAACGGCTATCGAGCAGGCTGATGTTGAGTTCGGCGTTTTCCGGAGTGATGGTCGTGCAATCCTTGGGCGTCCGGACCGAATGCGATACCCGGAGCTTGGCATCCCAGAGACCCGCCAGCAGCCTAGCCAGCGCTCCCTCCGACTGCGCAACGAGACGATCGTCTCTGAAGAGTATCAGGAGGTCGACATCTGAATGGGGGAAAAGCTGTGACCGGCCGTAACCTCCCACAGCAACGGCAGCGATGTCGCCTTTCTCGGCTTCCGGGAAACAGTCTGAGAAGCTGCGCGCGACGATACGGTCAACTTCACCACTGCGAGCTGACACGCAGGCGAGGCCGTCATTATCGGAAAAGAACCGCTTCTTCTTCAGATCCCATCCGCGCATTGCCAGGGATATCGAATCCGGCAATGTGATCCGCTCCTCTAGAGAGCGTCTCCGCCCGTTTCATGGTTGCGGATCCGAACCGCTTCCTCCGTCGGGCAGACAAAGACTTTGCCATCTCCGTGCCTGCATGTCCGAGCCGCCATGACAATCGCATCGGCCACGTCTTCTACACTCTCCTCCATTACGACCGTATCGAGCTTTACTTTGGGCAGCAAATCAATCTCATATTCCTGCCCGCGGTAAATCCCCTTGTGCCCTTTCTGACGGCCATGACCACGAATGTCGTAGATCGTCATGCCATAGATGCCGATCTCGCTCAGGGCAGCACGCACGCCATCGAGCTTGAAAGGTTGAATGATTGCCTCAACCCTCTTCATCGAAAGAACCTTTGCGGCCGTGCTTCCCTTCCCCGAGACCAACTCGGCGCCCAAGCAAGATCCACCAACGCTGACGCATCCAACTCCGTGTCACCGCGGGCAAGCCGGTATTGTTGAACGTCTAAAGAGAACGAATGGCCGAATTAGCCGGATGTAAGGCAATGCTATCACAGCGCCCTGCGGACCGGATGCGCAATCCGGCACATAAAAAATTTTGATCGGGGGCCTCGTCGAGCCTGGTTCTCTCATGAAGAAAGCGGTTCAGTGTCCTCCTTTGTCCTCATGACCCAGGAACGGGAGTTGACGGCGCAGATCATCGGCCGTCGTCCATAGCACCGAATTGTAGATCTGCTCATCGCCGCACCATGACGGTGGGATTCTATAATGGGCGCTGCGATGAAGTTCGGTGTAAACACGATGATCTGGTCTGGGGCATTCGACTCCTCGATCCCCCTGGACAAGATCAAGCAAGCGGGCCTCGACGGGATCGAGATCCCTGCCTTCGATGCAAAGGACGTAGATGTAGCCGTGCTCAAGCGGGCGCTGAGCGACTCTGACCTTGAATGCACGTTCTGTTCCGTCAATCCGCCGGGCAAGAACCCCATCAGCGAGGACGCGGCCGTTCGCGCGGAGACCCTCGAGCACTGGAAGCAGGTGGTCGCCACCGCAGGCGAGGCCGGCGTGCAGTTGATCGCAGGGCCGACCTATTCTCCTGTAGGCCATTTGCCGGGACGCCGCCGGAACGACGACGAATGGAAGTGGGGCGTTGACTTCCATCGGCAGCTCGATACTGCTTTGCAGGACGCCGGCGCTGAACTTGCGATCGAGCCATTGAACCGCTTCGAAACGTATTTTCTGAACACGGCCGAAGACACGGTACGCTTTGTCGACGAAATCGGTAGTCCGCGGATCGGCATCCTCTTCGACACGTTTCATTCGAACATCGAAGAGAAAAGCATCCCGGAGGGATACCAGATGTGCGGTTCAAGGCTCAAGCACGTCCATGCCTGTGAGAATGATCGAGGCGTGCCCGGCACGGGGCACGTGGACTGGATTTCGGTTCTCGGGGCCTTGCGACGGATCGGCTACGATGGCTGGCTCACGATCGAGTCGTTCAATGGGACGATTCCTCAACTTGCCGCGGCGACGGCGATTTGGCGGGACTTGGCGGAATCAATGGATGACATCGCTTTCGAGGGAGCGGCCTTCCTCAAGCGCGCATGGGGAAAAGAGAATCAGGCATGAAGCTTGAGGGGCGCGTAGCGATCGTCACGGGGGCCGGCACTGGCATGGGCCAGGCGATTGCGGAACTTTTCGCCGCGGAAGGGGCAAAGGTCCTCGTCAACTACAGGGCTTCCAAGGCCGAGGCGGAAGCGGTCGTGGCGAAGATCCGTGACTTCGGGGGTGACGCGGTCACCCATCAAGCCGACGTCTCGCAGGACGCCGAGGCGCGTTCGATGATGAAAGCCGTCGACGAACGCTGGGGCCGCTTGGACACTCTCGTGAACAATGCCGGGTGGAGTAAAGTCACTCCTCACCATCAATTGGAAGAGCTCACCGACGAGATCTGGGACCGCACGCTGAACACCAACCTCCGTGGCGCATTCTATTGCTCAAGAGCGGCAGCTCCCCTTCTACGGAGGCAACCGGGGGCATCGATTATCAACAACACCTCTGCATCGGCGTGGCATGCGACAGGCAGTTCGATCGTCTATGCGGCATCGAAAGCGGCGATGGTGAACATGACGAAGTCATTGGCGCGGGTTTTTGCCCCGGAAGTTCGGGTCAATGCAATTGCACCCGGTCTCGTACGTACGCGCTTCGCCGGCTGGCCGGATTCAACTTTTGAGGAAGGTCCGAAGATCACGCCGCTACGACGCATTTCCACGGTCAAAGAAGTAGCAAAAGTCTGCTTGTTTCTCGCTGCGGATGCCACCGCGATTACCGCGGAAACGATCCTGATCGACTGCGGCAAAACACAATTGGGCTGAGGGTTGCCGATCAGCGCCTCGGCCTCCCGCACTGTTTGAATCTGCTATGCTGCTCATTCCACCTACGGACCTGCGCCCGCGGCGTCCCGCCAGATGGAGGACCTCTTGGACGAGCCGATACTGAAAATCACCGACTCGCGGACATCAAAAGACTACGTAGCGCCGATCCAGAACGCCACGGTCCGGGCGATGGATCTTCGCCAGATCAAGGAAGACCCCAATGAGTTCGGGATGCTGTCCTACGACCCTGGCTATACGAATACTGCGTCTTGCACCAGCCGGATCACATACATCGACGGTGAGAAGGGAATTCTGCGTTATCACGGCTTTCCAATAGAAAGCCTGGCTGAAAATTGCACGTACACCGAGGTTGCTTATCTGCTCCTGCACGGTGAGTTGCCGACCACCTCGGAATTGCGCAACTGGAACGAAGAAATCAACCATCACACGATGGTTCACGAAAACATCAAGAAATTCGTCGACGGTTTTCTCTACGATGCACACCCGATGGGGATACTGGTCAGTTCCGTGGCTGCGCTGTCGACGTTCTACCCCGATGCGAAGCGTATCGAGAGCCGTTCGAACCGAAGGTTGCAGCAACTGCGACTGATCAGCAAGATTCCCACTCTGGCGGCATACGCTTTTCGACACAGCCTAGGCCTACCGTACGCCTATCCCGACAATGACTTGACCTATACCGAGAACTTCATGAACATGCTCTGGAAGCGGACGGAGCTGCGGTACAAGTCGAGTCCGGTGCTCGCCAGAGCGCTCGACGTGCTGTTCATCCTGCACGCCGACCATGAGCAGAACTGCAGCACGAGCACGATGCGCACGGTAGCCAGCGCGAACTCCGATCCCTATGTTGCAACCGCGGCGGCGGCAGGCGCACTCTACGGACCGTTGCATGGGGGTGCGAACGAGGCCGTCCTTCAGATGCTGGATGAGATCGGCTCGGCAAGGAATATCCCTGAGTTCATCAACCGCGTCAAGGCGGGCGAAGTGCGCCTGATGGGATTCGGGCACCGCGTGTACAAGAGCTACGACCCTCGCGCCCGGATCATCCGTCAAGTGGCCGACGAAGTTTTCGAGGTGACGGGCCGGAGCCCGAAGATCGATCTCGCGAAGGAACTCGAGCGCATCGCTCTCGAAGACGACTACTTCGTCAAGCGGAAGCTTTACCCGAACGTCGATTTCTATTCAGGCATCATCTATGAAGCGATGGGTTTTCGACCCGAGATGTTCACCGTACTATTCGCGATTCCACGAACATCCGGTTGGCTGACACATTGGGAAGAGTTGATGATCGACCCGGAGCGCCGTATCGCCCGTCCCCGCCAAGTCTATCTCGGTCCCGAAAAGCGCGAATTCGTGCCGATCGACAAGCGCTTGGGAGAAGCGCAAAAAGCCCACGCCTAGCCGGGTTTCACTCCCCACGCATAACAGCAAGCGGCTTCCTTCCCAGGATTTGAAAACTGGCCATCCAGCCGGCGAGGTTGGCGAGAACGGCCGTGCCGGTTATCGCAGCCAAGTGAGGCCAAGGGTCAAACTCGAAGCGCACATCGAGCAATTCTTCCAGGAGCAAGCCTGTAAAAGCCGTTGCCAACAAACTGCCCATCAGTCCCGCACTCAGCCCCAGAATCAGAAACTCCACCGAGAAGATTCCTGTCACGCGCGCCCGAGTCGCACCGAGAGTCTTGAGAATGGCCGTCTCGCGCACTCGGCGCAGCCTTGTCGCAATCACGCTGGAAGCCAGGATCACGATCCCCGCCAGGACGGTGAACGCCGAAACGAAGCGGATGACCAATGCGATTTGATCCACTATTTCCTGGACGATGCGGAGCACGTCCGCGATGCTGATTATGGTCACGCTGGGGAATTTCTCAAAGGCGGCCTGCTGCAGCTCGGGTGCTTGCTCAGGCGCGACGCGAGCCGAGCCGTAGAAGACAGTCGGTACGTCCCTCAATGCATTAGGAGAAAGAATAAAGCCGAAGCGTGAGCCAGGGCGGATCGCTTCGGCGCGATGCAACGCCACAACCTTGGCGCGAACCGGCCCGCTCCCGACCATCCACTCGAGCTCCGAGCCGACCTGGATGTCGAGCCTCTTGGCCGTCGACTCCCGTGCTGAGACAAGAAACTCCTCGGGCGTTCCCTCCCACCAACTGCCTTCGACGACTTCCAGAAAATCGGGCATCTTACGTCGCCACGTCAGGTTGCGCGTAGCGCGGTAGGTGCGGCCTCGTCTACGGTCGTAGACTTGCTCCAGCGGCAATCCGTCAATCGATACCAGGCGCGCCGCCACCGAGGGCACGAGGTCGACGTCTCCTTCGACACCCGGATACTGCGTGATCCATTCCTCCAGCCCATCCCGATCGGTGTGGGTAATGTTCGTCATGAAGAGGTTCGGCATGTCCGGCGGGGCACTGAGGGCAAGTTGACTGACGACCGAGGCCTGCAAGATATACACCGTCAACGTAAACATCACTCCAATGCCGAGAGCGACCAGCACAACGTTGGCATGGACCCCGGGGCGATGTAGATTCGCTACGCCATGCCGCCACGAGGGCGACAACTTGCGCGGCAACAAGCGGGGGACGGCCTTGAGAAAACGCATCAGCAGCCGGGCGACGAGGTTGAGCGCCAGCAGACTGACAAGCAGCGCGCCCGCGAACCACGCGCCGACTTCGAGCGACTCGCTCAACCAAGCGGCAACCGCTATCAGCACAGCGACAATCAGCAGCCCCACCCCGAGGACGGTCCCACGTCTTGCGCGGGCGCCGGGCGGTTCCATATCCCGCCGAAAGACAATCGCAGGGCGGATCTCGCGCACCCCAAGCAGCGTCGGGAGCGTAAACAGCAGCGTTGTCAACACTCCGATCGCCAAGGCTTGGACAACCACAACCGGCTGCCATTCCAGCCCTGCCGGAACCGGTATGTAATCGGGCAGGAACGATGGAAACCCGACCTGGATGAGCCACCCGAACAGAACCCCGGCCAAACTCCCCGCCAACCCCAGAGCGATCGTCTGCACCATGAAGATGCGTATGACCTGCGAAGAACGTGCTCCGATGCACTTGAAGATCGCAATCGTGTCGAGCTTCTGTTGCAGATGGGAATACATTGCCATCGCAACGCCGAGCGCGCCCACGATGAGAGCGACGAGGCTAACCAGACTGAGGAAGTTCGTCGCGCGGTCCAACCCGCGACGAATCGTCGGGTGAGTTTCGCGAAAATCAGTAATGTAGGCGCCCTCGAAAACAGCCCGCAATTCCTTTCGCGCCTTTTCAATCGAGATTCCCTCGGGCGGCAGCTTGAACAGATAGCGCTGGGACGCACGGCTGCCTGGGCGAATGAGGCCACTGCGGTCGAGAGCTTCCCGGCTGAGCATCACGCGGGGACCGACGTTGAATGAACCGGTCATGCGGTCGGGCTCAACCCGAACGACCGCTGCAAGACGAAACGTCTCGTCTCCCAGCCGTATTTCATCGCCGATTTCGATGCCGAGACGAAAGAGCAAGTCTGGCGACGCGGTTACCGTATCCCCGGTCAAGGCTCCGCTCAGAGGACCTGGCGGATCCAGTTCGATCTTGCCGTAGAACGGATACTTTCCTGGGTCAACCGCCTTGACCACCACCAGTAAAGGCCGTCCGGACACCTCAGACGACATGGCCGACACGGTTTCGGTCATCCAGGTGCTCTCGACGCCGCGCTCGTTGAGGCTCGAGAGAATCGCTTTCTCCTCCTCGGTCGCCATGTGAAATTCACGAACAGCCAGATCAGCCGCCATGAGCGTTCGAGCATCGCGCAGCAGCATCGTGCGGAACGCCCCGCTGAAACCGCGAACTCCGGCGAGGGCTCCGACCCCCATCGCCACCGCGAACGCGATAAAGAAGAACTTGCCAGGGGATGCCCTTGCATCGCGCCAAGCAAGACGAAAAGCAGTCTTCCAGGGGAAAGAAACGGTCATTTCAGATTGCCTGGGCAGGCATCATCCGAGCGGTTCATCGGAGGCAATGCGCCCGTCGTGGAGAGTGACCAGACGATCGGCGCGTGCGGCCAACTCCCGGTTGTGTGTGACGAGCACGAGTGTGGCGCCCTCAGTGCGGTTCAACTCGACCAGTATGTCGAGAACGTGTTTACCGTTCGCGCTGTCGAGATTGCCCGTGGGCTCGTCAGCCAATATGAGCGGGGGACGGCCGACGAATGCTCGGGCGAGCGCCACACGCTGTTGCTCACCCCCGGAAAGCTGCACAGGATAGTGGTCGAATCGGTCGGCGAGACCGACTCGCTCCAACAGTCCCCGAGCTCGCCCAGCGCCCGCGAAACCGTCCCCGGCCAAGTCCAACGGCAACAACACGTTCTCTTCGGCCGTCAGCGTGGGAACCAGTTGGTAGGACTGGAAAACAAAGCCGATCTTGCGCCCGCGCAGTACGGCCATATCGTCTTCGGCGAGATCCTGGATTTCCTGTCCGTCAAGAATGACCTTCCCGGCTGAAGGGGTATCGAGCCCCGCGAGAAGGCCCAGCAGGGTGCTCTTGCCGCTTCCCGAAGGCCCCATGATCGCAACGAATTGACCTCGTTCGACAGCAAAACTGATGCCCCGAAGGATGTCCACTCGGTGGGTACCGCTATGGATGCTCTTCAGCAACCCTCGAACCTCCAGTATCGGATTGTCAATCGACATAGCGGCGTCGCAAAAGTTTATTATTGCAGCAAGTGAGCCGTACCTTCCTGATCATCGTTTCGTTGCTGCTGCTCGGATGCGACTCCCCTCAAACGGGCAGCGAATCGGCCGGACAGCCTCCGGGAGGACCTCCACAGGGCCACGATACCTCGCCAGTCCGACAAGGGGTCATTGTCGCTTTCGGTGACAGCTTGACCGCCGGTTTCGGGGCGGGCACGGGAAGCAGCTACCCCGATTTCCTGCAACGGGAACTCGACAAACGCGGCTATGCCTATCACGTCATCAACGAAGGGGTCAGCGGCGACACCACTGACATGGGTCTCGCGCGGATCGAGATCATCACGTCGTGGAAGCCTGATTTCGTGATCGTTGCGTTCGGAGGAAACGATGGGCTCCGCGTGTTGGCGATCGATCGCATGAAGTCCAATCTCCGCCGGATGATCACCGAGCTGCAGAAGGGCGGAGCAGAGGTCATCCTCGCCGGAATGAAGCTGCCGCCGAACTACGGCTCGGAGTACCGCGAGTCTTTCGAGCAGGCTTTTACCGATCTCGCCGAGGAGTTGAAGCTCCCCTTTTTGCCGTTCCTGATGGAGGGAGTAGGCGGCGTCCCGCACCTGATGCAGGACGATAGCTTACACCCGACAGCGGAGGGCAACGAGCGTATGGCGTTGAACGTGCTCGAAGTGCTCGAACCGCTCCTGGTCACAGCCACAGAGACGGCTGCGACACCGTCATCCTGACCTGATCTTTTCTCGTTACCCGAGGATCATTCCCTGACAGACCTGCGATCAGCGCGAGGGGACGGCAATCATGTCCAGCGTGATCGTACGCCCCGCAAAACCGGTTCCTACAACGAGCGCCTTGGAGGCGGAAGGCGGCCGCTGGGGGTCATAGTATTCCGGACGGATCTCGTTGAGTTGCCTGCTCAGGTCGTCGTTCGCCGGATAGTAGGTCGCCTTGGCAAGGTGGTCGAGGTCAGTACCCGTCTCGCTGAGGATTTCTTTCATCGATGCGAAGATCTCATGGATCTGCTCGACGCCGTCGGCTGCTTCGCTGCCCCAAAGCCCAGAGATATAGATCGTAGTGGAGTGGTAGACCTTGGCGATGCGACTGTACACAGGGGAGACACGCTCACCCGGGGGCGACAGATATTCGATTGGCATGGGCCGCAACTCGTCGGGAGAAGTTGCGATCACTTCGATCTCAATGGGGCTGTTGTTCGTCCATTCGATAAAGGCCATCGGCGGCGCTTTGCCGTCAAAGAACTTGATGAGCTGGTCTTCAGCGTCGCCCATCTCAGAGATCGGCTTCATGAAACTCTTGACGTGAACGATGTGTTCAATCCCGAGTCCCAGAAACGCCAGCGTGTCTTTGATCTCAAGCATCGTTGCATAAGTGGATTCGGCGACCGTATCCTTGCGGGCGGCGCGTCCGGCAACGTAAACGCGCGTTCCGGTGGGAAGCACCCCAACATGATGCGCGCCATCCTTTCCGGCCAGAGCAGCACTGTTGCGGAGGGCGACGACCCCGGCTCCAGGATTTTCTGACGCGGTAGCCACTGCGTCCATTGCGACGAGCGCCGAGGTGTTCATCAACGCGCTTTCGGCCAAGCAGATGGCCGGCCGGGCGCCTTCGCCGAATCTCTCGACGATGACAGCCTTGACGGGCTCAACGACATCCGAACCAGAAACGTAGACGTTCAGTTTCACAACTTGTCGTAGCGAGCTTCCCACCGTTTCGAGCGCCTTGTCGATGCTATCGAGCACCTCGTCCGCCTGCTCGCTGGCATCATCACTGCCGATCGGAAAAAACTGAGCCGTGTGAGCGAGCGCTGCCCCTGAGGCGATAACGGCGTTCGCCCCGCCGGTCAACTCGTTGACGCCGAGGTAACGGACCTCAGGGACAGATGTTTCAGGAGCAGAAGATTCAGGCTCTCCGCAGCCCCAGCAAAAAAGCGCCGCAATCAGAAAGAAAGCGCCTTTCCGCGCAGTTCTTGATGTCGTCATAGGTTCATCTCCGGGCTGAATCAGTCCCAGGTCAAGGCATGCTTCCTGACAAGTTGTTCCGTTACTTCGGTTCCGAAACCCGGCTTGTCCGACGGACTATAGAAACCGTTTTCGAATGGGGCTGTCATGGCGTCCATCAATTCCGTGCCGTTGTCACCGGTGCCGAAGCTTTCAGCCCAGCGGCAATGCGGGGAAGACAGCGCAAGAGGCAGTCCATAGAGACTTCCGCCACGATGAGGGATGAATTCCAAATGGTGCTCCGCCGCCATTGCAGCGATCCGCCGCAGCGACGTGACGCCGCCGCACCAGCTTACATCGGGCTGAACGATCTCGACCGCCTTGCGCCGGATGAGATCGGCAAAACCGAAGCGCGTATATTCATGCTCGCCGCTGGCGATCTTCGTACTTTTCACTTCCCGCACCAGCTCAGCATAGCCGGGGACGTTATCCGGGGAGAGCGGCTCCTCGATCCAGAACAGGTTCACTGCTTCAAGCCGCCTCGCCATCTCGATCGTGTAGTCGACCTCGTCCCAACGCGAGCCGCAATCGATCATGAGCGATTTTTCGGACCCGATGATCTCACGGGCCTTCGTCAGCAGATCTACGGTACGGCGCTTGCCGTTCTCTCCCTCGGACAGGCCATCGCGAATGGGAATCTTGAAATGACGGAACCCACTGTCGAGCGCCTTCTCCAAGTTGAAGCCCGTCGCATAGGAGGCGATGCGTTCCTTGTTCGTCCCGCCAAGCAGACGGTAGACCGGTTGACCTGCCTGTTTGCCGAGGATGTCCCACAGCGCATTGTCGACGCCGCTCAAAGCCATCACAAAAACGCCACGGCGCCCGTAGGCATTCGCGGAGGTATACATCTGGTCCCAGAGCAACTCGATATTCAGTGCGTTCGCGCCAACCAGCAGGTGACGCAGATGACCATGGATGATCTCCACCGCAACGCTGCCACCGGCACCGAGACCGAATCCGGTGACGCCCTGGTCCGTGCGGATGATTACGACAATAGCGCTGCCGAGTTGCGCGAACGGCCCCCGGTAGCGCCAGCGGGCCGGGTCAAAGTCGGACTTGAACGAGGGAGCGCGTCGCGGGTCGCGGTCAGCCCAGAGCTGCACGGGAAAGGCGTCGACCGACATGATCTGTAAACGTGAGCGTGCGGCGTTCCCGTGCCGGGACGAGAGATTCGCTGTTGCCGTGCCGGCACAGAGCAAGGCAGCATTGGTCAGAAAATGACGACGGCGCATCAGAGGGTGAAACCAGCATCGCAGCCAGGCGGAGTACAGTCTACCACTCGACTCTCGACCTCGCCGGCCTGAAACATCCCACTGATCCAGCAGCGTTGACAGCAGCCCAAACGCTTCCCGCTTGAATGGCCAGCACACGGGCGGAGCAAAACTAAAAACTAAAAACTGCCGTTATGATCCGCAGGCAGGTGGAGGAAAAGCGACCCTGAAACATCGTCTGGATCAAGCAGCCATGACGCCGGTCCGGATGTTTCTTGCTCTAACCTGCATTTCTCACCACCCGACGGTCGAAGCACACCATAGGGCCGCCAGGACTTCGTTGCGCTTGCTTGCCGTGCTCAACGTACTGTTCAAGTACGCCTGCGCGCGCCAAGCGGCTCGCGCCTCGTCCTGACGGCCCTCTCACGCACTTCGCCTCGCCGCGTGGTGAGAAATGCAGGCTAAGTGAGAATCACCCGCAAGACAGCCGGTGCTCTACAGATCATCTACCGGCTTGTCGGCAGGGCCGGCGATTCCAACCGCAGTGCTGATACGCCACCATCGATATCTTTGATCTGAAGCGTAATTTCGCGCCGCAGGTCCAGTTCGTGCTTGGGTATCTCGAACCTCGCTGCAACCATGCCCGCAACTTTCTGACCCGACGAAACCCGGACACGTTTGACAAGGGGTTCGTTCTCCATCGAGCCCAGAGCAGGAAAGTACTCAAAGAGCCCTTTGATGTCCACCACTCCCAAAGTACGGCCTTCATACGGAATGCCCTGCTGATTGACGATATGCAAGGTTCTGTCGCCGATCATCATCTCGATGCTCGAGGGGTTCTCTGCTTCGAAGTCAACGATTGCGACAGAACTTCGTTCATCCATCGCGAGGGTACGCACTTGCGTGACAGAGCCCTCGAGGCGAGCGCTCTTCCAGAGACTGATGCCCAGCGTGGCCCAGGTGAGAATGCCTGCGACCAGAATGCCGACGAGTATAAATTGCCAAGGTTTCATCTCAATCAATAAGACGTGCGAGAAAGCCGCCCGGTGTCACCCTTTTCGGGCACAAGTCTACACAACGCTGGGGCGAGCATTCCAACCACCGGCCATAGTGAGCAGGATGTCCGGGTGTCACGGCCACAAGTGTCCCCGTGCAGGGCTGCTTCGAAGGGCCTCTACGAGTCACCAGGCGTCACCTAAACGCCGCTGTCGGCATCGCCATCGATCCTGACCGCCAGATCAGTCGACCGTCAATGCGACCTTGCCGACGATACGCCGCTCGACGATGTCGGCCAGAGCCCTGGGCGCTTCCGCAAGAGGATACGTTTTCGACACGACCGGACGGACCTTGCCCTGCTCGTAGAGTTCGTTCAGCCGCTTTTGGGTTCGCTGTATATAGTCGTGATTCTCTTCGACCTGGCGGCCCCAAAAAACGCCCACGATCGAGATGTTCTTGAGCAGAATCCGGTTGCAGGCGACGCTCGGGATCGTTCCGCTGGCGAATCCCACCACGAGCAACCGGCCTCCCGGGGCGATACACTTGGTCGAACGCTCGAAAACCTCGCCGCCCACCGGGTCGTAGATGACGTCCGCACCCATGCCGCCGGTCAGCTCTTTGACCTCGTCGACCCAGCTTTCCCGGCCATAGTCGAGGACGTAATCCGCCCCTTGTCGACGGCAGAACTCTCGCTTCCCGGTGCTTCCGGCCGTGGCAATCACGCGCGCGCCCAGGTCTTTTCCGAGTTGAATCGCAGCCATGCCGACGCCGCTCGCCCCGGCGTGCACGAGCAATGACTCCTGCGGACGAAGCACCCCTCGATCCCACAGTCCGAAATACGATGTCTGATACACCACCATGAAGCCGGCGGCTTCGGCGTAGCCCATCCCTTGCGGCATGTGAGAAGCGCGCCAGGACTTGGCGATCGAATACTCCGAGTATCCGCCGCTATACGAGCTGGCCAGCACTCGATCACCCACCGCGAAATCAGTGACACCTTCTCCCACGGCTTCCACGACGCCTGCGGTCTCTCCTCCCGGCGAAAAAGGAAACGTCGGTTTCACCTGATACTTTCCCTGGATGAGGAGCGAATCGAAGAAGTTAACCCCCACAGCGTAGTTGCGGATGAGAATCTGCCCCTTGGCGGGCTCCGGCACTGGAACCTCTGCAAATGTCATCCCGGAGGGATCGCAATACTCATTAACCTGCCAAGCTTTCATTCCGAAACTCGAATCCTCCTGCTATCAGCCTGTTGAGGAATGCCGTCGAGAGCAGGCTCGGTCAACAGAGTCTTCCAGGATGGCACAGCGGCGTTGAATCCCGCACCCTGACTCGACGCTTCCGTCATGAAGCCGGGGCGCGTCTCTCGTTCAAGGTGTTCCCGAACGGATGAGCCGTCTTGCGGACATCCATGGAGCATCAAAGGATTCACCGCCGAGCGTCCTTCGGTGCGCCGACCATCGGCACGAAGCGCACCGGCAGCACCGACCGGCGTCGCGTCCTCCCATCCCGGTCCTTGTCAAGCACGATGATCTCCTGCACTCCATAAACGGGCCCGACGGGCGCCACGAGCCGACCTCCCGGGACAAGCTGCTCGACGAGAGCATCCGGAATCTCCTCGGGCGCCGCGGTCAGAAGGATGCGGTCGAACGGAGCTTCCTCGGGCCAGCCCGCATAACCGTTGCCGATGCGGACCTGAACATTCTCATAGCCCAGTTCCGTCAACGTACGCTCGGCCCGCCGGCCGAGTTCCTCGACGATCTCGATCGTGAACACCTGCTCGACGAGTTCCGTCAGAACCGCCGCTTGATAGCCGGAGCCGGTGCCGATCTCCAGGATCTTGTGTTCCGGCTTCAGGTCGAGCTGGTCGGTCATGAACGCAACGATATAAGGCTGAGAGATCGTCTGCCCACGGCCGATCGGCAGGGGCTGGTCAAAGTAAGCGGCTTCTCTGAGATTCGCGGGCACGAACAGGTGCCTGGGCACCTTGCGCATCACCCTCCGCACGGCATCAGAACGGATATCGCGACTCTCGATCTGCCTCCTGACCATGGCCTCCCGTCGAGACGTGAAGTGGTCCGCGGGCTGCGCTGTCGTCTCAGTGGTTCCACACGCCACCAATACGGCGCCCACCAGGATCCAGTGACATCGCAGACCTGTCATCTCCGCTCTCATGATCGCACCAGAGATGAGGGGATCCGTAAGATCGTCTCGAAGGCACAACAACGCAGTTCACGGCGGGCGGTGCGGAATGCGCCGGGGGATGCAGTCGACAACACTACCATTGACAGCATGCGACTGCCGGCCCATCGTTTTGTCATTGCGACAGGGCTCCCTGAAGGTCGAGCCACCTTCCTGCTTGCATAACGCGGTGAATCTTGCGTGTGTTGGCGATGTCGTCGAGCGGGTCAGCATCGAGGATCAACAGATCCGCGGCCTTGCCCGGCTCGATTGAACCAAAGGACGGCTCGCCATCGGAAAGCAAAGCGGCCGCTTCACCGGTGGCCGCTCGCAAGGTCTGCATCGGCGTCAGACCGGCCTTGACGAAAAGCTGCATTTCATGGTGCGTTCCCCAACCGGCCGGGATACCGCCCGCTCCGCTGTCGGAGCCGATCCCGAGGCGTATGCCGTGATCGGCCAGCTTCTTGACGAAACGCTCGGCCCGGGCGTATTCGTTCTTGAGCCGCGGGATGGCGGGGTCGGCGAGCAGCTTCTGCCGAGTTTCCACCTTCTCGATGTCCGCAAGAAACGAAGGATCCAGCAATGCCCGCAGCTCGGGATCTTTGAGATCGCCCGGGTTTTCAGGGAAATACCACGAGCGCTCCGCGACGGCGAAGGTGGGTGTGAATCCGACCCCCTCGGCCTTGAGGCGGGCGAGCAGCTCGTCGCTGATCTCCTCGGTGTCGCGAACGGTGTGCAGGAATTGCCGGACGCCGATGTCGACAAGCTGTTCCAAGTCGGCGAGGTCGAAGACATGAGCGACGACCGGGACATGATGCCTGGCTGCCGCCTCGACAATGACCCGCCGCATTACAGGAGTGATCTTCGGCAGCGTGCCGTTCTTGGAATCGACCCACATCTTGATGAAGTCGACTTTCCGAGCCGCGAGTTCCGCAACACCTGCGCGGGCTTCGTGCTCCGTTTGCGGGCGCCGGACGAATGACACTTGCACCGGGTGTCCGCCGGGATGGGTGAAACCGAGGCCCGCGGTGTACAGGCGTGGCGCGGGGACCTTGCCCGCCCGCGCGTCGGCGACAACAGCAAGATGCTCTTCCTGATCCGTTCCGATGCTGCGTGAAGTCGTAACGCCGAAACGCAATTGAGCACGCAGCAGACGCTCCATCTCGGTGCGGCCGCCGAAGTAGTGGGCATGCAGCTCGATCAGACCGGGCATGACGATCTTGCCCCTGCCGTCAATGATCTCGCCGCCCTTGGGGACAGGAGTATCGGCGCGTGAGCCCACGGCTCGGATGCGGGTCCCCGCAACGACGACGACGGAATCCTCGATCGGATCGGCGCCGGTACCGTCGATGAGTTTGGCGCCGAGAATCGTAATGGGCGCGGACTCGGAATCAACGGATTGCCAGCTTTCGGTGCTGCACGCCGACAGCGACACCCCAAGAAGGAAAAAGAGACTCCGTTTCATCGGCAGCGATCGTAACAGATGAGATCAGCCGGCATCATCGCAGTCAGCTCGGCTGGAAGGGCGGACGGCGCGCGGAGACTGGCTCCGGGACAATATTTTTTTGCTGAACAATAGCGAACAATGGTGAACAATCGTGAACAATGGTGAACAGGGCATCGAGGCAGATAAAAGCCGTGTTTCGTGTCGAAAGGCAGTGGATAGTGGTTAGTGGATAGTGGTTAGTGAAAAACCGGTTGGCCGGGCCTGCGGTTGCTCTACCAGGAAACGCCGGCGGGACGGTGAACCTTGCTTTCGCTCGCGCCATGGATGAGGTATCCCGAGACATGACAAACCGCTCTTCCCGCCTCATGCCAGGCAGGCCGACGCCGAAAAAAGACTGCAGGGCTTCAGCACCCAAAGGCGGTGATTCGTGAGTCATGGCGCACGCTCAACAGGAGGAGCTTGCTGGTATTCGGGTTTCTGGATTTCAAGCTCGACGCCATAGATTTGCCGGACAACCTCGCGCATCCGCTCGGCGTCGAGGGGCGGGGGCTTGGCTTTCCTGGCCTTGGCGGCCTCCTCGGCGGCCTGGCGCTTGATCTCGCGATCACAGCGGACGGAGATCTCTCGGGAACGCTCGAGGCGCTGCGCCATGAGGCTGATCTTGCCGGCGGTCTCGACGACGCCGGGCAAGGAACCATCGTCGATATCGCAGTCCTGCAGCCGGGAGCCGAGGTCGAACACCAGCATGCGCATCATCTCGGTGATGAGGCTTCCGTCCGGCCCGGCAGGCGCCGAGCCGAGCTTGCCGGCCCAAGCCTCGAAGATCTGACGGGATTGGAGCAGCCGCTCTCCGGCCGCGCGCATGCGCTTGTCGTAACGGTGGACGGCCAGCCGGCTGACGCGGTCCGCCAACCCCAGATCGTCGAGCAGGGCATTAGCCTGCATTTCTCACCACCCGACGGTCGAAGCACGCGATACGACCGCCAGGACTTCGTTGCGCTTGCTTGCCGTGCTCGACGTACTGTTCAAGTACGCCTGCGCGCGCCAAGCGGCTCACGCCTCGTCCTGACGGCCCTCTCACGCACTTCGCCTCGCCACGTGGTAAGAAAGGCAGGCTAGTCCGCTCCGTCGCCTCGGTCTGCGTGATGGCGGGGTCGCGCAACCAGCCGTGGAGCGCCTCGCGGGCTTCACTCGGCAACCGATCGATGCTGCTGGGCTGTGGCATTATTTTCTCCAAAAAGGGCGATAAAAAGCCGTGTTTCGTGTCTCGTGTCTCGTGATTCGTGAAAACCTTACAAGCAGTGGTTAGTGAAAGCCTTGAAATCGCTGATTCGTGACCCGCACGGACTGCGCCTTACCAGTTGGTGAGACATGCCGGGCAGGATTTCCGTCTCTCTGTCCTGATGCTATGCCGGCCGGGGCGGAAAAAAAAGACTGAAGGGCTTCAGTACCAACAGGTATCAAACGAGCCACGGGAAAGGCCGTGATTCGTGTCTCGTGATTCGTGAAAAACCGTTGGCCGCGGCTGGCGGTTGCTCTACCGGGAAACGCCGGCGGGCCGGTTAACCTTTTTGGTTGCTTACGTTTGCGCCACGGATCTTGGCATCACGAGACCTGAGAAACGGCTCTTCTCTGCTGACGCCAAGCAGACCGGAGCGGAAAAAACAAGACTGAAGGGCTTCAGTACCAACAGGTATCAAACGAGCCACGGGAAAGGCCGTGATTCGTGTTTCGTGTCTCGTGTTTCGTGAAAACCTCAAAACCTGTTTTTTGTTTTCAGTTTTTAGTTTTTCGTGAAAACCTCGGAATTCGCGCTTGCTTGCGCAGCGCGCCTCAAAGGCCGTGTTTCGTGTCTCGTGTCTCGTGTTTCGTGAAAAACAGTTGGCCGCGGCTGGCGGTTGCTCCAAAAGAAATGTCGGACGGCCGATGAACCTTAAAGGCAGTGATTCGTGAACCACATGGGCTTAGCCTGCATTTCTCACCACCCGACGGCCGAAGCACGCGGTATGACCGCCAGGACTTCGTTGCGCTTGCTCGCCGTGCTCGACGTACTGTCAAGTACGCCTGCGCGCGCCAAGCGGCTCGCGCCTTTTTCCTCCGCCCGGCTTGCGCCTAGTCCTGACGGCCCTCTCACGCACTTCGCCTCGCCACGTGGTGAGAAATGCAGGTTAGCCTCTCGAGTTGGCAAGAAACGCGGGGAACGTTCTGCTTTGCTCGCCAGGTGAACGTCTCCCATAGCGCCGGCAACAGAGAAAAAAGCATTGCCTCGGATCTCCAGTGCTGAAATAATATCCACAGGCTCAATAACGAATACCCAGGAACGAGTCGGTCATGGGTAGAACCGTTTTCTTCGGGAACCTTCCGGCGTGGGTCACCGCCGACGAGATCAAGAGCTGGCTGAACACGGAAGGAATCGTGTTCGACGAGGTCAAGGTAATCCGCGACTTCGAGACCCAGGAGTCGAAAGGTTTCGCTTTCGTCGAAGCCGCGACCGACGAAGACGTCAAAGCCGCGATCAAACGATTCAACCGCGCACCGATCGACGACAAAGTGCTGCGGGTCAACGAGGCGCGTCCGCCCGAGGGTGGGAAGCAGCGGCCCCGGCGCAGAAGCTGACCTGAAACTTCACCGTTTCTCCACGAAACGTCACTCCGAGATCCGATTGCGGCGCGAGGCTTTGCCCTTTCCTGCATTTCTCACCAGCCGACGGTCGAAGCACGCGAAAAAAGGCCGTGATTCGTGTTTCGTGTCTCGTGATTCGTGAAAACCATGGGAGGGGGCCTGGTTCGCTCCAGAAGAAATGTCTGACGGCCTGTGAACCGGAAAGGCCGTGTTTCTTGACCCGAGGAGTGAGGGAGGCGATTTGTCAAGTACGCCTGCGCGCGCCAAGCAGCTCGCGCCTCGTCCTGACGGCCCTCTCACCCACTCCGCCTCGCCACGCGGTGAGAAATGCAGGCTAATCCTGACGTCCCTCTCACGCACTTCACCTCGCCGCGTGGTGAGAAATGCCGGCTGCCTCCGCGGGCCAGGGCCAGGTTCAGTGGCGAAGGATTCTGCCGGGGCGTTCGTTGGTCCGCTTGCCTTCGGTGACGACAGGGACTCCGTTCACAATCACGTAGTCGAAGCCGCTCGAATATTGGTGAGGCTCCCTGAACGTGGCGTTGTCCTGGACCCTGTTCGGATCAAAGAGCACCAGATCGGCGGCGTAGCCTTCCCGGACGAGTCCGCGGTCGTTCAGCTTGAAGGTACGCGCGGGAAGTGACGTCGCCTTGCGGACAGCGTCCTCCAAAGTCAGCACCTTGCGCTTTCGCACATACTCCGCAAAGGCCCGGGCGTAGGTCCCGTAGGAGCGCGGGTGCGGCACGCCCTCACCGAACTTCAAGATGTAGCCGTCGCTGGAGATGGCGGTGTTCGGATACCGCATGATGCGCTCGACATCCTCGTCGCTCATCGAGTGGAAGACCATCGGCACGCGACCTTTTTCCACAAGCTCAAGGATCGTCGTAATCTCATTGTCGATCGTGGCTGCGCGGCCGCGCAGCCGGTTCACTTCGCTGATCGTTTTCCCGGCCAGTTCGGGCTCCCAATCACAGGAAGCGACCGTGGCGTAGGAGTAATCGCCGAAACCCTTCTTGTCGAGGATCTCCTTCATGCCCTCGATGATCCTGGCGCGCGTTTCGGGGTTGCGCAGGCGGCCTCGGATGGCTTCCTGTCCGTCCGCCAGCGCCCATGTCGGCAGCGTGGTGCGAACACCGGTGCTCGATCGGTTGTAGGGATACTGGTCGACCACGACGTCTACGCCTTTACGACGGTACTCCTCGACGAGCGCGATCGACTTGTCGCTGCCGCCCCAGTGATGCTTGTTGCTGATCTTGAAGTGAGAGATCTGAACGGGCATGCCCGCCTGCTCACCGATATAAGCCGCTTCGCGGATCGCCGCCAACACCTCGGCGCCCTCGTTGCGCATGTGCGTGGCATAGACACCGCCATGCCCACCCGCGACCTTGGCCAGTGCGACCACTTCATCCGTGTCGGCGTACGTACCGGGGATGTAGATCAGACCGGTCGATAACCCCACCGCACCCGCCTTCATCGACCGCGCAACGATGTCTTTCATCTTCTGCAACTCATCCGGCGCTGCGGCGCGCCTGGCGGCCCCCATCACTTCCTGGCGGACGGAGTTGTGCCCGATGAGGGTCATGAGGTTCGGTCCCAACCCGCTTCTTTCCAAATCGGCGAACCACATCTCGAGGTCGATCTTCGACGAACCGCAGTTGCCAGTGATCATGGTCGTCTTGCCGTCCATCGTGTAGTTGAACGCGTCCGGATAGTCGGCGATGCCCGGGCGATAGGGGCGGCCCTCGATATGTGCGTGGACATCGATGAAGCCCGGCGTCAAGACACGGCGATCGGCGTCGATCACCGTATCAGCGGTCTTACCGGAGAGGCTGCCGACAGCAGCGATCCTGCCATCGTTGACGCCGACGTCGGCGAGAAACCAAGGGTTGCCCGTGCCATCGACGACACGGGCACTACGGATGAGAAGCTCGAAGTCCGCTGCTGCAAGCGAGCCAACCAGGAACAAAAACGAAAGAAAGAAACGCATGGGAAATCTCCGATCTCCGATTGTACCCACGAACCGGTAGTCGTCCGCTAGCTGCGGCTCCTCCGTTGGTCGGCCCGATCACTATTCCGATGGGTTGTTTAGGGAAGCATGCAAATAAGGCCGTGATTCGTGTTTCGTGTTTCGTGATTCGTGAAAAGCATAAATGCCGTGTCTCGTGATTCGTGTTTCGTGTCTCGTGACCCCAAAACCCAGGTAGGCGGTACGACCGCCGCTCATGGGCGTCATTCGTTGCGTTTGCGTGGCTTGCTCGATTGGGAAAAAGGCCGTAGTAAAGGCCGTGTTGCGTGTCTCGTGAGCCGAGGATGGTATCCACGCCCGATCCTTCTTCGCCCGCGTTGCGCAGCTCGGCGAAGGTGCTCTTCGCGTATCCGGTAGCGAAATGGTCGTCGAAAGTAAGCGACGAGCTCATAGTGGACATAGAGCACTATCGCCGTCACCCGTGCTGCGACCGGCTCTGGTGTGCGGTTTACGACCTGGACCTGCTAACCTGCATTTCTCACCACACGACGGTCGAAGCACGCGATACGACCGCCAGGACTTCGTTGCGCTTGCTTGCCGTGCTCAACGTACTGTTCAAGTACGCCTGCGCGCGCCAAGCGGCGCGCGCCTCGTCCTGACGGCCCTCTCACCCACTTCGCCTCGCCACGTGGTGAGAAATGCAGGCTAATCAAGAATCCGGCCGGTATGATCTCGGATCTTGAAGGCAATCGGTCCACACCTGATGGGTCTGCTTCTGTCCACGTGCTGGTAATCCCAAGGACGACCTGAAACCCTTGGCCTGAATTTCGACTCATCGTCGAGGATGTGGACGAGCCTGCCATACGAAGTGTGCTGTTATTGAAGGCCTACTCGAAAGGATCGCGCGAGGCGTACAGGGCAAACTGTGGCCCAAGACCCACAAGGGTCCATCGAAACGCCAGTAGCCTGTCCTGCCCCACGCAGCGCCGCAGTAAGGCGGCGTGAGATCCCGCGGCCCCGCCCGCTCAAAACCGCGACCTCGGCGATGGTCAACGCTCATAGGTGACGATCCCCCTCTTCCTTTCCACTCGACCGTGCTCTGGAACTGGCACAGTCGCTGCGAGAAGGCGTACGTTCGAACGAGTGACGTAGGCGCCAGCAACCTTCAACGGCACTCATCTCAAGCGCCCAGGCAACGTACACGTGGGGCCGGATCAGGCCGCCACGAACCGCTCGACTGCGATCTCTCCGGCGCGGTCCCGTGCCTGCCACAGATCGTAGTCCATCTGCATCCCCAACCAGGTCTCGGGCGTCGAGCCAAAGGCTTTCGAAAGGCGGATCGCCATCTCCACAGAGATCCCCGTTCGCCCGTTCAACAGCTCTGAGAGCGCCTGCCTGGTGACGCCCAGACCCGCGGCGGCGCGGGTCACGCTCAGACCCAAGGGTTCGAGACACTGCCTCTTGACGATGCCGCCCGGATGCGGCGGATTGTGCATGGCCATGATCTTCTTCTCCTCAGTGATAGTCCACGTAATCCACATCGACCGGCGCACCCTCTTCGAACCGGAAGGTCACTCGCCAGTTGCCGGACACCGTCACGGCGTAGTGTCCCTTCAGCGGTCCCTTGAGCGCGTGCAACCGGAACCCTGGCAGGTTCATGCCCTCTGGCCCGCGGCTACGATCAAGAGCCGCCAGGATGTCCCGTAACTTGCCCACGTGCTCCGGCCTGACGTGCCGCGCGGTCCTGCCCTCGTAGAGCGCCTGCAAACCGCAGTGGCGGAACGATGCGATCACCCGTTGATTCTAGGCTGTCGCCTGTCAAACGACAAGTTGCGTTCCGGACCTGGTGCCCCGACCTGATCACACTCGGCCCCCCTCGAATGCCGGGTGATCGCCGTGACACTGACCAAAGTTGGGGCGAGCCGTCTCGCGCGGGTTACAGCGAAGTCCGCCCGCTCCCTCCTATCCGGCAGCCGCATGATCCTGCGTAGGGTCGGCAGACGTGTGTGGTCGAGGCGCTGCAACGTCGCGTCCGCTCTGTAGTAATTTCCCCTCATCTCGCAGCAGGGATGATTTTCAAGCTACTTACAGTACTCGACATCTCTCAGTTGACCCGCACACGTCAGCTACGCTCCAGTTCCACGCCGTGCTCAGCGTACGCGGTAAGGTCTGCGGCGCGGCACCGAGGGGACTGAGAGGGGATCGCCGCTCTCAGAGCACGCGGGGGGAATTGGGTTCGGAGAGAAGAGTCGACGTACTTGGCTAACCTGCATTTCTCACCACCCGACGGTCGCAGCACGCGATACGACCGCCAGGACTTCGTTGCGCTTGCTTGCCGTGCTCAACGTACTGTTCAAGTACGCCTGCGCGCGCCAAGCGGCGCGCGCCTCGTCCTGACGGCCCTCTCACCCACTTCGCCTCGCCTCGTAGTGAGAAATGCAGGCTGTTCCTGACGGCCCTCTCGGGCACTTCGCCCCGCCACGTGGTGAGACATGCAGGCTAAGCGAGATCGATATTCCGAGAGTCGTTCGAAAACCGTTTTGGCGATGGTACAATTCTCGACATGACGACCTGTCTGTCTCGCCGCGGTTTTCTCGCCGCTTCCGCCGCCATGGCGGTTGCTCCCACGCTTTCGGGGGCCACCATCAAGCCGGTGCGGGAATTCCGCCGCGGCGGCATGGTGTACCGGCAACTCGGGAACAGCGACCTCCATGTATCACTGCTGTCATTCGGGTCGCATTGCGACCCCGCCTACAAGGTAAAAGCAAAACACGGCCGGGTGCTGAATCCCGAGGGTCAGGAGCGCCGTGACCGCCAACTTGCGCGTTCGTTCGATCTCGGGGTCAACATGGTCGACACCTACGAGAACAACGGCCAATGGGGGCCGCTCGCGCGCCTGGTCAAGCCGCGCCGTGACAAGGTGCTCGTTTCGATCTGCCGGCAGTTCCCGATGTTCGTCGGCGAAAACATCGACCACGCCGCCAAGCTGTATGGCCATGTCGATCTCTATCGCATCTACCTGGCCGCCGGCGAGAAGGTGCGGATGAAGGACCTCGAGGATTGGGACGTCCTCCGCAAGGCCAAGAAGGCGGGCAAGCTGCGCACCATCGGCATCTCGACTCACAGCGAAGCGATCATGATGAGCGCTCTCGAGGAGTTCGAAGACCTCGACTACGTGATGTTTCCGTACAACTTCATCCACGCGCGCACGGACTATACGGACTTCATCCCCGCGGCGCGAAAGAAGGGAGTGGGCCTGATCGCGATCAAGCCGCTGTCGGCGGGCTCGATCGTGAACCTCGATCCGCTGGCGAACCCGGGAACGAAGCCGGAGAACCACAACATGCGGTTGTACCGCAACACGCATCGCCCGCTGCCGCCCGCTCTGGTCGGCGAGTTGACGAAGAGCCTCGAACGCAAGCCGGACGAAACGCTGTGCCAATCCGCGCTTCGATTCGTGTACACGCGTCCGTTCATGACGTCCGCAATGCCGGGCATGTTCGAAGACTACATGGTCGAGGACAACTATCAGGCGCTCCAGCGGTCGTTGACGTTGGACCGAGAGGAGCAGAGCACTCTCAAAGCCGCCCGCAAGGTCGCCGACGCGATGGGGCCGGCATGGCTGCCGCCGCACTACCGCTGGCTCGACCGCGAGTTCCGGGCGTGAATCGGCCGCAAGGTTTCGATCGGCTCGCGCCGGTCAGCATCCCAGCAGCCCGTGGCAAAAGCCCTGCTGCATTCAAGCGGCGATGCATCCCGACTGAACTGCGTTGCTCCTCGGTCACATATGTCCAATATGCTCCCTCGTCGCGCCTTGTCAGCCGTGCGCCTCACCGCTCTCGGTGCTACGCGGGGTTTTACCACGGACTGCTACTGGCACTCTGCGTCATTACCGCTTCGGCACAATCGAACCTCGGTCAGGCGGGCGTGTGCTCGCGCTGCCATGTAGTTTCCGTCCTCGAGTGGCAGATTTCGGGGCACCTCGAAGCCGGAACCGACTGCCAAGCCTGCCACGGCGCCAGCGCGGCGCACGTCGCAAACGAGCGCAACGAGGTCAGCCCCGATCGCATCCCCCGCGGCAAGGCGGCTGACGGGCTCTGCTCGACTTGCCACAACCAGGGGTGTCCCTCGACGAAGCGTGCGGCGGATTGCCTTGACTGCCACAATTCCCATTCGCTGACCAAACCGCAACAGATTCAGTCTTTTCAGGGCGACCGTTCCAATGACCCGATCCACCAAGCCGTGGCGCGGCTCGCCGAGTTTCGGCGAACGATGGAACGCGCCGAAAACCTTGCCGCCAAGCAGGATTGGGCCGCCGCCAAGGACCTGTTCGAAGAAGCGATACGGCAGCGGCCTGGAAATGCGGAGGCGCTCGCGCGGATCGCATTCTGCGAGCGGCGGCTGGCGCCGGAGCTGCCCGGCTTCGAGATCGCCGGCGAGGAGTTCGATGCGGTGACGGGCTTGCCTCTGGAGGTGACGGTTGCGGGCACGGGCATGGTCATGCGTCTGGCTCCCGGCGGGGAGTTCGACATCGGAAGCGAGGAATTCGAGGGCTCGCAGCCGGTCCATACGGTGCCGATCAAGCCGTTCTACCTGGGCAAGTTCGAGGTCACTCAGAACGACTGGGAAGCGGTGATGGGGACCAACCCCAGTGAGCACAACAGCTCCGGCAAGCTGCCGGTGGAGCGGGTCTCCTGGCGTGACGCGCAGGAGTTCGTGCGCAGGCTGAACGAGAGCGTGGCGGGCGGCGGATTCCGGTTGCCGACCGAGGCGGAATGGGAGTACGCCGCGCGCTCCGGCGACGATCTGTTCCAGCGCATCGAGATGGCGCGCCATGCATGGTACCGAGAGAACTCGGGAGAGTCCGCTCCCGACGCGGACTTCCGCAAGGTCGACACCTACTCGACGCATCCCGTCGGCGAGAAAGAGCCGAACCGCTGGGGCTTTCACGACATGTACGGCAACGTGTGGGAATGGACGTCGAGCCTGCTCAGAGGCTATTTCTACGATCCGTCGGACGGCCGAGAATCACCGACCGAGGCGGGTCAGCGCGTCATGCGCGGCGGTGGTTACGCCGACATGGCCGACCTGCTTCACCCAGCCCTGCGCCACGGCGAGCGCCCCGGCCGGCGATACCGCTGGAACGGTTTGCGGGTAGCCCGCGACATTCCGGTTGCAAATCGCCAGTAACGCCGCAAGCGCGGGACTCAAGATGGATGATCTCGGCCTACTGTTTCAGCGCGGCTGTGAAGGCCATTCACGGACCCGAGGATGAGCAGGAAGTCCCGACCTTCAACTAGCCTGCATTCTCACCATCTGACGGCCGAAGCACGCGAAAAAAAGGCCGTGTTGACGGCGCGGGCGGCTCGCGCCTCGTCCTGACGGCCCCCTCACGCACTTCGTCTGGCCACGTGGTGAGAAAGGCAGACCAGGATTCCCGCCTCGCTGTCGTCATGCCAGGTTAGCCAGCGCACAAAAACAACACTGAAGGGTTTCAGTACTTCGAGCCGAAAAGGAACGTTCTCCTTGGCTCACCAGGGGAACTTCTCACATTGCGCCGACAAGCCGACACAGGGCCTTGACAAGTCAGAGGCCGTTGTGGTATGGGTCAAGCGGCCCATGGCACGGGCCGAGCCACAAGCCACAAGCATATGTCAAGCCAAGCGAACATGCCTGAGAAAACGAGGAACCATGAGCAGATACGAAAGGTTTACACGCGGCGCCACATGCGCCGCCATCCTGGTATCCGCCGCCCTCGGAATGCTGCAAGTTCCGGCGACGGCACAGTCCACGGCGAGCATCGTCGGGACGATCACAGACGCGAGCGGCGCAGCGGTGCCCGGCGCAGCCATCACTACCACTAACGTCCAAACATCTCAGCAAAGGACACAACAGAGCGGCCCTGACGGTGCTTACTCCATTCCTTTGCTTCCGGTCGGAGAGTACCGCCTGGAAGTCGAGCAAGAGGGGTTTCAACGCTCCGTACGGGAGGGACTCACTCTCACGGTGAGCGAAACGCTGACCGTAGACGTTCAACTGGAGGTCGGACAAGTCACCGAATCGATCACGGTGACGGGAGCGGCCCCACTCGTCAACACCCAAACAGGAACTCTACAGGGGCTGGTCGATGAAGAGCGAATGGTGCAGCTTCCGCTCAACGGCCGCACGATGACGGAATTCATGCGCCTGCAGCCAGGTGTGATTCAGACAGCGGATCGTTCCGCGAACAGCGAGGGAATTGCCTTCGCGGTCAATGGGAGCCGCTCGAACGGTGTCTTTTTTCTGATGGACGGCGGCTTCAACACGAACGCCTATCGAAACCTGAGCGGCAAGTTTCCCAACCCCGACGCGGTGCAGGAGTTCAGCGTGCAGCGGAGCAACTTCAGCGCGGAATTCGCCAACGCCACGGGGGCGGTCGTGAACGTCGTCACCAAGGGGGGCACGAACGAGTTTCACGGCGCCGGCTTCTGGTTCGTTCGCAATGAGGTGCTGAACGCCCGGAACTTCTTCGCGCGCGAGAGAGATTCGTTGAGACGGAATCAGTTCGGCGCCACGCTGGGCGGACCGATCGTGAAGGACAAGCTGTTCTTTTTCGCGTCCTACCAGGACACCAGCCTGCGAAGCGACCCGCGCGTCGGCCGCCAGTTTCTCCCTACCGGGCCGCAGCGGCAGGGTGATTTCTCCGCGGCTCCCCGTGCCGTGAACGACCCTTTGACCGGAGAACCCTTCGCGAACAACCAGATCCCCCTCAGCCGATTCAGCCCGGTGACGCTGAATTTCCTCGAGTTCATTCCCACGCCGTCAACGCCGAACGGGGAGCGTTTCGCGGGCGAGCCCAGAAATACCGACATCAATGAGTACACCTTGCGGGGCGACTACAATGCCGGCAAGCACCACTTCTTCGCCAGATATTTTCGCTGGTTCAAGAAAGTGCCGCTCAATGCCGACCCGAATGACATTGCGCAGCCCCTGACGCGGCGGGACCGGCAGCCCAACAACAGTTTCACGATCAGCGACACCTACACTTTCTCGCCGACACTGTTGAACGAGGCCACGTTCACGTACACCTCACGGGCGCGCGCTGACGACTGGGACGGCTTCGAATACCCCATCAACTACCAGATTGCCGGCGTGAAGGACATTGCGATCCAGAAACCCGCGGGGATGTACATCGACGTTCGGGGCTTCTTCCGGGTGCGGCCGACCTGGCCCTTCATCATCGACGACAACAATCAGCATTTCTCCGACAAGGCGACGTACATTCGAGGCAAACACGAGATGAAGTTCGGGGGCGAGATGATGCGCCACAAGAACACGATCCGGAACGACTTTCGGACGATGGGGATCTTCACCTTCAATGGAAGCGCTTCGGACTATGCCATGGCGGACTTCATGCTGGGCGACGCCTTTCGTTTCCAGCAAGGCGGAGGGGAATACAAGGACCTGACCGGCTATCGCATGGGGTTCTTCTTCCAGGACCGCTGGCGCGCCACATCCAACCTGACTCTGAACTTCGGGTTACGATGGGATCCCATCTTGCCGTTCATCGACGAGATCGGGCGGGTCCAGTGCATCCGGCCGGGACAGCAGTCGACCCGTTTTCCGAACGCCCCGGAGGGCTATCTGAGCGCCGGGGATCCGGGTTGCCCCGAGGGCGGTTTCAAGGCGCACTACAAGACGCTTGCCCCCCGCTTTGGCTTCGCCTGGCGACCAGGCGGTTCGCAGACGGTGATCCGAGGGGGCCTGGGCGTGTTCTTCAATCCGCTGCAAACGGTGCTGTACAACGGTTTTGTCAACGGTCCACCGTTCAGTCCCCAAGTGACGGTGAACGGGGCACGGTTCGAGGATCCTTACGCCGACCGGCCCAACCCGTTTCCCGCGTCGTTCGCGCCATTCTCTCCGCCGCAAGATGCGGAGTTCTTCCCTCCCTTGGGGAGGGTGGGCACCTTCGATCCCAACTTTCGCAATGCCTACCAGGAGATCTGGAACCTCACGATAGAACGCGAGATGGTGCAGAACCTGTTGGGGCGCATCAGTTATATCGGGAACATGGGACGGCGGGTGCCCTACAGTGTCGACACCAACCTTGCCGTATACACTCCCGGGGAGTCGACGGTGGGCAACACCCAGCAGCGCAGGCCCTTATCGCAGTTCGGGCAGAACCTGACGGCGCGCTCGCAGGGCACCACGAGCTACCACGGTCTGCAGCTCGAGGTGGAACGCCGGTTGACGAGTCTGTCGGTGCAGGCGAACTATACCTGGTCGAAGTCGATCGATGAGCAGTCGGCCGACCCGACACCGGGGCAATCCGGCTCACTGGCGGTTCCTTTTAATCGCCGTCTGAACCGGGGGCTGTCTGACCACGATATTGCGCACCGCTTCGTGACGTCGTACGTGTGGGATTTGCCGCGGCTGAACAACAGCAGCGGTTTCGTACGGCATATCCTGGGCGGCTGGCAGCACTCGGGGATCTGGACGTTCCAGAGCGGGCGGCCGTTTTCGATCGTCTCCGGGAGGGACAACTCCCTCAGCGGGATCAACCGCGACTACGCCGACCTGACGGGACAGGCCGCGGAGCTCGACACCGGACGGCCGCGGAACGAATTGTTGGCCAGATACTTCAACACCGCCGCGTTCATGCCGAACGCGTTGGGCACGTTCGGCAACGCCCCGCGGAATCTGTTGCGGGGGCCGGGGCTTTTCGGCTTCGACATGGCGGTCATGAAGATGATTCCGGTCCGAGAGAGCGTACGGCTGCAGTTGCGCGGCGAGTTCTTCAATACCTTCAACCGGCCGAACTTTGGCAATCCAAGGAACAACCAACGCCAGACCAGTCGTTTCGGCAGGATCGAAGGAGCTGGCTCCCCCCGCATCATCCAGATCGCGCTCAAAGTGCTCTTCTGAGCGACGTATCGTCTTGACGGCCCCGGCGGCGGACCGAGCTGTCCCGCCGGGGTCGTTGTCTACGTACGATTGAAGCTCTCGGCGGCCAGGTCGAGCCGGCTATTGTCGAAGCGGCTCAACGGTCAAAGTCCCTGCCGGTAGGGTTTTTCTTGCCGATAGCCTTCAAGCCGCGCTTGCAGGGAGGCCGCTTTTTCGGCCGCGCCGCCGGCAGAGTACAGCCTTAGACCTTGTTCGGCGAATTCCACGGCGCTCGCGAAATCGCGCACTTCGGCACAGGCGGCTGCCAGGGCGTCCAACGCCGCGGGATCTCGGTATCCGCTCAGCTCGACCGCATGAGTGGCAAGCCGCAGGGCCACCGCCCCGTCCCGTACGCCAACCGTGCGGTCCGTAGCAAGAATCCAGGCCGTGCGGTGGAGAGGGGCCGGCCAGTCGGGTTGCAGCCGGGTTGCCTCCCGGAGATGCGCCAGGGCCTCTTCGCTTCGTCCCATCATTGCCAGTGCCAGGCCGAGGTTGTAGTGCGCCGGGGCTGAGTCGGCTTCGATGTCCACGGCGCGGCGCAGGTGCCGCAGCGCTTGCGCCGCTCGGCCCGTGGACAGAAGCGCGGTACCCAGATTGCCGTGAGCCTCGGCATAGTCAGGATGGAGCCGCACGGCTTCACGATAATGACGAATCGCCGTGTCAGGTTCGCCCATGGACATGAGGGCGATTCCCAGGTTGTAGTGTGCTTCCGCGGAGTCAGGGCTGATGCGCAAGGCCTGCCGATAGTGGTGAATCGCCTTGTCCACTCTACCCTGGGACGAGAGAGCGATCCCGAGATTACTGTGCGCTTTGGCATAGTCGGGATCGACACGCACAGCCTCTCTCAGATGACGGATCGCTTCGTCGAGCGAACCTTCCTTGATGAGGGCGGCGCCCAAGTTACTGCGTCCTTCGGTGTAACCCGGGTTGATCTCTACGGCCGTTTGATAGTGCCCCATCGCCTCATGCCGCCTGCCGATAGCCGTAAGGGCCAAGCCGAGGTTGTTGTGGGCTTCGGCATGCCTGGGATCGAGCCGTAACGCCTGCCGATAATGACGAATCGCTTCTCCCGCCTTGCCTTGGGCCATCAGTGCGGCGCCGAGGTTACTGAGTGTTCCGGGATGGTCCGGACGGATGCGAAGCGCTTCCCGGAAGTGCCGAATGGCCTCGCCGTTCTGTCCCTCTACCGCCAGGGCCATGCCCAGGCTGCTGCGGGCCTCCGCATGAGCAGGATCGAGGTCCAGCGCCCGACGATAATGCCGGATGGCTTCCTCCCATTGCCCGCGGCCTTCCGCGTTGCGGCCCAGCAGGTGATGGGTCGCGGCGTCTTCGCCTACGAGCTCCGCGGCCTTCCGGGCCAGCCTTTCGGCCTCTTCCAGTTTTCCGGCCCAGTCAAACACTTTCGCGAGGTTCCGCAAAGCGGAGCCGTGGGCTTGCTGATCGAGCTTTCCCTCCACGCTGCGCGTTACTGCTTCGATCTCTTCCGGACTCCAGGACTCCGCCAGCCGCACCACACCCCGTGCCGCCAGGGTGTCGATCAGCCGCAGCGCCAGAAATCGGTAGCCCTCGATGCCGAGATGCACATGATCGAGAAAGTGATCGGAGCCTGGAATGCCATGGTCGGACTGAGTTTCGATCTCAGAGGCAAAATCGAGCAAGGGGACTTCCCTCTGCGCCGCGGTCTCGCGGATCATCTGCTGGATCGCTGTCAAGGCGCGCAACGGGCAAATGTCTTCATCCACGGCTCGATAAAAGGCTTCCTTCGCTTCCGCATATCTTCCAAGGTCGTAAAGGACAAGCCCCTTTTGATACTGCAAGTCGGCGTATCGATCATCCATCGCTTGCGCCTGTTCAAGGACGTTCAGCGCGAGTTCCAATCGAACTTGCTCCCTCATGGTCTTCGCGCGGGCCATCAAGCTTTCAAAGCGTTCGATGTCTTGGCCGCTCAATCCCGGGGAATGCTCGCTTTTGAAAGGTGAGCAGTCTTTCAAGTTGGCCGCCGGAATGACCAGCACGACCTTTGCACGGGCAGACCGCGCCATGTCGATCATCCGGTTAAGGTTGAATCGATAGTGTGCGAGAACTTTCTCCCGAAAAGCATCGTCACGGGTATAGTCCTGCGGCCCGACCGAGTTCGCCAGCATCGTATCCACTTCGCTCTTCAGTTCCGCTCCCGGCGCCGGGCTGTCCGGGTTGCGCGATACGGAGGTCAGGATTTTATTTCCGGCAGAAAAAATTCGGGTGCGGGATAGCAGCGCGCTGACGGCAGTAAGCGGTTTCGGCGCCTCGATTAAGGTGCGGTAGGTGCGCCGCTCCAAGAACTCGTTGTGACCCGCATAAATGATGAACAGATCCGGTTCGTATTGGATCAACTCTTCCATGACCATCGCTACGCGGTAGCTGGCATAGCTGATGCCCCCGGCATTGATAACCTCCCACGTCCGGCTCGGGTCCGCCGGCACAAGCAGCTCGCGCAACCAACCGCTGAACGAGGCGCTGTCCTTATAAGGACGGCCGTAGGTGGTCGAGCCACCCAGGCTGAAAATGCGATAAGCACCCGGCGCCTTCTTCTTGGAGAATCTTTGGAGGTTGAACCACCTTTGTTTGTTGGGATTCGTAACCAGATAGGTATCACCCGCCGCCTCGATCTCCTCTTGAAACAAAGGGATGTTGGCGGCAAAACCGACAAACGGGTCTTGTTCGTACAGGACAGGTTTTACGCCAAGGATTAGCAGCAGGAGCTCAAGCAGAAGAAAAAAGCTCAGGGTCGTGATGGCGGCAAACAGGCCTTTCTTCCAAGGACCCGCTGTCGGAGTTGGGGCGGTTCCCGCGGGAGAAGCAACGGGGCGGGATGAACGGGGCCTGCGTCCTTTCCTTTTCTTCACCGCCTGTACTCGCAGTGCTGCGTTAGTGAGCAGGCACAACAGCCCGTGGTAAAAGTCACGCGGGCGGCGTTACGCGCCCCTGGACCGATGGCATAACTCCTAGCCTGCATTTCTCACCACCCGACGGGCGACGGACGTTTGCGCTCGTCGGCTTTGTCGTTCGTCAGAGGAGATCACCCGGATCGCCATCCTCCTCACTCCGCGCCGAGCGACCGCAGGAGCCCGCCGCGCCTTCCACGGGATTTTTACCACGGGCTGTTAAGGACCGCTGACCGTGGCGCGGCCCATCATGCCGGTCCCGATTCTACCTTGAAAACATGGCCTGCGAGAACACTCGAAAGCGTAAAGACCGTAGCGGCGGCCAAAAGAGAGTTGGGAGAGAGCGGCATCAGCGCCCTGATGGTGCAGAGCAGCGATTTCGGCTTGCGGTTTCAGCACGGCTCCGAAGGCTCGTCAAGGACCTGAGAATGACCTGGAGTCCCCGGCCATCGACCTCCGTATCCCAGCCGGCAGCCATTTCCCATTGCACCCCTACAGACCACAGGCGTACACTCGTGGGGACGTGCTTACCGCACCGGCGCCGAACCGGGTAAAACGAGGCCATCGTGCAACCCGGGACGATGCAGGCGCTGCAGCGTCAGGCTGTCCGCGGATAGGGAAGCTGATCGCAAGCGTTTTGTTGATCACAGCCTTTCTCGCAGCTCTGGCAGTGGTTCAGTGGACTCCGGCCAAGGCGGAGGAACCTCTCTCGCGCCCGACATTCTCCGATGTAACCGCAGGGGCCGGCATCCGATTCCGCCACGAGTCATCCCGAACGCCTCAAAAGTATCTCATTGAAACGATGGGCGCCGGAGTTGCGTGGCTGGATTACGACCAAGACGGTTTTCTGGATCTGTTCTTCGTGAATGGCGCGGCTTTGAAGGACCCGATGCCTGAAGAGGAAGAGCCGGATAAGTCCGATCCGCGCTTTTGGAATCGGCTTTATCGGAATGCAGGAGATGGAACGTTCGTCGACGTGACGGACCGCTCGAACCTGCAAGGGAAAGGATATGGCATGGGCGTCGCCGCAGGTGACTATGACAACGACGGAAAAACCGACTTGTTCGTCACCAATTTCGGCCGGAACCTGCTTTATCACAATGAAGGCAATGGCTCTTTCAAGGATACGACCACTCTCGCCGGAGTGGCGGGCGGAGGCTGGTCCGTCGGCGCCGCTTTCCTGGACTACGACCGCGACGGCCACCTCGATCTGTTCGTGGCGCGCTACCTTGATTGGGACTTCGACAATAACCCCTGGTGCGGACCGCAGGTTGTCAGGAAGAGAGGATACTGCCATCCGAACACTTTTGAGGCTGCGACGCATCTGCTTTACCACAACCAGGGCGATGGGACGTTTGCAGAAGTCAGCAAAGAGGCGGGGATCTCCGCCCATCCCGGCAAGGGATTAGGAGTCACGTTTAACGATTACAACCAAGACGGCTGGCTCGACATTCTCGTCGCGAACGACTCGGTTGCGCAACAGCTCTACCACAACAACGGTGACGGGACGTTCAACGAGGTCGCACTGGAGGTCGGCCTGGCATATAACAGCGATGGCCGTGCCTTCGCGGGTATGGGAGTCGACTTCGAGGACTACACGAATGACGGCTGGCCGGATGTCTTTCTGAATGCTCTCTCCCTGGAAGGCTACGTACTCTTCGAAAACGTACAGGGCGACCTGGAGGACACTTCCGACCAAGCCGGCATTTCCGGTATCAGCATGCCTTACAGCGGGTGGGGTACGAAGTTCATCGACTACGACAACGACGGCTGGAAGGACCTTTTCGTGGCTCAAGGACACGTGTTGGATACCGTGTCCATCGATTCTCCTCAGATCTCTTATCTGCAGCCACTCTTGATGATGAGAAATGTAAAGGCGCGATTTGAGGATGTCTCCAACCGTAGCGGCGCCGCGTTCGAGATTTCTCGGGCTGCGCGAGGAGCTGCATTCGGAGATTTCGACAGCGACGGTTTTGTCGATGTGGTCGTGAACATCAACGACGGGCAGCCGCTTCTCCTGCACAACCGCGGCAGCGAGGGGAACTGGATCTTGATTACGACCGTGGGCTCGGTCAGTAACCGGGACGGAATCGGCGCCCGGGTTCGAGTCGTCGGAGAGTCGGGATTGACACAGCAGCGGGTGGTCTCAACCGCTTCAAGTTACCTTTCGGCGAGCGACAAGAGGGTACATTTCGGCTTAGGTAAAGACCGTATTCTCAAGGTGATCGAGATCACTTGGCCGAGCGGAATCGTCCAGCGCCTGGAAGACGTGGAAGCCAATCAAATCCTCACTGTTGAAGAACCACCTAAGGAGTAAGAACACAGCCCGTGCGGCGTTGCTCCAGGCAAACCAAGTTCTCCCGGAATAACGGATTGTTCGGTTCCAATCCAAGCGCGATGCGCAATTCGTTGATCGCTCGCTGCAATCGTTTCGTCTTGGCAAGTGCTACGGCCAGCGTGTTGTGGACCGCGGCATCACTTGACCTCAGCCCTGCTGCTTCTTCGAGAGCATCAACAGCGGCCGCCGTTTGACCCTGGGCCAACAATGCACGCCCAAGGTGATAGTAGGTATCGGCGTCGTCCGGCTCCAGACGCAGAGCGAGGCGGAACTCCGAGATGGCTTCGTCCAGCTTGTTGCCCACTAGAAGCGCGCGGCCGAAATTGTAATGGGCGTCGGCGTATCGAGGGTTGAGCTGCAAGGCGTACTGAAGTTTCACCGTCGCTTCTTCTACCCGGCCCTGCTGCAGAAGCTCGACAGCATCATTGTTGTAACCCTTGGCGCGAATGGCATCTTTCGCCCTTTGATTCAACCGACGGGTTGCATTCAGCGCTACTGCCGCCTCCTGTGTCCGCCCCGCTTTTCGGAGTGCTCGGGCCAGGTTGTGATGACTGGAGCTGTCGTCGGGCAGCAGTTCCGTAGCCCGGCGTAATTCTACGACAGCTTGCTCGAGGTTCCCTTGTCTGTACAAAGCAATACCCAAATCACGGCGAGACTCGCCCGAGGAAGGTTGCAGTTCGACGGCGCGGCCAAGTGCGGCCGCGGCGGTGTCCGTGTCGCCGAGCTGAAGCAAGGCGCTCCCGAGCGCCTGATGAGCTTCGAAATAGTCTGCATCAAGCTCCGCTGCCAATCGGTATTCCGGTGCAGCGTGTTCCAGGTCACCTTGGGCCTCATACAGCCGGCCCAACTCATAGTGCACAAAAGGCTGCCGGGGATTCAGACGCAGCGCCGCGCGGTACTCCTCCATCGCCTCCCGGCTACGTTGGCTTCCCGCCAACAGCGAGGCCAAAATCCGATGCACCTCGGCGCTGCCTGGGCCCAGTTGCGCCGCGGCCCGCAATTCCTTCTCAGCCTCTTGTTCGTCTCCGGCCTGCCAGAGCAAGAGTCCGAGATTGCGGCGAATCGTGGGGTTGTTCGGATCCAAAGAGGCGGCGTTCTTCATCGACGCCACCGCCTCGCCAAGCCGACCCAAACCCCGCAGGGCTGTCGCAAGATTGCTGTGAATGCGAGCCTCCCTCGATCGGATCCGGAGAGCAGCTTGAAAGGCCTCCACAGCGCCCTCGAAGTCCTTCTGCCTTCGCAGGATGACGCCGAGGTTGTTGTAGGCGTTCACGTTGTTCGGATCAGCCTCCGCGGCCGCCCGGAATTTTGTCGCCGCCTCAGTCATCCGTCCCTGCCTGGCAAGGTCCAGTCCCTCGGCCACCAAGCGCGAAGCCAGATGCACGTCACCAGCCCAAGCAGCCCAACCAGCACTCAAAAGCAGCACCAGAAAGAGCCCGAGCTTTGGGAGGAAGAATGCACGGGGGCGGCGTGTGGATTCCTCACCGCCATTCTTCCTGAGAAGCGACATCGAATGCGCAATACTGCTTTCGACTTGAACCGGATCATACGCCAGGAGCCATCCGCCGGCGCTATGATGCCCGTAAGATCCTCGAGGCTGACGGGTTTCTGTCCGGAAGCCTGACATTGAAGTCAAAGAGAGAGATTGAACAACCCGCCGCAGGCGTCCTCCCTGCCCTCGATGTGCTCGTCCGGACACTGACGATACCCATGTACTCTGCGTGTTTGGCCGTGCCAAGCCTGCAATCATGATATGAGGCTTCAGATCCTCATGGAGTGAGGATATCTCAGGAATAGACGCCGGTGGGATGTCGTCCGCCGAAAACGGGACCGGCGTTGCAGCTCGAAATCGAATTCTCCGACCCGGATAAGTCCCCACAGCCAAAGGCCGCTTGCGACACTTGACTTCCGGTCTTTCGCAGAGTTCGCTACTGAGCGGACACCATCGGAGAACGAGCCACGCAGCGTGAGCAGGACAACTTGATTCCCATACCGAAGTCATCGGCAACATCGACGGCCCGCTGAACGCGATCCCCGAAGCCTCGCCCCAGGCGCAGCGGCGCTTCCGCCCATGGCCACATTGAGAATTGCCGGGCTGCCAGGCTTTGTCCGCTGAAGGACGGGGCTAGCCTGCATTTCTCACCATCTGACAGTCGAAGCACGCGAAAAAAGGCCGTGATTCGTGAAAACCATGGGAGGGGGCCTGGTTCGCTCCAGAAGAAATGTCTGACGGCCAGTGAACCGGAAAGGCCGTGTTTCTTGACCCGAGGAGTGAGGGAGGCGATTTGTCAAGTACGCCTGCGCGCGCCAAGCGGCTCGCGCCTTTTTCCTCCGCCCGGCTTGCGCCTAGCCCGCATTTCTCACCAGCGGCATTGCGAAGGGTTGAGGGGGGCCGCAATAGGGTCTGAAGCTCGGAATCCTCACGGTGAGGAGGGACGAGGGCCGGTACGGGGCGTTTTCTGCCGCCCCTGGCGACCCGCCAACGTCCGTTTTTGGGGTTGTTGCCGACAGCAGACACACTTAGCCCTGCGGCCCCGGCAGAGCGCCCCGGGAACGCTGTTTTTGGGCTCACTCGGTGTTCTCACACCGTTGCTGGTCCCGGCGGACGCAGTGCCCGATACACCGCCGCGAACGCCTCCTCATAGGGATAGCCGCTGGCCAGCGACAGATGCACCCGCCGCACGCTCACCTTCACCAGCGCCCCGATCTTCAACAACCCCCGCCGGATCGTCTCCGTCTGCGCCCGCGCCCACTGCGTGCCCTCCAGCCCCAGCCGCCGCAGCCCCACCAGCAACACATACGCCAGCGACGACAGATGCAGCCGCAACTGATTGGCCCGCAGCGTCTCGCTGCTCATGCGATCCGCGAACAGACTCAACTGCTCCTTGATGCGGTTCTCCGCCTCCCCGCGCTCGCAGTAGAGTTGTTCGTACAACCGTTGCGGCGGCCAACGCTTGGCATCCAGTGACGTCACCACGTAGCGCGGATTCTGCTTGCCGACGAGTTGCTCCGCCTTCCCCACCACCCGCCGCGCCCGGCTCCAACTCTCAAGCGTCTGGTACTCAAACTCCGTAAAGACCCGCGCCGGCCGGCCCGTCTGCTGCTGCTGCCGGGCCGCCTCGTCGAGGGCGTCGTCGATCAGCGACCGCAGCCGCTCGTTGCGCGCCAGCCCCAACACGTATTCCACTCCGTTCTGCTCGCACCAGTCCATCAACTCGTCCCGACAAAACCCCGAGTCGCCGCGCACGATGATCCTCACCTGCGGCCACGCTCCCCGGATCTGCGCCACGATCCTCTTCAGTTCCGCCAGACTGCCCTCCGCCGCGTCCTGATTCGCCACTCGCTGCCGCGCGCACAATACGTGCTCGCCGCTGAAGATGTACAGCGGCAGGTAACAGTAGTGTCGGTAGTAGCCGTGAAAGAAACGCCCCTCCTGTTGCCCATGCAACGGCGTATCGGTGGCGTCGATATCGAGAATGATCTCGGCCGGCTCCTGCGAGTGCGCTTCCACGAACACGTCCACCAGCAGGCGGTCGATCGCTGCGCTGTCGCAGCGGATCTTCTTATAACGGTCCAGCCCGTCGGTCGTTCGTTCCAGTCGCTGCAACGTGCTCTTGCCCGCCAGCGGCTGGCCGCGGTCACGCTCGCGGCGGCGCTGCTGCCCGCCCACGTCGCTCTTGCCCGCCAGCAGCGCCAGCCCCGGATCCCGCCGCAACTCGTCGTGATCGTTGAGGTCTTCGTATCCCAGCGCCAGCCCGTAGACCCGCTGCGAGACCAACTCCCCCACCCGGTGTTCGATGCGCCGCGAATCGCGGCCATCCTCGAAGCAGGCCGCCAGCCGCGGCAGCAGCTTGATGCGCTGGTCCACCTCGCGCAACAGCAGCGCGCCGCCGTCGGAACTGATCACCCCGCCGTCGAAGCGGGCGCTCACCTGGCGCCGAAAATGCTTGGCAAAGGTGAAGCTGCATTGAGTACACTCTGTTGTCAGAGGGCTGCTTTCGGCTTGTGGCGCTAACGTTTTGGACATAAATGTTTTATGCCACACCAGGCAGCCCTTTTTCTACTCCCTGGTGAGAAATGCAGGCTAGTCCTGACGGCCCTCTCACGCACTTCGCCTCGCCGCGTGGAGAGAAATGCTGGCTCGACAGTTTTCGAGATCAGAACCGGGCACGACAGACAAGTGTTTCCTCTATCGCTGAACTGCCGTTCGCAACGGGTACGAGGAAATCGGAGAATCATGATACTATGTGGCCTTTCCCCCCGAGGGCGCAGTACGTGCGCCGGCAGGAAAGCCTGAAGCCAAAATCCGGGCAATGGCGATCGGAAGGTTAGAATCAGCAACCGGGAAACCGATCGGTTCGAAGTTGTCGAGCCATCGCGCCAGCCTACAGGCCGCTAACGCCTACCTGAGCAGCGCCTCGCATTCCTTCAGTCGTTTTTCAAATCCTCATCGTTGGCGGTGTTCGCCCTCCGCCGACGCTCGAACACCGTCCGGTTGACGGACGGGTGAACATTTCTCGATCAATTCGTATTCAAACGGAGTCAAGCCATGCTTTCACAAATTAAATGGAGCCGGAGAAAAGGAGTTCTCATTGCCATGCCTGTCGGTCGTATCGACGGGGGCAACCACCTGGCATACCAGAACAGCTTGGAGTTCGGCATAGAACCCGAAGAGAACGCCTTGATTCTGGACTGTGCGCAATTGGGCTTCATCAGCAGCGCGGGCCTTCGCCTTTGTCTGATCATTGGCAAGCAGTTCAACCGGCCCGGCAAGGCCTTCGGCATCTGTAACCTCTCTGATTCGATCCAGGATATCGTCACCGTGAGCGGCTTTGACAAGATCCTCTCGATTTACAAAACGCGGAGCGAGGCCATCGAAGCCATCACTGGACAGACCAGCACGAGAAGCGATCAGGAGGAAACGGAGACGCCCAGCATGATACCGGTGAAGAGCGCGATCAACTTCGATATCGTCGGAGAAAACATATGGGATATCGCCAATTTCACGATCGAGAAATATGAATATGAACACGACCGTACTCTCTCCCTTGCGGAACGGGAGGCAGTGGTCGCTGAAATTACGAATTCCCTGTGGCAATTCGTCGAGGGTTTGAAAAAACGGCGCAAGCACATTCTGGAGCAAATGTTCAGAACCGCCGAGGAAGCACTGGACGTAGTCGTGGCGAGAACGAATTAACCTGCATTTTTCACCACCCTACGGTCGAAGCACGCGAAAAAAGGCCGTGGTTAGTGGTTAGTGGTTAGTGGTTAGTGGTTAGTGGTTAGTGAAAAACCTAGCAGGACGTGTTTCGTGTCTCGTGACCCCAAAACCCAGGCAGGCGGTACGACCGTCGCTCATGGGCGTCATTTGTTGCGCTTGCGTGGCTTGCTCGATTGGGAAAAAGGCCGTAGTAAAGGCCGTGTCGCGTGTCTCGTGAACGGAGGGGTGAAGGAGGCGATTCGGCAAGCACGCCTGCGCGCGCCAAGCGGCTCGCGCCTCGTCCTGGCGGCCCTCTCACGCACTTCGCCTCGCGGCGTGGCGAGACATGCAAGTCAGGGCCGGTTCACACGCCGCACGAAGATAAAACGTTGCCCGTCCGAAGTGACGTCGTACTTGTGCAGCCAGGGGGCTTCGTCCTGGAAGTTGCCGCGCGTACTCGAAAACGTAAAGAGCTTCTTGGCATCGCCGTGGCTGAAACCGCCCTCCGTCTCGACGGGGACGGAAACGATCGTGTCCTGGCCCATGATGTAGAAGAGCTCCTTGCCGTCCCCGCGCCAGCGAGGCTGCCCTCCGCCGCCGGCCCAGCCGCTGGCGAGTTCGCGTGACACCTTCCACTTTTTGGCCGGGTTCGCTGTCTCACAAACGAACACCTCCCACAAACCGGCCTCGTTCGACGAGTAGGCGAAGTACGTCCCGCCGGGTGAGAACTTGCCCCCATCGGCCCAAACTCCAGGTGTCTTGGGAATGAACGACGAGACGGCTCCGCTGTCCAGATCGAGCTTCCAGAGCGTGCGGCCGTCGTCCTCGCGCTTGGTGTAGATCACGAACTCGCCGTTGGGTGCAATATCGCGAGGGTACTCCGATGTTCCCGCAGCTTCGAGGATGCGCTCCGGCGCTTCGAGCGGATCGATCCTGATGCGGAAGAGGTCGTAGCGGGGGACGCGGCTGCTCGTGAAGACAATCGAACGGCCGTCCGGAGTCCACAACGGGAAATTGTCATTGCCGCGGACCTTCGTGATCCGCTTTTTCTGCCCCGTGGCGATCTCGTGGATCCAAACGTCGCGATCGTTGACCTCGCCGTTGCGGGATGAAACAGCGATGTGTTTCTCATCCGGTGACAGCTCGGGGAAGAAGATGGAATTCTGGACCGCGCCGACCCTTTCAAGAATGTCACCCTGGCGGCTGACCCAGACCATCTCCTGGGGCATCTCCCTGGCAGTGGGCTGCTGGCCGAAGCAGACCCCGGTTGTGATGATGAAAAAGCAACTTGCCGTTCTAAGCATGGACATATCCTAGTAGATTGCCGCCCTGGGAGGGAAAGCAGCTCGTTCAGGCCAGCCACGCCGGGTCGCCGGTTCGCTTCAGCGGCGGCTCCGAAAGAACCGCTGCAGAAGGGGAAGGCACTCGTCGGCGAGCAGCCCTTCCGCAATCTCGACCTTATGGTTGAGCAGCTCCGAGTCCGCCAAGCGAAACTTGCTCCTTACGGCCCCGAAGCGCAGGTCACGGGTCGCGAAGACGAGCCGAGAGACACGCGCGGCGACCAGCGCTCCGGCGCACATCGCGCAGGGTTCGAGCGTGACATAGAGCGTCGTATCCGGCAACCGGTAGTTGCCAAGTGTTCGCGCCGCTGCCCGCAGCGCCTGGATCTCGGCGTGCGCGGTGGGATCGCCGGTTGCAATCGGGCGGTTCGCTCCCGTGCCGACGACCTCCCGTTGCTTGACGACGACGGCGCCCACCGGAACTTCTCCGGAGCGCTCCGCTTCATGGGCTTCGGCGAGCGCGAGCCGCATGAATCGCACGTCCTGAGCAGTGAACGACGCGGACATTCTCACCAGCCTAGCACCGGCCCGTTCTTGCAATGAGATGGGACTTCCGACGTGGGGAGGGCAACACGGATGCCGGCATGTTGCTAGCCTGCATTTCTCACCACCCGACGGCCGAAGCACGCCATACGGCCACCAGTACTTCGTTGCGCTTGTTTGCCGTGCTCAACGTACTGTTCAAGTACGCCTGCGCGCGCCAAGCGGCGCGCGCCTCGTCCTGACGGCCCTCTCACGCACTTCGCCTCGCCACGTGGTGAGAAATGCAGGCTAGGGGTTTCGGGGCTACGCCTGATCCTCTCTAAAAAAACCTGATTGGCCAGCAGCCGATCCGCATTACGCACGTGGATTTCGTGACGATCGGGACGGCCCCAAAGGGTGCAAAATCATCCAACCTGCGCTAGAATTGACCCGTGGGGGCGGCACCACCCTCGGGGGCCTACTCACGGTCTCAGGTAAGGCGGATCCTGAAGATCCGTGAAAACCGCTTGCGCTCGTTCGAGCGCAACGGTCTTTATGAATCCCCTGCCCAATTCGGCTTCCTGGACCTTCTCGCGCTGAGAGTTTTGCAGCGTCTCAGACAGGACCGCGTTCCGGCGAAACGCATCAGGAAGTCTCTGCTGTCGCTGTCGCGCATGTTGCCCGGCGTCGAGCGGCCATTATTGCAACTCAAGATTGCTTCGGAAGGGCGCCGCGTGACCGTCAAGCTGCCCAACGGCAAGATGGAGGCGATCAGCGGACAGATGCTACTCGATTTCGAGGCGACGCAGTCGGCCGAGACGCTCCCATACACCGCCGGAAAGCCGCTAGCGGTCCGGCTGCAGGAGGCGGAGTACTGGTTCCGACGCGGACTCGATCTGGAGGAGCAAGGAGCCGACGATAACGAGGCCATCGAAGCCTATCGACAGGCGCTAGCGCTGAATCCCGAGGCCGCCGGGTCGTGGGTGAACATCGCAACCCTAAGCTACCGCCGCGGCGAGCTGGAGCATGCCGAGCGCTGCTATCGACAAGCACTCAACTCGTCACCCGACTATCCGCTGGCGCACTTCAACCTCGGAAACGTCTGCGAGGAACTCGGCCGCTTCGACGAGTCGATCCATCACTACCAGCAAGCGTTGCGGCTGCAACCCGACTACGCGGACGCCCACTACAATCTGGCCCTGGTCTTCGAGAGAAGAGGCGATGCGATGCGAGCAGCCAAGCACTGGCAGGAGTATCTTCGACTCGATTCGAGCAGTCCGTGGGCGCGGATTGCACGCCAGCAACTCAAAGTCCTTCTCCCGGTCACTCAGGGCGGCCGCAAGAACGACAACGCGGGATGACAGCCCGTGGTCAGCCTGCATTTCTCACCACCCGGCGGTCGAAGCACGCGAAAAAAGGCCGTGATTCGTGTTTCGTGTCTCGTGATTCGTGAAAACCATGGGAGGGGGCCTGATTCGCTCCAGAAGAAATGTCTGACGGCCAGTGAACCGGAAAGGCCGTGTTTCTTGACCCGAGGAGTGAAGGAGGCGATTTGTCAAGTACGCCTGCACGCGCCAAGCGGCTCGCGCCTTTTTCCTCCGCCCGGCTTGAGCCTCGTCCTGACGACCCTCTCACGCACTTCGCCTCCCCATGTGGTAAGAAATGCAGGTTAGTTATTCGTGAAAAGCTTTGGCGGAGGCCTGGTTCGCTCCAGAAAGAAATGTCCGAGGGCCGACGAACCGTAAAGGCCGTGTTGCCGGCGCCCAGCGGCTTTCAGTTTTTCGTTCTTCTCCGCCCGTGCGCCGATCGTTCAAGCGGGAAACATCCGGACAGATGTCTACTCCGCCTGGACAGGAGGATGTTTCACATCAGTGCTGCACAAAAGCCAGCCTGGATCGAAGAGAGGTTGCCTCATGTCTCAAACGAAAGCGTCGTCATCCATCAGAACCAAGAACATAAGCCGCCGAGCGCTGTTTCGAAGCGCCGCCGCTCTTGCCGCGGCCGGCGGAGTCCCCAACGCAACCTCTGCCGCGGCCATGTCCTTCGGCAGCGACATGTACCAGTCCATCGGTGTCAGACCGGTGATCAATGCAAAGGGCGTGTTCACGATGCTCAGCGGATCGCTCATGCTGCCGGAGTGCCGGCAGGCGATGCAGCAGGCATCACGGAACTTCGTGCAGATCGACGAGTTGATGGAGGCGGCCGGCAAGCGCCTGGCGGAGCTGACGGGCGCCGAATCAGCGATCGTCACCTGCGGTTGCGCCGCGGCCCTGGCGCACGCCACCGCCGCTTGCCTCGCCGGCGGCGATCCAGAAAAGATCCATCGTCTGCCCAATCTCGACGGCCTCAAGAGCGAAGTCATTGTGCCGAGCTACTCACGCAACATCTATGACCAGTCGGTTCGCATGGTCGGTCCGAAGATCATCAGCGTCGCCAACGAAGAGGAGATGCGCATGGCGATCAATGACCGCACAGCGATGGCGATGGTGGTCGGTTCGCCCAGGGACCGGGGGCCTCTCGGTTTGAAGGAGGTGGCCGAGATTGCTCATGAACATGATGTTCCTGTGCTGCTGGACGCGGCCGCAGAAGCTCTCACGATCCCGAACGTCCACCTGGAACGGGGCGCCGATCTCGTCGCCTACAGCGGCGGGAAGGCGCTGTCAGGCCCGCAGAGTTCAGGCTTGCTGATCGGCCGCAAAGACCTCATTCAGGCTGCCTGGCTCAACAGCGCGCCGCACCACGCCTTCGGACGGCCGATGAAAGTAGGCAAGGAAGACATCATGGGGCTGCTCGCGGCCGTCGAAATGTGGGTCCGCCGCGACCATGACGCCGAGTGGAAGATCTGGGAGAGTTGGCTCGACGAGATTGCTACGAAAGTCGAGGACGTTCCCGGAGTCACGACCGAAGTCCTCCAGCCCCGTGGGCTCTCGAACCGTTCTCCTCGACTGGCGATCCGCTGGGACGGCCGAAAAATGGGGATCTCCGGCGATGAACTCTACAAGAATCTCTACTCCGGCGACCCACGGATCGTGCTGGCAGCGAGCACGGGCGACCGCCGCCACCCTGCCGACAGTTCCGCCACCGTGATGCCCTGGCAGCTACAACCCGGCGAAGCGGGGATCGTGGCCGCCGAGATTCATCGCGCCCTTACCAGCCCAGGCAAGGGGTCGCCCAATTCCAAGGCGGCCGCTCCGGAGACCGACGTCAGCGGCCAGTGGGACGTCGAGATGCTATTTGTCGGCATGACGGCGAAGCATCGGTTCGTGTTCGAACAAGACGGCGGAAACCTGCTCGGCACACACGTCGGCGAAACCACGCAAGGAGACCTGAAGGGTTGGATCGAGGGTTCCGAAATCCAGTTCCGTAGCGCGCAACCGTTGGAAGGAGCGGGCATCCACTTCGCATTCATGGGCAAGGTCAGCGGCAATTCAATGGCAGGCGAAGTAGACCTGGGAGAATATGGGACGGCACGGTGGTCAGCCCGCCGCCACACCTACGACGAAGCGGGCAAGACCATCCGGGGAGTGAAACACATCTAAAAAAAGGCCGTGTCTCGTGATTCGTGTCTCGTGATTCGTGAAAACCATGGGCGGCGGACTGGTTCGCTCCGGAAGAAATGTCGAAAAAGGCCGTGTTTCGTGTACCGCTAAAGGGCCGTGTTGCTGGCGCGGGCGGCGTTACGCGACCCGGGACCGATTGCGTAACGCCTAGCCTGCATTTCTCACCACCCGACGGTCGAAGCACACGATACGACCGCCAGGACTTCGTTGCGCTCGCTTGCCGTGCTCAACGTACTGTTCAAGTACGCCTGCGCGCGCCAAGCGGCTCGCGCCTCGTCCTGACGGCCCTCTCACGCACTTCGCCTCGCCACGTGGTGAGAAATACAGGCTGGCTGCTCCAGGACCGCGGAGCCGCGTTCTCCGCGCAGCCGAGCGGGAGTGGCGCGTAACCCTTTGGGCGACGGACATTTGCAGTCGTCGGCTTTGTCGTTCGCTTATCCTTCGCGAGGAGGAGATCACCCGGATCGGGGGTCCCCCTCACTCCGCGCCGAGGATGAGCAGGAGCCCGCCGCGCCTCCCACGGGACTTTTACCACGGACTGCGAAGCGACAGGTGAGCCGGCCCGGATTCCGCCTGGAGAGCGACCGAGGCCAGTTGCCGATATCAACAGGCATGGTTGCCGCTGAGACTGGCGCACGATAGCATGTCCTCGGGGACGCGATCCCCTGGGAGACATGCGAATGCGACGGCTTCTTGCGGCAATTGCCGGGACGCTGGGGCTGCTGGCGGCGCTGACGGCCACGGAGGCACCGGACCTGGGGTACCGGGTCGATGCGGACTGGCCGAGCCTGCCCTCGGGGACGCACTTTGCGGAGGTTTCCGCGGCGGCCGTCGATGATGACGGCAACATCCATGTCTTCCATCGCGGCGAGGAGCCGATCATGGTTTTCAGCCGTGAGGGGAAGCTGTTGCGTTCCTTCGGCAAGGGACTGTTCGATTCACCGCACGGGCTGCGCATCGACTCCGAAGGCAACCTCTGGGCAGCCGATTCCGGGTCTCACATCGTTGTCAAGCTCAGTCCGCAGGGCCGCGTGCTGATGGTGCTGGGCCGACGCGGCCAGCCCGACCTCGCCAAAGAGCGCTTCGATCGGCCTACGGACGTGGCTTTCGGCGCCAACGGCGACGTGTATATCGCCGACGGCTACGGCAACTCGCGTGTCGTCAAATACAGCAAGGACGGCGATTACCTCGGCGAGTGGGGCAAGAAAGGAGTCGATCAAGGCGAGTTCAACACCCCGCACGGCATCATCACCGACAAGACCGGCCGCGTCTATGTCGCTGATCGCGAGAACTTCCGGATCCAGATTTTCGATGCCGACGGCAAGTTCCTCGAACAGTGGAAGCATGTGGGGTCGCCGTTCGGATTCGCGATGAGCGACGATGGTTTTCTGTTCATGGCCGACGGATACAACGACCGTGTACTGAAGCTCAACCCGGACAACGGCAAGATCCTCGGCGCGATCGGCCGTCACGGCCGCGCCCCCGGCCGATTCGACGTCGTCCATCACCTGGCGGTCGACCCGCACGGCAGTGTCTACGCGGCCGAGATCGTTACTCTCCGCGTACAGCGCTTCACTCCACTCTAAAGGCAGTGGTTAGCCTGCATTTCTCACCACCCGACGGTCGAAGCACGCGAGAAAAGGCCGTGATTCGTGTTTCGTGACTCGTGATTCGTGAAAAACCTTAAAGGCCATGTTGCGCGCGCCTTTTTCCTGCGCCCGGCTCGTGCCTCGTCCTGACGGCCCTCTGACGCACTTCGCCTCGCCACGTGGCGAGACCTGCAGGTCAGTTTTCCTCCGCCCGCGTGCGGATCATACAAGCGGGAAACATCCTGCCGGTGGCAGCGCCGCTTGATCAGGGGGATGTTTCAGGTCAGACCCCCCAGGAGTAATCGGCTACCGCTTCGCTGAGGGACTTGTCGGTTTCAGCGAGGCGGAGCAACTCGAGGCGGATGGAATCGACGAGGGCATTCCAACTGGCTTCGAGGACATCGTCGGATACGCCGACTGTGGTCCAGTTGCGCTTGTGGTCGCTCCACTCGATGAGAACGCGCACCTTGGCGGCAGTGCCGCGATTCGGTTCGAGGACACGGACCTTGTAGTCGACGAGGCGAATATCGGCCACGGCAGGATAGCTGTGCGAGAGGCATTTGCGCAGGCACTGCGCCATGGCGTCGAAGGGGCCGGAGGCGGAGACTTCCGCCGAGCAGACACCGTCTCTTGTCTTGACGCTCATCTCAACGTGGCAATTCGTGCGGCGAGTTCCTTCACGCTCGTCGGTGACGCGCATCCGCTCAAGCTCGAAAAAGAAATGATCGGGCTGCAGGACTTCACGGACGAGCAATTCGAAGGTGCCCTCGGCGGACTCGAGCTCGTAGCCCTCGAACTCGAGATGCTTGATGCGGTCGAGCAGTTGGCGGCGGGCAGCGGCGTCCAATCGCTTGTCGAGCCCCTTCTCGGTGAGCTTGTACGTGATGTTGCTGCGTCCGGAAAGGTCGCTCACGAGGACACGACGCTGGTTGCCAATCGTCTCGGGTTCGACATGCTCGTAGGTGGAGACTTCCTTGAGGACGGCGCTGACGTGGATGCCGCCCTTGTGGGCGAAGGCGCTGCGGCCAACGAAGGCGCGGTCGTTGGGCAGAGAGAGGTTGGCGGTCTCGCTGACGAAATTCGCCGCGGCAGTAAGGTGCTTCAATTTTTCGCGGCCCACCGTGGTGTGACCGAGCTTCAGCTCGAGCACCGGGATGATCGAACACAGGTTGGCATTGCCACAGCGCTCGCCGTAGCCGTTGGTCGTCCCCTGAACATGCGTCGCGCCCAACTCGACTGCGGTGATGGCGTTGGCGACGGCCAACTCCGAGTCGTTGTGGGTGTGGATACCGATTACGCCATCGAAACGATTGCGAACTTCGGCGAATATCTCTCCGAGCCGATTCGTAACGGTGCCTCCGTTGGTGTCACAGAGGACAAGAACGTCGGCGCCAGCTTCCTGGGCGGCTTCGAGGGTACGCAGTGCGAAGTCGGCACTCGCTTGGTAGCCGTCAAAGAAATGCTCAGCGTCGAAGATGACTTCCCTGCCCTGCTGCTTGATGTGTCCGACGGTCTCGGAGATCATGGCCAGGTTCTGCTCTTCAGTCACGCCAAGGGCGCGTTCGGTGTGCAGACGCCAACTCTTGCCGAAGATCGTGACGACGGGGGTTTCAGCTTCCAGGAGCGCGTTGACGTTGGGGTCGGCCCGGACCGTGTTGCGCGGGTAGCGAGTCGAGCCGAATGCGGCAAGACGCGCGTGCTTGAACTCCAGATCCCGGGCACGAGAGAAGAAGTCCTTGTCGCGGGGGTTCGAACCCGGCCAGCCGCCCTCGATGTAGTCGATTCCGAGCTCGTCGAGCTTCTCGGCAATGATCAACTTGTCGTCGACCGAGAAGGAGATGTTTTCTCCCTGGGTGCCGTCGCGCAGCGTGGTGTCGTAGGTGAAGATTCTCATGGTCCGGATTCGAATGGGGTTTTGGGGCGCTGTAAATGACCCGGTAACAGTCACCGATACGGGAATGGAAGATCAAGAACCGGGAGCCGGGCGTAGCGTCATTCCCAGCGCCAAGCGGGGCTTCATCACGGGCTGCTAACTTTGCGGCGCCTCTTTTTTCCTCTTCAAAAAGCTCATCATCTCGCGAAGATGTCCGCCCACCTCCTCGATCGGTTGAGTCTGTTGCACCTTGCGCATGGCAAGAAACTTCTGACGGCCGGCGCGGTTCTCATCCATCCACTCCCTGGCGAACTTGCCGGACTGGACATCGGCCAGAATGCTCTTCATGGTCTCCCGCACATGGTCATCGATAACGCGGGGACCTGACGTATAGTCGCCGTACTCAGCGGTGTCGCTGACGGAATACCGCATGTAGTTGAGGCCTCCTTCCTGGATCAGGTCGACAATCAGCTTCAACTCGTGAAGGCACTCGAAGTAGGCGATCTCCGGCGCGTATCCAGCCTCGACGAGCGTCTCGAAACCGGCGCGAATCAACTCGGAACAGCCACCGCAGAGGACGGACTGCTCACCGAAGAGGTCGCTTTCCGTCTCTTCCTTGAAGGTCGTCTCGATGACGCCGGCTTTGAGGCAACCAAGCGCCAAGGCGTAGGCGAGGCCGTTCTCTTTGGCCTTGCCGGTGGCATCCTGATGAATCGCCAGAAGACCAGGGACGCCGACGCCCTCGGTAAACAGCTCCCGGACGCGATGACCGGGGGCCTTGGGCGCGATCATGGAGACATCGAGGTTCGGGCCGGGCTCGATTTCCTTGAAGTGGATATTGAAGCCGTGGGCGAACATGACGGTGTCGCCGTCGCTGAGATTGGGGGCCACTTCGTTGCGGTAGAGATCGCCCTGAATGTGATCGGAGACGAGAATCATGACGGCATCGGCAGCCCTGGAGGCGTCGGCAGTGGTCATGACTCTGAGGCCGGCGGCTTCGGCCTGCGGCCATGACTTGCTTCCTTCGTAAAGGCCGACGACAACATTGATGCCGCTATCCTTCAAGTTCAGTGCGTGGGCGTGCCCCTGGCTGCCGTAGCCGATGATCGCCACTGTCTTGCCGAGCAGCGGATCGAGGCTGCCATCTTTTTCGTAATAAATCGTTGCCATCTTGATTGGTTTCCTCTGGAAGTTTGAGATTGAGCGCAAAGAGGCTATAACTTGACCGTTTCGCGAACTTTATCCGACACGCGCGAAGCCTCGGCGAAGGCTTCGCGATGATCGACCTTGGGAGAGCGTCCCATGGCCATGGCGCCGGAGCGAATCATTTCGACTTCGCCGTAGTTGTGCAAGAGACCGATCAACGCGTCGAGCTTTTCACCGCCGCCGGTGACTTCGAGGGTATACGACGTGGCGGCGGCGTCGACGACCCGGGCCCGGAAGATATCAGCCTCCTTGAGAAGAGCAGGGCGCATGTCGGGAGAGACCTTGACCTTGATGAGCGCAAGCTCGCGTGTGACCGCCTGGGAATCGGTGAGATCGACCACTTCGACAACGTCCACCAGCCGCTTGATCTGCTTGATGAGCAACTCCTCGTCGTGCGTCGATGACTCGACGTTGACGACGATGGTCATGTTCGAGAGCGTGGGATCAAGCGTCTTCGCGACCGTCAAGCTGTCGATGTTGTAGCCACGGGACGTCAACACGCCGGCGACGCGCATGAGTGCGCCGGGTTTGTTCTCCACGAGCAGTGAGATGAGCTGTTGCATGATCAGTCCCCCACGGCGACCGGCTTGGGCGGTCCCAGAATCATTTCGTTCACAGCACCGCCGGCGGGCACCATCGGGTAGACGTTCTCTTCCCGGGTGACATTCACATTGAGCAGGAAGGGACCCGGTTCAGCGAGCGCTTCGGCGAGGCCGGTTTCGAGTTCGGCGGGATTGTCAACCGAGCGGCCTCTGATGCCGAAGGCGGCCGCGAGCAGCTCACAGTTCGGGAAAGCATCCATGGCCACCTCGGAATAGCGGCCGTTGTAGAACAGTTCCTGCCACTGGCGGACCATGCCAAGCCAGCCGTTGTTCATGACAATGATCTTGACCGGCAGCTTGTGGCTGGAGATGGTGGCGAGTTCCGGCAGGCTCATCATGAAACCACCGTCGCCGACAACGGCCATCACGAGCTTGCCGGGGTTGCCGAACTGGGCGCCCATGGCAGCGGGAAGACCGAAGCCCATGGCACCGAGACCGCCGGAATTGACCCACAACCGCGGGCGGTTGAAGCGGATGTACTGTGCCGCCCACATCTGATGTTGGCCGACGTCCACCGAGACGATCGCCTCCCCGCCAGAAGCTTCATCAAGCTTCTTCATGAGGTACTGCGGCTTGATTTCGTTGTCGTCGTAGACTTCAGCGAAAGGATGTTCGCGCTTCCAGCCTTCGATCCGCGCTCTCCATACCGCGCGCTTCTGGCGATTGTGAGTTCCGAGCGACTCCTTCGTCTCGCGCAAGCGGGCGTTCAACTTCCGCAGGACTTGTTTGACGTCGCCGACGATACCCAAATCGGCTCGGCGGTTCTTGTTGATTTCCGCCGGATCGATATCGACGTGCAGCACGCGCGCCTTGGGAGCAAAGGCATCGAGGCGCCCCGTCACACGGTCGTCGAAGCGCACACCGAGCCCGATCAGCGCGTCCGTTTCCGTGATGCCCATGTTGGCGGCATAGCTGCCGTGCATACCCAACATGCTGATGAAGTTCGGGTGGTTGCCGGGCAGGGCACCCAGACCCATGACGGTGTGGGCCAGAGGAGCTTCGAGCAACTCAGCGAACTCACGCAGTTCATCGGACGCCGCCGACGAGATCACGCCGCCGCCGGCATAGATATAGGGCCGCTCCGACGCCCATAGGAATTGCAGGGCGGCTTCGATCTCCTCATCGTCGGGATCAAGCCGAACGTGGAATCCCCGCAGGGGCCGCAATACTCCGGCGGGATGATAACTGGTCTTGCCTTGCAGGACATTCTTGGTGATGTCGACCAGGACCGGCCCCGGGCGTCCCGCACCGGCTATATGGAACGCCTCGTGAATGACCTGGGGGATCTCGTCGATTTGCTTGACGAGGTAGTTGTGCTTGGTGGCGGCGCGTGTGATGCCGAAAGTATCGGCCTCCTGGAACGCATCCCGCCCAATCAAGTGCTCGGGCACCTGGCCGGTAATGGCAACGATCGGGATGGAATCCATGAGAGCGTCGACGAGACCGGTGGTGAGGTTCGTGGCGCCGGGGCCGGAGGTCGCCATACAAACACCGACCCTGCCGGTAGCTCGCGCGTAGCCTTCGGCAGCGAAAGAGGCGTTCTCTTCGTGCCTTACGAGCACATGCCGTATCGGGTGGTCATAGAGGACATCGTAAATCGGCAGGGTAACACCGCCGGGATACCCGAATATCATCTCGACGCCTTCGCGTGCGAGGCTTTCAAGCAGGATTTGGGAACCTGACATCAACGAGGACATGGCTTTTCTTAACCCCTGTTTCGGATTGACTTCTCGGTTTTAGTCATTCGATCGTGCTCTTTGTTCCCGATTCCCGGCGCCGGGCCGCCGTCTCCGCCCGACACCCGCGGGCCCTCGCAGGTGGTCCTGAATACAAAAAAGGCCACCGACCGGTGTGCCTCGCCCCGGTTGGTGGCCTCTGAATCTTGTCAGAAGCCCTCAGCCGGGGCTTGATACAGCAACGACGATAATGGAGCTTTGAATTCGGAGAATGGCAATCCTACGAGGTTCGGCTTCGAGCATCGGCCGGAGGGAAGGGCTGCCTACGCATGCGAAAGTTCGGGACCCACGAGCCGCATCCAGCCGGCAGCAGTGGGAGCCGCCAGAACGCCGTCCTTTGTCCTTCGTCCTCATTGACACCATTCCGCTCATGCGAGCCAACCTCGTAAAGGGCAGGTCACGCCTTTATTGAGTCTAGTCTAGCTTTGGGGGCGCTTGGAGGTCAAGTCCCCGTGCGTTCAGGACCCCTTGGTTCAGGGTGACCGCCGGCTCGAACCGGGTGTCCAACCGACAACGGAAAGTCCATCCCTGACAGTCGTTCGGCTGCCGGCAACAACGGATCACTGGAAGCGCCCGGCGAGCCGGCGTACCGCTGCCATCTTTATCCGCAAAACTTCCTTTCAGCTATCAGATGTTCAGCAGCCATCCGAACGGGGAGGGGGAGCAGACGCGAGTCGTAAAGATCCATCAAAAAAATGTTACGCTTTCTAACATCGTCAGCGAGACCAGCAACTTCATCCAGCTTCTTGACCGCCGCCTTCACACCGTCTCCAATGACGTAACCCTGCCAGCCATGCACCTCGGCTCCTTCCCGGCTGTCGTGATGCTTGTCCTGCTTTTGGCGGCATCCACAGTGAGTTGCGGCAGCCCACCGGCTTCTCCGGAAGCACGGTCTCCGTCTGGTAAACCGATCACATTCAACAAACACGTCGCCCCGATCATTTTCGAGAACTGTTCCCATTGCCATCGTCCGGGTGAAGCCGGCCCCTTTCCTCTCCTCAACTACGACGAAGTAAAGAGACGCGCAGAGTTGATCCTAGCCGTCACCGGGGGTGGCTACATGCCTCCGTGGCTTCCGGAACACGGCTATGGGGAGTTCGCAGAAGAACGAAGGCTCACGCAGGAGCAGATCTCGCTGATATCGAACTGGATCGAACAGGGGAAGCCTGAAGGAGACCCGCAAGACCTGCCTGCTGTGCCCGTATGGGTCGAAGGCTGGCAACTCGGCGAGCCCGACCTTGTGCTAGCAATGCCGGAGCCCTTTACCCTTCCGGCTGAGGGACAGGATGTCTTTCGCAACTTCACCATTCCTGTCTCGATTCCGACCACTCGTTACGTTCGCGGCCTGGAATTCCGGCCCGGCAATGCCCGCATCGTTCACCACGCGCGGATTTCGCTCGACCGAACGGGCCATTCCCGACGCCGTGACGAGCAGGACTCCGAGCCGGGCTTTTCCGGCAGCATGCTGCTAGGGGAAAGCGAGATCTTTGATCCGGAGGGGCATTGGCTGGGTTGGACGCCCGGCAAGCAGCCGGTGCTACGACCTGCCGACATGTCGTGGACGCTGGATCAAGGAGTCGACTTTGTGCTGGAGATGCACATGTTGCCCACTGGCAAGCCCGAAACCATACAGGCTTCGGTCGGTCTCTTTTTTACCGATCAGCCGCCGGACAGGAAGGCGAGCATCATCAGGATGGGATCGACGACGATGGATATTCCGCCGGGCGAGAGGAACTACTTTATCGAGGATCAATACCTCCTGCCGGTAGACGTCGATGTCCTCAACGTCTATCCGCATGCTCACTACCTCGGCAAAGAAATGACCTCGTACGCCATTCTGCCGGATGACACCAAGAAATGGTTGCTCAAGATCAATCAGTGGGACTTTAACTGGCAGGATGAATACCGCTATCAAGATCCAGTTTTCCTGCCGAAGGGAAGCATGATCCGGATGCGGTTCAGCTATGACAATTCTGCCGAAAACCCCCAGAACCCCTCTTCCCCGCCTCAACGGGTGTTCTATGGCTGGCGAACATTCGAAGAAATGGGCGACCTCTGGTTTCAAGTCGTTCCTCGGAGAAGAACAGACTTGACGATGCTGCAGAGAGACACTGCGCGCAAAGCACTCATCGGAGACATCGCTGGATATGAGAAACGACTCACGATCCATCCCGACGAATACGAGACCCACAACATCCTCGGAGACGCTTATCTGCGTCTCGGACATTCCCAAAAGGCTCTGCAGCACTTCCAAACGTCGGTGCGAATCGAGCCGGGCTTTCCGTACTCCCAATACAACCTGGCAACCCTGCTCGACGTCCAAGGCAGGCCCCGCGAAGCAATCCCCCATTTTCAACGGGCTTTGCAAGCAAAACCGGACTATGGCGACGCCCACATCAACCTTGGGAATGCGATGGCTTCGCTCGGCCGCTTCACCGAAGCGATGCGCCATTACCGGGCGGCGTTGCAGCTAAATCCGGAGTCGGCCGCGGCGCACAACAACCTGGGTAACGTTCTGTCTGCTCTCGGGCAGAGTCATGAAGCGGCTCGGCACTACCGACAAGCGATCAAGATCAGACCAACGTACGCAGAGGCACACAACAATCTCGGCAGTGTCATCGGATCACAAGGCGACCTGGATGGCGCGATCGAGTTCTTCTCCCGAGCTGTTCAGCTTGACCCTGACTACGACGAAGCGGCACGGAATCTCAACAAGGCTCTCGAGGCCAGGGACCAGGCGCGTCCGTGAAGTGCGGTCCTGATCTGCCAACACATCCCCGTACTTGACGGCGCCTGCTGCGAGTGTGGCTAGCCTGCATTTCTCACCACCCGACGGTCGAAGCACACTATACGACCGCCAGGACTTCGTTGCGCTTGCTTGCCGTGCTCAACGTACGGTTCAAGTACGCCTGCGCGCGCCAAGCGGATCGCGCCTTTTCCCTCCGCCCGGCTTGCGCCTAGTCCTGACGGCCCTCTCACCCACTTCGCCTCGCCGCGTGGTGAGAAAGGCAGGCTAAAGGTCACGCAGGAGTGTGCGATGCGATTGCTAGACTGGTCGCGTTTGACGCGAGCATCGCCATCGTTACCTCCCGTGCTGGAGGCGCGAGACATCGTCAAGGATTTCGGCGGAACAAGAGCGCTCGATCACGTACACTTCTCGGCCAACGCCGGGGAGGTGCATGCCGTCCTGGGGGAAAACGGCGCGGGCAAGTCCACGCTGATGAAGATCATTGGCGGGGCGCTTCGGCCTGACCGAGGTGAACTGTACCTCGACGGCCGACCGGCGCAGTTCGACAACCCGCTACAGGCAATGGAATCGGGGGTGTCAGTGGTCCATCAGCAGTTCACGCTGGTCCCCGAGCTGTCAGTAGCCGAGAACATCTTTCTCGGGCGTGAGCCCCGCAACCCGTGGGGTCTCGTCGATTGGAAGCGGCTTTTCGAAAAGGCGCGGGCGCTATTGAAGCATCTCGATTTCGACCTCGATCCGCGCCGTCCAGTCAAAGAGATCGGGGCCGGCGAGAGGCGGGTCACCGAGATCGCGCGTGCTCTGTCGATCTCGGCCAAGGTCCTCATCATGGATGAACCGTCGGCCGTGCTGGGGCCAGGGGAGATGGAAACCCTATTCAAGATCATCAGCGCTCTGAGGGCCGACGGCAAGACGGTTCTTTACATCTCCCACCGCCTGGACGAGATCTTTGCGATTGCGGATCGCGTGAGCATGCTCCGCGATGGACGGCTCGTGGGCGTTTACGAACTCGACGATCGGGTGGATCGAACGTTCCTGGTCGGCAAGATGGTGGGCCGGCAGTGGACGGAGCAGTTCCCTGACAAGCCGGCGGAGAAGGGCCGAGAACTCTTGCGGGTGGAGCATCTGAGTCGTTCCGGCGCTTTCGAAGATGTCAGTTTCACCGTGCATGCGGGTGAAATCGTCGGGTTGGCCGGACTGGTCGGCTCGGGGCGGACCGAGGTCTGCAAGTCGATCATCGGCTCGGAGCCCATCGAAGCCGGGCAGGTCCAGGTCAACGGGAAAGCGGTGAGGATCACGTCTCCCAGGGAGGCGCTCACACAAGGGATCGCGTACTTGTCAGAAGACCGACACGGAGAAGGTGTGGTGGCCTGCCGCAGCGTGGGCGAGAACATCACGTTGGCAGTGATCAGGCAGTTCGCCAACCGGGGCATCCTCAAGCTGCGCAGCGAAGCCGAGTTCGTTGTCGAGATGATGCGCAAGACGGATGTGCGGGCGGCCGGGCGCCGACAGACGGTCAGTAGCCTGAGCGGCGGGAACCAGCAGAAGGTTGCTCTTGCGAAATGGCTCAGCACACCGGCGCGAATCTTCCTGCTTGACGAACCGACTGCCGGCATCGACGTCGGGGCCAAGAGCGAGATCTACCGCATCATCGCCGATCTTGCACGAGGCGATGCGGCCATCCTGCTTGTGTCGTCCGAGATTCCCGAACTCCTTGCGATGAGCACGCGCCTGCTGGTAATGAAGAAAGGCCGCATCGTTGCACGGTTGAGCACGGGCGAGGCCACCGAGGAAAGCGTGTTGAACGCCGCACTGTAACGACGGTATTGGAGCAAGCTGCGAGCGAGCGGGGCTCGAATCCGCCTCCGTTACCCAGGTGAAGCCGTGCGTATAATGTTTGTTCTTCCCGCGGACCGTTCGCTGAAGCATCTGCAGCCCCTCGGAGCCCAACGCGCGCAACGTCAGATCTTTCCAAACCAGTGATGAGCCGCCCTACACAGTTTCGATGCGGAATCGACACGGGCGGAACATTCACCGATCTCGTTGCGCTGGATGAAGCGACCGGCGACCTGGTGGTTGCCAAATGGCCGTCTTCTCCGCACCATCCGGAAGAAGCTCTGATCGGAGTGATCCGCGAGTCGCAACTTCCCCCCGAGGCATTCTCGTCATTGATCCTCGGGACCACCGTAGCTACCAATGCCCTGCTGCAACGCGAGGGAGCGCGTGTGCTGTTCGTGACCACGAAGGGATTTCGCGACGTTCCCTTCATTCAGCGCATCAATCGGCGCTATCACTACTCCCTCGAATGGACCAAGCCGAAGCCTTTGGCCGAACGCATCGACTGTCTCGAAGTCGACGAGCGCATCAACCACAAGGGCGAAGTACTAGTCGCCTTGACCGACGAGGAGCTGGTCAGATTATCGGAACGTATTGAGGAGCGTCTGAACGGAACAGACCGCCCCAACACTGCCGTCGCCGTGTGCCTCCTGTTCTCTCACTTGAACCCAAGGCATGAACAGCGCATTCAGGAGTATCTGGCAGGCCGCTTTCAAGATCTTCCCGTGTCGCTCTCCTATCGAGTGGCTCCGATCTGGAGGGAGTACGAGCGCGGGAGCACGGTCCTCGCGGATGCCTTTGTCAAGCCGACGCTACAGCGCTATGTCGGCAGTGTCCGCAAGAGCTTCGAGAGCATGGGCATCTCGTGCCCCTGGGCGGTAATGAAGTCGAACGGCGGGCGCGCCACGGCGGAGGTTGCCGAAAACGAGCCCGTTGGCGTGGTCTTGTCGGGATTGAGCGGCGGGATCATCGGGGGGCGCTTTTTCGGGGAGTTGGCCCGTCACCAGGACCTCGTCACGCTCGACATGGGCGGCACAAGCTGTGACGTCGGAGTCGTGCGGAAAGGGCAGATCGCCTACAACACGGACTACCAGATCGAGTGGGGGCTGCCGGTCGCGGCGCCGTTCGTCGATCTTACGACGATCGGCGCCGGCGGCGGCAGCATCGCCTGGATCGACAAAGGAGGCTTCCTGCGCGTCGGCCCGCAAAGCGCCGGAGCAGACCCCGGACCCGTTTGCTACGACCAGGGCGGCAAGGACGTAACGGTCACCGATGCGAACCTGGTGTTGGGCCGACTCAACCCGAACTACTTCCTCGCGGGAAAAATGAGGCTGAACACTGCCAGGGCGCATCAGAGACTGGCGGAGCTTGGCGCGACGCTCGGCATGACTGTCGAGGAGACAGCGCAAGCCGTCATTGAGATGGCGAACGAGAACATGGCGAATGCGATCCGCGTCGTTTCTATCGACCGCGGGCTGGACGCACGGGATTTCACGTTGGTGGCTTTCGGGGGAGCCGGCCCGCTCCACGCCAGCGGCATCGTCAGACGTGTCGGGATGAAAAGGATCGTGGTGCCGCTCTACCCAGGCTTGTGTTCCGCCTTCGGCTCATTGATCGCCGATTTTCAGGTCGACAAGGTATGGAGCAAGCATTTTCGTTCTGATCGTGTCGACGTAGAAGTTGTCAGGAAGCACTTCGACGAACTGGTCAGCGAAGCTGTCCGAGAGATTCACGCCGAAGGATTCTTTGGAGACCCCGAAGTGGAACGGACGATCAGCATGCGTTACGCGGGTCAGAACTACGAGCACGATGTCAGGGTCGGGGACGGCGAGATCACCGCAGGGAGCTTAGACGAGGCGTTCGAGGAATTCCACCGGCTCCATGAGCGCTTCTATGGTTATTCGATCGGTTACGAAGTGATCGAGCTGATTCGGTTCAACGTGAAAGTAGTAGGACGCACAGACAATCCGCAGCTCAAGGCGGTAGCGAGCAGCGGCGAACCCCGGCCGAGAGAAACGCGCCAAGTCTACTTCAAGGAACAGGGTTTCGTGGCTTGCCCCGTCTATCGCCGCGAAGACTTGCGGCCAGGGTTTGCATGGGAAGGCCCGGCTCTGGTGGAAGAAGCGGATTCGATGATCCTCGCGCACCCTGGCGATCGTCTCCGTGTCGATGACCATGGAGTGATCACAATGGAGGTCTAGCCCCGGGAGAACAACCTATGGAAAAGATCGACAGCGTTACGCTGAGCGTCATCAACAACGCTCTCATCAACGCCTGCCGCGAGATGGGCACGGCGATGATGCGCACAAGCTACTCGCCGATCTTCAACGAAGGGCTTGATTTTTCGTGCGTCATCTTCAACACGCGAGCGGAGATGATCGGACAGGCCGAGTTCTGCCCCACGATGCTCGGCTCCGCGCAATACGCCGTCAAATGGACGATCGAAGAGCTCGGTCTCGATTCCTTCGAGCCCGGTGATGTCGTGATCCACAATGACCCCTACCGCGGCCAGTGCCATATGCCGGAGCACATGGTGCTCAAGCCGGTTTTCCACGGAGGCGAACTGCAAAGCTTTGTCGGCAACATCGCGCACATCGGCGAGATCGGCGGCATGGCGCCGGGGTCTTTCGCTTCTGACGCGACCGAGGTCTACCAGGAAGGGCTGCGACTGCCGCCTGTCAAGATCATGCAGCGCGGTGCGTATGTCAAGGATGTCTGGAGAATCATCCTGACGAATCACCGTACGCCGAAGACCAGTTGGGGCGACCTGCACGCCATGATCGGCTCACTCAACATCGCGGAAACGCGGATGCATGAATTGCTGGAGCGCTACGGCGCGGAACTGTTCGCGGCAGCCGGAGACCAGTTACTGGACTACTCGGAGCGATGGATGCGGTCGGAGATCCAGGAAATCCCCAACGGCGTGTATCGCTTCCAGGATTGCATGGAGGACGACGGCGTCACGGACCAGCCCGTCTGGATGCGGCTGAAACTCATTGTCAAGGATGACGAGATCATTGCGGACTGGACGGATTCCGATGCGCAGGCCTCGGGGCCCGTCAACGCAACGTTCGTCGTTACGGCGGCAGCGACCTACAGCGCCGTGCTTCACGTGACCAACAAAGACATCCCCGTGAACTCCGGGTGTTATCGGCCGATTCGCCTGATCACAAATCCCGGCACCGTGGTGAACGTTCGGCACCCGGGCCCCTCGGTTGGGGGGAATACCGAAACACACCCACATCTGCAAAACGTCGTCATGGCGGCGCTGAGCCAAGCGGTTCCCGAAAGGGCGGCAGCAGCCGAAGCCGGCACGGCGTGCAACTTCCTGTTTGGCGGAGTGCACCCGGAAACGGGCGAATACTATACGAACTATCACTTTGACGGCGGCGGCTGGGGCGCCACGGCCCTTCACGACGGCAACTCGGTGATGTGTCCCGTGAACGGGAATTGCCGCAACACGCCGGCGGAAGTCCTGGAGACGAAGTACCCCTTCCTGACACTGGAGTACAGCCTGCGGACCGACTCGGGTGGAGACGGCAAGTTCCGCGGTGGGCTCGGCAGCAAGCGGGTTCTGCGGGTCGTGGGTCCTGAGATCACCGTCAGCGCGCTGCTCGACCGGACCCGCACTTATCCGTGGGGACTCTTCGGGGCGGGAAACGGAGCGGCAGGCGGATTGCTGGTCAAGAAGAAAGGCGACAGCAGGTTCCGTACTTTCTCGGAGGTGTATGGGACCGTGTCCGCGACGAAGTTCACGCGGATCGTCCTGAAAGAAGGTGATGAGGTCGCCATCGTGTCGCCGGGCGGGGGCGGCTACGGCGCTCCAAGCGAGCGCACGGCCGAACAGATCGAAGATGATGTCCGCCAGGGGCTGATCTCAGCCGCTGCGGCCCGTACATCCTACGGATACGAAGGGTGAGGGAATAGCTTCCCGGAGAAGCATGGGGCACTGGATCGACAAGAACGCGGCGTGGTACGACCAGTCGATGACCTACTGCGCCTGCTGCGGCCTGGTGATCCCCAGCGGCTATTGGGAAGCCGAGGTTCGGGGAGAGGTTCTCGTCTTCTGCAAGCCCGACTGCGAGAGGCTCTACCTCGAGCACCGGCTTGTCGAGGGCGATGAGAACGAGACAGCCTAGAAACGAAACCGCCTTATCAACGGCTGCAAGCGGCAACCGACCTTCTCACAACAGCCAACTCAGGCACGTAAGTCACACTCACCGCTACACATCCGTCAGCCCGATGGCGCCCCGGCACATGGTTTGACAACCCCAAATCCGTCTGCGAGCATAAAAAAACCATTGTCCCGCCACGCTACTCCTCAGTAGCTCAATTGGTAGAGCATCCGGCTGTTAACCGGAGGGTTGTAGGTTCGAGTCCTACCTGAGGAGCCACCTATTATTCGCAAGGCCTTTTATGCCAAGTGCCTAGCCTGCATTTCTCACCACCCGACGGTCGAAGCACACGATACGACCGCCAGGACTTCGTTGCGCTTGTTTGCCGTGCTCAACGTACTGTTCAAGTACGCCTGCGCGCGCCAAGCGGCTCGCGCCTCGTCCTGACGGCCCTCTCACGCACTTCGCCTCGCCACGTGGTGAGAAATGCAGGCTAGAAAACCAAGCGGCACGTTGTCGCCACTTTCGGCATCACTTCGAAGTCCAGGACAAAGTAGGAACAGGGGGAAATGAACATCACCCTAAAAACTGCACATGTTGACTTGAGCCCAAGGCCGCATCGGTACATCGCAAAAGTTTATTTCGACGGGGATTACCAACCGCATGACAACATGCCGGGCTCTACCCGCGACAACACGTACACGAAGATGGAGGATCATCTCAAGAATAAAGGATTCCCGGGGCCATACAAGAGGATCGACCATCAGTGAAGTAGAGCAGTTTCCGAAGCAGCCGGAATGCGCGGCTCTACTCCCCCAACATCAATACAGACATCGCCGGGGCCGCCACGCCCTCACGCCGTGCCCGGTACGTAGACGCCCAGGGCCTTGACGAACACCCCCCCATCGTAGACCTCGGCGATCCGATCCGAGCGCCCGTCATAGAGCAGCACGTTCCCCACTGACTCGCCCTCGACAATGGCAGTGACGGGTTCGGTAACGCGTGGGCGCTTGCGATCCCGGGCTGCCATCTGAGGAACCTCAACAGGTCGGCCCAGCGCCGTTGCTTCTGTACGGTCCGTCAGAACCGGAACCATTGGCCTTGCTTGCGCCGATAGTTGGGATTCCAGCGGTCAACAAGCGCGTCCCGAGACTGAACGTGGGGCATGTTCTCTTCCAGCTTGGCCATCTGATCTCGGTCGATCTCAACACCCAGTCCGGGAGCTTCGGGCAGCGCCACCTTGCCGTCGCGGAAGGCGAGTTTGCCGCCCCGGATGATGTCCTGGTCGGGAGCGGTCCACGGATAGTGTGTATCGGCGTCGTAGGTGACATGCGAGATTGCACAGTTCATGTGCGTGAGCGTCGCCATCGAGATGCCGAGGTGGTTGTTGCTATGGCCCGAGCAACCCCAGCCGAGCGCTTCGCAGGTGGAAGCCCAATAGCGAACATTGTTCAAGCCGCCCATGTGGTGCACGTCCAGCAGCACGATGTCGATCGCGCCTTTACGGTAGGCCGGCCCGATATGCTCGGGGCGCGTGACGACCGCGTTGGTTCCGAGAGGGATGGAGGTGTGCCTTCTCACCTCGGCCATGCCTTCCTGCCCTCGCGTGGGGTCCTCGAGATATTCCATGCCGAGAGGCTCAACCTCTTTAGCCACGCGCTTGGAGGTTTGGATGCTCCAGGCTGCGTTGGGATCAATGCGGAGTTTGGCGTCGGGCACTTGCCGGCGCATGATGCGGAGCGCCTCGATCTCCTCATCCGGCGTCAAGACGCCGCCTTTGAACTTGCACGAGCGAAACCCTTCGTTCCTGTTGAAGTCGACGAACTGCTGCGCACCCGCTTCGGCCGTGATCACACCTGGTTCGTCCTCGGTCGGCAGAATAAAGAAGACGTACGCCGAAAAAGGCGCAGCCTCACGGTAGGCGCCGCCGATCAAATCGCAGACGCGACGATTGAGAAGACGCCCGATCAGATCGAGGCAGGCTATCTCAACAGCCGCAAAGGCCTCGTAGTCTTCGATATTCCGGCGGAAATACTCAAGCTCGAACGGATCGCGGCCCAGAAGAAGGGGGCGGGCGGCCTCGATGTTCTCAGCATGGCGGCGACCGACCTCGGAGATACCGCGGTGTCCGTCGGACGTTTCGATCTCGGTAATGGTCCGGACAAAGTGGGTGGCGTGAGCCGTGGTGGAGTTCATGATCGGCCGGTCTGGCGACGCCACGCGCGTCACTTTCACCGAGCTGATCTTCATACGGCTGCGCGGACGGTCGGCCTTCGGCGACCCGCTGCGTTTCGTCCCAGCAGCCGCTTGGCTGTAAGCCAGGGAAATGTCGCTGAGGCAAGTAAGCCCCGTGACACCTGCCGCCCCCGCCATCAAAGCTCGCCTTGTCACCTCGGGGGCTTGCCTTCCGAGCACTTCTTCTGAAAGCAGCTTATCGTTTCTCATTTCGAAATCCTCTTTCCGCTGTGGAGCCTAGCCTATCTGACTTGGCACCTGAACGGTAGCTGAGCTTGACCGCTTCGCTGGAAGCACAGGGGTTCGTGGTGCGATTCCGTTTGTCCTGTGGTTTCGTTTTGACTCGCCCCAAGAGTTGCACCATTTGACAATTCAGGAGCAGGATGGCTTTCGTTGACCGGTAAGACACGGTGACGGAGTTGTTTCCCCAGCCGCAGCTTCGGACAGTATGGCGCCGATAAGCCGCTCGTGAAATCGTATTGGTCTCTGATCGCAGTGTGGACCCCATCGAAGTCCGTTTCCCGGATGGCGTTACGTTGAGGGGACTCCATGCGCTCGCAGGGGCTGAGGTGAGCCCGATCCGCAAAGTATAAACTCTTCAGGTTGATGAGTGTTGACAGGCCCTAGTCAATCAGGCTTACCGGCTCGGGCTGATCAGGGCGCGCCTCGCCGCTCCGCATCACTGCGAATCGGGTGCTGATCGGCCCGAACATCTCATAGATCACGACCGCAGACAGCACCACCGTAGAGACGACCTCCGCGTGGTCAGGAAAGCGTCGATCGATCACCAACACCAAGCCCACTGCCAAGCCGGCCTGCGCCATCAGGCCAAAACCCAGCAGTCTTTGGACGACGTCCTCGAGTCCCAGCCGACGAGCCGCAAAGCGAGCACCCCAAAACTTGCCGGCCGCCCGGGCCACCAGGTAATAGGCCCCCAAAATCCCCATCGAAGGCACGAGAGAAACGTCGAGGTCGGCGCCGGCAATGACAAAAAAGATTGCGTAGAAAGGCGGATCCGTCCGGGAGAGCGTGTGGAACAGCCCCCGGCTGCGCGCCGACAGATTCACCATGGTGCCACCCACCGCGAGTGAAGCGATCAAGGCAGAAAGCTCCAGGATACGGGCGACACCCACGCACAGCAGAACGCTTCCGGCCAGCAGCATCAACATCTCGCCCTGTTCGTTGACCTTCGTGGCCCAGCCGGCCAACAACAGTCCCACAAGAAACCCGAGAGCCACGGAGCCGATCAACTGCCAGATGAGCGGATAGATGGAGCCATAGAAGGTGTCAATGAGCGCCCCGGAATTGCCCCATCCCGCTGCCAGATCGATGCAGGCCGCCACCAGACTGTAGGCTGCCAGACACAGGATGTTGTTAACCGCGATGATGCCAAGGAGCGTATCGCTGAGAGGCCCCTTGCTGTTGCATTCGCGCAATACCATGAGCGTCGAGGCCGGAGCGGTCGCGATCGCAATGGCTCCCAGCAGCCCCGCAACCTGCCACGAGTGACCGGCGATCACGGTGCCCAACGCAACCAGCAAGGCCGCTGCCAAAGACTCGACAACCGTCAGGTAAAAGATCCGGTGACCGTATCGAACGAACCGGGCATAGTGGAAGACCGACCCAACGGAAAAAAGAATGAGTCCCAAAGCCACTTCGCTGAGGACATTCAGGGCTTGCAGATTTTCGTGGCTGACCCAACCCAGCACCGATGGTCCCAATGCGACACCGGCGAGCAGATACCCGGTGACCTCAGGAATCCGCAGGAATTGGACAAGATGCCCCGCCAGCAGAGCCAGCAGAAGAATCAGTCCGAGTGAGGAAAGTTCATTCATCTAGTCCAGCAGCGCTCCCCACCGCTTTCTGTCCCGTTCCACAACCACGAACCGTCCGTTACTCTGTGCAGACGAAAGGATGCGGCGCGCCTCCGCCGCAGTGCGCACGGGCGAGCCGTCCACAGTGAGCAATCTGTCCCCGGCTCGAATTCCGGCTGTTGCTGCCGCACTGCCTTCAAGCACGCTCTGAACAACGAAGCCGGCAGCCTCGTCTGCAAAGATCAATCCCGATTGGGGTGACGTTGCCCCCGAGGTTTCCGGATTCACCTGCGCCGGGAGCACGAAGGTGACTCGACGCCTGCCGCGCCGGACCACCAGTTCCAGCAGTTGCCGGGCCACCGGCAGGACAAGCGGTTGTAAATCGTCCGGTCTGGTAACCGGACGACCATCGAAAGAGACGATCAGGTCTCCGGGCAGCAAACCGGACGTCTCCGCCGGGAAACCGCGCCAGATCTCCCGGACAAGCACTTCTTCATCACCGCCGAAATACTGTTTCTCTCTATCCGTAAGGCTTGCGACACGCAGTCCGTACTGCGCAAGCAGACGGCCGGGAAAACCGCGGTTCCATACCAACGTCTCATCGACGGACTCCGGCAGCAGAGCAACGTATCGGTCGTCGCATAACGCGACGACACCGATCAGACGGCCACCCAGATCGAACAGGCCGGCTCCGGCCATTTCGCTCTCCGGCGTCATGCTCAACGACACCTCCCGGGCAGGGCGACCGCCACATTGAATCGACCGAAATCCGAGATAAAGCGCTGGAGCGAAGGCGCTCTCCAGTGAGCTGTTCAACCAGGCGAGCACGAGCCATTTACCGTGATCCATCAACATTGCCGGGATGTGCACCACCGAGTCCATGTCGAGATCTTCGGAAGCGAGTAATGTCACCGCGGGCGATTCAGGCGGCGCCGGCGGCGCGTCCACCTGGTAAGTCGTTCCCCGCATCCCGCGAACCTGCAATGCAGACGGCAATGGGTCTGCCGTATTCGACGTAATGACCGTTCCCTCGTCGTCCCACACAATCCCCGTTTGTCCGACGTGTTCCAGATGGACCAGATGCTCTGCTGCATTCGAAGCCGTTTCCGCAAAGTACTCCGCCATGTCCTCGAGCGAGCGTCGCTGAGCTATACGCTGCAGCCGGGCGCTTTCGGCCTGCGTGGGTAGTGCGGCGGGTTCAGGCTCCAATTCGGCAGGTTTCATGAGCGACCCCACCATAAGAATCGAACCGGCGATGACGGCCAGAACAGCGACGTAGGCGGGGCTGCGGGATTCCATGATGAGACGGGTTACGCTGGTCGTTGCGGGTGCACCGTGAAACGAGATTCCACAAAGACGGCGGCCAGCAATACGTAGACCAGAAGAGAGTTTCCCAGCGTCAGCCAGATGATGATTTCGATTCCCAGAGGCTCAGCCAACTGCGCGATCAGCCATGGCGCCAACATCCCTGCCATGAGTGATAGCGAAAGGAAGCCGTTGAGAAGTTCGGGGTGGTAGTAGCGGTAGCGGCTTCCGACCAGGTCCAGCGTCAAAGGGTAAATCAACCCAATCGACGTACCGAGCAGCAGCGCGCCGGCGATGGTTCCCGACGTTTCCACCGTCTTCAACAGGAAGATACAGCCGATGACGGCCGCCAGCGTGGCCCAGGCGAGATTCCGCATCCGCTCTTCGACCGGTGGTAAGCGTGCCGCCCAAACCCGTCCGCAGGTCAATCCCAGCCAGAACAAGGCAAGCACAATTAGCGACACGGAGGTTGTTATACCGAACTTGCGGGGAAGGTAGAGCGCCAGCCAGCCGCCCATCGCCCATTGGTTGGCCGATTGCAAAAACAGAGCAAGCGCCAGAAGGATGGCCATCGGGCTGGCCGCCTCCCGCCAAGTCACCCGCATGGGGGGAGCCGACAGCGTCCTGTAGCGGAACGCCTTGCTCCTTAACACGCAGCAGGCCAACGTGAATGGCGCCACTGCCAGGAGCTGCACGGTCACGGACCAGTGAAATTGGCCGTGCAGGACCCAAGCCAGGGCACAAACCCCGATGGTTCCCGTCCCGAACGCCACACCGGCCAGGTTCAACACCTCCGGAGCGCGTCCCTGCAACAGGGCATCGGAGATGAGCCATGAAGCACCCGTCGCGAGAGTTCCGACCGCAACTCCAAGAGCGAACAGTGGCGGCAAGAGCCAGATCGGATGCGGAGCTACGCCCAAGCCGATCAATGCAGACGCAGCCAGCAAGCCCGAACTGACCAGAAAGCTGCGGACAGCGGCTCGCCGGTTCACCAGCGCTCGAGCCCAGCCGACCGTACCACTCAGGATCCCGAGGTTGAACACGAGAAAACATCGACCCAGTTCAGTCGTGTCGATGGACAGACTCAGGAACCACAGCGGAAGCAAGACTCCCAACAGAGCGGTTAGTGATCCCAACAGCAAGAAACTGGCCATCGAGTAGACAACACGCGTCGGCTCAGGTGTATGGCGAACAGTTTGGCCCAGGTCCGCCGTCTCAAGATGACTCACTACGTGCATTCTAGCCGTCTCACTGTCGAACGGGATGCGATCGCTGCCCGGGGCGCAACGACTGGCGGCGGAATTGACATTTTCCGTCGCAGTTCGGTTACCGTGGTAAGACTGATCAGGAGGCGAATCATGACATCGAACTCTGTGTTGGACCGGAGGCGTTTTTTGCGGCAAGGCTCTCTCGCCGGGGCTTCAGTCGCCACGGGCGCCTCAGTGGCGCAAGCTCAGCAACGAAACTTCAGCAAACCAATTCGCGTCGGCTGTCTGAATGTCGTCGAGTACTCCCATCTCAATGCGATCTGGGCTCCCTTCATGAATCCTCGAGCGGATCAGAAGGAGCAAATGCAGCTCACGGGTATGCGCATCACACACTGCTGGGAAATCGAACGGGACAAGTCGGAAGCCTTCGCAAAGAAGTACGACTGTGAGCCGGTCAGAAACTTCGACGACATGGTCGGCAAGGTGGACGCAGTTATCTCGGGCGGCTATTACAACCATCCATGGAACCACATCCTGCACGAGCCCTATCTGAAAGCGGGTATTCCGAATCTGATCAACCGGCCGTTTTCCAACTCGCGCGGGAAGGCCCGACGAATCATCGATCTTGCGAAGAAGCACGGCGCGGCGATTCTGTGTCCATCGGCGCACGAGCACACCGAGGCCATCACACGGGCCCGCAAATGGGCTCAGGACAAGGAGGTCATCTGCTACAGCGCCACGAATTCGTTCGATGACTATCCGACGCATGGCATCCACGGAGTCTATATGTGCTGCCGGGCGATTTGCGAATCGGGAAATCCAGTGGTTTCGGTGGCCTACCAGGCGAAGAGTTGGCACAACCCTCCCGGCGTTGTGATCTTCGAGCACAAGGATGCGGGCGGTCGTACCTTCTATGGCACTCTGCACGAGGTGGGCGGTTCATGGGGCACGATGCGCATTCACACGCGCGAAGCATACGGCGGCGAAGGTTTCCCCATCCGTACGGGCGTGGAGTATCCGTTCAATCGAACTGCAGCCTGGGCGCCGACGATCTGGGCGTTTCAGCAGATGGCCCTGCACGGGGAGATGCCCCAAAGTTTCGATCAGATCGAGCACAAGAACGACGTTTTTCTGGCCGGTTTTCGCTCCATTCTGGAGAATGAAGGCAAGCCAGTGAAGCTGGACGATGTTCCTGAAGATTGGATGACGCCGGTCGATCTTCCCAACCGTCCTACCGAACACACAGCAGACCTTTTTCGCGAGGCTTTCGGCGAGGCGTAACCCATGGCCGGGCCTGCGGCATTCGATGAGGTTCAGGCACGCTTGCGGGTACTCGCCAACCCCGAGCGGGCCGAGCACTCGAAGCGCTTTTTCAAAACCGGCCCGGGCGAGTACGGCGCGGGCGATATTTTTCTCGGCCTGAAAGTTCCCGACATTCGCAAAGTGTCACGGCAATTCCGGGGTCTGCCAATGCCGGACCTTCGTCGACTGTTACGGTCGCCGATTCACGAAGACCGGCTGGCGGCGCTGCTCATTTTGGTGCTGCAGTTCGAGAGAGGTAATCAGCTCGATCGGGAACGGATTTACAAGTTCTATCTGAAGAACACACGGTTCGTGAACAACTGGGATCTCGTGGACGCCTCAGCGCACCGCATCATCGGCGGTTATCTCGAAGGCAAGAAGCGCGATGTTCTGGGAAGGCTGGCGAAATCGCCGAGCCTGTGGGAGCGCCGGATCGCGATCATTGCGACGTACCACTTCATCAAGCAAGACGATTTCGTGTGGACCCTGAAGATTGCCTCCCGACTTGCATGCGATACAGAGGACCTGATTCACAAGGCGGTAGGATGGATGCTGCGTGAAGTAGGCAAACGGGACCGTGCGGCCGCGGAAGATTTTCTCGCTCGAAACTATCGGCGGATGCCGCGGACGATGCTGCGCTACGCTATCGAGCGGTTCCCTGAGAGCCGCCGCCAAGCATACTTGAAAAGTCAAGTTTAGGGCATGACGGCGAATCATAAGGAAGCATGACGGGCAAGGTCGGCAAGCTCTCCGCGGAGGAGATGAAAGCGTTTCTCGCCGAGAAACATACCGGACGGCCCTCTTAAGGAGAGCGGTAGCGGAAGAATGACTGTACAGCACCAGGTACTGGCCCCGTTGGCGGGAACGGGTTAGTCCGAGAGCCAGTCGGAACACACCCTTCAGCGTCTTGCGGACTCAGCCAAGCGGAAGTGCCTCTTGGCCTCCTCCAATCTTCCCAACGCCTGCAAGGCGATTCCCAGGTTTCTATGTGCTTCGGCGTAGTCGGGATCCTCCTCGACTGCACGGCGAAAAGACTGCAGTGCTTCAGTGAGTTTGCCTTGATTACCCAGCACGCTGCCCAGGTTGTTGTGAGCTTCAGCAAACTCCGGGTTGAGAAGGAGTGCTTGGCGATAATGCTGCACCGCGCTGTCGAAACGCCCTTGCGATGACAGCACGTTCCCGAGGTTGTTGTGAGCCTCGGGATAGTCCGGCTTGATCTTCAGAGCCCGCCGGTAGTGGTTCATGGCTTCATGAGTCTGCCCGTTGATCTGAAGAACATTTCCCATATTGTTGAGCGCCTCCGCAAAGTTCGGACTCTCCTGGAGCACGCGCCGATAGTGCCGCAACGCTTCCTCGCGTTTACCTTGCGAAAGGAGCAGGTTCCCCAAATTGTTGCGGGCCTGCACGTGACCGGGCTGCGACTGAACCGCCCTTCGATATCGTTGCGCGGCAGGAGCGAGGAGGCCCTCTGCTTCAAACAGAACCCCCAGGTTGTAATGACCGTCCGCATAGTTCGGCTCGATGCTCACTGCGCGCTCGAAGTATGTCCGTGCCTTTGCAGCCTGTCCAAGCTCCAGGTAGTAGTTTCCGATCAGATTGTGTTTCTCATAATCTCCTGGTGTCTCCTGCAGTTTTTTCTCGTAGCCTGCGATGAGATCAACCAACTCCTTGCGTCGGAAATCACGCCGTAAGGTTGCCAGATCCTGCTGCTGCCGCGGCAGCACTTGTAGCCACAAATCGCCCATTTCATTCGACGAAAGCCAACCTTGAACGACGCGACGGGGAGGATGGTTTGGGTTGCGTACATTCCCGTTTGAGTTGTCGTATGTGAACTCCATGGATACGCTTGCGCCTTTCGGGAGAAAGAACGGCTCGGCGTAGCGGTATTCGTCCTGCCAATTGAAGTCCCATTCCTTGATGTAGATCAGCGATTTCTTCGTACCGTCAGGAAGCTCGACGTAGCCCTTCATCTCTTTCCCGAGGTAGTGCGCATGCGGATATACTTTCAACACTTCCACATCCGCAGGCAGAACGTAAGAGTCCTTGACGATGTAATCCTTCTTGCCTGGAGGAATATCGATCGTTTGTGACCCCAGGCGCAAATTGACTGGGATTTTCTTCGGGGGGTGGCTTGTTAAAAACAGACCGACAGAGGCTTGAATGCTCTCGGGTTTCCCCGTCGGCAACATGTGCAACTCGAGAACCAGACTGCTGCCTTTCTCAAGACGCCAGGACATGTTATCCGGCTCCAAGACGGGCTGTTTCCCAGGCGTCCAGCTCAACCAATGACCGTCCGGAGAGAAAATCTCGTCCAGAAGCATGCGGCTGGTGAAGCCCGGCTCGGGGTCTTCTTTCTCCCTTTCCCGCGAGCGCTCTGTTTTGTCGATCAGAATGCTGGCGTGATGGACAATCTTGGGATTACCGGGACGAAACTCGAGCCCTCGCACGTAGCGGGTTGCTTCAAGCGGAATGGGGATGCTGAAATTGCGAAAGACGTCCAACCCTTCCGCTGCAAGCGTGTACGGCTCGGGCATTTGAACGACCAGGTCCGGCTCGCCGATCTGCCAGCCCTCGGTCCACGTGGGAAGGAGCGGCAAGTCCGCCGGATCGCCTTCGATGGCCCCTTGCTGCGCCCACTGTTGGATGGCCGTCACTTGGCTGTCGTTCAGCCGCCGCTCATCGGCGAAATCACCATCGCCGGGTTCTGGCAGCCAGGGCGGCATGAATCCACTCTGTGTCACGGCTACGATCTGCTGCGTCCGCCTGCTCACATCCGCGTAGCTCACCAGGCTGAAAGGGCCAGCTTCGCCAGGACGGTGACAGCCCGCACAGTTTTCAAAGATGATCGGCGCGATGTCCCGGTTGAAGGTGAGCTGTCCCTGGGAAGGAGTACCGACCTCGACCGCCGTTGTGTCTTTACACGCCACGAGCACCGTGACGACGCACAACAGCGTTAGTGCAGGGATACCACGCCATCCACCAAGCTCTCTCACCATGCAACCGCCAGCCACCACGTTCATCAGCGTACATCAGGAACGGCAGGACTGTGCTGCAGCCAACGCGGCAGAAAAAGGTCCGACCCTTTCGGGCACTCGCTTTCTACTCGAGATTGTCACTGAAACCGGACCATGATCTGCTGATGAAAACCGCTGCTCATCCTGACCAGCTCATGGGACACGACTTCCTCGAGCAGGTGGGGATTGGCGTGACAGAAGCGGCCAAGAAGCTTGGGGGCAGTCACGATTATCTTTTTAACGGTGTCAATGGCCTCTCGGGAACCTCACCGGAGATGACCATCCGAACGCCGCATCAAGACAGGCAACCCGCAGTGAAAGTCGATGGGCATGGTAGTTTTCACGACGCAAGCGCCGGGTTTCTCTCACGACCAGTTGCAGGATCAATGGCCCGGAAAACCGAGCGCGGTCAGGTTAGCGAGAAGGCATTGCGCTGGAGCCCGCCACTAATGACACCGAGCACCCAGAGGACAGGGTGCAAGGACGGTGTTCATGCCGAGGACGACTCACATTCGGATCGGCTTTGTCCTTGAACTCAAGGCCGAAGACATCGCGGCCAGGGATGAGCCTGTTCGACTTTCAGTAATTCCGGACTGAGCCGGCCTTCTCCCATGCTTCGACATCTCCAGGAACAACTTGAAACAGCGGGTGGGGTACGGGAGATGAGACCGTCTCGAGTCGTACGATCCGTTCGGGGTCGCGATTCCTGAACTTCGCCTGTAGATGAACCCACTCGTACTCAAGCTGCCCGCGAGTAACGGACATCCTGCCGGCCATGCCCTCCGAGCCGATAAGGTGATGGTTAAAACGATAGCCGCGGGCTAGTGCCTCTACGCGCACGGCTCGCAAGTATTCCGCGATGGCGCCCGTGGGTGATGGCCGGCGGCGAAACCGCACAAGCTGGGGGTGTTGGCGGTAGCCGCGCGTTGCACCCCGCAGCACGGACTGCGCCAGCAGGGCCTCCCGCCACAACGCCACGAGCCCGCGTGCGTCGAGATATTGCGGGTGCAAACTCCAGATTCTCATCCTGTGAACCGGAACGCGAACCAGCGTGTCCATCTCATCCTGGCCGCCTCTGCGCGCCCCGCAAGTCGAAAGTTATGGTACATTCCTCTCACCCCTTTGATTTGACACGACTTACGCCATGCCGTATGTTTGTCCTGAAGTCGCGGTAGCAATAAAGCCATGGCGACACGCGTGTTCTCTATAACCAGATTGATGATCGGCCACGTCCGTTTGTCTGCCCACTGTCAGGATAGACCCTGCAGCGCGACGAACAGAGGCAAGCATATTTGAAAGGTCGAGCGTAGGGTGTGATGGCGGAACAAAAGGAAGAATGGCGAGGCAAAATCGGCAGGCTCTCCGTGGAGGAGATCAATGCTTTTCTCGCCGAGGGTCAATTCTGTCGGCTGGGCTGCCTGGACGAGGATGGCTGGCCGTATGTTGTGCCTTGCTGGTTCGAGTTCCGCGATGGGGTGTTCTTTATCGTGCCTCGGGCGAAGTCGGCGTGGGCACGGCACTTGCAACGCGATAAGCGTTGCTTTCTTTGCATCGACGAATCGACTCGCTTCAATCGACGGGTCCTGGTGAAAGGCGAAGCTGAGATTTTCGAAGAGCCGAACATCGGCGGAAAATGGGTCGAGATCGCACGGCGGATGTCCATCCGCTATCTCGGAGAACATGGGCCCTCCTACCTCGAGCCGACGATGCAGGAGCCCCGGTGGCTTGTTCGTGTAACGCCCGTCAAAATGCGGACTTGGCAGGGAGTTGACTGGCATAAACGCTACAAGCATGGCAATTGGTAGCTCACAGACAAGGCACTGACCGGCTATTTTCCTGGCGTTCACGATCGAGCAAGTTCCAGATTCACGAAGCGCCGTAAGTGATTCATCAATCGGGTCTCCAATCCTGGCTCCGTCCCGGGGAGGCCCGGTCTGCCGTGAAGCTAAAATATGGATCATCGTGGCGATGCGAACGTGGCGGAATTGGCAGACGCGCTGGATTTAGGTTCCAGTGGGGCAACCCGTGGAGGTTCGAGTCCTCTCGTTCGCACCATGAGCGCCCGGCCGCTCTGCGGACAGTCCAGTCCCATCCGCAAAAGAACATTTCACGAGGTTTTCAGGTTGATTCGAGCCATTGACAAGCAGTCCATCTCGGCACGGCGCCATGTCGGGGGCCTTCCCATGACCGTTCGTTGCACCAAAGAATACTCGGAGAATTCCTGTCCTTGCCCCTGTGTGCTCTGATCACGACTTTTTCCGCGACCCAGTTCCAGTCATAGCCTGTCGTTGCGCGGAATACCACGATCCGATGCGTAGACGCACGGTGAACCACCAGCAGGCGAGAGCGCTCGCTGTAAATCCTCCGAGGTCAAGGCGAACCGCTGACCACCGTATGTCTTCAGTTGATAAGAGAGCTCGTGTGAGCAGTCCGATGCATGCTGCGACCCGTGAAACCCAAGAGTAGGGCAAAGCGGACTGTTTGGCTACAATGGGTCTCTGGTTACGAGGTCGATTTGAAAGCACAGTCAACGGATAACAAGCACAAGAGCACGGAAATCCCTGAGGAAAAAACTGCGGCGAGTGACATTCCGCATCGTGGCGTCATCGCCGAATGGACCGTAACGATCATCCTGCTCCTGTTCGGCACGACGACGCTCGTGCAGGCTTTCGTAATCCCCACGGGATCGATGGAAGACTCGCTGCTGATCGGCGACCACTTGCTGGTCGACAAGCTGGCCTATTCTCCTCACGGTTCGATCGATGAGTATCTGCTGCCCTACCAGGACGTACAACGTGGCGACATCATCGTCTTCCGCTATCCGATGGACCTTTCTCAGACGTTCGTCAAGCGGGTAGTGGGCCTGCCGGGCGATCGTCTTCGACTGGTTGACAAGAAGCTTATTTTGAACGGGCAAACCGTCGACGAGCCGTATGTGATTCACAGAACAGCCTACATCGACCAATACCGGGACAACTTCCCGGGGCAACCCAACACGCCGATTCCCGAGCGCGCACTGGAGATGCTCCGGCAGAACGTCGTACGGAACGAAATCGTAGTGCCACCGAACAACTATTTCGCCATGGGCGACAATCGTGATCAGTCGCTCGACAGCCGCTACTGGGGATTCGTTCCCCGCGAAAACATCATCGGCAAGCCGCTGTTGATCTACTGGTCCTACGATGCGCCCACGGAACGGCTCCAGGATACCGGCATCTCACTCACTCACCTTACGGACATTTTGTTGAACTTCTTCGGCAAAACCCGCTGGCGGCGCACTTTCAATCTGATCCACGCACACGCGCTGGACGCTCAATGACGTCCCCGCGGGACCTCTCACACTTTCACGTCGTCATTCTGGCGGGTGGGCGCGGCACGCGGTTCTGGCCGCGGAGCCGCCGCGCTCTGCCCAAGCAACTGCTCTCCGTGGTGGGCGACCGGACGTTGCTTCGACTGACCACTGAGCGGTTGAAGGGTCTCGTTCCCCCCGAACGTTTGTGGGTGCTGACGAGCGAGGCGCTTTTCAAAAAGGTTCTGGGCGAACTCCCGGATGTACCCAGCGGGCAGGTGATCGCGGAGCCTGCGCCAAGAAATACAGGGCCTGCGATCGGGCTCGCTGCAAGGCTTCTACTGCAGCGAGACCCGGACGCCGTTATGGGGGTATTTCCTTCGGATCACTTCATCAACGGGGAGACCGAATTTCGGAAAGTGCTGCAACGAGCCGTGCGGGCCGCAAATGAGGAGAGGCTGATTGTATTGGGCATTCCGCCGCGAGGACCCGAAACCGCCTACGGCTACATTCGATTCCCGTCAGGGATCAAAGCCGGGACAGCGGATCTATTCCCGGTGGTACAGTTCGAAGAGAAGCCCCCGGCAGCCAAGGCGAGACGTTTCGTCCAGGAGGGCAACTACTTTTGGAATGCCGGCATGTTTGTGTGGCGGGCGGGTGCGATTACTGCTGCTATTGCGCAGTTCATGCCTCGGACGGCCGAGGCCTTGTCGCGGTTGGCTCCACTGGCGTCGCGCGGGTTCACGGCATCGCTGCGGCGTCACTACGGCGATTGCGAGAACCAATCCATCGACTATGGAGTGTTGGAGCACGCCAAGAATGTCCACGGATTCGCCTGTCCGGATTTTGGTTGGAACGACATGGGGAGTTGGGAAGCCGTCTACCAGCTACTGCGCGAAAAAGGCCGAAGAAGCGTCGGCCGGACTCCGATACATGAAATCGACTCCCACGGCAACTATGTCGAGGCTCCAGGCAAGCTCGCAGCATTGGTCGGCGTGAAAGACCTCATCGTTGTGGATACTCCGGATGCGTTGCTGGTCTGCTCGCGGCAACAGGCTCAGCGCGTCTCGGATCTTGTGAAGGAGTTGGAGGCAGGGAAACGCGACGATCTGCTCTAGCCTCCGGCACAACCCTCGCTACATTCAGGCGACGATGCATCCCGGCTGAACTGCGTTGCTCCTCGGTCGAATATGTCCAATATGATCCATGATCGCGCCTTGTCAGCCGGAAACAGCGCCATTAGCGGTGCTATGCGGGCCGCTCTCGACGCCATGCGGGATTTCACCACGGATTGCTAGATCGGAAGAACCTTGGTGCCGCCGGAGATGAGCCGCTTTGCGATCGTTTGCAACTGCATGTTGCTTGTCCCTTCGTAGATGGTGCAGATCTTGGAGTCGCGGTAGAGCTTCTCAACCGGATATTCCTTCGTGAAGCCTACGCCTCCGAAGATGTCAACGGCCTTCGCGGCGACGCGGACAGCGGTTTCCGAAGCTGTCAGCTTGGCCATGGCGGCTTCGGTGAGAAAGGGTCTGCCGGCATCCTTGAGTCGAGCGGCGTTGTAGACGAGCAACCGGGCTGCTTCGATGTCGGACGCCATCTGCGCGAGCTGAAACTGAAGGCCCTGGAACTCCACGATGGGCTGTCCGAACTGCTTGCGCTCCCGCGCGTAGCGAAGAGCGTGGTCGAGCGCTGCCTCGGCTATGCCCAGAGCCTGCGCCCCGATTCCGATCCGGCCTTCGTTCAGAGTTTCGATGGCGATCTTGTAGCCCCTGCCCACTTCACCGAACAGATTCTCTTTCGGGACACGGCAGGAGTCGAGGATCAGTTCGCAAGTTGACGATGCGCGGATGCCCAGCTTGTCCTCCTTCCTGCCGACAGAGAAACCGGGAAAACCGGGTTCGACGAGGAACGCGGTAATGCCGCGGTGGCCCGCTTCGGGGTTCAGGTTGGCGAACAGGATGAACAAACCGGCTTCCTGGGCGTTGGTTGTCCAGAGCTTGCGGCCGCTGATCTCGTAGTGGTCTCCCCGATCATGCGCAGTGGTTGCCATTGCGAAGGCGTCGCTGCCCGAGCCGGCCTCGGAAAGGGCATAAGCACCGACGGTGTCCCGCGTCAGCTTCGTGAGATAGCGACGCTTCTGCTCGTCTGAAGCCCAATGAGCAAGGGCGTTCGCGACAAGAGTATTTTGGACATCGACAATTACGGCAGCCGATGGATCGACCGTGGCAAGCGCTTCTACGGCCAGCACCGCAGTGAAGAATGAGCCCCCCTGTCCGCCGAATTCCTCGGGAACCTCGATTCCCATCAAGCCCAATTCGAAGAACTCCTGAATGAGTTCGGGGCGGAAGCGGCCTTTTTCATCCATTTCCCGGACATGCGGGCCGACGCGGTCGAGAGAGAAGCGCCGGACCGTGTCGAAAAAGAAGCGCTCTTCTTCGCTCAGATCTGTAAGGGCGCGTTGCGGCATCGGGGGGAGACCTGATTGTAGATCCAGGAGAGAAGAGGCGGACCCAAGACGACCCTGAGCCGGCCCCAAAAAACGAGTACATCGTGAGGGGTGCTCTCGATGTGATCGAGTGTTGCCGATGGGGTAGGACGGCACCCTTTCGCCCATAAGGCGGTTCTGCGCATTAAGTAGCTCCCCACGACACAGAGAATGGACAGAACCTCGATGGAAGGTGGCCGGGGTTGTCCATCAGTGCAAATTGACGGCGACGATAGCGTTTTCTCCCAGCTTCTTCCGCATCCAGTTTGACCATGTACCCATCGAAATCCTGATCGAACAAGAGGCCGCCGTGGGCGGTGGACATACCTGAGAGTCTCATTCGAGCGCATGTCTTCATGCCAAGCAGAATGAACGTCAAGAAGACCTGCATGTCTTGCTGTAGCACGGGATGACATCAGGACCGCCGCCTTGATGCCCACCAAGTCCAGTCAATCCCACCGATCAATACAAACAGGGCAAGAAGGGTGAGAACACCTGGGATCAACCAAGGCAGATGGTACAGAATCATCTCCATCATTTTCGCGGTCTCCGGGCTGTTCAGTCCCTTTTCTAGCCGACAGATCAGCCGGCAGACCAAGCCATCTGCATTCAGTCGTCAACAAGTGCCCCCTCTGGTCTGACGAACCTCTTCCAGAAGCCAGCGAGTACAGTCTGGGCAACCTTCAGTGTACGGAAGAAACGGCTTTTCCGCCTTCCTCCGAGAGTGGGTTGGCCGCCAGGGAAGAGTCGCCGGAGGTATCCGGCTCGGAGCCGGCAGGGGGTTGGTAATAAAGAATCCGGCCGCAGGATTCGCAGGTCACGATTTCGTCGTTGCTACGAAGAATCTGGCTGAGTTGAGGCCTGAGAAGAACGTGGCAAGCCAGGCAGTGCTGCGCGTCGGCCGGGGCAACGGCAACTCCTCCGCGCGTCTTGTGGGTGTGGCTGTACGTACGAAGGACGTTTTCCGAGATCGCCAGTGTCAATTCTTTACGACGCGCACGCTTGGAAGCCGCCTCCTTTTCGTCCCCGGCCACTCGCTCTTGCACTTTCGCCACCTCGGCGGCGACTTTCTCGCTCTCTTCTCCGAGGGCCGTTTCGGCTCTTGCGACGTTCTGTTCGAGGGACTCGGATTCGACCATTTTGTCGAGAATGCGGTCTTCGACCTTGAGGATTTCTCCCTCGAGGAACTCGATCTCATGCTGGAAAGCGCGGAACTGCTGGTTCGTTTTGGCCTCTCCCATCTGTACTCGCAGATGGGAAATCTTCTGCTGAAAATCGGAAACCCTGCCCTCCAGATGCCGATGCGACCTGCCGTTTTCTTCTAGCGCGTTTTTGTCGGCTTGGAGAGCCTTCTTGTGGGATTCGAGCTGTCTTTCGATCCGGGCAATGTACTTGGGAAGGCGACTGATCTCAGCGTCGAGTTCGCGAATCCGATTGTCGAGTTCTTGCAGTTGCCGAACACGAGGCAGATCAGGATGCATGACGGGCCCGAGACAAAGCGCTTTCTATCATAACGCCTCGGATCAAGAACCCGTCTGGGACGTCGTACGGCGGGCGAGACGTGCACGGATTGCCTGGCTGGCGACCTCCAGCTCGGAAACCCGAAATAGACGGCAAGCGCCGAAGAGGACACTGGCGCCAAGTGGGATCGAAACGGCCAAATCAAGGAGTCTGCCGAGGAACGACGCCCCAAAAGCCTGATGAACGAGGAAAGACGACGTGGCGCAAGCCGCGCACATCAAACCGGCGGCCAGCCCAATGAAAGTGATGCTCGACACCAGCCTGCGGCCGTGGATACCATCGATTCGCTTCCGCATGAACCAGAACAACACGAAAAAATTGAAGAAAGCAACGGTTGACGTCGAGAACGCCAGGCCGCCATGCCCCCAGCCCAGCACGCGCACGAAGGTCCAATTGAGCAGGTAGTTGATGAAGATGGAAGCCAGGCTCGTCAGCGCCGGGACGCGCACGTCGTCGAGCGCGTAGAAGGCCGGCGTGAGGACCTTGATTGCCGCGTAACCCGCCAGCCCGACGCAATACAGCGAAAGCGCGACCGCCGTCTGCTCGGTGTCTTCAGCCGTAAATGCGCCGTGCTGATAGACCACTCCCACGACGGACCGGCTGAGCACAGCAAGGCCCGCCGCCGAGGGAATCGTCATCAGAAACACCAAGCCGAGCGAGTTCGCGAGTGTATCCCGGAACTCGTCGATCTGCCCCGCCCCTGCGCTACGCGAGATCGATGGCAGCGTGGCCGAAGCCACGGCCACACCAAAGAGCCCCAGCGGGAGTTGCATGAGCCGAAAGGCGTACCCCAACCATGAAACCGGACCGTCGACCACTGTGCCAGACGCGTCTGTGATCTGCGAAGCAAAAATGCTGTTGACAACGACGTTCACCTGCACGGCGGCGGCCCCCAGAACGGCGGGCCCCATGAGGCGCAGGACCTGGCGAATCCCAGGGTCGTTGTAACGGAAGTCAGGACGAAAGCGCAGCCCGATTCGCCGCAGACTGGGCCACTGCACCGCGTACTGCGCCAAGCCTCCGAGCAGAACGCCGATCGCCATCCCCGCGATGGGTTCCAGATCGAATCGTGGTCCCACGACGAACGCCAGCGTCAAACCGCAGACGATCGATGTGACATTGGCGAAGGCCGACGCGAGCGCGGGTATTCCGAACCGTCCTTTCGTATTCAACACTCCCATGGCTTTCGCGGCCAGCGCCATGAACAGCAGGAAAGGGATCATGATCCGGGTCAGAAGGACTGTCAGATCGCGCTTGCCCTCGACCTCGCCGTACCCCGGAAACATCGAATCGACAATCGCAGGCGCGAACCACGCCCCCAGCAGGCAAATCAGCAAGATGACGGGGACCAGCAAGCTTGCCAGGCGGTTGGACAATCGGTATGCCTTGTCCTGGCCACCTTGCGAAAGGCACTGCGAGAATGTCGTGACGAAAGCCGCCGAGAGGGCGCCTTCCGCCAGAAGGTCGCGGAAGAGGTTGGGTATGCGGTACGCGGCCACGAACGCGTCGTACACCATGCCCGCACCGAAAAAACGCGCAAACACCACTTCGCGCACCAAGCCGGTAATGCGGCTCAAGAAAACCGCGCCGCTCACCACACCCGCCGACCGCACAATGCCGGCATGCGTCTGGTTCGGGGATTTATTTTTCGGGGAGGCGGCTCCGTCCCTCGCCGGAGCCGTTTCCGGAACGCTGGACATTCAGGATTGGTTCAGGGCGCGGTCCAACAGGTGCAGAAACAGGCCGACATCGGTGACAACGCCGATTGCCTGGCCGGTCCCGCGATCGGAAACCTTCGTGACAACAGCCGGATTGATATCAACGCAAATCAGCTTGACCCATGAGGGCATCATGTTGCCGGTAGCGATCGAATGCAGCATCGAACCCAGACAGACCACGAGGCCCGTACCTACGAGTTGCGCGGCGTAGGCCTCCTGCGCCTCATTCATGTCGGTGACGGTATCCGGGAGGGGGCCGTCGTCACGCAGACTACCGGCGAGAACGAAGGGTACGTCGTTCTTGATGCACTCGTAGAAAATGCCACTGTTGATGCTTCCGTTCCCGACCGCATGCCGGAGACCGCCCGCATGGTAGATCGTGTTGATTGCCCGCATGTGATTTCGGTGGCCGTGCTCGGCTTGGCGTCCGTCGGCGAGGCGGATTCCCAGCGACGTTCCCAGTAGAGCGGCCTCCGCATCGTGCACTCCGAGCGCATTGCCCGCCAGAATCGCATCAATGAATCCTCCTCGAATCAGGGAGGCGAGAGCGGTTTGCGCGCCTGTATGAACAACCACCGGGCCGGCAACAACCAGCACGCGCTTCCCTTCCTGCTTGTTCTGCCTGATGAGCGCCGCTGTCTGCTTGACCGCTGTTTCAACCTGGCGTTCCGATGAGACACCCTGCGACATGAAGGCGAATGCCAGCCGGTTACGTTCCTTGGATTCCGGCAAGACCCGGATGCCGTCATGGCCGCAGACAACCTGGTCGCCCGCCCGGAGATCTCGCAAACGGGAACAGTAAGCTCCGCCGTCCGCAGCAACGACAATCGCAGCATCCATACGCTGCCTGCCAACGTCGACCCATTTCCCGGCAAGACGAACCTGAGTGCGGTGGTTCGTAGTCGAGTAGAAATCCAGCGGAGCACAGCGGTCGCGCTCGGCGGAACGCAACGTGGCGTCGCCTCCGTGGATCGTGCCACAGCCCATGTCGATGAGAGCTTCGACCAGCGCAGCCATGGCCTCTTCGCTGGGGGCTTCCACGCGCATCCGCATGTACGATTCGTCAACGTTCGTGCGGCCGATTTGGAACTCCTCCACTTCAAAAGCACCGTCTCGGGAGAGGATCGTGTCGAACATCTTCTCCATGACATGCGAATCAACGAGATGGCCCCGCGCTTCAACGACTTCGTGGTGGCGCCCCATGGCTCCAAGTCTACCGTAATGCCCCTGGCGGAACTCTGGGGGAGTGCTAGGCAGCAACTCTATTGACCAAGGCAGTGCTGATGAAACTGCGAAGTTACCCTCGACGATCAGTCGGTTCGAGGCCGCCTTGTCCGGAACCCGTAAACCGTGGCGTTTTCCAGGTAAAGTTTCAGGCGGACCGGTCCTTCCCGCAGATGTTGCTTGAGGCTCTCCTCGCCTCGCCACCGGATTGCCAGCGCGTCGCCTTGCCCTTCGATGGCGTTGGAGTCATGCCGCGAGAAGCCATCGAGAACCACTTCGTCCGTGGTGAGAAGTTCGGCGGCGATCGAGCCTCCCGGCGCTACGTCGGCGAGCAGGTAGAATCGGCTGCGATCGTCGGCGATCCGGAGGGGGTGAGTAATGAGATAGCCTTCCTGCCCGGCCGTGCGGCCGACAAAACCGCCGGGATCGAGGAAGGCGATCCCGATGCCGCGCCGGCCTTCCCTGCTGTGGGCCGGGGTGTTGCTGCCGTGATAGAAAACGGCGGTGCGCCCGTCAATCGTGGTTTCCGAGGCAATGGTGTAGATGGCCCCGCCGTCCCAGTCGTTCTCTCCGCCCAGCGACAGGAACGGCTCCCGGAAACGATGCCAGCCGATGCCGTTACGGCTGACCCCGAGCTGTCCGTAGGCCTCGTGGCTTTTTTCGTCGAAACCGGTCGTCACCATCACATAAGCCTGCCGCGCGATGGCGAGCTTCCAGATACCCGGCGTATACAGGTGCCAGGTGGGCGGGTCATTTTCGTCAGGACTGTGGATCGTCGTCAGGCGCGACCAATGGAAGAGGTCCGGGCTCGTGGCGCGTGCGACGCTCCGCAACCCGCCGACATGGCTGCGGAAGTAGCCGACATACCTGCCGGCTTGGCGGTCCCAAAAGAAGACGTTTTGGGAATCGATCGACCCCGGCAGATTGCCGAACTCAGAGAAAGTCCAGCGGACGCCATCGGCCGACCAGCCCATTTGCGCTGCGCGGCCCTGGAAATCCCAACTGTGACGCATCATCTTGTAGCGGCGCGCGGGATCGGGGTCGGCATAGTCCTTGATGACCCAGTACGACGGCGTGCCGTTGACGTTCTCCGATTCGACGAAAAGGATATTGTTTTTCGTGGATCCGTCGTGCTCGACCAGACCAACAGCGGGCTTCTCCCAGTGCAGGCCGTCTTGGGAAACGGCATAGTGGCAGGCGCTGTAGCGCGGCCCGTCGGTCGATGCGCTCACCATCTGGTACCACATCTTGTACACGCCCTCGTCCACGTCGTGCAGGACGCAGGTGTAGTTCAGCATGCCCCGCTCCCAGGGCTTATCATGCACAAGCACCGGATTGCCGGGGTGTTTCCGGATCGTCGCCGGCGTGACGGCCACGCCCTCCGATCGGGCCACCAGAAGGTCGTCATGCAGGAACAGGTCCGCCCGGTCCCTTTCCGGACCCAAATAGACGGCTTTATCGGGAGGCGGGTTCGAACAAGCCGCCAGCACAAGCCCAAGACAGAGAAGATAGGAGCACTGCGTTCGAGTGATCACAGGAAAGAGCATCCTTGCAGGGTACGCCGAAAGTCCAGGTCTTGTCGACCGCAAAGAAACGGCACGGCTTCTCACCAGTCAACCACCTGGGTCGAATCTCTTACGAGGAATTGCGGAAGTTCATCTTCAGTTCCAGCATCTTAGCGGGGTGATTCGGGTCATGGAGCGAGAGTGCTGTGGTCCTAAGGTCTATTCGAATTCATGGGAAGCTTCCCATTCAGCCGGATCAAAACCCTCCACAGCAAACGTAAAGTTGGGCGGAATGACATCAGTGCGAAGATGCTTGATTTTCTGATATTCAGGCGAATGCCAGAATTTCCTCAGAGCCTCGATTGACGGAAACCTGAAGAGCGTGAAGCGTGCGCCTTCATGCCAAGCGCCTTCGTAAAAGTCCATGAATTGATCTGCGGCACCCGCTACGAGGAGTTTAGCGCCGGCTTTTTCCAGGAGCGGATGTACAGCACGACCGTACGGCTCGAGAGACCCGTGACCGTCGCGCATGAACGAACTGGCTACCAGATAGGCAGGTTTTTGTTTGGACATCTTTTTCTCCAAAACGAGTTCACCGAGAGACCGGAAACGCACTCCTCAAGGAGCAAGCCGTATCTCGACCCGCCTCAGCGTGGCGAACGAGTCGCCGTTGGGCGAGTGGAAGGCCGCCCGATACTGAAGAACACGATCGGCGCTCTCAAGCTGAAAAGACTCTCCGGCAAGTCTGCGCCACGGCCGGTCCGCAAGTTCTTTCGCATCGCCGGCGCTGCGGACCTCGAAGGACAACCCGGCGCCGGCCGGCGTATCCTCGTCGGACGTCAGGCGTCCCCGTGTGGCGCCTCCATCCCATTCGAAGACCGATGACTCGTAGGTCTGCTCCCAGCGGCGGTGCGCGATGTGGCCCATATCCTGAGAACCCATCCAGTGAGGCCCGTATGTCAGCAGCTTCTCCACACGCGGGTTCTCGAAACGCCGGCCGTCGTTGTAGAAGACCTTCGAGTGCGTCGTATGGTCTCCGTCGCTCGTATGGCAGGCGACCGCAATGTCCAGAGCACCATCCTTGTCGAAGTCGGCCGCCAGGGCATCGTCCGCCGAATCGCAGATCAGCGTTGCCCGGTCGCGCGCGGCAAAGCCGTTCCTCGACCCCCAGTAGATGTAGTTGGGAAGGAGCTCACGCGTCAGGTCGGAGTGATAGTGCGGCGAGAAGATGTCCAGAAAGCCATCGGCATCGAAGTCTGCGACCACCGGGCTGATGGGTGTGAACCCCGGCAACCACTGCGAGTTCGCCGAATGAAACCCGCTTTCCTGCCCCCAGAAAATCATCATGCCGGTGTCGTGGTGGTGGGCGAGAGGGTCCTGGTAGCTGGCCACGATCAGGTCGAGCCGGCCGTCTCTGTTGAGATCGGCCGATTCGAGTCCGATGGGCGAGGGCATGTTGACGTGACCTTGGCGAGATGCGTCGAAGCCCTCCGGGCCGCCCCAGAAAATGCGCACGCGATGAACCGTGAATGACACCACCGCGATGTCGAGCCAGTCATCTCCATTGAAATCAGCGATCACACCTTCGACGGACCGCCCCGGGGAAGACACCGTCTGCCGGCGGTCCCGCGAATAGCCGCCGGACGATCCGTAGTAAATAACGAGCGGCGCATCAACGTCGAATGAGCCGAGCGTGATGTCGAGGTAGCCGTCGCGGTTGAGATCGGCGATATTCGTCGAGCCGAGGCCGGGCTCATTCAGAACCGTCCTTCTCGTTGCGGGATCAAAGCCTTCGGCGCCACCCCAGAAAATATTCGCGCCAAGTGTCGGGTCATTCGCGGCGGCCGCACCCGCATGTCCGGAGTTGAGCACCAGCAGGTCGACATGACCATCTGCGTTGAGGTCAGCGGCGCTGTGCTCGTAGCCGCTGCGCATGTCGAACATCCATTGGTTGTCTTCGCTGAAGCCGGCCGCCGATCCCCAGAAGACCTGTGACTTGATCCGCTCGCCGACGGTTCCTCCAAGACTGTTCGCGAACACCGCCCGAGCGGGATGGCGCCGTGTTTTCGGAGCGATGGCGACGTGCATGGCACCCTCGGTGGAAGGGCCCGACAGCCGCCGGAATTCGCGTCCCCCTTGACCCAGCAAGACAGACGACATGGCGCGGTACGTTTCGTCATTTTGATGAACGGCGATCGCCAGATCGGCCTGACCGTCGTCGTCAAGATCTCCGATGGCGGCAGCGGTGGCGTAGGGCACATCCAGCGCCGTCGCACGCGTGCGGTCCCAGCCGTCAGCTCCCCACAGGATGCGCACAGAGGCTCCGGACTGCGCAGCGGCGCCCGAAGCCTCGCCGCCGCCGGCCCGGTTCTGCTCGAAATGGGTGAGGACGATCTCAGGCAAGTCGTCGCCATCCACCTCTCCGACCGAGACGTGAGACGCCGGAAAACCCGGTACGACCTGCGCCGTGGAGGACCCACGCCCACCTCCGCGCCGGAACAGGTAGACCTGTCCTTCGCTCGAGCCGACAACGAGGTCCGGGCGCCCGTCTCCCGAGACGTCCGCGGCGGCAAGGGTTGCCGCGCCGGATCCCGGGAGGTTCAAAACTTCACGCTCGAAGCGGCCCTCGACTCCCTGCAATTCCCCGCCCCACAGGATGACGATTTGCTCTTGCCCGGTCAGCACCGCAAGATCGCCCACGCCGTCCTGGTCGATGTCGGCCGCCGCGATGTCCAGAGCGCCCTCGACCTGCATATCGAGCCGGCGCGTCAGAAGGAACCCGTCCTTGCTTCCCCAATACATGCGCAGGATCGGCCCACCGGACGGTTGCTCGGGAAGCCAGGCTTCCGAGTTCAGCGTGAGGATGTCGGGCCACTCATCGGCGTTGAGGTCCGTTACCGCGACCTTACGGGCATCGTGGACCGGCAGCAGCCCGGTCGTTCGTTGCTGCGGCCATCCCTCGGGGCCGCCGTAGGCCAGCGTGAGGAAGCGTCTCCGGGTCTGCACGCCCGAGGCGTTCGGGCAGAAGACCAAATCCAAGTGACCATCACGGTTCAGGTCGGCGATCACCGTCTGCCGGCTGCCTTCTACCGCAACGGTCGTTTCCAAAATCTTGCCGCCGCTTGAAACCGTCGCGCTTGTGGCGGGGATGAACGCACGCCGATCATGCGTGTTGTTGAAAACGAGATCAATGAATCCGTCCTGATTCAGGTCGAACCGGTGGATCGTCCGCACCGAACCGTCGCTGCTGACGTAGAGGTTCTGCCCGGCGGCATCCAGCTTGCCGTCGGCAAAGTCCTCGTACGTCTCCTCGACAAATGTTTGCGCGGACAGATTCGACAGGAGAAGGACAAAAGCAAGACCCGCGAATCGGCTGCCCCGGCGGCGTATTTTCTTATTCATGGCACTTGGTCTACTCTACTCGATTCACTCGGTCCCGGCCGATCGTGATGTCAACGCAATCCAGAACGTTCCCCTTTCTGAACATGGGTTCCTGTTGCGTTCGCGGCGGTGGAAGCAGCCCAGAGGGCGGCAGCAGCGGCAGCGAACGGCGCTTGCTGCGAGGCCGACCGAGATCGAGACCGGCACGCGGACATCGGGGGGGAGACGGGAAATCGTGGGAATTCGTGGGAAATTCGAAAAGGGCCGTGTTTCATGTCTCGTGTCTCGTGATCCGTGAAAGACTTACAGGCCGTGTACCGGTGCGGGGGACGGCGGCCGCCCATGCCGCGCCATAGCCGCCCCATGCTGCGCCACAACGCGCAGGAAAGCAGCGACCGGGCGGCGTTCGCGGCGGTCCGGGCGGGGGTTTCTGATTGTGTGTCCCTTGCGCACCCACGGCGAAAAAAGCCGTGTTTTCGTGTTTCGTGAAAACCCGAAAGGCCCTGTTGCTGGTGCGGACGGTTCGCGGACAGCGGCTCGGGGCGCCCCATGCCGCCCATGCCGCGCCATAGCCGCCCCATGCAGCGCCACAACGCGCAGGAAAGCAGCGACCGGGCGGCTCTTGTGTCCCCACCCGACTTGGCCCCGACGGGCGCGGATGGGTTTTTTGTTCCCAGCAACGGCGTCATCACTCTCAACCTAAACCAGCCCCCGGCCGAAAAAAAAGACTGAAGGGCTTCAGTACCAACAGGTACCAAACGAGCCACGGAAAAAGCCGTGTTTCGGGTCTCGTGTCTCGGGTTTCGTGAAAACCTCGGAATTCGCGCTGGCTTGCGCCTCGCGCCAGGCTAAGGCCTTGTCTCGGGTCTCGGATCTCGTAAATACCTGAAAAGCCGTGGCTTGGGCGGCTTTGTCATCTCCAGCCGGCGCGTCCCCGACGTGCGCGGATGAGGTTTTCGTTCCCCGCAACGGCGTCATCACTCTCAACCCAGAGCAGATTCCGGCCGAAAAAACAAGACTGAAGGGCTTCAGTACCAACAGGTACCAAACGAGCCACGGAAAGGCGGTGATCCGTGTCTGAAAAAAGCCGTGTTTCGTGTTTCGTGTCTCGTGATTCGTGAAAAGCATAAATGCCGTGTTTCGTGTCTCGTGTCTTGTGAAACAGCGGTTGGCCGGGCTTGGGGTGGCTCTTGTCGGAGTCGCCGTGCGGGCTGTGGATGCGGGCAAGCACCCAGAAGGCACCCGCGCGCTCCCAGGAGGACGGCTTCAAAAAGCGGCTGTTGGCGAAGACCTGAAAGCCAACAGCCCTGGCGGAGTTTCCGGCTTCCGCGCTCTACCGGATCAGGCGAAAACCCCACCGCCATTCGCCAGCGGGGGGATATGCCCACGCCGGCGGGTCACAAAAAGTCACGCGTATGGTGTATTATAGGTGTATGTCACGCACCAACGTGGATATCGACGACGAAGCGTGCGCTGAGGTCATGCGCCGTTACCTGCTGAAGACAAAGCGCGAGGCGGTCAACTTTGCGCTTCGATCCCTTGCGGCGGAACCCTTCAGCGTCGAGGAAGCCCGGCGTCTTCGCGGGTCGGGTTGGGAGGGCGACCTCAGCGAGTTGCGGAGCAGCCGCTCGTCATGATTCTGATCGATACGTCCGCGTGGGTCGAATTTCTTCGCGACACCGGGACCGCGACCTGTAACCGAGTCGAGGAGCTGCTCGACAGCGAGATCGCGATCTGCGATGCGGTTCGGATGGAAGTGCTCGCCGGGGCGCGCAATGAACGGCACCTGGATAACCTCCGCCGGCTGCTCGCACGCGCAAGCGTTTTGCCAACGGAACCGATGCACTACGACGATGCGGCCGCCTTGTATCGCCACTGCCGCCGGGAAGGGGAAACCGTTCGCAAGTTGGTCGATTGCCTCATTGGAGCCATCGCCATTCGCGCCGATACGCCCGTGCTCCATAACGACACCGACTTCGACGTGCTCGCGCGCCATACGGACCTGAAAACCGCCACTTGAAGCGACCCGGTTCATGAGTGGCGGCGCTACGGAACTGACGGACGGGCCTGGCCTGCATTTCTCACCACCCGACAGTCGAAGCACACGATACGACCGCCATGACTTCGTTGCGCTTGCTTGCCGTGCTCGACGTACTGTTCAAGTACGCCTGCGCGCGCCAAGCGGCGCGCGCCTCGTCCTGACGGCCCTCTCACGCACTTCGCCTCGCCGCATGGTGAGACATGCAGGCCAGCCGGATACGACAAGACCCCGACCGCTTGACGGCCGGGGCCTGAAGTCGGCTTGGGGGTGGGAGCTATACGTTCTCCGGCACCTCGAATCCCTTGCGGTAGGTCTTCCGCCTCAAGTAGGAGTTCGCTTCGTCGTCATTGGTAAAGCGCTCCGTCTTGGGATCGAAGTCGAGCTTCCGATTTGCCTGCAGGGCGATGTTGGCGATGTGCGCCACGCTTGACGAGGTGTGGGCCGTCTCGACCGGTCCGTGCTGATCAGAGGTCTTGCGGCTGCGAACCGCCTTGATGAAGTTCGCGTAGTGATCGCCGCCGAAGTCGCCCTTGGGGCCCGGATCTCGGTTGGCGCCGAAGTAGACCTCGTAGCTGTTGTACGTGCGCATCAGCATGAAGCCCTTCGAGCCGTAGAAGATGTTGCCGACGCGGACGCCGTCTTCGTAGTTGCTGCTCCAGGGGCGGACGGCAATCTCGCCCATGACGTTTTCCTTCTTCCACTTGAGCAAGGCGGTCATCGTCTCGGGGGTTTCCTTGTCGTCGTCCCAGAGGAACTTGCCGCCCATCGCCATCACTTCGTCGGGGAGCCCCACGCCGAGGCCCCACAGCATCAGGTCGGTCTCGTGGATGCCCTGGTTGCCGATGTCGCCGTTGCCGTAGTCCCAATGCCAGTGCCAGTTGTAGTGGACATAGCGGGTCGAGAACTCGCGCTCTTCCGCCGGCCCCTGCCACATCGTCCAATCGATATGCGCGGGAGCGGCTGCACTCGGCCTCTTGCCCACGCTCGGGCGCCACTTGAAGATGCAAGCGCGGCCGAGATAGATATCGCCGATAATGCCGTCGCGCAGAAGTTGAATGCCCTCGCGCATCGCCACGGAGCTGCGAAGCTGCACACCATGCTGCACGATGCGGTTGTACTTCTTCGCGGCGGCAACCAACTGCCGGCCTTCGTAGATGCTGTGCGCACCGGGCTTCTCGACGTACACGTCCTTGCCTGCCTGGCAGCCCCAAATCGCCGCGAGGGCGTGCCAATGGTTGGGCGTGGCAATGCCGATGCAGTCGATGCTCTGGTCGTCGAGCACCCGACGGAGGTCCTGTTCAATCGCGGGCTTGCGGCCGTATCTGCCCTCAAAGCCAGCAGCGCGCTGTTCGGCGATCTTCCGGTCGGGATCGACGAGCGTCGCGACCTCGACGTTATCCAACGCTTCGAAGCCGGCGATGTGGCTCTTTCCGCGTCCGTTGACGCCGAGCACCGCCACGCGAATTCTGTCATTAGCACCCAGAACGCGGCTGCTGGCCGCAAACGCCATTCCCTGCGCGGCCACCGCGCCCGCCGCGCTCTTAACGAAGGTCCGTCTTTCCATCACTAGCTCCTTCTCCCGACGACTAAAAAACACCACTTCCTGCGGGTATTGTAAACCATTCCGCCCGGTCGCCTAGCGCACGACGACCGAGCGGCAACCATGTGTTGACAACCCACGGAAGATTCTCTAACGTCTCAAGTGAGGTTCTCATGAAAACCATCGAACGCCGCACCTTTCTCACTTCTTCCGCCGCTCTCGGAGCCGCCTCCCTGCTCGGCACCTCACAAAGCTGGGCCGGAGCGAACGACCGCCTGCGCGTCGCCGTCATCGGCATGGGCGGCCGCGGCGGCAGCGTGATGAAGATAGTTGCCGCACTCGACGGCATCGAAGTGGCCACCGTGTGCGACCCGGATGAGAACCGCATGCGCGAACGCGCCGGCGAGTTGGAGGCTCGCACTGGAAAGGCCCCGCGACAAGAGCCCGACCTTCGGCGCATCATGGACGATTCCTCGATCGACGCCGTTATCATCACTTGCTGCAACCATTGGCACGCGGTGGCCGGCATCCTTGCCTGCCAGGCGGGCAAGCATGCCTACGTGGAAAAACCGATCTCGCACAACCTGCGCGAAGGCCGCCTGCTCGTGGACGCCGCGCGCAAGTACAAACGGATCGTGAGCGGCGGCACGCAACGGCGCTCGCATCCGAACTTCCAGCACGCCATCCAGCTCATCCACGACGGACTGATCGGCGACATCTACATGACGCGGTGGCTGCTCCCCAGCCATCGCCCGTCGATCGGCTTCAAGAAGCCCGAGCCGCCGCCCAGCTCGCTGCACTGGGACCTCTGGCGCGGCCCGGCGCCCGACCAGCCCTACCACGGCAATCTGGTCCACTACAACTGGCACTGGTTCTGGGACTTCGGCAACGGCGAAATGGGCAACAACGGCAGCCATTCGGTCGACATCTGCTGCTGGGGCCTCGGCAAGGACAAAGGTCTTCCGAGCCGCGTTCAAGCCGCCGGCGGCCGTTTCGGCTACCGCGATCAGGCCGAGACGCCGAACACGATGACCTCGACCTATACGTACGCGGACGGCACAGTCCTGGTGGGCGAGATCCGGGGAGTCTACACCGGCGAGCCGCGCCGCTGGCACTTCTACGGCACGAAGGGCCATATGGAGATCGATCCCGGCGGCAATTTCAAGGTCTATATGGGCGACAGCAAGGAGCCCGAACCGGGCTTCAAGGCCCCGCAGGAGCGCCCGAAGAGCTTCCGTCCGATCGACCGCATCCAGTTCAGCAACTGGTTCGACGCCATCCGCGCCGACAAATACGAGATGCTGAACGCCGAGATCGAGGACATCCATATCTCGAACGCATTCTGTCACCTGGCGAACGCCTCCTATCGTCTGGGACGCGAACTGAACTTCGACCCCAAGTCAGAAACCTTCGAGTCGGACGAGCAGGCCAATCAGATGCTCACCCGCAACTACCACAAGGATTTTCGACTGCCCGAAAGGGTCTGATCCGGCCCCGTTCGCTATCCTTTCTTCCATGGCAACCGCGAAGGAAAGGAACTACTGGCTCGTGAAATCCGAGCCTTTCAAATACTCCTGGGACGACTTCGTCCAAGACGGCTGGACCTATTGGGACGGAGTGCGCAACTACCAGGCGCGCAACAACCTCCGCGCCATGAAGAAGGGTGATCTCGCCCTCTATTACCACTCGAACGAAGGCAAGTGCATCGTCGGCGTCGCGCGGGTCATCAAAGAGCACTATCAGGACCCCACGACCGAAGACGAACGCTGGTCGGTCGTCGATCTCAAGCCGGTCAAGACTTTGAAGCGCCCGGTCACGCTGCAGCAGGTCAAGGAAACGAAGGGGCTTGAAAACATCGCCCTGGTGCGCCAAAGCCGCCTCTCGGTGCAGCCGCTGACGGAGAACGAGTTCGACGTGATCGTGGCGCTGGGTTCGAAGAAGAGATAGCAACCCGCAGTCTGCGTTTCAAACCACCTGACAACCGAAAATCCGGTTGGTAGAGCCATGCTGAAACTGCTGCCCAAGTCAGTGCGGCGGGCCTGGATCATCCTGCGGGCGCTGCCCGCCTGCTTATGGATGCCGGTCTTGCTGCTGACCCACGCCGGCTATTGGGTGTGCGCCGGCGCGGCGCAGGAGCTTCCCGGAGGCGGCGACAAAGCCCCTGCGAGTGGGTCAGGAAACATGTCCGCAGTTCAGGGTCCGGCCCCGACGACGCAAGCCCTTGCCGACTTTATTGGCCGGAGAACACCCACCCGTCCAAGAAGCCTGGACGTTCTGCAGTCGAACTGGGACATGAATCTCATCCCGTTCATCCTCGAGAGCATGAGCTTCCTTCCTCCTGAAGATCGTCGGGTCGTGGTTCTGTCTCAATTGCTCAAGAAAAAGACGGGGCAATCCTTCGGGCGCGACGGGCTGCGTTGGACGAAGTGGCTTTGGAAGCAGGACTTCACCATGCACCCGGACTACCCTGCGTTCAAGTCTGCTCTGCATGCGCCGATCGATCCTCGTTTTCGGTGGTGGTTCTATCAGGGCATGCCTCACCGCATTCGCCTCGACGAAATCATGTGGGGCGGAGTCAAAGTCGATGGCATACCGCCATTGGACCAGCCTGAGGTAATCCCCGCCAGAGAGGCAACCTATCTGGGGAAAAAGAACATCGTCTTCGGCATCCACATCAACGGCGAAGCACGCGCCTACCCGAAGCGTATCCTGGCATGGCATGAGATGACCAACGACACCGTCGGCGGCAAGGACGTCACGCTGGTCTACTGCACGCTCTGCGGGTCGGCCATCCTCTATGACCAGAAGATCGGGGAGCACCAATTCGAGTTCGGCACGAGCGGCTTCCTGTATCGTTCGAACAAGCTGATGTACGACCGGGAAACGCGATCGTTGTGGTCGGCGTTGGAAGGGGTACCCGTCACAGGAAAGCTGGTGAGCGCCGGACTACGGCTGAAGCGGTTGCCGATCGTCACCACCACCTGGGAAGCGTGGCGCAAACGGCATCCCTGGACGACGGTACTGTCGCTCGAGACCGGGCATCGGCGCAACTACGGGGAAGGCGTAGCGTATCGGGACTATTTCTCGACGGACAAGCTGATGTTCCCCGTACCGTTCGAAGACAAGCGGCTCAAGAACAAGCAGGAAGTGTTAGCCGTGCTCCTCGCTGGTGACCCTGTTGCTTTCGATACCTTCTACCTCGAGAAGAACCCGTTGCATTCCGACACGATCGGGGGGCGGCAAGTCGTAGTCCTGACCGACACTTCCGGCGCGAACCGCGTCTACGATGCGGGAGGAGTGACTTTCTCGAAGTGGGATCGCCAGGAGACTCTCGTCGATCAGGAAGGACAGACCTGGAAGGTCACCGAGAACGCGCTGCTCGGCCCGCATGGGCAACAACGCGACCGCATCGCCGCGCACCGGGCATTCTGGTTCGGCTGGCACGCCCAGTTCCCTAATACGCGGCTGGTAAGGCCGTGATTCGTGTTTCGTGTCTCGTGATGTACGGGACAGGCTTCTGTCGCTTGCGGCAAGCGGCCTACGGCGCGACCGGTTGGAGTCCGTTCCTGCTCTTGCCACTGAGGCTACGTCGCGGTCCAGCCGCTGACGGAGAATGAGTTCGAGGTGATTGTGGCGCTGGGTTCAAAATGGGGATGGCCTGCATTTCGCACTACCCGGCGGCTGAAATTAGGCCAGCCCGCCACTACTTCGTTGCGCTGGTGCGCGGCACGGCTGGGAGCAAAAGCGGCCCGGAGCCTGCATTTCGCAGCACCTGACAGCCGAAGATCCGGTGGGGCGCCATGCAGAAAGAGAAGAAGATTGCGGGCCCAGCATGGAACGTGAGCATGTTCCTCTTGTTCCAGTAGCCTTCAGGGTCTTGGGCCGGTCTTCCGTGGGGCCGTAGCGAGATTTCAGGCGTGGACGTGGGCGTTCTTGAGCGTAGGCAAGGTCTTGATCATCTCGCCGGTCTTTTGCTCGGCACGCCGCAGTTCATAGAGCTTTTGCAGGTTGAGCCAGAATTCTGCACTGGAGCCGAAGAAGTGGGCCAAACGCAGGGCTGTATCGCCGGTGATAGACCGCCGGCCGTTCAGAATCTCGGTGATGCGGTTCGTAGGCACCTTGAGTTGCCGCGCAAGCGCAGCGGCACTCATATTGAGCTCTTTCAGCTCCGCGGCAAGATGTTCGCCGGGATGAATTGCGGGCACGGCCATGGCGGTTCTCCTAGTGATAATCAACAATCTCGACATTCTCGGGTCCCGGGGATCCTTTGGGCCATTCGAAGCAAACTCGCCACTGGTCATTGATGCGGATGCTGTATTGGCCCCAGCAGCCCGTGGTGCAAGTCACGCGGCGGCGTTACGCGCCTCTGAACCAATTTCGCAACGCGTGGCCGCTTCAGGAGCTCGGCGCCACGCACTCCGCTCAGCCAGTCGGAAGCGGCGCGTAACCTTTCAGGCGACGAACGTTTGCGCTCGTCGGCTTTGTCGTTCGTCGGAGGAGATCACCCGGATCGCCATCCTCCTCACTCCGCGCCGAGCGACCGCAGGAGCCCGCCGCGCCTTCCACGGGACTTCCACCACGGGCAGCTAGCGGTCACCTTTGAGCATTTCGAAGCGGTTGCCGAGCAAGGCAGCAAGGTCCTGAAGAGTGACTGCCGCTTCAAGTCGGTCGATCTTCAGCCGTGTAGCCTGTTCGATACGGGAAAAAGCCTTGATCCGTTTTCCAGCAGCAAATTCCCTCGTGCGCTTGTCGCGATAGCTGACGATCATTCCAAATATGCCTGAAAATATGCGTTACGTCAAGAGTAATGGTCAGTGTAACGATGGCCAATAGTAGCTGGATGGTGGGTTCGGGAGTCTTGCCGTTGACGACATACTTTCGCCTGCTCACCGAGAGAAAAGGATTCAAGTCGACGCATGGTGTTTAGCGTTTGGCACGGCTGCCCAAATCGTTGTGTCTCCGCCGCAATCAGGTCAACAGCCCGGACTCATCAGCCGTGCCAAACGTGATTTCTCGGAGCCGGTAAACTACTCTCAACGCCATTCCGGAGAATAGAGAAGCCGAACCGATCCCCCGATGAAACGATCACCGGAGCTCCTGATCATCGCCGTCATGGCGATGTTGCCAGTTTCCTGCAACCCTTCGGGAACGCGGGCCGCCGACAAGATGCGATCCGCCCCCAAGGTCTTCGTCGATCCCGCACCACCGGAACTCCAAGGCTCGAGCGGAAAGGCAGCGCCTGAACCCAGGCCCCATCCCGACATTCAGTTTTATACCGAGCCCAAGCCGCTCCACCCTGACGCCGTCACCCACGATTGGGTGTCATTTCTCGGCCCGACCCACAACGCGGTCTCAACCGAAACTCATCTGCTGGAAGAACTCGACGACACGCAGCCCAAACTGGTCTGGGCGCTGCGTAAGGGAACCTCCTACACTTCGCCCGCCATTCAAGGCGAATATCTCGTCTACCTGCATCGGGTCGGCAACGTCGAACGCGTGGAGTGCCTGCATCCGGAAAGCGGCGACCTCTACTGGCAGTTCGAGTACCCGACCGACTACCGGGATCGCTACGGCTACAACAATGGTCCGCGGGCCAGCCCGGTGATCGATGGCGACCGCGTCTACACCTACGGAGCCCTGGCGCAACTGCATGCTCTGGAACTGAAGACCGGTGAACTTCTTTGGAAGCGCAACATCGCCGAGGAGTTCAAGGCGCCGCAGGATTTCTTCGGAATCTCCAACACGCCTCTGATGGAAGGCGATCTGCTCATCATCAACGTCGGCGCACCCGGCGGCCCCACCGTAGCCGCTTTCGACAAGATGACCGGCAAGATGGTCTGGGGAGCGGGCGAAGAATGGGGTCCGAGCTACGCTTCTCCGGTCCCGGCCGTGATCCATGGCAAACGCCGTGTATTCGTGTTCGCCGGAGGAGACAGCCAACCTCCGAGTGGCGGCCTGCTATCCATCGATCCCGCGAACGGCAAGGTGGATTTCACCTATCCGTGGCGAAGCCGCAGTTACGAATCCGTCAACGCCTCGACGCCGACGGTGATCGGGAACCAGGTTATGATCTCGGCTACCTACAAGACCGGGGCGGTACTGCTCGACATCCTCCCCGACCTGTCACGAGAAGTTCTGTGGACCAACTTCGACTTCGACCTGCATTTCACGACCGCCGTTCACAAGAACGGCTATCTCTATGCGTTCGACGGCCGCAACGAACCCGACGCTGGCTTGTCCTGCATCCGCTTGCGCAACGGCGAGCAGGTCTGGCGCGTCGAGCCGGAGTGGAAGGAAACGGTCACGACGGGCGGCCGGTCAAGAGAGGTCACCATGAGCACCTTCCGGGGATGGCTCATGCCGGTCGACGGCCGCTTCCTTGCCCTGGGCGAGTGGGGACACTTGCTCTGGCTGGACCTCAGCCCGGACGGCTACCAGGAACTCTCGCGCACGTGGCTTGTCAAGGCGCGGGAGACCTGGGCCTTGCCTGTTCTGAGCCGGGGCCTGCTGTACGTAAGTCAAAACACGAAAAGCCTGGACGGCGACCCGCCCCGGCTGCTGTGCTTCGACTTTCGCGGAAGCTGAGCTCGATAAAAAAGGCCGTGATTCGTGATTCGTGTTTCGTGACCCGGAAGATGACGGCTTACAGTCGCGTTCCGCTTGCCGAGATCGAGTGCGGGGTATCTTCAGGCTGACGGCCTTAACCTGCATTTCTCACCATCTGACGGCCGCAGCACGCGATACGACCGCCAGGACTTCGCAACGCTTGCTTGCCGTGCTCGACGTACCATCAAGTACGCCTGCGCGCGCCTCCTCCTGACGGCCCTCTCACGCACTTCGTCTCGCCACGTGGTGAGAAATGCAGGTCAGTTCTCGTCGTAGCAATCGTCGAACCACGTCGCCGGTAGTCTTATGAACGAGTCCACTGCTGATGCGAGCTTGGCGCCGGTTGCTGCCGAGACCGCGTACACCTTCTTTCCGAGTAAACGGACGTGCTCGACCGCCGGCGTGAAGTCGCCATCCGCCGAAAGCAGATAGGCGGCGTCGAAGCAATTACGTTCAGCCCTAACTACCAGGTCCACCGCGAGCATCACATCGACCGCCTTCTCCACACGAACGGTGCTCTTCCTGTGTCGCATCGCGATCTCCATGAGTTCCCGATAAACCCCGCGATCGATTTTCGTATTCAGACTGGCGAGGTAGGTCCGAAGCTCTTGCGCGGCCGCATTGTTTACGGATCGAGGTTCCAGCCGACCGAGATGAGTACTGATGAGTGAATCGGCATCGAGCTTAGCAAGGAACTGACGTTGGTCAGCGTAAAGCTTAGTGTCCCCGCTCTGAGGTACGCGGCCGATGTAATACCGCGTTGCGATCCACTGTCGTGGCCTGACCAGCTTGAGGGAGATCTTGCGATAGTCGAGGCGCCCAAGTCGGGTTAAACCGATCTCCTTCAGGCTATGGAACCAGTTGTTTCCGTCGATAAAAAGTATGGCCCGACATGCCATTACGTCAAAACCCCGGGGTGTGACACATTGCGCCAGACCCCGGGGGGATAAAAGCCCGACTCCCGTAAGAGCCGACCAAGCATAAGCCTATCTTGCCATCAAACACCTTGTCAACGGCGCGTGGCGCGCGGCGCTCGTTGTCAAGAAGCAATAGAAATGCCCCCTTCTCGGGCGGAGCCTTACGGCTCGATCGGGCTGATTCCCCGTGGCCCTTTGACCACTTCGGGCGGAGCCGGCAGCCCTTGCAGAGCCCCTTCTGACGACCGTAGAGCGCCTTGCGGTGGCGCAGTTTGCCGGGCGCGGCCAGATCGTGGCCCATGCCGGTACGGCAAGGCGGCGTGGCGCGGGCAGGACTTTCCATCGTACGCGCCCCCGGGATGCAGGATCGCGGCCTCAACTGTTCACGTCAAAGTAGATACAGTCAGGGTGTTGGAAGACGAGCGCGCTGACGCTCGCTTCGGGCTCCATCATGCAGCCCTCGGTGAGCTGGACGCTGATGTCTTCGGGGCGCAACAGATCGAAGAGCAACTTCTGGTCATCGAGGTTGGGGCAGGCCGCGTAGCCGAAGCTGTAACGGCGGCCGCGGTATTTCGATTTGAACCGATCGAGCATAGTCATCTCCGGCGGGTCGGCAAAGCCCCAGTCCTCTCGAATACGGCGGTGCAGCCATTCCGCGGCGGCTTCGGCGGTCTCGATCGCCAGGGCTTGTATGGCGTGCGACTTGAGATATTCGCCATTCTGCTTGTATTGCTCCGCCCGTTGGCGAATGCCTTCTCCCGCGCTGACGACGAATGCCGCAATCGTGTCTCGGACTCCGTTCGAGGAAGGAACCACAAAATCGGCGAGCGACAAGCCGTCGTCTCTTCGCTGGCGAGGGAAGCGGAACTCACCGAAAAGCCCCGTTCCGTCATTGCTGAAGATACGAATCGTATTCCCTTCGGATTCGGCATCGAAGAACTGCCACAGGGCGCGCACCTTCAGGAAGCCGCGGGCTTCGTCTTTGACATCTTCGATGAGGTCGCGCAACTTCAGAGCCCTGGGGTCACGATTGGCGAGATGCTTCTTGAAGTCGCCCCGGAATCCCAAATGCCGCGAGTAAAGCATCCGGGGATTGAGATAGGCCCAAACCTCATCCAGCCGAGTCACATCGAGCTTCATTCGATGGCTGTATGGAGCGGCGAGAGCCGGCACGTCCAGGCGAGAGCGCGAGCTGCGCCGCAGAGAAATCAGCGGCGTTTCCGCGCGCGGAGACCGCCGGTCCTCTCCGCTCGGAGCGTGTTCATCGAATACCGCCGAACGCTCGAGGGGGTCCATCAGGCGGTTCATCAGGCTGAGCCCGCTCATCGCATCTTTGGCGTAGCAAACGGCTGATCGGTAGGAGGGCGCGATCTTACGCCTCGTGAAACTGTCGCTCAGAGCCGCGCCGCCTACCAAAATGGGCACGGTCACACCAGCTTCGCGGAGATCGCCCGCCGTATTGACCATTTGCTGGGCGCTCTTGACCAGCAGCCCGGAAAGGCCGATGACGTCCGGCGAATGCTCGTGGAAGGCCTTGATCAACTCTTCGGGCGGCACCTTGATCCCCAGGTTGATCACTTCGAAACCGTTGTTGGTCAGGATGATGTCGACCAGATTCTTGCCGATATCGTGTACGTCACCCTTGACGGTAGCGAGGATCACCTTTCCTTTGCCGATCCCCTGGACGCGCTCCATGTACGGCTCCAAGTGGCTGACGGCCTCTTTCATCGCCTCGGCGGACTGCAGGACCTCAGCCACAATCAACTCGTTGTTGTTGAAGAGGCGGCCGACTTCCTTCATGCCGTCCATCAAAGGGCCGTTGATGATATCGAGCGGCGCGACCCCATCCCGACGTTTCTTTTCAAGGTCGTCGATCAGGCCTTTCCTGGTCCCTTCGATGATGTAGTTCGCCAAGCGTTCATCAAGAGGCAGGTCGGCGACAACTTGCTTGACACGCCCTTTCGACCCACGGAAATGCTCGGTGATCTTCGCGATGTGGCGCCGGTTGATCTCCGCCTTCTGCTCCGGTGACTGCTCGCGGTAGTCTCGCGGCGCTCCGGAACCCTCAGGGGGGCTATTCCAAAGCAAATCTTCGGCCAGCCGCTTCTCGCCGTCCGGTATGGCCGCGTAGCGCTCCAGCTTCTCGGTATTGACGATCGCGAGATCGAGCCCGGCTTTCGTGGCGTGATAGAGAAACACCGAGTTGACTACTTCGCGAGCCGCCGCGGGGAGTCCGAAGCTGACGTTGCTCACCCCGAGCACTGTTTTACACTGCGGGAGATTCCGCTTGATCAACCGAACCGCCTCGATGGTCTCGACCGCGCTGCCGATATAGTTCTCGTCGCCCGTCGCACACGGGAAGACGAGGGGATCGAAAATGAGATCCTCGGAGGCGATCCCCCAGGTCAACGCGCACAACTGGTGAGCGCGCATCGCTATCGCCAGCTTGCGCTCGCGCGTGATCGCCTGCGCCTGTTCCTTATCCTCGTCAATCGAGCCGATGATGACCGCAGCACCGTAGTCCTTGACAAGCGGCAGAACCTGGTTGAACCGCTCTTCGCCGTCCTCGAAGTTGATGGAGTTGATGATGCTCTTCCCGAGGCACCAAGTGAGAGCCCTCTCGACCGCCTGCGGGTTCGTCGTGTCGATCATCAATGGCGCCTTCACCTTGTGGATGATTTTTCGATAGAAGCGGTCGATGTCGTCCAGTTCGTCGCGGTCGGGATTCTCGAGGTTGATGTCGATGATCTGAGCGCCGTTCCTAACCTGCTTGCGACCGATTTCCGAAGCCTCCTCGTACTGTTCGTTCGTAATCAGCCGCTTGAAAGCGCGTGAGCCCACCTCGTTGGTGCGCTCGCCGACAAGCAACGGACGGTTGTCTTCAGCAGCCTCGACCAGCTCGATACCGGAGTAATAGGTGCGCCGGGAACCGCGGTAGCGACGCGGTTGCTTGCCGTCGACCATCTGCGCGATGGCCCGCAGGTGGTCGGGGGTCGTGCCACAACAGCCGCCGATCAGATTCAGCCAACCGTTCTTGACGAACCGCTCGAGAGACGCTGTCAGTGACTCCGGCGTTTCCAGATACCTGCCCTCCTCATCCGGGAGGCCGGCATTCGGATAACATGACACTCCCGTCCGCGCCATCTCGTGCATCGTGCGCAGATGGTCTGTCATGAACTCGGGACCCGTCGCGCAATTCAGTCCGATCGAGAGAAGATCGACGTGCGCCAGCGACGCAACAAACGCATCGGCCGGCTGTCCCGCCAGCATCGTCCCCATCGGTTCAATCGTGCCGGAAACCATCACCGGAGTTTTACGGCCCAACGCTTCGAACACTTGCCGGATGCCCAACAGGCCCGCCTTGACGTTGCGCGTATCCTGGCAGGTCTCGAGCACCAGCAGATCAGCGCCTCCCTCGACGAGGGCCAACGCCTGGTCGTGGTAGTCCCTTTTCAGTTCCTCGAAGGTAATGCCGCCGGTGACGGTCATCGCCTTGGTGGTCGGCCCCATCGACCCGGCAACGAAGCGGGGTTTGCCTGCCGTCGACGCTTCGTCGGCTGCCTGCCGCGCGAGCTTCGCCGCCGTATGATTGATCTCGTAGGCCACGCTGGCGAGCCCGAAGTCTCTGAGGTCACCGGCGGTGCCGTTGAAAGAGTTCGTCTCGATGATGTCAGAACCGGCATCGAGGTAGCCCCGGTGAATGTCGAGAATCACGTCGGGGCGCGTCAGAACCAGATGGTCATTGCTGCCCTCATACGCAGTCCCGCCGAAGTCCGACGCAACGAGATCCCGCTGCTGGATGGCGGTTCCCATTGCGCCGTCGAGGACCAGAATCCGCTCCCCGAGCGCTTCCATGAGAAGCCTGCTGCGATCGTTCTGATTTATCATTCCGTCCAACGGAACCTGCGCCGGATCCCCAGCGATCGCTCAGGAGGCGATGATCCACCGCCCGAGCCAGAGGAACATTCGACGGCGGGAATGCACTGACCTGCATTTCTCATCACGTGGTTAGAAATGCAGGCCAGCCAAGTTACATCCTGATTATAAGTTGCACTCCTTGCATTGCCTTCGAGGGGCTTAGCAGCCCGTGGCAAAGGCCCCGCTGCATTCGAGCAGCGATGCATACCGGCTGTACTGCGTTGCCCCTTGGCCGAACATGTCCAATATGCTCCCTCGCCGCTCCCGGTGCTACGCGGGGTTTCGCCACAGGCTGTCAGCCTACAGCTCAGATACCGCGACAAGGTAGAATGGTATCTTCCGTCCTAGATGGAGACGCAAGGAGAAGGGACAGCCTGGAGCGCAACGAATAAATCACCGGCAGTCATGATGCGGTCCGATTCCGTTACGAGTATCGACAATCAGGGGTCGCAACGGAATCTCTGAAGTCCGTGGATTCCAGGTCTCTACCAACAAGAGAAAAGCGCCGTCGCAGGGGCTCAGTCTCTCGATTGACGGGTGCGGTGGAGTTTTTTTACCGCCGCCGCCGGCTCAGCAAAACCACTCATGATCGCAGCAGTCATCAAAGAGAGTTTCCCCGGTGAAAAGCGCGTCGCTCTCGTTCCCCGCAACGTCACTGCTCTGTCGCAGGCCGGCCTGGACGTCATGGTGGAATCCGGCGCGGGCGAGGCCTCGCTTCATGCCGACAGCGAGTATGAAAAAGCGGGGGCGAGGGTTGAAACCGACCGTGGCGCTCTCCTCTCGGAAACCGATTTGTTACTGACGGTTCGTGGTCCGGGCGCCTTTCCCGACTTCCTATCCGAGGAACTCGACCGTCTCAAGAAAGGTGCGATCCTGATCGGATTCCTCGAACCACTCGCCGAACCGGAGACAATGCAGGCCCTGGCAAGCCGAGGCGTCACGGCTTTCGCCATGGAACTCGTCCCCCGCATCACGCGGGCCCAGACCATGGACGCTCTCAGCTCGATGGCGAGCATCGCGGGCTATGAAGCCGTCCTGCTCGGCGCAGAATACTCGCCGAAGATGTTCCCGATGCAAATCACCGCCGCCGGCACGATTACTCCCGCGAAAGTCTTCGTGCTGGGCGCCGGCGTGGCCGGACTGCAGGCGATCGCAACCGCTCGCCGTCTTGGAGCTTTGGTCGAGGCCTACGACATCCGGCCCGTTGTCAAGGAAGAGGTCGAAAGCCTCGGCGCGCGGTTCGTCGAGCTCGAGATCGAGGCCGAATCAGAAGGTCAAGGCGGCTACGCCGCGGCTCAGTCCGAGGAATTTCATCGGCGCCAAAGGGAGCTGCTTGCCGAGCGTCTGGCATCGGCCGACGTCGTCATCACGACCGCCGCCGTTCCCGGAAAGCGCGCTCCGATCCTGATTACCAACGACATGACAGAGCACTTACGGCCGGGAGCGGTCGTCATCGACCTGGCGGCCGAAAAGGGAGGAAACTGCGAACTGACCCGCGCCGGAGAAACCGTCGTGAATCAAGGCGTAACCATCGTGGGGCCGGTCAATCTCCCGTCGCGGGCCGCCTACCATGCCAGCCAGATGTATTCGAACAACGTTGCAACCTTCGTCGACTTGCTCGTCAAGGGCGGCGATCTCACGTTGGACCTAGAGGACGAGGTCATCAAAGGCACGTTGGTCACACACCAAGGCCGCGTCGTGCACTCAGCCGTCCTCAAGGCATCAGACCAAGGAGACTAGCTTTGGAAGCCCTCATTCTTTCCGTCACGATCTTCGTTTTAGCCGTCGTCATCGGCTTCGAAATCATCACGAAAATCCCTCCGACTTTGCACACTCCGCTGATGTCGGGTTCGAACGCAATCTCGGGGATATCGGTTGTAGGCGCGCTCGTGGCTGCGGGCGCGGGCAAGGATGAACTGGCGGCCTACATCGGTCTGGGTGCGGTGATCCTCGCGACGATCAACGTGGTTGGAGGATTCCTGGTCACTCACCGCATGCTGTCGATGTTCAAGCGGAAGAACTAGAAGAGGACCGAGCCATCGTGCAGCAGAACCTCGTCAATGCCGCCTATCTCGCGGCCTCGGTCCTATTCATCCTGGGTCTCAAGGGGCTCACGTCTCCCCGTACCGCTCTCCGCGGGAATTTGCTCGGGGCCACGGGGATGCTCATCGCCGTCGCCGCTACATTACTGGCCCGGCAAATCGTCAGCTTCGAACTCATTCTCGTGGGCATCGCCATCGGCTCAGTGATTGGGGTGGTCGCCGCGATCAAGGTGCCTCTCACCGCCATGCCGGAACTGGTGGCCCTTTTCAACGGGTTCGGAGGAGGGGCTTCGGCTTTGGTGGCTGCAGCAGCCGTTCTTTCCCCGGCGATGATCGGCGATGTCTCCCGCATCCAGATGTATACCGCCGGCGTGGCCAGCGCCATCATCGGGGCGGCGACTCTGACCGGCAGCGTGATTGCCTGGGCAAAGCTGCAAGGCATGCTGTCGATGCAGCCGCGAGGCGGAGTCCTGCATACGATCAACTTCATGTGCATAGCCGGCGCCCTGGGATTGGGCATCTATTACGCCCTTGATCCTGACGCTCTATGGGCTTTCTGGACCCTCATCTCCGTAGCGGCACTGTACGGTGTGCTCTTCACCGTGCCGGTCGGCGGCGCCGACATGCCCGTCGTCATCGCTCTTCTGAACTCGGCGTCCGGACTTGCAGCGGCCTCAACGGGTTTCGTCCTCAGCAACAACGTTCTGATCATCAGCGGATCGCTCGTCGGCGCCTCGGGATTCATCCTCACTGAAATCATGTGCCGCGCCATGAACCGGTCACTCTGGGACGTACTGTCAGGGAATCTGGGTGACGCCATCGGGTCGTCGGACGATGATGTCTATCAAGGGCGCGTCAAGAGCGCTTCCGCGGATGAAGCCGCCCTCGTTCTGGAGGCAGCCCGCAGTGTCACTATCGTCCCCGGATACGGAATGGCCGTGGCGCAGGCGCAACATGCGGTCCGCGACCTCTCCCGAAGGCTTCAGAAGAACGGAGCGCGCATCCGCTATGGCATTCATCCGGTTGCCGGACGCATGCCGGGACACATGAACGTCCTTCTCGCCGAGGCCGATGTCCCCTACGACGAACTCTTCGATATGGACCAGATCAATCCCACGTTCGCGCAGACGGACGCCGTGATCGTCCTCGGCGCAAATGATGTGGTGAACCCCGCCGCACGAGATGATGCGAACAGTCCGATTGCCGGCATGCCGATTCTTGATGTGGACAAGGCTCGGACGGTGATGGTTGTCAAGCGCAGCCTCAGCCCCGGATTCGCCGGCATCCCCAACCGACTCTTCGCGGCCGACAACACGCTGATGCTGTTCGGGGACGGCGAAAAGGTTGTTCGGGACTTGCTGGCAGCCTTGGACGAGTAGCTTGAGGCGCCTGCGGGGAAAGGCCGTGGATAGTGGTTAGTGGACAGTGGTTAGTTGTTGGTGAAAATCCTTACAGGCCGTGTTGCTGGCGCGGGCGGCTCGCGCCACGTCCTGACGGCCCTCTCACGCACATCGACCGTTGGGTGGTGAGAAATACAGTCCAGAACAGGCAGGAAGGAACAAGAAAGCGGACAGGAGACCCGCCCAAACGCTGCGATCAGAAAGAGAAGCGCAGCAGAAACCGAAACGTTCGACCGTCGTTGAGGGTGTTGGTGATCTCACCGAAGCTCGGCGCGGTGAGCTGATAGCTGGGCGAGGCAAACTGGGGCGTATTGAAGAAGTTGTTCGACTCTGCCCGGAAGGAGAGGGTTTTCTCGGCGGCAACCTTCCAGTTGCGCGTGATCGCGAAGTTGACATTAACGATACCGTCATTGCGAAAGGTATTTCGACCGATGTTGCCTGCTCTCTCACCGGGCTGGATAAAGGCGAAGGCGGAGCGAGGGAGTCGTTCGGTGGAGGTATCAGGATGATTGATACTGCGTCCGAGAATGGAGGGATCGAGGATATGGACCCGGTCACCGCTCGTGCCGTCCACGTTACCGAAACCAGGGCCATCCGAACCGCTCGACAAGGAAAAAGGAGTGCCCGATTTGAGAAGGACGACAGAGAACATCTCCCATCGTCCGAACATCTTTTTCAGCACACCGTTTGCCGCCGTCAAAGCTGGAGTCTGATAGCCCAAGCGCCCCAGGAAAGCATGCGATTGATGAAAGTCACTCACCGCCTTGACGTCGCCGTGCACGTCGTACTCGAATTGGCTACGCCCGCGAAAGCTGTCTCTGCTGCCCCCCGTACTGGAGTAATTGGCCCCCAGGTCTATGGCCTTGCTGAACCAGTAGGAAGTTTCCAAGCTGAGTCCTTGCCAGCGACGGCCGGTCAGGGTGATCCGCGCCGCGTCGAAAAAGGCTCGTGAGCCGTTGAGGATGGTGCGGTTCTCGAAGTATCTGGGGTCGGCCCGGCGCTGGTTCACCGTGCTCGTAAGGAGCGGAATCCCGGGGACAGGATGTGCTCGATTGGTGGGCCACATGCTGACCAGGCGGTGAGAGCGACTTCCCACGTAACCCAGTTGAAGAGTCCACTGGCTCGTCGGGCTCAATTCCCAACTGAAGTTGTACTGATAAGAGTACGGCACTGCGAGGTCGGGAGAGATGACGAACAATGAGGCTCTCGCGTCTGGGTCGGTGGGATCCACATTCACACCCGCCAACGGATTGATCAGGTCGGGAGCGGGAAGCCGCAGACGGAGATTACCCGGCGGGTTGAACCGGGACTGCCCGAACGTCGCCGGGAAGACTTCACCGAAATGGACCCCATAGGCTCCACGAATCGCTCCCCACTGGTCACCGAGGCGATAGGCGAAACCGAATCTCGGAGCCACGTTGTTGCAGTCGCAATCATAAGGAAGTTCACTCAGGCCATTGACCTCGACCGGACTCGTCAGTGGCTGATAGCGAATGCCGAAGTGCAGAGTCAGATCGGAGTTCACCCGCCAGTCATCGCCCGCAAAGTACTGAAGATCCCAATAGCGAAAACCCCGATGGGTGTTTCCCAGGCCTCGCATGTAGAAACTCGGAGTGCCAAGGCGAAGATTCGTGATGGCGTCGCGCGCCCGGCCTGATTCGTCCATGAAGTCGTTGCGGAAAGAAAAAACCCCCAAGTGAGACGAACTCTCGACACCGTTCACCTGCGCACGCAAGACGTCAAAACCTGCTGTCAGATTGTGCCGGCCCCGCGTATGTCTGACGCGACCGGCATACCGGAATCGATTCTGGGCGCGATCGATGGGAATGCTGGAGCTGCCGCCAATCGTCTCCAAAATCCTCGAGGTGTAGATCATCGGGCCGAGATTGGATTCATCAGGAACGATCAGCGAGGTAACCCTGTTGAATCCCGCCGAGAGGTCCATCATTGTTGCGGCGGACCAGGCACGGTTCCACGTGACGCGAGCATCATGCGATCGCGTCGTGGTATCGGGGTTCTGCCCATCCACGAGTTGAAACGCGTCTACCATTTGGGTCTTGAAGTTGTATCCGAACGAAACCCGGTCATGGTCCTTCCAGGCTTGATCGAGGCGCGCTCCGATTGCATCGTTGTCGATCACCTGAGTAGCGTTGGTGTTGAGGGCACGAGGATCGATGTCGGTACGGTTGGGAAGTTCCGCGGGGAAGGCATCGATAATCCGCTGAACGAACGCGCGGGTCTCCGGATCCCGAGCGAGCGGCACCCTCTCATGGGGAGCCAGGACCAGGACGTTGCCGTTGACGTTGCCCCGGATGCGCTGCCGGCTGCCGTCGAAGAAGATGCCACCACCGCTCCACAGGGGGATTCCAAATTGAAAGCCGTAATCGTTCGTTCGCGCCGGTTTGACATCACCAACCTGGAAGAAGGAACGCGCCGAGAATACGCTGTTGTTGTGGGACTCGTAGAGAGTGCCGCGTACACGGGAAACCTTCGAATCATCCAAATGCAACAAAGAGGTCGGGGGGCCTCCAAATTCCGCTCCAAAATAGCCGCGTTGTACTTCGAACTCCTTTACGACGGTCGCCGTGATCCCCATGCGGCGGTTCAATTCCTTGAGAACGTTGTTGTCAATCAGCGTGATCTGGACGTTCTCATTGCGGCGGCTCTCGCCGGAGCTCGTATCCACGTCCCCGAGAAGGTTGAGGTCCGTACGATTTCTTGAAGCGGACTCATTCGGTTCTCCGGCAGGTGCGTCGGGGGGAGAACCGGGGTCCTCATTCGCTTCGGGTCCGGCTTTCGGGATGTCACCCGTAGCGGCCACGGAGCTGCTGCCGGTATTGCTGCCGCTCGAGTTGGCCGTCTGACCAGCCAAGGGGAGTTCCCTGCCCTCAGCAAGAAGCGACTTTGCTCCCAGGAGAAGCACGACGACCCAAACGAGACGCACGTTGGCTCTACTCATGCCGTTGGGGGAGTCGCGGCCAACAATCCCACCGACTACAGCATATCCCATCGGGCGTTCAGCGAGGTTCGAGACCAAGCCTGCCTTTCTCACCACGAGGCGAGGCGCATTGCCAGCAATCCCCGGGCACACTGAGTGAAACTGAATTGCTTCCGACCACAAACTTCAGATTCGGACTCTGAGCAGCGGCCGGCAGCACGGTCGCCACAGGGTGCTCCATTCAGGCAGACGCCCCATGATCCCTTAGCTTCCCACTTCATTTTCACCGACGGCGCCTCCGGACGAAGGCCAAGACCGGAAAGAAAAACTGTCGATCAGAGGTTCTGCAGGAAATAGTTGAATTCGCGCTCATGACCGATGGTGGTCTCGGGGCCGTGGCCGGGGATGACAATCGTCTCGTCGTGGAGAGTGAGGAGCTTGTCGCGGATGGAGACGAGAATGGCACGCGAGTCGCCACCCGGCAAGTCAGTGCGTCCGATGCTGTCACGAAACAGAGTATCGCCGGCGATCAACTTTTCCTCGGATGGGAGGTGGAGGCTGATGCTGCCCTGTGTGTGACCGGGAGTGTGAAGCACAACGAGGTTGGTGTCGGCGAGCTTCACGGTGTCAGCGTCGCGGACCATGACATCAATTTCGGGTTTCTCGGACGGCCTCATGTTCAGCAGCGCGGCCTGAACGTCCAGGTAATCCCGTATCCACAGGTCGTTCTCATTCATGTAGACGGGCGCGCCTGAGCGGCGGCGAAGTTCGGCAGCAGCTCCCACATGGTCAGCATGGGCATGGGTGATGATGATGCCTTCGACTTTGAGTTGATGAAGGTCGAGAATCTTCTGGAGCTTCTCCAACTCATCACCGGGGTCCACGACGAGCGCCGTTCGTGTGTCTTCGTCTCCGAGGATTGAACAGTTGCACTGCAACGGCCCTACCGGCAGTACTTCGTGAATCATTGCCGGTATAATATCAAGTCCCTTCAAGCCGCCCTGTTCGTTCGTTATTCGCCCATCCTTCGGGGACGACTTGAGGTTTCGCCATGATCGACGTCATTTTACGTTGGAGTCATATCCTTGCGGCCGCAATCGTAGTGGGCGGTTTCGCGTACGCCCGTTTCGTTCTTTATCCGGCGACGAAGGCACTGGCCGAAGATGAGCAGGCCCAGCTCCGCGAGGGAATCGCGGCGAACTTGAGGCCTTGGGCGTTAACGTCGATCGTGTTGTTGGTCGTATCAGGAAGCTACAACTTCTATCAAGTCGTATCTTCGGGTGTAGACACGGCCTACCACATGGCGTTCGGGATGAAGTTTCTTCTCGCTCTACACGTTTTTGCGATACTGTTCATGCTGTCGACCCCGCCAAGCGGAGACCCGGCAAAAGACGCCAAACGCCCGCGTCTTGCATTGGGAGCATTCATATCCGGGCTGATGATCCTGCTTCTCGGCGCCTACCTGCGAACCCTGCACAGTTAGCGATGTCCGGTTATCAGGCGCTGCGCGAAGGCGCCGCGTGGATCAGTCTTTCCCGGCGCGGTCGGATCCGAGCGAGCGGGGAGGACCGTCTGAGGCTGTTGCACGCGATGTCGAGCAACGCCGTGGAGGATCTCAAGCCGGGAGAAGGCGTGAGGGCGTACTTTCTCAATGCTCACGGCCACATCCTGGCTGACACGCGGATTTGGGTATTCGAAGATTCGACTCTTCTGGATACGGAACCCGAAACCCGGCAGAGCCTCGCCGAGCATCTCGAGAAGTACATCATCATGGACGACGTCACTCTCGAAGACGTGACGGACTCGATGGCGGCGGTGGCGGTTGAAGGACCGCAGGCAAGGGCGATCGTCGCAAAGCAGATCGGAGCGGCGCCTGAGTCGGGTGAGCACCATCCAGCCTCCAGCGGAGTGACGGTCGTGGCAGCCTCGACGACAGGTCAGCCGGGTTGCTGGCTTCTCGCGGAGGCCGGAGAGGAAAGCGAATTGATCCGGAGGCTGGAGGCGGCGGGCGTGGCTTCCGCCTCACCGGAGGATATGCAGGCTGTGCGGGTGGAAAATGGAGTTGCCCGTCATACGCAAGACTTTTTCGATACGACCCTTCCGCAGGAGTCCGGGCAAATGGGCCCGGTTTCGTTTGCAAAGGGCTGTTATCTGGGCCAGGAGATCGTCGAACGGGTACGCGCGCGGGGAAAGGTAAGGCGGCAACTCGTGCGGGTGGAGATCGATACGGCAGTGCCCCCGTCTTCCGGGTCGGCCGTACTGGCGGACGGCAGCGAGATCGGAACGCTGACAAGCCCGGTTTTCTCGCCGAGGATGGGCGCGTGTCTGGGATTCAGCATCGTTCGCCGGGATGCATCCGGGCCTGATCGTTCGCTGACGGTGGGCGGACATGCAGCCCGCGTCACGAACGCATCCGATAGGGCATAGGAGGAAGGTGTCGCAGTCTCGATCAGCAAGCCGCGATGGGGCGAATGCGCCGAGGCGGATGTTTCAGGTCAGTGCTCTTGGGCATGTGATCAGCAAGAATAACGGATGATCATTCCGGCGCCGCTCCAAGTTCCGGTCGCCGTCCACGGTCGAAACCATGATTGATTGCTACGGCATGTCTGATGTCGGACTGGTTCGGTCCCACAACGAAGATAGTTTTGTTGTGAACCCCGAGCAGGGCCTCTTCGCGGTCGCGGACGGCATGGGCGGCGCGCAAGCGGGAGAAACGGCGTCGCGCATCGCGATCGAAACATTGACCGCCGAAATCGCCCAACATGGGCCAGACGCAACCGCTGATTCGCTCGAAAGAGCGGTCCGGCTCGCCAACGACAACATCCGCCGGGAAGCCGGACAGAACCCGGAATACGAAGGCATGGGCACGACCGTTGTCGCCGTTCTGGCTCGGCCCTCGAAAGCCTTTCTGGTCAACGTCGGCGACAGCCGCTGCTACTTGTGGACGGGCGAAGAGTTGTTTTGCGTAACGACCGATGATTCCTGGGTAAACGACATCGGCAGGGAACTGGGTCTTTCAGAGGAACAGCTTCGCGTTCATCCCTATCGCCACGTGCTGACCAAGGCGGTCGGCACCGAAGATCATCTCGAGGTGGCGGCACAAGAGATCGATTTTCTTCCCGGCGATACTTTGCTGCTGTGCTCCGATGGATTGCACGGCGTCACTGGAGAGAAAGCACTGATCGAGATTTTGGAGCAACCAGGCTCTCTCCAATCACGCTGCGCAGCACTGATCAAAGCGACCTTGTCAAAAGGAGCCCCTGACAACGTGACCGCCGTACTCGTGAAGTCCGTGGTAGACGGTCCCGAGGATGAGATCCCCGGCAGGTAGCGTAGACCGCTCTTACCGTAGCCGCCCGATTTGCTCGACTTCCGCCAAATGCCGACGCCTGCCGGCAGATGTGACGTGGAACAGTCAGCGCAATGAGACAGCGGCTTCGTCTTCTGGGACAGTGCGTTTGTATACTATGGCCGGATCAGGGTTGAAATATAAGTGCTGGAATAAAGCATTTTTCACTCTATTTCGGGTACTCGGAGCGTGGCATTTCAATTCATTCACACAGCCGACTGGCAACTCGGCATGCAGTTTGCCGGCATTGGCGGAGACGCGGGAGCCGCTTTGCGCGACCAGCGCATGGCGACCGTTCGGAAGATTGGCGAACTCGCGACGCAACGGGGCGTGGATGCGATCCTTGTCGCGGGCGACGTGTTCGACGACAACACCGTCGCCGACGCAACCCTGATTCAGACCCTCGACGCATTGAAAACCTTCACCGGCGATTGGGTGTTCATTCCTGGAAACCACGATTCGGCGCGGGCGGCTTCGGCCTGGACCCGTCTTGCCGACCGGAACCCGCCGGAGAATGCGCATTTCCTTACCAAACCCGAGACGCCGCTCCGCCTGCTCGACGGCGCGACAGTGGTTCTACCGGCTGTGCTACAGCGTCGGCATGAGGTAGACGACCTCACCACCTGGTTCGACGGGGCCGAAACGCCCGAGGGCGCTATCCGCATCGGCTTGGCGCACGGCTCGATCGCCGAGTATCTGCCTAATCCCTCCGAGGCGTCGAACCCCATCGCAGCCGGCAGGGCCGAATCCGCCCGTCTTGATTATCTCGCGCTCGGTGACTGGCACGGCACGCTGCCGATTGACGAGCGAACCTGGTATTCGGGAACCCCGGAAACAGACCGTTTCACGTCGAGCGATCCTGGCAATGTCCTGCTAGTTTCGATTGACGGACCGGGCTGGACGCCTAGGGTCGAACCGTTGAAGGTCGGAACTTTCACATGGCGGTCGATCGCTTGGGAAGTGCGCGAGCGGGCCGATATCGAGGCGCTCGACGACCAGATCAGTTCCCCGGCTACTGACCCGTCAACCTGTCTGTTATCCCTAACCGTCTCGGGCGCTCTGGATCTGGCCGTGAGGGCCGAACTCCACGCCCTATTGGAGAGGTGGAGAGCATTGTTGCGCTTCTTGAGAGTCGACGAGGGGGCGCTGCTGGCCACGCCCAGCGACGACGATCTGGATCGCATCGACCGCACCGGCTTTGTTCGTGTGGCCGTCGAAAGGCTGCGCGAGCGAGCAAGCGACGCCGGTGATCCGGATCGCGCGATTGCGGAAGCGGCTCTGATCCGGCTGTACGAAGAGCACGTCAAGGCGGAGAGGTGAAAGATCAGGCTATGCGTATAGCCCGGCTCGCCGTTCGACGTTTTCGTAAGCTGTGCGAAGGCATCGAGATCGAAGGGTTCAAGCCCGGTCTCACCGTGATCGTCGGTGACAACGAGGAGGGGAAATCGACCCTGCTAAAAGCGCTTCAGTCGGCATTCTTCGATCGACATAACCTGACCGGAAAACTTATCGACGAGATGATGCCCTTCGGCTCCAGCGTCCGCCCGGAAATCGAGGTCGACTTCGAACTGGCCGGGGAAAGCTATCGGCTGGAGAAAGGCTTTTGTCATGAGCCGTCGGCTCTGTTGAAACGGAACGGCGGCGAGCGAATTTGGCAGAACGACAGCGCCGAGGAGACCTTGCGCGAACTGCTCAGTTTCACACCACCGGGGCGCGGCGCCGCGAAGGAGGAACACCGGGGTCTCGCCGGCCTGCTCTGGGTAGAACAGGGACGCGCTTTCGAGCCATTGCAACTCAACGAGGACAGCCGCACGGCGTTACACGAGGCGATCGAGGGAGAAGTGGGGCAGGTTCTCGGGGGCGACCGCGGCCGGGTCTTGCTGACGGCGGCCGAGCAGAGGACAAGACATTACTTTACGCCAACAGGCCGCGAACGCGACACGCTGAAATCACCGCGCAAGCGAGTGAAAGACTTACAAGACGAATGCGACAAACTGAAATCGGACGTTGAAGACTATGACGAAAAAGTCGAGGATCTCGAGAAGTTGCAAGGACGTCTTGCGCAATACCAACGAGATAATCGACTTGGCTCGGCCGAAACGGACGTAGAGCGGGCGCACAAGGCGGTTCGGCAGATTGAGGGACTGGAAAACGACATCAAGACCGCAAAGGCCGAGGCAGACTCGGCGGCAACTCTCGCTGAATCAGCAACAGGAGAGCGCACTCTGCGTGAAAAGATGGTCAAGTCCGTGGAGCAGAAAGAGAATGAAATCGAGAACAAAAGGCCCGAACTCCAGGAGTCGGAGATAAAGCGGGACGTTGCACAGGAGAACTACGACACGGCTCAGAACTCTTTAGAGAAACGGAGCGCACAACTCGAAGCGGTGCGCAAAGCGCATCGAGAGACGCAACGCCAGTTGGAGAGAGCCCAGAGAGCGGCGGCGCTTAATGACCTTGAAAAACGGCTCCAGGATGCCGAGTCGCTGAGCAGTCAAATCGAGAAGGAACGGGAGATTCTCGCCGGGATTGAGATAGACGACCGAGCCCTTGTGCGGCTTCGCACCCTGTCAGGAGAGGTGCATAAGAGCAAAGCCGCTCTCAACGCTATAGCCACAAGCCTGATCTTCGCTCCAGATGGTGACAACGCCGTCGTCCTCGACGGCCTGCCCGTCGATACCGAGAAGCCGCTGAAAATCACCGACAGGACCACGGTCCGGCTGGAAGGGTTCGGATCGTTGGAGATCCTACCGGGCGGAGAGGACATCGCCGACCTGCGTGAGGAACTATCGCGCCTGGAAAACGACTTGCGCGAGGAATTGCAAAGTGTCGGGATGGAGACGGTGGAGGACGCGGAGAAAGAACACCGCCACAAACAGGAACGGACTAGCAAAGTCGAGCGATTGCAAGGAGAACTCCAAGGTGTCGCGGGGGGCAAACTCGACAAATTGCGGATGACGGTTGACGAACAGCGCGGGGAGCTTGCGGGACTGACCGTCGAAGCGGACGGCACTCCGCCATCCGTCGAACGGGCGAGAGAGGCCGAAAGTGCTATGCGCACGAGACACGACGGAGCACAAGAAGCCGCAAGTGAGGCCGAACAGACGAGGAACAGTGCAAAAACCCAGTACGATCAGCTTAAAGGTCGGTGTATCAAAACTAAGGCTGAATTCGATCATGAAGCCAAAACGCTTGCAGCCGAAAGGACGGCACTGGAAGAGGCAAGGCAAGACAGGACTGATGAACGGCTTCAGGAACTCGCCGACGAAACAAAGCAAGAGGCCGAACGACGCAACAAGAAGCGTGAAGATCTGATTTCCAAGCTAGAAGCGCAGTCGCCCGATAGCGTCAGGAGCGAGCAGGAACGTGCGCAGAAAGCTTTTGACCGGCTAAAAAAGACGATCGAGGCGGACAATCGGGAGTCACTCATTCTGACTACCGAGTTGCGCACGCTTGGGCAGAAAGGTCTTGCAGAAGAACTAGAGAGAAAGGATGGCGAATTGGCCTCCTCCAGTCGGGAACTGCAGCGGATCGAACTGGATGCGAAAGCCTGGAAACTGCTTTTGACATCGCTGCAAGAGGCCGAGAGCGAAGCGAAAGCAAAGTTTCTAACACCGGTGAAAGACCGCTTGGAACCCTATCTTCGGCTGCTCTTCCCGGATGCGTCCCTGCAACTGGACGGGGACGATCTTGAAATTGTTGGGATACATCGAAACGGTATCCAAGAACCTTTCTTGAGTCTCAGCATTGGCATGCGTGAACAGATCGCCGTTCTAACCAGGCTGGCGCTCGCCGACCTGCTTCGAGAAAAGGGCAAGCCGGTTGCGCTCGTACTCGACGATCCGCTTGTCAACAGCGACCCCAAACGTTTCAAGCGGATGCGGCACGCGCTACACAGAGCTGCGGAGAACGTTCAGATTATAATTCTGACCTGCCACGAAGATCGTTACAAAACGCTCGACGCAAGTATGATCCACCTTTCAGATTGCCCGGCCTGGTAACGTCTCCTGGGTTCTCACGGATTTCAACCGCGGCCTATGTGCAGCCGGCGTACGTGTAACGAACTTACCCAGTAAGTCAAGGTCGCTGCTACATTGCCGGCTCTGGTGTGTATGGCGCGGCCTCTGCACCGGTTATTGCTCGGAGTCAACATCTTTTTTTAGGATTGGCGACGTACAACGTAACGGTGTAGGAACATCAAGGAGCCAGTGTTACTCTGCTACGACGGTCCTCAGCGGCCGTGCCGGAGAATTTTTCCGAACAAGCGGCGCGTCCGCACCTGAACCTCGTGGATCAGTTCCGGCAGCGACTTGCCGTCCGCCGGAGTCTGGCTCCAGCGCGAAAGCAACTCCTGGACAATGGCGCGATAAGCCCGGTCGGTGGGGATCCTGCTCGTGGAGTGGCCGGTCATGACGCGGCAAGCGTGGTCAAGGGCGCGAAAGAAGACGGCGTTGGCGTAGAATTCCTCAGCCTCGGCCGCATCCAAGCCCCCGGTGGAGTGGATGACGGCGATCCGTTCCGGAGTGTTCAAGGACTCGAAGAAGACACCTGCGGCTTTCAATCGAAGGTACATCAGAATGAAATCAAGATCGTAATAGCCTCCGGGGCCGGATTTAATCGGGTGAGAAGCACCCTGCTCCCGTTCGATGCGTTCCCGCATTTCGACCAGCAGGCGGGCGAGTTCCGTATCCATTCCCCAGCGATGCCAACCGATATCCTGCAGCTCGTTGAGCGAGTTGGTACCACGGGGGATGTTACCGGCAACGGTGCGGGCTTTCATGTAGGTGACGGCTTCCCAGGGCTCGGCGATTTCCGCGAAGTAGCGCTTATAACGAGAGGCAATCTGCACCAATTCTCCGTCCCGGCCCATGGGCCTTAAACGGGTATCGACAGCGAAGATAAAGCCCTCACGGGTGTAGGTCGAGATAATCTCGATGAGCCGTTCGGCGACTTGCGTCCAGCGGTCGTGATCTGCTGCGGCTCCGTCATCCAAGAAGAAGACAATGTCGGCGTCCGATCCCAAATCGAACTCCCTCATCCCCAGACGTCCCATGGCAATGACCTGCATGGAAGGTTCTTCGGGGGCAGGAGGTGAATTTGGGAACACTTCGTCGACGGCGAGGCGATAGGCGGTTTGGATGACCCAGTCGGCGAGACGGCTTGTGTCTCCCAGTGAATGGAAAATGGGGCGACGGCCATAGATGCTGCCAGCCAGAATGCGCAACATTTCATGGCGGTAGAAGCGTCTCAGGCAATCGGATTTCCCGCTCAGGCCGCTTTGGGCCTCCAACTCTTCGCTGACCTCTGTCCTGGCGTGATCAAACAAGGAAGGGTTTTCCTCAGAAGGAGATTCCGCGACAGCTTTCAGGCGTTTGATGTCTTCGGGACGAGAGATCAAGTGTTCCGCCAGATATGGGCTGTGTTCAAACAGGTCGCCCACACACGCAAGCAGCGGTTTCGAATTTTCGATTTCGGCACACAGCGAAGGCATCGAAACGAGCCTGTTCAACAGGAGCTCCATGCGCCTGCTGCCCCAAAGGATCGGCAGTGAGCGGACGGCCTCGGCGAGGGCGGGTGCATGCCTCTCGATGTCAAGAATCTGTCCATGCAGGATCGGAGGCGCCAGTACAGGCAGGTCCTCACTTTCGTCCACAGGTTGGTGCAACAAGGGCGAATCGATCGCAGTCGGCTCCTGGGAATGGATGACACGCTCATAAATCTCAGTAACCTGATCGAAATGCAGCCGCATCTGCAACTCCATCGATTCCCGACCCATGTGAGGCGAGATCAAATCACGCATCTTTTTCGAGAGAACTTCAAGCTTGCGGGCGCCGCGAGGAAGCGTATGAGTCTGACGATTATCTTCGAGTTGCAATCGATGCTCGAGGATGCGGAGGAACTGGTAGGCCGCGGAGAGTTGTGCGTAATCGGGCATCGAGAGATAGCCTTTTTCGAGGAGCCGGTGAAGAGCAAAGAGTGTGCCGCTGCTTCTGAGCCAGGCGTCACGTCCGCCATGAAGCCGCTGCAGGCACTGCACCATAAACTCAATGTCACGAATCCCTCCGCGGGCAAGCTTGACGTCCGTCCCTCCTCGCGAGCGCCTGCGGAGCTTTTCCTGAATGCGGTCCCGCGTCTCGGAGATACGTTCGATCATCGAGAAGTCTGTCGAAGTCTGGTAGATCAAGGGCCGAACAGAGTCGAGAAACAGCGTTCCGAGAGCGGCCGAGCCGGCGGCGGGACGCGCCTTGATCAGCATCTGCAGTTCCCAATCACGGGCGCGCCGGTGGTAGTAGTCGATGGCGCTGCGAAGCGGCACCACAACTTCTCCGACGCTCCCTTCGGGACGCAGACGCAGGTCAACCCGATAGCAGATCCCTTCTGGCGTGATGCGGGAAACCAGATCCGTCAAACCATTCGCCACCTGGGTAAAGAACTCTTTGTTGGTGATGACAATCGGCCCCGACGTCTCCCCTTCATCGGTAAACAGGAACATCAGGTCGATGTCCGAGCTGTAATTGAGTTCACGGCCGCCGTGCTTGCCGAGAGCGAGAACAACGATCTCGGACTCGATGGGCCCGTGATCGGCGGGTGAGAGCGGCCGACCGAAACGGGCAGTCATCTTCCGGACCATATATTCCAAGGCACCCTGGAGGATGGTGTCCGCAAGGTTGGAAAGCTCCAAGGCGACCTCGGGCAACATCGCGAAGTCAAGCAGATCACGGGCGGCGATACGCAGGAGCTGCATTCGTTTGAAGCGAGCCAAAGTAAGGGCTATGGATTCCTCATCCGCCAGCGGGGAAAGCCAACCCAGTTCAGTCCGCAACTCAGGCTTGCTGCGAAGACGCTGCTGCTGCGGGTCATCGAGGTACCAAGAAAGTAACTCGGGGCTCTGCAGGAGAGTTTCCGTCAGGTAGCTGCTGTGCGAGAAGAGGCGGATGGCGGCGCCGAGTCGATTTTCTGCGCTGAAGAGATCAGCAGTTTCGCCGGGGGCTATCGTGAAACGATCGACACCCGAGAGGCCCGCGTCGGGATCGGGAGAATCGTGCAGGAGCTTGGCGAGCCTATCCAAGTCCTCCGGAGTCGATCGTGAGGCAATCCGTTCGAACGAGCGCCGGGCTTCGGCAGGGCGATCGAAAGGAATGTCAGAGAGAGCCTGATCAAGGCTGGGCATTGAATAAAACGATAGCGCAACTTGCCGTTGCCGCTTTCGCCGTGGTTTCTCGGGGGAGTCGATCGACGCAAGCTCAGCAGCGGGGCTCTTGGCATGAGCGAGAGACGGCCACAGGCCGTGCACCTCAGAAGCCATGTCGCCCGCGCCCATTTGCTTTCGGCCGAGAAGACAGCTATCCGGAAAGCAATCATGAAGGCATCATCTCTCTGCACACCGGCGAAAAGATGATCGCCGCAACCGACGACAAACTGGGCAAGATCCAGGGGGGAAACCTGCATCGTAGACTAGATCGCAAGGCAGCCCTCCGAAGCAGACTCGTCGGAGCCTCAGACATTCGGAACGTCCACGAAGCTTCGCTGAATCGATCCGGCTACACTGGGGAATCTTATGCTGGATCTCAGCTTCCTGCGGAAAAACTTCGACCACGTCCAGGAACGACTGCAGGCGCGAGGCGCCGCTGCATCCCTCGGGCGTTTTCAGGAAGTGGACCAACAACGGCGCACCGCAGTCACCGAGATCGAGAACTTGAAGGCACGGCGCAATGCTCTGAGTGCGGAAGTCGCCAAAGCCAAACGCGCCGGCGAAGACGCCGACGAACCGATGCAGAAAAGCCGAGAAGTCGGCCGACAAATCAAGAACCTCGAAGACAACGTCAAGGCTCTCGATGAAGCGCTCGCCGAAATTCTGCACGGCGTGCCGAACCTCCCGCACGAGTCTGTGCCCGTTGGAGGCGAGGCGGACAACGAGGAGACCCGCCGAGCTGGCAAGCGACGCGACTTCGATTTCGAGCCGCAGGCCCACTGGGACCTCGCGCCCGATCTCGGCATCCTCGACTTCGAGCAAGCCGCCAAGATCACCGGCGCGCGCTTTGCCGTCTACTGGAACGCCGGCGCCAAGCTCGAGCGCGCCTTGATGAACTTCATGCTCGACGTTCACACTCGCGAGCACGGCTATACGGAAGTCCTGCCGCCGTTCGTCGTAAACTCCACGAGCCTCTTCGGCACCGGACAACTGCCCAAGTTCGCCGAGGACCTTTTCAAGCTGGAGAACACCGACTATTGGCTCGTTCCCACCGCGGAAGTGCCCCTGACGAACCTGTTGGGCGACAACACCATCGACATCAACCGCCTGCCCATCAAGCTTACGGCGTTTACGCCGTGCTTCCGCAGCGAAGCCGGCTCGTACGGACGCGACGTGCGCGGCATCATCCGCCAGCATCAATTCCAAAAGGTCGAGCTGGTCAAGTTCGTTCACCCCGAGAACAGCTATGACGAACTCGAATCACTCACCCACGATGCCGAGGACATCCTCGACCGGTTGGATCTGCCTTATCGAACGGTTGTTCTCGCCACCGGCGATCTCGGCTTTTCGAGCACCAAGACGTATGACATCGAAGTCTGGCTCCCCGGCATGAACGAGTTCAAAGAGATCTCATCCTGCAGCAACTTCGAGAGCTTTCAGTCCCGCCGCGCGAAGATCCGCTATCGCGACCCGGCCGTGAAGAAAGGGAAATCGCAACTCGTTCACACACTCAACGGCAGCGGTCTGGCCATCGGACGAACCTGGGTGGCGATCATCGAAAACCATCAGCAGAAAGACGGGACCGTCGTCATTCCGCAAGCCCTGCGGCCCTATCTCGATGCCGAGCGCATCCTTCCCGGCGGCAACCTCGAATAGATGAAGGATCGGCGAGTCATCATCGATACCGACCCCGGTATCGACGACGCCCTGGCACTCATTCTGGCTTTCAGATCACCCGAGTTGAAAGTCGAAGCCATCACAACCGTAAACGGCAACGTCCCGCTAGAAGACGCGACCCGCAACGCGCTCCAAATCCTCGAAGTCCTTGACCTCCCCGAACCTCCGCCCATCGCGTGCGGCGCCGCCCGGCCGATTGTGCGAGAACCGCTCACTGCCCGGCACGTCCACGGAGAAGATGGACTCGGCGACATCGCAGGGCTGACCAACCCGGGCGGCAGCCCACGCTACCCCCGGCCCACTCTCTCGCCGGTCGGCACGAGCGCCGCAGATTTGATCCTCGGTCTGCTCAACGAAAGTCCCGGTGAAATCTCGATCATCGCTCTCGGGCCGCTCACCAATATTGCCCTGGCGCTCGAATCGAATCCCGCGGCCTTCTCTCAAGTGCAGGAAGTCATCGTCATGGGCGGCGCCGTGAACGGCATCGGCAACGTCACCGAAACGGCCGAGTTCAACTTCTATGCCGATCCCGACGCCGCCTCGCTAGTCATCCGGAGCGGAACTCCCATCGCGGTCATCGGACTCGACGTGACCACACGCACCCTGCTTACCCCGGCAGCCCTCGAATCAAGCACCCGTGACCGCCGCGACCGCGTCGCGGAGTTCATCACCGACATTTCAAGCAAATACTTCGAGGTGAGTCTTCAACGACGAGGCCTCAGCGGCTGTCCGCTGCACGATCCGCTCGCTGTGGGCGTCGCAATCGACCGCAGCTTCGTCACGCTCGAATCTTTCCAAGCCGACGTCGAAACGGCAGGACGACTCACCGCGGGCATGCTCGTCGCCGACCGCCGCAAACGCGCGGCCCAGCCTTCCGGCCCGACAATCCGAGCCGCCGTTGATGTCCAGTCCGAGCGCTTCATCAACTTCTTCCTGAGCCGTGTCCTGCCCTAGCCTCTCACCTGCGCGAGCGCAGCCGTGCCCCGATAGTGCACTTGTGAGCACCAACTTACCTGGCGCGCATGAGCGAAGGCAGCCCGTCCTGGACCTCACTCCATCCGGCGCATCGACCATGCCCCATAAACAGCCGTTCCCATCACAACCGCGACGAGCACCACAAACACCCAACGATTCAACCCGGTCGCATTCTCAAGTCCCGTCTGAACCATCTGCCATTGGATGTAGCCCATTGTTGCCGTCACTTGAAGCTTGATCACATTGAGCATCCAACGGGCCATCGCGTAAAGCCGCGGCGCGTTCGACCCGGTAACCTGCACGGGAAAGTTGCCGCGGTGCGGAAAACGGCTCGCTACTGTCATGAGCACATACACCACCAAGCTCACTGCGGGCAGGATCCAGAGGAACGACTTCGGCGCACTTCCCCGTGGCGCACCCTTCCAGTCGAACCCCGAAGGCACTCGCTCCGGAAGCGTGTCCCAATGGGCCGTCAGATAGTAAAACCAAAACAGGACGACGCCCAGAGCCGCCGCCTCCAGCAGCCACTCCCAGCGACTCTCCGGCAGCCACCTCACCGGCAGCCGCGGCCATGCTTGGTCACCAAGCAACGACATGCTCGTCAGTAGTGTAAACGCCTCGCCTATCGTTTTTCTGCTCGCCGACCAAGGCGCACCCCTCGACCACTTGCCCGCGGCCCAAAGCACCCCTAAACTGACGAAAAAACCAATGACCATCATCAGAAAAGCCATCCGATTCCCTCTCGTAGCACTGACCGCTCTGCTGCTCATCGCCACCGCCTGCTCCAGCGATCTGCCCCGGCCCAACATCCTCTGGATTGTCGTCGAGGACCAATCAGACCACTACGGCCCTTACGGCGAAACGCTCGCCAAGACCCCCAACGTAGACCGCCTCGCCGCCGAAGGCGCGACTTTTTCGAACGCCTTCGTTACCGCTCCGGTCTGCTCGCCGGCGCGGTCCGCGCTGATCACCGGCATGTACCAAACCAGCATCGGCGCCCACCATCACCGCAGCGCCCGAGGAGAGATCGAGAACCACCTCGCCGCCGACGTGCGGCTTGTACCCGAACTTCTCAAAGAGGCAGGCTACTTCGTGACCAATGGCCGATTCACCGAGACCGGTTCGGAGGAACTCGCCACAGGCAAAACCGACTACAATTTCGTCTATCCCGACGACCTATACGACGGCAGCGACTGGTCCGAGCGCGCGGCTGGCCAACCCTTCTTCGCCCAAGTTCAACTCCGAGGGGGCAAGCTCCGCAACCAGCAAACGCTCGAACCGCGCGAGGACGTCCACACCAACGGCATCGATCCGGCCGAGGTGACACTGCCGCCCTACTACCCTGATCATCCTGTCATCCGAGAGGACTGGGCGCAGTACCTCGAATCCATCGAGCATGTCGACTGGGAGGTCGGCCTGCTCCTGAAACGCCTCGAAGACGAGGGCGCAGCCGACAACACCGTCGTCATCTTCCTTACGGACCACGGCGTCAGTCATGCCCGCGGCAAGCAGTTCCTCTACGAAGAGGGAATCAAGATCCCGCTCATCGTGAGGGCCCCTGGACAAGTCCCGGTGGACTCCACACGCGACGACCTCGTCGCCCACATCGACATTGCCGCCACAACCCTCGACTTCGCCGGTGTCCCCGTCCCCGAAACCATGCAGGGCCGTCCGCTCTTCGGACCGAACGCCATGCCGCGAGACCACGTCGTCTCGGCCCGTGACCGCTGCGACGAAACCGTGGAATACCTTCGCAGCGTGAGAACCGACCGTTACAAGTACATCCGCAACTACCTTCCCCAGCGGCCGCACCTCCAGCCCAACCGCTACAAAGACGGAAAAGCTGTCATCAAAACCATCCGCGAGATGCACGCCGAAGGGGAACTCAACCCTCACCAGGAACGACTCTTCACCGTTCCACGCCCCGAAGAGGAACTCTACGATCTCGAATCCGACCGCCACGAGCTCACCAACCTGGCAGGCGATCCGGCTCACCAGGAAACCCTGCAGAAACTCCGAGGGATCCTGGATGAATGGATCGATACCAGCAGCGATCAAGGACCCGAAACCCCCGAAGCCTACGATTCCGACATGGCCGTCTATCTCAGCAATCGCCGCGGCCTTCAACGAGACATCCTCGTCCGGAATATCGGGACCATGAAAGCCTGGGCTGCTGAAGGGAAATAGGGCCGGGGTCCTGGTTGTTTCAGCCCCGTGCCGGCCAAGAACGAAAACCGGCTGGAGATCTCTCTATTTGGCTTGCCCTTGTGAACCGAAGTCCAACGGCGGGGTCTCGAAACTGTCCTGTGGCGACTACGCGCTGACGGATCTGTTGAAGATCGGGCGTGAGTAGTCGGCGTGGTCAGGAATCACACACAGGCATCCGCGTGATAGGAACTGCGCACCAACGGACCCGCTTCGACGTGGCGGAAGCCGATCTGCTCGCCGACCCGTTTCAAGGCAAAGAACTCCTGCGGAGAATAGTAGCGATGGATCGCTACATGGTCCCGCGAAGGCCGCAGGTACTGCCCCAACGTCAGGATGTCAACCTGATGTGCGTGCAGATCGCGCATCACGTCGACGATTTCCTCTTTCGTCTCGCCCAAACCCAGCATCATCCCTGACTTTGCGGGAATCTCCGGGACCGTTCGCTTGGCGTGACGCAACATGTCAAGCGAGCGTTCATAATCCGATCCCCGACGAACATCGAAGTACAACCTGGGGACGGTCTCGACATTGTGGTTGAGCACGTCCGGACGGGCTGCCAACACCATCTCCAACGCCTGATGCGAGCCCATGAAGTCCGGCACCAGCACTTCCACCCGGCATTCCGGAACCCGCTCGCGAATCGCCTCGATGGTCAGCGCGAACAACTCCGCACCGCCATCCTTACGGTCGTCACGGTTCACGCTCGTCACCACCGCATAGCGCAATCCGAGCGCCGCTACCGCTTCCGCCACGCGACGCGGCTCGTCGTAGTCAACATCTAGCGGTGCGCCCTTCTGTACGGCGCAAAACCCACAGCGACGCGTACAGACATTTCCCAGAATCATGAACGTCGCCGTGCGCCGATTCCAGCAATCGCCCACATTCGGACACGCCGCGCTTTCGCACACCGTATGAAGGTCGAGATCGGTGACGAGTTGCTTCAACCGCCGATAGTTCTCACCCACTGGCGCCGGTGCTCTCAGCCATGACGGACGCCTCCCCGCCGGCCCCGGGTGCGGACCGTCATACATCGGAACCAGCGGCTTCACCCGAGGCGCATCCGGCTTGCCGATCTGAACCAGACCACCCATGCCCCGCCCCAGTGTAGCGGTAGAACCTATGGACACGACCGGATCGAGTTCGCGTCCGAGGTCAGAACGCCGTCTCGTCATCTCCGACAACAGCGCACTCTACTTGATCTTCTCGTCCTTCTCGACTTGGCCATCACGGATGTGGATGACGCGATGGGCGTGCGTGGCGACGGCAAGTTCGTGCGTTACGACAATGATAGTATTGCCGCGGTGATGCAACTCTTCGAATAAAGTCATGATTTCAGCGCCGGTTGCAGTGTCAAGGTTGCCCGTCGGTTCGTCAGCCAACAGAATCGAGGGATCATTCACCAGCGCACGGGCAATCGCTACTCTCTGCCGCTGACCGCCGGAGAGCTCGTTGGGCTTGTGGTACATCCGATCCAACAAATCCACCAATCCCAACGCATTCTGAGCAGCCTTGATCCGCTGTTCCGGGGGCATCCCCGCATAGATCATCGGCAGTTCGACGTTCTGCAACGCCGTTAACCGCGGCAGCAAGTTGAACGTCTGGAAGACAAATCCGATCTCCCTGTTGCGAATCAACGCCAAGTCATCGTCATTCATGTGGCTGACCAGCCGCCCCGCGATGTAGTATTCGCCCCGGGTCGGCGTATCGAGGCAACCGATCAGGTTCATCAACGTCGACTTGCCGGAGCCAGACGGCCCCATGATCGCTACGTACTCGCCCTTGTTGATCTCGACATCCACGCCCGAAACCGCGTGAATCTCCTGATCACCCATGACATAGGTCTTCCACAAATCCTGGGTCCGGATTACAATACCCTGCTGCTTGAGGTGCTGACTCGTCCTCTTTTCTTCTGCCGTAAGAACTGCCATAGAGACGCTTTAGGGTTCCGCCGAAGGGGCTCCGGCCACAAACAGAACAGACGACCACAAACCCGAAAGGTTTCTGAACCCCGGCAACCCTTTCGTCAGTGTATCAAGTGCTTACCAGAATTCCCGGGCATGTTTCCGCACCCGGTCGCCATGTCGCCGGATGGACTCCATCGCCTCTTTGCCAAGTGGACCCCAATCATCCAAGACGGCGAGATCCTGTTCCAACTCCTCCCGATTCCCGGGCGCCGCCAATGCCACAGCCACTGAATCGTGAGCCAAACAAAACCGATAGCAGTCCGGCGGGAGCGGCGGCGCAAACCCGGCTGGATCATCGGGCGTAGCACCCATCAAGTCCTTCCATCGCAACCCGGTGAAAGTCACCACAGGGGTTCCCAAGGCATCCGTCACAGGAAACACGTCACTCTCGGCGCCCCGATGGGCTGCGTTGTAGCGAATCATCAACATGTCAAGCCGCCGCTGCCCTGTCTCAGGATCCGTCTGCTGCACCCAGTCTGCGGCCAACTTCCGCTGATGGCTCGTCAGTCCGATCATCTTGAGCGCGCCCTCCCGCTTCAGCCGCGCCAAAATCTGCCAAGCACCCCCCGGACCGACGATCTGCTCCCATTCCCTCTCCGACTCGACGTAGTAGAACGTTGCCACATCCAGGTAGTCCGACTTGATCTGCTCCAGTATCCAGTCAAACTCGCGTGCCCCCTCGTCCCCGCCGCTCGCTTTGAACTGCACGGCAAGCACGACATCCTTGCGGCGCTCGCCCATCTCCGCAACCGCCTTCGACAACCCATCCGGCTTGCCACACCAATTCAGGTAGTTGACGCCGCGCTCGACCGCATGCTCGACATCCTCAACCCGCAGATGCGTGTTGCCGCGCGTGGCCAATCCGAGCCGGCAAACCGCGAGCAGCTCCTCTCCAAGCTGAGAAGTTTCCCGCATCGGCTTCTTCAGGATCGCTCCCGCTGCCAGTCCGAGAACGTCTTCCGTTCAGCCGCCAACCGCGCCAGTAACGGCGCCGGTTTCCACCAATATCCATGTTGCGCCTCGAACTCCAGAATCCTCTCGTACACCCTCTGCAAACCGACCCAATCCGCATACCACATCGGCCCGCCCTTGTATGCCGGGAATCCGTATCCGTACAAATACACAATGTCGATATCCACCGGCCGCAACGCAATTCCTTCTTCCAGAATCCGCGCTCCTTCGTTCACCAGGGTATAGACCGCGCGGTCGACGATCTCCCGAGCGCCGATCGTCCTCTGCTCAAGCCCGGCTCTTGCGGCCATGTCCGTAATGACCGTCTGCACATTCGGGTCGGGAGTCCGCTTGCGATTCTCTCCGTAGCGATACCAACCCGCTCCGGTCTTCTGCCCATAACGACCCATCTCATACAGAGCGTCCTCGGATAACGGTTGGCGGACTCCCTCTGGCTGCTCATGCCTGGCCTCCTGGCGAATCCGCCACGCGACGTCGATCCCAGCGAGGTCTCCAACCGCTAACGGCCCCATCGCCATCCCGAAGTCCTCCAAGGCTTGATCCACGTCGACGATGTTCGCCCCCTCCTCGACGAGAAACTGCGCCTCGCGCATGTACGGCCCGAACATACGATTCCCTACGAACCCATGGCAGTTCCCCACCAAGACACCCACCTTCTTCATCCGCCGCCCGAGTTGCATGGCCGTAGCGATGACATCATTGGCCGTCTCTTTTCCACGCACCACCTCCAGTAGCCGCATCACATTCGCCGGCGAAAAAAAGTGGGTTCCGATGACCCGAGCCGGATCCGCCGTCACCGAAGCAATCTCATCCACGTCGAGCGTCGAAGTGTTCGTCGCCAGAATCGCCTCCGGCTTCGTCGCCTCATCCAACTCGCGGAAGACGGTCTTCTTCAGCTCCATGTTTTCGAACACGGCTTCCACCACGATGTCGGCGTCAGCAAACTCCTTGTAACTCATCGTCGGTTGAATCAGGTCCATCCGCTCACGCACGAACTCGGGTGTGAAGCGTCCCCTCTTCACCGAATGGTCGTAGTTCGACCGAATGCGAGCCAATCCCCTCTCCAGCGCTTGCTCGGACACTTCCTTGAGCCGCACCGGAATTCCCGCGTTGGCGTAGTTCATCGCGATCCCGCCGCCCATCGTCCCCGCACCGACAATCGCCGCTTTGGCGATCTTCCGCGTCCGTGTATCGGACGGCACATCAGGTATCTTCCGCACCTCGCGCTCGCCGAAGAACACATGAATCAACGCCTCCGACTGCGGCGAGTGCAAACACTCCATGAACAATTTCGCCGTCAAAACCCGCGCTTCCTCAAACGGCATCTTCGTCGCGGCTTCCACCGAATCAATCGATTTTTGGGGCGCCATCTGCCCCCGCTTTTTTTGGTGCGCCAGAGCACGCACCTTTGCAAAGATCGGCGCATTCGCCGCCATGTCACCCAACCGCTCGTCGTTGTCGCGAACGCGAGGCGTCTTCGCACCATCTGCAATCAACTTGGCCGCGAAAGCCAGCGCACCCGCCAGCAACGACTCGCGAGTGTCACCATCGACGATGCGGTCCAATATGTGATGATCAAGCGCATCCTGAGCGGTGATCGGATCTCCGATCGCGCACATCTCCGCCGCCTTCGCCACCCCCGCCAGCCGAGGCAGACGCAAAGTCCCGCCAGCACCCGGCAGAATCCCCAATTTCACTTCGGGCTGCCCAACCTGCGCCGATGCGAGCGCCACGCGGTAATGGCAAGCCAACGCTACCTCCAAGCCTCCGCCAAAAGCCGTCCCATGAATCGCCGCGATCATCGGCTTGGGACAATCCTCAAGCGTAAACAGTAGAGGATGGATTCCTTCTCCGCGCTCCCTCTGACCCGAACGAATCTTTGCAAACTCCCGAATATCCGCACCCGCGATGAATGTACGTCCATCGCCGATCAATACCACCGCCCGCACCGTGTCATCCGCCGCTGCGTCGTTCACAGCCGCCGCAATACCCTCCGGCACTCCCGGGCTCAACGCGTTCACCGGCGGATTCTGGACGTTCACCACCGCCACATCTCCAGATCGCGAAACAGCAACCAACTCACCCATAGATCACTCCGTATCGGGAAAGCGAAATTATCGCACGCAAGCGGAGCCCCAACGATGAGCCACCCGACCCCGGTTTTCCTTTGCAGCCCTGGAGCCTTTGCGAGACACTAAATCATATGCCCCTCAGCCGCCGCCTCTTCCTCACCGCCCTGGCCACGAGCACAGCGCAAGCAGGCCGCTGGACACACTTCCGTGGCAATTCCCCAGGCGCGGTCCCCGACAACCCCGGCCTGCCCGAAATATGGAGCACCACCAAGAATGTCGCCTGGAAGACACCCATCCCCGGCAAAGGCTGGTCGTCGCCCATCGTTTGGGACGACCAGATCTTCCTCAACACCGCCATCAGCTCCACTGGTGACGAACAACCCCCCGGCGGTTTCTATGCAGGCGGTGAATCCCTTCCGATACCAACCCACGAATACACCTGGAGCGTCTATTCGATCGACTTCGCCACAGGCAAAACCCGCTGGGAAACCGCTATCCATCGCGGAGTTCCCAAGGTTCCGCGTCATCGCAAGAACACCTACGCGTCAGAAACGCCCGCCACCGACGGCGAGCGTATCTACGCCCACATCGGGGACCTCGGCACCTATTGCCTTGACATGAATGGCAAGATCCTCTGGTCCAAACTCTGGCCGGGCGTCGAGACGCGTTACGGCTACGGAACGGCATCCTCGCCCATTGTTCACGAAGGCCGCCTGTATATCCAAAACGACAACGAGCAACAGTCCTACCTGCTGGCGCTCGACAAGCTCACCGGCAAAGAGATCTGGCGAGTTGACCGCGACGAGCCCACGACCTGGGCCACCCCCTACGTCTGGCGGAACCAGAAACGCACGGAAATTGTCACCTCCGGACGTAACAAGGTTCGCTCCTATGACCTGGACGGCAAGCTACTGTGGGAAATCCGAGGCATGTCGGGCATCTCACTGCCCACACCGTTCTCCGTGGGCGAGTTGCTCTATGTCACCTCCGGTTTCCACGTCACCCCCACCCGACCGGTTTACGCCGTTCGGCCCGGCGCAAGCGGCGACATCACCCCGGCCGCCGGTACCACCAGCAACGAATACCTCGCCTGGAGCCTCCCCCAAGGCGGCCCGTATCACCCTACGCCCGTCCTCTACGACGGACGCCTCTACATCTTGTTCGATCGCGGCTTCTTCACCTGCCACGACGCCGTCACCGGCGAAGAAGTCTATGGCAAGCGCCGCATCGAAACCGGCAGCGGCAATTTCACCAGCTCCCCCTGGGCCTACAACGGAAAGATCTTCTGCCTCAGCGAAAGCGGCGATACCTATGTGATCAAAGCCGGCCCCGACTTCAAGGTCCTTGGCAAGAATTCCCTCAAGGAAATGTGCATGGCCACACCCGCTTTAGCCGATAGCAGCCTCATCATCCGGACTTACGGCCACCTTTACCGGATTGCTCAGACCAAAGCCTGAGAATCCGAGAGGCCCCGCAATGGCTGCCGCCCCTCAGCGTGTAAACTGGACTTAAAGAACGACCCCGAGATACAGCGAATGAACAGAGCAACCCACCGAATCCTATCCACGCTGGTGCTTCTCGGCCTAACGCAAGTTGCCCTCCGAGCGCAGTCCGACATCACCCGCTACGTGCGCTTCTCACAAGAGGGCTCTGTCTCCTACGGCATCCTCGAGGGCGGGACTGTTCGCGAATTGGATGGGGACTTTCTCCTGGGCGCTCGTCCCACCGGCAAGACCTTCCCGCTTTCGGACGTACGGCTAGAGATTCCGCTCGATCCGATGAAGGTATCCAAGGTGCTCGGTGTCGCCCTGAACTCCAATCTTCCCGAGGGCCCGCCACTGCACGTGCGACATCCGCGGTTCTTCGCAAAGATGCCCACGTCGCTGAACCGGCACGAAGGCGGGGTCGAACTTCCTCCCGAGGCGATGAACCTGAACTTCGAGGGCGAGCTTGTCATCATCATCGGGAAAAAGGGCCGGCACATCTCCGTCGAGGATGCCGAAGAACACATCTTCGGCTACAGCGTCGGGAACGACTTCAGCGAGAACACCTGGTACAAGGAACTCGCCCAACTCAAAGAGCCCACGCGCCTCATCTCCAAAGGAACCGACACTTGGGCCTGCCTCGGCCCCGTGATTGCCGAGGGTGTCGAGTGGCGTGATCTCTACATCGAGGTTCGGCTGAACGGTGACGTCGTGGCGCATGGCCGCACCAAGCACATGCGGAACGACGTCCGGCAGCTTGTCAGCTACATTAGCCGCTACATGACGCTTCTGCCCGGTGACGTGATCTACACCGGCACCGTGGCTCCTCCCGTCCTGCCGGGCAAGCGCAATGAAATGCAAGCCGGCGACGTCATGGAAGTCGAGATCGAAGACATCGGCCTACTCCGCAACATCATTGTCCCGATGAAGGCTCCCTGAACAAGGCGCAGAGGCCGGATTATCCTGCAATTGTGGACAATCATGCTTTTGAGGACGTTCAACTCGCGGCGAAGTGGTCGAACCACCGGATTCGGGGATGGCGCCGACGGTGGATCTGGGCGCGATGAGCATCGAACCGCCAGTGGTGAGCGGTGTTCAGTCACTGAGGAGGGCGCTGCCGCCGGTGAGTGAGCGGGCGGGCGCACCGTGAATACAAGCGCCATTCTCATCGGTCTGGCACTCGGGCTAGGGCTCGGAGTCGCCGCCTCGGCCACCGGATCTCCGGCGCTCCTGCGGGCTTCCGAGGCTGTCGAACCGCTCGGCCAGATTTTCCTGCGTGCGATCCAGATGGTCGTCATTCCGCTGGTTGCGGCAGTGGTGTTCGTTGGCGTGGCGCGGATCGGGAACCTGCGCAAGCTGGGCCGGCAAGGGGGCCTTGCGGTGGGCTTCTTCTGGGTTATGACCCTGCCGGCGATCCTGATCGGTATGGGTGTGATGACATTCGCCCTCACCTTCACGGCTCCCGTACCGCCCCCCACGAGCGTGACAGATTTGGACACCGCGACACCAGATGTGGTCGACTTTCTCGTCAACCTGGTTCCCCGGAATCCGATCCAGGCCGCCGCCAACGGATCCCTTCTCCCGCTCCTCATCTTCATCGTCCTCCTTTCTGCGGCCACGACGACGCTGCCGATGGAGAAGCAAGAGGCGCTAACTTCCTTCGCCGAGGCGCTCGGGGACGCGCTCATCAAGCTCATGAGCTGGATCCTGTGGACGGCGCCCGTGGGCGTCTTCGGTCTAGCGGCACCGGTGGTCGCACAGACTGGGGTGGCGATGCTGCAGAACCTTGCCGTCTTTATCGGCGCGACCGTCGTGGGCCTCTTCCTCCTGAAAGGTCTCGTGCTGCTGCCCCTGGTGTGGATCCTGGGGGGCGTGGCTCCGGGGCGGTTCATCCGCGCGACGGCGGGCACCTACACGGTGGGCTTCACCACGACGACATCGGTGGGAACGCTACCGATGATGCTGCGGGAGGCGGAGAAGCTGGGCCTTTCGAAGAACAGTTTCTCGCTGGTCCTTCCGCTGGCAGCATCGATCAACCGCCCGGGCAGCGCACTGTTTCAGAGCACGTCGCTGGTCTTTCTCGCCGCCATGTACGGGGTGCCGCTCGACGCGGGACTGATCGCGGCAGCAGTGCTGGCGATCTTCCTCGCATCAATGACGGTCGCACCGGTTCCCAGCTCCAGCATCGTTTCGATGGCGCCGGCGCTCGACGTAGTGGGCGTGCCACTCGCAGGGCTCGGCATTCTGCTGGGGGTCGACCGCGTGCCGGATGCGTTTCGCACCGCGGTCAACGTAATCGGCCACATGTCCGCCGCGACTATGGTCGATGGGGTGACGCGACGGTCCGGCGGGAAGGGGATCGGATGAGCACGGGCAACGCCACCCGCCAAGCGACCTACCCGAACCCCGAAACCGAGGACGTCGCCCTGCATTCCGCATGCGATGGAACTGGGCGGGATCGGCAGTATTGTGGACAGTTTTGCTTTTGAGGGAGGCCAACTCGCCGAGGCAGAGTATTCAACCCATCGGCTGCTGAATGCCAAACCGAAGCTACCACAAGGATGTCCGTCTCTACCACGGCGCGGCTACGTATCGCGCCTCGTCCTGCCGGCCGTCCGGCACACTTCGCCTCGACATGCGGCGAGAATGCAGGCTAGCGAATTTTCACCGGCTCGATCTGTCCCAAGGGCACGTCCATCAAATCCTCACCAAAGATGATCTGTCCATCGAAGACCTCCGCCGCTTCGTGCAGGATTCGTTCGCGCACACCGGGCTGCTCCAATTGCTCGGTAATATGCACGAGGATCAGCGTCTTCACGCCGGCGTCCCTGGCGGTGCGGGCGGCGTCGAGATGCCCTGAGCAGCAGCCCGTGATCCGCGGATCGTCCACCAGTCCGTTGATCATGTGGCACATGTGAAGCAGAACGTCGGCTCCGGTCGACAGTTCGGTCAGACTCGATGCGGGAGCAGTATCACCGCCGAAGACGATCGACCCGTCCGCAGTGTTCAGCCGATACGCAAGGCAAGTCAGATAAGGCTGACAATGGACGACCTCCGCCACCTGCACGTTCCAACTCCGACGTTCGACAACGCCGCCGTGGCTGACCTGAATCACCTCCGGGGACGGCCGCTTGCGGGGCAGCACGCCACCGCGCATTTCGTAGATGAAGTGGCTGCCCGGGTGCGACGTGCGACCCGCAAGATCCGGGCCGTAGACGCCGTCCTTGCCGAAGAGCAGGTCGGTCATTCGGGCCGCCGGCGCAGGCGCGATGACCTGCAACTCGGGAATTCCGCCCGAACCCTGATCCCATCGATTGAGCACCAAGTAGCCGTAGTCAACGCAGTGGTCGTAATGCAAGTGCGTCAGGAACAGGTGACTCACCGAGGTCACCGCCACGCCCTTTCGCAGCAACCGACGCACCGAGCCCGGACCACAATCGAACAGCAGCGCCTCTCCGTCGTGCTGAATGAGATAACTCGATCCGGCGCGGTGCATCAACGGCGCCGGTGTTCCTGTTCCAAGCAATGTCAACTTCATCACCAGTCCCTTGTCGGTACAGTTGGCCGCCAACCGACCGATCCCGGTTACCTTAGCAAGCCCGGAACGGATATCTCATCACGCCGCGAGTCCTCTCAGTACTCATCGCTGCGCTAGAATCTTGGTGGACTTTGCGGAGAACAAAACCGATGACCCGAACGCTTCTCATACTGTTTGCTTTCGTCTTGACTCTCGGAGCGCAGACCAAGACCATCCTCGTACTCAACCGATCAGCGGAAGACATTGCCGATTGGCAATCCGTGTCATCGAAAGTGAAGCTCGTTCCTGTCACCAGAGACAACGTGATGGACCACATAGCGGACGCCGACGCCATGATCGGCTACATCAAACCCGATCAGGTCCGCGCCGGCAAGAAGCTCAAATGGGTGCAAACCTTGAGCGCCGGCGTCGAAACGGTGCTGCACCGCTCCGGAGGCGACGACCTACGCGACAGCGACATCGTCCTCACCAACAACCAGATCGTACAGGGCCCCGAGATTGCCGATCACGCCATGGCCATGCTGCTGACGCTCACGCGCCGCATCCCGAGGTTCATCGCGGACCGTCAAACCGAGACGTGGGGCGGGCGGCCCTACGACGGCATCGAACTGAATCAGAAGACAGCCCTTGTCATCGGTGTGGGCGGTATCGGCGCGCAGATCGCGCTGCGGGCGTGGGCCCACGGCATGACCGTGATCGGCGTCGATCCCGAGGATCTTCCCTATTCACCATTCGTCAAGGAAGTCGTCAAACCGGACCGCCTGGACGAGATGGTTCCCAACGCCGACGTCATTTTCGTCGCAGCCCCGTGGACCCGCGAAAGCCACAAGATGATCGGTCCGAACCAGTTCGAGAACATGAAACGAGGCGCGTACTTCATCGCCGTAAGCCGCGGCGGCCTGTACGACCTGGATGCTCTCGTGAAGGCCCTCGACAGCAAGCGCCTGTCCGGCGCCGGAGTCGATGTCACTGACCCCGAACCGCTGCCCGCGGGTCACGCACTGTGGAAGTTCGACAACGCCATCATCACACCGCACGTCGCCGGTCGATCCGATCTTGATCGCATGCGCATGCTGGGGACGGTCAAAGAGAACATCCGGCGCTTCGCCGAGGATCTGCCTCTGCTGAACGTTGTCGACAAGCACAAGGGCTATTAACCTGCACTTTTTGCCACCGGGCCTGTTTTTCACGGACCATCGATCAGAGGCGGCTAAGCCTGCATTTCTCACCACCCGACGGTCGAAGCACACGATACGACCGCCAGGACTTCGTTGCGCTTGCTTGCCGTGCTCAACGTACTGTCAAGTACGCCTGCGCGCGCCAAGCGGCTCGCGCCTCGTCCTGACGGCCCTCTCACGCACTTCGCCTCGCCGCGTGGTGAGACATGCAGGTTAGGCTGACCACTGATACAGGGAGGGCTGAGATCGTGCTGCGGCCGTCACGTGGCTAGAGATGCAGGCCGGAACGGGGATGGAGAAGGCCCCGGCATCGACCGGGGCCTTTCGAGATTAATCGGGCGGCGTCCTACTCTCCCACGCAGTTGCCCGCGCAGTACCATCGGGGCTGAGGGGCTTAACTGCTGTGTTCGGGATGGGAACAGGTGTGACCCCCTCGCTAGAGCCACCCGAAAGGGGTGAACCGAATACCGCAGGGCGAGTCATCGCTTCGAGCGCGAACGTCACGGGATCACAGGAATCGTGATGCCGCAGGACTCAGTGCCGAGTCAATTTTATGGTCAAGCCGAACGGGCGATTAGTAACGGTTAGCTGAACGTGTTACCACGCGTACACATCCGTCCTATCAAACTCGTCGTCTTCGAGTGCCCTTATTAGCTTGCGCTTGGGAGATCTCATCTTGGGGAGAGCTTCGCGCTTATATGCTTTCAGCGCTTATCTCGACCGAACTTCGCTACCCAGCTATGCCACTGGCGTGACAACTGGATCACAAGAGGTTCGTCCGCCTCGGTCCTCTCGTACTAGAGGCAGCCCCCCTCAAATCTCCTACGCCCACCACAGATAGGGACCGAACTGTCTCGCGACGTTCTGAACCCAGCTCACGTACCGCTTTAATGGGCGAACAGCCCAACCCTTGGGAGCTTCTTCACCCCCAGGATGCGATGAGCCGACATCGAGGTGCCAAACCCAAGCGTCGATGTGAACTCTTGGCTTGGATCAGCCTGTTATCCCCGGCGTACCTTTTATCCGTTGAGCGACGGCCCTTCCATACGGAACCGCCGGATCACTATAGCCTGCTTTCGCACCTGCTCGACTTGTAGGTCTCGCAGTCAACCCGGCTTATGCTATTGCACTCTGCGGCTGATTTCCAAACAGCCTGAGCCGAGCATCGCGCGCCTCCGTTACATTTTGGGAGGCGACCGCCCCAGTCAAACTACCCGCCAACCAGTGTCCCTCTCCCCGTTGAGGGGAGCAGGTTAGAACCGTAATACGATCAGGGTGGTATCTCACCAATGGCTCCTCCGAGTCCAAGAACCCGGATTCAAAGCCTCCCACCTATCCTGCGCAAACCGCACCGCGATTCACTGGTAAGTTGTAGTAAAGGTGCACGGGGTCTTTCCGTCTTGTGGCGGGCACCCGGCGTCTTCACCGGGACCACAACTTCGCCGGGCAGGTTGTTAAGACAGTGCTCAGATCGTTACGCCATTCGTGCAGGTCGGAACTTACCCGACAAGGAATTTCGCTACCTTAGGACCGTTATAGTTACGGCCGCCGTTCACCGGGGCTTCGATTCAGAGCTTCGCCGAAGCTAACCCCTCCTCTTAACCTTCCGGCACCGGGCAGGCGTCAGCCCCTATACGTCGTTTTCGACTTTGCAGAGACCTGTGTTTTTGTTAAACAGTCGCCTGAGCCATTTCACTGCGGCCTCCCAGAAGGAGGCGCCCCTTCTCCCGAAGTTACGGGGCTAATTTGCCGAGTTCCTGAACAACCCTTCACCCGAGCGCCTGAGAATACTCATCTCGTCTACGTGTGTCCGTTTACGGTACGGGTACCTTGACTTCTCCTTAGAGGTTTTTCCTGGCAGTGTGGCGTCATGACTAAGTCGGGTTGCCCCTTCGCGTCCGTCCTCAGTGATAGCTTCCGGGTGGATTTGCCTGCCCGGAACACCTTACGACGGCCAAAGTGCATTTCCATCAGCACTCTCATTTAGCCTCCTGCGTCACCCCATCGTCAAACGAAGCAAGGTAGTCGCGGAATGTTTACCGCGTATCCATCGGCTACGCCTTTCGGCCTCACCTTAGGCCCCGACTAACCCTGAGCGGATGAACCTTGCTCAGGAAACCTTAGACTTTCGGCGACCAGGATTCTCACCTGGTTTCTCGCTACTAATGCTGGCAGAGTCTCTTCCAAACCGTCCACCAATCCTTGCAGACTGACTTCGACCAGTTTAGAATGCTCTCCTACCGTCCGAACGAATTCGGACCCGCGGCTTCGGTAGAGTGCTTGAGCCCCGTTACATTTTCGGTGCCGAGAGGCTTGACCAGTGAGCTATTACGCTTTCTTTAAAGGGTGGCTGCTTCTAAGCCAACCTCCTGGCTGTCTGGGCCTCTTGACTTCCTTACCCACTTAGCACTCATTCCGGGACCTTAGCCGGCGATCTGGGTTGTTTCCCTTTTGACCATGAAGCTTAGCCCCCACAGTCTGACTCCCGCGCTCGATGTCAACGGCATTCGAAGTTTAGTTGGATTCGGTAAGCTTGGAAGCCCCCTAGTCCATCCAGAGCCCTACCACCGTTGCAGATACGCAAGGCTAGCCCTAAAGCTATTTCGGAGAGAACGAGCCATCACGGAATTTGATTAGCCTTTCACCCCTACCCTCAGCTCATCCAAGCCGTTTTCAACCGACAATGGTTCGGGCCTCCGGTTGCTGTTACACAACTTTCACCCTGGCCAAGGGTAGATCATCCCGTTTCGCGTCTATTCCCAGCGACTCCACGCCCTATTCAGACTCGCTTTCGCTGCGGCTCGCTGAAGCTTAACCTTGCCACTGAGAATAACTAGCCAGCTCATTAAGCAAAAGGCACGCGGTCAGGCGCGGCTGAACTTACGAATAAGAACGGCCACGGCCCTCCCACTGCTTGTAGGCATACGGTTTCAGGTACTTTTAACTCCCCTAGCAGGGGTACTTTTCACCTTTCCCTCACGGTACTAGTTCACTATCGGTCGCAAGCGAGTATTTAGCCTTGCCGGATGGTCCCGGCAGATTCCCACAAGGTTTCCCGTGCCCCGCGGTACTCAGGATCCCACTGAGTCGTTCAGGTTTTCGCCTACAGGACTATCACCTTCTCTGGTCGAGTTTTCCAAATACATTCGGCTAACCATTCCGATCCCATGATGCGGTCCTACAACCCCGGCCTTGCCTCACAGCTCGGCCGGTTTGGGCTGTTCCGCGTTCGCTCGCCGCTACTAACGGAATCACTGTTGTTTTCTCTTCCTCCGGGTACTGAGATGGTTCACTTCCCCGGGTTCGCCTCCCTGCCCTATGGATTCAGACAAGGATGACCGGTGTTCACACCGGCCGGGTTTCCCCATTCGGACACCCCCGGATCACAGCTTGCTCGCAGCTCCCCGAGGTTTTTCGCAGCCTGCCACGTCCTTCATCGCCTGCTTGCGCCAAGGCATCCCCCGTACGCCCTTAGTAGCTTGACCATAAAATTGACCCGGAACTGAATCCGGATCCAGTCGAGACGTTACTTGCGCTCGTCGAATTCCCACCTTCTCCGCGAACGGAGCGGGCGGAAACCCGGCGATGACTAAAGATGCCCTACGATATTCAGATTTCAAAGATCACTCAGGACCGCACTGCGGTTCCAGATGTCAGGGTTCCCGTTGGCGAACCGGAAGACTGACACCTGCAACCGACAGCGTGGAAGGCCTGCAAGTGGTGGGCCTGGCTGGATTTGAACCAGCGACCTCATCCTTATCAGGGATGCGCTCTAACCAACTGAGCTACAGGCCCCCGACGGGTCTTGCGTCCCTGATACAGGACTAACCTGCCTTTCTCACCACCCGACGGTCGAAGCACGCGATACGACCGCCAGGACCTCGTTGCGCTTGCTCGCCGTGCTCGACGTACGGTCAAGTACGCCTGCACGCGCCAAGCGGCTCGCGCCTCGTCCTGACGGCCCTCTCACGCACTTCACTTCGCCGCGTGGTGAGACATGCAGGCTAAACGTGGTGGAGCTGACCGGATTCGAACCGACGACCTCCTGAATGCAAATCAGGCGCTCTCCCAACTGAGCTACAGCCCCGATTGAGGCCGGTTGGACGTGCCCGCAAGGGAAGTTGCGGGAACAGTCTGTTACTGAGTCTTATCCGAGTCCGGAGTTGCTTAACGGAAATGAGACTCCTGTCGTTTCAGAACATCCGCGACAGTTGTCCATATTCCTTTAGAAAGGAGGTGATCCAGCCGCAGGTTCTCCTACGGCTACCTTGTTACGACTTCACCCCAATCGTGAATCATACCTTGGGCCGCTGCCTCCCGAGGGTTGGCTCACGGACTTCTAGTACAATCCACTTTCGTGATGTGACGGGCGGTGTGTACAAGGCCCGGGAACGTATTCACGGCGCCGTTCTGATGCGCCATTACTAGCGATTCCGGCTTCACGCAGGCGAATTGCAGCCTGCGATCCGAACTGAGGGCGGTTTTTAGGGATTAGCTCCACCTCGCGGTTTCGCGACCCGTTGTACCGTCCATTGTAGCACGTGTGTCGCCCTGGACATAAAGGCCATGATGACTTGACGTCGTCCCCACCTTCCTCCAACTTGTCGCTGGCGGTCTCCCGTGAGTGCACCGAAGTTAGCAACACGGGACGAGGGTTGCGCTCGTTGCGGGACTTAACCCAACATCTCACGACACGAGCTGACGACAGCCATGCAGCACCTCTACCGGGGTCCCCGAAGGGAAGACGCTATTTCTAGCGCGGTCCCCGGCGCTTCAAGCCCAGGTAAGGTTCTTCGCGTTGCGTCGAATTAAACCACATGCTCCACCGCTTGTGCGGGCCCCCGTCAATTCCTTTGAGTTTCAGCCTTGCGACCGTACTCCCCAGGCGGCATACTTAACGCGTTAGCTCCGGCACGGACTCAGTGAAGAGCCCACACCAAGTATGCATCGTTTAGGGCGTGGACTACCAGGGTATCTAATCCTGTTTGCTCCCCACGCTTTCGAGTCTCAGCGTCAGTGGCGATCCAGAGAGCCGTCTTCACCACCGGTGTTCCTCCTGATATCTACGCATTCCACCGCTACACCAGGAATTCCACTCTCCCCTCTCGCACTCGAGCCTGCCAGTTTCCGACGCACCCTCCCAGTTGAGCCGGGAGATTTCACAACAGACTTGGCAGACCGCCTACACTCGCTTTACGCCCAGTAATTCCGAACAACGCTTGCTGCCTACGTATTACCGCGGCTGCTGGCACGTAGTTAGCCGCAGCTGCTTGTGCGGGTACCATCATGATTGTCCCCGCTGAAAGAGCTTTACACCCCGAAAGGCTTCATCACTCACGCGGCGTCGCTGGATCAGGGTTTCCCCCATTGTCCAAGATTCCTCACTGCTGCCTCCCGTAGGAGTCTGGCCCGTGTCTCAGTGCCAGTGTGACCGTGCGCCCTCTCAGGCCGGCTACCGATCTTTGCCTTGGTGAGCCGTTACCCCACCAACAAGCTAATCGGCCGCGGGCCCCTCCTCGAGCGTCCGAAGACTTTCATCCCGAAGGATCGTATGCGGTGTTAGCCCCGGTTTCCCAGAGTTATTCCCCACTCGAGGGCAGGTAACCCACGTGTTACTCACCCGTTCGCCACTTTACTCACTCCCCGAAGGGAATTTTCTCGTTCGACTTGCATGTGTTAAGCGCGCCGCCAGCGTTGATTCTGAGCCGGGATCAAACTCTCGAGTAAAAGCTTGTCTCCGCGGCCCTCCGAAGAGAACCGAGGATAACTCGTGGAGTTCCGTACGACTCAGAACTCGAAATTAGACGTTCGCAGACTTCACGTCCAACCAGATTGTCAAAGATCTGGACCGCAGAAGATCGCCTCCCCCACACCACAGGTCCAGGGAATCCCTTCCGCGACCGGCCTCAAGCTTGTTTTGACGACAAGCGGGCCTTTTGGGCGTTCCCGCCCTGGAGGCCCGCGCAGACCGCCAAGATGTCAATGGGTCGGATGTCGGAGCCGCCCGGCTTGCCCGACCAAACTCCGTGCGGGGACAATGTCCCCCTTCATCCTCTCGGAGTGTATCACTTCGCCCGAGCCGATGCAAGAGAAAAATGACATGTTGTCAAGGCTCATCGAACGTTCCCCTTTGATTCACAGCATGGGTTCATTCGGCATTCGACGCTGCGGGAGCGGCCCGCAGGGCTACGGGAGCTGCGGCGAAGGGCGCGCTTCTCGCATTTTTCCGCGGGATCCGGGATTTTGTGCATTTTTGTGGGATTCCCAGCTAACGGCGCTCGTGGTGAGGCGGGTCGAGAAGCACTGACCGTGCGCGGACACCGGCTCACCCCCACCCACCGAGCGATGTCGGGCCATCGGGGACAGAAGCGAGCCGGCAAGCAGCGATTTTTCTGCGGGATCCGGGATTTTGTGCATTTTTGTGGGATATTCGGTGTCATGGACGACAATCGAGGGCCAGGGACCATTGACCGAGCCGGCGGGTGCGGCGGTCCGGGCGGCGCTTTTTGGTGGTGCGACGCTTGCGCACCCACGGCGAACCGAACGGCCAGAAAAGCCGTGATTCGTGTCTCGTGATTCGTGCAAAACATAAAAGCCGTGTTTCGTGACTCTCAAAAATGCCGTGTCTCGTGATTCGTGAAAAACATAAAACCGCGTTGCCGGCGCGGGCGGCTTGCGGCTTGCCCTGAAGGCCCTCTTGGGCACTTTGCCTCGCCACGGGATGAGACATGCAGCATTTGATTCCCGATTCCCTGTCTTCATGCTAGGCAGGCCGGAGCGGAAAAACAAGACTGAAGGGCTTCAGTACCAATATCCCCGTGTTTCGTGTTTCGTGTCTCGTGAAAACCTGAAAAGCAGTGGCTCGTGACTCGTGACTTGTGGCTAGCCCGGAAATCTCACCAGGGGGTAGGAAAAGGGCTGCCTGGTGTGGCATGAAACATTTATGTCCAAAACGTTAGCGCCACAAGCCGAAAGCAGCCCTCTGTCAACAGAGTGTATTCAATGCAGCTTCACCTTCGCCAAGCATTTTCGGCGCCAGGTGAGCGCCCGCTTCGACGGCGGGGTGATCAGTTCCGACGGCGGCGCGCTGCTGTTGCGCGAGGTGGACCAGCGCATCAACCTGCTGCCGCGCTTGGCGGCCTGCTTCGAGGATGGCCGCGATTCGCGGCGCATCGAACACCGGGTGGGGGAGTTGGTCTCGCAGCGGGTCTACGGGCTGGCGCTGGGATACGAAGACCTCAACGATCACGACGAGTTGCGGCGTGATCCGGTGCTGGCGCTGCTGGCGGGCAAGAGCGACTTGGGCGGGCAACAGCGCCGCCGAGAGCGCGACCGCGGCCAGCCGTTGGCGGGCAAGAGCACGTTGAACCGGCTGGAACGAACGAGCGACGGGCTGGACCGCTATAAGAAGATCCGCTGCGACAGCGCAGCGATCGACCGCCTGCTGGTGGACGTGTTTGTGGAAGCCCACTCGCAGGAGCCGGCCGAGATCCTACTCGATATCGACACCACCGATACGCCCTTGCACGGGCAGCAGGAGGGGCGTTTCTTTCACGGTTACTACGGTCACTACTGTTCCCTCTTATCTGACGTGTGGGGCGCACATCCTGTGCGGGCGGCTGCGGACGTCGAATCGGGACGCGTCCGACGGAGCGCTGGAGGAGATTGAGCGGATCGTGAGGTAGATTCGGCAACGCTAGCCTGCATGTCTCACCACCCGACGGTCGAAGCACGCAAAAAAGGCCGTGATTCGTGTTTCGTGATTCGTGAAAACCATGGGAGGGGGCCTGGTTCGCTCCAGAAGAAATGTCTGTCGGCCGGTGAACCGGAAAGGCCGTGTTTCGTGACCCGAGGGGTAAAGGAGGCGATTCGACAAGCACGCCCGGCTCGCGCCTTTTTCCTCCGCCCGGCTTGCGCCTCGTCCTGACGGCCCTCTCACGCACTTCGCCTCGCCGCGTGGTGAGAAATGCAGGCTAGGCCGTCGGCTTTGTCGTTCGTTGGAGGAGATCACCCGGATCGCCATCCTCCTCACTCCGCGCCGAGCAACCGCAGGAGCCCGCCGCGCCTTCCACGGGACTCTTACCACGGACTGCCAGCAGCGGGTTCCGTTCGCCGCCCCGTCCATCCCGCCCGCGAGAAAGTTCGCACCGCAGATACAGGCAGAGTTTTTGAGACTTCATCTGCAGGGCTAACTTGTTTTTTGGGGAGGCCGCCTCCCCTCGAAACAGGAATGCTCTTATGTTGAACTTCACCTGCGGCTTACGGTCCAACTCGGTCTTCGTTTCTCTCCTGATGCTCGGAACGGCTATGCTCGCCGTCCAGCCGGCGCGAGCGCAGAGCGGCAACGCGTCGCTCAGCCTGAGCGTGCTGGATCCCCAGGGACTGGCCGTTTCGGCGGCCGCAGTGACGATCGAAAGCCCATCGACAGGATTCCGCCGGCGCCAGATCGCTGGTGAGGACGGAGTCTGTCTGTTTCCCCTATTGCCGCCCGGCGAATACAGCATCACGGTCGAGGCCGAAGACTTCAGCCCGGCGCGCCTTGAAGGCGTGCGGTTGAATGTGAATCAGCAGGGCCGCCAGAACGTCTCGATGTCGCTCGCCGCCGAGGCCACGACTGTCACTGTCGAAGCGCCTCCCCCGCTGCTCGAGTCGGCGACCGTGGCCCAGGTGGTGGACCGGCAGTTCGTCGGGAACCTGCCGCTCAACGGGCGTAGCTTCCAGTCGCTGATCGCCTTGGGACCGGGAATCGTCAACGTAGCCGCCTCGTCCAACTCTCCCGGGCAGTTCAGCGTCAACGGGCAGCGCCCCAACTCCAACTACTTCATGGTCGACGGCGTGAGCGCCACCTTCGGAACAGGCGCCTCGTTCATCCCCTCCGCGGGCGAGGACGGCAGTGCGGCTGCCCTGACGGCGTTCGGCGGAACCAACTCACTCGTCTCCGTCGACGCCATGCAGGAGTTTGAAGTGCAGACCTCGACGTTTGCGCCGGAGTATGGGCGCATGCCCGGTGCGCAGGTCTCCATCGTGACGCGCTCCGGTACGAACGACTTTCACGGCACGCTGTTCCATTACTTCCGCAACGAGGTCCTCGACGCCAACGACTGGTTCGCCAACCGCGACAGCCTGCCCAAGCCGCAAATGCGGCAGAACAACTTCGGCGGTGTGTTGGGCGGGCCGATCGTCTCGAATCGCACCTTCTTCTTCGGCTCCTACGAAGGCCTGCGCCTTCGCCAGCCGCAGTTCTCCACGGCGGCCTATCCGGCCTTGGAGGCGAGGGAGAACGCCGCTCCGGAGTTGCTGCCGGCCGTGCGCGCGTTTCCGGTCCCGCAACTCGAATCCTTGAACGACGGGCTGGCGCGCTTTGCGGCGACGTACTCGAACCCGTCGAGCCTGGATGCAACGAGCTTACGCATCGACCATCGCTTCAGCGACAGCGTCTCGCTGTTTGGCCGCTACAACTATGCGCCATCGTCGATCGAGGTGCGTGGCGGACCGGGATTTCGCGACCTGAGCCTGAACACGATTTCCACCACGAGTAGCGGCAATCAGACCCTCACTCTGGGCCCGAGCTGGGTGATCGCTCCCAATCTGCTCAACGATCTGCGCTTCAACTGGAGCCGAAGCACGGCGTTGCTCGACAGTGTGATCGATGACTTCGGCGGCGCGGAGGTTCCGCCCGAGTCCGCGCTGTTTCCGCCCTTCTCCTCACCGAAGACGGGCGTCGTCGGCCTCTATCTGCTCAATACAGCCGGCTACGCGCTGGGTGTTTCGGCGGACAACGCACAGAACCAAATCAACATCGTGGACACGCTCGCCTACATCATCGGGCGGCACGAAGTGAAGTTCGGCTTCGACTATCGGCGGCTGACGCCGGCCAAGCGCAATCCCGACTACCGCCAGACAATCGCGTTCCGCAACCTGAGCGGCGCCGGCGGCCTGCTGTCGGGGGTGGTGCTCCAGAACGTGATCGAGATCTACGACCCTTCGCGGCTCGCCTTCGAGAACTTCTCGCTGTTCGCGCAGGACGCTTGGCGGGCGAGCACGGCGCTGACGCTGACCTACGGAGTGCGCTGGGATTACAATCCCGCGCCGTCGGCGCTCGACGGCAAGCAGCTCTACGGCGTGGCCAACGCCGACGACCCGGCCCGGCTGGCGCTCGGCGACGCCGGCGAGCCGCTCTACGACGCGCCGAAGAACGCTGTGGCCCCGCGGCTGGGCGTCGCCTGGACACTCCATCGCAAGAACGGCTGGGAGTTGACCGCGCGCGGCGGCGCCGGCTTGTTCTATGACCTGCCACGGGCCGCCCTGTTCTCGGCGTTCTTCAACCCGCCGCTGCGCAGCGTCCAAAGGCTGCTGAATGCGCCGTACCCGCTGCCGCTCGATCGGGCCGGCGGAGCTCCGCTCGGCACCCAACCGCCTTTCGACGGGCTGTTGGGCTTCACCGACAACTTCCGCATGCCGCTCACGAGGCAGTGGAATCTGACGCTCGAACAAGGCCTGGGCAGCGGACGCACACTATCGTTGGCCTACATCGGCTCAGCCGGGCGCCGGCTGCCGCGACTCGAGACGCAGAGCAGGCCGAACGCGCAGGTCAACTTCGGCAACATCTACCGGACTGCGGCGACGAGCGACTATCACGCCTTGCAGACGCGTTTCCGGCAGCCGCTGCTGCGCGGCGTGCAGGCAATGGCCTCCTACACCTGGTCGCATTCGATCGACTCCGCCTCGGACAACGTCGTGCGGTTCTTCTCGGCAGACGTGGAAGCGCCGGAAGTGAATCGCGGCTCGTCTTCCTTCGACGTGCGCCACGTCGCCAACGGGGCCGTCGTCTGGAAGATTCCCGGACCGGAGTCGGGAGGCGGCTGGCGTCACGTTTTCCGGGATTGGGCGGTCGACGGCATGGCGCGGCTCCAGACGGCGTTCCCGGTGGACCCCTTCTCGGGAGTGCGGACAGTGCTGGGCAGCTTCAACCTGCGTCCCGATCTGGTCCCGGGTCAACCCGTCTATCTCGAGAGCGACGCCTTTCCGGGCGGCCGCGCGCTCAACCGGGCCGCCTTCCAGCCGCCCCCCGGCCGCGACCTACGGCAGGGAACCCTGGGCCGCAACGTGCTTCGCGGCTTTGGCGCCGCGCAGTTCGATCTCAGCCTACGGCGGGAGATTGCCTTGCGTGAGGGGTTCCGGGTGCAACTCCGAGGCGACTTCTTCAACCTCACCAACACGCCTTCGTTCGCGGCCCCGGTCAACAATCTCAGGAGCCCGTTGTTCGGCATGGCAAGCCAGTCGTTCAATCAGGGTCTGGGGCAAGGCGGCGCCTCGGGCGGCCAGAATCCCCTGTACAGCCTGGGCGGCCCGCGGTCCGTGCAACTGGCGCTCAAGCTGCTGTTCTGAAGAAAGACCGCTTGAGACATATGCTGCCAAGCCTGCTACTCGCGCTCGCGCTCGCTCCCGGGGCGGCCGCCAAACCGGTCGACGGCTCGTCCTGGATCGACTTCCGCCACGGGGGCGGCGGCGTCACCGCAGCGAAGGACCTGCCGCTCGAGTGGTCGCGCGACCGCAACATCGCGTGGTACATGGACCTGCCGGGCTACGGACAGAGCACACCCGCCGTCTGGGACGGCAGAATCTACGTCACAGCCGTGAGCGGCGAACGCAAGGAGACGCTCCTGTTGCTCTGCCTGGCGATCGAGGACGGCCGCGAGTTGTGGAGACGCACCCACGAGTCCTCCCGTCCGCAACGGGCGGGCGACCGCACCTCCAGGGCCGCGCCGAGTCCGGCGGTGGACGTCCGGGGAGTCTACGCGCTGTTCGACAGCGGCGACTTCCTGGCGTTTTCGCACGCAGGCGAGCCTGTTTGGAACCGCGACTTGAACGAGACTTTCGGCCCCATCCAGAACGGCCATGACTTCGGCAGCTCGCCGCGGCTGGACGGTGATCGCCTGTACGTCCATGTGTCCCACCTCGGGCCATCCTACGCGGCCGCTGTTTCCGTTGAGGCTGGCAAGGTGTTATGGAAGGCTGAGATGCCGCCCGAAGGCGGTTGGAACACGCCGCTGGCCGTCGACGGACCGGACCAGAGGGTCGCGCTGATCAGCCGGGCCGGCGGAGCAGCCGCGCTCGATGCCGCCACCGGCCAAGAGATCTGGAGCCATCCCGGCGCGTGGTCGCAGGCGACCGCGATCCCGTCTCTGACGCACAGCCGGGGGATCGTCGTCGTACCGTCCATGAATCGTGGAGAATCCTTCGCGATCCGACTCAGCGCTCCTCGGCAGAAGCTCTGGACGGCGGAGCGCGCCACCAACCACTACAGTTCGCCGCTGGCGCACGACGGACGGGTCTACCTGACGAATCCCGTCGGAGTCATCTTCTGTCTCGATCTGGAGACAGGCCGGGAGCTGTGGAGGCATCGTGCCGGCGGACCGTCTTGGGCGTCTGCCATCGCCGCGGGCGACCGGCTGTACTTCTTCGGTGAGACGGGCGTCACGACCGTGATGCAATCCGGCCCGAAGCCGGTCGTCCTGGCGCGGAACGAAGTCCCTGTGGAAGACCGCATCTACGCCGCGGCCGCCGTCGACGGTCGTCTTCTGCTGCGCACCGGAGCCCGCTTGATCCAGATTGCCGAGACAAAGGACGGGGCGCAACTGCCTGAGGTAACCCGCCTCGACCCGGCTGAAGCGGCGGCCAGCGAGCGAGCCCGCATCACGCCGCCGCAACTCCAGCCTCCGGAGGCCCCTGCGCCGGGCGCAAGTTGGCGGAACACGATCGACGGGCTGCGCTACGTGTGGATTGCGCCTGGGAGCTTCCGCATGGGCTGCTCGAACGGCGACGAGGACTGTTCCCCGGATGAAAAGCCGGCCTTCGAAACGTCAGTCGACAAGGGCTTTTGGATGGGGTCTTCCGAGGTCACCGTGGAGGCCTATCAACGATTCGCGGCGACGATCGGCAAGGCCATGCCCGAGGAGCCGAAGCAAGGCGGCTTCGAGCTCAATCCGGGTTGGCGGAGCGAGCAATCCCCCATCGTCAACGTGACATGGTACGACGCCGACAACTACTGCTACTGGGCCGGCGGGCGCCTGCCGACCGAAACGGAGTGGGAGTACGCAGCCCGCGCAGGCGAGAATCGCGCGCGTTACGGCTCCCTCAGCGAATTCGCCTGGTTCGCCGACAACAGCGGCGAGAACCCCATCGACAGCGAGACACTGGTCAAGACCGACCGCCTGCGCTACGTGGAGACGCTCACCAGGAACCGCAACCGTCCGCGAGATGTCGGAACCCTACAGCCCAACGCCTGGGGCTTGCACGACATGCTGGGCAACGTCTGGGAATGGACGGCGAGTTGGCACGGCAACTACCCTCAGGAACCAGAACCGCAACTCAGCGGGCGCAGGTCCACCCGGGGTGGCTCGTGGAGCTTCTTCCCCAGCCGCGTCAGGCTGAGCAGCCGGCTGCGCTTCGATCCGGGCCGCGCCTCAACCTTTCTCGGTTTTCGCTGCGTGGTTCCCTAACCTGCATTTCTCACCACCCGACGGTCGAAGCACACGATACGACCGCCAGGACTTCGTTGCGCTTGCTTGCCGTGCTCGACGTACTGTCAAGTACGCCTGCGCGCGACAAGCGGCTCGCGCCTCGTCCTGACGGCCCTCTCACCCACTTCGCCTCGCCACGTGGTGAGAAATGCAGGCAGTGGCTAGTGAAAGCCTGGAAAGCCCTGATTCGTGACCCGCACCGACTGTTCCTCGCCGCCTGTCAGTGGGCGACGAAAATGTCAGGGTGTGAGCGCTGACCTCATGGCCGGTTCACCCGTCCCTTAGCACGGGGCCTGACCTTATTCACACAGCATCGCAAGATCATCGTCCAGACCGTGCCGCAGGATGTCCAAACGCGGTGAGAGGGACGCCAGATGCTCTACCGATACATGGGCCGGGCGAAATGGACGGTGGTCGTCGATCTGGCGGCAGGCAGGACGACGGGGGTTACGGCGCTGCGGCTCTGGGGGGAAGAATCCGCAAGCCCTCGATCCCCGGGAGTTCCAGCCGGAAAAGCGCACCCGGGGTGTCCGACGACCCGCCCAAGGCGCCCGTAATGAAGAGCTGGTCCATTCGCGGACCCGCGAAGGCGACGTTACTCGTCGTCAGGTTCCCCCCCGGCAGACGGCGGATGAGCTTGCCGTTGACATCAAGCACCTGGACTTGCCGCATTCCGAAATGGGCCACGTAGAGATTGCCCTCCGTGTCGAGCGCCATGCCGTCGGGTTGATTATCGATCTGGTCACCGCTCTTGGCCGGCAAGTCCGCAAAAACCTTCATCGGACCGACCTTCCCCGGCGCCGTGACGGGAAACTCGAGGATGCGATTGCGCACGCTCTCAGCGACGAGCAGCGTCTTGCCGTCCGGCCGCAAAACAATGCCGTTCGGATACAGGAAGCCCTCTGCGACCAAGTGCGTGACCCCGTTGGGGTCTACGTAGTGAACGGTCCCGATGGGCTCTTTTTCCGAGCCGCCCGGGTCCGTGAAATAGAAACCGCCTTTGGGATCGAGCGTAAGGTCGTTCGGCCCGCGCAGGGGTTTTCCGCCGCATTGATTCGACGCTTCGCCGATGACCTTGCCATTCCTGTCGAGGCGCAGCACAGCGTGCCGGCTGGCGTCGCAGACCAGATGCGTGCCGTCCGCGAGCACCTTGTGGCCGTTGGGCGCTCCCGTCTCGGCCCAAATCGAGGTCATGACACTCGAATCGCCTTGCAGGGAGACCTGCGTGATATAGCGGCCGTGAGAGATGTAGGCGTTCCCTTCGTGGTCGAAGACGATGCCTTCACTGTAGGAAGGCACCCGCGCAATCTCGACCGGTTGCGGGTCGGCCGCCGGGAGCAGGAAACAGCCCGGAGCACAAACCAGCAGGAGAATCAGCGCGAACCATGACGTTCCGCCTCCGAGGCCGGCTTTTTCGTCGTGCAACACTGGGGAAATTATAGCCGACGAAAAAAAGCCGTGATTCGTGTTTCGTGTCTCGTGTTTCGTGACCCAAAACCTAAGAAGGCGGTACAGCCGTTGCTCTAAGGCAGCTTGGGTTAAGGCCGTGATTCGTGTTTCGTGTCTCGTGTTTCGCGAAACCATGGGCCGGGGCCTGGTTCGCTCCAGAAGAAACGCCTGATGGCCGGTGAACCGGAGGGAGAGGCCGTGTGGATGGTGATGAAATGCCGTGATTCCTGTTTCGTGTTTCGCGACCGGAACGGACTTCGCCTCGCCGCATGGTGAGAAATGCAGGCTAGCGCTCCTGGCGGTTTTCGATGCGCGCATCTGCTACTCTGAGACCTCCGTTCGTCATGCAACGCCTGCTTGTCCTGCTGCTCTTCGCATTGCCGCTAGCCGCCCAGAACCCCGCTTTGAGGGAGGTGGTGCGCGACCCGAACGAAGACATCTACATCGGGAAGAAAGAGCACATCTCTGCCGGAGAGCAGCTTTACAGCATCGCCTGCAGCGGCTGCCACGGACCCGGCGGAGAGGGGGGCCGCGGTCCCAATCTCGTCATCGGACCGGCCGCCCAGAACAAGAAACCGACACAGATCTACAGCGCGATCAAGATCGGCGTACCGGGCGGAGACATGCCGCCTTTCGGAAGCATGTCGGAAGAGCAGCTCTGGCAGATGACGGCCTACGTCAGCAGCCTCAGCCGTCCGGCGTACGAGGTCGATGTGCCCGGCGATCCGGAAGCCGGCAAGGCCCTCTATCACGGCAAGGCGGGTTGCTCGAACTGCCACATGATTCGCGGTGAAGGAGGATCGCTTGGACCCGACCTCAGCAACGCGGGGCTGCAAAACTACGTTCTGCAATTGCGTGAGGGCGTGCTCGAACCGAACAAACGCATCACTCCCGGTTTCGACCCCGTTCGTGTCGTCACCGATTCCGGCGAAACGATCGAGGGCGTCGCGAAGAACTACACGAATTACAGCATTCAGCTCCTGGACCGATCCGGCACTCTGCACCTGCTCGACACAGGCGGCCTCAAGGAGATCGTGTTCCTCAAGGACACCTGGATGCCCGCCAACCTAACCGACCGCTTCTCCGATGATGAGATTCAGAATATCCTCGCTTTTGTCAGCCGCCAGGCGGCGCGCATTCCATCAGCCGACGCAGATACGGAAACAGCGGACAACTGACCGCAGACCGCAAGAGCGGCCCGCCGTGTCCGGCTCCGCCGTTCGAGGGCGTCTCGCCGTTGCGTCCGTGCTCATCGCGTCCGTACTTGCGGCGTTCCCCGCAGCGTCTCAGGTCAAGTACGAGGACATCCTCCGAGGACCCGGCAAGGACTGGTTGACGTACGCCGGCGACTACTCCGCTCAGCGGCACAGCGCCCTTACCCAGATCAACACCGGAAATGTTTCGTCGCTGGTGCCGAAGTGGGTGTACCACATCGAAGTGGGCCGCCGGCTCAGCGCGATCCCGCTCGTCCATGACGGCATCATGTATGTCGGGAACAGCAACGAGGTGCACGCTCTCGACGCCGTCAGCGGGCGCAAGATCTGGCACTACCGTCAAGAGGACGTCGAGGGCGGATCCCGCGCCAACCGCGGCGTCGGATTGCTGGGCGACAGCGTCTTCTTCGTCACCGGCGACTGCTACCTGGTCGCGCTGCATCGCAAGACGGGAGCGTTGCTGTGGAATCACCAATACGCCGATCCGGCCCAAGGTTATCATTGCACCGTCGCTCCGTTCGCCTTCAAGGACCGCGTCGTTGTCGGAGTGAGCGGTGGAGACTCCGGCGCGCGCGGGTTCCTGACGGCTCATTCCGCGAAAACCGGCGAGGAACTTTGGCGCCTCTGGACGGTGCCGGCCAAGGGCGAGTTCGGAGCCGACACCTGGGGGCCGAAAACGCTCGACTGGGGCGGCGCGGCAACGTGGATGTCCGGGAGCTACGATCCCGATCTCAACACTCTCTATTGGGGAACCGGCAACCCCTGGCCCGATTTCTACGGCGGCGACCGGCCTGGCGACAACCTCTATTCCGACTCTCTCATCGCCGTCGACGGCGACAGCGGTGAAATGAAGTGGTACTTCCAATTCACGCCGCACGACGTCTGGGACTGGGATGCGCAGGAGTTTCCGGTCTTGCTCGATCTGCCCTACCAAGGCGAGGACCGCAAATTGGTCGTCCAGGCCAACCGCAATGGTTTCTACTACGTTCTCGACCGGGTCAGCGGCGAGTTTCTCCACGCCAATCCCTTTGTCGATCAACTGACGTGGGCAAGCGGCGTCGACAAGAAAGGCCGGCCGATCCTCGTCGAGGGACAAGCTCCGCAGCCGGGCGGGGTCGAGGTTTGCCCGACGGTCCGCGGCGCCTCGAACTACATGTCACCGTCGTTCAACCCGAACACCGGACTGCTCTACATCATCGCCCTGGAAGGCTGCGACATCTACACGAGCTCGGCTCGAGAGCCGGTCCCGATGGTCGGTTTCGCCGGAACGGGGGGCGAACAGCCTCCGCGGCATTCGAATCAGTTCTACCTTCGGGCACTGAATCCCACCACAGGGGAACGCGTTTGGGAATACCCGATGACCGGCCCCACGATCATGTGGGCGGGGACGCTTTCGACGGAAGGCGGGATCGTTTTCTTCGGAGACGACGACCACCACCTGGTCGCCCTGGAAGCGAAGACCGGCGAGCACCTCTGGCACTTCAACGTGGGCCAGCAGCTTTTCACCTCTCCGATCACCTACATGGTCGGCGACAAACAGTACGTGACGCTGGTCTCCCAGACCGATGTCTTCACGTTCGGGCTCTTCGAACCCGTGAAGCAGGTCCCCGTCATCAAACGGACGCGCGAGCAATAGTCCGGCTTTCGAGCCCGCGACAGGCTATCGTGGCCCGGCGAGGCTGCGGCAAGGCCACCACCTCTGACTTTCCCTATAGCGGACCCGATCGGTGACGGCGCAATAACACACAGCTCTACCTGATGTGAAAACCCATGATCCTCGCCGCGTATAGGTCGAAACGAGGCCGGTGCGACGGTACGGAAGAGGTAGGACGAAAGGCACGACGTGGGTTTTAGCCGTGATTGATCCGCACTTGGGCGGGGGCGGATCATTCAAGCGAGAAACATCCGGACCGGCGTCAATGCAGCGTGATCATGAGGGTGTTTCACATCAGGCCTATTTTCAGTCCCCGCCAGACGGTCTTCTCGAACTCTCGTCCATGCCCACCCCAATCTGCTCGGCGCGGCTGCGGCCATGAGACGCTCGCCCAACTTTATTCTGCGCCGGGATCTCACCTCCCAGCCTACTGGCAGGATCAATCAGGGCTGTAGCCAGTCGCGGTCGGGTTGCGCTAGTTGTCGCGGAGGTTGGTTCAAGCGCTTGCGGGCTTGCGCCAAGTCATAGTTCGCTTGGCGGCGGAGCCATGAATCGGCAGCTCCCCAGCCTGCAGCCTCCAACTTCAGCGCCAAGCCGGTCGTGATTCGCGCCCGGCCGTTAATCACACGCGACAAGGTGACGCGGTTGATACCCAGCTTGGCGGCCGCTCCGCCGATGGTCATGCCCTCGTAGTCTTTGCCGTTGCCTTCCAGACAGCCGTGATAGATGCTTCTTCCCGGATGGGGCGGATCCCGTCTTAGCCAATCATCGTTGCTCAATCCGGCAATCATGTAGTCACTCGATTCCTTCCTAGTGATAGTCTTCCAGGTCGATGTCATAGACCTCGCCGCGCTCGAACCGGAAGGTGATACGCCAATTCTTAGAGACTCGCACCGACCATTGGCCCTTGCGGCTGCCCTTCAGCGGATGCAGCCGATAGCCGGGCGCCGCCAGAGACTCAAACGGGTCATCGTCTAGCGCGCTCAGGATATCGCGAATCCGCTCGACATACCTTTGCGGCAACGCCCGCGCGTCTTGCTTCTCGGCAAATCGTTTAAGGCCGCCATGCTTGAAACCCCGTGCCGGCACTAGCCTACTATAGCGTAACACGCTACAAAGGCCAGAACTCCGAGCTAAGCCGGTACAGACGCGGCCCAGGAGAGGGGGGTGCTGCGAGAACTACTGGTCCGAAGTCATAGCCGCGGCGGCGGGCTCTGCCTCGGATAAGCCTCCCGATTCGCCCTTCAACACGATCCCACCGGTCCCCTGCCTGCCGCTTCTGCTGCTCCTCGGCGGAGCCCTCTTCTTCAGGGAGCTGGCATCCCGTTCCCGCTGCCCTGCGGGTCCGGCCGCGCTTTGTAGTTGACATAACCACCGGTTCTCAGTCATGGCCCGTAGCCGGCCGGGCAGCGGCACGGGATGCCATCCCGCGCCGCCAGCGTCGCCAGACGGCCGCAGGCTGCAGCGATTTCCCGGCGGCGGGCCTGGATCTGCTCGGGGGTCGATGAGCTGCCCGTAGCGATCGCGCACTGCGCCCCGGCCGCCTGCAGAGCGAACGCACGCAGTTGTAAATCAATGCTTGACGGACACCACGCAAGCCCCACGTTCGCCACTCCGCCGGGCGGGCTCGGGTAACCGGGGATCTCGCACGATCCACCTCCGGCGGCACTACCTGTGGTTCCGACAGAACCCTCAGCAGAGGTTTGTTCGACGCCGTTGACGTAGGTGATGGTTTGCGTGCTTCCGTCCGTGGAGCGAACGACCCAGCGGCCGTGCCGCTTATCTTCCACCATCGGCCCTTCCGCGACGGTCCCGTCCGCTGCATGTATGACAAAGAGGCCGTTAGCTTTGCCGTCCACGAAGGACCCTTTGGAAACGGTCCTGTTCGCAAAGCGCAGAACCCAGTGGCCGTCCGGCTTGCCGTTACGCAGTAGGCCCGTGTCCTCGCTACCTCCGCCTTCCGATACCCACTTTATGGTTCCTGACCCGCTCGCCAGGCCACTGACGCAGCCCCCGCTCCAGAAAACAGTTTCGTTCTCCTGTAGGTTCGGATTCCACAAGTAGCATCCCGGCTGGTTAGACAATCCCATCCAACACGAAGTGCCTTTCACCTGGCCTGCGCAGTTCGGCACTGGCAACCGGACCGGCGTCTCGCCTTCAGCCGGTCCGGCCGCAGGCCCCGCCTGGCCGAATTCCGCCCGGTTCATCAAATCCAGCGCCTCGGTGTAGTGCTCCCCCTCGCGCCCCTCGATCTGCAGGTAGCGCACCGCTGCCGCCACCGCCCGGTCGGGCTCTCCCGCAGCCGCCCAGGCCTCGGCGTAGCGGTAAAAATCCTCCGGCGAAGCCTCCAGCCCGTGCTCGGCCTCGAGCGCCTCCAGCCGCTCCATCGCTTCCCGCGCCGTCGCGGCGTCGCCGTCCCGCACCGCCTGCTCCGCCTTGCGCAGGTTCAGATCCACCTGGATCTCCGGCGGCAACTGCCCCGCCGCACCGCTCCGAGCGCCAGCCCCGCCCGGTCGTCCCGAGGAACCCCCGCTTCTCTCGGCGTTGGCCGCAGCCCCCGCTTCTTTCGCGAACGTGTACTTGATGTCCCACTCCCCGAAGCTCGGCCGGAGCCCCTCGAACACCTCCACATACAGCGCGCTGCGCTTCTCCTGGCCCGCCCGCATCCCGTACGGCATCTGCACTACCTCGTAGTAGTCCGACCACACGGGCGGAATCGGCAAACTCGGGTCGGGCAGCACCGACCCTCCTCCCGGTCCCTCCCCGCTCCAGTTCGTGCAGGGCGGGTACTCCGAGCGCACCCAACTCGACGCCAGCAGGTAGTCGAGCGCCCGGCCGGACTCGTTGCGGATGGTGAAGTCAACCTGCCACAGGTGCAGCGGCTGGCCCTGGTTGGCCTTCAGCCGCTCGTACTCGTCCGGAGTGTATTTCTCCTCCAGCACGTTGCAGATGGCGGCGTTGGAGACGACCCGCCGGATCGTTCCCTCGAAGACGACGCCGTCCTGGTTGTAGAAGGTCTCCGCCGAAGCGGGGGCAACCGCCAGCAGGGTGGCAAGGGTGCAGCCGGTCATCGCAATGCGGGTCGTCATCGTCGATCCTCAAGGGCGCGGGGCGCGCCGGCCCGCAGCGCCATCGCAGTATAGCGCCATGGCGGGCTCCCGAACAGCCGCGGCGTGATGTCCTGTCAGACAGGCTCGGGACGCGGGAGGTTGCACGGCAATTGGAAGCAAGTGGCCTGGGTTGGCATGGAGGCTGGTGTGGAATCTCCAGTGCAGGGACCGATCAGCCTCCCAGTTGCTCTTCGAAAGCCTGGTGGGGTATCAGGGCCGCCGCGCGCTAGAATCTGAGGTAGAGGCCCCATTGAAAAAAGCAGTACAAGCAATTCCCCTGGACGGATTCCGCCTCTGGCTGAAATACGCAGACAGCATCGAAGGTACTGTGGACCTCAGCGATCTGGCGGGCCGCGGGGTCTTCGAGCCGTGGTCCGGCCGGAAGGTGTTCGAGGCGGTGACCGTCAACGAGAGCGGCGCGATCGTCTGGCCGGGTGACATCGACCTGTGCCCCGATGCCCTCTATCTTCGATTGACCGGCAGGCCAGCGGAAGAAATCTTCCCCGGGTTGAAGCGCGCGCCTGTCGATGCCTGAATTGAGTCGATTCTACGGAATCGTCAAAAAGCCATGTTTCGTGTTTCGTGTTTCGTAGTGCGAACGGCTACGGCTTCACGCAAATGTCCTACGGCTCGAGCTGCTCGGGGATCGTTTTGCAAAACCGGAGGGTGCGATGGGAGAATCAGTTCTTTTACCGAAGGGGTCTCGATGCCGAAGATTCGCCGTGCTCTGATCAGTGTGACCGACAAAACCGGAGTGGCCGATTTTGCCCGCCGGCTGGCGGAACTCTCCGTCGAGATCGTATCCACCGGCGGGACCGCCCGCCTGCTGCGGGAGCAAGGGCTGACCGTTCGCGACGTGTCGGAGCTGACCGGCTTTCCGGAGATGCTCGATGGCCGCGTCAAGACGCTGCATCCCTTGATCGCGGGCGGGATTCTGGCGATCCGCGGCCGTGCCGGGCACCGAAAAGCGGTCGAGGAACACGGGATCCCACTGATCGACATGGTTGTCGTCAACCTGTACGCCTTCGAGAAGACCGCGGCGCGCCGGGACGCCACGTTCGAGGACATCGTCGAGAACATCGATATCGGCGGCCCATCGATGATTCGGGCCGCGGCCAAGAACTACCGCGACGTCGCCGTCGTGACGGACCCACGCGACTACGACACGATCGCCGGCGAGCTTGCCGCGGGAGAAGGCGATCTGTCGGAAGAATCGTGCTGGAGGCTCGCACAGCGGGCGTTCGCGGTGACGGCTGCTTATGACGCGGCGATCAGCGGAACGCTCTCGACGATCGACGCCGCGGGCAACCGTGACGACAGCCCGCTGCCGGGGCTTCTGGGACTGGCCGTTCCGCGCAAGCAGCTACTCCGCTACGGCGAAAACCCCCATCAGTCCGCCGCCCTGTTTGCGAGCGGCGGTCAAGGCATCGCCGGCGCCCGCAAGCTGCACGGGAAAGAGCTTTCGTACAACAACCTGGTCGACCTGGACGCCGCCTGGAGCCTGGTTTGCGAATTCGAACGTCCGGCCGCCGCGATCATCAAGCACACCAACCCTTGCGGATGCGCCGAGCAGGACACGCAAGTCGACGCCTATCGCAGAGCGCTGGCATGCGACCCCGTCTCGGCCTTCGGCTCCGTGATCGCCTTCAACCGGCCGGTGGACCCGGAAGCGGCCGGAGAGATGTCAGGGCTGTTCGTCGAAGCGATCGCCGCCCCCGGTTTCAACGAGGAAGCATTCGCCATCCTGACTCGCAAGAAAAACCTGCGTTTGCTGGAAGTCGGCGAGACACCCTCCACGCTGGTCGTCAAGAGCATTGCCGGCGGTTACCTCGTCCAAACCGAGGATGACCTGACCGCCCGTCCCCAGGACCTGAAGGTCGTGAGCGAACGAGCGCCGACCGACGCGGAGATGAAGGACCTGGAGTTCGCGTGGAAAGTCACGAAGCATGTCAAGTCGAACGCCATCGTCTATGTCCGCGACGGTCAGACCGTCGGCGTGGGGGCGGGACAAATGAGCCGCGTGGACGCCGCCCGCATCGGCGCGCAGAAGGCGGTTCTGCCGCTTCAGGGGACGGTTGTGGGCTCGGACGCCTTCTTCCCATTCCCGGACGGCGTTGAAGAGATCGCCTCGCACGGAGCGACCGCGGTGATTCAGCCCGGCGGCTCCAAGCGCGACGAAGAGGTCATCGCGGCCTCCAACCGCCTCGGTCTGGCGATGGTCTTCACGGGCTTGCGGCACTTCCGGCACTAAAGGCCGTGATTCGTGATTCGTGATTCGTGTCTCGTGTCTCGTGTCTCGTGATGCACGAACGCGGGAGGTCCGGAGGCTTTAACCTGCCTTTCTCACCACTTGGAGAGTAAATCAGGGCAGTCGATGCGGGGACGGCGCACCGTGCCCCCGCGCTTTCAATCCGATGGCTGGGAGTTGATCCATTCGCGAATGAGCTTGACAGCGTGCTGATCCACTTCCAGCGTGCCGATGTGCGGCATGCCGCCTTCTTCACGCGTCATCATGCGCGCAAGAAGGACGGAATGCTCGGCGTCACCAGGAGTGAGAATCATCGAGCCTGACCGGCCCATGTCGCCGTGCTGCGGGGAGTTGTTGACCATGAAGGTCTCGGCCAGCGGGATGTCGTGCAGCAACTGAATGTCGGAGTTGCCCCCGCCGCCGCGCTGATGGCAGTGCGCGCAATTGGCGTGCAGATACGACCGGACCCGCTTGTCCATGGTGTAGGATTCATTGGCCGGGTCGATCAATCGAGGGAGTTTGGAGGGCCGATCAGGAAGCGGCGTCTCGAACAGGCCGATGTGCCGCAAAGTGCGAAGCTGATTGTCCGTTCCGCCGGAGTATCGGTATTCCCGGTTCAATTGCTCGATGTTGACCCCGAGCACGAAGCGCGCCTTTTCGTTGTGGCAGATCATGCAGTCCGCGCGGCTGGGGTAGTACCAGGTCTTTTCGTGCGTACCGCCCGGAGCGCTCGCATCCCGAATGTCGTAGGTCTGCTTCAGGAGGTCTTTTCCGAGCAGCTTGGCGTCGGTCTGCTCGTCGTTCCAGATGTAGGTGTATCCCGCCCACTGCTCGCGGCCTGTCGGCGCTGATTGCAGCGTGAGCAGCCGCGTTTCGAGCCGGCGCCGACTGGCGGAGTTGCCCTCCTCCATATCGATCGAGAAGGTCTTGACGAGCACGGCTCCCTCGGGAAACAGCCAGCGGCCCCGTTGGTCGAAACGAATCCGACTTTCGCCGGGAAGCGCAATGAAGCGGTCCTTATGCGAGCCGTCGGACCACAGCGGCGCATTCACGGTGTAAGGGATCACACCGGGAGCGGGGCGATAGTCGCTAGTGGATTCGAACAGGCCGGTCTCGCTCAGCATGTCAGGAAACGGAGGCGGCTTCCGGTTTTCGGGAAGCTCAGGACGCTTGACCAACTCGTACATGCGCCCGGTGCGGTGGGTGAGCATGTACAGCTCGCCGGCATGCGTTTCACCAAACGCCGCAATATCAAGCGACGTGTCATCCAACTCTTCGTGCCAAATGACCTTCTCGGCATCGCGGTCGTAGCGCAGGGCCCAGATCTTTCCGGTTTCCCAGTCAGCGTAGACGTACGCGCCGTAGAGATCTTCGAGGCGCGAGCCGTAGTAGACGAAACCACCGGTCATGGAACGCGCTTCGCCGTGCGAGTGTGAAACGACGGGCGGAGACAGCGGGGCCGGTCCGCGCGGCCGCCGCGGACGGAACCACTGAAAACCTTCCTTGACACTCCACCCGTAGTTGCCGCCTCGTTTGACCAGGAAGATCGATTCCCAGGAGTTCTGGCCGACCTCGCCGACCCACAAGTCGCCGTTGTTGCGGTCGAAACTGAGCTTCCAGGGCTGACGGAAGCCGAAAGCCCAGATTTCCGGCCGCGCGCCGGGGGTGTCGATGAAAGGATTGTCCGGTGGTATGGAGTAGGGCCTGGCGGGATGATACTTGTCGACGTCGATGCGCAGGATCGAAGCGAGCAGATCGCTGGTGTCCTGGCCGGTCTGAAAGATGTCGCCCTGGCCGTAGCCGTCGCCAGTCCCGACATAGAGATAGCCGTCGGGGCCGAACTTCATCGAGCCCCCGCTGTGACCGATGGAGGGAAACGAAAGGACGATGGTTTCCGTGGAGGGGTCGATCTTGTACGGGTCGTCGGGATAGGTTTCAAAGCGGGTGACTTTGGAGTACACGGGAGGGGGGAAACGATCGCGTATGTAGACAAAGACAAGACGGTTCCGTTCGAAATCGGGATGGAACTCGAGGCCGTGAATCTGGCGGTAGAGGGTGGCTCCGTTGCGGGGGTCCGTCGTGGTCGGAAGTTCGAGCATGACCTTGACTTCGCGGGCGGCCGGTTTGTCTTCGAACGAAACGATGCGGCCGTTATTGGAGGCGACGAAGAGGCGGTTGGTTCCGGGAGCGCGCGTGATGACCGTCGGGACTTCGAATTCAAGATGCGGAAAAGCTCGAACCGCCATGTAGGGCGAGGGCGGATCGGGGCTGCCGACGACGCGGGAACTCGTCCAGGGGATGCGCTTATCGATGCCGTAGGGCTTGGGCGCGCTTTCCGTGGGCAGGGAGAAAACAGCCAGGCCAATCAGTCCCATACCCGCGGCCGCCCACAGCCATCGGGAGATTCGCATGCTTGGCATCGCTAGCCATTGTGACACGGTTCAGACGTCGGGAAGACCTATAGCCTGCCTTTCTCACCACTCGACGGCTGAAGCACGCGATGAAAAGCCCGTGTCTCGTGTTTCGTGTCTCGTGTTTCGTAAAAACCTTTGGTAGGGGGCCTAGCCTGCATTTCTCACCATCCGACGGTCGAAGCACGCGATACGACCGCCAGGACTTCGTTGCGCTTGCTTGCCGTGCTCAACGTACTGTTCAAGTACGCCTGCGCGCGCCAAGCCGCTCGCGCCTCGTCCTGACGGCCCTCTCACGCCCTTCGCCTCGCCACATGGGGAGAAATGCAGGCTAGTTCGCTCCAGCAAGAAACGTCTGAGGGCCGGCGAACCGTGAAGTCCGTGTTGCCGTCGCCCAGCGGGTCGCGCCTCGTCCTGACGGCCCTCTCACGCCCTTCACCTCGCCGCGTGGTGAGAAAGGCAGGCCAGCCACAGCAACATCTCGATTCAGAGCGATGCCCGCAGTCGTTTGCCGCGGCATATGGTCAGGCGGCTGACGAGCTTCTTGCCGGCAGTGACGGTGTTGCGCTGGGCATCGGTGAGCTGGAATTGGCCTTCGATCATTTCGAGCAAAGCAAGGTCGGCGGGAGCGCCGGGTTGGAGCGTGCCCAGCATGTCGATCCGGCCGACGACTTGGGCGGGGATGACGGTGGAGGTTCTCAGAACATCCTCCAGGTTCATACCCAGGTGGAGCATCTTCGACATCATGGTGGGCATGTCATAGACGGGTCCGTTGATGTTGAGCGTGTAGACATCGGTCGAGATGGAGTCGGGAGGGAAACCGTCGTCGAGGGCCTTTCGAGCGATGTCGAAGTTGAAGCTGCCGGCGCCGTGTCCGATATCGAAAAGAACGCCGCGTTGGCGTGCATCGCGGACGCTCGCCTTGACTTTCCCGTTGCTGTCGAGAATGCCGAGCGTGTGGGTGTTGTAGCAATGCGTGACGACGTCGCCGGGACGCATCAGCTCCATGACTTCGTCGGTGGAGGGGGGCGCGAAGCTGATGTGCGCCATCAGCTTCAGCTTATAGCGGTCACAGAGGCGGCGGGCGATCTTGAGGAACGGCAGGCTGTAGCGGCCGTTCATGTTCGAGCCCACCTGGAACTTCACCCCGACGATGATGTCGCTGTTGACGACCGCGGCCTCGCCCGTCCGCGGCATGTCACGCTCGACGTACCTGATGGGGTCGGTGTCGGGGTTGCGGTTGTTGGGATAGAGGTAGACGAAGCCGTAGATGCGCGTCCGGGCCGGCTCGACAATGAAACGCCGAAAGCCGCGGATCTGGTTGAAGCCGAAGGTTCCGGCGTCGACCATTGTGGTCGTGCCGGAGCGAGCGGCGAGCGGATCGGCGTCAATTCCGATGCCCATTCCGGTGTGAATGTGCGTATGCAGGTCGACGAGACCCGGCGTGACATAGAGGCCTTTGGCGTCGATGACATCGACGGCGCTGTCCGGCGAGATAGCGGTCTCGATGGCGGCGATCTTACCGTCCGCGATCGCGACGTCGGCTTGCTGTCGAAACCCGCGGCCGGGGTCATGGACCTCGCCGTTCCTGATCAGGATGTCGTAGCGGGGCGTTCGCTGGGGCTTGCCGGCCGCAGATTCGGCGACCAGGGCTCCGCCGGCCAGCGTGAGCAAGTTGCGGCGGGTAATGGGGCGTGTGCCGTGATTCGTGATCCGTGTCGGGTTTTTCATGTTTGTCGGAGCGCGGCTGTCTGATGAGCGATGGACGGCTTTCTATCATCGCTTTTTTCTCTCGGGTGGAGCAGATCGCTTGACGGCGGGATACGCCTTACCGTCCCGGCAGGGGAGTTTTTCCTCCGCCCGCGTGCGGATCATACAAGCGGGAAACATCCGAACCGGTATCAACGCCGCCTGATCAGGAGGATGTTTTCAGGGTAGAGCCTAGCCTGCATTTCTCACCACCCGACGGTCGAAGCACACGATAAAAAAGGCAGTGGATAGTGGATAGTTTTTAGTTTTTAGTTGTTAGTGGAAAACCTTAAAGGCCACGCCTGCGCGCGCCTTTTTCCTCCGCCCGGCTCGCGCCCCGTTCTGACGGCCCTCTCACGCACTTCGCCTCTCCACATGGTGAGAAATACAGGCCAGTTCTCCTGGTGAACTCTATTGATTCCCGCATTATGCGAGACTCTATAAGTGCGGCCTGATCTTGCCGGCATTGATCTACGACCTTTTCCAGCGCAGGCTGCGGAACTCTGGCGGCGGGAATGACCTCGGACGCGTTGCCGGCATGTCGTGTACAAGAACCTGACCGTCGGCGCGGTGATTCCTGCGCACAACGAGGAAGACAACATCGGCCGCGTTGTCGCCGCGCTCCTGAACCTGCGAACGGAAACGGGACACCGTGTCATTGACGACCTCGTAGTGTGCGACAACGCCTCTACGGATGGCACGGCGCTGCGTGCCCGCGAAGCCGGAGCTCGCTTAGCCGTGGAGCCTTCGCGGGGCTACGGCAGCGCGTGCCTGAAAGCCATCTCGGCCCTCCAACCGGTGGATGTGGTGTTGTTCGTCGATGGCGATCATGTATTCGACGTCGGCCAGTCCCTGGACCTTCTGAAAGCCGTTGCGGACGACGTCGATCTGGCCGTTGGCTCGCGTGTTCTCGGGCGGATGGAACCGGGGGCGCTTTCCCTGCCCCAGGTCGCCGGCAACCGCGTGGCGAGTTGGCTGGTCCACCTGCTGTGGGGACACAGGATCACCGATTTGGGTCCCTTTCGAGCCATCCGTGCAGACGCCCTGCGGCGTCTTGACATGCGCGACACAGCCTATGGCTGGACAGTAGAGATGCAGGTCAAGGCAATCCAATCGAGAATGCGCCTCGCAGAGATACCGGTTGACACGCGGCGCCGCAGATTCGGCCAATCGAAGGTCGGGGGGACGGTCAAGGGGGTCATCGGCGCCGGCGTGGGGATTCTCTCGATGATCTTCCGGCTTTGGATCAGCCCTACGATACCAGCCTGCATTTCTCACCACTCGACAGCCGAAGCACGCGACAAAAAGGCCGTGGTTAGTGGATAGTGATTCGTTGTTAGTGGAAAACCTTACAGGCCGCGGTTCGCGGTTTGTGATTCGCGACCTCAGAACCGAGGCAGGCGGTACGGCCATCGCTCCAAAGCCGCATGCGTTGCGCTTGCTTGCCGTGCTCGACGTACTGTTCAGGTACGCCTGCGCGCGCCTTTTTCCTCCGCCCGGCTGGCGCCTCGTCCTGACGGCCCTCTCGCGCACTTCGACTCGCCACGTGGTGAGACATGCAGGTCAGGAGCATGTCTTTACAGAACGAAAATCGCTAATCTTTGGTCAACATCTTGTGTCTGTGATCAAGTCTGACTACAACTGGCTGCGGCTGAAATTTTCTGTGGGACAGACTCCCCGTTTCAAAGCAACCCATCCGTATCGAGCGGAGGGGGGAACCGTGACACCAACGAGGATCGGGTTCGTCAACGAAAGCTTGCGTCAACGGCATTGGATCGCGGCAATTCTGATGGGCGCGGCGCTGGCGCTAATCGCTTGCGCCACGGATGCCCAGTCCAAATCGAAACTGATCGCAATCTGGGACGCCAGCGACGAAACCAGTGTCGACCGCATTGATCATCGTTCTTGGCAAAACACATTGGACCGCTATCTCCGCGTTCACAACTCGGGCATCCATCGATTCGACTACGCGGCTCTCAAGGCAAGCGCCAAGGATACAACTGGATTGGCTGACTACCTGGCGTACTTGCAAAGCCTCGATCCCAGGGACTACTCCCGCGCCGAGCAGAAAGCCTATTGGATCAATCTCTACAATGCTCTAACGGTCCAGGTAGTGCTCGAAGCCTATCCCGTCGACTCCATCCGCGACATCAGCGGCAGCTTTTTCAGCGGTCTCATCTCCTCCGGTCCCTGGGACGACATGATCGCTCATGTCGCCGGTCTGGATTTGAGCTTGAACGACATCGAGCACGGCATCCTGCGCCCCATCTATCGCGACAATCGAATCCACTACGGGGCGAATTGCGCCAGCCTGGGATGTCCGAACCTGCTCCCGACGGCCTTTACGGCGGCCAACACCGAGACACAGCTCGATAGCGGCGCGCGCGAGTATGTGAACCATCCACGAGGCGTCGATTTCGTCGATGACGATTCCATCGTGATCTCCAGCATCTACGACTGGTATGTGGAGGACTTCGGCGGCACTGAGGAAGGCGCGATCAAACACCTCATCCAGTACGCCGACAAGGAACTCGCGGAGCGGCTGAGAAGCTTCGAAGGGTCGGTGGATTATGACTATGACTGGAGCTTGAACCAGCCCTGAAAAGCGTCGGGAATCGCTACGGAAGCAGACGTCGAAGCGGGGCGCCGTTTTCTCGTCCCAGGGTAGAGAAGCGCCGTGAATCCCGGCGATTCGGGTAAACACCGTGATTGCCCGCACTTCCGGGCAGGCTCGAGCGGAGGAGTCTCGCGGTTTGCCGCTCTCTTGCGACACGGGAGTTCATTGCCGATGATAGGGAGTTCGTTCTTGCCAAAGGAGACCGATGCCATGAACCGACGTGACATGTTTCGACTCGCCACCGGCGGCGCCGCCGTCAATCTCGGCGGGCTGATGGCGCATCAAGCCTTCGCCTACCGGGCGAGCGCGCAGGAGCGGCAGGCGCAAAACGGGCTTCCGGCGTTGAAGATCACCAACGTGAAGGCGGTGCTCGTCGCCGCACCGCGCATCCGGCTGACGGTCGTCAAAGTCGATACCAGCGAGCCGGGGCTCTACGGCCTTGGCTGCGCGACCTTCAACCAACGCGCCAAGGCGGTCGTCACGGCGGTGGACGAGTTCCTGGCGCCGTTCCTCAAAGGCAAAGACCCGGACCACATCGAAGACATCTGGCAGTCGATGTACGTCAGCTCGTATTGGCGCAACGGTCCGGTGCTCTACAACGCGATGAGCGGCGTCGACCAGGCGCTGTGGGACATCAAGGGCAAGCGCGCCAACATGCCGGTCTACCAGTTGCTCGGCGGCAAGACGCGGATGGCGGCGGACTGCTACGCGCATGCTTCCGGCAACCATTTCAAAGAAGTCGAGGACATGGCGCGGGGCTTTATCGAAGAAGGCTACCGGCACGTACGGATTCAGGTCGGCATTCCCGGCATGGCGAACTACGGCGCCCGCCGTTCAGGAGGTTCCGACGCGGACGAGGCCGCGAGCGAACTGCCTCCCCCGCCCGCCGGTCCGCCTCGGGAACGGGTCTACGAACCGGGTCCGTACGTGCGGATCATTCCGAAACTCTTCGAGCACATGCGCACGACCCTGGGGAACGAAATCGAGTTGCTCCACGACGTGCACGAGCGCGTCTCACCGGACCAGGCGCTCAACCTGTGCAAGGAACTCGAGCAGTACAAGCCGTTCTTCATCGAAGATCCGCTCGCTCCCGAGCAGATCGGCTATTTCAAGCACATCCGGGCGAACACGACGACGCCGATCGCCATGGGCGAGTTGTTCAACAGCCCGCACGAGTTTATCGGGCTGGTGACCGACCGGCTCATCGACTACATGCGCGTGCACATCTCGCAAATCGGCGGCCTGAGTCCCGCGCGCAAACTGGCCGCACTTTGCGAGTGGTTCGGGGTGCGTACCGCCTGGCACGGGCCGGGGGATGTCTCGCCGATCGGCCACTGCGCCAATATCGCGCTCGATCTTGCCTGCTACAACTTCGGCATTCAGGAGAGAACGGTCTTTCCGGAAGAGACGCAAGAGGTCTTCCCGGGCTGCCCGCAACTCAAGGACGGGTATTTCTGGGCCAACGAGAAACCCGGCTGGGGCGTGGAGCTTGACGAGTCGGCCGCGGCGAAATACCCGGCGGACCGGCTGCCGACGCCCTTCGACTACCACTGGGGCACGACGCGACGGCGGGACGGCTCGGTGATCCGGCCTTAGCCTGCATTTCTCACCACCCGACGGCCGAAGCACGCGTTACGACCGTCGCTCATGGGTGTCATTGGTTGCGCTTGCGCGGCTTGCTCTATGGGGAAAAAGGCCGTGGTAAAGGCCGTGTTGCGTGTGTCGAGCCCGAGCGAAATCACTCACCGAGCGCTTCCCAGTCAGCACTTGCTTCAAAGCGGACGATGTCGCCTTTGATTTCGACGAGTCCCTTCCACGCACCTTCCAAGCTTTCCAGCGGGCCGCCCAGCGGCACGAGGCGCGCGATCGGGCGGCCCCGCTTTGTAATCAAAACGGGCACGCCGTTGGCCGCTACGTCGTCAAACATCCGAAGACGCTTGGCCTTGAACTCGCTCGCGGATACCGTCAGTTCCTTCACGGCCTCACGACACAGATGACCCTGTGACCAGTCACATGAGCACAACGGTTACGCCGTCCGCATCAGCTCTTCCTTGCCTCTGGAGATCGCCGCCTGCGCCGCCGCCAGCTTGGCGATCGGCACGCGATACGGCGAAGCGCTCACATAGTCCAGACCGGCATGGACGCAGAACTCGACGGATTTCGGGTCTCCGCCGTGCTCGCCGCAGATACCGATTTCGAGATCCGGGCGGGTCTCGCGGCCCTTGCGGAGAGCGATCTTGATCAGCGAGCCAACGCCATCGCGGTCGAGGACAGCGAACGGATCCTGATCGATGATGTTGCGCTTCTGATATTCCTGGATGAAGCCGCCGGAGTCATCCCGTGAAAAACCGAAGGTCGTTTGCGTGAGGTCGTTCGTGCCGATGCTGAAGAACTCGGCTTCCCGAGCGATCCGATCGGCCGTGAGGGCGCTGCGGGGCACTTCGATCATGGTGCCGACCATGTAATCCACCTTCATTGCGGCCCGAGTGAACACCTTGCCGGCCGTTTCCACAACGATGCGTTTCTGGTTTTCCAATTCCCGGACGTTGCCCACCAGCGGAATCATGATTTCCGGAATGACCCTGACGCCTTCTCTGGCGCACTGGACCGCAGCTTCGAAAATGGCCTGCGCCTGCATCTCGGTGATTTCCGGGAAAGTAATGCCCAGGCGGCAACCGCGGTGGCCCAGCATGGGGTTGAACTCGTGCAGTTCCTCCACGCGGGAGAGCAACTCTTCCCTGGCCTTGATGCCGCTACGCTTGTTGGAGGCCTTCATGGCGGCGATCTCGACCATCAATTCTTCACGCTTCGGCAAGAACTCGTGCAGCGGCGGGTCCAGCGTGCGGATGATGACCGGATAGCCGTCCATGACCTCGAACAGCTCGCGAAAATCCTGGCGTTGCATCGGCAGAAGCTTCTCGAGGGCTTTGCGGCGATCCGCCTCGTTATCAGCGAGGATCATCGCGCGCATGTGTTCGAGGCGCTCACCCGCAAAGAACATATGCTCGGTGCGGCAAAGGCCGATGCCCTCCGCGCCGAACTTGCGAGCGGTGTTCGCGTCGCGCGGCACTTCGGCGTTGGTGCGGACGCCGATCGTCCGAAACTCGTCCACCCACGACATGAAGCTTGCGAGGTGGCCACTCGATGGGTCCGGATCAATCGTGGCCGCCCGGCCCTCGAAAACGTCGCCGGTCGAGCCGTCGAGCGATATCCAGTCACCTTCTCTCAACGTCGTCGTACGGGATTGCAAGCGCTTGGCTCTGGTATCGACGTTGATCTCACCCGCGCCCGCCACGCAGGGCGTTCCCATACCGCGCGCGACGACCGCCGCGTGACTCGTCATACCGCCGCGCGAGGTAAGAATGCCTCTGGCGACCTCCATGCCGTGGATGTCGTCCGGCGTCGTCTCGGCGCGAACCAATACGACCGGTCCCTGATCCGCTTGTTTGACAGCTTCGTCGGCCGTGAAGACAATCCGCCCCACCGATGCCCCAGGCGAAGCCGGCAAGCCGATGGTCAAACGGTTGAGAGAGGCTTTCGATTTCGCTTCAAGAACGGGGTGAAGCAATTGGTCGAGCTGCGCCGGGTCGACCCGCAGCACGGCCTCCTGCTTCGAGATCAGGCCTTCTTCGACCATCTCGACCGCGATGCGAACGGCGGCCGGCCCGGTGCGCTTACCGTTGCGCGTCTGGAGCATGTAGAGCTTGCGGTCCTGGATCGTGAACTCGAAATCCTGCACATCGCGGTAGTGGTTTTCCAGATTGGTCGTGATCCGCCGCAACTCATCAAAAGCCTCGGGCATCAACTCCTTGAGCTCAGAAATCGGCCGCGGCGTGCGGATGCCGGCGACGACGTCTTCCCCTTGCGCGTTGATCAGGAACTCACCGTAGAACACCTTCTCACCCGTCGCGGGATTGCGCGTGAAACCCACACCGGTCGCCGACGTATCGCCGAGGTTGCCAAACACCATCGTTTGCACATTCACGCCCGTACCGAGGTCGTCGGCGATCTCGTTCATACGTCGGTAATGTTTAGCTCGCGGGTTGTGCCACGACCGGAAGACGGCGTCCCGCGCCATGTCGAGCTGCCGGCGGGCGTTCTGGGGGAAATCCTTCCCGGTTTTCTGCCGGACAACCCCTTTGAACCGCTGCGTCAAGAGCTCGAGGTCGTCCACCGTGAGGTCGGTGTCGAGCGTGACTTTCCGCTGCTTCTTGAGGTCTTCGAGCAGATGCTCGAAATCATCCTTGTCGATAGCCAGCACGACGTTGCCGAACATCTGAATGAAGCGCCGATAGCAATCGTAGGCGAAGCGGGGGTTGCCCGATTTGCTTGCGAGCACTATCGTGGTCTCGTCATTGAGCCCGAGGTTGAGGATGGTGTCCATCATCCCCGGCATCGAGAACTTGGCGCCCGAGCGGACGCTCACCAGAAGCGGGTTGTCCGTATCGCCCAGTTTCTGGCCCATCGTTTCTTCGAGGTTCGCGAGATGCCGCTCCATCTCTTGCTGGATGGCAGGCGGGGTCGTATTTCCGTTCTCGAAGTACAGGTTGCAGACCTGGGTTGCGATGGTGAAGCCTGGGGGAACCGGTACTCCGGCGCGGCTCATTTCGGCCAAGCCCGCGCCCTTGCCCCCGAGAGTGTCTTTCATCGTCCCGTCGCCTTCGGCCGTCCCTGATCCGAATGCATAGATGTGCTTGTCCATCTTCTTTTCTTGCTCCGTTTTTATTTGTGCTTGCTGGTTTGGTTCCGCGATACGACGCTTCCGAATTCAGCCGGAAACGATCTCCCTAAAGTCGGCGATGGTAGAGAACTCGGTCAGCACGTGAGCCAGGAAGACAAGGCGGTTGTTGCGCACGGCTTCGTCTTCGGCCATGACGAGCACGTCGTCAAAGAATCGATCGACGGCGGGCCGCAACGAGGCTATGGCGCGCAACGCCGCGGCGTACTCACCCATTCTCTTCCGGCGGCTTACCTGGGCGCTGAGAGCAGTCACGGCGCGGTACAAATCGGCCTCCGAGCCCTCTTCGAGCAGGTCAATGGCGACCTTCCGCATAGCGTACTTCTCGACACCGCCAGCCTTCCTCAGGATGTTTTCGATGCGTTTGAAGCTGACCGCCAGAGGTTCGAAATCGGGGGTCGGACGCACTCGTGAAATGGCTTCCGTACGAAGCCTCACGTCCAGCGGAACCTCCGAAGAGGCTCCGATCACGGCGTTTACCTCGTCGTAGCGGTAGCCCCGGACTTCGCGAAGGTAATAGCGCAGGCGGTCGACGAAGAATGCGTGCAAATCGCCGGCGTGACCGCCGGCGCCTGCCAGCTCGCAAAGCCGGTCAATCGACAGCGGCAGTTCGCCCTCGATCAGTATGCGGATGATGCCGTAGGCCGCGCGACGCAGCGCGAAGGGGTCCCGCGAACCGCTCGGCATCATGCCGGCCGCGAAGAAGCCTCCCAGCGTATCGAGCTTGTCGGCAATCGCCACCATCCTGCCCGCGAGGCCCCTCGGGATCTCTTCTTCCGCTCCGGCCGGCAGATAGTGATCGTAGATCGCATCGGCCACTTCCCGCGGTTCGTCATGGTGGGCCGCGTACAAGCCGCCGATCACGCCTTGCAGTTCCGGGAACTCGCCGACCATCGCGGTCGTCAGATCGCACTTCGCCAGCTCGGCTGCACGGTGCGCATGCCGCGATGTCTCATCGTTGACGCCGAGCTCCGAGGCAATTTCGCCGACGATTCCTACCATCCTCCTGGTCTTGGCCAGGTACGTGCCCAGCCTGGCGTGAAAGACGACGCCTTCCAGATCGTCGACACGTTCGGAGAGCTTCCGTTTCTGATCGACATCCCAGAAGAAACGCCCGTCGTTGAACCGCGCCCGAAGGACCCGCTCGTGGCCGCGCTGAATCTCCCCAGCCGGGTCGCCGTCGAGGTTGGCGACAGCAATGAACCGCGGCTGCAGCTTGCCGTTGGCGTTCTCGACGGCAAAGTACCGCTGGTGGTGCTGCATCACCGTCTCGAGCACCTCTTCCGGCAGGTCGAGAAATTCCTCTTCGAACTTGCCGAGAATCGGCGTCGGGTATTCCGTCAAGTAGCACAGCGTCTTGAGTAGTTTGTCGTTCTTACGGACCCGCAGGCCGTCGTGCAGAAGTTCTTCCGCGAGCTTTTCGATTCGCTCCCGCCGCGTTTGCGCCGAAAGCAGAACGTAGTTTTCGGAGAGTTGATCCTGGTAGTCCGCGAAGCTTGTGACGTCGATGCCGACGGAGCCCAGACGCCGATGACCTTGCGTGCTTCCAGCGGATGCGACACCGGCGATCTCGAACGGCACGACCCGCCCGTCGAGCAGCGCCACAAGCCAACGAATCGGGCGTATAAAACGCGGCCCGGACTTCCCGGTCCAATACATCGTCTTCGGAAAGTGAATCTTGAGGATGACGGCCGGGAGTGCTTCCCCCAGAATCTCGAGCGTCTCCCGGCCTTTCATGATTCGCTTCACAAAAAGCCGGTTGTCGATACCGACCTGAATGTCGGTCATCGCGACACCCGCCCGCCTGGCGAAGCCCTCCCCGGCTTTCGTGGGCTTGCCGCCCGCGTCAAAAGCGATCTTTCGGGGCGGACCCTTCAGCACCTCTTCCTTGTCGGCTTGCCGCTCGGGGACTTGCCGAGCAGCCAGCACCAGACGGCGAGGCGTCGCGTGCGTGACGCAGGTCACTCGTTCCGCCAAGCCTGTCTCCGTCAGCACGTCCAGGAAATTGCGCTTCAGATGCTCGCAGGCGGGCTCGATCATCCAATCCGGAATCTCCTCGACGCCGATCTCCAGCAGGAATTCAGCCATCAGCCGATCGCCTCCTGCTGGTCCATCCAGGCCGCCGCCAAACTTACAGCGAGCTTGCGAACCCGTTGGATCATCGCAGCCCGCTCGGCCACGCTGATCGCTCCGCGCGCATCGAGCGTGTTGAACAGGTGGGAGCACTTGAGCACCTGGTCGTAAGCAGGAAGCAGGGGAAAGCGCACCCGCTCGGCCCTATCCTCGACGGTGCCGTACTCGCCGACCAAGCGCCGGCTCTCCGCTTCGTGGATCTCGAAGGCCTTGCGTATGGCCGAGACGTCGGCCTTCTCGAAGTTGTAGACCGAGTACTGTTGCTCATCAAGCAAGCGAACGTCGCGGTACGTCCAGGTATCGTTCCACTGGATGTCGTACATGCTGTCGACGTTCTGCAGAAAAGCCGTGAGGCGTTCGAGCCCATAGGTCAACTCGACGGGCACCAGGTCGAGATCGAGACCGCCGCATTGCTGGAAGTAGGTGAACTGGGTGATTTCCAGGCCGTCGAGCATCACCTGCCAGCCGATGCCCCAGGCGCCCAGCGTAGGCGCTTCCCAGTTGTCTTCTTCGAGCTTGAAGTCATGCCGCCGCAGATCGATGCCGATGGCCTCCAGGCTGCGCATGTACAGCTCGACGATGTCGTCGGGGGACGGCTTGAGAATCACCTGAAGCTGCATGTGCTTGTAGAGCCGGTTGGGGTTCTCGCCGTAGCGGCCGTCCGCCGGGCGCCGGCTCGGCTGCACGTAGACCGTTCGGTAGGGTTTCGGACCGAGCACTCGCAGAAAGGTCTCCGGACACATCGTGCCGGCCCCGACTTCCATGTCGAAAGGCTCCTGGATGACCGCGTCTTGCTGCGCCCAGAAAGACTTCAGATCGAGGATGATGTCCTGATACGTCTGCATGATCGAGCGGGGACAGCTACAACAAGAGGCGGCGGCCGGGGTCCCGGCGCCGCGAGGACGCATCTTTCTTTTATAGCTGACCAAGCACTACAGCGGTTTTCGGCCACAGCTTGAACCGGAATCGCAGCCGCCGCGTCAGGAACCGGAAAAAGCAGTCTCGATGGCTGCGCGGGGCATGGCTGCAGCGAAGATCCGGAAGCGAAAACAGCCTGCTCAGAGGGCTCGTCCGTTCCATCCCTCGAGTTCGATCAGCCTCTCGATATGAGCCAGATGATGCCGACCGTGCCAGGCGTAGGCGCCGACCGTGACCGCCAGTACCACCGGGCCGGACTCGGGGTGCACGAACTCGCGCCGCAGTTGCGGCCCGCTCAGGCCGCGCAGCAAGTCCACCCAGCGGCGGTGCAGGGCATCGAGAAGGTCCAACGAATGCCCGATCGGCTTGCGGCAGTCGGGCAGCACGGCCCAGCCCTTTTCATCGTAGGCCTTGATCAGCGGCCGGTCTTCGGTCAAGGCCCACTTGAAGCGGATGAGACTGTTCATGTGGCTGTCGGGCAGGTGATGGACGACCTGCCGGACGGTCCAGCCGCCCGGACGATACGGGGTATCGAGCTGGTTTTCGCTCAAAGCAGAAACGGCGCTCCGGAGATCGGAGGGCAACGCCGCGATGTCGTCAATCCAACGATCGAGCTGGTCCTGCGTGACTGTCGTGTCCGGAGGCGAGAAATGCCCAATGGGGTAACGGAGGTCGGGTGCCTCCGTGCTGATCAATTCCATTTCATAACGATAGCGCTGACTATCCTTTGCATTAACCTGCATTTCTCACCACCCTACGGTCGAAGCACGCGATACGACCGCCAGGACTTCGTTGCGCTTGCTTGCCGTGCTCAACGTACGGTTCAAGTACGCCTGCGCGCGCCAAGCGGCTCGCGCCTCGTCCTGACGGCCCTCTCACCCACTTCGCCTCGCCACGTGGTGAGAAATGCAGGTTAAAGCTGACTGAGCACCGCTGCGGATTTGAGCCGCTGCTCGAAATGGAATTCCAGCCGCTGCGTCAAGAACCGGAACAAGTCGGCTTGATTAGTGCTCTGGCCGAGACTCTCGCGAAAGTACGGAAGCGAATGACGCAGCATTCTACGGGCAAGTTGACGCGACAAGGCGCTGAGCGGCCACGAATCCGCGTTCCGGAAATCGGCCGAGTAGAGGCCGTCCTGCCCGCGGTCGAAATAGGCCGTCTCGTCGGGATCCAACTCGACACCGCTCTGAACGCACACGTCCAGAGGAGCCAACCAGCCGCCCAGCCGAAGCGACCAGAGCGCGAAGTAGACCAGTGTCCGCCGGAGCCAGACAGGCACATCCGATGAAGGCGGCCCGGCTGTACGCGGTTTCGAGGTTGCGTCCGCCGGTCCGTTGCTTGCAACCAGAGGTCCCTCGGCGTTGCCCGGCGAGGTCGTGGACACCGTCGTCAGATTCCCGTTTACCCCCTCTTTCATCTCATCGAGCACCAGCAGCAACAGGCGGAAGTAGGCGTCGTTCGGCTCGTGCTCCGGCAGAAGTTTCTCGCTGACCTCCGCCACGAAAGCTTGCGCCACGCTCACGGAATAGTCCGCTTTCAGAAACAAGGGAGGGCTTTGCAACTCGCAGCGATCGAGCCGCGCGAGTTCCTGGTTTTCCCGCAGAAAGTAAAACAGCCGAACGTGCGCGAGACTCTCGAGGCCCGATCCCCAGCGGCTCTTGGGACGCCGGGCCGCGCGGGCAATGCCGCGGAGTTTTCCCTGCTCGCGGCTGACAAAGCTGACCACAAGATCAGCCTCACGGTAGGGGTACGTTCTCAGAATCAGGGATTCGCTTTCGCGTGCTGGCATAGGCGGACGGCCGCGCCGAAGTACGCCTCCCTCAGAATAACAACGTTCGTTTCCGGGGCCATGGGTGCACATGCAGCCCGGCGGCTCCCTAGCCTGCATTTCTCACCACCCGACGGCTGAAGCACGCGATACGACCGCCAGGACTTCGTTGCGCTTGCTTGCCGTGCTCAACGTACCGTCAAGTACGCCTGCGCGCGCCAAGCGGCTCGCGCCTCGTCCTGACGGCCCTCCCACGCACTTCATCTCGCCACGTGGTGAGAAATACAGGCTAGCACCGGGTGTTGTTTCGGACAGATCGCTCAGAGCATAGCGGGCCTGCGTCTCATCCGGTTCGCGCTTACACTAAAACTTCCAACCCAGCAGGAACGACCTTCGGCAAGGCGGCGAAGCTCGTTGTGCACGAATCCCAAGAGCTCCATGGCGGCGACCACTGGCAAGCATTCTCTTCCGGTCCATCTGAATCTCAACGTCCGTGGACTCGAACCCTCGGCGACACTGGCGATCAACGAGCGGTCAAACCGGCTTCGCCGGGAAGGCCGCACGATTCACAAGCTGGGCCTCGGGCAGTCGCCGTTCCCAGTGCCGACTCCGTTGGTCGACGCGCTTCGCGACAACGCCTTTCAGAAAGACTATCTGGCCGTCCGGGGCCTCCGCGAGCTGCGTGACGCCGTTGCCACTTACCGCCGGCGCCGGCATGGAACCGATTGCAGCGGCGACGATGTTCTGATCGGACCCGGCTCGAAAGAGCTGATGTTCCTGCTGCAACTGGTCTACTACGGCGATCTGGTGATACCGACGCCGACTTGGGTATCGTACGCCCCGCAGGCACATATCATCGGCAGGCATGTTCGCTGGCTCGACACGAAAGAATCCGACGGCTGGCGGCTTACCGCCGATGCGATGGACCGCCTTTGCTCGGAGGACCCCGGGCGTCCGCGCATCGTGATTCTCAATTACCCATCGAATCCGACCGGCGGCACCTATCATCGCCGAGAGCTCGAGGATCTTGCCATTGTGGCGCGGCGTCACCATTGCGTCCTGCTGTCCGACGAAATCTATGGCGAGCTGCACCACGAGGGACGCCATATCTCGATCGCCCGGTTCTATCCCGAGGGGACGATCACGAGCAGCGGCTTGAGCAAATGGTGCGGCGCGGGCGGCTGGCGGCTCGGGACGTTCATCTTTCCACGCGGGCTGCGCTGGCTTCTCGACTCCATGTCGATCGTCGCGAGCGAGACCTACACATCGACCTGTGCACCCATCCAGTACGCAGCGGTACGCGCCTTCCAAGGCGGCACGGAAATCGAGAGCTACCTGAAGCACTCCCGCCGGATTCTGCACTCTCTGGGCAAGAGGCTTGCCGGGCGGTTGCGCGCGGCAGGAATCGAGGTCGCTCCGCCCCAGGGAGGCTTCTACCTTTTCCCGAGCTTCCATCCTCACCGCGAGGCTCTTGCGGCGAGAGGCCTGACGGACAGCGTCCGTCTTTGCGAACGCCTGCTGGAAGATACGGGGGTGGCTATCTTGCCCGGCAGCCATTTCGGCCGGCCTCGCGAAGAATTGACGGCGCGCTTGGCCTACGTCGATTTCGATGGCGCCGAGGCGCTCGCCGCGTCGCAATCGATGCCGCTCGAAGAGCCGCTGGACGATTCGTTCGTCGAGACCCACTGCGGCGGCGTCCTGGAAGCCGCCGATAAAATCTGCGCATGGATCGAGGAGTGAAATCTTCATGGCCAAGCAGCTCTGGCATCCGTCTGACGAGCGTATTGCCCGCGCGAACCTGACTGCTTTCCGAACCTGGGTGGAACAACACGGCGGCCCGAACCTTGCCGGATATGGCGAGCTTTATGACTGGTCGATCAGGCACGCTCCTGATTTCTGGCGCGCCGTGTGGGAGTTCTGCGGTGTTCGGGCCGAGCGTCAGGGCGCTGAAGTCGTGCGGCATTTCGACAGGATGCCCGGCACGCGATGGTTCCCGGAAGCGCGGCTCAATTTCGCGGAGAACCTGCTGCGCCATCGGGGTGATCGGGAAGCAATCATTTCGTGGAACGAGAACGGCCGCCAAAGAGTTCTGACGTACTCCGAACTGCATGAAGAAACCGCACGGCTGGCGGCGGGGCTTCGGCAGGCCGGCGTACGGAAAGACGACCGCGTCGCGGGCTTCATGCCCAACCTTGCCGAGACCGTGGTCGCGATGCTCGCGGCCACGAGTATCGGAGCGGCCTGGTCGTCCTGTTCCCCGGACTTCGGCCTGCAAGGAGTCCTCGACCGCTTCGGGCAGATTCAACCCAAGGTCATCTTCACCGCGGCCGGATACCCATACAACGGGCTGACGTTCGATTCGCTGGAGAAGGTCTCGAAGGTCGTCGAGCACATTCCCTCCATTGAGAAGATCATCGTTATCCCTTACGTGGCACCGGAGCCGGACCTCGCCGCACTACCCGGCGCAGTTTTGTATGACGACTTTCTGGCGCAGAGTCCGAGGCAGCCGCTTGCATTCGCCTCGCTGCCCTTCGATCACCCGGTCTACATCATGTATTCCTCGGGAACGACCGGAAAACCCAAGTGCATCGTTCACGGCGCAGGGGGGACGCTCCTGCAGCACCTGAAGGAGCTGTTGCTTCACAACGATCTCCGGCCGGAAGACCGCATCTTCTACTTCACCACCTGCGGCTGGATGATGTGGAACTGGATGATCAGCAGCCTCGCTGTCGGCGCCACGGTGGTTCTGTTCGACGGCTCGCCGTTCCACCCTTCTCCGGCTCGGCTCTGGGACATGGCCGAACAGGAGAAGATCACGGTTTTCGGCACGAGCGCAAAATATCTTGCCGCCGCCGAGCAGGCCGGAGTCCAACCCATCAAGACCCACAACCTGCACGCTCTGAGGGCCATCCTCTCCACCGGCTCACCGCTTGTGGAAGAAGGATTCGACTACGTATACGAGAACATCAAATCCGATCTACAGCTCGCGTCCATCTCGGGCGGGACGGATCTGATCTCCTGCTTCGCTCTGGGCAACCCGACAAGCCCGGTCTACCGGGGTCAGATTCAGACCCGTGGCCTGGGCATGAAGGTCGAGGTGTTTGACGACAAGGGCCGCTCACTGCCAGCGGGCGAGAAAGGGGAACTGGTTTGCACCCAGCCGTTCCCTTCCATGCCGGTTGGTTTCTGGAACGATCCGGACGACACAAAATACCGTGCGGCGTACTTCGAGACATTCCCGAACGTGTGGCGTCACGGAGACTATTGCGAGCTTACGCCCGAAGGAGGCATGGTCATCTGGGGCCGATCCGACGCCGTTCTCAACCCCGGTGGGGTGCGCATCGGCACCGCCGAGATCTACCGTCCTGTCGAAAAGATCCCCGATGTCCTCGAGGCGGTCGTCGTCGGCCAGAGCTGGAAAGGCGATGTTCGCATCGTGCTTTTCGTGAAGCTTGGCGAAGGCATTGAGCTCGAAGATGCGCTGGCACAGAACATCGGGCAACGCATCCGCAGAGAGGCAAGCCCACGCCACGTGCCAGCGAAGATCATTCAGGTCGCCGACATCCCACGCACCATGAACGGCAAGATCGCCGAGCTGGCGGTGCGCAACGTGATCGAAAACCGGCCCGTCAAGAACCGCGATGCGCTCGCCAATCCCGGCGCCCTCGATCTCTACAGAGACTTGCCGGATCTGCAGACCTGACGCACTCTTCTTTCGACTCGTTGCTGAAACCAGCGGTCGTGATCTATCGGATCAATCTCGTTGCGTGGGCCAACTGCCTGGGGGTTGCTCCGGGATCAGGCGACCGCGAATGTGTCAGCGGCTACAAATGCTTGACCAGAAAGGGGATGCCCTGCTTTCCCCAGAAGCTGTGCTCGCCGGCGAAAACTTCGTGGCCGGTGCGATCGGCGACACCGAACACCTCGTAGATCTTCTTCACGCGCGTGAAGCTTTCGCGGCTGGCATCAACGGGGAAAATGCGGTCTTCGTCCCCCGACTCCACGAAGACCGCACGCGGCGCGATCAGTCCGGCGACATCATACATTTCGCACCAGTTCAAGATGCCCGGCACGTAGTTGTCGATGCAGTGCGAAATGCTCAGGATGCTGTCACGGAATGTATTGAGGTAGCCGCTGATGAAGGCCGCCTTGATACGGGTTTCGAGCGCCGCACCGAACGTGGTAATCGTTCCGCCGCCGGAGATGCCCATGCAGCCGACACGGCTGGCGTCGAGCTCATCGCGGGTCTCAATCCAGTCGATGGTGCGCATCACGTCCCACACGCGCCAGCCGACCATGGTTTCGCCGAGCAGCAGGGCGGCCCCAGCGGCGGGGCGGCATGAGGCCGTGCCGAGGCTTCGTTTCCTGGCGCGCGGGTCGCGGCGGCAGCCGAAGGCCATTTGTTCGATCGCGACGGAGGCGAGACCCTGCTCGGCGCACTGGATGGCGAAGTCGTGCTGGTAACCGTCCTTGTCCGTGCGGTCGCGCCCTTTGTCGTCGATGCCGACAATGTCGTCCACGCCACGGCCGTGGCCGGGCAGACAGATTACCGTTGGGTGCAGCGCCGAGGAGTTCTTCGGCGTCAACAGATAGCCGAGAACGTAGACTCCCGGCCGTGACTCGAAAACGAACTTCTCGCGGCGGTAATCGGGGTACTCCTTGACCTCGAGAGTTTGCGTCTTGAGATCTCCGCGCTCCCGAGGGAAGCCCCCGACGAGCTCGGTCAGCTTGTTGCGGAGACGCTTCTGCCACTTGCGGGCTTGCGGGAGGGATGCGGCCCGAAAGGTCATTTGAAGCGGGGCCTTGTCATGACGCTGGCGGGACCAGATCACGGGATCGAATGTAAGGAGATCGACTTGCTCTTCAAAGCCGTCGAGCGCTCCGGAGTAGGCGGATTCGGTCTCCGCGGAACTGGCCGAAGAAGCGAGAGCGGCGACAGCGAGGCCGCTGAGACCGAGTTCGCGACGTGTAAGTTGGGCGGGCATGGCCACAGTGTACGACAGAGCCTGATTGTGCCAACGAACTTGATTCCGTCAGAGACCGACCCTAGCATCAAGACAAGGCGGACATGGACAGCGAGCAACTTTCACACGAAATCATCAACACGCTGCGGTCACACGGTCATGAGGTCTACTGGGCGGGTGGGTGCGTGCGTGATCGGCTGCTCGGCATTGCCGCAAAGGACTACGACGTCGCCACCGATGCGACGCCGGAGAACCTGCTGCAGTATTTTCCGGACGCCATCCGCGTTGGAGCGCAGTTCGGCGTGGTATTGGTTAGCCGGGACGGCGTGGACGTGCAGGTAGCGACCTTCCGTTCGGACCACGACTATCGCGACGGGCGGCGTCCCGAGGGCGTGACGTTTACGCGGAGCGCGAAGGAGGACGTTCGCCGGCGCGACTTCACGATCAACGGCATTCTCTTCGACCCGGTCGGGAAGAAGTATCTGGACTATGTCGAAGGCCACGCCGATCTGACGGATCGCCGCATTCGAGCGATCGGCGATCCCCACAAACGATTCGCGGAAGACAAGCTGCGGATGCTGCGGGCTATCCGCTTCGCTGCTCGGCTCGGATTCGAGATCGAGGCCGCGACGTTCGAGGCGATCCAGAAACAGGCGCCCACGATCAACCAGATCTCGGTCGAGCGGATTCGCGACGAGATCAGCCGCATTCTCTGCGAGGGCGGGGCGCGACGCGGTTTCGAGCTGCTGGATGAAACGGGATTGCTGAAAGTGATTCTGCCTGAAGTTTCGGCGCTGAAGGGCGTCGAGCAATCGCCGCAACACCACCCGGAAGGCGATGTGTGGACGCACACGCTCATCATGCTCGACAAGCTGCAGAACCCAACGGTGACGCTGGCGCTCGGGACGCTATTGCACGACATCGGCAAACCGGCTACGTTCGAGCGTTCTCCGGAGCGTATCCGATTCAACGGTCATGTCGAGGTCGGCATAAAGATGGCAGAGGCAATCTGCAGGCGTTTGCGGTATCCGGGCGAGGTGACAGAGCAGGTGCTTGCCCTGGTCGCGAACCACATGCGGTTCATCCATGTGCCGGAGATGCGGCAGAGCACTCTCAAGAAGTTCCTGCGCATGCCGCACTTCGAGGAGCACCTCGAGCTCCACCGTCTCGATTGCCTTGGGAGCCACGGCAAGCTGCGCTTGTACGACATGGCCCGCGCGAAGCTCGCCGCCCTGCCGGAAGAGGAGCTGAGACCGCCACGCTTGTTAACCGGAAATGATCTGATCGCGGCGGGCTATGCGCCAGGACCGTTGTTTCAGGAGATGCTCGGGGACGTGGAGGATGCTCAACTCGAGGGGCGGATTGCTACACGGCAGGAGGCGATGGAGTATGTCGAGAGCCGCTGGCCGAACAAGAGGTGCGAGGCTTGATCGCATGAGATCGAAGCGCTTGCCGAACCCAACTTCCGGTCCGTGCTCGGGTGGGATGGTTTCTACCGCCTCAGATCCTTCAGGACGCGGCCGGCGGCATTAAATCCGGCGGCGCCGATGACGCCGCCGCCGGGGTGCGCCCCGGCGCCGCACAGATACAATCCCCGGACTGGTGTGGCGTATCGTGCGCATCCCACCACCGGACGGCTGAAGAACATCTGGTCGATGCTCATCGCCCCGTGAAAGATGTTACCGCCGGTAATGCCGTAGACCCGCTCGATGTCGAGGGGCGTGAGAACCTGGCGGTGCAAAACGATGTCGCGAATGTTCGGTGCGTACCCAGCGATACAGTCGATAACCCGGTCAGCATAGGTGTCCCGAAGTTCGTCCCAAGTCCCTTCCCGTAGCGTGTAGGGCGCGTATTGCACGAACACTCCCATGATGTGCTTTCCCGGCGGCGCCAGAGAGGGGTCGTAGATAGTGGGGATGGTCATCTCGATGATGGGGCGCTGCGACGGCCTCCCGTACTTCGCATTGTCCCAGGCGCGTTCCATGTACTCGATAGTCGGACAGATGTGCATCGTGGCTCCAAGATGCGGCCCAGCACCCGGAGAGGCCGTAAACTCCGGCAGGCGGTCAAGCGCGAGGTTGATCTTCAGCGAGGTGCCCTCCGAACGGTAGTTCTCGATGGCCTGACGAAACTCGTTGTCGAGGTCACCCGGATCGACAAGACCCAAGAAGGTCCGCTTCGGATCGGCATTCGAGAGAACGCACCGCGCTCGGATCTCTTCTCCGTTTTCCAGTACGACCCCCTGGACCTCGCCGCCGCGAACCAGCACGCGTCCGACCGTTGCATCGGTACGGATCTCCGCGCCGCGGCTTCGAGCACAATCGGCCATGGCTTTCGTCACTGTCCCCATTCCGCCCCGGGCGAACCCCCACAATCCGCGTACTCCTCCGACGCCGCCCATGTAGTGATGCAGCAGCACGTAAGCCGTGCCGGGTGACATCGGACCGCCGTTCGCACCGATGACCCCATCCGTCGCCAGTGTTGCCCGCACCGCTTGCGATTCGAACCATTCACTCAGGAACTCATGAACGCTCTGAGTAAAAATCTTGATGAGGCCGTTCCAAGCTTTGGCGTCAAGTGTACGCAAACGGCCCGCCAGCTTAAGCGTCTCCAGCCAGCCTGTCAGCGTGGTCGGCGGAACATCCGGCGGCGTGACGAACAGGAGCGGCTCGACAACCCGCGCCAGACGGTCGATGTGCTCGCAATAACGCGGGTACATCTCGGCATCCCTCCTGGAGAACTTGCCGATCTCCTCGATGGTTCGACGCTGATCCCGCCACATGGTGAACGTCCGACCTTCCGGGAAGAGCGAAAAGAATGCCGGGTCCTTGGGATCCACCCGGTATCCGAAGCGGTAAAGCTCCAGCTCATCGACGATCCGCTGCGGGAGCAAGCTGACAAGATAAGCCGCGGTTGAGACGCGGTACCCCGGAAAGATCCTCTCGGTGACGCAGGCGCCACCGACGAACGGCCGGCGCTCGAGAACCAATACCCGCAGCCCGCGGTCAGCTATCCGGGCGGCGGCAACAAGACCGTTGTGCCCGCCGCCGATGACGATGATGTCGTAACGGGCAGCCATCAGCGTCAATCGCTCGGCGTAGCGGATCGCTTCAGCCGTCGTAACACTGCCAAGGCAGCGGTTCCCGCGGGCTCCCCACTGATTCCTTGACTTTCGCTTTCGGGGTATGCAATCGTTTCCTATTCTAAGCAGCCCGTGGCAAAAGCCCCGCTGCATTCAAGCGGCGATGCATCCCGACTGAACTGCGTTGCTCCTCGGTCAAATATGTCCAATATGCTCCATGGTCGCTCCTTGTCAGCCGGGCACAGCGCCATTAGCGGTGCTATACGGGCCGCTCTCGGTGCTACGCGCGGTTTTACCACGGACTGCTAGGCTGGGGGAGCAACCGAGGGTCAGACGGATTTCCGTCGTCTATGTCGGCAGGCCGAGAATTGAACCTGAGGCTTGATAGTACTCTATCGAGCGTCGACGCGGCGGAGATCATCGTAAAGGCACTGGCTCAGGATCACGGTCTTGGCGAAGAAATCATCGCAAAGCTTGCGATGGCGGTTCGTGAAATCACCGTGAACGCAGTCATTCATGGAAACCGGTACAGTAAGGAGAAGTCAGTCTACTTTTCAGTAGCCACCAGTCCATCTCAACTGTCCATCACAATTCGGGACGAAGGGGATGGCTTCGATCCCGATTCGGTCCCGGACCCCACGGAAGGCGACAACTTGTTCAAGGCCTCCGGGCGGGGTCTGTTGCTTTCGCGGGCGTTCGTGGACGAAATCACGTTTCGTCCCGTGTCGCCGCGGGGTACCGAAGTTGCGATGGTCAAGAAGATACCGCAAGAATGGAGTCACAAGGAGGAGGAAGTGAGCCTTTCAACCAACGTTCGTGATGTGGATGGCGTAACCGTAATCGACCTCAGCGGACGCATTACACTCGGAGAAGGATCCGGCACGCTCCGGGACACGGTCCGGGAAGTCCTCGGCAAAGGACAGAAGAAGATCGTGCTGAACCTCGGAGACGTCGGCTATATCGATAGTTCCGGTCTCGGCGAATTGGTGTCGAGCTATACGACAGCGTCGAACCAGGGCGCCGGCCTCAAGCTGATCAACCTGCAGCAGAAGGTCAACGACCTGCTCCAGATCACCAAACTCTACACGGTCTTCGAGACATTCGACAGCGAAGCCGACGCAGTTCTCAGTTATTCGTAAGCGTACTTCCTTCAGCCGCGAAGTGACGAGAAATGCAGGCCGGGGCCTGCTTGGGGGATGGGCTTGCCCGATGGCTCCCGGGGAGTCAGGCTTCGACGGAACGCAGGCTAGCCTGCATTTCTCACCACCCGACGGTCGAAGCACCACGATACGACCGCCAGGACTTCGTTGCGCTTGCTTGCCGTGCTCAACGTACTGTTCAAGTACGCCTGCGCGCGCCAAGCGGCGCGCGCCTCGTCCTGACGGCCCTCTCACGCACTTCGCCTCGCCACGTGGTGAGAAATGCAGGCTAGAACAGCAGAGAGAACGTAGCCGAGTATTCCACGTTATGAAATCGACCCGACGAGTCGTCGAGGTCAAACGGCCGCCCGGTGACGTGATCCCGCACATCGAACCGCAGCCCGTATGTATTAGTGAGCTTGAACTTCAACCCGCCACCGTAGTTGTATCCGAAGTTATTATTGCCACCTCCCGAAAGTGACGACACCCCCGGAGGAAAGTAGACGGAAACGCCCGCTCCGGCCGTTACAAAGGGACGCACCGGCATGCCGGACGGCGTAGCGTGCGCGACGAAGTTGTAGTAGATATTCTGCACGTTCATCCCTTGTGATTGCCCGTCACCAATATTCAGTGACGAGCGCTGATACGCGTAGCTGAACTCATGTCCCAGAAATGTCCAACTGTTCGTCGCCCAACGCGCGCCGACCCGCACGCCGTTTCCGAGGGTCACCGGGATATTTCCTTCGGCGAACGACCTGAGCGAGCCGATTCCGTTGTCATTGAAAGCCGAAACGCCTACCGTCAATCCGAGTTCCGCTGACTGCGAGGCCGCCGTGCCGGCGTTGAGCAAGACCAGGCAAACTGCGCAAAGCATTCGTTTCATACCACGCTCCTTCGAGAAAGCCCTGTAGAGACGGACGGCCCACTGAAGACTCCGGTTCCGGTGTTCATTCCGGCAAATGCTACGCCCACGCTCCCGAAGCATCCAGGAACTTGCGGCAAGATCTCGATTCTAGCCTGCCCGGCGAGTCACCTGACGGCTGAAGCAGACCGGAGGTCAAGCGGGAGCTTTCCGCAGTGATTCACAACTCCTTCGATATCTGATGTATACCAAGGAATTTTCCTTAGCAAGACTCTTGTTCCTGAATGCGCGGACCGAGATCCTCTCAGTTCTCCAATCCCATGTTGACTTCGTTCCCAACGCAGCTTGCAGAGGCTTCATCGGAACAGCTCTGAGAGGATTACCGCAGAGGTCCAGTCTGGCCGGGGCTGGCCGCGGGTTGGCTCAAGGCGATCTGTTATTCTGATCCTGAGAGCAGCATCAAGCTTGTGACGCCTTGACAAGGCGATTCAAGCATCCCTCCCCACCCGCTACCAAGCGCTCCGGCAACGAATTCCGGACCAACAGGGCAAGAGATTGAGCGACCTTGAAAGTGTCTGCCTGAAGCAGATCCAGATGCCCGGCTCGACGGCGCTCTTCACGGATTTCCTTTACCGCTTTGACCGCGTCCGAGCGTTCTATCAACAACCACCCGATACGAGCGCGATTCACGAAGCAGCTCGGCAAGCAAGCCTACCGGCTCAACATCGGCAGGACCTGGTTGCGGCTCTCCGGCAGCAGAACAGCGGCATGGGGGAAGCAACCGCATCGAATATCGAACTGCTCAGCCGTTCGGATACGATTGTCGCGGCGACCGGTCAACAAGTCGGGCTCTACACCGGCCCGGTATTCACACTCTACAAAGCGATTACGGCTCTGGAACACGCCCGGAGGCTGCGAGAAGCCGGGCAGCCCGCGGTTGCCGTCTTCTGGTTAGCCACGGAGGATCACGATCTCGCCGAAGTCGACCATGCGTGGGTTCACGATACGAACACTTTGCCGGCGAGGCTGCAAGGAAAAGCGCCGCACTCCGAGAACCAACCGGTAGGCACCGTAGTCCTTGCGGACACCGTTCTCGATGAGCTGCGCTCTCACCTTGCCGAGCTACCATTCAGCTCCCAAGCCCTCGTTCTGGCGGAACGAGCATATCCTGCCGGCGTTTCTTTCCGCGACGGCTTCCGGTGTCTTCTCAACTCGTTGCTTCGCGACGCAGGCCTGATCTTCCTGGACCCGATGGACCCGGCCATACGCAGGCTAGCGGCGCCGCTGTTCGACGGCGTACTAAGGCAGGAAGCGGAGTTGAACGAGGCGCTCGCAGAGCGATCCCAAGCTCTTGTGGACGCCGGTTATCACGCGCAGGTGCGCGTTGCTCCCGAGACCTCGCTGCTGTTTCGCATCGAGCAGGATCGCCGCATTGCTCTGAAGCGGACGCCGCAGGGCTATCAAGATGAAGAGGGCGCCTGTTCCGTCGACAGCATGCGCAAGACCTTGGCGGAGGCACCGCAGCGCTTTTCCCCGAATGCCCTGCTGAGACCGGTGACTCAGGACTTCCTGCTGCCCACGGCGGTTTACATCGCGGGACCGTCCGAGATCGCCTATCTGGCACAAGCGGAGGTCCTCTATGACCGGCTGTTGAGCCGGATGCCTGTCGTGTTGCCTCGGGTCTCGTTGACCATCATCAATGCAAGAGCCGAACGTTTGCTCAAGCGCTACCGACTCTCCCCGACCGACTGTCTGCAAACAGCGGAAGACTTGCGTAGAAAGATTGCGCGGCATCTGGTTCCCGCAGGTTTGGAGCAACAAATGGAGACCGGCCAGCACCGGATCGAAAGGGCCTTGACCGAGGTGCATCGGGAACTCGCGGCTTTCGACACTACGCTAGGGCAGGCGCTCGAAAACACCAGCAAGAAGATGCTCTACCAGTTCAACAAGATCCGCTCCAAGGCAGCCCAAGAGGGCCTGCGTCGCGATGAGCGCGCCCAGGGGGACGCAGCCTATCTCGCCAACTTGATCTATCCCGAGCGGCATCCCCAGGAGCGCCTGTATTCAGCACTGTCGTTCTACGCGCGCCACGGTCCCGACTTCGTGGAGTCGGTGCGGAGGGCGGTCAGGCCCGACTGTCACGATCACCAGGTCTTGACGCTATAGCGGAAATGACATACGCTGCACCGGGTTCCCGACTACTACTTACAAGACCGGTACTCACCGCGGACGGGAACATGACGGCAGGATAGTGCGTATGCTCAGCTAGGAGAACACAGACCGTTGCCGTTTTGCACGCAATGCGGAGCCAAGGCTCAGCCGACCGACGTATTCTGTCGTGCTTGCGGCTCGCGCCAACCTGTGCGGCAAGGTGGGCCGACTTCGGACGACGCGTCATCCGGATTGAGTCCGCAAGCGGCGGCGATTCTCAGCTATCTCCCCTGGTTGGGGTGGGTCGTAGCTATCTACATCCTGGCCTCGGCCCGGTTTCACGGGGACCGCGTCACTCGCTTTCACGCTTACCAAGGGCTATATCTTTTTGTCGCGTGGCTGATCGTCGACTGGGGCATCGGACCTTGGTTCGAAAAGATACCGGTGCCCCACCTGCCGGTAGGTTCTCTGTTGAATCTACTGCTGATCGGCGTTTGGATCTTCATGCTCGTCAAGACCAGCCGGGGCGAGCGGTACTCTCTACCCCTGGTGGGCGAGTTGGCCGAGCGGTCACTTTGAGCGAAGGGCTCAACTCCTGATGTTCCACAGCACCTCTGCAATCTCGGCCTTTGCCTGCGGGCCCAACGGCGTCAACGGCAGCCGTGGAACGCCGCCGTAGTAGCCCTGGAGGTCGGCGGCAGCCTTGAGTCCAGGAATTTCGAACTTCCGGATCGTGTGGATCGCCGGTAAGGCTACTCCCTGTAGATCTTTGGCGGCATCGAACTCGCGCGTACGCACTGCCTCTTCGATCGAGAGGCAGAGATACGGCGCCACCGCCGAGAAAGCAGTCATGGCCGCCGAAGCTCCTTCTGTGAGGCCTTGGGCGAGAAGTGAAGAGCAACCGGCAATGACGTCGACATCACACCGGCTTGCTTGCAGGCAGGCTCCGAAGTAATCGGCGTCATCGGTAACGACACGAAGTCCCGTAACCCGCGGGTGTTCACCGAGCGAAGCGAGCCTTTCGGGACTCAGCCGCCCGCCCGGCCCGCCCGGATGCCGCACGCCGGAAACAATCAACGGCAGAGACGATTGGTCCGCGACCGCACGAACGAAGAGCGCCTGTGTCTCCGCATGCGCCAGCCCCTGATCGGAGCCGCTTGGCACTTGAAGCAGGGCGATCTCGAAACCCATGTCGGAGGCGCGACCGATCAATTCCAGAGTCTCGTGCACGGAGGGCGCATCCACCGCCGGCACGAGAATCTTCTTGGTACCGGCCATGGCGGAGGTTTTCCACAGCGCGACCCTCTCTTCGTGCGACAACAACGCCGCTTCTCCCTCGGCAGCCCCGACGACATACCCGGAAACAGCGGTGCTGTCATAAAGCCCAATGTTGTGGAGAACTTTGGCGACATAGATGCTTCCGAGATGATCGAAAGGTGTCGTCAGACAGACGAAGATGCCTCGGAGACGCATGGAGCCACCATTATTACAGCCCCTCATCCAAGTGAACCCGCATTTGCCTCTGAGGGCCGTCTGGTCAGAAGTGCAGGTGGGTGAGCCCTCAGCCGGCTGGCTGATCGACGATCAATTCCATGACCTGTTGCAGGCTCGGATAGTATTGGAGCCGCACGGAGGCGCCGGGCTTCAATTCCTCCAACTCGATGTCCTTCTTGCCCAGGCGCTTGGCGGCCTTCTTCGAAACCTTGATTTGCTCGCGGCCTCGCGGCTGGGGGAAGGTGAGCTCGACCTCGCCTCCTGCCTTCTTTCCCTGGGGCACTACGGTGATACTGCGCTTTTCCAGATCGACCTTGCCGATCGAACCCTTGACCTTGATGATGTCAAGAACGGAGGCCTGACGATTCAGGGGAGTTGCCGGGCCGCGAGAGACTGTGTCGGTCTCGAGATTCTTCTCACTCGAAGGGCGCTGACTCACCAGCGGCACGGATGCCATGGCAAGACAGAAGACAAAAAGCAGCTTTGTTGTTCGGCGCACCGCCATTCGGTCTCCTTTTCCCTTTTCTTGTATTGTGGGTCGGGGCATGAGCAGGCGTCAACAAAAGCCGCGGATTGTTCTAACCCGGACTTAAAGCGAACGCTCGGACATCCGGGTACAGAAGGGCGGGTCTTGCGACCCGCCCGTGGGATCTTTGCCTACTTCGTTTCGAGCACGACGAAGAAAGGATCGTTTCCGCGGTGGATCAAAAGCAACACGCTGTCGTTGCTTTCCCGAACTGCTCGATGAAAGTCCGCCACCCCGAGTACCGGCCGGCGAGCGACTTCGCTGATCACGTCGCCCCGCCGCAAGCCTTTTTCGGCCGCCGGGCTGCCGGGTTTTACATTGACGACGACCACTCCTTGCGTCTCCTTGGGGAGGTCCAATTGGCGCGCGACCGCCGGCGTCAGCTCGTCAACAGTGAGCCCCATCGAGGAAGACCCGCCATCGAAGGAGCGCTCGGGACCGCGATTCTCCTCAGGGAATTCTCCGAGTTGCACCGGGATCGTGCGTTCGCCGCCATCGCGAATTACCGCCAATCGCAGGGTTGTACCCGGTTGCTCGGCAGCGATTCCGAAACGCAGCTCGCGGGAGTCATCGAACTTCTCACCGTCGATGCCGATGATCACGTCGCCTTGCTCGAGACCGGCATCCGCAGCGGGACTGTCCGGCTGCACGGAGCGCACAAGGGCGCCTCGCGCATCGGGAAGGTCGAATGCCTGCGCCATCTTCGGGTTCAGATCCTGAATGCCGACACCGAGGTACCCGCGGACGACGCGGCCACGATCAACAAGCTGCGTCATCACGTGGTGCGCCAGATTCACGGGAACGGCGAACCCCACACCCTGGTTGCCGCCAGAGCCCCGAGAAAGAATGGCGGTGTTGATGCCCACCAGTTCGCCGCGCACGTTGATCAGGGCGCCGCCCGAGTTTCCGGGGTTGATAGCGGCGTCCGTCTGGATGAAGTCCTCGTAGTGCTTGATCCCGAGGTCTCCGCGTCCGGTCGCGCCGACAATGCCCATCGTTACTGTCTGTCCGATGCCGAAAGGATTACCGATCGCCAGGACGATATCGCCGATTTCGACGTCGTCCGAGTTGCCCAGAGGAAGCACTGGGAGATCACTTGCCGTGACCTTGAGAACGGCGATGTCCGTCTTCGCATCCGCCCCGATCAAATCCGCGTCGAAGATCCGTTTATCCCCGAGGTGAACCTTGATTTCGTCAGCACCTTCGATGACGTGGTGATTCGTAACGATATAACCCTCCTCACTGATGATGACGCCCGACCCGGAACCCTGGCGCCGGCGCGGGGGGGCCTCATTGGGGAACGGCCCAAAGCGGGGGCCAAAAAACGGTGCATCAAAATGCTCTCGGACCGCCGGGCTGTGCTCCGTCATCGACACGGTGATGCTCACAACGGCGGGTGAAGCCTTTTTAATGGTGGGAGCAAACGTGCCTGATTCGGGGATCCGGCTAGCGTCAGAGTCAGGTCCGACTGACGCCGCCAGAGCGGGAATTGTCGGAACGGTCTTGCCGTAGGCCGACCCGGGGAGCAGGTCCGTACCGAGCACGGCCGCAAGGGCCAGAATGAGCGTGCACGCTCCGCTAAGCGCGAGAAATCGATGCTTCATTGCGGGTGAATACATACCACAAACCTCCTCAATCGCAGAATTGTCGGGAACATGACTGCCTCTATGACTAGGGACGCAAGCCCATTTCGTTCAGTTTCATACCATCGGCATCCGTCCTTTCGTCCGTTGTCTGTTGGACGCGCTCGGCTCGGCTCCGGATAGCTTCCCGAGGTCGAGATGTCCTACGAGAGTTACAACCCGTTTGACGTACTACACTAGCTAGGGCCTGAGGATCGCGGAACAGCGGCCCCAGGTGGACCCATGCAACGCAAACGACTAGGTCAAACCGATCTCGAAGTCTCGGTCCTCGGTTTCGGAGCGGCGCCGCTCGGGGATGAATACGGCGTCATCGACGAGGGTGAAGCCGAGCGTGCAGTCCAGTTCGCCATCGACCATGGAATCAACTTCTTCGACACAGCGCCCTACTATGGCCGGACGTTGTCGGAAGAGCGGCTCGGCAAGGCGTTGGGAGGGCGGCGGCAGGAAGTCTTGATCGCGACCAAATGTTCGCGATACGGCCTGAATGACTTCGATTTCTCCGCGAAGCGGGTCGAGGAGAGCATCGATCGATCACTACGGCGGCTACGGACGGATCATGTCGATCTCTATCAGATCCACGACATCGAATTCGGGGACCTGGGGCAAGTGATCGAAGAGGCGGTTCCGGCTGCCCGCAAGGTGCAACAGGCCGGCAAAGCCCGCTACATCGGCATTACGGGACTCCAGCTCAAGGCGCTGCGACGCGTGGCCGAGGCCGCGCACGTGGATACGATCCTGTCCTATGCCCGCCACAATCTCATGGCTCGCGACCTGGACAAACTGATGACGCCGTTCGCCAAGGAGCGGGGCATCGGCTTGATCAACGCATCGCCTCTGCATTTGCGCATCCTGACCCCACAGGGGGCGCCGGAGTGGCATCCGGCCTCGCCCGAGGTCAAGGAGGTCGGCCGCAAAGTCGTGGAGCTGTGCGAGGCGCGGGGCAAGCCTGCCCCGAAGGTGGCGCTACTTTTCTGTCTGGACCACCCGTACATCTCGACGACGCTCGTCGGTCTGGCAACGGTGGAGCAGGTACGGCAGAACCTCGAGATTTTCGGCGAGACCAACGATCCCGAGCTGCTTGCGGAAATCGAAGCTCTTGCCGCACCGGTCTTGCATCACATTTGGCCGAGCGGGCATCCCGAGAACCAGGACTACCCCGACCCAATGGAGGGCAAGCGGGACGAGTAGGTCCCGGGGGTGACAAGCGACCGGAGCAGGACAGCATAGCGGTATCGTTCCGGAACCATGAAGTGCGACTCTCATCACCACTTTTGGCGCTATTCCCCGTCGGAATACGGTTGGATTCACGACGGCATGCGGACGATCCGCCGCAGTTTCCTTCCGCTCGACCTCAAGCGGGAGATCGCCGAAGCCGGCATTGACGGCGTCGTATCGGTACAGGCAAGGCAGACCCTGCCGGAGACCGAAGACCTGCTTGGCTGGGCGCAAGAGCACGACTTCATACGCGGAGTGGTGGGTTGGGTCCCGCTCGTGAGCGATTCCGTACGAGAAGACATCGAAAGGTTCGCTGATCGAGACGAGTTGAAGGGGGTGCGACATGTCCTGCAAAGCGAGCCGGACAACCACTACATGCTGCGCGACGACTTCAATCGGGGCGTTGCGCTGCTCAAGGACTTCGGTCTGGTCTATGACATCCTGATCTTCGAGCGGCATCTGCCACAGACGCTGCAGTTCGTCGACCGGCACCCGGATCAGGTTTTTGTTCTTGACCATATCGCCAAACCGCGTATCAAGGAGGGCTTGCTTGCGCCCTGGCAGTCGAACATCTCACAACTCGCACAACGGCCCAACGTCTACTGCAAAGTCTCAGGCATGGTGACCGAGGCGGACTGGGGTGCTTGGACGGAAAATCAGCTCATCCCGTACTTCGACACCGTGTTTTCCGCGTTCGGGCCGAAACGTCTGATGTTCGGCTCGGACTGGCCCATGTGCCTGCTGGCGACCCCATATGGACGCTGGTTCCGGCTCGTCGAGAAATACGTTGCCCGCCTCAGCGATACCGAACAGGAGCGTTTCTGGGACGGGACGGCCGTTGAAGCGTACGGGCTGTAGGAATTACTCCAGGACGGCTGCGATTCGAGTTGCGAGTTCTTCTTGCGAAAGCGTCGTCGTAAAGAACAGTTCCTGCCGAGCGCCCGCTGCAAGAGCAATGCCCTTCCATCCCGTCAGCGTCGGGATTGTGACTCGGATCTTGATCTTGCCGCGCGCCTTGCGAACCGGTTTGATCGCGCCGGGGATGATCGATCGAATTTCCGTGTTCTGTTCGAGGAGGTCTTCCAGCACCCGACGCAAGCCTTCGATGATCGAGTGCTCGACTTTCAGCCGGTCACGCGTGGCGCGCAGTCGCATTGCAGGCTATTGATCAGGGCGCGGCGGGGCATGTTCCGTAGCTGCAGGCCGCGGCCTGTACACATCGGAGCCGAATCCGAGCAAGGCGTAGAACAACGCCGGCAGGAAAATCAAGCCGATCGTGAACCCAACCCCTTTAGAAAACCGTTTGCGGAGTTCCAGAGACACGATGATCATCGCCACGAAGTTGACGACGGGAATCAGAAGCAACAGGAACATCCATTCCGGCAGACCCGCCACCCGAACAATGAGGATCAGGTTATAAATCGGGACCAGGATGCCCCAACCCGGCTGATCCGCCTTCTCGAACATCTTCCATATCCCCATGATCGAGAAGACGGTGAAAGCGAGCCCCAATAGCAGGAAGAGCAGTGCCGCAAGGGGGCCTACGAGGTGTATCAGGTCTTCCATGATGCGGCCGGCGAGCCGGCTCGAGAATCATCCTGCACGTGTTCCATAAAGGCGACCTCGACTTCTCGCCGCTCGTAGCTGGAGCCAGCTTCCCCAAAGCGCCGCGAGAGCGAGCAGAAACAAGTACACTCCATTCTCGAAATGGTCCATGCCATCGAACTGATAGGAAGGTCGCGTGACGGCGCACAGCAGAATGCTGACGACCGCCAGGTTCCAGAGAATCAACAGCCAGGACGCAAGCGATTTGAGGGGAAACATCAAGATGAGCGCGCCAAGACCCAGAATGCCCATCCCCGCCAGAAAGCGAGCCAATGCTTCCCCGGTCAGCAGCGGCACGACGTCGAAGCGCAGGGTGTCAGCGTTCCCCATGGCGAGCAGGCCTACTCCCAACAGGAACAGCGACACAACGAGCGTGAACGCCACGGCCAGCAGACGAAAGAAGCCACGAACAAGAACCATAGGACGATAGGGGCAATCAAGCCGAGGAGTCTGAATTGTAACCGAAACAAATTCTGCAGCGCGGGGGCGGACTGGCTTGCTCATTATGCATCGGAACCGTCCTACCTATACTGAGGCGGATGCGCCGCCTCGCTGTTCTGTTGCTCCTCGTCCTTCTGCAAGGCGCATCGCGGGGCCTGGAGCGAGAGGCCTTCGAGGTCTACCATCAGCGCCGGCGGGCCGTGTCGGAGGCTCATCCCGATGGCCTCATCCTGCTCCTCGGCTACGAGCGGCAGGAGGCGCAGGCGGTCCGATCGCCGTTCCGCCAGGAAAACAACTTCTATTACCTGACCGGCTGGAACGAGCCCGGCGCTGCGCTGCTGCTGATCCCGGACCAGGGCGACGGAAGCGTCTACCGAGAGTTGCTCTTCCTGCCGCCTGACGACCCTTCGTACGAAAAGTGGCACGGGCCACGAGCGGCGCCGGACGACGCGGATATCCGTTCGCAGACAGGGTTTGAAAGCGTGCTTCCCATTTCGAACCTGGCTACCCGGCTGAGCCGAGCCGCGAAGGAACGTTCGCACGTCTACACGCTATTCCCTCATCGAGCCGGTGAGGGAGAGCAACCCGAACCGGACCGACGGGAAAAGCTGCAAACCCATGCCGGCGAGTTGCCGATCGCCGATATTCGCGCCCAGTTGGAGGCGATGCGGGCGGTCAAATCCGAGGGCGAAATCCGCTTGATCCGGAAGGCGGTTGACGCCTCCATTGCAGCTCATATCGAAGCGTGGCGAAACATCGAAGCGGGCCTGTACGAATACCAGATCCTGGGGTCGATGCTGGCCGCGATGATCGATGGCGGCTGCCTGCGGCCCGCGTATGCCCCGATCATCGGCAGCGGGCCGAACTCGACCGCACTGCACTACACGGCCGGCAGGCGGCGGCTGGGACCGGGCGAGGTCGTCGTGATGGACGTAGGGGGTGAATACGCCCACTACGCTGCCGACTTGACACGAACAGTTCCCGTCGACGGCGTGTTCACCGGGCGGCAACGCGAGATCTACGACCTGGTGCTCCACGTTCAGCGAAAGGTCATCGCCGCCGTCAAGCCCGGCGAGACGCTCCGCGGCCTCACGCACAAAGCGAAGCGCTATTTCGATGAAGCGGGACGGGATGCGGTCGGCGAAGCCATGGGAGCCCGCTTTCTCCACGGCATCGGTCACAGTGTGGGACTCGGCGTGCACGACCCGATCGACTTCTCCCAGCCTCTGAAGGCCGGCATGGTCATCACCATCGAGCCCGGCCTCTACCTGCCGGAGGAAAATCTCGGCGTGCGCATCGAAGACATGGTCCTCGTCACCGAGAACGGGGCACTGTTGCTCAGCAAGGCGCTGCCGAAAGAGGCGGACGAGATCGAAAAGCTGATGCTGGGCCGCTGACGGCCCGCCAGGAGAACAGCCATGCCTGCAAAGTTGGAATCAAAGAAAATCATCAGGGATCCGAGTTGGCCGGGACCAGCCATCCCGCCCGGGGAGATGTTGCTCGAAGAGTTCCTCAAACCTTTGGGGCTCCGGCAAACACAAGCCGCGAAACAACTGGGAATTTCCGCGAATCGTCTCAACGAAGTCGTGCTCGGCAAGCGCCGGATCACGGCGGATACCGCCCTGCGATTGTCGCGGTTGTTGAAGACCTCCCCTCAGTTCTGGATGAGGCTCCAGGCAGACTGGGATCTACAACGGGCGACCGAGCGAGCCGCGCCGTAGAATGGTCACTTGGTGCTAACTTAAGGAGGCCCTTGTGACGTGGGTTTCCTATGCCTGTGAGGACCAACGGGTAAGATGCCCTCGGTCGCTTCAAAGCAGACACCTGTCCCGCAAAGTGGGAACGGCACACAGGCTTTCAGAGAGTAGCACCTGACCGACAGTGAGAGGTGAGTGGTGATGGGGAAGATCAAAGCGTCCGAAAAGGCATTGGGCGACGTGTTCTGTGACAAATTCCGCTTTTCGATTCCGCCTTATCAGCGCCCTTATGTATGGACGACCGAAGAAGCAGAAGAGCTTTTCGACGATCTGAAGAATGCTATGAGTGCGGGCAATTCTAGTGAGACATCGCCATATTTCATGGGTAGCATCGTGCTCATCAAGAGGCCTGAAAAGCCGGAAGCCGATGTGGTGGACGGCCAGCAACGGCTAACAACGCTCACCCTTCTCATCTGTGTGTTGCGTGATCGTTTGGACGATCATCTGACGGGCTACGCCCAAGGTTACGTTTGCGAAAAGGGGAATCCTTTTGCGGGCACAGAGGATCTCTATCGGCTGCGACTTCGTGCTCTTGAGAAGGATTTCTTCGAGACCAGTGTCCAACGCAAGGGTGCAACAAAGTCGCTTCCCGACACTGATCAGAACCTGAAGTCCGCCAAGATGCGTATCGCGGAGAACGCGCGCCTTCTCGCGAAACGCGTCGATGCCCTCGACTTCAAAACGCGCAAATGTCTCCTGACCTTCATGATTCAACACTGCTTTCTTGTAGTCGTGGAGACATCCGGCAAACGTTCCGCCTATCGTGTCTTTTCCGTGATGAATGATCGAGGCCTCGATCTTTCGCCCACGGATATTCTCAAGGCTGACATCATCGGTGACATCAGGGAGGAGTCAGAGCGCGAAACCTATACGCGTACCTGGGAAATGTTCGAAGAGAGTCTAGGGCGTGACCGCTTTCGAGATCTCTTCGCACATATCCGCATGATTTATCGTCGAGCGAAACTCGCGGAAACTTTAGAGGCCGAGTTTCACAAGTACGTCCAACCTTGCAAGGACGCAAAGGGGTTTGTGGATCAGATTCTCAAGCCGATGTACGAAGCCTATTTCTGGATCGTCAACCAGAACTTCGAAAGCACGAAAGACGCGGAGAAAATCAACCGATCTCTCCGGCACCTTGCCATGCTGGACAACGCTGATTGGCAGCCGCCAACAATCTTGTACCTCTCGAAGTTCTCCCAGGTACCCGAGCGAGTAGCAGCGTTCCTGTCTGCCTTGGACACGCTCGCCTACGGAATGTTTATTCTCCGGCACAATGTGAACAAAAGGATCGGGCGCTATGCGGACCTAATTCGTTGGATTGATTCAGGCTACGATGTTCTAAGCTCCGATTCGCCGATCCATTTGTCGGACTCGGAGGATAAAGCGGTGATTCAACAGCTTAATGGTCCTATCTACGAGATTCAGCGGATTCGCATGTCCGTCCTATTACGGTTGGATGAAGCAGTTTCAGATGGTTCGGCAACCTATGATCATCGCATTGTATCGGTCGAGCATGTCTTGCCACAAAACCCAGCAGAGGACGGTGAATGGGTCAAGCTGTTCCCAGACGAGGAAAAGCGCGACTTCTGGAAAGACCGACTTGCCAACTTAGTGCTGTTGTCACGCGCAAAGAACTCTCAGGCCCAGAACTACGCGTTCCGGCGCAAGAAGACGGAATACTTTTCGCGTAATGGGACATCTCCGTTCGCCATCACTTCCCAAGTCCTCAATGCCGACAAATGGACGGCAGATGGCCTTTTGACACGACAGAAGATGTTATTGGAGACATGTCGAAAAATCTGGAACTTGCGCTCGCTACCTGAATAATGATGGCCAACAGCTACAACATCCGGACGCCATGTACCGGGTTCACGTTGTCTTATACGGGGTCACAGGGCCACCAAGCGAGCACGCGACTGAGGCTGATACTGGTACTCGAACTGAATGTTCAATGGACGCGCCAGGAAGTGACCACTGGCAAAGAGCGGCCGAAAGGGCCACCTTGGAGCAAGTAGACGTATGGTTTTTTGCTATTGAGTCGATCCCAATAATCCTGGCGCAGTTTTTCCTGATCTGCATAGTTACTCTAGGTCAAGTTAGCCGTATATTCGAGCAACTGGCCACCCGTCTTCCCATCGGACCAGTCCCATTTCATCTCCACAATGACTAACTTCCCTTCCGAGTCTGGAGCCAATATGTCGGCCATGTCTCATCGGGTCTTCCAGGACGGAAGTCTCTATCGCGTGGACACTTCCCTTTCAACCAACGCATTCACCGACGGATCGGTCTTGCCGGCGATACGTCCCATCATGTCTTTCATCGCTCTGCCGAAGTCCTTGGGCAGCGAGATGGTGTACTCCAACCCGCGATAGAACTTCAGCGCGCTGCTGATCGCATCCCGCCAGGGGTAAACGTAGGGGTCGGTGTTGTAGATCAGATAGAAGACAGGGGCTCGCACCTGGGGATTCCCGGCCAGTATCTGATGTGACACTTTCTTTTCGAGCATCAGCTTCGGGCCGATGATCACCACCGCGTCCGGCTCGGGCTCTTGCGGACCGAGATGCCTGGTGAACAGTTCGGTGAGAAAACGATGTTCGCTTTCCTCATCCTGAAGCTGAGCGAAATCGATGATGCCGCCTTCAATCGAGGCCACGGCTTCACCGAGGGCCGGGAAGTCGACGCGGCGCACGTTCTGCTGCTCGAGGATCACGCGCTCTTCCTGCATGTTGAAGCCGACAAAGCTGAACGAACCGATGCGGGGTTCCCGCGAAATGGCGCGGACGATCGACACAATGTTCTGCAGATCGTAAGGACGCAGTTTGACCTTGCTCGCGTCGGTGGGAGTGAAGTTGACAAGCAGTTTGACATGCAACAGCCGGTCGGCCTTCGCGCGCCGCACGGGCGGCTCTTCCAGGAACAGCTCCACCTCGTTCGGACCGACCGTAAAGGGCTGACGCGTTCCGCCACGGCCCTCGATGAGGCCGGGCACCGAGCATTCGATTTCCCATTGCGCGGAACAGACTCTCTCGGACTGGTCGCGCATCAGCCAGTCCACCCGGTAGCGACCTGCCCCCAGCTTGAAGCGCCCGGGGATGGTGGCTTCACCCACGGCATCGGTTGTGAGCGCCGGCACGGAATAGCGGTCCCAGAAGTAATGCCGCCCGCCCTTGCCGTCGAGCGGCTCGACGCGAAACAAGATGCGCAGGCTGTTGCCCGAGCCGGCGAGCGCACGCAACGGGACGGTCGCCATGTAGCCCGCCGTGAACTGCAGATCGAATCCCAACTTCGGCTTGGACGGGAATACCGAGCACGGAACATCCGTTCTGCGATCCGGCGACGAAAGAACGGCCCGGTCGGAATTGATGATACGGATCGAGCCGTCCTGAAGGGAGGGCCGCAGCATGTTTTGACCCCAGGAGGCAGTACTGATGAGCAGCGCCGCCGCGATCAGACGGATAGCGCGGCCCGGAAAACTTCTTGCGGTGTACCGACGGGAAGCCATTCTCGATGGGAGGAATTATATCGAAGAAGCGGAGGCCGAATGATGAGAATGCCCCCTTGAACTGCCAAGGCGGGTGTTCGTACGCAATTCCGAAAGAGGAGGATTCCCAGAATCGGGACAGGAGCCCTTTCCTGCATGCCACCGCCGCAGGACGGGCTTTCTCTGATGCGCGAAGAGGACGGACCTCTTTTCGCTGGAGCCCTTTCGCTGTCGGCTACCACCCCCGGCTTCTCATCCGTTCCAGGATGATCCCGCCGTAGGCGCCCATTTGCGAAGGACGCCGCCGGAGCGGGTCGGGTATGCAGGCCGCCAGGCGGGCGCCCTGCTCCCGGTCAAGCCGGTTGACCGAAGTTTCGTAGTGGTAACGTGACGCCGCCTCCACACCCCAGATGCCAGGACCCCATTCGATGAGGTTCAAATACAACTCCAGGATCCGATCCTTCGAAAGGACGAGTTCGGCGATCGGAACCAAAGTCAGCTCGAGACCCTTTCTGATGGGCGAACGATGCGTGGTCAGGAACAGATTCTTGACAAGTTGCTGGGATATCGTCGAGCCTCCCCGCAACCGGCCCCGTGTCTCGACTTCCTCGAAAACCTTTGCCAACTCGAGCCAGTCGATACCACGGTGTTCGTAAAACCGCCCGTCCTCCGCCGCGATAACGGCCCGTTGCACATGGATCGGGATGTTCTCCAGCGGTACGAATACCTGTACGGGCCGGTACTCACCTTCCTGGAAAAACGATTCAACACGCCGCTGAATCTGAACTCCGGTGGCGATTGGGATGAACCATCGCAGTCCCGCCAGTGCAATCGCACAGCAGGCGTAGAAACCAAGTCCCAGCAGCAACAGCCAGCGCACGAGCGGCGGCAGCCGCCGGCGCTTCCCGTTGGGCCGTTTTCGCTTCCAGAGCCATTTCATGCCGGGACTGTCATGCTCGGCTTGTTGTCCCGGGCGTTATTCCAGAAGCGTATCGGGGTCGAGAAGTCCAGCGGTCGTCTCTTCATATCAGAGCTTTTGAGAGAACAACCAAGGCACAAGCTCAGCTTCCTTGAAGGCCAGTTTCCAACTGTCGTGACGAACCCCTTTGTATTCGGTGTACCTGACGTTTCCGCCAACTCGCCGCAGCGCCGCCACCATCTCCCGAGAGCGGCGCGGCGAGACAACGGTATCCCTCGATCCGTGAAAGGCCCACACCGGCGTCGGGTTTGGCTTCACCATGCGAGGGTTGCCGCCCCCGCAAATGGCTACGGCACCGGCGAATAACGTTGGGTGCCGCGTAATCGCTCCCCAAACACCGAACCCTCCCATCGATACTCCGCTGATGTAGATCCGCCGCGGATCGATGTTGTGCCGCCCCTTCAGACTTTCGATAAGCTCGACGACAAGTTCCAGCGGTTCCCGGCGGTTGGCAGGACGTTCGACGAACGCCCAACTGCGCACCCAAGTCGTCTTTGCCTGTGGCGCGAGCACAAAACTGGGATAGTCCCTTTGCACGTCGTTCGAAGTCCACAACGAAATCCCAGACTCGCTGCTGCCGTTCAAGTGACGACGGTTGTCGGTTCCACGCGCCCGGGACCCGTGCAAGAAAACCACTAGCGGATAATCCTTATCCGGTTCGAAGTTCCAGGGTTTGAGGAGCCGATAGGGCAGCTTCTGTCCGCCAGTGCTGTGAAAAACATGTCTCCCGAACAACTTCAACGGGTCGTCGGGCGCAGGGGGGATCTCGCGCGGCGGCAGGACGAGGGGAACATCCTGAGGAAGAATCGGAACCGGTGACGACAGCAGCACCGACACGGCGGAAATTTCCGGAGCGTCATTCCCCGGATGCACCGGCTCGGGCGACGGCATGACCGGTTCCGGAGGAGGGGGAGGAACGGTCCGAACATGCCGGCTTCGAGGAGTACCACAGCCGGCCAAGGCCAGCACCAGCACCAACAGCAGTCCGTATCGTCCCGCGGAAAACAAGGAGCGCATTGCTTGCATCGGATAGTAGCAAGACGGAAACCCAAGGCCAACCTGCAGGTCTCACCACATGGCGAGGTGAGACATGCAGGCTAAAGCAATCGTCCGCGCCGGTCTTTCCGGTTCGCATGAGAAAATGCTTGGAGATCACCCATCCGATAGAAGAACGTTTTCGCGGGAAGCGGCTATCCACAAGTAACGGGAGCCAGTGGCAGGCATTTACATCTCCTTCCCTTTTTGTTTGCAGAAGTGCACCTACTGTCACTTTTCATCTGGGGTGTTCCCCTCCGACTGGATGCCCGCATACCTCGAAGCGCTGGAGACCGAGATCCGGGCAGCCAACTTCCCCTCGGAACCGGACACGCTCTATCTCGGCGGAGGCACGCCGAGCCTGATCGAGATCGACCGACTTGACAGACTGCTCGGCAGCCTTCCCTCCCGGGATTGGCGTGAGGCCACTATCGAAGCGAGCCCCGGCACGGTCACCGAAGAGAGAGTTCATGCATGGAAAGAGCTTGGCATCAGTCGGGTGAGTCTCGGCGTCCAGTCCTTTATTCCCCAAGAAGTGGCAGCGACCGGGAGAAAGCATACGCCGGAGACAGTCGCGGCTGAGATGGCGCTGTTGGCTCGGGTGGGAATCGATGATGTGAACATCGACCTGCTCGCCGGTCTCGCTCATCAAACGCCGACAGGTTGGCAGGAGTCCCTCGACTGGATCGCCAAGCTGTCTCCGTCCCACGTTTCGGTGTATATGCTCGACGTGGATGACGACAGCCGGCTCGGCCGGGAACTGCAGAGCGGCGGGTCCCGTTTCGGCGCCGCATCGGTGCCGAGCGACGATCAGATCACCGAGTTCTACACCACCGCGATCGAAGCGCTCAAGCGACACACCCTTCGGCAGTACGAGATTTCGAATTTCGCTCGGGCCGGCCAAGAATCCATTCACAACCTCAAGTATTGGCGCATGCAGCCCTATATCGGGTTCGGCGCTGATGCACACTCGTTCGACGGACGCCGGCGCTGGGGGAATGTTGCTTCGGTCAAGGAGTATCTCGACCGCTCCCAGCGGGGGGAGTCCGTTCGGGAAATGACGGAAACCCTCGATGAGCGTCGAATCGCTGAAGACCGCTTCATCACAGGGCTACGTCAAATCGCAGGATTCGACGCGCCCCCCTCGGAAATGGTCTTGTTTCAGGAGCCCTTGAGGCGGCTCATTGAGCGTGGGTGGCTGCGACGCGAAAACGGCAACCGACTCTTGCTCACCCGGGAGGGCCTGCTCTTTTCGAACGAAGCATTCGCGGAGTTCCTCGCGGCGAAGTAAGGCTTCTCCCCGGGCGCCGCCCGGAAGGTTCCTGAGCAGCGCATGGTGAAAGCTCCTTGGAAGGCGATGCGGGTTTTTCTTTTGACTCCCAAACGCTATTCTCAATGCGAGGAGAGGAAAGTTGAATGAGAGAGTTCATCGATCTGCGAAGCGACACCGTCACACGCCCGACCCCGGCGATGCGTCGGGCCATGTTCGAGGCTGAAGTCGGCGACGACGTTTATCACGAAGACCCGAGCATCAATCGACTGGAAGCGCTGGCGGCCGAAATCGTCGGGAAGGAAGCCGCGGTCTTCGTGCCGACCGGGACGATGGGGAACCAGAGCGCGATCCGGGCGCATACGCAGCGCGGCGACGAGGTCATCGTTCATGAGCGTTCGCACATCGTCCTGTACGAAGTCGGCGGGGTGGCTCAGCTTTCCGGGTGTGTGACGCGGACGATCTCCACACCGAACGGCATCCTCGACTGGAACCGAGTCGAACCCCTGGTCCGCGGCGAGAGCGACCACTTCAACGGCGTTGCACTAGTCGCAGTGGAAAACACCCACAATATCCTCGGCGGGCACGTCTATCCTCAAGAGGTCTTGAACGAGATCTGCGATGAGGCACACGACCGAGGCATCCCGGTTCATATGGACGGCGCACGGATCTTCAACGCGGCGACGTACCTGGGCACGCCGCCCCGCGAAGTGGCGGAAAAGGTCGACTCGGTGATGTTCTGTCTTTCGAAGGGTCTGGGCGCGCCGGTCGGATCGATGCTGGCGGGAAGCCGGGAGTTCATCGAGCGTGCACGGATGGCGCGCAAGGTGTTCGGGGGCAGCATGCGGCAGGCGGGCGTGCTGGCGGCCGCGGGCATCGTGGCATTGGAGAACTCTCCAGCGGGCCTGCCTCGGGATCACGAAAACGCGCGGTTCATCGCGGAATCTCTGGCCCGGACGCCGGGCATCTCGATTGATCCGACAGACGTGCAGACGAACATCGTGATCTTCGACGTCGAGGGCACCGGCATGACCGGCAGGGAAGTCTCCGCGAAGCTGCGCGAGCGCGGCGTGCTTTCGAACGCCGTCGCGCCCTACCGCATGCGGATGCTCACGCACTACGATGTCACTCGCGAACAGTGCGAGCGCGCCATGGAAGTGATGGCCGAGGTGTGCGCCGGCGTGCAAGTGGCTGTCGGAGACTGAAGTGGGTCATCGCCCGCGTTTCCATGAGCGAGCAACCATAGTCCGCCTGACGCTCTGCACCCTGGCGGTCGCCGGTGTCTCGATACTCTCCGCCCAATCGGCTTATCCCTCGGCGGTGTTCACCCTGGATGTCGAGCGCGGGCGCTTCTTCAGCGGCACGACGACACCGCTGGACGTTCAGTTCGACAAGTGGGCGCGCCGTTGCCGCATTGCCGCGGGAGGAGCCCTGTATGTCTTGGCCTGTCCGCCCGTGGAAGCCAGTGTGCGAAGCTTCCACGGCGATCGTGCTCCCGAGTCGGTCGACGTTTCGCTCGCATTATTCAGAGATCTCGATGAGGCGGTCTACCTCGCGGGGTGTCTCTCGATCGAAGAGCTGAAGAAGATCGAGCAGGGCTCCCAAGAGGAGCCGGACCACCTACGTCGAAGAAGGCGGAATTCCGACAAGCGGCAGGAGGAGAAAAAAGCGGCCGAAGCCACGCAGCGCGACTGTCGCGACGTCGCGCCGGGACAGACCTTCAGCATGGAAGTCGAGGATGACGAGCTGCGCATCCTCATTCGAGGACGGCAACTGCCCTTCACGGTTTTTGGCTACCACCCCCAGGACAAGCCCATCGGCGCCCACGACGAACCGCCCATCACTACGAGCGCACCGCGCATCGGGCCGGTCCCGCGGGTCGACGAGAACGGCATACCTCGAACGGAGCCGCCGCTGTGGCACCTTCCGCCCGCGAAGGCCATCGCCCGATCGGCGCGGTTGAGCGGGCAGGATGAGCCCTTGCGCACCGGGCGGTTTGTGGTCTCCTGCGCGGCGCCCACACCGGTCTATATCGATGGCGCCTACATGGGTATCTGTCCACTCGACATGCCTCTGATCGCAGGGCCGCACACGATGACCACGAAGCGGCGAGGCGGGGCCGACCGGGTGCGAGGGTTTCGCATGGAGGCCGGAAAGACCGTCGAATTCCGCGTTGCCCCGGCGAGGTAGCGGTGTCGTCTGAAGAACGCTTCGAACTGGCGATCCGCCGTTTCGACGAGGCTAACGCGGAGGATCCCCGCCGGGAGACCTTTGCGGGCCGGGAGCACCCCAAGGAGCTGCTCTATGGACAGCGCATGAGCGCATGGCTGGAGAGGATCGAGCCCGGTGCTCCCGAAGCCGTTCGCCTGGCCGTTCGAGCGCAGCACATCTGCCGCTGGAAAATCCCCCGAAACAGCTATCCCATGAACCGCCCGGGATATCGGGCCTGGCGGTCCAATCTGGGGAAGTTCCACGCCGAGACGGCCGGCGCCATTCTGAGCGAAGCCGGCTATGACGGGGAGACGATCGCCCGCGTCCAGTCGCTGCTGCGTAAAGAGAGGCTGAAAACAGACCCGGACTGCCAACTGCTCGAAGACGTTGCCTGCGTGGTGTTCCTGGAATTCTATTTCGAAGACTTCCGGCAGGAACACGATGAACCGAAACTGGTCAACATCATCCGGCGGACATGGCGCAAGATGTCAGAAAAGGGCCACGCCGCGGCTTTGAAGCTGAAGATGTCTCCCCGTGCACGGGCCATTGTCGAAAAGGCATTGGCGGAGTAAGCCGGGTTTCCGACAGTGCTCTGGGAGCGAGGACTGCCAAGAAAAATCCCGCACGCATCACTCCGGTAAATCCGGCTAACGGCACTAAACTCAGGAAGCCATGAGTCCCGAACTGATCGGCATCATGATGGTGGGCGTGGCGCTGGCGGCGCTCCAGATGGCAAGCATCAAGGGCTTGCGAGAGGAGATCAGGAGCTTGCGCGAGGACATGGACCAGCGCTTCGCCGTGATGGAGCAACGTATCGGCGCCTTGGCGCAGCGCTTGGCGAGGATCGAAGGTATGATCGAAGGCTTCTTCAACCGCCGCCTCCAAGTTGAAACAGCCCCAACGGCCGTCGAGTCCCCGTAGCACCCATCGAACAGCCCGCGGCATTTCCAAGAGGGGCCGAAAACTGATTCTGCCGGAGTTCACAACCCGCGGTGTTGTTCGCTTCAGCGCTGCGGGGGTTGTCGAGCCAGTTCCGCGCGGCAACGTTGGGCTTCGCTATCGGCGATTTCCAACTCGGCTTCGTGCGCCACGGCAAGCTGTCTGAGATAGCCCTTGAGCTTTTCCGATTCCGATGTATTGCGGTCTTTGGCCGCAACGAGCAATTCCGCGACAGCGGCATTGTGATACTTGCGGACACCTTGTTCGAGCGAAGAGATCATCGAACCCAGTCGATCGACCCACAGAAAGGTGTCCACAACGGATATCAGCCCCTCGGGATTGCGGATCATGTCCTGCGCCGAGAGGCTCAGGCTATCCATGTCTCTCAACAACTCCTCGTGCTGAGTCACATACGCCTGCGGTGCGCCGTCCTGAATCCACTCCTTGGGCCGAACTTGCTCGATGAGCGCCTTCATCTCGTTCGCGTGCAGATCAACGCCTTTCGCCATGTCGATGGCTTCCCACCGAGGGAGCAGTTCCTGCGCCGCCAAGGGAAAGACCGCCACGCTGAGCAAGAGAACGATGATCGCAACACGGTTCATGCAAGCCATGGTAGGTTTCTCGGTCGCCTTGTGACAAGTGAAAGGAGCCGCGGCGCGGACACCTGTCGTGAAGAAGCACCCGCAGCTAGCCTGCATTTCTCACCACGCGACGGCCGAAGCACGCTATATCTCGACCGGCTCGATTTCGCCATCGACGAGCTTGAAACCGGTTGCATGCATTACATCGGCGGAACAGACGAGCTTGGGATCCTGGTACCGGCCTCGCAACTCCGGCTCGATGTTTCCGAAATCCGGGCTGTCGGGCGGGAGCGTCCAGACGACTTTGCCTTTGAACCCGACGCGGACCTCAAGAGCCGCGCCGCAACCATGGCAAACATAGGTCGGCTGCTCACGCGGCTCCGACATCGCCATTCATTGTAACGACAGCCTCTGGAAAAGCCTCTTCAGCAGGGATGAGACCGCAGAGCGTCTTGACCCGCACTCTCATCCTTCCCGGTGCTGACGGTCGGCGGCGGGCCTTTCGGCTACGGTTCTCGACGAGGCATATCGAATCACTGCCGCACGATCCTTGCGCGATGCGCCGGTTGTCAAAACCCACCGCACGATGACTACAATTGACCGTGCGCCTCATTGCTGCCGTTCTCGCTCTTTTTCTCGCGAATGCGTCCGTTCAAGCCGCCACGCGGGAGCCGGTCCGCGCGCGGCGCGCGATGGTCGTGAGCGCCCAAGCGGACGCGACCCGTGTCGGGGTCGAGATCCTCCAGTCCGGTGGAAACGCCGTGGACGCCGCGGTGGCGGTGGGGTTCGCTCTGGCGGTGACCCTTCCCCGAGCGGGCAATCTCGGCGGCGGCGGATTCATGTTGATCCGTTTCGCCGATGGGCGCACCACATTCCTGGACTTCCGGGAGCGGGCGCCGGCGGCGGCCCACCGCGACATGTACCTCGGCCCGGACGGGGAGCCGACCGACGAGATGATCCTGGGGTATCGCGCGTCGGGGGTTCCGGGAACGGCGCGGGGCCTCGAAACGGCCGCTCGGAAGTATGGAACGAAGCCTCTGAGCGAACTCGTGGAGCCGGCGGTTCGTTTAGCAAGGACCGGTTTTACGGTTACCTTCGATCAGTCCCGGTCGCTGCAGAGCAGCCGGATGGCGAAGTTTCCCGAGTCGCGCCGGATCTTCCAGCGCGGCGGTCGATTCTACGAGATGGGGGAAGTCTTGCGGCAGCCCCACCTGCAGCGGACGCTGGAACGCATCGCCGGACACGGGGCCGACGACTTCTATGCCGGTGAGACCGCCCGGCTGATTGCCGCCGACATGAAGAAGAACAACGGCACCATCACGCTGGACGACCTGAAGCAGTACCAGCCGGTCGAACGCACCCCGCTCGAGGGAAGTTATCGCGGGTACGACATCATCACCGCGCCTCCGCCCAGTTCCGGAGGCGTGGGCGTCATCCAGATGTTGAACATGTTGGAGGAGAGCGGTTACGAGCGCAGCGGAGCCGGTTCGGCTGCGGCGATTCACTACGTGGCGGAAACGATGCGCCGCTACTTCGCCGATCGAGCGGCTTATTTCGGCGATCCGGACTTCGTTTCCGTGCCGGTCGAACGGCTCACTCGAAAGGACTACGCACGACAACGGGCCAAGGCGATCGATCGGGGCCGGGCCGGCAGAAGCTCCGAGATGCCGCCGGGCCTTTCCGCCAGGTCCGAAAGCACGGAGACGACGCACTACTCCGTCGTGGACCACGCCGGCAACGCCGTGGCCGTCACCTACACACTGAACGGCAGCTACGGGTCCGGTGTGACGGCTGCCGGCACGGGCGTGCTCCTCAACAACGAGATGGACGATTTTTCGTCGAAACCGGGCGCGCCGAACAACGCCGGACTACTGACGAGCGAGCAGAACGCGATCGCACCCGGCAAACGTCCGCTCTCCTCGATGACACCGACCATCGTAGCCCGCGGCGGCAAGCTCTTCCTGGTCGTCGGTTCTCCCGGCGGCCCGACGATCATCTCGACAGTGCTGCAGGTCATCATCAACGTGATCGACTTCAAGATGAACCTCCAACAAGCTGTCGACTTCCCTCGTTTCCATCACCAGTGGATGCCCGACAGGCTGCGGCTCGAGCGCCACGGCCATTCGCAAGATACCGTCGAGAGGCTCCGCCGGCGCGGCCACTCGCTGTCGTTCGTCGAGAAACAGGGACGCGTCATGGCGATCCAGGCCGCCGACCAGTGGCTGCTGGGAGCGGCGGACGCACGCTCGGAGGGCAGCGCCGAAGGGTATTGAGAGCGGGAGCCGCTACCAGCCTTCATTTCTCACGACATGACGGGGGAAGCACGCGGTAAGTCCGCCACGGCTTCGTTGCTCCTGCTGGCCGTGCTCGATGGTTAAAGGGCGTGTTTCGTGGTTCGTGTCTCGTGACCTGCACTGACTTTGCCTCCCCACGTGATGAGTCATGCAGGCTAGAATCAACTTCGTCGTTCGCAGGGTCGATTCTTTCACCCGATACCGAGATTCGCAGAATGCCAGATTCCGAAACCGTTAGCGCCGCCACGTCCCGGCGGCAGTCCGTGGATTTGCTGGAGCGAGCCAAGAAATCCATTGCCGGCGGCGTGACCAGCGCCTTTCGCGCAAAGACCGTCCCCCATCCGCTCTATTTCACGCATGGTGAGGGGCCGCGCATCACCGACGTCGACGGAAACTCCTATCTCGATTACACGCTTGCCTGGGGGCCGCTGATTCTCGGCCATGCGCATCCCGCGATCGCCTCCGCGGTCGAGCGAACCTTGCGGGAGGGCTGGGACTACGGAGCGCAGCATGAGGGTGAAATCCGTGTCGCCGAACGGCTTGTCGACCTTGTTCCCTGCGCCGACCGTGTCGTTTTCAGCAATACAGGGACGGAAGCAGACCAGATCGCCTTTCGCCTGTCTCGAGCCTTTACCGGCCGGAAGCGGATTCTGCGATTCGTGAACCACTATCACGGTTGGCTCGAAGCGCCGCCGGATACCTTGTTCCTGCCGTGGAACGATGCAGATGCGCTCGAAAAAGCTGTCGCAGAGCACGCGGATGAGATCGCCTGCGTGATTCTGGAGCCCATTCTGTGCAACGGCGGCTGCATCCTGCCGGCCGACGGATTCCTGCAAGGGCTGCGAGACATCACGGCAAAGTATGGGATCGTTCTGATCTTCGACGAGGTCATAACGGGGTTTCGTGTGCATCTGAACGGCGCGCAAGGCTTGTACGGCATCACGCCGGATCTGGCCACATTCGGGAAAGCGGTTGCCGGTGGGTTCCCGCTGAGCGTCATCGCCGGCCGCCGTGAGATTCTGAAGTTGATCGAAGACGCCACCGTGCTGCACGGCGGAAGCTTCAACGGCAACCCTACGGTCCTGGCCGCGTCGGAAGCGACGATGGAGGAACTTTCCCGCGATGACGGCGCCGCTCTCAAGGCGGCCCAGCGCAGCGGAGAGCAACTGATGGAGGGCATCCGCGCCGCCGCCGCCGAGGCGGGCGTGCCTGCGACGGTTCGTGGAGTGGGGACGGTATTCAAGGTCGTATTCCCGGACGAGGGAGCCGTCGCGGATGCGCGCGGCTTGACGAGCCCGCCCTCCGGGCGCCTGGGCGCCTGGCTCGAAGGGATGCTCGACAACGGTATCTATCTCCTGCCGGACGGGCGTTGGTACGTGTCGACCGTCCACCGGGACAAGGAAGTCGAAACCACGCTGGCGGCGGCCCGTCGCGCCATGAACGCCGTCGCGGAGAAGTTCCCGTCCGGGTGATCTCAAGGGAGAGGGCCACAAACGGTATTTACAGGCCCTTCAAAAGTCGCAGAAAAGCTCCTGTCCGGGGGAGGCTGTGGTCCTCGGCCGTGGGTCTGCTAGCCTGCATTTCTCACCACCCGACGGCTGAAGCACGCGATACGACCGCCAAGACTTCGTTGCGCTGGCTTGCCGTGCTCAACGTACCGTCAAGTACGCCTGCGCGCGCCAAGCGGCTCGCGCCTCGTCCTGACGGCCCTCTCACGCACTTCATCTCGCCACGTGGTGAGAAATACAGGCTAGACCTGATCCGCGCGGAGCGGCTGAAGCGGGCAGGATGCCCGGGCCCCAGGGTACGCGGCAATCGGCCCGGGCTCAAACGCTCAAACCACGAAGTGCGGCTTGACGAAGTCGTGCACCCGCCGGATCTCTTTCATCGCGTCTTCGTCCAGCGGCTTGGCTTCGGGGCGGCGAACGGACCAGTTCGTGAAGATGCCGCGCAGATGCAGGGAGTAGTTCAGCAGCGGAAAGCCGTACACGCCCGCTTGCGTCACGAACAGCATCGCTTTCGAGAACATGTCGAGGGCTTCGTTGACCTTGCCTTCCTTCCAGAAGTTCCACACCTTGACGTAGAGATCGACCCAGCCCGACGCCGGCATGTTGCCGGCGAGGCCGAGTGACATCTCGTCCGGCAGGTTGCGGCCGTGGCCGCCGGTGAAGACCGTCACCCGGCCTTCGCCGTCCGCGTTGAACTCCTTGATGCGACTGATGGAGTTGCCCGCTTCGTCTTTGACGAACAACAGCGTCGGAATCTCCCTGGCCATCTTCAGCACGAATTCGACGCTCATGTTACCGGTGGTCTGAACGAACATCGGCAGGCCGCAGACCTTGCCGATGGCCTTGTAGTATTCGAGCACCTCGTCGAGGTCAAACTCGCCCGCGTCGCGGGTCGGCAGCGCGATGATGGCATCGGGTTGCAGCTTCTCGGCGTGCCTGGCGTACTTGACGGCAGTTTCGGTGTCGGGTCCCTGGACGCCAATGACCACCGCCGGATTCAGGCCCTTGTTCGCCTTGACGATCAACTCGGCGCCCTCGATGCGTTCGTCGAACGTCAGGAACTGGTACTCGCTCGCCCGCTGCGGCCAGACGATGCCGTGGACACCGGTCTTGTCGAGGAACTTGACTTCTTTTTCCAGCTCGTCAAAGGCGATCTGGTTGTCGTCCGTGTAGGGCGTCTGGACAATCGGGAAGATGCCCTGGAACTTCCTCAGGTCCACGGCGGGCGCCGACGAGCAGCCCATCCCGCCCCATAGGGACCACGACAGCCCGGCGGCTCCGAGAACGCGAAGGAAATCTCTGCGATTGGTGGAAGCAGGATGGTGAGGCATGAATCGTTCCTTTCAAACATAGTGTCTCGCAACGCCGAAAAGGCCGCCAAGGGCACTCTCTGTGAAGTCCCAAGCCGCCCTGGATCCCTCTGCTACAGTCTAAATGGCGTTATCACTACGCCACATCAAGCCCATGCGGCAACGTCTTCTTGTGATCGCAATGGTTGCGGCGCTTTTCCTGAGCGCGCCGGTAACCGTTCTCCGCGCCGCGCCGGTCGACCGAGCCGTCGCCGAGTGGGCTATCCGGATGGGCGGCTGGGTACGAATCCACGGGCAATCAACACGGACCTACCGCGTCGCGGACCTTCCAGAGCAGGATTTCCGCCTGAAGGTTCTCAACCTTGTCGGCTGCAACATCGATCCGCCGGATTTGGCGCGCCTGAGCACCCTGAGCGGACTCGAGGAGCTGCACCTGCCGGGGCCGATGTGGAACCCGCGCGCCGGCGCAAACAAGAACCAGAGCAAAGACCTCAAGTACATCGCGCCCTTGACCACCCTTGAAAAGCTCACTTTCAGCTACAGCTTCCTGGCCTATATCCGGTTCTACGACGAAGGCTTCGAACAAATCGCCGGGCTGAAGAACCTCAAGAACATCCGGGTACGCCGCACCAAGGTCGAGGGCCACACGCTGGCGCCGTTTCACAATCTCGAATCGCTGGACCTGACTTTCACGCCCTTCGACGACAAGGGGTTGGCGAACCTCAAGGGCATGAGCCGCCTCAAGCGTTTGTGGGTCGGCGATACGCTCGTTACCGACGAGGGCCTCGCATCGCTCAGCGGCCTCAGCGAGTTGGAGGAACTCGACCTGCGGGGGACCCGCATCAGCGACCGAGGCCTTGCTCATCTCAGCGGCCTTACCCGGCTCAAGCAGTTGAACCTTCTCGGGGCCGACGTGACGGATGCCGGACTCGATCATCTGAAGAACCTCAAGGACCTGGAGGTCATCAACCTCTACCGCACCAAAGTCAGCAACGCCGGACTCGACAAACTGAAGGAGTTCACCAGACTGCGCGAGGCGGACCTGCGCTATTCCCGCGCCACCGGCGCCGGCGTCGCGGATCTTCAGAAGGCATTGCCGGACACGCGCCTGGTGTTCCTGGACTCCTCCCTGCGAGCGGCGGACGAAGGCAAAGCCGCGAACGCCCCCAAGGGCGGGAGCGACGAGGCGGTTGCCGATTGGGTGCACTCGCTGGGCGGAACGGCAACGTTCGACAGCGGCCGACTCACGGAGATCTCGCTGGCTTCCAGCTCTGTTACGGACACTCACCTCGATCATCTTCGACACCTCAAAGAGCTGCGCAAACTCGACTTGCAGGTTACGGAGGTCGGGGATCTCGGCGCCGCATCGCTGAGCGCCCTCGCGACGCTCGAAGAGTTGAACCTGAGCAACACCCTCATTTCCGATGCCGGACTGTCACACCTGGCAGGACTGAAGGCCTTGCACAAACTCACTCTCAACAACACGCTGATCGAAGGCAAAGGCCTGACTCACCTCAGCGGATTGGACCGCCTGCGGGAGTTGAGCCTTCTGGGTTCGCCTGTCGGCAACGACGGATTCGCGGTTTTGAAAGAACTCGCCTCTCTGGAGAAACTGTCCATCGCCTACACCGATATCGACGACGACGGCATGCATCACCTCTCCCCATTGAAAGGATTGAAAGAGCTCGATCTGGCGGGGACTGATATTCGTGACAACGGGCTCGAATATCTGGGCGAGCTGGTCGGCCTGGAGAAGTTGTCGCTGAGCTACACGCGCTTCCGCCAGGACGGACTCTGCCATCTGGAAGGTTTGACGAACCTGCGGAGCCTTGACCTCGTGCGCACGGGGCTCAAGGACCCACAGCTCTACACCATCGGCAAGCTCACGAAGCTCAAGCATCTGAATCTCGACTACACCGATGTCACCGACGCGGGCCTGCGCCATTTACGAGGACTGAAGGAACTCACGGAGTTGAGCCTTGACAGCGCCCTCGTCACCGAGAAAGGGCTCGATCATCTGACTGTTTTCCCGAAGTTACGCGTGTTGAACCTCTATCACACCCTCGTGGGCGAGCAAGCCTATCAGAAGCTCAAGGACCACTACGGGGACTGCGAGATCATCTGGGACCGCGACTCGGCTCTGCCCAACCGGAGGCGTAGTTGAAACGGTCAACAACAACGAGTCTCAGCACCTTGCTGCTCGCAGTGCTTGCTTCCACGGCTCCGGCAGTCGAGCCGGCCCAGAACGACGTCGCTGCCTGGATCACGGAGATCGACGGGCATTACTTCCTGGATGACAACGGCAACATCGCCGAGGTCGACCTGACATCGTCCTGGGTCAACGACGCGGACCTCGAAAAGCTCACTTTCGCACCGCACCTGAGACGCATCGACCTCTCTTACACGTGGGTCACCGATATCGGCCTGGAACACCTCAAACCGCTCGAGAACATCGAGGAGCTACGGCTTCATTACACCGAAAACATCACCGACGGCGGCATCGCCCACATCAAGCACTGGAAGAAACTGAAGCATCTCGACGTTCGAGGCACCAAGGCCACCAGCCGCGTATTCGAGCACGTTGCCCAGATCGAAACCCTCGAGTTTCTGGACGTTGGATTCAGCCGCGTCACCGACGACGGCTTCGAACACCTTGCGGACCTCGTCAAGCTCACATCCCTGGGATTCGGCGGCAACAAGATGAGCGGAACGGCACTGCCTCTGTTGAGGCTGCTGCCGTCCCTCAAGCATCTCGACGTGGGCGGACAGCAGCGTACCGACTCGGGGCTGTGGGCGCTTGCCCTTTCCGACTTCAACCTCGAAAGCATCGCGGCGTTGGCCGGACTGGAGTCTCTGAACGCCGAAGCCTCCAAGGTCACCGACCTGGGACTGGAGAATCTCACTTCCTTGAGCCGCCTTGAATCCCTTGATCTGAGCCGCACCTCGGTCAGCGGCCGCGGCGTGAAGGCTCTCAGCGCGTTGCCGAACCTGAAACGCCTGCGACTGTGGCAATGCGAGAAAGTGGGCGATGAAATCGCGGTTCACTTGCCGGCCCTGAAGAAGGTCGAGACCCTCGACCTGGCCGAAACCGGAGTCTCCGACGAGGTACTGGACCGTCTTGGCGAGATGCCGGAGTTGCGGCAGGTCTTCCTCGGGGGAACCAAGGCGAGCGCCGAGGGCGTAGAGCGCTTCCGAACCGACCACCCGCGCATCCGGATCACGTGGTGGGAGAAGCCGCCCGAACAGGAACGGTTCAAGAACGTCGCCCCTTAGCAGCCCGTGGTAAAAGGCCCCGCTGCATTCGAGCGGTGAGACATGCAGGCTAAATGATCTCGGTCAGCCGCTTACCCGCCGTCGGGAACGTCTCGATATCGGTCTTGAAGATTTCTCCGGCAATCGTGAGATAGAGATCGCCGATCGTTCCGGTCACCCGCGTGTGCAGGCCGGTCTTGAGCCCGCCGAGGCCGCCCGCGACGATCAGCGACAAGCCGCTGTTCTTGTGGGCGTTCGCTTCAGCATGCTCATGAACGTACGTCAGGCAGGTGTTGTCAAGCATCGTGCCGTCACCCTCGGGCATCGACTTCAGCTTGGCCATCAAATAGGCGAATTCCTCGACATGCCAGCGGTTGATGTCACGAAGAATCCGCTGGCCGGGGGGCGTCTCGACATTGCCGTGGGTGTATTCGTGGTGGCGCCAGGCAGTGTGGCCCAGCCACGGGAAGCGTGAAAGTCCCTGGCACTTCGTCAGCATGTAGGAAGCAACGCGCGTCTGGCCCGAGGCCATGGCATGAACCATCAAATCGGTTTGGAGCTTCGCGATCCGCGGCCAGTCCTTGAGGTCGCCTCCCTCCGGCGGGCGCTCGACGACCTCACTGTATTCCGGCGGCAGGCTGGCGATCGAACGCTCAACGTCGCGCACCGACGACAGGTATTCATCGAGCCTGGCCTTGTCATGCGAACCCAACGCGCCTTTGAGGGTCGCCGCATCATCCCGGACCGCATCGAGAACGCTCTTCTTGCGGTCGATCCAATGGGCATCCTTCGTTCCAAAGAGACGGTCAAAGAGCCGTTGCGGGATCATCTCCGGCGGCAGCGGACGGTCGCGGTCCGCCCAGCTCATGTTGCGCTGAACACTCTCACCAAAGGATTCCTGGCAGACGCCCACCTGAATCGAACGGAAGCGCGAATCCCGTCCGATCTTGTTGGCGATGACCTGATCGATCGAAGGCCCGCCCGAACCGCGCCCCGTAAACGACGTTCCCGACATCAGCGCGCTCATCGAACGGTGGTGGTCGTTGCCCGGACCGGGCAAACGCGCCGCCGGACTGTCGAGGCCGGTGATGATATGGATGTCGTTCCGATGCGGAGCAAGCGGCGTCAAGCAAGGCGTAATACGATAATCCGAGCCCGTCTCTCGTGGAATCCAGAACCGCTCGATAATCCCGTTGCCGTTGAACCACAGGACGAAGCGCGACTCGACCGCCTGAGAAGCCAAGCGCGGCGTTGCCGCCGCGTAGGCCGTCCCGTTCGTGTTGAACATGGCGTCCAGAGCCGGCAGCCCGACCCGCACCGCGGCGCCCGCGACACCCAGTCCGCGAAGAAAAGAGCGGCGTGACAACGAGTTATGGATTGACATGAACGGGCACTCCTCTGAATACGTCGGATTGCACAAGAGAAATGATCAACTCGCGGAACCGAAACCGGGAGTCCCGGAAATCCGCGTACAGCTTCTCGATCACCGCGCGGTCGTCCGGCGTTTCCTCGCGCCCCATCGCGTAGCGGAAGAGCTGCCGCACGATACACTTGCGGCAACTCGGCTCCTTCGCGAGGATTTCGCCCAGTTCCTTCGGAGTCGAGAACTCCGAGTCAACGATCCCGGTGACGCTTGCGGATGAATCGATGGGCAGTTCGTACTTCGTTTCCTTCTTCTTGAGGCCTTTCATGACCTCATCGCGTGTGGGATAGATCGTCAGATAGTGCTTGTCGCGATGCCGTCCGATGGCATCATAGTTTTCGAACCCGAATCCGATCGGGTCAATCAGGCGATGACAACTCGCACAGCTTTCGCTGGTCAGGTGGATGCTCAGCCGTTCGCGGTTCGTCATCGGCTTTTCATCGGTCACCGGGGGCAGCGAGGCGTTCAAGCCGGGCGGCGGGGGCGGCACCTCCTGGCACAGGAAATGCTCGCGAACGTAGAGACCGCGCTCGGTCGGCGAGGTATCGGACGGTTTGCTCGTCACGGTGAGAAACATCGCCTGACCGAAGATGCCGCCCCGCCCGCTGTCTTCCGGGAAATCGACGCGGTCGAACTCGGACTCGGGCTCCGACAATTGATACAGATTGGCGAGGTCGGTGCTGATGAAGCCGTAGCCCGCCGTGAAGAAATCCATGAAGTTGCCGTCGTTCCAGACGAGGTCACCGAACAGGCGCTTGGTTTCCTCGGTCATGGCGGCCGCAAGCTCGGGGTTGAAATTACGATAGAGGCGCCGGTCGCGGATGGTGTTGAGCACGCGATCGAACCGCAGCCACTGGCCGAGAAACTCCTCCATCGACTTGCGCGAACGCGCGTCCTGCAGCATGTCGCGGGCCGCAGCGCCGACTTGCTCCGGGGTTTCGAGCTTGCCCTGTTCGGCCAACCGAAAGAGCTTCTCGTCGGGCATCGTATCCCACAAGAAGTACGACAACCGGGCAGCGACTTCGTACGAATACCAAGGACCATCGGGGCCGCGCTCCATGCGGAACAGGAAACGAGGAGACTGCAACATCGCTTCGACAGCGATCTGAGCGCCGCGCAGAAAGTCTCCTGCGGCAGCCTCCTTCCGGAAGAGCGCGTTGTACTGGGCGATCTCGTCGTCCGTCAGCGGACGTCGAAACGCCTGGCGGCCGAAGCTGCGCAGGAATTTCATGCGGCAACGGGCATCCGCCGACGAGCGAGGCGCACACGGCACGAGCCGATTGCGGTCGCCACCCCGGAAAGCGTTGCGGGCGAGCTTCTCAGCCGCTGCTCCGTAGGCTTCGGCCAACAGCGGAGGAACGCTCTGACCCTCGGCCTGGTTCTTGAAGCCGCGAATGAAATCCTCGGGCGGAAACTGATTTGCCGGCTGGGTTCGATCGCCCAGCAAATCGCGAACCGTGTTGTTGTACTGGCTGTGGGTCAGCCGGCGCATCACACCATAGTGCGGGCCCCCAGCATGTGACAAACCGGACGCGATGGCGGCTGAGCGTTCGTCCGCGGACAGCTCGGCGAGACGGCCAATCCATGAGAGCAAGAGCTTCTCTTCGCCGCTACCCTGCTTGATCCGCTCGCCGCCGGTGTGTTGTTGGCGGTTGGTCGGCTTCCGGAAGAGGAGCGAGTTACCGGGATTCTGGGGGTCGATGAACTCCGCCAGAGCCAGCCCGAAAGCCGTAATCCTCGCGGCGGAGGCGTCCTCGCGCGGGAACTCCAGCCGCGTGGTCGACGCAACGCCCTTCTCGCCATGACAAAGCCGACACTGCGCTTGATCGAGGATGGGGTACAGCTTCTCGGCAAAGAACGCGTCGTCAACGCGCGCGGCTTCAAGCTCAGCAGCCGGCCACATCATCAAGAACGCGGCAAGAGAGCCGAGAGCGGCAATGACTCGTGCGGTTCGTACCAACACAGGAACGCGGACCTTGATGAAAGAACCCAGCTTGATCCTAACACCGGACGGGCGGCGCGAACAATAAGCGGTTTTGTGATCTACACGCAATCCAGCCTGCATTTCACACCACCTGTCGGCGGAAGCACACGATGAAAAGGCCGTGATTCGTGTTTCGTGACTCGTGATTCGTGAAAACCTTAAAGGCCGTGTTGCGCACGCCAAGCGGCTCGCGCCTCGTCTTGACGGTCCTCTCACGCACTTCTTCTCGCCACGTGGTAAAAAATGCAGGCTAGAACGTTCCCCTTTCTCAGCATGGGTTCGTATTGCGTTCGCGGCATCGGGAGAAGCCCGGAGGTCGACGCTCGCCGCAAGGCCGACCGCGAACGGCTGACGGGGAAAGGACACCGGCTCACCCCCCACTCCCCCCGCGCATGCCGCGCGATAGCCGCGCCATGCCGCGCGAACGCGCCCAGCGAAGCAGCGATCGGGCGGCGCAGGGACACTGGCTCCAGACAATATTTCTTGCCGAACAATGGCGAACAATAGTGAACAATGGTGAACAACGGTGAACAGGGAAACAGTGACTTGCCGGCGGGCGCAGTGGTCCGGACGGCGGTTTCCGGTGACGCCACCCTTGCGCACCCAAGGCGAAAAAAAGCCGTGTTTCGTGACTCGTGTCTCGTGATTCGTGAAAACCTCGGAATTCGCGCTGGCTTGCGCCGCGCGCCAGGCTATCGCCGTGTCTCGGGTCTCGGGTCTCATGTTTCGTGAAAACTTGAAAGGCCGCGGCTCGGGCGGCTCTTCTGTCCCCACCCGACTTGTCCCCGACGGCGCGGATGGGGTTTTTGTTCCCAACAACAGCGTCATCACTTTCAACCTAAACCAGCCCCGACCAAAAAAAAGACTGAAGGGCTTCAGTACCAAAAAGGCCGTGATTCGTGTTTCGTGTTTCGTGTTTCGTGCAAAACCGTTGGTCGCGGCTTGCGATTGCTCTACCGGGAAACGCCGGCGGGTCGGTGGACATTTCTTTCGTTTGCGTCAAGGATCAGGCCTCAAGGGACATGAGAAACAGCTCTTCTCTGCTCATGCTATGTCGCCCCGGTCGGGGAAAAAAGACTGAAGGGCTTCAGTACCAACAGGTACCGTTCGAGCCACGGGAAAAGCCGTGTTTCGTGTCTCGGGTCTCGCAAAAACCGTTGGCCGCGGCTTGGGGTTGATCTACCGGGAAACGCCGGTGGGCCGGTTAACCTTTTTCGTTGCTTACGTTTGCGCCACGGATCCGGCATCACGGGACCTGAGAAACGGCTCTTCTCTCCTGATGCCATGCATACCGGAGCGGGAAAAACAAGACTGAAGGGCTTCAGTACCAACAGGTATCAAACGCGCCACGGAAAAGCCGTGTTTCGTGATTCGTGTCTCGTGTTTCGTGAAAAACATATCAGCCTAGTTGCCAGCGCGGGAGGCTCGCGCCGCGCCTACGGTCAGTCGATCTCTGGGAGCCGCAACGATGCGGGGAGCGCCCAGAAGGCGCCCGCCCGCTCCCAGGACAGGGGCCGGTAGGCGCAGGTTCCGAAAGATGAACAAGCGGGCCGCGGCACCCACGCCATCCGTGTTGCTTCCGCCCAGAAGTGAGCGAGCTGCCGTGTGCTAATATTGGGCGCTTTCGAGCCAGCCGAGAGCACCCAGTGACTGACGCCACAGCCTCCCCGACAAGAATCCGCTATCTGGTGATGGTGCTCGTCGCCCTGGCTTCGACCACGGCCTACCTCACCCGACACGCCATCGCTCCCTCCGCCACGACCATCCAGGCCGAAACCGGGATCACGAGCGAGCAGATGGGGTACATCCTCAGCGTGATGTCGATCGGCTACTTCGTCTTTCAGATTCCCACCGGCTGGCTGGGGACTCGCTTCGGGACACGCTTCGCACTGCCCTTTCTCTGCGTGGCCTGGTCGGCCTGCACCGTCTGGTTCGCGGCCGTGTCATCGTTCTGGGGTTTCATCTGGGCGCGCATGATGTTCGGCGGGGCGCAGGCGGGACTCGTTCCCAACGCGGCGAAGGTGGTCAAGGACTGGTTCCCTCCGACTCAACGCGGTCTGGCCAGCGCCGCCAACGGTTCCGCGATGTCGGCTGGCGGCGCGATCAGCATAGCGCTGACGGCGGTCCTGCTCGAATCGTTTTCCTGGCGCACCGCGTTCGTGATGTTGGCAGGCGTAAGCCTGATCTGGGCCGCCGGCTTCTACCTGCTTTTCCGAACGAGGCCTGAAGAGCACCCGTGGGTGAACGAATCCGAGGTAGCGGAGATCCATTCCGACGAGGCCGAGAGCAGCGACTCGGGCACGGAAACCGACGAGCCTTCGATGGATCTCCAGCCGACGTTCCGCGAGCACGCCGTCACCGCCGTCACGTCGCTGAGCATGTGGGCGCTGTGCGTCCAATCCGCCTTCAAGGCGGCCGGCTACCAGATGTTCGTTACGTGGTTTCCAGCATTTCTCGAGAAGGGCTACGGCGTGACCCGCGAGAGCGCCGGCCTGATGGCGAGCTCTCCGCTGATCGGCGTCGTCATCGGCTCGTTGGCCGGCGGGGTCATCACCGATTGGCTGCTGGTCCGCACGGGGAACAAGTTCATCAGCCGCTGCGGCGTCGCCATCGCTTCGCTGGGGCTTTCGGGCTTGTTGTGCGTCGTGGCTTCATGGACGCCCGACCCGACGCGGCTCGTGGCCGCCATGGCGCTCGGAGCACTGTTTTCCGGACTCGGCGGTCCCGCCGCCTGGACCGCCACCATGGACGTCGCCGGACGACAAACCCCCCTCGTCATGGCGCTGATGAACATGGGCGGGACTTTCGGCGGATTCACTCTGCCGATTGTCGTCGGCTACATGATCGGCAACATCGAACGCACCGGCGGCGACTGGAACCAGGTTCTCTATCTCATCGCCGGAATCTACTGGGTCGCCGCCCTGGCGTGGTTCTTCATCAACCCGAAGAAAGTGCCGGCGGCCTGGCAGTAATCACTAAAAGGCCGTGTCTCGTGTCAAAAAGCCGTGTCTCGTGTTTCGTGTCTCGTGATTCGTGAAAAGCATAAAAGCCGTGATTCGTGTCTCGTGTCTCGTGATTCGTGAAAACCAGTGGTGGGGGCCTGGTTGGCTCCAGAAGCAATGTCTGACGACAAGTGAACCTTAACCTGCATTTCTCACCACCCTACAGTCGAAGCACACGATACGACCGCCAGGACTTCGTTGCGCTTGCTTGCCGTGCTCAACGTACTGTTCAAGTACGCCTGTGCGCGCCAAGCGGCGCGCGCCTCGTCCTGACGGCCCTCTCACGCACTTCGCCTCGCCACGTGGTGAGAAATGCAGGCTGGAGACATTTTCACAGATCATTTTCCGATCAAAGGAAACGGCGCGAGCGGCCGCGCACCAAGGCCGATGGGGCCGGTCCGAGCTCCGGGATACCTCCCGAAAAAAACTGCACGGGACCCGTAAAAACCATCTCCGAGCCGCCGCAGCGTCCGCTATTCTTAAGAATTCGGCCATCCTGCGGAGGGTCCCAATGAGTGAAAACGAACGCCTCGAGCTCCTCGAAACGGTGATCGAGGCCCACACCCACCTCGCCGACGCCGCCCTCGCATTGCGCCGCCGGCTTTCCCGCCAATCCCCTCTCACCAAGACCGCCGTCAAGGCCGAGCAGGAGGCCTTCCGCCTCAAGCGCGCACTGCAGCGGTTTGACCTCACCGCCCCCCGACCTCCCCTTGGGCACAGGCCGCTGCCCGAGCTGCTCCAGGACGTACCAGCGATCGATTTCGAGCCCCTGCGGCGCTAAAAGGCCGTGATTCGTGTCTCGTGATTCGTGATTCGTGAAAACCAGTGGCGGGGGCTTCGTTTGCTCCAGGAAAAAATCTTCTGACGGCCGGTGAACCGGAAAGGCCGTGTCTCGTGAAAACCGTTGGTGGAGGCCTCGTTCGCTCCAGAAGCAATGTCCGACTACAAGTGAACCGTAATGCCGCGCTTCCCGGCAATCGGGAGATGGGGATACCGCGGCCCGGCGAAACCGTCGATGCGAGTTTCGTGGTTGGTGACAAGAGACATTGCCATCAGGAATTTCAGGCGGAAATGCAAGCCCTTTCCTGCTCCTAACCTGCATTTCTCACCACCCGACGGTCGAAGCACGCTATACGACCGCCAGGACTTCGTTGCGCTTGCTTGCCGTGCTCAACGTACTGTTCAAGTACGCCTGCGCGCGCCAAGCGGCTCGCGCCTCGTCCTGACGGCCCTCTCACGCACTTCGCCTCGCCACGTGGTGAGAAATACAGGCTAATCGCGGGGCCGCACCGGGGGTTCATGGTTCGCCAATGAGACCTGTCATCGGGGTTTTTGGTGGGGGATGGGCAGGCAGTTCGGGTCCACCCCGGCAACGCGCGTGGTACTAGTGCGGGCTTACCTTTCCTGTGAGGCGCTCTGGAGAATCCCCTCCTTGACGAGCCGCGTAACCAGGGTCAGCTTGCCCTCGACATCCAGACAGTCGGGCAGGTCCTCGACGGCGAACTCGTCAGCCGTCGTAGCAAACTGAAGCGCCGGCCACACGCCGACCGGCAGCCTGAGCTCCCGGTCACAGAACCGGAGGAGGCACGTCTCCCCGTCCGTCACGGCTTCGGTGAGCAGCCCGGTACGGCGCCTTACCCGTGAGCCCGGCGTCAGCCGGTCCTGGCGGAGCCGCTGGCTGAACAGGTCGGTGAACAGCGGTACGTCCGTGGCCAGGACCTCGCCTGTAAAGCGCCGCCACACGACCTCGGGGTCGAACCGTGACTGCACGAATGCCAGCTTCTCGTTGAACAGACGCTTTCGCTCGGCTGCAGGGAATCCCGCACGCGCGAACCCTCGAGGGAGATTCCGGCGCAGCGATTCTTCCTCGAGCGCCGCCGCGGTGACGCTTTCGACGAGGAACTCCGCCCATGTAAACGCCGTGAGTCCGAGCGTGATATGCAACGATGCCTGACCCGTCGAGCGGGCCGAGTGCATCAGACCGCGCGGAAGGTAGAGGGCGCTGCCCGGGCCGAGTTCGAACTCGTTGCTGACGTCACCCGGAGGCGTGCCGCGTTCGAAGCGCTGGCCCCGCAGCGGCAATCTCACCTTGGTGTCGTAGATCGACCAGCGCTTTGTGCCACTGAGTTGCAGCACGAAGACATCGTGGGTATCCCAGTGCGGGGCGAATCCCTGCGCGTCGGGCGGCGTGAGATACACGTTGGTCTGGACTCGCGACGAGAAGCGCCGCCCGAGCGCGACGCACAGCCGCGCCAGCGACGGCACGCGCGTATGGATCTGGTTGAAGATGACGGTCGCGCCGTCGTCGAAGTGTTTCGCGACCTCGAGAGGCTGGACCCTGCCGGCGTCGTTCGTGTACTCACGGGAGGCGACATCTCCGTCGGCCCGAACCAGCTTGATGTCCCGATGACCGGCCGAGTGGGTGCCGAGCACTATGTCAAGGTCACTCACCGAGAGGAGATCGGCGTAGTACGCGGACGCCTTGCGCCGGATGTGAAAAAGCCGCTGCTCGTAGTAGTCGTTTTCGAACTCCACGGCCGGCAGCGGATCGATGAGCCAGGCGTACCAGTCGCGGTCGATCGCCGGTTCCGGCGCGGTGTGGTCCGTCGTCATGTGAACGCTCCGTGCGGTGCGACCGTCGGCATTTCGTTGTCGCGCATTGGTCCCGCGGCGCGGGTCACGGCTTGACAGCCATGGCACGCATCACTAGCATATTGAGACTCACTTGCAGTTTCCAGATCAAGGAGCAATGTCATGGGCAGATCGGAAAACAGCGACCCCGGCGCAACCCCTTCCGGATCGCCGACGGCGCTGACGGACGAGGATATCACCACTGACCGGGTCGATCGCCGCTCGTTCTTCTCACGTGCGATCGCGGCCGGGTCGATCGCAGCGGCCGCCGCCATGACCGCGGCCTGCCCCGGCGGCACCGATTCCGACGGCGAGGGCGACGCCGGTGGCCAGGAGACCGACTCCGACCAAGCGACTGACTCCGATCAGGCAACCGACTCCGAGAGCCAGCAGTAGCAGTCTGCGCAGGACAACGGTGCAAACTCCTGCAGGGTTGGTTGGTCCCACACCGCCTCGCCGTGATGCAGAATTTCACGATTGGCTTGTAGCCCCGGGGCCAGGGGGCCGCGTCCCGAGCCTCGACCCGACTATGTCCCTGCGGAAGGCGATCTTCTGGGTCCATCTGGCGGTCGGCGTCACCGCCGGCAGCGTAATCCTCATGCTGGCGGTGACCGGCGTGATCCTCACCTACGAGGCGCAGTTGAACCGGTGGGCGCTGCACGACTATCGCGCTGATCCGCCGGGCCCGGGCGCCGCACCGCTCGGGCTCGACGAGCTGATCGCGCAGGTCACCGGCGGGCAGTCCGCAGACGTCGTCACTTCCGTGGCCTTGCACAGAGACCCGCTCGAGCCGGCGGTCGTCGAGCTCGACGGCGGAGCCACCGTCTTCGTCGACCGCTTCACCGGCGATCGGCTGGGCGATGGCAACACCCGAACGCGGCGCTTCCTCCGGAGCGTCATGTACTGGCACCGGTGGTTCGCCCTGGAGGGCGAATACCGGATCATCGGCCGGACGGTCGTTGCAGTCGCCAACCTCGGATTCCTGTTCCTGCTCGTGAGCGGGGTCTATCTCTGGTGGCCGTCGATCCGAAGCCGCGCCGCCTGGAGACAAGCACTGTGGTTCCGCCGCCGCCTCAAGGGGCGTGCGCGCGATTTCAACTGGCACAGCGTGATCGGCTTCTGGTCGGCCGTTCCGCTCGCCATCATCGTTTTCAGCGGCGCCACCATCTCGTACCAGTGGGCCGCCGATCTCGTCCATCGGATGGCGGGCGACACACCCCCGTTTCAGCAGTCGCCGCGGCCGCGGCGGTCAGACGCGCGGGACAACCCGTCCGCCGCGCCGGAGCCGACGGCCCCGCTGGTCGAGCTGCAGACGCTGGCCACGAAGGCCGGCGTCGAGACACCCGGATGGCGAACGCTCACGATCGATCTTCCCAAGTCGATTCACGACCCCGTCGTGATCGCGGCCGACCGCGGAAACGGCCGCCAGCCGTCGAAGAGCGAGGACCTGCTGTTCGACCGGACAACCGGCGAGCTGGTCGAGCGCGCCGGCTATCCGACCTTCACCCCCGGCTTCAAGATCCGGCGCTGGTTGCGGTTTGCGCACACCGGAGAGGTGTACGGCGTAGTCGGCCAGTCGATCGCCGGCGTCGTGTCCCTGGGCGTCACCGTCATGGTCTGGACCGGTCTCGCTATGAGCTGGCGCCGTTTCTTCGACTCTCGCGGCCAAACGTGACCGGCGCTCCGGAGACCAGCGAACTGCATGAACTGTCTTGCACTGGTCAACTCAATCGGACTGCTGCTCGACATCATCGGGGTCATCTTGTCGTTTTACTTACGCTCCCCTTTTCTCCAATACATTACTGCTAGTCGGCTCTCTTGTTTGTCAACAAGTCAACCAGCCAGCACTTGTCGCACTGACGGGTGAGTCAAGCTTGAACGTGCGGAATCAATCAAGTCTTGATAAGCATTCGGGCGCCGCCACAGCTCATGTCGCAATGACCTCACAAAACAATCGATAAGCCGATTGCATCACTGCAACCGTTTATGCTCGTGAAATCGAGAATCAAGGCGTTCAATCTCGCTGGCGACTGCAATGTTGCGGAAAGCATGCTTTGTGCGATTCACATTAGAGTGGTTAGCCCATCTTGATCGTTTCCAACCTCCATAACACAATAGGCTACTATCGTCCTGACATCTCCGGTCGTTTCGGGAGATACCACTGTCCTGCCTGAAAGGGTTTAGGCTTTTCCTTCCAGCGGTTCAGACCGGAAAGCCAATAGATTCCTAGTCCGATCTGATAGTTGTCATCGAGTGTCGACACGCTTTCCTTCGCACTCTCGTAAATTTTCGGCCAGTCAGCCACTGATGATTGCCGCCCATACCATCCCAAAGCAAGTAGTGCTGCGCGCTCATCCTCAGTCAATTCCCGGAACATTTCCTCGACACGTGTGTATGACTGTAACTCGCAATCGTTTTCTAAGTCCGCGGCTGTCCGAACGCGGAACACTATCTCACCATCCGTTTTTTCAATGTTCCTTGCATATATGACACTCTCCCACGCAAGATAGGCATCACTCAATGCCTCAACCTTTGCAGTCGAAATCGCCGGTGGCGGGCAGCGTTTCGCATCGGTCTCCTGGATCCACTCGATTGCACGGCGGCGCTTCTCGCGCAACTCCTGCAGATCTCCTTTTCTTTTTTTTCGCTGCCCACGAGGTTCCTCGATCGTCAGTGCCCACATCGGAAATGTCCAGTTCGAAATGACAAAGCTCGCCATCGATTGTTCTCCGTTACTGGATCCGCACTTTTTCAGTTGGTCCAATGTGTATGCAATTAGACCCCGAAGCTCTTTCCGGTTCGTCTCCGGCTTAGGCCGAAAATCCCTCCATACGTTCGCTATTTCGGCAAGACCATCGGGCGACCCGGCACCAGCCTTCAAAAGAGCCTGGGCGAGTGTCACACAATCGGGAGTGTTATGACGCCACAGACTGTGTGGTCGATCAAGTGGAACACTCCAAAAGTAGTCACCCGGCTCGTCGGCAAGCTCCTGGAGATAGTCGACGTACAAGTTTTGCTCTCTCTCCAACGTGATGGAGTTGAACAAGATCCAGTCGACTGAGTTTGGCCCATCTAGATAGTAGAATCGACATTCCTCTTGCACTAGGCTACGAAGTTCCTCAAACGACCAGACATTGGGGTACGAGCATGCCTTAGCATAGATTCTTTTTGCAACATGTCCGTAGAAACGTTTCGTTGTTTTCGCTCTTCGCTTCCATCCTCGCGGACACCTGACTAGGTCAATGAGTATCAGGGCCTTTGCGGCTTCTTCCTCTGCAAAACCTTGAATGACTGAAGAAGCACGGTACTCCTTCTCCCGATCAAGCCGACGAGCTGTTTCATCCAGGCTGACGGCGTTCTTCACTATAAACGGGATGCCTTTGGACAACTCATTGAACAGACGGTCGTCTGCAAAGTTTGCCAAATCACCGACAGCACGTTTCATTTACGTATTCGAATCTCAGGCCCTGCCTGTACTTTAGGCCAGTTTATCCATTTGAAGCCCGATAATCCTAATTTTCAACTTGACCAAGTTCCAACGAGCCAGCTTCGTTGATCTGCGCAATCGGCAGTTTTGACCACTTCGCTGTTGCAAGCATAGTGGACGCTGCTAAGCGAGACCTCGTCACATCCCGTCGAGGCGAGGATCTGGGGAACTCCGGATTCTGTGGGAGCCGACGAGCCAAACCGTGCTTTCTCAGAGGTCTCAGGGCAGGACCCTGGCAATCGCCATGAGTGGGACCGAGACAATCGGCACATCAGTAATCTGTCCGGCTAGAAACGAGACCCAACCAATGACAACCAGGGCGGTCGATAAACCGGCTTGCTTCAGCACTGTTTTCACCATAGCGATTCCTCCTTTTTGTTTAGTTCGAAAGTGAAGGCGACCGCCAGGGGTCTCCTGCTCCGCAATACGTCGTGCCCTGAGACCTCTGCTTCTCTCCTCATAGTATCGCCAATTGAACCAGCAATGCACGACTTGGACTGTCGCCAAAACGATCCTTTCTGCAATGTTGCAGTCAGCCAGCGAGATTGAACACCTAGGCCCTCGGTTCTGCGAGCATCCTGACGGTCCTCTCAGGCTGTTTGCCTCGCCACGTGGTGAGACATGCAGGCTAAAGGCAATGGATAGTGGATAGTTGTCAGTAGTTAGTGGAAAACCATACCGGCCGTGTTGCGGGCTCGGGCGGCTCGCGGCTCTTGATGACGGCCCTCTCGGGCCTGGCTGCAAGCAGGCAGGCACTTCACCTCGTCATGCAGGCTGATGCAGATCAGTTTTTCCTCCGCCTACTTGCGGATCATACATCCAGGAAACATCCGGACGGATGTCAACGACGCTTGATCAAGGAATGTTCGAGATTAGCCTGCATTTCTCACCACCCGACGGTCGAAGCACTCGATACGACCGCCATGACTTCGTTGCGCTTGCTTGCCGTGCTCGATGTACTTTCAAGCACACCTGCGCGCGCCACGCGGCTCGCGCCTCGCCCTGCCGGGCCTCTCACGCATTTCGCTTCGCCATGTGGTGAGAAATGCAGGCCTAGCACACCGCATAGAAAGACCATCCCGCGTCGGAGTTGGGCCGTGGTGCTTCGTTCGAACTGGATTCATGGTTTGCCATGGTGAGGTTTTCCTCCTGTCTGATTAGGGTTTGGAGCGTTCCGCTCACCCTGAACGGAGGAACAGCGGAGAGCCCTGACAGGAGGAAAAGCGCCGCCTCGGCGCTGCAGGGAGAAAGACCGGGAACAGCAAGAGAGAATGCCAAACGCCTTGAGGCGAAGCGGAGCTGGTTTGGCGTTCCCCTTGCCCGGTCCGACCGGAAGCGCCGAAGGCAAGCGGACCCAATGGCAAACCTGGGTCAAGGGGCACGTGATCGCCGTGCAGTCTCTATCGGGCCGTGAGCCCGAAGCGGTCAGCCGTGACTGTTACAAAAGGCCGGCGGCGTAACGAAGTGGTCAAACGGCGCCAAACTTCCAGACGCTGCCACAGCCCGAAGGGGCCGCATCTGCGCGAAACGGCAGCTAGCAGCTAGCGTCCCCAGTCGAATTCCTGTTCCTGGGTCCGTTCGTAGCGAACGGGATAGTTTTCACCGAGTCGGTCATTGAGCATGCGGACTACACTCGCAGGCCATACATCGTGGTTGGGAACCGTGTCGCGCCGGAGTTCAAAGGCCGTCACGTCTTCCAGCCGGTAGGGACATTGCTGCGGCAGAGATCGGTCGCGGCCGAGCCGCGCTTGCTTCTTCGTAAGCGAGGAGTCATTGGAATGATCGTACTCGGCCAGCCTGCGGCAAGCGTAATCACGACCGTCCTCCCAGGCTTCCGCGTACATGGTGTCGTATTCGCCTTGCAGCCCGGGGTTGTCTTTAATGAGACGGGCCATTTTCTGGCGAAAGTCAGCTATTTCTTCCGACCAGTGGTGCAGCACTTTTTCGGTGGCCTCGTCGTAGTGCTCGATCTTGAGCAGGTGCTCGATGACGCGGGCGCAATAGGCCCTCCATTCCCGTTTTTCTGCTTTCCCCACACTCTCAATTTCCTCGATGACATTGTCCCAATCGACCGCCGCGAAGTCGCGCCGGCGGAGGGCGTCCGCCTGCTGGACGGACCAGGAGTATCCGTCTGTGCGGTAGAGGTCGGCCGCTGATTGCTTCCGAAGAACCCGCGCGGGGCTGGTTGAAGAGGACATGGCGAACAAGCCTCGGCGGTCATTGTAGCAAGCTGGATTCTGGCGCTCTTGTGCGCCCATAAGAGGAAGAACCCGCTTCCTTCGCGATCACCATGGAGGCAGCACCGCGGCCAGCAGCAGGAAGATGGCGGCGATGATGCCGGCCGCCATGATGAAGCCGAACATTTGATCGTGTAATTCGATCCGCCGCCGGTGCGCCGACTGGCGTTCAACCATCGCAAGGATTCGCTCGGCACAGCCCGGCAGGACGTTCTCGTAGCCTCGCAGCACGTCGGACGGAGGCAAGCTAGTAATCCGCCTTGCGGTTCGTCAACAGGTCGACCAGCCAGTACTTGTCGTAGTGGCATGTGAGTATTGCAGAAAGCATCGTTTGCGCGACAGCTTTCGAACCCCCCGTGTCAAAATGAGCGGGCATAAGCGATCCAGTGTTAGGCCTGGGTTGAGGATCTGGTGACGAAGGACGAGAACGCATGAGCGCCCCGCGCAACACGGAACCGCAAGCTAACGGTGCGCTGGCTCGTGCGCTGAGACGCCGAAATCCCGACTGGACAGACCAGACGGTTCACGCCGAGCGGACCCACGTGATTGAGGGATCTCTACCGGGTTCCGGGTCGGGCAAGCACCCGGATATTCTCATCGCGCCGCCTCGCCGCCAGCCGGTGATCGTGGAGACGGAGTTTGCCCCTGCACCCACGGTCGATCAAGACGCGACAGCAAGGCTCGACGCAAGATTACACAGCACCGGAGAGGGAATTGAAGGGGTGCTGTCCGTTGTTCTTCCGGAGAGCCTCAAGACAGGCGACCTCGAAACCATCGAGAAAGCCAAGTTCCGCTATGCCACGCACTACCTGGACTCCGAGGGAGACCGCATTCGCTGGCCGACGGAAGGGAACTGGCTTGAGGGGGGCGTGGACGACCTCGCGGATGCCATCGAATACCTGTCCCTCTCGGAACGGCAACTGGCAATAGGGGCGGAAGCCCTCGAACGAGTGGTGCGGCACGCGGCGGGACTGCTCTCCGAGCACGCTGGGACTGACCCTCTGGAACGGATCGCCAGGGACTTGCATCAGGTGGCGGGCATGCAAAGCGAGCGCATGGCGGCGGCAATCTGCGTGTCAGCCTTCGTATTTCACGCGGCTATCGAAGGACAGGAACACATCCCAAAGGTTCCGTTAGCGGGCTCCATCGACAAGGGGAGTCTTCTGAACACATGGAATGCGATTCTCGAAATCAACTACTGGCCGATCTTCAGCATTGCCCGCGACATCGTCGAGGAATTGCCCATCAAGGCCGTGCCGCCGGTCATGAACCGCATTGCGGAGTCCATCTCCGACTTGGCGCGGCTCGGCACGACCACCTATCACGAGCTCACGGGGCGAATGTTTCAGACCCTCATCACCGATCGCAAGTTCCTCGCCACCTTCTACACATTGCCTGAGTCCGCCTGCCTGCTTGCGGAACTGGCGGTCGAGCGGCTGGATGTGGACTGGTCGGACAAGGCTGCAATCGAAAGTCTGCGGATTGCGGACTTCGCCTGCGGCACGGGGGCCTTGCTCTCCGCCGCGCAGCGTGCGGTCTACCGGCGCCACCGCAGGGCCGGCGGCGATGACAAGGTTTTGCATCAAGCACTGATGGAGCGCGTTCTGACTGGGCTGGACATCATGCCCGCCGCAACCCATCTCACCTGCTCCATGCTGTCCAGTGCTCATCCGTCGCTTTCCTACGGGGAATCCCAGATCCACACCATGCCCTATGGCAAGAAAGGGGGTGGGATTTTCATTGGCGCCCTTGATCTGCTGGAGGCGAGCCAAGTGGATTCCCTACTACTCGGCAGCAGACAGATACACGGGAGGGGTGAGGGCCTGCAGCACTGGCTGGTTTCCATTCCCGACAAGTCTTGTGACTTGGTCATCATGAACCCCCCGTTCACACGTCCCACGAACCACGAGGGAAGGCACGCCGCTATACCGATCCCATCCTTTGCGGGTTTCGGCACTCCTCTCAGCGAACAAAGGGCCATGTCCAATGTGCTCAGCAAGTGCAAGCCCGAGTTCGGACACGGCAACGCAGGGCTGTCCTCTAACTTCATGGATCTCGGTCACCGCAAACTGAGGAACGGAGGCGTTCTGGCATTGATACTGCAAGCCTCATTTGTACGGGGCCAAGCATGGAATAAGGCGAGAAAGGAGCTGGAGGCCAGCTACTCCGATATCCAGATCCTGTCCATCGCAACTACAGGGACGACGGACAGAGCTTTCTCGGCAGACACTGCCATGGCGGAGTGCCTTGTCGTCGCCGAAAAGCGGAGCGGAGGTCGAACGCGCTTCACGAATCTGTCCTACCGGCCATCATCGTTGCTGGAATCGGCCCTGACTGCAAGTGGGGCAGGGCATGGAACATCAAACGCTCCAGCTATCTGCAGCTCCTTCGAAGGCAACATCCTCGATCCATGCGGAGCAGGAGTACTATTGACTCCCGCATAATATAAGGTAACCTTAAAGGGCTTTATCACGTCTTACTAGACATGGGGAATCCGAGAGGAGTACGACGAGACTTCGAAGCTTTGGAGAAGCGGCGGCGAGAGGCCGTGCGGCTGGTAGTGGAGCAAGGCTGGAGTCAATCGGCAGCGGCGCGGCAGGTGAAAGCGGCGCAACAGAGTGTGAGCCGCTGGGTGGGTGAGTATCGCCGTCGGGGCAGCGCTGGTTTGCGGCGCGCCGGGCGCGCCGGGCGCAAGCCGCTGCTGAACGCCGCGCAACGGGAACGCTTGACGGCGTTGCTGCTCGAAGGTCCCGAGGCGCACGGCTTCCCGACGCCGCTGTGGACTTGCCCGCGGGTGGTTCGCCTGATCCGGGACGAGTTCGGGGTTGACTACCACGAAGGCCACGTCTGGAAGGTCCTGCGGGGGCTGGGCTGGAGCCCGCAACGCCCGGTCGGCCAGGCGCGCGAGCGCAACGAAGAAGCGATCCGCACCTGGAAGCGCAAGACCTGGCCCGGCCTAAAAAAAAAGCCCACGCCGAAGGCCGCACCATAGTCTTCATCGACGAAAGCGGATTGAGTCAGAAGCCGCACCGTTGCCGCAGTTGGGCGCCACGCGGGAAGACGCCCATCCTACAGTTCAACTTCAACTGGCAGAGGCTTTCCGTCTCAGCGGGCCTGACGCTGCGCAACTTCTACTTCCGGCTCTATCCCGGCGCGATCCGACAAGCCGAGGTGATCGACTTTCTCAAAGCGCTCGTGCGTCACATCGAGCAACCGTTGCTGATCGTCTGGGATCGATTGCCAGCCCACCGCAGCCGCTTGGTGCGGGAGTTCATCGAACTCTCCGAAGGGCACATCGTGACGGAGTACTTGCCGGCTTATGCCCCGGAACTGAATCCGGTGGAATACATCTGGTCGTACTGGAAGCAGCACGAACTGCCGAATGTTTGTCCCAAAGACTACGGGCAGCTGAGCCGGCGCGCCCGCCGAGCGCTGCGCCGCATGCAACGCAAACCGCGCTTGGTCACGGCCTTCTGGAAGCAGTCTTCTCTTTGCTTTGATTAACTCTGTATTATGCGGGACTCAATAAGTGAAAGCGTCGGGAATGCAGCACAGTCATTAGCTAGTGGGGAATTGATGCTTCCCCAAGCACTCAGGTCGGAAGCCATTGCCATCACCAGGCTGGGGGATGTTGCGGAACGAGGGCTTGTTGATAGAGATATCAACGGCAAGCCACCTGCAATTGGTGCTCTTCCTCGGGGTGCGTTCGATATCCGCAACATCCGCCAAGGAGAAATACCCACCTATCCCGCGTTGTGGGGTCACGACGCACAGCGAGAGCGCCAGCTCATTGTTTCGCCAGACACGTGTGGCGATGTCCGTCCGAAGATGCAATCTCATGCGGTCAAGACGTGGCGACGAACAGCATCCCGTCTGCATTCCAACCGGGACTTCCAACTCAACTCCCAGAGCATGGCCATGTGCTTAACACCTGAGAAGTGTCTGGGAGGCGCTGCATGGCCGAATGTAAGTCCGCACGAACCGAAGTACGAAATTCCTCTACTGCTCTGGTTCAACTCGACGCCAGGACTGATCCTGTTCTGGTGGCACGGTACTAGACAACAGAAGGGTCGATCCAGACTCACGATCTCCAAGCTGCCAGACCTTCCCGTGCTCGACCCACGAACCTTGGCGGAAGATCAGGTGGATCACTGCCGAGCGATCTTCGAAGACTTCAAAAATCGCGAGTTCCTACCCGCTAACGAGGCGTACCGCGACGAGACACGCAAGAATCTCGACCATGTACTGCTGTTCGGAATCACGAGTGTTCTGAAACTCGACCCTGCCCTGGACGAAGGGCTGGACGTGCTGCGGAAGCAGTGGTGCGCTGAGCCATCCGTCCACGGCGGCAAAGGTACTCGAATCAAGCTCGACACGGGCAAGCCGCAGGCTCAAGGGAAACTCTGGTAGACGCCGCGACGGCGCTCCGGAGACCAGTCAACTGCGTGAACTGTCCTGCACTGGTCAACTCAATCGGACTGCTGCTCGACATCATCGGGGTCATCCTGTTGTTTTTGCTATGGATCGCCGCCCGACGTGGACCGTCGCGGGAGACAATTCCTTACTTGGGGAAAGGACGAGGGGCAAGCCCGCAAGGGCAAGCGATTCGACAGGACATCCCGACTGACCCCCGGCCTGCTCATTCTGGGTTCACGCCCCAAGTCATCAGCAACTGGATCTAAGCCTGCATTTCTCACCACCCGACGGTCGCAGCACGCGATAGGACCGCCATGATTTCAAACTGCGGCGGCCGCCGGGACCGCAAGTTGCAGCAGCTTAAGGAGAACACCTTCCGCCGCATGACATTGCTGTAGAATCGGAACCACACAAAACACCGACACCGCTGCAACAGTGTCGTCCAGACCAACCAGTTCGGGACCCCACCGCAACCGGTACATTGCTGGAGTATGGAATGCCCTGTCAGGATACTTTTACACTCACCGCTCGGCAACCCAGTACCACCAACCCCCATCGCCGCCACGCTATACGTCAGGTGTTCGCCGCCGTCGTGATGCTCGCGATAACCGCCTGCGGGCAGACTGACAGCGTGCCGGCTGAGACCTCTGAGGGGGCTCCCGCTGATCTGCAAGCGTCTCCGGTTAACCCCGAGTCGCTCGAATCTGCCGATGATTGGTGCGTCGACGGGGGCGAGAAGATGATGGGGTTCAGATTGGAGACCGGAAAGACAGTCTCGATCTGTGAGGCCGCGGGGTCATCAGAGCTGATCTACTCGTACGGTGTTCTCGGGGAGGAACCCGAGCTGGTCTACCGCGGCCCACGGCTCGGGTCGTTTGAGGGATTGAGTGGGTACAACTACGACATCGCAGGCCTCGCCCGCGGCTTCGAAACTGAGTTCTCTGGCCCCGACGTGTCGGTCAACGCATCTCCTGAGGCGGTGTCCGCCGCCGAGGGCGGATCGGACTCTCGGGGCTTCTTCTACGTCCACAGCCAAGGTTGTTGCGGCGGAGAGGAGGAGGCCTACCTGTTCAAGCGCGGTGGATGGGAGTACGCCGTCCGCAGCGGCTACAGCCGGAACCATGGCCCCGACGAGTTGATTGAGAGGATCGGGCACTACACCCCCTGGGAAGTCATCACCGTGATTTCTCCTGACGGAGAGGACATCATCATAGAGTGAGGCGGAAGAAAGGGGCTCTGTTTCATCAACAGGCCGCAGAAAGCATCGTTTACGTGACACCATGCAGGGGCGTAGTTGGTACAAAATGCGGCTACTGTCGCTGGCGTTAGGAGCATTTTAGAATCAGAGTTATGCCCGTGCTTACTTGCTTTGATTGCCAGTTGCCTGATGGGACATATCGAGTTTCCTCTCTCCAGGAAGACGAGCCGCAGGAATGCCCGTACTGTCACGGGAGTAACGTGGAAGCCCATAAAAAGTTCACCGGGAACGAGCATTCCTACAACGCCAAAGGTCAACGGTTCTACCCTTGGCGGAAGGATAATCCGCGCCGCTAGCAGAGCCGATTGGCCTTCGAGCGAAACGTCGTTCAGAGAGAACCCTATCTGAAAGCCCTACACGTGCTGTGGCCCCTGGGCGCTTGAGAGAAACCCCAAAGCGAGACGGCGGCTGGCGGCTATTTCGCACCCGACATTTCCAGGCGCTTGCGCCTGCAGGCGACTCAGGAAGACACCACCGTTCAAGAGCTACTCGCTGAAGCGCTGGAGTTGCTTTTCCAGAACCGGCAGTTCTGAGTCACAGCGCTGCTCCCTTGATTCGGGCCGATGGACCACTCCTAGCTGACCATTTACAAAGCACTACCCTTGGCGATCGCTTGGCAGGCTAAGTGCTTTCATCGAAGTTACAACTTCAGATAGCTTATGAACGCCGAGCAGTTGACCATGTGGTGCTCTAACATTGCCTGCGGCATCGTGGATTAGAATCTTGGAGTTCATTCTATGAGGTGGTCTATCCACCTCGTGACTGCGTGAGCACGATCGTCGATCCAGCGGAGAAGGCGAATTCTGGCTTCCACTGACTTTGAGAGATGTCGTTTTTGTTCCGCGTCTTTGTGGAAGCCCGTCAAGCAGACACGATGATCGCCAACGCCTTCCGCAGATTCAATGGCACAATGCGGGCTCGTAACATCTCTGCGATGCGCGAGGTAATGGGTGCTGAACGCGTACTGGAGTGGGCCGGGATCACCGAGGCCCGCAGGAGCCACGCTGAAGCTGACGTATTGAGAAAGGATGCTCGCTGCAACGTTAACAGAGAGCGGCGCCACATTCGGATTGACTCCTATAAGACTCTCTCCTGCACCTTGGATATAAGTAGGATCATCGAGCAGCCCTTGCCGATCGAGAGCGACTGTGCCGAGGTCAAGTTGACGGTTGCAACTCATGCACGGACGTCCCGGCCTGACAACGTGAGAACGCCATGTGGCATTGCGCATCTCTCCACTATCAAAGGTATCTATGGCAATGCCTCCATCGATGACCGGAATGAAGTCCGAATAGGCCAAAGAGTTGAGAACAGCTCGTGGCCACGGACGGTCAACGCAGCAGAAGATCAGGTCGTAATCCAGTGCAAGGCGAAGTCCTTCAAGTTCACAGATGGACCAGTCCGAAACCTCGATGCTGCACCTGTCCGCAGTAGCTGCTGCCGTGGCTTCCCTGCCAGCAACGTGGATCTTGGACCGCCTCAGGTGCGCGTCCCGCGGTGTTGCACCAATGAGGCGGTCCAGGTTATGAACTTTAACGACGTCAAAGTCCATCACGGTAAGCTGGCAAAGCCCGGATGCTGCGAGGCGCACAAAGACATCAAGTCCGACACTGCCGGCCCCTACTACGAGAACTTTCCGCCGGACGAGATCGGCCTGGATCTGTTCGCTCCAGGCGCTTACGGTCCTCGTCTGACTGCATCTGGACTGTGGGGGTGGTTGGAGTTCATCGTTCCAAGACACCGTGAACTTGTCGCCGATGACCCGGACGTTCGTACAGTGAGTGTAGTCGACCGCACGGCCGACTCCAATGTCCCAGTGGCGAGCTGACCAAGTGCGGTTCCGTGTAGCAAGGGTCATGCCAACAAAAGGGAGCCCCGTGACTTCGCGGACGAGGTTGGCGTAGCTGGCCTCGCACTCGCGGTCCGGGCCGCTCATTGGCTGCCAGTGGCTGGCCCCGGGATGACTGTGAAGCAAGATCAGGCCGCATTCATCCTTCTGGGCTGCTTCAGCAGCCCGCAAGATGTAATCGGCGTTAATAGTGGCATTTCCGTGGACAACTCGATCTCCGGCTTCAGGCGGGATAACCGCACGGATGAGAGCGCTGAAACGGCTGAATCCGGTGGAGGGCCGGTACGTGGCAAGACAAACATCTTCTTGACCGTCGTCGCGAACAAGCAGGCGGACGAGTAGCTCCTCGGTCGCCGCGGTCATGGCCACCGACGTTCGACGCATCACTCAACCGCCTCACTGAGAACTGCCCGGACATGGCTCGCCCACGCGACTCCTGCCGAAGCATCACCCCACCCCGTTATCTGACGACTGTGCATCAACCATCCAGACTTCGGTGATGACCTGCTGTTGGTGCTCGTGAACCTTAAGCCAGCTGGGAAGTGCAACCAGTGCGGTGGTACCTGGGGCCAGGGCTGGAGCTCGCCAATTCCGACACCAGTCTCTATTGGCTTTCCAGCGTATGCACCGTCAACAGCCACCACTTTGTATATGACCAACTCGGCCTCAAGTGTTGCCTCGAGGCCGAGTTCTGACATGTCATGGATAAACGCTTCAACGCCCGTAGTCATTACGCAACCTGTGCGCTATGGCGGATCGATATGAACCGCGCATCCTTGACGATGGAGACAATCTCGTCATCGTCAAAGCGCTTCGTCTGTGGGTGCTCCTTTCCTTTGATCTCGCCCAAGTCGAAAATGGCAGGGTCCAATCCTGCCAGGCGAAGAAGGGCCGATGCGCGCTGACTGAGATCATCGGTCGTGAAGGGTTGCCCGTCGATCGTGAACGGGATTCGGCGTCGGAACTGTTCGATGTTGGAAGAGTCGGTCATTGATCGCTCCTTTTGAGGTTGGTCAGTCCGTATGTCGCAATCCCTCGTCCGATTGAAAATGCTGGCACTGATTTTCACTGTCGACGCCGTTTACGACAATAAAATAGAAGTGGGATTGCCCGTACAGCCATTCGACTCCGAGCACCCGCTCTTGACGGACAGGGGGCGTCTCGAAAAAATCACCGACATCATGTACGCCAAGATCCAGAAGACCCTCTTCTCTGAGAACTCTGGAAGGCGCCAAACGGCTAAGACAGAACGCGTTCTGGATGGCACTGCGGTCAGTGCGGACGATGTGCTCTCCGAAGCACTTATAGGGCTTCTCCAGTACCCGCCAGAGCACCTGGAGGGGACATGGGAAGCCCTGGCAGTCCGTATCGCCCGTAACAAGGCTATCGACTCATTAAGAGCTTCCCAAAAGGGCTTACGTGCAACTGAACATCGGCCCCAACTGCGATTGGTGTCGGGCGATGCGGAAATAGAAGGACCGGGCGGTGAGATTAAGCCGTCACTTTTAAAAAAACTCCCCAGCAATTGGGGTGATCCTGAGGCCGAGTACTTGGAGCTGGAGAAGGCTCTTGAGTTGCGCAATCTGGCACGAGAGGTTCTGGATGAACGAGCCCGTGAGATCTTCTTTGCGATCCACTTCGATGGCGAAAGCCGCACGGAGGTAGGTAGACGGCTTGGCTTAACCAGCCAGCGGGTTGGCCAGATCTACCATGCCGCCCTACACAGCCTAGTATCAGAACCCGGCAACCCCTTCAAGCCGGACAATTAGCAATAAGGAGGGACCGATGACCATTGAACATGACGACCTCAGCAGGTTCCAAGATGCTTACCTGGACTATCTGGAGGGCGGCCGTGCCGAGCCGCCCGCACTCGATGACCTGCATGTCGAACAGCGCCGATCAGCTGAAGCCTTCATCAAATCGATCACGGCATCGCGGGGCATTGATCCCCGCGCTTCTAGACCATCGATTGAACAACTCCTGGAATCTTGGACTCGCACCAGCGAATCTGCTAGCAAGCTCGGAGAAGTGCTCCAAGACCATCTGCGGCTGACAGTTGACCGCAGGGCCTTAGTCACGCCCGACGCTGCTTCAACTGTGCTTGGACTGTCTTCGACATTGATGATCCAAGCCCGGGGCATGCGCATGCGCGTCGTGCAGGAAACGACTTCAGAGAATCTCAACTTCACCCTCGCCAATAGAGCCGAAGATGTCGCCAAGGTGTTCACTGCTTTTCCTGATTCCCACGCGGTGCTCTACACCACCACAGGGCAAACTCCCCATGCTGTTGTATTGGATCGCGGTGACGTCCAAAGAGCTATTGAAACACCGTCAGGCGAGAGGCGGGCGCCACGTCTGCGGCGATCGATCGCCGCCGCTACAACGGCTTGCGAGACATGGCTAAAGGGCATAATTCCGGAGTTTGAACCCTTGAGCACTGACCTGCTCGAGTACACGACTGCGCCCGAGTCAGCCGTAGATCCTTTCCGCCTGGCAAACAAAGTGGTAGAAGAAGTGTCCACATCCGGTGCCCGAGCCAGGATAGAAGCCAAGCGGATCACTTGGGGGAGCTTCGGAGATCTCGAGGCGCAACGCTTGGCCGCCGTCGTTCAAGAAGCTCAACGCGGACAACTGTCAAAAGAAGTCTACGAATACCACTTGGATGAACTAGTCAGGATCAGGAAAGCAGCATGATTCATAGACTCCGTCTCCGCAACTGGCGATCTTACGAAGACCTCGACTTGCAGCTCGGTCCCGGCACGACCTTTGTCGTTGCCCCCAACGGAGTGGGGAAAACATCGCTCGTGTACGGCCTCGCTTGGGGTGTTTTTGGTCGGGATAGTAGTGTCGTCCCAAAGGACTGCATACGAGCCGGCGCTGCAAGTGCGGAAGTCCACGTCAAGTTCGATCTTCCCGATGGACGCCCACTCAGCATCAGCCGGACTGCAAAGCGGCGAGGTTCTCCTGCGGCTACCTATGAGATAGATGGTGCAAGACTAACGGAGAATTCGGCCCTGGTCGAGATGGAACGAGCATTGGGGATAGAGCTCTCTGTAGCCAGTCGTTTGTCGATGATGCTAGGTGGGGGTCACATTGCCGCCAGCGGCACTCTCAATCTTGAGAGCCACCTCCATCATGCTTTCGGCGTTGCCCACCTGCTTAACGCGGCCGAGATTGCGCAGTCTGTTGCCAAAGAGGCCGAGAAGTCGCGCGCGGCTCTCCGGTCGACAACTAGACGACGAATAGAGGATCGCGCGGCGCTGGAGCGTGAAATCTCCAGGCTTGAAGCGGAGATCGCCGATCTCAGCCAACGTGGTAGCGAACTGGAGCGGGTTCGGAACGCTGCTGCCGCGCAAAGATCGTCGGTTGAACGCCACCTCGCGCTTGCGGATCAATTCGAACGATATGAACGGCAACGCTCCGATCTGGTAGCCGCGATCGAAGGCTTGCTCGGCCGACCGGTCTCGCCTGACAGCAACGAGTTGATCAGCTCGGAATTGCGTAGCGAGTTGGAGATGTCTGAACGCGCAGCTGTCAAAAAGACAGAGGGCGCTATCACGGCACGCTCTGTCGTCGCCGCCGCCGAACAGGCAGTCAGGTTGCTCGAGGATGACGACGCGATCTGCCCAACCTGCATGCGTCCTCTTTCTCATCATGAGAGGAACTCAGCGATATCCGCTCACAGATCACAACAGGAGTACGCAGAAGCGGAGGCGATACGCCTCGAAGAAGCTCGCAGGGTAAGGCAGACACATGCACAGAAAGTTTCCCGGCTACTGGCCCAGCTAGAAGCGCTGCAGCCTCCTGGCATCCCAATTGAGGATGCAAATGTACCCACGCGAGCGGTGGCTGACGCCCTGTACCAACAGGCAAGTGCCGATCTTGACGAACACAACCGACGACTTGGCGGGGTGCGTTCGCGTCTGGAATCACTTCAGGCCCAAATTGCCTCGGACGACCAACTCCAGGAGGAAGAGCGAAATCTTCGGTTGGCTTATAGACGGGAAGCTGCCGCCCTAGCTGGGGCGAAGGTGCTGCGAGAGGCCGCCGATCACGTGATTAAGTCTCGCATCGAGCCGATGGCGAACGAAGTGCGAGGACGCTGGAAGCACCTGTTCACAAACAATGGCCTCATCTTCAAGCCTGACGGGTCGATCACAAGGTCACGGGACGGTGAGGAGCTAAGCTGGGATACTCTCAGTGGTGGCGAACGGACGTGGGCTAGAATAGTCACCCATTTGATCGTCATGGGTACGACGACATGCCTTCCGTTCGCGTGGTTCGACGAACCACTCGAACACCTCGACCCCCAGTTACGTCACGCTGTCGCTGCAACCCTGGCCACAGCCACTCTTGGAGGCTTTCCCCGCCAACTCTTAGTGACCACCTACGAACACGGCATCGCGCAACAGTTGGCCGACGACACCGATGGTGCCAGGATCATCACCATAAGGGAGTCTGAGGGCTCCTTCAGCCCACATCAGAGCCGGTTGTGACGTGGGTCGCGGCCAGCCGCAAAACTCTACGACCGATTGCAAATACGATCCTTTCTGCAATGTCGCAGTGAGCCAGCGAGATTGAACGCCTAGGCCCTCGGTTCTGCGAGCATACTGACGGCCCTCTCAGGCAGTTCGCATCGCCACGTGGCGAGACATGTAGGCTGATGCAGATCAGATGTTGACCGCCCGGCCGTCTACGTCGAGGGCCGCTTCCTTGACGGCTTCGGCCAGGGTGGGGTGGGCGTGGCTGGAACGGGCGATGTCTTCGCTGGAGGCGCCGAACGAGATCGCTACGGCGGCCTCGGCGATCAGGTCGCCGGCGCGCGGTCCCAGGATGTGAACGCCGAGCACGCGGTCCGTCCTGGCGTCCGCGAGAATCTTCACCTTGCCGTCGAGCTGTCCCAGCGCGCGGGCGCGGCCATTCGCGCGGAAGGGGCAGGTCCCCTTGCGGTATTCGACCCCCACCTCCTTCAACTCTTCCTCGGTCCGTCCGACGGAGGCCACCTCGGGATGCGTGTAGACGATGCCCGGGATCGCGTCGTAGTTGACGTGGCCGTAACCCGTAACCATGCGCTCGACGCAGGCGACGCCTTCTTCCTCGGCCTTGTGGGCCAGCATGGCGCCCCGGATCACGTCGCCGATCGCATAGACGCCTTTCACCGCGGTGGCGAAGCGGTCGTCGACCGGGATTCGTCCTCGTTCGTCGGTTGCGAGCCCGATGGCATCGAGTCCGAGACCGTCGGTGTTCGGCATACGCCCGACGGCGACCAGCACCCGGTCGCACTCGATGGCATCGGCGCCGTCGCGTTCGACCGTCACGCGGTTCCCATCGACCCGCGCGCCGACGACCTTGCTGCCCAACTCGAACATCATGCCCTGCTTCCTGAAAATCCTGTGGGCTTCCTGCGCCGTCTCGGCGTCCATGCCGGGCAGGATGCGGTCGAGGTATTCGAGCACCGTCACCTGCGAGCCGAGCCGGAGCCATACCGAACCCATCTCGAGGCCGATGTACCCCGCTCCGATCACCAACAGGCGGGCGGGCACTTCGTCGTAGCTCAACGCCTCGGTGCTGGTGGCGATGCGGTCACCGTCCAGCTCGACGCCAGGTAGCGTCGCCGCCTTGCTCCCGGTGGCGACGATGATGTTCTTCGCTTCGATTTCCGTTTCCTGGCCGTCTCCCGAAACGAGCACGCGCGCGCGGCCCGTAAACCGGGCATGGCCGAGGTAGCGCGTAATCCTGTTCTTCTTGAACAGGTAGTCGACCCCGCTCGTCGAGGTCTTGATGACGCGCTCCTTGCGCTTCAGCATCCTCTTGAGGTCGAGCCCGACATCCCCGACCACGACGCCATGCCGCGCCAGGCCGTCCCGTGCTTCGGCATAGAGCTCGCTGGATTCGAGCATGGCCTTGCTCGGGATGCACCCCACGCGCAGGCAGGTGCCTCCCAAGGCCTTCTCCTTCTCGACGCAAGCAACGTCGAGACCAAGCTGCGCCGCCCGAACCGCCGCGACGTAACCGCCGGGACCGGCGCCGATGACCAGCAGATCGTGTCGTTTCATCGGGAGTATTTTTCTTCGCCTCGGTTCATATGCGAGTCAAGGTCACGCGGCGATTCGTTGTCCTGCTTGTTGGTCCGGGGGGGAGCTTCGCTTTTTCCTTCGTCCGCTGCGCTAAATCTCGACCAGGATGCGCACGGGCTCTTCGATCACTTCCTTGACGTGCTTGAGGAAGGTCACCGCCTCGCGTCCGTCGACGATGCGGTGATCGTAGGTAAGAGCGAGGTACATGACGGGCCGCACGACCACCTGCCCGTCGACGGCCATCGGACGGTCCTTGATGGCGTGCAACCCGAGGATGCCGCTCTGCGGCGGGTTCACAATCGGGGTCGAAAGCATCGACCCGTAGATGCCGCCGTTGCTGATCGTGAAGGTGCCGCCCTGGAGCTCCGACAAGTCGATCTTGTTGCTTTGCGCGCGTTGGGCGAAGTCGGCGATGGCCAACTCGATCTCCGCGAAGCCCATGGCCTCGGCGTTGCGCAGGACCGGCACGACAAGCCCCTTGCCGCCGCCGACGGCGATGCCGATGTCGAAGTGATTCTTGTAGACGACATCGGTTCCACGAATCTCGGCGTTCACCGCGGGGACGAGCTTCAGGGCCTCGACCGCGGCCTTCACGAAGAACGACATGAAGCCTAGCTTGATGCCGTACTTCTCCTTGAACGCTTCCTGGTGGTTCCTGCGCAGCGCGATCACCGCCGACATGTCCGCCTCGTTGAAGGTCGTCAGCAAGGCGGCGTTCTGCTGGGCGGCGACCAGGTTCCGCGCAATCACCTTGCGCATCGGACTCATGGCGACGATCTCTTCGTCCGGGCGGGCTTCCGCTTCCGGCGCCGCGGCCGGAGCGGGCCGCGGGGGCGCTTCAACCGGAGCCGGCGCCTCGGCCGGCGCCGCTGCGGGCTGCTTCCCGGCGTGGCGCACAACGTCTTCCTTGAGCAACCGGCCGCCCGGTCCGGTCGCCTGCACGTCCTTCGCCTCGATGCCGCGTTGCGCCAGCTCCCGTTCCGCAGCGGGCATCACACGCGGCGCCTCCGGCGGCGAGCCGGACGGGGCCGGCGGAGGCGGCTCAGACCCGGCTTCAGGCGGCTCGTCGGGTGCAGGGGGTTCCGTCTCATCCGCGAGCGCGAAGAAATAACGCATCCCGCTGCGGTCCCACGTCGCGTCGGGCTCGAGAGCTTCCGCCTCATCCGCGCCCTCGGTGATCAGGGCGATCACTTCGCCGACCCCGGCCTCTTCGCCGGCGCCCTTGACGATCTTCGCCAGCACGCCGCTCACGGGCGCGGGCAACTCCATCGCGGCCTTGTCGGTCTCGATGTCGACAAGCACTTCGTCGCGCTCGACGCGTTCGCCGACGGCCTTGCGCCATTCGCCGATCTGCACCTCGGTGATCGACTCGCCGGATTGGGGAACTTTCAGCTCGACAGCCATAACATCGTGTCCGTTACCGCCTACATCGGCGCCGCGGGCTCGCCCAGCGCTTCAGCGATGAGCTGCCGTTGCTCGATTCTGTGGCTCGCCGCCGAACCGGTCGCGGGACTGGCCGACTCGGCCCGGCAAACGCCCCGGAACGGCCACCTGCCCAGCAGAGCATCTCCGAAGCGGACCCGCATATACCGGTACGCCCCCATGTTCTCGGGCTCTTCCTGCACCCAATAGACCGGCGTCCCCTCCGCGTAGGGGGCGAGAGCTTCCTGGATGACGCGATCGGACAGAGGGTAAAGCTGCTCGACGCGGATGATGGCGACATCGCCGCGTCCGGCCTCTTCGCGAGCCGCCTTCAAGTCGTAGTAGATCTTGCCGCTGCACAACAGAACACGCTTTATCCCGCCGTAGTGCTCACGAGGCTCTCCGAGGATGCGCTCGAAGCGGCCCGCGGCCAGGTCATGGAGCGACGACACGGCGCCGGCATGGCGGAGGAGGCTCTTCGGAGTGAACACGATGAGCGGCTTGCGCCAGGAACGCAGCACCTGCCTGCGCAGCAAGTGGAAGTACTGCGCCGGTGTCGTCGGGTATGCGATCTGCATGTTGTCTTCGGCCGAGAGCTGCAGAAACCGTTCGAGCCTCGCGCTGGAGTGCTCCGGCCCCTGTCCCTCGAAACCATGAGGCAACAGCATCACGAGCCCACTCAGGCGCTTCCACTTGTCCTCCGCGCTCGATATGAATTGATCGATGATGACCTGGGCGGCGTTGACGAAATCGCCGAACTGGGCCTCCCACATCACGAGGCCGTCGGGCCAATCGAGACTGTAGCCGTACTCGAACCCGAGCACTCCGGCTTCCGACAGGGAGCTATTGGAAATTTCAACGGACGCCTGGCCCCGCATCAGATACTGCAGCGCTACATACTTGCGGCCGTCCTCCTTGTCGCGCAAGACCGCGTGCCGGTGGCTGAACGTGCCGCGCTCGACATCCTGTCCGGTGAGACGGATACGGAAGCCCTCGACCGCCACCGCGGCCAAAGCCAGGGCCTCCGCCGCGGCCCAATCAAGCGGCCGTTCGCCCTGCGCCATCTCGCGGCGCTGATGCAGCAGGCGCTTGATGCGGCGGTCCGGCTGAAAATCTTCCGGCAGGCGGGTCAGTTTTTCAAGCAGCGCGGACAGGCGGTCTTTCTTTACCGCCGTCTCGGTTTCTTCCCGCGGTTCCGATCCGCCCTGGTAGCTGCTCCAGAAACCCGTGTAGCGGGCATCCCCGTGAATGAAATCGCCGCTGCGCGCGGCCGACAGCTCTTCTTCGAGATGCCGCCGCCGGTCTTCCGCGATGCTGTCCGCCTCCTCTCGGCTGACGCCGTTCATGGTCAACAAGTGTTCCAGGTAACCCTCGCGCACGGTCTTGCGCTTTGAAATGGCGCGGTAGAGCACCGGTTGCGTGAACGACGGCTCGTCGCCCTCGTTGTGGCCGCGCCGCCGGTAGCCGTACATGTCGATCACGACATCGCGCTTGAACGTCCTGCGAAACTCCATCGCCAGATGAATGACCTGAGCCACCGCTTCGGGGTCCTCGCCGTTGACGTGGAAGATCGGAATGCGCAGCATCTTCGCCAGTCCCGACGAATAGACGCTGGAACGGTTCTGCTCGGGCGGTGTCGTAAACCCGATCTGGTTGTTGACGATCACGTGGATGGCGCCGCCGACCGAATAGGCTTCGAGCTCGCTGAGGTTCAGCGTTTCCTGAACGATGCCCTCGCCCGCAAACGCGGCGTCGCCGTGCATCAGGATGACCAGTCCGCGCTCACGCTTGTAGTCGTTGTGACGGTCCTGCTTGGCCCGCATGCGCCCCAAGGCAACGGGATTCACGAACTCGAGGTGGCTGGGGTTGAAGCACAGCGAGATGTGTACGTTACTGCCGTTGACGGCTTGCCAGTCCGTGCTGAACCCGAGGTGGTATTTCACGTCGCCGCGGCCGCTGTGCAAATGGGGGTCGACATCCGCGAACTCACGGAAAATCTGCTGCGGACTCTTGCCCATGATGTTCGCGAGCACGTTGAGCCTGCCGCGATGCGCCATGCCCAACACGACCTCGTCCACACCGTCGGCCGCCGCCTGCTCGATCGCCAGCCCCAGCAACGGGATCAGGCTCTCGGACCCCTCGAGAGAAAAACTCTTCGCGCCGACAAACTTCTTCTGGATGAACTCTTCGAAGATCACCGCGTCCGTCAAGCTGGTGAGGATACGGACCTGCTCACCGCGGCTCAGCGTGCGCCGGTTCTCGCTGTCCTCCATGCGCTGCTGCAACCACTCGCGCACCTGCTCGTCGTCGATGTGCATGAACTGCACGCCGATCGAGCGGCAGTAGGTGTTCCGCAAGCGGCGGAACACTTCTCCGACCGTGGTGGCGCCGCCACCTGACAGCGTCTGCGGAGAAACCGGGCGGCCGAAGTCGTCCGGGCTCAGGCCGTGATAGGCGGGATCGAGTTCCGGCGCCGCCGGCCGCGGCAAGTCCAGCGGATCGATGGCCGCGATCATGTGGCCGCGCACGCGGTGCGACCAGACCAACTTGTCAACGCGATCCTGCGGTCCGACGGCTTGCTCATCGCCGACGGCCGCCGGCAGAGCGGCGCCGTTGGCTCCCGCGCGAAACAACCCAGGCGCATGGAAGCCGGGGCCGGGCGCCCAAGCGTGGGACGACAGCGCTTCGCTTCCGTTCGACCCGGCCTCGAAAGAGTCGAAATAGCCGCGCCATTGCTCGGAAACCGACTGCCGGTCGACCAGATAGCTCGCGTACAGTTCCTCGGCGAAGGCCAGATTCAGGTCTCCGGGCAGATCGGTCGATTCACTCATGCCGCGGCCTCCGCCATCATCACAACACCCTGCAGCAGAAGGGTCAAGCCGGGCCGTTGCGGGCGGCCCGGAGTCGTCACGGCCCCATCGTTCTATATCGAAACGGCGTTGCGTTCGATATAGCCGTCGAGCTTCGATGGCCGCGGGCCGATATAGTGGAACTTCTCCGCGTAGTCAACGCCGAACTCACGGCCCAATTGGCGATCGTTATCGAGGACGAACTCCTTGATGTACTGGCGATTCGCCGTGTCGTCATCGTCACCGAGAACCGGAAGTTTCCTGCCCTGCTCGGCCAGACGCCGCCGGAGGCGCGAGCCGTTGACTCCCGCTGGCCCCTGGGTATCGTTGGCGATGTTCACATCGACCTTGCGATCGACATACGAGCTGATGTCGACGACACGGTTCACCAACTGCGGGCCGCGCGCAAAGTAATACTTCTCGCCGACTCCATGCGGGTCGAGGCCGGCGAGTCGGTGCTCCGGGAAATCCCAGCGTCCGCCGGACATCCAGCAGGCCGCCTCGACCGCGCTGGCGATCACGTAGTGGTCGGGATTCTCTTCGTAGTGACCCCATGGGTCGTAGCAAACGACCGTGTTCACCTTCAAGGCTCGGAAGATGAAAATCAGCCGGGCGCGCAGCTCGATCGGGTGCGCATCGTCGAGGCGGTGATTCTGATAGCCGAGATCGAAGACCTGCCGCAAGCCCATACGCCGCGCGACCTCGAAGTTGTCCTGCTCGTTGTTGGCGATCACTTCGGCATAGGTGCTGCCGCGGCCGGCGTGATCGTCGTTGGTAGCGCGAATCAGTACGCCTTCATAGCCTTCGTCGATCAGCTTCAGCACCGTCCCGGCGGCGAACAACGGCACGTCGTCGTTGTGCGGCTGGATCACCGCCAACATCTTTCCCTTGTGAGGCTTGCCGGACTGATTGCGCTCCAGAAAGGGCGGACCCTCGTGTGTACCCCATTGCGCCGGCGCCTGCGAAGCAGCCCCGGCGGCTCCCGTCAACATGCCTCCGGCCATGCCGGCCCCGATGAAACCTCGTCTATTCATTGCATCTCCCGTTGTGGACGATCCTGCCGCGTCCCGTGAACGTTCAATTGTATCGACCGCGCCCGTGTGCACTCGCAGCCGGCCAGCCCGGCCCGCCATACAAGAGACGGGCCGCCGGCCGTTGTTCGTTCGCCGCCCAACCTTGTCCGTTCACGGCTTGTCTGTGTCCGTCCGCGGGGTGTATCCTAGAGCGCGGATACTGAACATTTTCCCTTAGGTTTCCGGTCTAAGACATCAGAGGAGGATTTATGGCTTCCAATCGAGGCGTCGCCTACATGGCCCCCGGAAAGGTCGAGGTTCAATCGATCGACTATCCGAAGCTGGCCCTCGGCGACCGCAAATGTGAACACGGCGTCATCCTGAAGATCGTTTGCACGAATATCTGCGGCAGCGACCAGCACATGGTTCGCGGACGCACCACCGCTCCCGCGGGCCTCATCCTCGGCCACGAAATCACAGGCGAGGTGATCGAGGCCGGCAGGGACGTCGAGTTCATCAGCGTCGGCGACATCGTCTCGGTGCCGTTCAATATCGCCTGCGGGCGCTGCCGCAACTGCAAGGAACGCAAGACCGGCATCTGCCTGAGCGTGAACCCCGCCCGGCCCGGCGCCGCGTACGGCTACGTCGACATGGGCGGCTGGGTCGGCGGACAGGCCGAATACGTGATGGTGCCCTACGCCGACTTCAACCTGCTGAAGTTCCCGGACAGGGATCAGGCCATGGCGAAGATCAAGGACCTGACCCTGCTCTCCGATATCTTTCCCACGGGTTACCACGGCGCCGTCACCGCGGGCGTGGGGCCGGGCACGATCGTCTACGTCGCGGGCGGCGGCCCTGTCGGACTGGCATGCGCCCACGGTTGCCAGCTTCTGGGCGCGGCCTGCGTCATCGTCGGCGATCTGATTCCCGAGCGGCTGGCCCAGGCGAAAAGCTTCGGCTGCGAAACCATCGATCTACGGGAAAGCGCGACGCTCGCCGAGCAGATCGAGCAGATCGTCGGCGAGCCCGAAGTCGATTGCGGCGTGGACTGCGTCGGGTTCGAGGCGCGCGGCCACGGCAAGGACACGGTCGTCGAGCGGCCCGCCACGGTGCTCAACGCGCTGATGGAAGTCGTCCGCGCGGGCGGCGGCGTCGGCATCCCGGGCCTCTACGTCACGGGCGACCCCGGCGGCGTCGATGACAACGCCAAGATCGGCAACCTCGGCATCCGCATCGGACTCGGTTGGGCGAAGTCGCACCACTTCACGACCGGTCAATGCCCGGTGATGACGTATCACCGGCAGCTCATGCAGGCCATCCTTTACGAAAAGGCGACGCCCGCCGAAGCCTGCAATGTCACGATGATCTCACTCGACGAGGCGCCGCAGGGCTACTCCGACTTCGACAAGGGCGCCGCGAGGAAGTACGTGATCGACCCGCACGGCGCCGTGGCGGCGTAGGGATGAAGGCCGTGGGAAAGGCCGTGACTCGTGTCTCGAAAAAAGGCCGTGATTCGTGTCTCGTGATTCGTGATTCGTGAAAACCTTTGGCGGGGGGGCCTGGTTCACTCCAGAAGAAATGTGTGACGGCCAGTGAACCGTATGGCCGTGGTTCGTGTCTCGTGATTCGTGATGCGAAAGGCCGAAGCGCCTGATACGGCCTTCATGGCTTCGTTGCGCCTGCTAGCCGTGCTCGATGTACGGTCAAGCCAGACAGTGCGCGCCTCGTCCTGACGGCCCTCTCACGCACTTCACCTCGCCGCGTGGTGTGAAAGGCAGGCTAACGCTGCCAGATTAGCGCTCGGGCGGGATGGGCCGGGCCCGTTGCAGCAGGTGCTGCGGTATCGCGGGGCCTCTTCCGAGGAAGTTGAACTCCTCTGCGCGGTCATGGCCATGCCGTGCGCCGACGGTCGCGGCCAACTCGGTCAGGAATGCCGTTACGAGATTGTCGACGGCGAGCTCGTCGAGCGGAGTCAACAGCCTGGAAGGTCTTCCCGCCAACTCCAGCCGCGCTTTCGTTTCCGCGGCGTATCGGTAATTGGGCGTTCGCAACGCCAGGACGGCCCTGACTTTCCTGTCGAACGTCGAGGAGATGTCGACCCCCTTGAAACTCGCCCGTCCCTTTCCCCCTTCGCCGGGCCGATACGGCCGATAGGGCGAATAGAAGTAATAGAACCGGGCCGAATAGCCCTTGAACCCGATGTGCGTCATCTCCTGCAGGAAGTAGTTTCCGCCGCCGTAGGGAGCCTCCTCCGCCATGCGTCCGACCCGGTAATTGTCCTGGTCATCGATGTAGTTGACGTACCAGTCGGGAAAGAACATCGTCTCGGGCTTGTAGAAGCGCACCATCGACATCACCTGGTTTCGCATCTCGCTGCTCGAGATATAAGCCAGCTCGCCGCTCTTGTGTCCCAGGTTGATGACTTCCCTGACACCCAGGATCTCAGCGGCGGTGCGGGCCTCCTCATTGCTCACCAGGGACGTCTGGGCAGGCCCCAGGTTCACCGAGTCCTTCTCCAGGTTCCCGAACTGAAGGACATGCACCTCGCGGCCCGCGTCGATCATTCGGGCCAGCGTGCCGCCGGCGCCGAACAGATAGTCCCGCGGGCCGGCGGTAATCACGAGCACCGGCCCGTCCCCTTCCTGCGCGGACAGGGGAGGGGCCGCCGCGAATGCGGCCGTCAGAAGGACCAGGAGTCCGACCCGCGCCAGGTTCATTTCGGGACCGCCTTCTCGAGAACGTGCGGGGGCAGAGGGGGATTGAGTCCGGCGTTGTTGAACTCTTCTCCGAAACGGAAGCCATGCTTCGCGCCGATCGTCGCGCCGAGTTGCTCGACATAGCTGCGGACCAGCTTGCGGACGGCCATGTCGTCGAGGGGGTTCAGCATCTCCGCCGTCCGGCCCGCGGCAAGGAGCCGGTCACGCACGGTCCGGGCATAGACCTGGTTGCGGTTGCGCAGCAACTCGATCGAATTCATCTTTTGCTCGATCGTCAAGGTGATGTCGAACGCCACCATGCGGGCCCGCTTCTCGCCGCCCTCTCCGGGGCGGTAGGGCCGCTGATGAGAATAAAAGTACACCTCGGGCGCGTGATACCCTTGCAGGCCCATCCTTTTCAGTTCCGGAGAGAACGTGTCCCCGCTGCTGTAGCCCCAGGATTCTTCGGCAATCCGCCCCAGGTGGTACTGATCGCGATCGTCGAGATAGTGCACATAGGGGTCGGGGATGAACAGTTTCGCGGGACGGTAATGCCGGATCAACGCGAAGAGCTGCTTGCGAATCTCGGTCGCGGAAACATACCCGAATTCGCCGCTCTTGTGACCCATGTAGACGGTGTCGCTCACGCCCAGCAGCTTGGCCGCGTCCTTGCCGTCTTCGACGTTCGCGAGACGCGCCTGCGCGGGCGTCAGCCCGTGGGCGATCTTCTCGTCGTTACCCATCTGGGCGACGTAGACGCTATAGCCCTCCTGAACGAACTTGATCAGCGTCCCGCCGGCCCCGAACAGGTAGTCTCCCGAGTTGGCCGTCACCACGAGGATGTTGCCGGCTCCCTGGCCCGCCGCCGGAACTCCCGTGGAGAGAATCAGCAGCAGAACCAACAACGCCGAGCAACACCGCATCGTTCCGCAAGTGTACCACCCGCAACAACGGCAACAGGGGATTCGCTACCAGCAGCGCGCGGCAAAAGGCAGGCGGGTGATGACCTCACGCAAGCCTTCAAGCCCGCCCGGCCGGGGGCTTACGCGGCGGTGCCGCGTCCGTTGTGGACGAAGAAGTCCCGGAGCACGTCAAGCGTCCCCTCGATGCGGCCCATGCGGTCGCGGAGGGCTTCGTTTTGCGCGTCCATGCGGTCACGGAGGTTGCCGATCTCGACGCGCAAGTCCTTCATGTCCTGGCGTAAGTCCTTCATGTCTTGCCGCGAGTCCTTGATGTCCTGGCGCGACTCGGCCCGCACATTGCGGATGGACCGATCCAGGTAGAGAAATCCCAAGATGAGAATCGCGGGAGTGATCCACTGGGCGAGTTCAGCGGGCATTCGTGTTCCCTGCAGAAAGCATAGCATCCCGGCGGGTGATGACCTCGTACAAGGCTTCAAGCCCGCCCGGCCGGGGGCTTACGCGGCGGCGCCGCGTCCGTTGTGGACGAAGAAGTCCCGGAGCACGTCAAGCGTCCCCTCGATCCGGCCCTGCGGTCGCGGAGGGCTTCGTATTGCGCGTCCATGTGGTCACGAAGGTTAACGATCTCAACGCGCAAGTCCTTGATACCTTGGTGAAACTCGTCCCGCACATTGCGGATGGACCGGTCCAGGTAGAGGAATCCCAAGATGAACATCGCGGGAGTGATCCACTGGGCGAGTTCGGCGGGCATCCGTGTTTCCTGCAGAAAGCATAGCACCCCCGGCGGCTTTGCTCGTTCGTGCGAACGCATGTGTGGCGAGCTCATTCCTGAACGCATGAACATGACCGTGCGGTACAACCCGGGTAGATAGCGCCGGGCTGATGCAAAACCGCTTCCTGGCGCAAGCCAGCCACAGGAGCCCGCCGTCCGTAGGACAAGTCACGCGGACGGGGTTGGGAACCACGAATGGACACGAATCAACACGAAGGGAGGGGCGTAATGCTTGGTGCGGACAGGCGCCCAGAGGGCGACCGCGCGCTCCCGGGGCACTGCCGGCAGCGAAGTGTCCCGTGTCAGCGTTACGGCCGTGGGGGCAGGACATGTGTTATTAAGTGTGTGGAGAGTCACACAATGGCGACAAACCTTGCGATAGACCCGGACCTGCTCCGGAAGGCATTGGCGATCGGCGGCGAGAAGACCAAGAAAGCCACCGTCAACCGCGCCTTGCGGGAATTCATCGCTCGCCGGGGGCAGGAACGGCTGCTCGACCTGTTCGGGAAACTGGATTGGGACGACGAATACGACTACAAGCACGAGAGGACCCGTCAGTGAGCCTGTTCGTGGACACCAGTGTCTGGTCTCTGGCGCTGAGACGGGATGCGCCGCAGGAAGGCTCCGAGGTGCGGCGTCTGCGGGAGGCGCTCGCCGGGGGTGAGACGGTGTACACGACCGGCCTGGTCCTTCAGGAATTACTGCAGGGCTGCCTAGCAGCCCGTGTCAAAAGGCCCCGCTGCATTCAAGCGGCGATGCATCCCGGCTGAACTGCGTTGCTCCTCGGTCGAATATGTCCAATATGCTCCCTCGTCGCGCCTTGTCAGCAGGGCGCCTCGCCGCTCTCGGTGCTACGCGGGGTTTCAACACGGGCTGCTGGGCCCGCGCGCCGAGGCGCTGATCGTCGACCGCTTCGAGGCCATCGCCATGATCGTGCCGTCACGCGGCGACCACATCGCGGCGGCCCGCCTGCGCAACCAATGCCGCCGGCAAGGCATTCAGATCGGAACCATCGACGCTCTGCTCGCCCAGCTCTCGATCGGGCACAAACTGACCATGCTGTCGACCGACCGGGATTTCAGCCACATCGCGGATTGCACGGAACTTCGGCTTTGGCGCGTACCATGACCCTTCCGCGCCACTCCTTCTTCCCCCTGCGCCGTTCAGGACGATCACAAGGTGGTCATCAGGCTCAGCAGCCACTTCGTCGCCGCCTCTCCCGCGAGGAGGGCCGCCACGAAGATCGCGGCCGCTCGGCCTCCCCGCTGGTTGCACGAGACCGAGAACGCCTTCCACATGAGGGAGACCATCCAGATCACACAGACGAGGGCGAACAGCCCCGCGGCGACCGTCGCTGCCTGCGGCATTACGAAACGGCCCGAGAGAGCGTCGGCGACAAGCTTTTCGTTGCCCTGACGCACCGCCGGAGGCATGCAGGCCAGAGCGGCCAGCAGCAGCGGCCAACGAGCCAATGCCTGCGTGCCCGCGATGTCAACGAGCCGGACGGTCCGCGGGGCGACCAGAAGCGAGACCAGCCACAGTAGCACCGTGATGACGGACCAGTTCACCAGGCCCTCGATAACCGCAACCCGGAACGACACTCCGGATCCCAGGTGGAAGTCGAGCAGACCGTCGAAGCGCACGCCGCCCGCGGAGGCCGCCAGCGCGCTCACGACGATAACGGCCAGCCCAACCGCCAGGGCCTGACCTCCGGCGATACGGACGAACGGATTGAAGAGCCACTGGGCGACCGTCATCTCTCGCGGGACCGCCGCGCTATTCGTCGTGTTCTCCAACATCGGTGTCTTCTCCCTCGGCGTTGCCGGCCCTGTCGTTCTCGTGCGACCCGATCATCGTTTCCAGACGCGCAATCAGATCGTCCAGCCGGTTGCGGACGGTCGGATACGAGACGCCGTACAGTTTCGCCATCCGCTTCAGGCTGCCGCTGTAAAGAATGAAGGCGATGGCGAGCTGCTGGTCCTCGCTCCCGAGGCGGGGCAGCTTCACCCAGTGAGAACCTCATCCCTCACGAAGTGCAGGCGGATCAGCTTCGGCCGAGGCATGCCATCGTCGAAATAGCACTCAACGGCTTCCCTGACATTGCGACGGATATCGGCAACGGAGTCACCTTGCGTGTGGATACCGTAACCAAGAGCCGTTGCCGAATACCCCCCGTCAACCTCGTCTTCCGTGATTTCAAAGATGATCTCGGTTACGGACATCACTCGCCCCTTTGGTGTCAGTATCCCTGATAAATCCATACCCGTAAAGACGTTTCCGTTTCCGGTCTCGGATCGGACCCTGAGCGCCTGGGGATTCTTCCCCGCTCGATCTGAGCCATGGGTAAACAGCTATATCATTTCCCAATCGTTTCACGACGGGCACGGTAGATGATGACCTCACGCAAGCCTTCAAGCCCGCCCGGCCGGGGGCTTACGCGGCGGTGCCGCGTCCGTTGTGGACGAAGAAGTCCCGGAGCACGTCAAGCGTCCCCTCGATGCGGCCCATGCGGTCGCGGAGAGCTTCGTTTTGCGCGTCCATGCGGTCGCGGAGGGCTTCGTGTTGCGCGTCCATGCGGTTACAGAGGGCTTCGTTTTGCGCGTCCATGCGGTCACGAAGGTTGCCGATCTCGACGCGCAAGTCCTTCATGTCCTGGCGAAACTCGGTCCGCACATTGCGGATGGACCGGTCCAGGTAGAGGAATCCCAGGATGAACATCGCGGGAGTGATCCACTGGGCGAGTTCGGCGGGCATCCGTGTTTCCTGCAGAAAACATAGCATCCCGGCGGCTTTGCTCGTTCGCGCGAACACGGGCGCGGCGAGTCCATTCTTGCGCGCATGAACATGATCGTGCTGCAAAACCCGCGCAGATAGTGCCGGGCTGATGCAAAACCGCTCCCTAGCCTGTATTTCTCACCACGCGGCGAGGCGAAGTGCGTGAGAGGGGCGTCAGGACGAGGCGCGAGCCGCTTGGCGCGCGCAGGCGTACTTGACAGTACGTTGAGCACGGCAAGCAAGCGCAACGAAGTCCTGGCGGTCGTATCGTGTGCTTCGACCGTTGGGTGGTGAGAAATGCAGGCTAGCGCAAGCCGGCCACAGGAGCCCGCTGTCCTCGCCGAGCGGGAGCCGTACCAGGAGTGAAGGTCCGTTCCGTCCCGGAGGAGTCTAAACGATCTATCCGTCTACTACGATGTAAGAAAAAATCATGCAAAATAAACCAGGGATTCCATGAGAACACGGCGGACATTCACCATATCCCTGCCCGAAGCCATGGCTGAACAGGTCGAGAAGGCCAGGAAGGCAGAACACCGGACGCGCTCGGAACTCGTCAGGGAGGTGCTCCGCGCATACCTGAACAAACGCGTTCAGGTCGTAGCGGCTTCGAAAGCGGAACTTGCGTCTATCCGCCGCGGGCGCGCCGAGATCGAGAAAGGCGAGTACGTGACGCTGGACGAACTCCGGCATGACCTGACAGCTACGCATCGCATGTACGACGCCATTGATGCGCAATCGATTTGAAGGCCGAGCCATGGAAGTGATACCGATCAAGACCGAACAGGACTAACGGCGCACGCTCAAGGAAATCGAGAGCCTGAAGACGGCCAAGCCCGACACGCCCGAAGGCGACCGCCTGGACGTTCCGGTGACACCGGTCGAGGCCCGGGAGGCGCGGATTTACCCTTTCGATCTGCCCGGCCCGATCGACGCCATCCAGCACCACATGTAACAGAAGCGGCTTGCGGCGAAAGACCTCGTTCCCCATATCGGCAGCCGCAACCGGGTTCAGGAAGTTCCGCAACATCCATCGGCAGGCTGCTAGCCTGCATTTCTCACCACGTGGCGAGGCGAAGTGCGTGAGAGGGCCGTCAGGACGAGGCGCGAGCCGCTTGGCGCGCGCAGGCGTACTTGCCAGTACGTTGAGCACGGCAAGCAAGCGCAACGAAGTCCTGGCGGTCGTATGGCGTGCTTCGACCGTCGGGTGGTGAGAAATGCAGGCTAAGTCAGACGAGACCGCAACTCGCCGGGCTGAGCGACGGCGAATCCATCGACCGCATCAAAAGTGGTATATGTACTTGAGTCCCGAGCCTGCTTTTCTCACCATGCGGCGAGACAAAGTGGGTGAGAGGGCCGTCAGGACGAGGCGCGAGCCGCTTGGCGCGCGCAGGCGTACTTGAACAGTACGTTGAGCACGGCAAGCAAGCGTAACGAAGTCCTGGCGGTCGTATCGCGTGCTTTGGCCGTCGGGTGGTGAGAAAGGCAGGCTAGCGCCAGGGCATCAAGAACAACGCAGGCAGCCGATGAAACCGGATCTTCCCGCTCCTGAAAAAATGACGGCCGCTCCGTGCGCGGCCGGCCACGGCCCCTTCGAGCGGCTCTTCCGCTTGCTTTGCCCGGCGTTGCTATGCGCCGCAGCCCTGACCTCCGCCGCGGCCGGCCCGCTTCCGCAAGGCAAGGTCCCTCCCGGCAAGACCTTGATGGTGATCCAACCCCATCACGACGACCACACCTGGCAATACGGATTCGGCGGGCTGATCGCCAAGATGATCGACGCAGGCTACCAGGGCATCTACGTCCGCGTGTCGAACGACGAGAAAGACGGCGGCATGCGGCACGGCTGGGGCGCCAACGACATCGCGAACTACGAAGACACGCTCGTCGCCACCAGGAACCTGGGGATCGACGAGGTCATCAGCCTCAACTGGCGCAACGATCACATGAGCTCGATTCCCCACATCGAGCTGCGCGATCAGATCGTCCTGCTCATCCGCAAGCGGCGGCCCGACGTCGTCATGTCGTATCACCCGTGGGGCAACTACGACCGCAACCCCGACCACCGCAAAGTCGCCTGGGCCGTCGGATCGGCCGTGTGGCTCTCGGAATTCAGCAGCGTTCGATCGGATTACGCGAAGCTCGGCCTGGAGCCGCACCGCGTCCCCTACAAGTACTATTCCTACCGCAACGACTACGGGCGCGGCTATCACCCGAACATCTTCTACGAGCTGACCGAAGGCGAGGTCGCCCGCAAGGCCAGGTCGTACCGCCTGCACCGGATTCGCGTCAGCGCCGGCGCCGGCAAGAGGACGCGCGAACTGCTCGACGCCAGGGGTCTCAGGGTTCCCGAACTCGACGGGCTGAGCGACGAACAGGCCCACGTGCGCATGCAGGAGATGTTCATGCACTGGATCTCCGCCAAGCGCGGCGAGGAAAACGGCGTACGCTACGCCGAAGTCTTCTACTTCATGGATGAGTGGCACGGCACACCGGGCCTGAGCGACTACATCCAGGAAAACACGGTCGAGCGATGAGAGTTCCTGCAACTGCGGCGATGCTGCTCTTGACGGCCCTCCCGGGCGCCGCCAAGCTGCCGATCGTCGACATTCCGCCGGGGCATACGAAAACCTTTCTCCTCATCCACCCGCACCACGACGACCACAGTTGGGAGTCCGGCCCGGCCGGACTCATCACGAGACTGGTTGACGCCGGCTGGACCGGCTATTTCGTGCGCGTTTCCAACGACGAGAAGGACGGGCCTCACGGCTATCCGCACAACGACATGGTCAACCTGTTCGAGGCGCGCGAGGCCACCGAAAACCTCGGCATCGCCGATGTCATCAGCCTCAACTGGCGCAACGACTACATGGACCCCACGCCGCACAACGAGATCCGCGGCCAGCTCATCCTGCTGATCCGAAAATACCGGCCGGACGTGGTGATCTCCTACTTCCCCTGGGGGCACTACGACCGCAATCCCGACCACCGCAAGGTGTCGAAGGCCGTCGGCGAGGCCGTCTGGCTGGCGGGCTTCGCGAACGTCCACCCGGAACATCGCAGGCTGGGGTTCCAACCGCACCGGGTGCCCTACAAGTTTTACACGCAACGTTCCGACTACGGCAAGGGCTATGTGCCGAACGCCGTCGTCGAGCTGAACGAGTCCAACGTGAGGCGCAAGGCGCGATCCTACTGGCTGCATCGCAACGTACGCCTGCGAGGCGCGACGGGGCGCCGCCTGCGGCAACTCCTCAAGGACCAGGGACTCGAAATCCCCGAGCTGGCGAACCTGACCGACATCGAAGCCCACGCCCGGATGCAGGAATGGTCGATGTACGACGCGGCGCGCAAGGTCGGCAGCGAGAACGGCATCGAATACGGCGAGATGTTCTCCCATCTCGGCGAGTGGCATCCCTGGCCGGGACTCGAGGACTATCTCCTGTCAAACGCGGTGGACCAATGACCCATCACTTACAGCGCACTGCAGCAGCTTTCCTGACGGCGGCCCTGCTCTTTCTGAGCGGTTTCGGACTGACGGCCGAGGCGGATGAGCACAAGGCCGTGCTGGTCGTGACCGCCGACGCCGGAGACTACATCCTCGCCGCCGGCGGTACGATCGCCAAAATGCTCGATGACGGCGCGGCGGGATACCTCGTGCGGGTCACCAACGACGACAAGGACTCCTGGGGCCTCACTCCGGAGGAAACCGCTCGCCGCACCCGCGATGAAAGCGAGAAGGCGGCCGGGATACTCGGCTTCAAGGAAGTCGAGTCGTTGGGTTACCGCGCCGGTGAACTCGGCGGCGTCTCGCCCACCGAACTCCGGGACCGCATTCTGTTCTACATCCGGCTCTACAAACCCACGGTGATGTTCATCCCCAATCCCTACGCCGAGTATGTTGAAGCGCTCGACCGCTTCTACGTGGGTCAGGCCGCCGAAGACGCCCGCCGCGCCGCGTCGCTGTCGAACTATCAGCCGCCGTTCGCAGTGGTCGGCCTCGAGACGCACGTCACGCCGGAACTCTACTACTACGCGCAGCCCTTCGATCCGCGCCGCCGCGAGGCCGAAAGCAGCGCTACGTTCGTACCGCAGCCGAAGATTCTCGACATCGGCTCGACCTTCGACAAGAAGCTGCGAGCGGCGCAGGCGCTCAAGACCATCAATCACTCGATGGCGATGCGCATCAAGGACCGCCTCGAATCGACCGGCCGGCGCCTGCCGCTGCTGGACAACGTAGACGAAACCTCGGTCGGCAAGCTCGTAGAAATCAACGTTCGCAAGCTGGCCGAAATCGCCGCGCAAGACACTGACTTCTCGCAGGCGGAAGAGTTCCACTACGCCGGCGTCGAGTATCAGATCCCATCGAAATACTTGCAGTAACGCGGCTGCTTACCATTCCGCCACTCGAAAGAAGGCCAGGAACAACATCCGGAAACAATGGACCACGCGCTTGCCTGCATTTCTCATCACCTGGCGACCCACTTACGCATTTCGCCTTGCCGCTTGGCGAGAAAAACGGCCCACTCACGCATTTCGCCTTGCCACTCGACAAGAAAAGCAGGCTAGAATCTGTAGGTCCCCCCAAAGGAGTCCCCTGAACCATGAAAACCCGACTTGCCATTGCCATTCTTCTCCTCACCGTCATCATCGCGCCGCTCGCGGCCGATCAACACAAATCAAAGTGGAAGTTCGCCGAAGAAGTTCCGCCTCGAAACGACATCACGGTCCAACACCGCGTCCCGGTCCCCATGAGGGATGGTGTCATCCTCTACGCGGACGTCTTTCGTCCGGTCGGCGAAGGCAAGCACCCGGTGCTTGTTTCGCGTACGCCCTACAGCACCGAGCGCTACCCGAGTTCCTACCGCAGCGCCGTCTACTTCGCCCGGCGCGGTTATGCCTACGTCTTCCAGGACACACGCGGACGCCATGAGTCGGAGGGCAAGTGGGAGCCGTTCCGCAACGACATCGAGGACGGCTACGACACCATCGAATGGGCCGCCAAGCAGCCCTGGTCCAACGGCAAGGTCGGAATGCAGGGCGGCTCCTACCTGGGGCACGTCCAGTGGCGCGCCGCGATGTCGGACCCGCCGAGCCTGGTCACCATCTTTCCCAACGTCGCCTCCACCAGCCTCTATCACGACTGGATCACTCTCAACGGCGGCTGGCGCCTTTCGTTCAATTTCGGCTGGGGCGCCGTGCGGCAGGAATCGCGCATCATGCAGAACGTGGGTCCGCATAACCTCGAAGGCGGTCCGGAGAACATCAGCTACGACAAGGTCCTCTGGCACATGCCGCTGAACACCATGCAGCAGCTCGTCGGCCGCAACGCGCAGTTCTACAAAGACTGGATGGCCCATCCCGATTACGACGACTACTGGCGCAAGATCAACGTCGAGGAAGTCTTCGAGAAGATCGGCATCCCCATTCACACTTTCGGCGGCTGGTTCGACATCTTCAGCCAGGGGACGCTCCGCGGATACGCCGGCATGAGCAAGAAAGGCAAGACCGAGACCGCCCGCAAGGGCAGCAACCTGATCATCGGTCCGTGGGGTCACGGCCCGTCGCAAATCACCGGTGACGTCGACTTCGGAGAGACCGCTCCGGTCGACTCGAGCGCCGTGTCACTGCGCTGGTACGACTACTGGCTCAAGGGCATCCAGAACGGCGTCGACAAAGAGCCGCCCGTCAAGCTCTTCACGATGGGCTCGAACGAATGGATGTGGGAGAACGAATACCCCATTGCCCGCACCCAGTACACCGAGATGTACTTCCACAGCGACGGCGAGGCCAACAGCAAGCGCGGCGACGGCACGCTCACCTGGGACAAGCCGGTCAGCAGCGAGCCTGCCGACCGCTACACCTACGACCCCAACCACCCGGTGCCCAGCGTCGGCGGCAACAACTGCTGCGGCACGCCCACGCCGGCCGGGCCTCGCGAACAGAACGAAGTCGAAAGCCGCCGGGATGTCCTCGTCTATACGTCGGACTTCATCGAAGAGCCGGTGCGCATCGCAGGGCCGGTGAAGGTCGTTCTGTACGCTTCGAGCGACGCCGTGGACACCGATTTCGTCGCGAAGCTCGTCGATGTCTACCCCGACGGCAAGGCCTACAACATGGCCGAAGGCATCATGCGGGCGCGCTACCACAAGAGCCTCGAAGAGCCGGAGCTGCTCGAACCCGGCAAGGTCTACCGGTTCGAGATCGACTTGGTGGGAACGAGCGTCGAATTCCAGCAGGGCCACCGCATCCGGGTTCAGGTCGCCAGCGCGCATTTCCCGCAGTTCGACCGCAACCCGAATACCGGGGAGCCCTTCGGAACCGGTGACGAAATCAAGATCGCGAAGCAGACCGTCTACCACACGCAGGCGCAGCCTTCGCACGTCGTGCTGCCCATCGTGGAATGACACCGGGGGAAACCCGTGTTTCGTGACCCGAGAGAGGGCCGAAGGAGGCGGTAAGGCCGTTGCGCCTGCTCGCTTCAAGCGGTGCGTGCGTCGTCCTGAAGCCTTCTCACGCACTTCGCATCGCCAGGGGGTGAGAAAGGCACTCGCGAACGAGCGGCGAGTCCGCTTCCGGCAGGCTACATGTACATGCCGCCGTTGACATTCAGCACGTGGCCGGTAATATAGGCCGCGTCGTCACCGGCGAGAAAGCCGACCGCCTTGGCGATTTCAACAGGTTGGCCCAGGCGGCGCAAGGGAATGCGCTGCATCGTCTGCTCGCGTACCTTTTCGGAGAGAACGTCCGTCATCGGCGTCTCGATGAAGCCCGGCGCGACGGCGTTGACCGTAATGTTGCGGGAGGCCACCTCGAGCGCCAGCGCCTTGGTGAGCCCGATCAGGCCCGCCTTCGACGACACGTAATTCGCCTGTCCCGCGTTGCCGGAAAGGCCCACCACCGACGTGACGTTGATGATCCGGCCCCAGCGCTGCTTCATCATTCCCGGCAGGACTTTCTGGATGCAGACGAATCCGCCCGTCAGGTTCGTGTCGAGCACTTTCCGCCAATGCTCAGCCGGCATGCGCACTGCGAGCCCGTCTTGCGTGACCCCGGCGTTGTTCACCAGGATCGACACCGTTCCCGCCGTCTTGACCTTGCCGAACGCCTCGTCGATCGACTCGCGCGAGGTCACATCGAGCGCCACGGCGTCACACTGTCCGCCTTCCGCGCGGATCTCGTCCACGAGGGCTGCGAGCTTGTCCTGTTGACGGGCCGCGGCGAACACGTGCGCCCCGGCTCGGGCGAGTTCATGAGCACAGGCGCGGCCGATTCCCTGGCTGGCGCCGGTGACGAAAGCGATTCGATGGTTCATGGTGATTGCGCTTCCAGCGTTTTCAGGTCCTCCACGTTCGATCCCCGCAGTGAGCGGTCAATGCCTCGCAGCAGTCCGGTAAGGACCTTTCCCGGCCCCACCTCGACGAAACGCCGCACTCCTTGCGAAGCAAGATAACGGATCGACTGTTCCCAGCGAACCGGATTGGGCACCTGGTCTTTCAACCCTTGCCGCGCGTCCAGCGCGGTGCGCACTTCGGCCGCCGCGAAATTATTGACGAGCGGGACCGTCAGGTCGCGGAACTCCGTCGCATCCAGGTCGGCTGCGAGCCGGTCTCGGGCGGGCTTCATGAGGGCGCAATGAAAGGGCGCGCTCACGGCAAGACGAACCACCCTGCGCGCCCCGGCTCTCTTCGCCAGCTTCATCGCGCGCCCCACGGCGCCCGCGTTACCCGCGATGACCACCTGCGACGGCGAGTTCAGGTTCGCGGCGCTGACAACCTCTCCCTGCGCGGCGTCCGCCAGGATTCCTTCCAGCTTTTCCGGCGGCAGCATCACGAACGCGGCCATCGCGCCCACGCCCTCGGGGACCGCTTCCTGCATGTAGCCTCCGCGCTTTCTCACAAGCCGCACGGCGTCCGCGAAGTCGAGCGAGCCCGCCGCGACCAGAGCGGAGTACTCGCCCAGGCTGTGACCGGCGACGTAGTCCGCCTTGACGCCCCGTTCTTCGAGCACGGCCAGGACGGCGGTCGAGCAGGTCAGAATCGCCGGCTGCGTATTCTCGGTGAGCTTGAGATCTTCCTCAGGCCCTGCAAAGCATAGACGAGAGATGGGAAACCCCAGAGCGTCATCAGCCTGCTCGAAAACCCGGCGTGCGGACGGAAAAGCCTCGGCGAGCTCGCGACCCATTCCAGGTTTCTGAGAACCTTGGCCGGGAAAAACAAAGGCCGTCTTCGACATGAAGCACTCACCGTATCGCCGCGGCACGCGGACGCGCAACCGCGGGCTGCTGGGCTACAAGGTGAACTCGACGAACACGTACCCGAACGAGCTGTTCGCCGCCGGCGTCGTCTCCGCCACATACGCCCCCGGGAACAACCGCGCGAACCCTCCCCCCAGCCGGTATTCCGGCGAAAGCGTGTACACGAACTGCGCGTCAAACTCGTTCCCGACAAAACTGCTTGCCGCGCCGCCCTTCACGCGCGGAAGAAGCACGGCTCCCGTGTGCCGGTAGTGCGCATCGTGGCGGCTGGCCACCCAGATGAGCAGGTGGTCCAGGCGCACGATCGTCTTGTCGTTGGGCCTGAAATGGAAACCGGCCTTGAAGTTCCTGGTGTTGCTGAGCCCAAGCAGGTCGGCGATTCCGTAGTGCTTGTGGAAGCTGTGAAAGTAGGTTCCGTACGTTCCCCGCACCCCGTCGCCGAACCCTTCATCGCCGCTCGCGGTATTGAACTCGCCGTGAATCCGCGGCTTCCATCCGGCCTCCTGAAAGGTGTAGCCCGCGACCAACGTCGTGACCCATGCCCGCACGTCATCGTTCGCGAAGTTCCCGAACTGCCGCGCGTAGTCGATCTCGAAATCCCATCCGGCGGGGGTGCTGCCCTGCGCCCGTGCGCCGGCCGTGTAAATGGTGGCGCCGCCGGCGGCGCCGTCCTCGCCAACCACTCTCGTCAAGGTGCGCTGCGTAAGGTAGGGCTCGATCTTCGTTCCGGAGATGAGCGACCCGAGCGAGCCGTAGACGCCGTGATAGTTGTTGCCGTCAACATGCTTGTCGAACGCGCCGTCGTCAATGATCACATTGCCGGAAGCGAAAAGATCCAGGCGGTTCTCGCCGTCGTGCACCGCCAGCTTGACCACGTCGTGGGTGGGCGAGGTATTGCTCCAGTCGCGGCGCCCGAGCAGGCGCTCGTTGCCCAAGCTCATGCGCATGCGGCCGACTTTCAGATCCCACAAGCCGTCCTCATCCCCGATCCGGACGTACGCCTGGCGGATATCGAAAACGTTCCGCTGGTTGTTCCGGCGAAAGGAGTCAAGCTTCAACCCCCGCGCATCCTGCGCCTGAACGAACACCCCGAAGTGACGGCTCGGCTCGAACCCCAGGTTGATGCGGAACCGCGTAACTAGATAGCCGTCGTTGTTCTCCGGGTCGAAGCGCAGGCCGCGCCGGTCTTCCCAGCGCAGCCGCAGCTCGGTCCCCAGCGTCAGCCACTCGGGAAGATCCCGGCTGAGGAAGCGCCGGGGCGGTTTCCAGTCGTCGCTCGCCAACGCCGCGGGCGTCGCCAGAACGAGAACGAGCCACAGCGCACACAGCACGGCGCTCCTTGCATTTCTCGTGAATGACATTCGGTTCAAGAGGCGGTTGGAGTGCGGCCCGGCTGCACGGTTCAGGAAATTTCGACCGGCGTCAAGACCGGAACACGCTCGAAATGACGGAGCTTGCGAGCCGGCAATCTCTCACCTTGCAGAAAGGCCACGGCGGCGATCAGGCTGTCGGCAATGCCCATCGTCAGGTCCTTACTCCCGCCGCGCCCGCACGTAGCTTTCGAGAACGCGATTCATCCGGGTCTGGTAGCCCTTTCCCGGCGCCTTGAAGTAAGTAAGCACGGAACGCTTGACACGCAAGGTGATCTGCTCGGTGAGATCGGGTTCGATGAGTTCCGCGCGCTGCCGGAAGGTCCCGTCCAGTTCGGGAATATCACTGAAGTCGATGTTCTTGTCCTCCAAGGCCTCGATCTGCCCGGGTGTGAGAGGTTTATCGTATCCGCTCATGGTAAGCCTGCCTCTTAGCACGATATTCCGGTTTCATCTCGACCTTTGTCCGTCTAGTCCAACTATACATGCACTGGCGGAGACATCCGCTAGTGACACCCCATGCAACTGAAGTCGCGGCCATGGCAAGGCAGGCAGGTCTGCTTGTCGTAGGAAATTTTTCCGGTCGAATGGAGATCGATGAAATCGCGAGTGTGGTCCGCAGGACGCAAGTTGACCCCTTCGAGATGGCATTTCTCGCAACTGAAGGGATTGTCGACCTCGGAATGGCAAACCAGGCAGTCCGGCATGAGCGGAAGGTGAGCCTCGTTGGCAAGATCGGTCTGCCAAACACCCCGGTGGCATGCCTGGCAGGAATCGCCGGTATCGAGATGCTTCCGGGCGTCGCCGGGTTTGCCGAGATACGTCCCGCCGTCAATGGCGGCGGCGATCAGCGGCGCTGCGTTCCCCAGGCGCAGATGGAACTCGTGGTTGAAGCGGTATGACCGGGGTTTGGTCTTGAAATTCTTCAGACCCGCGGTGTCGACCGGCGTTGCGGTCCCGCCTTCATGGCAGACGGCACATTGGTCTTCGGTCGGGACAAGGATGTCGGCCGCAGCCTTGCTCTCCCTCGCCACCGCGTGGCAGTCCAGGCAGGTCGTGTTCGCTTCGACAAAGTGCAGGCGATGTGAAAAGGTCAGTTCCTGACCCGGCAGAGCCGCCCAGCAGGCGCACAACAACACTGCGCAGACCAATCTCAATCCTTGACGAGCAAACGGTAAAGGGCGGCTCGCTCCGGCAGCCCGTGGTGCAAGTCCCGTGGAAGGCGCGGCGGGCTCCTGCTCATCCTCGGCGCGAAGTGAGGAGGACGGCGATCCAGGTGATCTCCTCCGCGTGAAGGAAAAAGCGAACGACAAAGCCGACGACCTTAGGCGGTCGTCTCCGTGGTCGCGCTGGGCGGCAAGCTCAGAACCGCCGTTGGAACAAAAAAAATGTCCGTCGCCCAAAGGGTTACGCGCCGTTTCCGGGCGGTTGCGCGGAGAGAGCGGCGCCGAGTTCCTGTTGCGATTATGCGTCACTCCATCGGCCCCAGGGCGCGTAACGCCGCCCGCGTGACTGGCGCCACGGGCTGCTACCCCTCGTAGGAGACCCGCCACAGCTTGCGGCCGCCGTCTTCGGATACGAGCATCGAGCCATCCGGCATCTGCAGAAGTCCGACGGGCCGGCCCCAGACGCGCCGGTCGTCCGGACTGATGCTCCATCCGGTCAAGAAGTCCTGTGGACCTGATGTCGGCTTGCCGTCCTTGAACGGGATATAGGCAATCTTGTAGCCCACTCGCTTCGAGCGATTCCACGAGCCGTGAAAAGCGAGGAAGAGACCGCCCTGGTACCGGTCCGGGAACTGCTTGCCGGTGTAGAAAAGAATGTCGAGCACCGCCACGTGCGCCCCCAGCAGCACATCGGGGTAGAGGGATTTCTTCACCATGTCGGGCGCGACGTCCTTGTGCCGCGGCTCCTCATACGGCCCGGAATATGCATACGGCCATCCGTAGAAGCCGCCTTCCTTGACCTGCACCAGGTAGTCCGACACCAGGTCATCACCCAGGCCGTCACGTTCCTGCACCGCGGCCCACAGGTCATCGCTTCCCGGTCGCCAGCGCAGGCCGATGATGTTCCGCAGTCCGGTCGCCACGATCTCATGACCGCTGCCATCCGGGTTGTAACGGTTCAACGCCGCGCGGGCCGGCGGCTCGTTCAAGTCGATGTTCGACCTCGAACCGATGGTCACATAGAGCTTCTTGTGGCCGCGGTCGAACAGCAGGGTCCGCGTCCAGTGGCCTGTGCCATAGTCGTGCATGGGAATGATCTCTTCACCGGGCGTCGACACGTCCATCGCCTTATCGTCGTACTGGTAGCGCTTCACCGATGTCGTCTCGGCGACGTAGAGCCAGTCCTCGTGAAACGCCAGGCCGTACGGGCGGTCGAGGTTTTCGAGGATCTTCTTCTTCGAACCGTCATGCAGCACATAGACCACGCCGGTAGCTGCGCGCCGCTCGCCGCTGTCGGTGAGCAGAATCTCGTTGCTCGGCCCCAGCAACATGAAACGAGGCCGGTTGTCGAATCCGGCCATGTATTCTTCCACCTTGAAACCGGCCGGTACATCGAGGCCCGCGCCTTCCGGCTGGGCGACCACTTGGGGACGATTGTTCGCCGACGGCGTGTGAAACGGCTCGGGCAGCCCCTTCCAATTGACGGGCTTATCGCCCGACTGCGAAAGCGCGGCGGCGGCCAGGACCGCCAGGGCCGCCAGGGTCAAGAGGATTCGAGAGCGCGTAGTCATAGCAAGCAGTATCGTATATTCACCGAGGCCTCGCCAAGCAGCCGACCGGCAGGAAGACGAGAGATCCCGGTTTCAAGAGCCGCCTCATGGCTGCAGCAGAACAGACTTCGCGGCATGCTCACGGAACGGCCCCGCTTTCGGCAGGATCGGCTTGACCGGGTTCCACGTCCGTCTGCTACAACGGGACCGACGAGGTTCTCATGTCGCTCGGCCGCTGGCTCATCCTGATCGGAGTCGTCTTCGCGGCCGCGGGCCTGCTGGTCATGCTCGCGGCCAAACTCGGACTGCCGCGCCTCGGCCGTCTCCCCGGAGACATCGTCTACCGCGGCAAGAACACGACTGTCTACATTCCCATCGTCACCTGCGTCGTGCTGAGTGTCCTGTTGACGATCGTGTTCTCGCTCTTCAACCGCTTCCGATAGCCTGCATTTCTCACCACGTGGCGAGGCGAAGTGGGTGAGAGGGCTGTCAGGACGAGGCGCGAGCCGCTTGGCGCGCGCAGGCGTACTTGAACCGTACGTTGAGCACGGCAAGCAAGCGTAACGAAGTCATGGCGGTCCTATGGCGTGCTTCGACCGTCGGGTGGTGAGAAATGCAGGCTAGCGCTCGCGGGGGCCGCGGGCCGCGTGATTCATGTTCGATTCGTTCGGCCTGCAAGGTCCGGCTGGTATGGTAGCCTGCCGAAGTTGCCGCGTTGGCGTTGTGAGCTGTCCGGAGCGATTCTCGTCACGATGATCAATCTGTCAGACGACTTCCGGACTCCTGGCCTGCATTTTTCACCACGCGGCAAGGCGAAGTGCGTGAGAGGGCTGTCAGGACGAGGCGCGAGCCGCTTGGCGCGCGCAGGCGTACTTGAACCGTACGTTGAGCACGGCAAGCAAGCGCAACGAAGTCCTGGCGGTCCTACCGCGTGCTTCGGCCGTCGGGTGGTGAGAAATGCAGGCTAGGCGAAGCCGGGCGGAGGAAAAAGGGGCGCGTAACATGGCCTTTAGGATTTTTCACGAGTCACGAAGCACGAATCACGGCCTTTTCTCGCGTGCTTCGGCCGTCGGGTGGTGAGAAATGCAGGCTAAAGCGATCTACGGCATGGGCAACGACTGACAGGCAGGCTTCCGCAGAGCATAGACTTCAGCAACCCATTCTCGATCGCGCCACCAACAGGGTCCTCAATCTTCATGCCTGCTGCCGGATTCCAGACGTTTGACGCGACGCACATCGTCACGATGGCGCTCACTCTGGCGCTGCCGGTGGTGCTCGCGGTGGTGGCGCGAAGGGCGTCCTCCGAGGCGGTCGCCGCGGCCATCGGTTATCTCTTGGCCGGCGCGCTCCTGGTCAACGAAGCGGCCCACTGGGCCTACCGGCTCGACGAGCTCGGTCTCGACAGCTTCGTTCAGAACCACCTGCCGCTCCATGCCTGCAGCGTTGCGGTCTTCGCGACGGCCGCGGCCCTGCTCTTTCATAATCAGACGGCTTACGAGATCGCCTATTTCTGGGGTTTGGTCGGTTCGTCAAACGCCGTGATCACGCCGGGGCTGGAGGCGGGTTTCCCGGAATACCTCTTCTTTCAATATTTCATTTCGCATTCCGGCATCGTCGTGGGCGTACTGTTCGCCACCTGGGGACTGAGAATGCGCCCGGCGCTCGACGGGCTCTTCCGGGCGTTTGTCTTCCTCAACGTCTTCGCGGCGGGGGTCGCCGTCTTCAACTTATTGTTGGGCTCGAACTACATGTATCTCTGCGGGCCGCCTACCGGTACGGTGACGCCCTTCTTCTTCGCGCCGTGGCCGTGGTACATCCCGATTCTCGAAGTCATCGCGTTGGCCATGTTCTTCGCCGTCCTTGCTCCGTTCCTCGTGTCCCGCCGGCCGCCATTTCGTGAATCAGCCGGTCTTCGGCGAGAGATGTGAGACAGGGTGCTTTCGAACATCGAGGGACGCGCATCCGGCGATGAGCCTTCATGTCCCACAACGTGGCGAGGCGAAGTGTGTGAGAGGGCCGGAAGGATGAGCTGCGAGCCGGCCGCGCCGGCAACATGGCCTGTAAGGTTTTCACGAAACACGAGTCACGAAGCACGAAACACGGCCTTTTCCGTGGCTCGTTTGGTGCCTGTTGGTACTGAAGCCCTTCAGTCTTGTTTTTTCGGCCGGAATCTGGTTCAGGTTGAGAGTGATGACGCCGTTGCTGGGAACGAAAACCTGATCCACGCCCGTCGGGGACACGTCGGCTGGTGACAACAAAGCCGCCCAAGCCACGGCTTTTCAGGTATTTACAAGACCCGAGCCCCGAGCCACGGCTTTAGCCTGGCGCGCGGCGCAAGCCAGCGCGAATTCCGAGGTTTTCACGAAACACGGCTTTTTTCAGACCCGAAACACGGCCTTTTCCGTGGCTCGTTTGGTACCTGTTGGTACTGAAGCCCTTCAGTCTTTTTTTTCCGCACCGGCCGGCATAGCATCAGGAGAGAAGAACGGTTTCTCAGGTCTCGTGATGCCTGATCCGTGGCGCAACCGAAAGCAGGATTCACCAGCCCGCCGGCGTTTCCAGCTGGCCTGCTTTTCTCACCACATGGCGAGGCGAAGTGCGTGAGAGGGCCGTCAGGACGAGGCGCTCGCCGCTTGGCGCGCGCAGGCGTACTTGAACGGTACGTTGAGCACGGCAAGCAAGCGCAACGAAGTCCTGGCGGTCGTATCGCGTGCTTCGACCGTCGGGTGGTGAGAAATGCAGGCTATAGCAACCCCAAGCCGCGGCCAACGGTTTTTTACGAAACACGAAACACGAGACACGAAACACGGCTTTTTTCAGACACGAGGTTCGAAACAGGGCCTCTTGGTACTGAAGCCCTTCAGTCTTTTTTTCGGTCGGGGGACGGTTTAGGTTGAAAGTGATGACGCCGTTGTTGGGAACAAAAACCCCGTCCGAGCCCGCCGGGGACAAGTCGGGTGGGGACAGAAGAGCCGCCCGAGCCGCGGCCTTTCAGGTTTTCACGAAACATGAGACCCGAGACCCGAGACACGGCTAGCCTGCATTTCTCACCACGCGGCGAGGTGAAGTGCGTGAGAGGGCCGTCAGGACAAGGCGCGAGCCGCTTGGCGCGCGCAGGCGTACTTGAACAGTACGTTGAGCACGGCAAGCAAGCGCAACGAAGTCATGGCGGTCGTATCGTGTGCTTCGACCGTCGGGTGGTGAGAAATGCAGGCTATTGCCTGGCGCGCGGCGCAAGCCAGCGCGAATTCCGAGGTTTTCACGAAACACGAATCACGAGACACGAATCACGGCTTTTATGCTTTTCACGAATCACGGCTTTTTTTCGCCCTGGGTGCGCGACGGGCGGCGCAACCGGAAACCGCCGTCCGGACCACTGCCCCCGCCGGCAAACCGCTGTTTTCCAGTTCGCCATTGTTCACCATTGTTCACTATTGTTCGCCATTGTTCAGCAAAAAAAATTGTCCTGCGCCAGTGTCTTCGCGCCGCCCGCTCACTGTTTCCCTGCGCCCGTTCGCGTGGCAAGGTGCGGCTATGGCGCGGCATGGGCGGCCGCCGTCCCCCGCGCCGGCAACACGGCCTGTAAGGTTTCCACGAATCACGAGTCACGAAACACGGCCTTTCCCGTTCACCGGCCGTCAGATATTTCTTCTGGAGCGAACCAGTCCCCCAACCATGGATTTTACGAATCACGAGTCACGAAACACGAATCACGGCTTTTATGCTTTCCACCAGACACGGACTTTATGCCGCCGGAAAACGCGTTTTTGCAGCGTGATTACGGGTTTTTGCCGCCTGATTACGACTTTTTACCGAATCATAACGGGGCAAAATCCCGCTATTCCCCACAATTCTTCGGAATTCGTCGGAATTCGTCGGATACCCAAATGCCGCTGTCCGCGCGCCGTCCGCCATTCTCGCTGGGCTTCCCGGCGAGCGCCGTTCGCCGCGGCTCCCGCCGCCCTCCGGGCTGCTTCCCGCTGCCGCGAAAGATAGATGAACCCAAGTTGAGAAAAGAGAAGGTTTTATATTGCGTTTGACATTTGCGGCTCGAAAATTCCCTGAACGCAGTCCCGGCATGCTGCGTCGTATTTATGTGCGGAAACTCCGTGGAGTAGTGTGCCTGGCCCTCCTTGGGGCCGCTGCAATGACGGCGGAACCGAGGCTTGGCGACATCTTGTCGGAAATCGAGCGCCACTACAACAGCCTGGCGACCATGCAGGTGGAGTTTGCTCAGACCGTCGAGTACCCGGGCCGTCCACGTATCCATGAGCGCGGCAGGCTGTCATTGCTGCGGCCCAGGAAGATGCGCTGGGACTATACCGTGCCGGCCGGCAAGCTGCTGATCGGAGACGGCGAGACACTGCACATGTACAATCCCCGCACCAATCAGGTGCGCCCCGTCAAGCTCGATGACAGCGGCGACCTCCGGGCGCCCTTGTCGTTCCTGCTGGGACGGCTGCGGTTTCGGCGGCAGTTCGAAAATTTGCGCCTGGAAACCATCGAGGGCGCTACCGCCGTTGTGGGAGAAGGGCGGTCCGGCAAGGACTACTTCGAGCGCGTCGAGTTCAGCTACGACCCGAAGGCCTTCAGCCTGAAGCGTCTGCGCGTCTTCGGGCGAGACAACACCGTGACGACGTTCGCCTTTGCGCAAGAAAAGAGAAATCTCAAGCTTGACGGGAGTCTGTTCGTTTTTCAGGTCCCGGCGGACGCCGAGGTGCTTGAACGTCGTGAACGCGGAGGTCAGCCATGAGCCAGTACCTCTGCAAGTACGCCGATCCCCAAGGCAGAGTGCATGAGGAAGTCGAATCGGCGGAATCCGAAGAGGAACTGCGGCAGCGTTTGTCGGACCGCGGATTCCTGATCTACTCGGTCAAGCCCCGCCGTTCGATCGGAGAGTGGAAGCTCGACAACGTGCAGCCTGCCGGGCGCAAGCTGCCTCTCGAGCAGCTCCTCATCTTCAATCAACAATTCGTGACCCTGACGCGCGCCGGCCTGCCGATCCTCAAAGGCCTTGACCTGCTCGTCGGCAACATCAAGAATCGCCGCCTTCGCACCCACTTGCAGTCGGTCCACGCGAAGGTCAAGACCGGCATGCCCTTGTCGGAGGCCTTTCAGTCCGAAGGCGTCTTCCCGCCGATTTATACGACGTCGATCATGGCGGGCGAGAAGAGCGGCAGCCTGCCGGAAGTGATCGAGCGCTACGTGGCTTATCAGAAGGTGGCGCTCGGCGCGCGCAAGAAGATTCTGGTTTCGCTGATTTACCCGGCCGTGCTCGTATTCCTCGTGTTCATCCTGATCCTGTTTCTGGTGACCTACGTCGTGCCGGAATTCGCTTCGCTGTACGAGAGCATGGACGCGCAACTGCCTTACATGACGCAACTCCTGGTCGCCTTCGGGGTGACGGCGAACGAGAATCTATGGCTGATCGCCCTTGCCGTGTTTGGCATCGGCGGCGCGCTCGCCTGGTGGTTCCGCTCGGACCGCATTCGGGATTCCCTTGATGGCTTCAAGCTCAAGGTCCCTCTGTTCGGACAAATCTGGATCAAGTACCAGGTGTCGCAACTCTGTCGCCTGTTAGGGACCCTGTTGCAAGGCGGCATCCCCCTGCTGCAAGCGTTGGAGACAACCGGCGCATCGCTGGGGTCGCGTCTGCTGAGGGAATCGATCGCGCAGTCCCGCGAGATGGTTCGCGAGGGGCAGCCGCTTTCACGCGGTCTGGCCGCGGCGGGAATCTTCCCGTCGCTCGCGGTCGAGATGGTCAACGTGGGTGAGTCAACCGGCTCGCTGCCGGCGATGTTGCACTCGGTGGCGGAGTTCTTCGACGATGACGTCAACACGATGATGAGCGCCGCGCTTTCGCTGATCGAGCCGGCGATCATGATCTTCATGGGCATCTTTGTGGCCTTTGTGCTGATTTCACTGTATTTGCCCATTTTCAGCCTGGCGGAGACACTATGAACAGGGCCGGGATGGCTGCGCAAGAACAACCCATCGAGGTGAACCTCGGCGCTGAGGAGGCGGAAGCCCGCTCGCTCGCCGCCCGCTACTACTACGACTTCATCGACCTCGATCAAGTGTCCATCGACGCGGAGCTGTTCCGCTCGATCCCCGTCGAGTTGATGTTCCGATACAACTTCGTGCCGGTCAGCGAGAGCAACGGTGTTCTTGCCATCGCCATCGCCGATCCGCGGCAGTTGCCGACCCTTGATGAAATCTCGCTGCTGCTCGAAAAGAAGATCCGCATCCACGTTGCGACGCTGTCGCAGATCGGCGGCCTGCTCAAGAAAACCGATCAGTCGCAACGGGTCCTCGAGGAAGTCACCGAGGGGTTCGTCCTCGACGTCATCCACGACGACGACAGCAGCGACGAAACGATCTCGATCGAAAAGCTCACGGGCAGCGACGATATCAACCCCGTCATCCGGCTTGTCGATACGACGATCTTCAACGCGCTCGAGCGGCGCGCCAGCGATATCCATATCGAGGCCCGCACCGATGAAGTCGCCATCAAGTACCGCATCGACGGTGTATTGCACTATGCCATGCCGCCCATCTCGAAGGAGTGGGATCGAACGATCATCTCGCGCATCAAGGTGATGTCGGAACTCGATATCGCCGAACGCCGAGTACCTCAGGACGGCCGTTTCCGTGTCCGCTACAAAGGGCGGCAGATCGACTTCCGCGTTTCGATCATGCCCAATGTCCACGGTGAGGACGCCGTCCTCCGCGTGCTCGACAAGGAGTCAATGAGCGAGAAGTTCCATCAGCTCTCGCTTGACGTCGTGGGGTTCGACGAGCGTGATCTGAAGGTCTACCGGCGGTACATCCGGGAACCTTACGGCATGGTGCTCGTCACGGGACCGACCGGCAGCGGCAAAACCACCACCCTCTACGCGGCGCTCAGCGAAATCAAGACCGACGAGGACAAGATCATCACGATCGAGGATCCGGTCGAGTACCAGATCAAGGGGATCACGCAGATTCCCGTCAACGAGAAAAAAGGGTTGACGTTCGCGCGCGGGCTGCGCTCGATCCTGCGCCACGACCCCGACAAGATCATGGTCGGAGAGATCCGCGATACCGAAACGGCGCAGATTGCGATTCAATCCGCGCTGACCGGACATCTGGTGTTCACGACCGTTCACGCCAACAACGTGGTTGACGTGATCGGACGCTTCCTGAACATGGGCGTCGAGCCGTACAACTTCGTATCGTCGCTGAACTGCATCCTCGCTCAGCGGCTCGTGCGGGTGATCTGCGAACACTGCAAAGTGCGCGTACGGCATCCCTTGGCCGTGCTCGAAGAATCGCGGTTGGACCCCGCGGAATGGGGCAATTTCCAGTTCGCGGAAAGCCACGGCTGCATCGAATGCGCCGGCACGGGTTATCGCGGGCGCACCGCGATTCACGAGTTGTTGAACTTGACGGACCACATCCGGGAGCTGATTCTCGAGCGCAAGCCGTCATCGGAAATCGCCCGCGCTGCCCGCGAAGAGGGTATGCGCACCCTGAGGGAATCCGCGGTCGATCGCGTGCGCGCAGGCATCACCACATTGCGTGAGATCAACAAAGTCACGTTCATCGACCAGGGGGGGAAAGACTGAAATGCTGCGCCGGCTCAAATACCTGCTCGTGGATCCGCCGCCGCCGCTTGTGGTCGAAATCAGCAGCCTCGGTGTATCCGCAGTGACGCGTGACTTGAAGACCGGAGAAGTCACGGCGCGGGGTCGCCGGGACCTCCCGCCGGGGCTCCTCGATCTCTCACCGAATCGACCCAACATTCAGGATGAAGCCGCCTTCGATGAAGCGGTGGGCGGCGTCATCAGCGAGTTCGGTGACTTGCGGCGCCCGGATATGGCCCTGATCCTCCCCGACAACTGTTCCCGTTTGACGGTCCTCGACTTCGACAGCCTGACAGGCGACACCAGGGAACGCTTGAAGCTGATTCGCTGGCGGTTGAAGAAAACCGTGCCGTTCGACGTGGAAACAGCCCGGATCGCCTACCGCACATGGCCTGCCGCGAACGGAGTTGCGGCGCTGGTGGCGGCCGGCCCAGCCGAGATCATTCGGCAATACGAAGCCCCGTTCGAGCGGCGGGGACTGTGGCCGGGCCACGTCTCGCTCTCGACATGCGCGGCGTTGAACCTGCTGCCAAACGACTCGATGACCTTGCTCGCTAAACGCGCGGGCCTGACTCTCACGATGGCGGCTGTGGAAGCAGGCGCCGTGCGGATGGTGCGTTCTGTCGAGCTCACGCCGCCGGCCGGGTCGGGAGATGACTGGAGCGAAGCCGCCCGTGATATCTATCCGACCATGGTGTTCGTGGAGGATCATTTCGGCACGGCCATAAAAAAACTGGTGTTGTGCGGATTCGAGAGAATTCCGACTTCAACCGCCCAGGAAGTGGAGTGGTTGCGCTCGCCGGAAGGCCCGGTGGACGGCCGGGAAGCCGGCATCTGGGGCTACCTGAGTGTGAATTGAGGAAACAACGCGGTGCAGCTTGAACTCAATCTGGCGACACAGCCGTTCGGACGACGCCGGCTGTTCTGGGTATCCGCCGGCGCGGCGGCAATCATGCTGCTCGGAATCGCCGCGGAGCTCGTTGCGGTCTATGCGCAGAACCGGGAGCCTGCGCCACGATTCGTACGAGAGGAAGCCGCGCTGCGATCGCACTTACGCGCGCTGCAGGCTGAAGAGGCCGATCTCAAGCGCAAGTTCACCGAACCCGCAAATGAAGAGGTGCTTGAGCGGTCGCTTTTCCTGAACGAACTGCTGTATCGCAAAGGCATTTCCTGGACCAGGACGTTCTCCGATCTGGAGCTGATTTTCCCGCCTCGAGTGCGTGTCGAACAGATTCGGCCGCAAGTGACACCCGACAACGATGTCCTGCTGGAAATGACGGTCGGGGCCGAGACGCGGCCGGATTTTATTGACTTGCTGAAAGTGCTGGAGGAGTCGGAGATCTTCGGCACTCCCAACGTTCGGGCATCGTCGCCGCCTACCGAGCAGGACCCGGTTTTCAAGTACAGCCTATTGGTGCGATATGAGCAGCAACTCTAACCTGCATTTCTCACCACGAGGCGAGGTGAAGTGCGTGAGAGGACCGTCAGGACGAGGCGCGAGCCGCTTGGCGCGCGCAGGCGTACTTGACAGTACGTCGAGCACGGCAAGCAAGCACAACGCATGCGGCCATTACGGTTCGCCGGCCCTCAGACATTTCTTCCTGGAACGAACGAGGTCCCCGCCAAAGGTTTTCACGAATCACGAGTCACGAAACACGAATCACGGCCTTTTCATCGCGTGCTTCGGCCGTCGGGTGGTGAGAAATGCAGGCTAACTCGAACGAAATGCGAGAAGCGCCGAAGCGGAAGCTCGCGCCGTCCCGATGGCGTCTCACCCGGCGGCATATGCTGGCGGCTCTGGCCGTGCTATTGGCTTTCGACGTCGTCTTCTATCTGTTTGCCGTGCGTCCCCTCGGCGCCCGCGAGGAGGAACAGCGAATTCTGCTGCGCACGCTGCTCCGGCAACAACAACAGAAAACCGAAGAGCTCGAACGCCTGCGGGTCGTCGTCGCCAAAGTGGAAAAGGCGCGTGTCGAGGGAGACGAACTCATCAACCAACTCACGCTGGCGCGCAACAGCACCTACTCGCGGCTCCTGGCGGAATTGGATGCTGCCGCCGACGAAGCCGGGCTCGAGTCCCGTGAGCGGGCCTATGATCCCGACCCTATTGAAGGCGCCGAGGAATACGGCGCGATCACGGTCACGGCGAGTTTTCGCGGGCGCTACGAGCAGCTCGTGAACCTGTTGCATCGCTTGGATCATTCCGAGGAATTCCTCATCATCGGCGCACTCGGAGCAACACCGCGATCAGACACCAATGATCTGCAGATCACGATGAGGATAGACACGTTCGTGCGGGACCTATGAAGATCGGCGCGGAAAGGAACAAGCTCATTCTTCTGGCGGTGGTGTCCGTCATCGCGGCCTACACGGTCTATTCGCAACTGTTCAGCGACCTGCCGCGACCGAGGACGCCTCGCCCGAGCCCGGCAGCAGCCCCGGCGAAAGCGACGAATCGCTCTGAACAGACGAGGTCGACGAGCAGCCGGCCTGTCGGCCGCGGCGGGAACTTTCGGCCGCGATTCGGACGGGGCGCCGATGACGAGCCTCTCGACCCGATGGTAGTCGACCCGACGATCCGCATCGATCTGTGGGCTGCCGTGAAAGCGGTCGAGTTCGAGGGCGTCGAGAGAGACCTCTTCCGGTTCGGAGAGCGCAGAAAAAATGTCATCACCCCGCCTGATCCGGACAAGGTGGCGGAGGCGCAGAAGAGGCTGCAGGAATCACAAAGGGCAAGGCGGGCAAAGGCCGCCGCCGGAAAACCGGCCCGCAAGGCCGGGCGTAAGGCGCCCCCGATCAGCTTCAGGTACTACGGATTTGCGAACGAGCCCGGCAAATCCCGAAAACGAGCTTTCCTCCTTGATGGCGAGGACATTCTCATTGGCGGCGAAGGGGACGTCTTCAAGAAGCGTTATAAGATTATTCGCATCGGTCTGCATTCGATTGTGGTTGAAGACCTCAACTTCAACGATCAACAGACGCTGAACTTGATCGAAGGCCCGGCCTGAGGCACAGGGGACCATGACCACGGAGCGCATCCCGTCAACGCGTACCACCCGCCGCCGCAGGGCGGGCGAACAAGGGTTTGCGCTGCTTACCGTCCTCTTCTTGGGAGCTGCGATCTTGATCGGCTTGGCGTTGAGCCTTCCGCGGGCCGCCATGCAGGCGCAGCGGATTCGCGAAGAACGGCTCATTTATCGCGGTGAGCAATACCAACGGGCGATCGAGCTCTATTTCCGCGTCTACAAGAAGTACCCCTCTGAAATCGATGACCTCGAGGAAACGAATGGCATCCGCTTCCTCCGCCAACGCTACAAAGATCCCATGAATGAGGACGAGGAGTGGCGTTTGATCCGTATGGGAAGCGATGGACGTTTCCAAGACTCGCTGATTCACGATCTCGAAGACCTGGAGCAGCAGGAGCAAGAGATCAGTATCGGATTCGGCAACAGTAGAAACGGCCAAACCCGCAGAGGTTCGGGCTCGAATCGGCAGCCTTTCCGGGTGTACACCGCAACGGGTCCGGAGCCCTACGCCCCCACTGACGGGCGTTTCCGGGGAGCCGATCGAGCGCGTGAGGTTCGTGAGTCCGCCGCCCCCGATGTCCTCGGCGCAAATCGGCAAACCGGCTGGATCCCCGGACGAACCGAACCGACGAACCCCAACGTTCCCGCTCAATTCGACGAGAACGGCAATCCGGTCCCGCCGCAAAACGCACGGGAAGAAGACCCCCATCGGCCGCAACAGGCGCAGTATCCGGGCTATTCTCGGATCCGTCCCGGCCAGATTCCCCAGCAGCCGCAACCCGGATTTCCGGGATCGCAACCAGCTAACCCGCAAAACTCCAATAACCGCGGCCGCAACTGGATCGGCGGGGCGACAACAGGGTTCGGAGGGATCACGACTCCGGGAGCCCCCTTCGGGGCCGCGCCCAACCCAGGCGCTAGACCGCAAGCTGTGGGCGGTCAGGCCGCTGAGGTCATCCGAGGCATTCTCTCCTCTCCCCGACCCGGCGGCTTGGCGGGCATTCGCAATAACCGGAACGCACAAGGCTCGCAAGGAACGTTCGAAGGCGGTATCGCAGGCGTGGCCACGAAGGCGCAAGAGATGGGTGTCAAGCGTTACAGCGGCCGGGAATCCTATCACGAGTGGGAATTCGTTTACGATTATCGAAAAGACGGCAAGTTTGGAGGAGCCGGCGCCGGGCCCGGAGCGGGCAGAGCGGCCACGCAACCGTTGCCTGCCGGCCAGTTAGGCACGATCCCATCCGGTACGCCCGGAGCGATGCCGGGAGTCCCCGGAACGGGGGCGTTTCCTCCGGGCTATCCGACCACCGGACTTGCACAACCGAGCGCCGCCGGCCGCGGGCGCCAAGACACGAGCACCAACCCTTACGAGCGCCTTCAAACCGGCCCGGGCGGTATTCAGCGGACTCCTCAGCGCGGTTTCGGTCCACAACCCGGCCATCCTCCATTCAGGCAGCAACCGGGAATACCTGGTTTCGGACCATCCCGGCCGGGCGGGACAACGCGGCAACCGGGGCCATTCCCTGGTGTGCTGCCCGCAGGGACGGCTCCCGGCTTGCAGCAACCGTCCAACCCTGCCCCAGAAACCCAGCCCGGCGTGATCTATGGGCCCGACGGTACTCCCCTGCCCCGCCGCCTGAGATAGCTCATTTTGCCGTCTCGGCCTGACGGCGATACAGTCCCCGGCGCTGGATCACCTCCGCCACGCGTCTGTCGACCCACTCTTCGAAAGCACCGCCTTCGGAAACGGTCTCCCGGATTCGCGTTGACGACACGGCATCGAAAGAAACCGGCAGGTCGATCGTATGAATGCGCTTGGCATGCTCAGCCGGCACGGAGTACGCACCCCGTCGTGAAGCCACCAGAAGCTGGAACTCTTTCAGTTGCTCCGCAAGCGCGGGCCCTTTGCCGTAGTCCCACCCCACGATCCTTTCGGCCGCGTCGCGGCCGCAGATCAAGCAGATCTCGACGCCGGGACCGTATGCGTTTTTCGCTTGGCGGGCTATGTCAATAAAAAGCCCCTTGTCCGATGACGCTACGGCGTAGCCTTTGTGACGACCTACACCGGCCCGCAGCATGGCGAGCCGGTCCTCGAACGTGGCTCCCTGGTAGTCCTTGTGCGGAAACGCTTCCGGTAAAACGAAAACAATCTGGTCGAGATCATGCTGTGCGCGTCCTTCCTGCGCCATCGCCACGTGAGCCAGCGTAGGTGGATTGAACACGCCGGGCAGCAGGCCGGCTCTGCCCGCCGTGAGAGGAGACCCTTCCCAAAAGCGCAACATCGTGCCGCCGCTATTCAACCGCTGTTCCAGAAAGGATCAAATTGGTTCGCGGATGCCGGCTTGCAATCGCACTCGATGAGGTTCCGCGGCTTGGACGGCCGTTCTTGCGTTTGGGAAGAGTGAGTTGGGTCGATCATGCCGATCTTTCGGTCCGGGATCTTGAAGAAGCAACCTGTCGGTTTCCGGCCGCAAACGCGTACCAGACAACAACAGAAGCGATAGCGATGGGCCGTGGCTGACAGGGCTGTGCTGCCCTTCGCGCCATCAGGCGGCCCCACGCGCCCGCCATTCACCCACCAGCGCCCTGATGCCGTCCACGGCGAGGACGGCCGCGTGTTTGGATTCGTTCGACAGTCCGCCGACAGCCGCTTCGATCACATCACGATCGATAGCCAGGGCCTCCGGCGGGCTCTTGCCCACGAGCAGTTCCGTCAGCGCCGAACCGACCGCGATGGAAGCTGTGCATCCGCGCGTTCGGTAGGTGACCTCGCCAATCCTTTCTCCGGCCAGAGTCGCTGTCAGACGTAAAATATCGCCGCATATCGGATTGGAGACTTCCACTCTCAGATCCGCTTCTTCCAACTCGCCTACGTTGCGAGGGTTTTGAAAATGATCCAGTAGCCGTTCGCTGTACACTCCCCTACTGTAGCGGAGTGCGCACGACAACATTCGTTCGTTGCGAGTTGTCCTTCAAGGGTATATTTCAGAGCATTCCTGGACCGTCTAGCCTGCATTTCTCACCAAGCGGCGAGGCGAAGTGCGTGAGAGGGCCGTCAGGACGAGGCGCGAGCCGCTTGGCGCGCGCAGGCGTACTTGAACAGTACGTTGAGCACGGCAAGCCAGCGCAACGAAGTCCTGGCGGTCGTATCGTGTGCTTCGACCGTCGGGTGGTGAGAAATGCAGGCTAGCGCCTGGGTCATTGCGGATGAACGAGTGTCACGCCGGGGCCTTTGGATGTGACTGTTAGTCGTCGCCCAGTCCCCATTCCTTCAGCGCTTCCCCCTCCAGCCGCCGGTAGATGAGTCTCTCTCCAACGAACCCTTCGCGCCAAACGTTATGACCGGCTTGTCTCATCTCTTCCTGGTTCTTGACGATGACCGCGAAATGATTGCCGGGTGTCGGACCTTCGCTCGGCGAGAGCAGCAAGTTGTTCCGGTCGTAGAAGACCGCCACGTCAATAATCCCCCGTCCCCCGGCATCGAGCTTCCGCGATTCCGGAGGCACTTTGGTTCCAGAAGGGAAATAGAAGTACAAGATGTCACCCGCTGTCGGAACCAAAGTTCGGTTTTCGCGGCCGGGTTCCACCTCGGCGAAGGCAGGAACCAGGGTGTAGATTTCATTGCTCGCATATTTGGCGTGGTAGATCGGTCCCGCCAGCGGCAAGGCCCTCCAGACGGCCTCACAGGTTTTGGGAGCCTCCTCGTCAAGCAGACGAGCGGCGCAGCGGACTTTCCGCTTCTTCAAGAGCACTTCCATGTACCGGGGCATCGTTCGTTCTCCTCAATACACCATAGCGATATGGCCCCGAGAACGCCCCGAACCCTGTCGAACACCGCACACTGGCTCCACCGCTATCATTGGCATCGTCCATATGACAGTCACAAGACCTGGCCTGCATTTCTCACCACGCGGCGAGGCGAAGTGCGTGAGAGGGCCGTCAGGACGAGGCGCGAGCCGCTTGGCGCGCGCAGGCGTACTTGAACCGTACGTTGAGCACGGCAAGCAAGCGCAACGAAGTCCTGGCGGTCGTATCGTGTGCTTCGACCGTCGGGTGGTGAGAAATGCAGGCTAGCAGCCCATCCGTCAAAACCGTTCTGAAAGGGGATGTTCTGTTGAGGTACCACAATCCATTGTGCGTCTGACGGTCTTTCGCCGAAGCAGCAGGCAGTCCGGCATATTAGATTCCAAGTGGATCGGAGGTCCGCGTGACCGGGTGGACTTCCCGGGCAAAGACGTTGCTGGACATCTCGATGCGATAGCCTGTTCACACGCGCTGCGGGCGGTCGTTGCGTCATGATCTGCAGCCCGACCACAGGAGGGAGGCGTGCCGTTGCATACCGAAGCGAAAGATCTCCATCGACGCTCGATTATCATCGACGGGCTCAATGTGAGCCGGTGGGGTGACGCGGAAGTCTACCGCCACCTGCACGAAGGAGGATTCACGGCGATTAACGCCACCGTCGCCGTTTGGGAAGGAACGAAGCAGACGCTCCAGAACATCGGGCGGTTCTACCGCGACTTCGAGACCTACTCGGAGTGGCTCCGCCCGGTCGCATCTCTCGCGGACCTGCATGCCGCAAAACGAGAGAACCGAGTCGGTATCGTATTCGGTTTTCAGAACTCCTCTCCCATCGAGGACGATCTGCGCCTGGTGGAGGTCTTCCACCGGCTCGGTGTTCGGGTGATTCAACTGGCCTACAACGACCTCAACTACGCAGGGGCCGGTTGCTACGAACGCCAGGACGTGGGCTTGAGCAAGTTCGGCGTGGATCTTGTGAGAGAAATGAATCGTCTGGGAATGGTGATCGATCTTTCGCATGTCGGCCACCGGTCTACCATGGACGCCATCGAGCTTTCCGAGCAGCCGGTGTGGTTCAGCCACGCGAACCCGAAGGCATTGTGCGAGCATCCGCGCAACAAGACCGACGACGAGGTCAAAGCTCTGGTGACGAGAGGCGGTGTGGTCGGAGTGAATATCTTCCCGGCGTTTCTCAAGCGCGGCTACGACTCGACGCTCGCCGATGTGCTCGACACGATCGAATACTGGGTCGAGTTGGCTGGGATTGGGCATGTATCCATCGGCCTCGACTTCACGGAAAATCAGTCGGAAGAATGGTTCCAATGGCTCATGGCCGGCAAGCGCCTCGATTCGCCTGTCTTCCCGCTACAGCTTCCTCTGCGGTTGCCGCAAGGCATCGCGCGTGCCGACGAGCTGCCCAACCTCACCGCAGGCCTGTTGGGACGCGGCTACTCCCACCTGGACGTGCAGAAGATCCTCGGGCTCAATGTATTGCGGCTGTTCGAGCAGGTGTGGAGGGAGTGACCGGTTAGCCTGCATTTCTCACCACGCGGCGAGGCGAAGTGCGTGAGAGGGCCGTCAGGACGAGGCGCGCGCCGCTGGGCACAAGCAACATGGCCTTTAAGGTTTTTCACGAAACACGAGACACGAATCACGGCCTTTTTCGCGTGCTTCGACCGTCGGGTGGTGAGAAAAGCAGGTTAGTCAAAGAGCCGGAGCTGCATACCGGTCCTCTACCCGGCGATGAAAGTCATCTCCCGGCAGCCAATGCTCGAAGATCCCTTTACTGGAAGTCCGGCGGACGCGTGCGGACCGCCCCGGTGGGTTGTCCGCGTGCGCTTCCTGCAATCATCATGAGCACGTTTTCGATGAAACGGTCCATCAGGATACGCCGTCGTACCGGTAGAGGCATGATATTCTAGCTCTCCATGCCATTCTGTACGCGCTGTGGAACCCAATTGGGAGACGATGCCGCGTTTTGCCCCGGATGCGGCGCCAAGCTGGGAGGCGGAGCACCCGCGCCAGTCGTGTCGGCTGCCGTTGCGGAGCCGATGAGTCCCGTTCAATACCGGGTCGAAGGAGACAACCTGGAGGTCGTCCGGGTCACCCTCATGCCGGGTCAAGAGGTCTACGCGGAAGCCGGCAAGATGGTCTACAAGACGGCCAACGTGGATTGGCAAACCAAGATGACAGGCAGCGGCATCGGGGGGAAACTCTTCGGAGCGCTGAAGCGAAAGCTGACCGGCGAATCGCTCTTCATGACTCACTTCAAGACTTCGCACGGCAAGGGTGAGGTCGGCTTCGCCGGCGATTTTCCCGGGCGCATCCAGGCCTTCGAGATGGCGGCCGGACAGGCTGTGCTCGTTCAACGCGATGGCTTTATTGTTGCCGAGCGCACTGTCAAGCTGGATATCGCTTTCACGAAGAAGATCGGTGCCGGATTTTTTGGCGGAGAGGGCTTCATTCTGCAAAAGCTCACGGGACCGGGCGTGGCATTCATCCACGGCGGCGGCGACTTTGTCGAGTTCAGCCTCGATCCGGGCGAGATTCTACAAGTCGATACCGGCTGTATCGTCGCTTTCGACGAATCGATTTCCTACGACGTTCAGATGGCGGGCGGCATTGCCACGAGCATCTTCGGTGGAGAAGGTTTGTTCCTGGCGACTCTGACAGGACCGGGTAAAGCCTGGATCCAGACGATGACGCTATCGAAGCTGCGGCGAGAGTTGGGCGGAGGCATAGGCTCCCGGTCCGGCGGAGGTGAAGCCCAGGGATTCGGTGCTCTCACCAATATGTTCGGCAGTAATGATTAGCCGCTTGACCAGCAATCCCGAGGAGTAGAAAAGAGGTCATTGATATACTGCATGTCTCGGGAGATTCAGCACCCGGCCCGGGACCAGGCCTCAGGCATATCTCTTCCATGAGTGAGACTCCTTCAGAAGAAAAAGTCGTCTATCTGCTTACTCCGCGGGGCTTCTGCGCGGGCGTCGTTCGGGCAATCGACATTGTCGAACTGGCCCTCGAGGTTTATGGACCTCCGATTTACGTGCGGCGCGAGATCGTTCACAACAGACACGTCGTTGAGGACTTGTCCGGGCGCGGGGCGGTTTTCGTCGAAGAACTCGACGAGGTGCCGGTCAACTCCCGGGTGGTCTATAGCGCCCACGGAGTAGCGCCGACGGTCCGGGAGGATGCCAAGCGGCGGAACTTGCAAGTAGTCGACGCCACCTGTCCATTAGTGACCAAGGTTCACCGAGAGGCGATCCAGTTCGCTTCCACCAACGGAACCATCTTGTTGATCGGGCATCGCGGTAGCGATGAAGTCATCGGCACGATGGGCCAGGCGCCCCGTCATACGATCGTGATTTCGTCTCTCGAGGAGGCCGAGTCCGTTTCGGTTCCCGATCCGGACAATGTTTTCTACCTGACGCAGACAACGCTCAGCCTGGACGAAACGGAGCAGGTAGTTTCGGTCCTCAAGAGGCGCTTTCCCAAGATTCAGGGTCCGCCCGCGCAGGACATCTGTTACGCCACAGAGAATCGGCAACAAGCGGTCAAGCATGTCGCGCCGTGGTGTGACCTCATGCTGGTCGTTGGGTCGCAGAACAGCTCGAATTCGCAAAGGCTTGTCGAAGTCGGCAAAAATGCAGGTATGCCGGGCTACCTTGTCGACAATGAGCGAGATATCCAGGACGAATGGCTCACTGGTGCGCGGAGCGTAGCAGTGACGGCCGGCGCGTCGGCCCCTGAGATGCTCGTACAGCAGGTTGTGGCCTATCTTTGGCGGCGCGGCTTCACCCGCGTCGAAGAAGTCGAGGCGGTGGAGGAAGACGTAGTCTTCCCGCTGCCCGCCGAGTTGGCCGCCCACGGATCCCTCCTTACGACCATCGCGAACGCCTGAGTTATCCTCCTGGATTGCCTGCCGCAGAGCCCACGTTATTGCGGTCGGCGGGGTCCCTTGGGCTCAACACGGAATAGGATCTGTCATAGAACCCTCAAGCCGGATAAAGTATCCTGAAAGCTGTCAGTGTCGTTTTCCTTGGCGGGCTTGCCAAGTTAGCAGCCGACTGATGTGAAAACCCTTGATCCTCGCCGCGGATAGGTCGAAACGAGGCCGGTGCGACGGTACGGAAGAGGTAGGACGAAAGGCACGACGTGGGTTTTAGCCGTGATTGATCCGCACTTGGGCGGGGGCGGGACTAGCCTGCATTTCTCACCACGTGGCGAGACGAAGTGCGTGAGAGGGGCGTCAAGACGAGGCGCGAGCCGCTTGGCGCGCGCAGGCGTACTTGAACAGTACGTTGAGCACGGTAAGCAAGCGCAACGAAGTCCTGGCGGTCGTATCGCGTGCTTCGACCGTCGGGTGGTGAGAAATGCAGGCTAGCTTCTCGAGGGAGGGTCGTTTGGTGCAGCAGCCCTCAGATAAGGCCGCGGTGTAAGAGACAGGCGCTAAACCGAGGATATGGAGGACTCGGAGGCGACCGTGAAAGCTGACAGACGGGGTCTGACGGCTCATTCCGCAGTATTCACGGGGTTAGTGGCACGGTGGTTACGAAGTTCGGAATCGGCATTCTTGGCGCAGGGCAAGGGGCAGCGACGATGGACACACCCGATTCCCTTGCGTCGAGACAAGGCAGCAACTGACGCCGCAGTGGGAGATTTCCGTGGGTGCCAGCGGCTTGGAGACACTGTCAACCAATAGCCGCAACATATCCGCAACAGCGATGATGCGGGCAGCAGTATACACGGGACAACAACGAGTCACCCTTGAGGAGATTCCCATTCCAGAGATCGGTCCCGGCGAAATCCTCGTACGCGTTGAAACCTGCGGCATCTGCCATACGGACCTCAAGAAAATCGAGCAGGATCTCTTGCCGCCGCCTCGAGTCTACGGACATGAGACGGCCGGCACTGTCGTTCGCATCGGTGATGAAGTCACCCGGTTTGCCGAAGGTGATCGCGTCTGCCTGTTCCACCACATTCCATGTCTCGATTGCTTCTATTGCGAGCACCAGGACTACGCCCAATGCCCCAAGTACAAGAAAGTGGGCGTCACTGCCGGTTTCGAACCGGCCGGTGGCGGGTTTGCGCAATACGTGCGCGTCATGGATTGGATCGTTCAGCGCGGCGTGGTTCGAGTCCCCGATCCGGTGTCGTTCGAGCGCGCCAGTTTCGTCGAGCCGGTCAACACTTGTTTGAAAGCGCTTGACAAACTGAGCGTCCAGGGCGATGAAACGATGCTGATCCTGGGTCAGGGACCCATCGGCCTGCTGTTTACGGCGCTTGCCCGCAGGCTCGGCGTCAGATCAGTTTGTACGACCGACTTCCTCGAGTCGCGCATGGAAATGGCGGAAAGGCTGGGAGCCGATCACGTCTGGAATGGAGCGCAATCCGACTGGATGGACCAAATGCGGCGCCTGACAGCCGGCCGCGGGGCTGATATAGTGATCGTAGTCGCCTCCGCGCCGGGAATCGTCACCGAAGCGATCACGGCATCGCGTCCTGGTGCTCGGATCATGCTGTTTGCCCAGACAGCGCCGGACGAGGTGTTCGAGTTGAGAGGTGCGGATCTGTGCGCTGCGGACCGGACTCTGTTGGGATCTTACAGCGCATCTCTCGACCTACAGGAGAAATCGGCCGAAATCGTCTGGTCTGAGGATTTCCCCGTCGAGGAAGTTCGCAACCTGACGGACGCAAAACGCGGCTGCGACGTTGTGATCGAGGCGGTCGGTTCACCGCAGACCTGGAAGGGAGCGGTCGACATGGTTCGGAGCGGTGGCACGGTCAACTTCTTCGGAGGGTGCCCCAGCGGCAGTCACGTGCCCCTCGATACATCCCGCGTGCACTATTCGGAGATCACACTCAAGTCGAGCTTTCATCACACGCCGAAATACATTCGACGGGCGCTAGAGATCGTCGCGGGTGGAGAGATCAGCGCGGAGGACTTTGTGATCAATGAAGCTCCTCTCACGGACTTGCTTTCGGTGTTCCGTCACATGATGAGTCATAACGGGCACCTTAAGACCGCGATCCTTCCCTGGCCCAGTCGAACGCAGAGAATGTCCAGGAACCTGTGGCAAGACGAGCCCGACCGGCTCCGATCCGTAGGCGATTGAGGAATGTCGTGAATTGCTTCCTTCCACCCGTCGCATTCGTCAAGAAGTTCGGGACTGACAATCCGGTGTGGCCGCTCGATACATCGCTCAGCTACACACGTTGGCTCGCAACGCATCACTACGAGAATTTCCACGTAGCAAGCTTCCTGCTGCCCAAGAAGCTTCAACAACACTTCTTCAATGTCTACGCATTTTGCCGTTGGGCAGACGACCTCGGGGACGAACTAGGCGACACGGCGCAGAGCCTCGAGCTGCTGGATTGGTGGCGGCGAGGAGTCGAAAAAATGTATGCCGGCGAGCCCTGCCACCCGGTCTTTGCCGCGTTGGCAGAAAGCGTTTCGGAATACCGCCTGCCGAAGCAGCTCTTTCTCGATCTGATCCACGCTTTCGAGCAGGACCAGCGCGTACATCGCTACGAGACGTTCGACGAGTTGCTTGGCTATTGCCGCTACTCGGCAAACCCCGTGGGGCGACTGGTGCTGCGGCTATGGGGCTACTCCGACACGGAGCGAGACCGCCTCTCCGACGCTACTTGCACGGCGTTGCAACTCACAAACTTCTGGCAGGACGTTGCTCGTGATTTCCGCATCGGGCGGGTATACCTGCCACTCGAGGTGATGTGGCAGCACGGTTATTCCGTCGAATTACTCGCTGAAGATTTGCGCGACGGACAGGCCCGAACCGCCGGCAGGGCGGTTCTGCGCGATCTGGTCCATAGAACACGGGAGTTGTTCAACGAAGGCGCACAATTGTTGGGAAAGGTTGAGCGTCGGCTTTCGGTCGATCTCGACCTCTTCACGGAGGGCGGATTAGCCGTCTTGGCGAAGATTCGCGCTCAGGACTACGACACGATTCGGAAGCGTCCGAGGCTCGGAAAGCTCGATCGCGCCGGGCTGATGGTGCGATCGACCTTGAGGTGGCTCTTTCGCCGGACGCGACCTTACCGGCAGGCGCAGCATGCTTTCCGTTAGAGATTCCTTTGTCCATTGCAAGCGCATAGCCCGCGCCCGCGCCCGCAATTTCTTCTATTCGTTCCTGCTGCTGCCTCCAGATGAAAAAGAGGCGATGTGCGCAATCTACGCCTTCATGCGTCACGCCGACGACATCAGCGACGAAACCTCTCTCAGACCGGAGGATCGTCTCGCAGGACTTCAACGCTGGAAGAGCGCTCTGCAGCAAGCTCTCGAAGGGCAATATGGCGACGACCCGATACTGCCCGCTTTTCATCACACCGTAAAACGCTACGAGATCCCGCCGCAGTATTTCTTTGAGTTGATCAAAGGCGTTACAAGTGACCTTGACACCAAGCGCTACCAAACGTTCGATGACCTTTACCGTTATTGCTATCGGGTAGCATCGGTCGTAGGCATGACGACGATCCATATCTTTGGCTACGAATCCGATGAGGCGCTCGATCTAGCGGAAAAATGCGGCATCGCGTTTCAACTCACGAACATTCTTCGGGACATCCGTGAAGACGCCGAAATCGGCCGCGTCTACCTTCCGGAAGAAGAACTCGCGCAATATGACCTCAAGTCCGACGATCTGTTGGCGAACCGTCGTGGTGAACGATTTCGTGAGTTCATGGAGTTCCAGTTCAATCGCGCCAATGACTATTACCGTCAAGCCGCACCGATTCTGCGAATGGTGCGCCCCCCCTGTCGCGCCGCTCTCTGGACGATGGTTTCCATCTACCACCGCCTGTTGCAACGGATTCGGGCGACCGACTTCAACGTCTTCGACCGGCGAGCGCACTTGAGCGATGGCGAGAAGTTGTGGATCGTTCTGCGAGCGTGCAAGCTGCGTTACTTCGGAGGAGCGCCGCCATTCCCCGCGTAAAAATCGTCGGCGGCGGTCTGGCCGGCCTGTCTGCCGCTGCCGCACTGGGCTCGGCCGGTTTTCAGGTCGACCTTCATGAGTCACGCCCTTTTCTCGGGGGACGCGCGACGTCTTTTCCGCTTGACCCTTCCGATCCCGACTCGGAGCGGATCGACAACTGCCAGCATGTGCTGCTGCGGTGTTTTACGAATCTATTGGATTTCTATGAGCGGATCGGTGTGGCAGACAAGATCACGTTCTACGATCGATTCTATTACGTCCGCCCCGGCGGAGCCGTCGATGTACTCAAGCGCGGCTGGCTGCCGGCACCGCTGCACCTTGCCGGATCGTTGCTGCGTTTCGGAGCGCTCGACTTGAGCGACAAGTGGAGCGTCATCCGTGGTTTGCTAGCGCTAAGGCGTGACGCCGTCCGTACCGACCTCGAAGCGATCACGATGAGCAATTGGCTGCGGGCAGAGCGAGCGACGGACACCTCATATCAGCGTTTCTGGCGGCCGATTCTCGTCAGCGCCCTCAACGAAGAACCCGATCGGGCCGCGGCAAGCTGGGCTTTCCAAGTTTTTCTCGATGGCATGATGGCGGACAGTACGAGCTACGAGATGGGCGTGCCCTCGGTACCGCTCGCTGAGCTTTATTCCAGCGGGAAACGTCTGGCGCCGAGCGTGCGGACCCACACTCGTTCCACGATTGAGCGGATCGATCCAGGGAGTAACGAAGCAGACTTCTATATTTGCGCTTTGCCGTTCGAACGCGCTGCAAGCGTCCTCCCCGATCTTGACTTGCGGCTCGACAGGTTCGAGCATTCACCGATTACAGGTATTCACCTCTGGTACGATCGTCCGATCACCAAGTTGCCTCACGCAGTTCTTCTGGACCGGACCTTGCAGTGGATCTTCAGAAAGTCCGACACATATGTGCAGGCTGTCGTCAGCGCCTCTCGTTCGTTGACGGGGCTTGCACGCGGCCGGATCATCGATCTGGCATGCAAGGAGATCCGTGAGTTCTTTCCGGCGGCGAAAACGGCCAAGCTCATGCGGTCTCATGTCATCAAAGAAGTACGAGCGACCTACTCGTCGCGTCCCGGGCTACAGGCTGATCGCCCGGGCACAGAGACCAAGCATCGCAACCTTTTCCTCGCCGGCGACTGGACCAACACGGGTTGGCCTCCAACGATGGAGGGCGCCGTCCGCAGCGGCTACCTTGCGGCGGAATGTGTGTGCCGAACTGCGGGCTTCGATGCGGCCTTCTTGAGAAAAAGACCCGAAACATCGATTGACATAACCACGGACATCAGGGAAGCTGCCGGTCCCAAGCGATTACGGGTCAAGTCACCGAGCGGCCGGTTGGAGCAACGACTTTACGACACAAGGTGAGTCCCACTCCGTCTCTTCGGACGGACCCTTTTCCGGCATTGCCTGTTCGACCATTTCGACATCTCGCGGTCGGCCTGATGCGACACGAATACGTCTGACTTGATACCCCCGAGCGTCACCCGCTGGTCACCGCTCAAAGTTGTTCCTCACTGACAAGTTCTTAGCCCGAAAATCAAGGTCTCTGGTTCATGAGAGGCCGCTAGACCGCGACGGCTGATTGTTGGCAAGACTCCAGGATGAGGGCCGCGCTGTGCACGGACTCGGAACGGAGGAATGTCGGAGATAGGGGTCTGTGGACACTCGCAGCAAAAAGCGCCTCTACAGGCTCTTGAGATAGGCGAGTAAATCCGCCATGCCCTGTACGCTGATGTCCTGCTCGATGTCCTCAGGCATAGGAGACACGCTTAGCGACCTCAGCGACGCGATGTTGGACCGCCGGATCGTGTCTTCCTCACCCTTGGCTCGACGGAGCGTGACGGTCTCTGGTGTTTCCACCGCCATGACGCCCGTGATGGAGCGCCCGTCGTTGGTTTCAAGCAGATACTCTTCGTACCCCGCCTCGATGCTCTCGTTCGGAATCAGGATGTCTGTCATCAGTGTTTCCCTGTTTCGGATGACGACGCTGAGCAGGTCGGGACCGACCTCCGACCCCATGTCACCAACCCTGTGGCACTCTGAGCAGACATCCCGGAAGACCTCCTTGCCACTTTCTACGTTTCCTTCATACGCGAGCGCCGGCCGGTATTTCTCGTAGACGACTTGCCTCTCGTTCCGCGCGGATTCGCCGAACAGCGCTGCGGCGCGCGCTCGAATCTCTTCGTCCGCATGCCGCAAAAGCTGACGTTGTCGGCCCCGACTGAGTGACCAGGGCTGGACCGTTTCGTTCTCAACCGCGTCAAGCAGTGCGGAGATGCCCTTCGTGTGACCGACGAGCTCTCCGATGATCGCAGTGCGCACCGGACCCGTGTAGGAGCGCCAATCCTCAAGTAGCGATTCGGTAGCATCGGGACCTCGAACAGCCGACAGCGTTTCAACCGCCGCCACCTGCAATCCTTCCGAGTGGGAGGGCCCGAGCAGAGCTGCGATGTCGGTTGTGTACTGTCCGGATCGATCGAGCCCTAAAGTCCGGATCGCAAAGATCCGCCCTTCCACTGGGGTAAGCGAGTCCGCCGCGATCGAGGCGGCCCTTGCGAGGATCGAGTCTACTTGAGGTGTTGCCTCCACGTCGATGCGGAGGAGCGCGTCCAGTGCGCCGACACGGACAGTCTCGCCAGAGCTCGAGAGGAGCGCCAGCAATCCCCTCTGGGTAGCCGCGAGTCGAGGGCGCTCTTTCTCACCCTGACCGAAACCTTCTCTCAGGCCCTCCAAGACGGCTTGCCGCCACCAGTCGCCACGGACCGCGGAAGACCGGCGTACCGCCTCGACGAATTTTGCAGCTTGCACGTCTTGCTGCCGAGTCCCCGCTATGGAAGCCAAGTCGTGTAGCATGGCCCTCTTGCCTTCCGACTCCTTGCCCAGCAAACCGGGTCGCCGTACGAGCCTGGCCAACCAGGCATCCGAATTGTCCGCCGCCGCGCTCAGCGCTGCCGTCCGGAACCAGGGGCTCTCGATGTTGTCAGCCAACAATTTCTCAATCGCACGACGGGCGCGTTGGTCCGGGAAACTGCCCAGCATGCACGCTGCCTGAAGCTGAACCTTCGCGCTGTCGTCTTGCGCCAGACGCAGAGCTTCCCGCCTCAACTCTTCCTCCGTCAGCAGACCTTCCGCAAGCTGGAGGGCATGCTCCCGGACGTTGGGCTCTGGGTCGCGCAGCGCATCCCGTACGAGGTCAGAAGAAAGTGACCCAAGCCCATCAAGCGTCCACAGGGCGTGCAGCTTGGCAACGGCTTTGTTCTCCCGCGCCAGTTCCTGCAGCGCCGACTCTACCGAGCGATCACTGCGCTCAACCAGAAGCCGCTGTGCGGTCATTCGCCACCAGCCGTTCGGGTGGCTCAGAGCATCGACGAGTTCCTCGGATGATGCTTCCCCCAGCTTCGCCGGCTCGTACGGTACGGAGCCCTCGTATGCGATCCGATAGATCCGCCCCGCGTGAGCAGGCGGCTCGAACTCGATGTAGTCGACGATCTCTTTGGGCGCATACTCGGGATGCTCGACGACAGGCCGGTGATAGTCGACGACATACAACGCTCCATCGGGACCGGTTGTCGTGAATACCGGCCGGAACCAACTATCCGTCGAAGCCAGAAACTCGCGTCCCTCGTGTGCGCGCTTCGCGGTAAAGGTCGGGCCGTCCGACACGAGAACGTCGCGGTGCACGACGTTGTGAACCGGATCGCATGTGAACGAGGTATGCTCATAGCCTGCCGGGAAGAGACCTCCAGAGTAGATCGAAATGCCCGCGGCGGATGTGAAGCGGCCGTGCTGGGAGTCATGTATGTACTCGGGTTCGGTTGTGATCTGAAACAGCGTCGCGGCCTTTTCATGGTCGGAGACCGACTTCATCGCCTCCGGGTTCACAAGGTAGGGGTTACGCGCCAGGTACTTCTCCTGGACCACGACGTGCCTCAAATGGTCGTTGTTCCAAACCGTAAAGCGGTTTCCCCAGGTATCGAACGCGTTGCCGAATTGCGAATTCCCCGCGACTCTCTCTACGAGACTGTCATCAGTTCGAAAACGGATGTCCTGCGAACGCGCCTCGACTGATTTTGCATCGGTTCTCCCCGGAAAACGGATGGGACCCCCACGGTCGCCGAACTCTTTGGCGAAACGGACCGGGTTAGGAACGCGAGTGTAGGCGACGTAGATCCAATTGTCGATCCCGTAAAGTGGACCGTTCACGCGTAGCTGCGGATTGGTCGCCGCGAAACCAGTGAGGACGACACTGCGTTCATCCGCCACTCCGTCCGCATCGGTGTCACTGAGAAAGAGGATGTCCGGCGCCGCCGTTACGAGAACACCGTCTTTCCAGGGCATCACGCCGTTCGGCAGCGACAGGCCTTCAGCAAAGATCGAGACCTGTTCGTAGCGGCCATCACCGTCGCGGTCTTCCAATCTCTTGACTCGTCCCTGCGGTTCGGGGTTGTAGGGATAGTCTCGCATCTCAACCACGTAAAGACGGCCCTGCGCATCGAAAGCCATCGCCACCGGATCGATCACATCAGGCTCCGCTGCCACCAGCTCGATGCGGAAGCTTTCAGGCAACGCAAACGTCGACAGAGCTTCTTCCGGCGAATGCGGTGGATTTTGTAAGCTTCCACATCCGAGCGCCAGTAGCAGCGGCCCCCAAAAGGGCGATAGAGTGCAGAGCAACTTCATCGGGGCTGACCAGATGTCACATTATATAGACCGGTTTGGTATTGCTACGCCGAGACGTTTTGAGCACAAAACCCATCACCTATAGGCGGCTTCTTGCGGCGACACGTCTCCTCGATCGCAGTTTCTACGAACGGCCAACGATCGATGTCGCCCCTGATCTGCTCGGCAAGGTCATTGTCCACAAACTGGCCGGCCAACCCCTGGCGGCCCGCATCGTAGAAACCGAGGCCTATTTGGGGGACGGCGATCTTGCGGCCCACAGTACACGGGGCAAGACCAAGTCAACCCGAGTGATCTTCGGCCCACCGGGCCATGCTTACGTCTATCTCTGCTATGGCATGTACGAATGCCTCAACCTGGTTACTGAGCCCGACGGGCAGGCGGGATGCGTCCTGATCCGCGCGGTCGAGCCCCTTGTGGGCATCGAGGAAATCCAGCGCCGTCGACCCAATGCGCAACGACTACGAGATTTGGCGTCCGGGCCCGGAAAACTGACCCTGGCACTCGGCGTCACCCGTCTGTGGAATGAGGCTGACGTTACTCGCGGCGCATTGACTGTACGAGCGATGCACCGGCCCAAGCCCTTCAAGATAGTTACGACGACCCGTATCGGTATCTCGGTCAGCCGTGATCTTCCCTGTCGTTTCTACATCAAGGACAATGAGTTCGTGAGTAAATCCTAGCCGACCCGCGGACCGACGAAACTGCCGCTACGGACAAGAGACCATGCAGGCCAGGACCATTTTCCACGTCGACATGGACGCTTTTTTTGTATCGGTCGAGGAACTTTTTGATCCCAGTCTAAAGGGCAAGCCGGTCGTCGTGGGCGGGCTCGCTAACGAGCGTGGGGTAGTTTCAGCCGCTTCGTATGCAGCCAGGGAGTACGGAGTTCGCTCGGCAATGCCGCTCCGGCGCGCCTATCAGTTGTGTCCTCAGGCCGTTTTCCTGCCGGGACATCCCCGCCTCTATCGCGAGTACTCAGGAAAGGTCCATCAAGTTCTGAAGAAGTTCTCACCGCGTATCGAGATGGCTTCGATCGACGAAGCCTACCTCGAAATGACGGGTACCGAACGCCTGCTGGGCCCACCTCTCAAAGCCGGCGATCAATTGCATCAAGCTATCGCCGATGCGATCAAGTTGCCATGTTCGATCGGTATTGGCACGTCACGGCTCGTCGCAAAGATCTGCTCAGCAATGGCCAAGCCAAACGGCATGCTTCGTGTCATGCCGGGGGCGGAAGCGGCTTTCCTCGCGCCGCTCGACATCCGCAAGATTCCCGGTGTCGGCAAAGTCACCGAGAGAGGCTTTCGAGAAAGAGGCGTTCACAAGATCGGCCAACTCAGTGATCTCGGTGAAGACTACCTGGAGAAAACCTGGGGCCAGACCGGCCTGGCGTTGGCCGGCAAGGCACAAGGTCGCGACGCCGGCGCTTGGTTTCAGACTGAGATCGGAGGCTCGGACTACCCGAAATCCATCAGCCACGAGACAACATTTTCCCAGGATACCGCCGACGTCAAACTCCTCGAATCAACGCTGGCGAAACTCTCGCAAATGGTGGGCCGCCGGCTGCGCGAGCACAGCCTCTACGGACGCACGATCCAGATCAAGCTTCGGTATAAAGACTTTTCCACTTACACGCGCGCCCATTCTCTTGACGAAGCGACCCAGCTCGATACAGTGATTCTCGAAACGACAAAATCGCTCTTCCACCGCAACTGGAAGCGTCGTCAGCCGATCCGGCTGCTCGGTGTTTATGTTTCCGGATTGGAAGAAACCGAGAGGCAGCTCGACCTACTCGATGATGGCCGCAAGCGCAAGTGGAGCCGGGCCCTGGAGGCAGTTGATGCCCTGCGAGATCGCTTCGGGGAAAGCAGCGTAGGGCTTGCCTCCGCAATGGGCCACGGTCGCCAGGAGCGCGTCCATGAGAACCCGGCTGGCCTACCGGGTAAGACCGGGCATCAGGAAGAAGGGGAGTAGATACCCGGGCTACGTATACCGCAGTTCCGACGCGAACGGATACGGTCTCTGAGAACCTGAACGCGGGCTCGATCAGCCCGCCTTGTCGAGAACGGTGAGACTGAGATTGTGGTTCTCGACCATCGCCTTGGTCAGCAGGAACCCCTTGACCTGCTTCTTGGAGGGCAGGTAGTACATCAGATCGAGCATCATCTCTTCGAGAATCATTCGTAATCCGCGGGCTCCTACCTTGCGCTGCAGGGCCAAGCTGGCGATCGCTTCCAACGCATCCGGCTCAAAATTGAGCTGGATATTCTCGAATTCAAAAAGCTTCTGATATTGCTTGACGAGCGAGTTCTTAGGACGTGTCAAGATCTCGACGAGCGCGTCTTGGCTCAAATCGCTGAGGACCGTGTTCACCGGCAAGCGGCCCACGAACTCGGGAATGAAGCCATGGCGGATGAGATCCTGCGGCTGCACCTGCGCCAGCAATTTGGCGTCGCGCTCGCCCTGGTCGAGTTTCGACGGGGTTGTGGAAATTTCCTTCGGCTCCGAGGCGGAACGAAACCCGACAACGCAGTGGTTCAGACGCCGCGCGATGACTTTCTCAAGCCCGACGAAAGTCCCGCCGCAGATGAACAGGATATTCGTCGTGTCGACGGGGGTGAATTCCTGGTGCGGATGCTTGCGGCCACCCTGCGGCGGTACGTTGGCCACGGTTCCTTCGAGGATTTTGAGGAGCGCCTGCTGTACACCCTCACCTGAAACGTCGCGCGTGATGGAGGGGTTCTCGTCCTTTCGACTGAGCTTGTCGATTTCATCGATATAGATAATGCCCTGCTGGGCGCGTTGCACGTCGCCATCGGCGGCTTGCAGCAGCTTGAGGATGATGTTCTCTACATCCTCTCCCACGTAGCCTGCTTCGGTGAGCGTCGTTGCATCGGCGATGGCGAATGGAACCTCGAGGATTCTCGCCAATGTCTGCGCCAGCAGCGTCTTGCCGGTTCCGGTCGGCCCAATCAACAGGATGTTGGATTTCTGCAACTCCACATCGCTGTTGCTGCGCTGCTTTGTCATGAAGACGCGCTTGTAGTGGTTGTAAACGGCTACAGCAAGCTTCTTTTTCGCCTTTTCCTGCCCGACAACGTATTGGTCGAGGCGCTCTTTGATTTCCTGGGGTTTGAGAAGCGTGAAGATATTGGGTCCGGGCTGTTCGCGACGGTCATCCTCGAGAATCGAGTTGCAAACCGCCACACATTCGTCGCAGATGTAGGCTTTGGGATAGTCACCCGGAGTCGAAATCAACTTGCCGACCACTTCTTGCGTCTTGTGGCAAAAAGAGCAACGCAGGGTTTCTTTCGGCCCGTTTGGCTTCACCAGTGTCTCCTTCTCAAGGACAACAAAGCTGTCCCTGCGCAACCCACCTCAATTATCACCCAACACCTGGCGTATGGCAATGCCCCGCCTTAGCCTCAATCCCCAGGCGGGAGGGACGGCCGATTCGCAGTTTGGATCATCGAGTGATTCACCGGTCATCCCAGCCTTGCCGAGTGTTTTCTTCCTCGCAGGCAACAAAGTCAACACGCTCAACCTTCTATAGCACCTGTAAAGGAATCAACAAGCGTAGCCGCTCCTGCAGGTACAGACCGCATCCTGATAGCGTCTCAGAGGCCGGAAACCTGCTGTGGTAAGGTGACGACCATGTCGAGGAGGTTGCCCGCGGACTCCAGGTTCTCTCATTCGTCACGACGGGATGGATTGTCAACGAGCTCCCCCATCCACCCGGGGCAGGGGTTCTCCTTTTCCTCGCCGCCCCTCGAACAGTGCGGCTTGGAGGATCATTCGGACAAGGTCGCGCTGCTCCGTTTCATGATGACCGACCTTCCGAAATGATCCGCTTTCTCCGGTGTGTTTGCCGGGGCGAAAAATCGAAACAAGCATGCTCACGTAAGTGCGGGCATTTGAGACCGAATATGTCGAGACGATGGGTAATTCTTCGCAGGGCAGCTATCCTGGCCGTCTTTTTGAACCCTGTCCTAGGACTCTCGCAACTCCCCTCGCCTGAATCGCATTTCGGCCATCGGATGGGAGAGGCAAAGACACTCGTCGAGTGGAGTGAGGTGGTTCACTATTTCCAATTGCTCGCGGAGGCGAGCGATCAAGTCAGCGTGACGGAACTGGGGCGTTCGACCGAGGACCGGCCCTTCATCCTGGTGACGATCGCGGATTCCGAAACACTGGCGGACCTGCCGCGGTATCAGCGGATGCAGGCTCAGTTCGCCGACCCGCGCTATATCAACGACGAAGAAGCCGAAAGTCTGGTCGAGCAGGGCAAGACCGTTGTCCTGATTACCTGCTCGATCCATTCCACGGAGGTGGCATCAACGCACACCGCCATGGAATTCGCCCACAAGCTGCTGACCGAGAATACACCGCGACACCAGGCGATTCTCGAAAACACCATCTTCTTGTTGGTTCCGTCGCTGAATCCCGATGGTGTGGACAAGGTCGCCCGCTGGTACAAGCGCTATCTCGAAACACCCTATGAAGGTGCTCCGATGACGGAGCTGTACCACAAGTATGTCGGACACGACAACAATCGCGACTGGTACATCTTCAGTCAGGATGAGACGCGCTTGATGATCGAACGCGTGCATAACGTCTGGAGGCCGCAAGTGGTCTATGACGTTCATCAAATGGGCAGCAATGCAGCACGAATGTTCGTGCCGCCATGGAGCGACCCGATCGATCCGAACATAGACCCGCTGATCGTGCAGCAAGTGAATCAGATGGGCATGGGCATGGCCGCGGATTTGACAGCCGCCGGGAAGACGGGTGTGGTGGTCAACGCTATCTATGACTACTTCACGCCGGCGAGACACTACCAGAGCTATCACGGCGGGTTGCGGCTTTTGAGCGAATCTGCGAGTGTCCGCTACGCGACGCCTATCGATGTTCCGTACTCCTCACTGACGACGAGCGGAAGAGGTTACAACGCTCAGGTTCGGAGCTGGAACTTCGTTGAACCCTGGCCGGGAGGCCAGTGGACGCTGCGTGACATCATCGACTACCAACTGATCGCCTTTGAATCCTGCCTCTATCAAGCGGCGACACATCGACGGGACCTGTTGCGGAACTTCCGGCGCATTTCCCAGCGTGTGATCCGCAGAAATCGCGGCCGGTCGTTCATTTTGCCGCGCGACCAACATGACCCGAGCGCGCTGCATCGGCTACTGGCGACCCTGGAGTTCGGCTTGGTGGAGATCCACCAAGCACGACGGCAGTTCGAGGCTCTGGACCGTTCGTTTGATGCTGGTGACTACGTGATTCTGCTCGATCAACCCTACGGGGCCTTCGCGCGAACGCTGCTCGAAAGCCAGAATTATCCAGAACTGCGGGAATACCCGGGCGGTCCGCCAGTGCGTCCTTACGATGTGACGGCACACAGCCTTCCGCTGCTGATGGGCGTTCAAGTGTTCGAATCGACGGAACCTTTGGAGGCGGACTTGAATCCGGCTTGGCCACTGCAAGTGCCAAGCGGAAGCGTGGGGAGAAGTTCGGTGGTGGCTTTGTCACCAGACAACACACGCTCCTGGACCGCAGTCAACCGTATTCTCAAGGCAGGAATGGACGTTTATCGCGACACGACGGATGGCACGTTCTACATACCAAGGCACGAGTCGCTACGTGGGATGCTTGAAGACGTTGCCAATGAATTCGGATTGAACTTCCGTCCAGCGAGCCCGGCCTCGACGCGCCGGAGACGCATGGAGCAGCCCCGCGTAGGTCTCTATCAGGGCTTTGTGCCTTTGATGGATGAGGGCTGGACGCGGTGGGTGCTGGAACATTACGAATTTCCCTACGAATCCGTCGGCAACGCAAGGCTACAGGCGGGCGATCTCAACAGCGATTTCGATGTGATCATTCTGCCGGATGCCCGGCCGCGCACTCTGCACGGGGGCTATCTGCCAGGGGCGTTGTACCGTGGAGCTCCGGCGCCGCCGGAGTTCACGGGCGGGATCGGCACAGCGGGAGCAACGGCGCTACGGGAGTTCATTGTTCGCGGCGGCACCCTGCTGGCGTTCAACCGCGCTTCGCAATTCGCCATTGACCGTCTGGGCGCACCTGTGCGGAACGTGCTGTCGGGATTGGATTCTTCTCGATTCTATGCGCCGGGAGCGTTGCTCAATGTGACGGTCGATACGTCTCATCCGTTGTCGTTCGGACTGCGTACCCGCGAAGCAGCGTGGTTTGAATCGGGACCCGCTTTCGAAATCACCGGCGTCCCTTCAGATGATGCCGTTGCGGTCATGCGGTATCCACAGAAGGACCTGCTGGCATCGGGTTGGCTATTGGGTGAAGGCTATCTGGCCGAGCAGGCAGCGGTGCTCGATGTTCCGGTGGGCAACGGGCATCTGGTGCTCTTTGGGATCCGCCCGCAGTACCGAGCCCAGCCGAACGTTACTTTCAAGATGCTCTTCAACGGCCTACATTACACGGCGCCGTAAGAATTCAAAGTTGTTGCTCAAAGCGATTTTGTTTTGTCGTGAACTACTTCAACTACTTCACTGAAATCGAGGAACATTTCCAGCGAGCGCGAGGCTCGGGTTTGTTCCTGCTGTCGCCGCTGGATTGGGCGATGATCGAGACCTGGAAGGAATCGGGAGTGCCACTTGATGCGGTCCACAAAGGAATCGAACGCTCCTTCGAGAAGTGGCGCTCGCGCAAACGGAAGACACGCATGATCAATTCACTCGCGTACTGCGCCCAGGAGGTGCTCACGGCGGCGCGGGAGATCGAGGAGCCGAGGAACGCGTCAACAGGCCGAGGGCAACCGGAGTTCGATGCCGCGGAGTTGGCGTCATATTTTCGTCGGAACGCCGACGAGATCGAAGCAAAGCGAGTTCCCGAAAGATACCGTGAAATCTATGAGGAAACCGCGAAGTCGCTACGCTCGCTGGCCGAAGCGGGGGAACAGGACAATCTGGGGGACTTCGAAGCCGTCGAACAGCGGCTGACGGTGCTTGAAGAGCGCCTGATTGCGGCCGCGCGGCAGCAGCTTAGCGAGGAGCAGCTTCTTGAGGCGCGGCAAGACATGGAAGGGCGCCTGGCGCCCTATCGCGGCAAGATGACAGCAGGGCAACTGGCGCTGTTCGAAAAGCAATACCTCGATCGAAAGTGTCTGGAAACTTTCGGCTTGCCGCGGTTGAGTCTGTTCTACTTCTGACACTCGTGTGGTCCTCCCCAGCAAATACAACCGATGAGGTGAACCTGCGAGCCGGAGCCGTATGGCGCGGCTACTTGGCAACAGTCCGAACTGCGTGTTTCATAGGAACGATCGGAAGACCATCGCACGAACGGCGCCCACTTCTGGCAAGAAAGGCAGGTCAGGGCTTGCCGCGGGCCTTGCCAGGCTTGGCCGCAGGATCATTCCGGCCAGGCAGAGGACGGGTCGTCGGTATCAGGGAATGGGAGAAACTTGCAGGCGGTTCCTTAGGAAGGCTTCCGAGGTGTTCGTTGACATAGACGACGAACTCCTGCATCTGGCGCTGTATCTCTTCCATCTTTTCCCGCATGTTGAGGATGATTTCGACGCCGGCGAGGTTGACGCCGAGGTCGCGGGTGAACGAGAGAATGACTTCGAGCCGTTCCATGTCTGCATCTGTATAGAGACGCGTGTTACCGTCGGTCCGCGACGGCTTGAGAAGGCCTTCTCGCTCGTACAGCCGCAAGGTTTGGGGATGCAGATCAAAGCGGTCGGCGACGACCGAGATCGTGTAGGCTCCCATGGTTTTCTTTTTGCGGGCCATGGCGCACTTTATTCAAAGAGACCGTTGCGCGGGTCTTCGGGGTTCAGGTTAGCAAACTCTTTCATCATTGCCTTCGAGGCCTCGTCCGGCACATCGGGAACGACAATCCTGACCTCGACAAACTGGTCTCCTTTACGATTCGTCCTCGGGTTGAGCACGCCTTTCTCGCGCAGACGAAAACGCTTGCCGGAACTGGTCGCGGGCGGGATCTTCAGACGCGCCTTGCCGGCGATGGTCGGGACCTCGATGCTACCCCCGAGGATGGCCTCAGGAATCGTGATCGGAACCCGCAGGTGGATGTCGTCACCCTTTCGCTCGAAGACCGAGTGGGAACCGACACGCGTGATAATGTACAGATCGCCGGCCGCGCCACCCCGTTGGCCGGCGTTGCCTTTACCGGGCACACGCAGGCGCGAACCGTTCTGCACGCCGGGCGGGATGCGCACTTCCACTGTCTCAGTGCGGTGCAGCCGGCCCTCCCCGCTGCACCTGGGACAAACGTCCCGCAGTTGCCCCGAGCCCTGACAGCGAGGGCAGGCGAGATTGAAACGCATCGCTCCGACGGTCTGAGAAACTTGACCGGAGCCCTGACATTGCTTACAGGCAATCGTGCCCTGGCCAATGTTCCCCATGCCGCGACACTGTGGACAGGGTTCGTGACGGGCCACGTTGAGCCGGAGCGTGGCTCCTTTGATCGCGTCCCAAAAGTCAATATCGACGCTGTACTCTAGGTCCTCTCCTGGTTGGACCTGGGCCGCCGTCTGCTCCTGGTCCTGACGGAAAAATTGCGAGAAAAGATCGGAAAAGCCGCCGCCCCACGGGCGGCCTCTATTCGATCCTGCTGCTTTTCCGCCCGCCGCTCGGGCAAAATCGGAGAAATCGAAACCGGAAAAATCAAACCCGCCTGGACCATGACCGCTGCTTCCCGGATACGCTCCGGGTTCGGGGTAGAAGCCGTACTGGTCGTACATCTCGCGCTTCTTCTGGTCTCCCAGTATTCCGTACGCCTCCTGAATGGACTTGAATTTCTCCTCGGCAGAACTGTCACCTGGGTTGACGTCGGGGTGGTATTTCCGGGCAAGACGACGGTACGCTTTGCGGACCTGGTCCGCCGAAGCGCTCTTCGGGACTCCCAGCGTCTTGTAGTGATCTTTCTGATCAGTTCCCGGCACGTTGCCTCCCTGACACGAACACGAAGAGGCTGCATGGGCAACAACCACTCGGATCAACACGCGGGAACGCAACCATCAGGCTGTTCCTCACATGCGCGGCCGATGGGCCGGCGGCAGTTCAAGAACTCTTCGGTTTGTCATCCACATCGACGAACTCCGCGTCGACCACATCCTCCTTCTTCTCTTCGCCACCGGTTCCGTTTGCGCCATCGGCCGACGCGGTCGCGTCGGACGGTGCGCCGGCCGACTTGTACATCGCCTCGGCGAGCTTGTGGCTGGCCTGTGTGAGGTTCTCGATGGCGCGATTGATCTCGGCCGCATCGCCCTGCTGAACTGCTTTCTTGGTGTCCTCGATGGCGGTTTCGATCTGCTTGGCCTCTTCCTCGCTGATCTTTGAGCGATGCTCTTTGAGCGTGTTTTCCGTGCTGTAGATCATCGCGTCCGCTCGGTTGCGCGCCTCGGCTTCATCGCGCTTCTTCTGGTCGTCAGCGGCATGGCTTTCGGCGTCGGCAGCCATCTTTTCGACTTCATCCTTCGACAGACCCGACGAGCTGGTGATCGTAATTTTCTGTTCCTTGCTGGTCGCCTTGTCCTTCGCCGAGACATTCAGAATGCCGTTGGCATCGATGTCAAAGGTCACTTCGATCTGCGGGACGCCGCGAGGAGCGGGCGGGATGCCCACTAGCTGGAAGACGCCCAGCAAACGGTTGTCCGAGGCCATGGCGCGTTCGCCCTGATAGACCTTGATCTCCACCGAAGTCTGACTGTCCGAGGCGGTTGAAAAGACCTCGCTCTTACGCGTCGGGATGGTCGTATTGCGGTCGATCAATTTGGTGAAGACCCCGCCCAACGTTTCAATCCCGAGCGAGAGCGGAGTCACGTCGAGCAGTAGCACGTCTTTGACGTCGCCTCCCAAGACACCACCCTGGACGGCCGCGCCGATCGCCACGACTTCATCCGGGTTCACACCCTTGTGAGCTTCCTTGCCGAACAATTCCTTGACCATTTCCTGAACGCGCGGAATGCGAGTCGATCCGCCGACCAGGACCACTTCGTCGATCTGATTCGGAGTGACGCCGGCATCCGCGATCGCCTTCTTGCAGGGCACCAGCGTGCGGCGCAACAGCGGCGCCATCATCTGCTCGAGGTGAGCCCGCGTCAGCTTGAGCTGCAGGTGCTTGGGCCCACTCGCATCGGCCGTGATGAACGGCAGGTTGATCTCGGATTCGAGCAGCGTTGAAAGATCCATCTTGGCCTTCTCGGAGGCTTCCTTCAGGCGCTGCAACGCCATCTTGTCACCAGACAAGTCGATGCCGTGCTCCTTCTTGAACTCGTCGATGATCCACTCAATCAGAACCTGATCGATGTTGTCGCCGCCAAGGTGCGTATCGCCGTTCGTGGCCTTGACCTCGACGACACCTTCGCCAACTTCCAAGATCGAAATGTCAAACGTGCCGCCGCCAAAGTCGTAGACGGCAATCGTCTCGTTCGTCTTCTTGTCAAGCCCATAGGCCAGCGCGGCCGCAGTGGGCTCGTTGATGATGCGCTGAACATCGAGACCCGCGATCTTCCCAGCATCCTTGGTGGCTTGACGCTGGGAGTCGTTGAAGTAAGCCGGCACGGTGATCACCGCTTCTGTCACCTTCTCGCCCAAGAAAGATTCGGCGGCTTCCTTGAGCTTGGTAAGCGTCATGGCCGAGATCTCCTGCGGCGTATGCTCCTTGCCCGCGGCGACGATCTTCACGACATCGGAGCCCCCGGAAAGTTCGTACGGGACGAGCCTGGACTCTTCACGGACCTCGCCTGGCCGGCGGCCCATAAATCTCTTGATCGAGAAAATCGTGTTTTCGGGGTTCGTGACTGCCTGACGCTTGGCGGCTTGTCCCACCAGACGTTCGCCGGTTTTTGTGAAAGCAACCACAGACGGTGTGGTCCGGCCCCCCTCCTGATTGGGGACGACGCTGGGTTGTCCCGCCTGCATGACGGCGACTACCGAGTTGGTCGTTCCCAAGTCGATGCCAATGATCTTGCCCATGATGATTCTCCTTATCGGCTTCGGACTTGTTTCCGAAGTCTTAACCACACTACTGAACTGATTACGAGTGGTTCCTTAGCACATGATCATTATTTAACTTTAGTGTTCAATTGTCAAGTCGGATCGGCGCCCAGTCAACGCAATAAAGAATGTTGCTCCTTCTCAGCATGGCTTCCTTTTGCGGCAAACGGAACGAGCCCCGGAGGGCGACGGGGGCCGCGGCGAAGGCTGCGCTGCGAGCATTTTCGTGGGAGAAGCGGGATTTTGTGCACTTTTCCGGGATTTCCAGCGAGTTGCCGGCGCGGGGGACGGCCGCCTTTCCAGCCAGCACCGCGCCGAGGGCAAGTCAATCTGGATGATTTCCGACATCCTGTCTTCATGCTAGGCCGGCCGGGACGGGGAAAAAAGACTGAAGGGCTTCAGTACCTTAGTGCAACGAATAAACCCGTTGGGCCACCACGGGAACTTCTCCCATCGCGCCGACAGCCAGATCAGTTCCCTGCTCCGGATCATTCGTGATGAGCACTTTTTCATTAATATCATCAGAAGCGTTCTCGGGCTTTCGTCCCAGAAACCATTTCCACACACTGATCGCAACGTTCAGCAAGCCCGTCAGGTTGACGAGGCTATAATTCGTGGCACTGGGCCGGTTCAAAGCGATGCCAGCGGCTGTCGCATTGGCCATCCCACTCAGATTCGCCGCGTCCGGGATTGTCGTCACCGGACCGTTGCATGCAGGCGCTCCTTGCTGCTCTATGCCATCACCGAACGCCGGAAGCTCAGGAGCGGTCTCGCCGACTTCGTCGAGAACGCCGCGCGGGCAGGCGTCGACCGTGTTCAGATTCGCGAAAAGGACCTGCCCGATTCGGCACTGTACGAGGTAGTGAGAAACGCCATCGCCCGAACGCGGACGACCCAAGTCCGGGTTCTCGTCAACGGGCGTCCGGATATCGCTGTGGCCGCACAGGCGCACGGAGTTCATCTGCCGTCAGACAGCCTCTCGGTCTCTTCCGTCCGCAAGGTCACTCCGCCGGGCTTCCTGGTCGGCGTATCCTGTCACAAGGTTGACGAGGTCGAGCGGGCGGCAAGTGAGGGCGCCGACTTCGCCGTTTTCGGACCGGTCTTCGACACCCCTTCGAAACGGGGCTTCGGCCCGCCTGCCGGCCTCTCTGAACTCGAACGGGTCTGCTCGGCCGTCCGGATGCCGGTACTCGCGCTGGGAGGCGTGACGTCTGCGAATGCCCGATTGTGCATCGAAGCCGGCGCGGCCGGCCTAGCGGGCATCGGACTCTTTCAGTCGGCACGATCACTCGGAGCGCTGGTCAGGGATCTGAAAGCGATTCGGAAGAAAGACTCTGTGGCAGAATAATCGCCTATGTCAACGTTCTCGATAGCAGTGATTCCCGGAGATGGCGTGGGGCTGGAAGTCATGCCCGAGGCCAGGAAAGTCCTCGATCTGGTGTCTGCGCGATACGACGTCGAGTTCGAGCACACCGAATTCGATTGGGGAACCGACTACTACTTCCAACATGGCTCCATGATGCCGGAAGACGGCATCGACCTACTGCGGCCTTTCGACGCCATCTTGCTGGGCGCGGTGGGCCATCCCGACGTGCCCGACCACGTCACGCTCAACGGTCTGCTCTTGCCGATCCGACGCAGCTTCGACCAGTACGTTTGCGAGCGGCCGGCCAAGCTTTACCCGGGAGTCCCATCGCCGCTCGCCAACCCGGGTGAGATCGACATGGTGATCGTGCGGGAGAACACCGAGGGCGAGTACTCGCAAGCCGGCGGCTTCGTCTACAAGAATCTAGCTGACGAAGTGGCAGTACAAACGTCGATCTTTACACGCCACGGAGTGGAACGGATCATCCGTCACGCTTTCGGGTTGGCTCGCAAGCGGAATCGCCGGAAGCATGTGACGTCGATCACCAAGTCAAACGCACAGGGTTACAGCATGGTGTTGTGGGACCGCGTTTTTGCAGAAGTATCCAGCGACTACGGTGATGTCGAGACGGAATCGCTGCTGATCGATGCGGCGGCGATGAACTTTATCCGCCGCCCGCACACTTTCGACGTCGTGGTCGGGTCGAATCTGTTCGGCGACATTCTCAGCGACATTTCAGCCATGATCACGGGCAGCATGGGGCTGGCGCCGAGCTCGAACGTCAACCCGTCCCGAGAAGCGCCCTCGATGTTCGAACCCGTTCACGGCTCTGCGCCGGACATTGCCGGTCACGGGATCGTGAATCCCATCGCCATGATCCTGAGCGCTGCGATGATGCTCGATTTCCTGAACATGGCGGATGCCGCACGAGTTGTCGAGAACGCCGTGTCCGCAGTGCTCAGCGAAGGGAAGGTGCTACCCCGTGATCTCGGCGGAGAGGCGTCGACCAGCGGAGTCACCTCCGCGGTTCTCGACAAGCTGCGGCAGTAAATGCGTCGAGTCAGGCTGCTTCAGCCACCAGGCGTTGCAGGCTCCTGGCGCAAATCGTACTTCCCTTGAACTTGTCGCCGCCTGGGCCGCCCCAGTGTGTTTCGAGGCTGACCATACCCGCATAACCGTCGCGAACCATCGCGGACAGTTGCCCGGTCCAATCGACTTCCCCGGCTCCGACATCTCCCCAAATCATCCGATCGCTGCCAAGGGGAAGCACGCCGTCCTTGGCATGCACATGCAGAATACGATTTGCCGCGAGGCGGCCATAGCCGTCCGGGTAAGGGACTTCACCGGCAATGTAGCAGTTCGCGGGGTCCCAAACGAGTCCGAAGCTCTGGTGTTGGATGGCGTCGAGAATCGGGGCTGATTCCGAGGCCGTGGCGATGTTGCAGGCGTGTTCGTTCTCCAAACCGATCTTCACCCCGGCCGCGGCGGCTTTCTCGACGGCGCCGTGCAGGGCCTCGATGATGCGCGAAGTGATCTTCTCAGGCTGCACCGTTCGCCAAAAGCTGAACACCCGCACAATCGGCGCTTCGAAAATATTCGCCAACTCCAGGGAGCGCTCCAGAATGCGGAGCTGATCGTCGTAAGTGTGCGCAGAGTGAAAGGCGTCCTGCTCGAAACGATGATCGATGTCGCCTCCGTCCGGCAACGTGCACTTGAAGACCGGTGAAGCGATCGAGACGACGTCGAGGCCGAACTCCTGGGCCAAGTGCTCGACTTGACGAATCTCCTCGTCGTTCATGTCGACGATGTTCTTGTTCCAAATGGTGCGCAACTCGAGAGCGGGAATGCCCATTTCGACAGCGGTCCGACAGATTCTCTCGAAGTCCTGGGTGAATTCATCGGTGATAACAGCTATGGGAAAGTTCGCCATAGGCGACTAGTGTAGCCCATCGACCGCCTCGTCTTCCCGCCCAGAACCGGTCGCAACGTATTGAGGGATGGCATAACCCCACTGCGGAAGGCGGCTGAAAGTCCTGGCCGCATCTGTCTCCAAGCGACCGACGGCAATGTTTCCGAGAGGTGCGAATCCGAATGGATTGCCCAGCAAGTGCTCCTGATCATTGCCGCAAGACAGTCACCACGCCGCAATCCTCACACCCCCTCCCTGCTTCATGAACAGCAACGAACCGTTGCCAACCTGCATTTCTCACCACCCGACGGCCGCAGCACGCGAAAAAGGCCGTGATTCGTGTTTCGTGTCTCGTGTTTCGTGAAAAACCTTAAAGGCCATGTTGCTTTCGCCCAGCGGCGCGCGCCTCGTGCCGAGGACCCTCTCACGCACTTCGCCTCGCCTCTTGGTGAGAAAGGCAGGCTAAGATGAGTGGCCCGACGGAGAAGTCGGGTTGAACAACAAGAACTCGAGGAGGAACATCATGGCGAGAGGCTACGGTAGGTCAAGTGATTTTGAAGACAGGTTTGAGCGCTTTGCGGGCGGAGCTTCCAGGAACATCGTCCGTATCGCGATCGTGATTGTCGTATTGCTGGTGCTGGTGAACTCGGTCGCAACGATCGGCGCCGGTGAGCGCGGCGTCGTATTCAGCAAGTTCGGCGGAGTGCAGGACACGGTGCTCGACGAAGGCTGGCGGTTCAAGGTTCCCTTCGTGCAGGACATCATTCCCATCGACGTCAAGATCCAGAAGTCGGAGACAGCGGCATCAGCGTCGTCGAAAGACCTGCAGATGGTTTCCTCGACGATTGCCGTCAACTATCACGTCAATCCCAACGCGGCGAACAAGGTTTATCAGGAGGTCGGGCTCTCTTACAAGGAGCGAATCATCGACCCGGCCGTACAGGAATCGATGAAGGCAGCCACGGCGCAGTTCACCGCCGAGGAACTGATCACGCGGCGCGGCGAGGTATCGGTTCAGATCAAGGGGATGCTCAGCGAACGCCTGCTCGCTCACAATATCGTTGTTGACGAATTCAACATCGTCGACTTCAGTTTCTCAGCCGTCTTCAACGAAGCGATTGAAGCCAAACAGACCGCCGAGCAGTCGGCTCTCAAGGCACAACGGGACTTGGAGCGCGTCAAGATCGAAGCCGAGCAGCAAATCACGGCCGCGCGCGCCGAAGCGGAAGGCCAGCGGCTGCAGCGAGAGACCATCTCCGAGGAGATCCTGCAGCTTCGCGCCATCGAGAAATGGGACGGGCACCTGCCGCAAGTCACCAGCGGCGGCACGCCGTTCATCGATTTGAAGGCCATGCGGGGCGGAGCCTGACATTCTGGTACACTCCCTGATTGCCGCGGGCCGCACGGAGTACGTGCGTGTTGCAGTGCCTGTGCGCCGACAAGCTCCCGATCTGCGCCAAGGAGGACCCTATGGGCCGACCAGTAACTCTGTTCACCGGGCAATGGGCGGATTTGACGTTGGAAGTCCTGGCCGAGAAGGCGGCAGGCTGGGGATACGACGGTCTCGAACTCGCCTGTTGGGGCGACCACTTGGACGTCGCTCGCGCCGCGAAGGATCTCAACTACTGCAAGCATCAGAAGGCGATTCTCGCCAAACATGATTTGAAGCTGTTCGCCATTTCCAATCACCTGGCCGGGCAGTTGGTTTGCGACCCCAACAATGACAACCGGTCCGACGCCTTCGCGCCGGCCGACTGCAGCGGTGACGCCGAGAAGAAACGCGCATGGGCGGTGGAGTCGATGAAGGACTCGGCGCGCGCCGCCAAGAATCTGGGGCTGAAGGTCGCCAACGGATTCACCGGTTCATCGATCTGGCATCTGCTATACAGTTTTCCTCCGGTCTCGGAAAAGACGATCGAAGAGGGCTTCCAGTACTTCGCCGAGATGTGGAACCCGATCCTCGACGTGTTCGACGAGTGCGGGGTGCGTTTTGGACTTGAAGTGCATCCGACGGAGATCGCGTTCGATATCGTCACCGCCAAGCGCGCCATCGAAGCGGTGAACGGCCGTGAAGCGTTCGGCTTCAATTTCGACCCGAGCCATCTGCACTGGCAGCAGGTCGACCCGGTTCGGTTCCTGACCGAGTTTTCCGACCGCATCTATCACGTGCACATGAAGGACGCGGCGCTCCAGCTTGACGGACGGGCCGGCATTCTCGGATCGCACCTCGACTTCGGCCACCCCGAGCGCGGCTGGGATTTCCGTTCGCTCGGTCACGGCGGTGTCGATTTCGAAGAGATCATCCGAACGTTGAATCACGTCGGCTATACCGGCCCGTTGTCGATTGAGTGGGAAGACAGCGGCATGGAACGCGAGCACGGCGCGCAGGAAGCCTGCGAGTTCACGAAGAGCGTCGATTTTGCGCCCTCAAGTTTGGCCTTCGACGCAGCCTTCGGGGAGTGAAGCTCCATGAACTCGATTTCGCGCAGGTCGCTATTAGGCACGGCTGCTCTAGCCTGCATTTCTCACCACCCGACGGTCGAAGCACACGAAAAAAGGCCGTGTTTCGTGTTTCGTGTTTCGTGTCTCGTGATTCATGAAAACCATGGGAGGGGACCTGGTTCGTTCCAGAAGAAATGTCTGACGGCCAGTGAGCCGGAAGGGCCGCGTTTCGTGACCCGAAGGGTGAAGGAGGAGATTCGGCAAGCACGCCTGCACGCGCCTTTTTCCTCCGCCCGGCGCGCGCATCGCCCTGACGGCCCTCTCACGCCCTTCGCCTCGCCATGTGGTGAGAAAGCAGGTCAGGCTGAGCCGTTGCCGGAATAGGCGTTGTAGACGTATTGAAGGAGCATGCGCTGGGTGTTGAAAAAGGAGCCGTTGAGAGCGATCGCCGAGCGCATCACGAGAGCATATTCTTCGGGGCGTTCGTAATAGAGCGGCAGGATGGCTTTTTCGAGCTTCTCATAGATCGAATCAGCGGCGGCTTTCTCAGCGCCGGCGTCCTCCTCGATCGACCATCCGGTGACGCCTTCGAGGTGTCCTTCGATCCACCAGCCGTCGAGGATGCTCAAGCTGGGCACGCCGTTGAGAGCGGCCTTCATACCGCTCGTCCCCGAGGCTTCGCGCGTCTTCTCCGGCGTGTTCAGCCAAAGATCGACACCGCTGGTAATCAGTCCGCCCCAGTAGTAGTTGTAGTTTTCGACGTAGATGACCTTGACGGCATCCTTGAGCTTCTCGGCAGCTTCGAAGACCCTTCGGATCAACTGCTTGCCTGTCTCATCCCTCGGATGCGCCTTGCCACCATACACGATCTGCAAGGGCCCGACTTCATCGACAAGCTTCTTCAAGCGTTCGGTGTCATGGAACAGCAGGTCTGCGCGTTTATAGCCCGTGGCTCGTCGAGCAAAGCCGATCGTGAAGATATCTGCGTCAAGGTCGACGCCCTGGGCCTCCCGAATGGAGCGGAACAACTCGCTCTGGGCTCGATCGTGAGCGGATTGAATCTCGCTCAGTGCGATGTTGATGCCGTAGCGCAGGTAGATGTTGTCGCGCCGCCATTCCGGGATCTCGCGGTCGAACAACTCCCGCATCGGCGGTGACACCCAGGTCGCCGCGTGGACGCCGTTGGTCAAGGCCTTGATGCGGTAGTTGGGGAACATCGTGCGTGACACCTGACCGTGCTTCATGGCCACTCCATTCACGTAGCTCGAGTGATGGAGCGCAAGGTGAGTCATGTTCAAATGGTCGTGTCCGGTGAACCCGCTGGAGAACAGTCGGACTGAGCGTTCTTCACCCAGCACCCGGCGCACCATGTCACCGGGAAACTCATCGTGACCGGCCGGGAGCGGCGTGTGCGTCGTGAAGACACACTTGCGGCGAATGGCTTCAAGGTCTTTTTCGATCGGGAAACGCCGGCCGGAATGACGGATCTGCTTTTCGATGAGCGGTAGAACAAGCAGCGATGAATGGCCCTCGTTCATGTGATAGGTCTCGATGTCGGTGTGTCCCAGGCGCTCCAACATCTCGACGCCGCCGACACCGAGAAGGAATTCCTGGCACAAGCGATAGTGCCTGTCCCCTCCGTAGAGCCGATTGGTAAGCGAGCGATCCCACTCGCTGTTCGACTCGACACCGGAGTCGAGAAAATAAACGGGGACGACATCACCGTTGACCCCTGCAATCAAATATCGCCAGGAACGCAACGCAACGGGCCGTGACTCCAGAGTGACCGTCACTTCCGCGGCCATATCCTGGAAGAGCTGTTCGGGGTTCCAGTCGACAGGGACTTCCGTCTGATTACCCTTGTTGTCAAGAATCTGGCGAAAGTAACCCTGTCGGTGCAGTAGGGTAACTCCCACCATCGGCACGCCGAGATCGGCTGCGGAGCGCAGAGTATCACCCGCCAGAATGCCGAGCCCGCCGCTGTAAGTGGGGATGTCGGCAGAAAGACCGATTTCCATCGAGAAATAGGCAACCCGCGGAGCACGAAGAGGCAAAGACGGATTTTCCGCAGGCTCTTTACCGACTGGCGCGGGCCCGGAAGGATCCCGTAGCTGCTCGGAAGGCGTCATCCCCATTTTCTTCGCAGCCTCAGAAGCACCGTCCGGCCTTGGTAAGCCGCTGAGGGTTGACTTCCGACTCCTCCTGCGCTGAAAGCGAACAACCTTCCGGCCTAGCCTGCATTTCTCACCACCCTACGGTCGAAGCACGCGATACGACCGCCAGGACTTCGTTGCGCTTGCTTGCCGTGCTCAACGTACTGTTCAAGTACGCCTGCGCGCGCCAAGCGGCTCGCGCCTAGTCCTGACGGCCCTCTCACCCACTTCGCCTCGCCACGTGGTGAGAAATGCAGGCTAGATCGACAGGAGTGAGTCACCACCAGCGTCCCGACCCACTCAGGGGGCTTCACGAAGGAAGTCTCCATCAGCACACTGGCTCACAACAGACCGGAACGAACAAGCGATCTTAGCCCGCCTGCCCGGACCTTGTCCAGAACCTGAGAGACCTACCCGGCCCAATCAAGGGAATCGTCCGATCAGTCCTTGCGAGCAGGGATACCGATCCAGGCCGCTTTGCTCTTTCCGGATAGCCGCGCCTGCGCCAAGTCGCATTGCGAAGTCCGGCATTCCTTGTCGAGGGCTTCCCAGGCTCCGTGGCGCTCCCGGTTGCAAAGACAGAAACAGCTTCCAGCCGTTTGTCCGTCAGAGCTACAACTCGAAATCCCCGCCATCAGGGTAGAATGTGTGACACGAGACCGCCCGTAATGAATAGCGGCAGATTCAAGGGAAGAGTGGCGCTTGTCACAGGAGGCTCGCGCGGAATCGGTCGAGCCGTGGCCGAGCTCCTATCCCAGGAGGGTGCGTCCGTCGCCGTGAATTACCGGGCGCGCGCCGAAGAAGCCGCAGCAGTCGTTGCGGCAATACGGGATCAAGGACGCAAAGCCGTCGCGGTCAAAGCTGATGTCGCTTCGCGGTCGGAGGTGGACGCAATGGTCGAGCAAGCCTGCTCCGCATTGGGTCCGATCGACATACTGGTGAACAACGCCGGCCTGCTGGCTACCGGTACTCTGCTGCAATACGAACCCGATGAGTTCGAGCGCATGTGGCGGGTCAACGTGAACGGCGTGCTTCATGCAACGGCGGCTGCCGCGCCGTCCATGATCGAGAAGAAATATGGCCGTATCGTCAACCTCTCGTCGATCGCGGCCCTTGGCACGGCTGTTCCCGGGACGACGCTGTACGCGGCGACCAAGGGCGCCGTCCAGATTCTCACCAAGCGATTCGCCTTGGAACTAGGACCCCACGGCATTACCGTGAATGCCGTCTTGCCCGGGCTTATTTTGACGGACATGGTTTCGGAAGGGCACACGGAGGAAGAGATGCAGCGGAGAATCGAAGCCGTATCTCGGAAATCTCTGCTCGGGCGGGTCGGAGAGTCCGGCGATATCGCATCCGTGGTCGCGTTTCTTGCTTCTGACGAATCCGGCTTCATGACCGGCCAGTTCCTGACGGCGGATGGAGGAAGGACCGATCTCCTGACCCACGCCTAAGAAGGCGGCTGCGCGACCATCCGTAATGCCGCAAAGATCACCCCTCACGACATGGCCATCCAAGTAGTCAAGGAACGCACGCGCGGCTTCATCTGCGTCACGGCTCACCCAGAGGGCTGTCAGCGGCGCGTTGCCGAGCAGGTGGCAGCCATGCGGAAGGCTGCTCCCTCGCCGCTGGAAGGTCCAGGAAGGGTTCTCGTGATCGGCGCTTCCAGCGGCTACGGCCTCGCGACGCGAGTCGCTGCTGCATGGGGCTTCGGCGCCAAGACTGTTGGCGTGTTCCGCGAGAGGCCCCCGGAGGGCCGCCGAACGGCTTCGGCCGGATACTACAATTCAGCGGCTTTTCACAAGCTCGCCGTAGCGGACGGCCTTTACGCAGGAGCAGTCAACGGCGACGCCTTCTCGGACGATGTCAAGAAAGAGACGGTACAGCTTGTCCGCAAAGAACTCGGCAAGATCGACCTCGTGGTCTATAGTCTGGCGGCTCCTCGACGGACCAACCCGGAAACGGGGGAGACCGCGCAGTCGGTGCTCAAGCCGATCGGCTATGAATTCACCAGCAAAACGATCGACCTTACCCAAGGCACGGTCACCGAAGTGACTCTTGAACCGGCCGAGGAAGACGAGATCGTAGCCACCATCGACGTCATGGGAGGCGAAGATTGGCAAGCGTGGATCGATCTGCTGAGCGAAGAGCGATTGCTCACCGAGGGCGCCCGCACCTTGGCCTATTCCTATGTCGGCCCGGAAGTGACATGGCCGATCTATCGTGATGGAACCATCGGCATGGCCAAGAAGGATCTTGTCCAAACAGGACACCAGTTGAACGACATGCTGGCCGCTCAATATGGAGGCGGGGCTTGGGTATCGGTGAACAAAGCGGTCGTCACGCAGGCCTCGGCGGCGATTCCCGTAGTGCCTCTGTACCTCAGCCTGCTGTTCAAGGTGATGAAGGAAAAGGATCTCCACGAGGGCTGCCTGGAACAGATGCGGCGGCTGGCTCTGGATCACTTGGCAGCCGACAAACCACCGCGGGTGGATGAGCAACGTTTGATACGCCTCGACAACCTGGAGCTGCGCGATGACGTGCAGGATGCCGTCATGGATCTCTGGGAACAAGTGGACAGCCGAAACCTCAGCGACATCTCCGACTTTGCCGGATTTCGCAAGGAGTTCAGCGGCTTGTTCGGCTTTCAAGTAGAAGACGTTGACTACGATGAACCGGTCGAAATCGATGTTCGGTTCTGAGTGAAATCCTCCTGGTCAAGCGGTGTTGACACCGATCCGGATATTTCCCGCTTGTATGATCCGATCGGGAACGGATTGCGTAACACATGGCCGCTGCAGGAACGCAGTGACAAGCTCTCCGTGCAGCCGAGCGGAAGCGGCGCGTATTTTTTCTTCGCACCCTTCAGGCGACGGACATTTTTGTTCCAACGGCGGTTCCGATCTTGCTGCCTGATGTGAACACGGAGGCGACCGCCCAAGACCGTCGGCCTTGTCGTTCGCTTTTTCCTTCGTGAGGAGGAGAACACCCGGACCGCCATCCTCCTCACTCCGCGCCGAGGATGAGCAGGAGCCCGCCGCGCTTTTTCCTTCACACCACGGGACTTTTACCACGTGCTGTAAGGCCCTCCTACAATGGAGACGTGCTTGAAGAAGTCACAGGCTGGATCAGAAGGCACGGCATGCTCTCGCCGGGAGATCGTGTCGCGGTCGCGGTTTCCGGCGGGTCGGATTCCGTCGCGTTATTACATGCGCTGGTTGCCCTCGCCCCGGAATTGGGCATCCGGCCGGCCGTCGCCCACTTCAATCACCGGCTGCGCGGCGACGAATCTGACGAAGACGAGAAATTCGTCGCGGCGCTCAGCGTTCGTCTGGGACTGCAGTTTTACTGCAAGTCTTTCGACGTGAAGGGGTCTGCTGACATTCATGGCGAAAACCTGGAGCAAGCGGCGAGGAACTACCGATATCAGTGGTTTACCCAATTGATCCAAGACACCGAGATCAATAAGGTGGCCGTAGGCCACACGCTCTCGGATCAAGCAGAAACGGTCCTGCTCCGGCTCTTTCGCGGTTCCGGTTCAGCGGGACTCGCAGGAGTGCTGCCTGTGCGTGCCGACGGCATTGTTCGTCCTTTGCTGGGCGTGACCCGAGAGCAGGCCCGGCGTTTTCTGGAAGCCCGCTCCATCCACTGGCGTGAAGACGCGAGCAACCTCGACCCGAGACATGATCGCAACCGCCTGCGCCACGAGTTGATGCCACTGCTGCAACGAGAATGGAACCCCAATCTACCGGCAGTTCTGGCCCGGACGGCGGAGTGGGCTGTGGATGAAGAGGCGTACTGGGAACAAGTACTTTCCGCGACAGCCTCGCAGGTGATGGAGCGGCGGTCCGGGAGCCTGGAATTGTCGCTCGAGCGATGGAGCGCTCTTCCGGCGGCAATGGCCCGGCGCCTCCTTCGCCACGCGATCGAGGCGGCTCGCGGCACGCTGCAAGGGATCGGCTGGGATCATATCGAGCAACTGCGTGACCTAGCCGGGAAGAACCGCAGCGGAGAGATCCACATCCCTGGCCTGATCGCCGTTCGCTCGTTCGAGACGATCCGCCTTGAGCCCGCTCCCTCGGAGAACCGTATTCGAGAGTTTGACTTCGCCATCCAACCGCCGGCAACCGTACCCCTGCCGGACGGAAAAACCAAGCTGGTTCTTCGGGTCGCCGACCGGGGCGATGCAGACCGGGGGTATAATGATCAGAGATCTGAAACTCTTGATTGGGAGAGAGTTCCGAGGCCCTTGCGGTTGCGCAGTTGGCGTCCGGGGGATTGTTATCGTCCTCAGGGGCGGCTGAGTTCCAAGAAGCTGAAGGCCCTTTTCCAGGAAAGCCGCACGCCCGTATGGGAGCGTGTCGGGTGGCCGGTCCTGACTGTGCCTGCAAAAGCGACGGCCGACGGCGAACATTCGGATCGCATTGTCTGGACTCGCCGTTTCGGGGTGGCGGAAGACTGCAAGCCCCGCGACGATAGCCGCTGTTGGTTGCAGATCAGTGAGATCGATCAAGACGGTTTGACAGTATCGAAGAACCGAACGGGCCGCGCGAGCGTCAAATGAAATAGGAGTACAGTGCAGGCGGGGGTCGAGAGGGCAGCAGCAACGTGAATTCCACAGTCAAGACAGCCATCTTCTGGGTCGTAATGCTTTGTACGGCGATCCTTCTCTGGAGAGTTGTTCAGACCGGCAGCAGCGTCCGAGAGAAAGAGATCAGCTACTCGGAGTTCCGCAAAGAAGTGCTGTCCAAAAACGTCGAGAGCGTCAAGATCACCAACGGGAATCAGGCCTCGGGCAAACTCAAGGGCGACGGATCACAGGTAAAGACGACACTGCCCTCGGACTATCCGGGCATTATCGAAGATCTCGAGGCCAGCGGCGCGAACATCGAGCTTGAACGATCGAGCACACCAGCATGGCTGCAATTCCTGATCAACGCTTCTCCTTTCATCCTGCTGTTCGGCTTCTGGATCTTCATGATGCGGCAGATGCAGGCCGGTGGGAACAAGGCGCTGAGTTTCGGCAAGAGCAGGGCGCGCCTGCTCACCAGTCAGCAGAAGAAAGTCACGTTCAAGGACGTAGCCGGCGTCGAGGAAGCCAAGGAAGAGCTTCAGGAAATCATCGAGTTTCTGCGCGAGCCCCAAAAATTTCAGAAACTCGGCGGACGGATTCCCAAGGGCGTATTGCTCGTCGGACCACCAGGAACCGGCAAGACGCTGCTGGCTCGCGCCGTCGCGGGAGAAGCCAACGCCCCGTTCTTCTCGATTTCCGGTTCGGACTTCGTCGAGATGTTCGTCGGAGTCGGCGCAAGCCGCGTTCGAGACCTCTTCGAACAAGGGAAGAAAAATGCTCCCTGCATCATCTTCGTTGACGAGATTGACGCCGTTGGCCGTCACCGCGGCGCCGGCTTGGGCGGAGGCCATGATGAGCGCGAGCAGACGCTCAACCAGTTACTCGTCGAGATGGACGGCTTCGACTCCAACGAGGGCGTGATTCTGATTGCCGCCACGAACCGGCCCGACGTGCTCGACCCGGCGCTACTCCGCCCCGGACGTTTCGACCGACGCGTTGTGGTGAATCGTCCTGACGTGCGCGGCCGCGAAGGCATTCTGCAGGTCCACACCCACAAGGTTCCGCTGGCAAAGAACGTCGATTTGCTGGTTCTTGCGCGTGGGACGCCGGGCTTCTCCGGCGCGGACCTTGCCAACCTGGTCAATGAAGGGGCCTTGTTTGCGGCTCGCCAAAACCGCAAGGTCGTCACGATGAACGATTTCGAGTTGGCCAAGGACAAGGTCTTGATGGGCGCCGAGCGGCGTTCGATGATCCTGACGGACGAAGAGAAACGGACGACTGCCTACCACGAGGCAGGCCATGCTCTTGTAGCCGCGCTAATCCCGGAGGCGGACCCGTTGCACAAGGTGACGATCATCCCGCGGGGATCCGCTCTTGGCGTCACGATGCAGTTGCCGCTCGATGACAAGCACACCTACAAAAAAGACTTTCTCAAGGCACGGCTCGCCATCCTCATGGGCGGCAGAATCGCCGAGGAGATGTTTCTCGATTTCATGACTACCGGGGCCGGGAACGATATCGAGCAGGCTACGGCCATGGCGCGTCAGATGGTATGTGAGTGGGGTATGAGTTCGATGGGTCCGCTCACTTTCGGCAAAAAAGAGGAGCAGATCTTCCTCGGCCGCGAGATCTCGCAGCACCGTGACTACAGTGAAGCAACAGCCATCCGGATCGACGCTGAAGTGAGCAACCTCGTCAAAGAAGGCTACGATCAGGCGAAGCAGCACATCACCGAGAATGCTGACGTGCTGGTTAGCATCGCGGAAGCCTTGCTCGAGCGGGAAGTGCTGGACGCGAAGGAAATTCAGATCCTGATCGACGGCGGAGAGCTGCCTACTTTCGTCGGCACGGAAACTCCGGAAGATATCGATGCCGACAAGCAACAGGTGATTCGGCCCGAGACCCCCAACCGAGTGCCCGGCTTATCGGAAGGCGAGCAGCCTTCTCCGGCTTGATCCACATTCGCCACTCTGCCTCTCGTTCCTCACCGAACCTGCGCCCGATAGTTCGGTGAGGGGAGGCTCCGCTTAGCCCGCATTGCGATGGAAGCAGTGCTCCGAGACAAAGCTTAGCCTGCATTTCTCACGACCCGACGGTCGAAGCACGCGATAAAAAGCCGTGATTCGTGTTTTGTGTCTCGTGATTCGTGAAAACCTGAAAAGCAGTGGTTTGTGACTAGTGCCTAGTGGCTAGTGAAAGCCTTGAAAGCCTGATTCGTGACCCGCACGGACTACGCCTCGCCACGTGGTGAGACATGCGGGCTAATTCTGCTAAGCCAAAAGGCGCGAAGGGATGAGAAAAGCAGACCGTCGATTGGAGCTGCCTGCGTTACGCTCAGGATGACGACTTCGACAAGCGGAGCGGGAGCAACTTCGCCTCTCGCAAGTCTCAAATACTTTGACGTCTGGACGAGATTGCACTCGGGGCATCAGACCACGAACCAGGAGGCGGTTTCGAGAACGCGGCGCCTTTTCATTTCGCCGTCAGATAGTGGAGACTGAAGAGGCCCTGCGGGTCGGTCCAGACTTTGACAGGCTCAAACCCGCTTTGCTTCGCGAGGCGCTGGAACTCGCCGATGCTGAATTTATAGGAGTTTTCGGTGTGAATCGTCTCGCTCTTGACGAAGCGAATCGAAGCGCCGTTCAGAGATACGACCTGGGGTTTCAAACTGACGATGTGCATCTCGATTCGTCCGCGCTCGGTGTTGTAGAAAGCGCGGTGAGAGAACGCCGAGAGATCGAAGTCGGCGTCGAGCTCCTGGTTGATGCGCTCGAGCAGGTTCAGATTAAAAGCCGCGGTGACCTGCTCGGAATCGTTGTAGGCGGCATGGAGCAGTTTCTCATCCTTCTTGAGATCGACGCCAATGAGCAGAGAACCGCCGGTCCCGATCTGGCGCGCCGTGTTGGCCAGGAACGAGACAGCCTGGCCGGGGCTGAAGTTGCCGATCGTGGAGCCTGGGAAGAAGACCAGCTTATTCTGCGGCGTTCCCCGCTTGGGCGCTGGCAGGGGGAACGGAGTCGAGTAGTCGGCGCACACTGCGATGACTTCGAGCCGGGGGTAGGACTCGGCCAGTCGTTCGCAGGACTCGACAAGATGTTGTCTGGAAATATCGATCGCGACATAGGTCACGTCTCCCTGCAAGGCGTCCAGAAGGATGCCCACTTTATTGCTGCTGCCACTGCCGTACTCGATCAGCAGCGAGTCGCAGCCGACGAGATCGGCGATCTCCCCGGCACATTCCCTCAGGATCGCGATCTCCGTTCGGGTGGCATAGTACTCGCTCAGCCGGGTAATTCGCTCAAACAGCTCCGAGCCGCGCTTGTCGTAGAAAAACTTGGGGGGTATCCACTTCGGATCGTCGGTGAGGCCCCGGAGCACTACTTCAAGGAAATCATTCGCCTCCGGATGGTGATCGTGGAACTCGATACCATCGAAGCGATCCATAAGCTTCAGGGATGTGCGGGGCGGCGGGGCGTCAGTCGGAGGCGAGCCGGATGCCGGAAAACTGCCAGCGGGCATCGGCCGGAAAGAAGTTGCGATACGTGGGCCGAACATGGCGCCGCGACGTGGCGCATGAGCCGCCTCGCAGCACGTATTGGTTGCACATGAACTTGCCGTTGTATTCGCCGACCGCTCCCTCGGCGGGCTGAAATCCCGGATACGCCGCATAGGGGCTCCGCGTCCATTCCCAGACGTCGCCGTAGAACTGCCGGGACTCCTTTTCCGGCGGCGCGGGGTGCAAGCGGCCCGACTCGTGGAAGTTGCCGTCCAAAGCTTCCGATGATGCCGCGCATTCCCATTCCGCCTCGGTCGGGAGACGCTTGCCGCGCCAGCGTGCGAAGGCGTCGGCTTCGAAATAGCTGACGTGGCATACCGGTTCGTCCTCGCGGATCTCGCGCATTCCCGAGAGCGTCATCACAGACCATCGATCGTCTGCCTTCTCCCAATACAGCGGCGCTCGCCAGCCACGCTCCTGGACGGCGGCCCAGCCTTCGGAGAGCCAATACCTTGCGTCCCGGTAACCTCCGGCCTTCATGAACTCGAGGTATTCCCCATTGGTGACCAAATGAGAGGCGAGGCGGTGAGGTTGAAGGTAGACGAGATGACGAGGGCCTTCGTTGTCGAAGTGGAAACCCGAGCCCCCGAACCCGATCTCGGCGATCCCGCCCGCGGATGTGATCCAATCGTGCTGCGGCTCTCGGGAATGAACGAGGGGTACGCCGGGAGAGTACACCGGCCGCAAAGGGTTCTCCGCGAGGATGTGCTTGATGTCGGTTATCAGAAGCTCCTGGTGCTGCTCTTCGTGATTGATGCCGAGATCAACCAAGGGGCCAATTCGATGCCAAAGCGCATCGTCGGCCTGCTCGATGAGCAGTCCCATGTGGCGGTCGACATGCGTCCGGTAGTCGTAGACCTCTTTCACCGTTGGACGTGACAGCAAACCGCGCCGGGGCCGCGGATGCCGTTCCCCGACGGCTTCGTAATACGAATTAAAGAGAAAGCCGTACTGCGGATGGAAACTCTCGTAGCCGGCTAAATGGGGTTCCAGAAGAAACGTCTCGAAAAACCAGGTCGTATGAGCCAGATGCCACTTGGGTGGACTGACGTCATCCATGGTCTGGATCACGTAGTCTTCCGTCTCCAGCGGCGAGCAGATGGCGTTCGAGTTTCTCCGTACATTGCGGAAAACATCGAGGAAGTCTCGTCGAGAGGCCGGCGAGAAAAAACCGGGATGTACCTCGGTTTCGACTACAGGAGGAGTCATGGAGCAGCCGAGTCAGGCGAGCCCACTATCTTAACGGACCGTTCGAACCGATCAGTTTTTCCTCCGCCCGCATGCGGATCATTCATCAGTTGTCAGTTTTTTGTTTTCAGTTTTCCTCCGCTCGCGCGCAGATCATTCAAGCGGGAAACAGCCGGATCGGTGTCAACGCTGCTTGATCAGGGGATGTTTCACATCAAGCGCGCCGCGGGGAGGACGATCAAAGCGGCTTGAACAGGCCGATTGAACCTGCTTCGCTAAGATGTGTGCTTGCCTGCAGCCCCGCAACCACTCGAGACCAAGTCTCTCCGAGCGTTCTGGGTGACTCTCATCCTGCTCAACGCAGGGCTTGTCATTGGCGGCTCGGTCGGCGCCGATCGACTGGACGTCTCTTCCGGCTTGGCCGTTCCGATCGTGACGGCATTTCTTCTTCAGTTCTCGGTGTACCTGGTCGCGGTCTTCCCCGAGGCGCGAGCCCGTTTGGCAGCCCGCTTGTCTACGAAGGCGCTGGCCGGCTGTCTTGTCGCCGTGTCGGTCGTTCCCTACCTGGTCTACTCTCTCCCGACCGGCGTCTTTTCGGTGGAGTCATTGGTGACGCTGCTCGCTTTCTGCATTGCGGCAGCCTACCTATTTGTCTGGTTTCCACCGAAGGGGCACCGCTTTCAGTGGCAGGACATTGTGGTTCTTCTGCTGCTCGCGTATCCGATGGTTGGCGGGGCAAGCGACATGTTCCAGAAAATCTACCGGTCGCCGGGGGGGAACGTCCCGGAGGACGTGTACGCACTCGGCAAGGTGATGCTGATTCCACTCGGGGCGATGATCTATCTCTCCCTACGCCGCCTCGAGGGCGCGAACTTCCAGCTCCGGATATCGGCGAGAGATTTCGAGGTGGGAGTAAAGAACTACCTGTTGTTTCTTCCGATCGGCATTCCGCTGACGCTTGGAATCGGATTTGCCCAATGGGCGCCGTACGAATTCGATTCCTGGAGTGACCCACTTGCCGTACTCGCCCGAATTGCGGGGTTGTACGCGGCCGTCTCCCTAGCCGAGGAACTGTATTTTCGGGGAATCCTTCAGAATCTGCTCTCGGCAACCTGGGGCCGGCCTCGATGGGCGCAGTTCACGGCGAGCGTGTTGTTCGGACTGGCCCACATCTCCTCACGCGGTTTTCCCAACTGGCGCTATGCCCTCGCGGCGGCTTTCGCCGGATGGTTCTACGGCAGGGCGTACAACGCCGATCGAAGCGTCGTCGCGGCGGCGGTAACGCACACTCTCGTTGCGGGTACGCACGCGTTCATCTTTCCGCCCGTCTGAATCGGCTCAGCTCGAGCCTGTTTACTCGAAAGGCAGTGGATAGTGGATAGTTTTTGGTTGTTAGTAGAAAACCTTAAAGGCCACGCCTGTGCGCGCCATGCGGCTCGCGCCTTTTTCCTCCGCCCGGCTCGCGCCTCGTCCTGACGGCCTCTCATCCACTTCGCCTCGCCGCGCGGGGAGAAATGCAGGCCCGCCTTACGCCATAATGTGAACTACGGATCCAGTTTTTTCCCAGACGAGGAGAGTGACCCATGCCAGAACTGAAACCCTCTCGCCGCCGCTTTCTAGGCACAGCCGCGGCGGGTCTTGCCATCCCGCGGTCCGCTACGGCGGCTTCGGCCAACCGAGTGATTGGCGCGAACGACCGCATCAACATCGGGTTCATCGGCGTGGGGGGGCGCGGACGCGGACATCTCCGCCGGATTCATGCACGCAGCCAGGAGCAGGCGGACGTTCAGGTCGTCGCCGTCTGCGACATCTACTCGAAGCGGAAAGAACGCGCCCGCCTGATGGCCAAGCTGGCCTCCAAAGACGTGCACCACGAATATCTCGACATGCTGATCCGCGAGGATGTCGACGCCGTCTACATCTCCTCGCCCGACCACTGGCATGCGCCGATGACTTTCGATGCGCTCGATTCCGGCAAGGACGTCTACCTCGAAAAACCGATGACCTACACGCTCCATGAAGCGCGGGAGGTCGCCGAGCGCGTCCGGCTGCACAAGCGAGTCTTGCAGGTTGGCAGCCAGCATCTCTCGGAGCAGCGGTATCACCGCGCCCGCGAGGTCATCGAGAAGGGCTGGATCGGACAGCCGTTGTGGACGCAAAACACCTACTCGCGCAATTCCTTGTACGGCGAGTGGAACTATCGCATCGACGACGAAGGCACGCCGGAGAACATCGACTGGAACCGCTTCCAGGGGCCGGCGCCCGCACGCGAGTTCAACGCTGACCGATATTTCCGTTGGAGGAAGTATTGGGACTACTCGGGCGGTATCGCAACCGATCTCTTCTATCACCGGTTGGCCCCACTCGAATTCGCGATCGGAATGGGCTTCCCGACGCGGGTGAGCGCAAACGGCGGCATCTATGTTCACAAAGACCGTGAAGTCCCTGACACCTATTCCACCAACATCGAATACGAAGACCACTACGCACTGCTGTCAGCATCGATGGCCTCGGCGTCGGCCAACCAGTGGATGCCGCCCGTCATCTACGGTCACGAAGGGACGATCCAGTTTGTACCAGGGGGCCTCGCGGTGTTTCCGGAGCATCAGTTCCGCAAGAAGTTCGAGGCCGCGACGGGAGCGCCCGAGGTGCTCATCCCGGTCGAGCGTCGGGATATGGACGACGATCACACCAGCAATTTCCTCGACTGCGTTCGGTCCCGCAAAGACCCCGTGTTCGATGCCGACATGGGCTACAAGGTGATGACGGCGATCGATCTGGGCGTCAAGTCGTATCGGCAGAACAAAGTCATGGCGTTCGATGCCCGGCGCGAGCTGGTTCTTGACGAAGCCCCCGACCGGCCCAGCTACGAGGGCAGCGGGAAGAACTACAAAGAGCCCCCCCGGCGATAGCCTGCATTTCTCACCACCCGACGGTCGAAGCACGCGATAAAAAGCCGTGATTCGTGTCTCGTGACTCGTGATTCGTGAAAACCTTTGGCGGGGACCTCGTTCGTTCCAGGAAGAAATGTCTGAGGGCCGGCGAACCGTAATGGCCGCATGCGTTGTGCTTGCTTGCCGTGCTCGACGCAAGGTCAAGTACGCCTGCGCGCCTTTTTCCTCCGTCCGGCTCGCGCCTCGTCCTGACAGCCCTCTCGCGCACTTCGCCTCGCCAGATGGTGAGACATGCAGGCCAACGATCTTCAGGTAGATCCTACCTGGGCGTGTAAGAACTTCTCCCTTGTGCGCGCCCACAACCGCTTTAGCGATCGGCCGAATGGGGCGCGCTGCGGAAGAAAAGGAAGGCGTAGGCGAGGAGACCGCAAGTGATAGCGAATGCGCACGCGAAGGCGGCGTTGCCAACAAGGAACGCCGCGCCGTAATGGCGGATCATCGACGAAAGCGCCTCGCCGGCGGTGACCTGATCGTGGCGACCGAGGATTTCCAGACCAAGGCGGGTGCTGATCGAATAGAAGAACGGCGTCGTAACCGGGTTTGTAAACAAGGTTCCCACAACGGCCGCTGCCCGATTCAAGCCCAGGCGGCCCGCAATAAGAAACGCCAAAGGAGATCCCACGAAGAAACTGGGGACAATGCCCACGAACGCTCCCAGCGCCAAGCCCGCCGATGTCCGGAGGGGGCTTGCGTTCTCTCGCAGCACCTTGCACAAGTGCTCCTGAATCCAGCGTTTCAGACGGCTGAATCGACCCTCAACATTGGCCACTGCACGCATCTACAGTAGCTATCAGGCAATTAGCGTTCCGATGAGGTCGCAACTCCGTAACTCGAAGAGCGCGGATGTGATGAAACTCACACGAGTCGTCCGACCCCGGAGTACGGCTGGGCTCACCGTTTACTGGAAGGACTTATGACAAGAGCGGCTATCTACGCGCCCGGTCGGGCTTCCGCCACTTGAGGCGCGGCCGCCGACAGGAAACGCCGAAACTCGTCCACATCGCGGGTACGGCCGGCAAATTCCGCGACGATGGTCTCATCCGGTCGAAGCAAGGCGTAGTAGGGAATAGCCACACTCCCGAACCGTTCAAGCTGCAACTCCTGATTCGCCTGAGACGCTTCATCATGCCCATCGGTATAAAGCTCGAGGAGGATCATGTCCTTGGTCAGATCCACGATTTCAGGTTCGGGGAACATGTTGTACTTCATCCACTTGCAATTGGAGCAGGAATAGCCAGTGAAGGTGATCAGAAGCGGGCTGCCGGTTTGCCGGGCTTTGGCCAAGGCTCCGTCGTAATCGTCCTTGAGCCAGACGTTCTGTTGCGAGTCGGGTCCGCCGGCCAGAGATGGGAATCCGGAATAATCGGTGGGCGGCACGTAGGCCTCCAGCTCGCCCAGCCGGCCGTTGAACATGCCGGGGACGAGGCTGAGAGAGAGAACCAGAAAGACGCCACCCATGGCGAGACGTCCCAGTCCGACAGGTGCGGGGGCTTCATCCCCTTCATCCGGGAAGCGGTAGAACCCGAGAAGGTAGAACGCGGCCAGCGCGAGCAAGACGATCCAAATCGAAAGGAACCGCTCTCTGGTGAGGATTTCGAGCTGATACATCATGTCGACGTTGCTGAGGTACTTGAAGGCCGCCGCCAGAATCAAGAAGGCCATTGTTTTCTTTACACGGCCCAGCCAGGAGCCGCTCTTGGGAAGCCTAGACAGATAGGAGGGAAACAGCGCCAGGAAGAAGAACGGCAGGGCCATTCCCGAAGAGAACAAGGCCATGCCGAAGACGGGCCATGCCAAGCCGCCCTGGAGCGATCCGGCGAGCAAGGTCCCTACGAACGGTCCCGTACAGGCAAACGACGCCAGAGCGAAAACGAGACCCATCATCAGCGTTCCCAATACGTCTCCCCGAGCCGAGATCCTGTTGAGCGAGGTCAGAGCACCGCTCGGCACGGTGATTTCAAAGGCTCCGAAAAGGCTGATCGCAAATCCGGCGAACACCAGAGCAATGAAAAGATTCACCCATATGCTCGAACCGAGCTGCACCGTGCCGAAAGGCCCCAGCACGACCGAGACCAGAGCGCCGAGACCCGTGAACAACACGACAACGCCGGCGCAGAACACGATCGCCTGAAAAACGGAGTCTCTGCGCGAGCCCGTATCCCTGCTCACGAAATATGACATCGTGATGGGGATCATCGGGAAGACGCAAGGCGTGAAGACGGCAAGCAGGCCAAAGCCAAAAGCAACAGCGCCGAACTCCACCAAGCCCTGCGATCCGGCTGTCCGTCGCGGCGTATCTGCCGAGCCACCCTGCGGGGCAGCAGCGCGGCTGCCGGACGGTTGCGGAGCCGGTTTGGCTTCGGAGTAATCCGCCGCGATGACAGCGGGAGTGCCACTCGCCTGACGAGCGATCGTCAACGGGGCGGCTACCTTTCTGGTCACGGGCCGCAGGCAAACGCGGTCGTCGCACACCGAGTAGAACGCGGAGGCTTCGAGCACAGCTTCACCAAGCGGGGAACTTTCGCTGAGTTGCACCTCGATCAGGAAGACGACCTGATCGTGGTAGATCTCGCTATCCATGTCGAAGTTGGGGTCGTATTTCACTTCCGGCTGAGGTTGATAGACCGTCGCTGCATCAACGAGAGGGGAGTCCGTCAACTCGAGCCTGGTGGGAGTCGGGCCGCCGGCCGGGGTTGTGGGAGCGTAGAGACGCCAGCCGGATTCAATCGTCGCCGCCAGCTTGCCGACGACCTTGCTCCCCGGAACGGCGGTTGCCGGGTCCCAGTTCAGCGTCCAGCGAACGGGGTCCGGAAGCTGCCGTTTCCTGGCCTTCTCCTGCGCCGACGAGACACAGCAAACAAGGACTCCAAGCATCAACAGGATGAATAAACCTCGGCGGTCCGACATCGCGGTTCTCCCAGAGGTGACCAGTAAGCGGATCACCCCTTAATTATCGCTTTGTAGAGTGGCCGCGAGAAGCGCCGCTGCCATATCCAGCGAGCCGGCAACGGGAAGCTACTGTCGACCTTCAAGCCTGTTGAGCCCATTCAGAGCTGCGATCTTGTAGGCCTCGGCCAAGGTCGGATAATTGAACACCGCGTCCCGCAGATATTCGATGCTGCCGTCGTGTTCGATGACCGCCTGTCCGATATGGACCAATTCCGTCGCGTGCTCCCCCAGAATGTGGACGGCCAGCAGCTTCAAATCCTGACGATTGAAAAGCAGTTTGAGCATACCGGTCCTTCCGCCGCTGATGTGGGTCCGGGACAACTCGCGGAAGCGAGCGATGCCCGTTTCGTAGGGGACCGACTCTTTCGTCAACTCCTGTTCGGTCGGACCGATCATCGCGATCTCGGGAATCGTGTAAATACCGAACGGCAGGCGCGTATATGTTTTTTCGGCTTCCTGGCCGAAGGCATGCAGAGCCGCCAAGCGGCCCTGCTCCATGCTGGTGGAAGCGAGGCTTGGGAAACCGATGATGTCCCCGACCGCGTAGACGTGGTCGAGCCGAGTGCGGTAGTGCTCGTCGACCTGGATACGTCCGCGTTGATCAACCGCTATGCCGACCTTGTCCAAGTGCAGGGCCTCTGACGCGCCGACACGGCCTGCGGCAAACATCAGCGACTCAGAGTGCAGCTTCTTTCCGCTCGCCATCCTGACTTCCACCTTGCCGTTGTCCGTGAGCCGGACAGAGGAGACCGACTCCCCGAAACGCAACGTGATCTCCTGGTCGCGCATGTGATAGTACAAGGCATCTTCGATCTCATCGTCGACGAAGTCGAGGGGCCTCTGGCGACCGTCAATCAAGGTGACGCGGACACCAAGAGTTCGGAAGATGGTCGCGTACTCCGTACCGACAATCCCGGCCCCGACGAAGGTCATCGTACGGGGAATCTCACCGAGGCAAAGCAAGCCGTCGCTATCGATGATCCTGCGGTCGTCAAACTCGATATCAGGCGGACGAGCCGGCTTCGTTCCGACCGCGATGATGATTTTTTTCGCGGTGAGCCTGCGGAGGACGCCGTCGTCGCTTGTTACTTCAATGGTATGCGGATCGACAAAGGCCGCCGTCCCATCGACGATGTCGATGTAGTTGCGAACGAGTTGATCGCGAACCACGTTGACTTCCGTTTCGGTCACGCGTTGAGTGCGGAACATCAGGTCCTGAATCGTGACCCTGTCCTTGACACGGTAAGCCGATCCATAGACCTCTCGCTGCCTTACTCCCGACAGATAGGAAGCCGCCTCGCGAAGCGCCTTGCTGGGGATCGTGCCTTTGTGCAGGCAGACTCCACCCACACTGGTGGTGCGCTCGATGACGGCCACGCTCTTCTCGAGCTTCGAGGCCGAAATGGCGGCTTTGCGCCCAGCCGGGCCGCTGCCAATGACGATCAAGTCGTACTCGGCCATGCAGGTTCCTCCTGCCGGCGCGGCTCCGCAAAACCGGCTTTATCAGGTTCACCGAAAGGCTGGCATCTTCGGTTCCGGTTTCCTTCGGAGCCCTATTCTCGAAGTTCGAAGAGCGCTATTCGACTTCTTCCATCGACAGGAGTACTCGCAATGCTACGGGCCCGGGAGTCGACGACTACACTCTCTCCGGCACAACGAACGGCTTACGGTATCTCCGCGTGAGGTACGAATTGGCCTCGTCGTCACCGGGGAAGTTCTCCCAGGCGGGATCGAATGTCAGCTTCCTACCGGTTCGGTAGGAGATGTTTCCGAGGTGACACAGAGCCGAAGACAAATGTCCCTCCAGGATGTCGGCGTTGAGCAGACTGCGATCACGGTTCCTGACGGCGTCGATGAAGTTCTGGAAGTGGCTGACGCGCGGCCCGTCTTTGGTACTCGCCGGTCCCGGCTCGCCCTTTTCGCCAAGATAGGCTTGCCAGCCGCCCCTTCCAATCGTGAGATAGCCGTCGGAGCCATAGAAAATATTGCCGACGGTGACTTCCTTTTCATCGTTGGTCAACAGACCGCGCACTTCGAAGACGAGCAGCGTGTCGTCGTATTCGAAGGTCGTGAGCTGCGTATTCGGGGTTTCCTGATCGTCGTCGTAGACGAACTTATCCCCCGCGCCGTTGATCCTGGCGGGGAGCTCGTGCTTGTTGATGCCCCAGCGGGCAATATCCATCTGGTGGACGCCCTGATTGCCCATGTCGGTCGTGCCGTAGTCCCACATCCAGTGCCAGTTGTAGTGGAAGCGGTTGCGGCTGAAGGGACGCTCGGGAGCCGGCCCGAGCCAGAGATCGTAGTCGACGCCTTCGGGCACGGGCGCATCCGGGGTGTGGCCGATCGACTTGCGGCGCTTGTAACAGAGGCCTTTCGCCATATAGACCTTGCCGATGCCGCCGTCGTGAATGAACTTGATCGCCTCCTGCATAGCGGGTGAGGAACGTCCCTGAGTCCCTGTCTGGACCACGCGGTCATATTTGCGGGCGGCTTCAACGATCCGCCGGCCCTCGCTGATATTGTGGGAGACGGGCTTTTCAACGTAGACATCCTTTCCCGCCTGGCAGGCCCAAATGGCTCCCAGCGCATGCCAATGGTCGGGCGTGGCGATCGAGACGATGTCGATGTCGTTGTCGTCGAGAACCCGGCGGATGTCCTGAACGACCTTCGGTTTCGGCGCGCCTGCTTCTTCGAGGATCTTCCGGGCTCGGCCCACGACGTTGAGATCGACGTCGCAAAGCGTCGTGACCACTGCGTCGGGGGAATCCGCGAACCCCTTGACGTGACTCCTTCCCCGCCCCCGCACTCCCACGACAGCGACACGAAGCTGGTCACTCGGCAAACGCGCGCTGCTTGCCGCGGCACCCAAGGGGGCGGCCGTCGCAGCGCCGGCAACTGAACCTTTCAGGAACGATCGACGATTCATAAGAACCTCCCGGAACCACGATATCGAAAATATCCGGTTACGTCAAAGGGCGCGGACATCGTGTCAACTCCATATAGTAAGTTTCTCTTTCTCCGGGTGGGTTCATTGTTCGTTCGCCCTAGCCTGCAGGGCGTCGGGAGCGGGGACACTGGCTCAGGGGCAATATGCCGCCCATGCCGCCCCATGCCGCCCCACAACGCGCAGAAAAGCGGCGACCGGGCGGCTTGCGCGGCGGTCCCGGGCGGGGCGCGTTCTGATTGCGCGCGCCTTGCGCTCCCCCGTCGAACCGAACGCCGTGAGAGCCGTGTCGCGTGACTCGTGAAAAACATAAAAGCCGTGTTTCGTGAAAAACCTTACAGGCGTTGTTGCCGGCGCGGGCGGCTCGGGCCTCGTCCTGACGGTCCTCTGATGCACTTCGCCTTGCCGCGTGGGGAGCAATGCAGGTCATGATTCCGGGCTCCCTGTCCTGATGCCATGCCGGCAGGAGCAGCCGATATCAGCGATGTGGCGGGTCTTTCACCACGCTGTCCGTGCGGCGCGGCAATCGACGAGCGACTGTCCCCTACATGACAGCTAACGGGTGAACGCGTTTTGACGTCGTGTGCCGACAGCCGATCCCGCAACATCAACTCGATGCTCTTTCCACAATCGCGGGAATATCTATCTGCGTTGTCGGATACTCTACCGGCTAGCCTGCATTTCTCACCACCCGACGGTCGAAGCACGCGATACGACCGCCAGGACTTCGTTGCGCTTGCTTGCCGTGCTCAACGTACGGTTCAAGTACGCCTGCGCGCGCCAAGCGGCGCGCGCCTCGTCCTGACGGCCCTCTCACGCACTTCGCCTCGCCACGTGGTGAGAAATGCAGGCTAGTTGCCAATTTCGAACACCCCGCGGATCTTGCGTTTCACACCGCGATAGAAGGTTCCGTAGAAAGGACTCGACAGGTTTTCCTGCACATCCTGCGGATTGAAATTGTTCAAGATGTTGAAGAGCCGTATTCCTGCTCGGACACGCCGCTCCTTGCCCATCAGCTTGATCGTGAACTGCTTCGTTGCCTGGAAATCGATCGCATTGAAGGCCGGGAATCGTCCTGCGCGGTTGCGGGCGCCCACGAAATCACGATATTCGTCGATATCCGAGTACGGGAACCCACTTCTCACTTCCCATACGGGGATGGCCTTCAAGCCGAACGGCAAGGGGAATTCGGTCCAAGCGAGAAAGCGGTGGGGAACGTCGAATCGCAATGGGCCCCGCTCGTTCGGACGAATCAACGCAAGAGGCGTCGGACCGTAGATCGAGCCCAGGTCGTTCAGGTCGCCGACGGACGAGGACCGAACGTATGACGCCGTGATATGGCCCGTGCCCTTGAGGCGGTACCGCGCCGTAACCTGGTATTCCCGATAATGGTCTCGCCCGTTGTTGCTGAGTATCAGGGCGCTTGCCTCGCCGCTCGATCCGACGGGGATGCTCGGCTCGATCAGGAAATTGCGCGTTGTTCGCCTTTGCTGGTAGCCGACCCGCAGGAACAGATCGTTGATCAACTCGTGGTCGAGTTGCAGGTTCCAACCTAAGCTGCGGGCATTGCGGATCTGTCCGTCAATGCGCGGATCGAACCGTCGCAACGAAGTGATATCGCCACTGGGATCGAAGCGCGTCTCGATGCGCACCGGAAGTTGCATGAACGTCGGCACGAGCAGGCTGACGCGGTCGATGAACAGCCCGCTGCCGCCGCGGAGCACGGTCCGCGAGCCGCCACCGAAGGCGTAGGCGAAGCCTGCACGGTAGGAAGGATTCCACTCCCTGGCGATCGAGTCACGTTCGAGCCTTACGCCCAGGTCGAGTGTCAGCGCTTCCGACACGGACCACTTGTCCTGCACGAACGTGGCAAGGTCGTTCTTGTTCGCGCGAACGGCCGTTGGATTCGTGAAGTCCAGCTCTGAGACGACCCGGTTGTTGATGCCCAGCCAAGTAATGGGATTGAAGATCTGGTCACCGCTGTAGGACTCGAGGCCCCACTGGAAGCCGGTCACAATCTGGTGATTGCCCAGTGGGGCGAAATGGTATTGCTCAGACAGGTTGCGGCGTATCGTTCGACGGGCTTGCCGGTTGAAGAATGCTCCACGGGCACGCTCGAGATCGATGAACGAAGGATCGTACGTCCGAGGCTTCACATCGTTGTCGAGGTCCTGATTGGAGAGACTCGATATCAGCAGCGCGCCGGACTGGAATTCGTGAGTATCCCTCAACGTCACCATTTGGCCGCGCCGACGCAAGTCGGGAGTCGAAAGCTGCGTGTTGAAGGCGTTCAGGCCGAAGTAGCTGAGCTTCTCGGGGTAAACGAGAATACTCAGTGACATCCGGTTGCGGTTGGAGATGCGGGCGTCGAACTGGTTGAAGACAGTCAGCGTTTCGCGCTCGACATCCCGTTCCAGCAGCGGGAGATTGGCGTCTTCCTGATCCGCGCGCACAAACTGGTATTCCGTGGAATGGAGAAGAGCGAGCCGGCCGTCCTTGATCGGAACGTTGACGGTGAGCCTTGGAGTGAACGACTCGATCCCCATGATCGCGCCGTCTCTGCGGCGGATGCGGGGACCGAAATTCTGGAGGTCGAAAGTGAGCTTCGACAAGTTCGCCGGCTTGGTCTCGACCGTGGATACGGCTCCCGCAAAGCCGCCGAATTTCGCGTTGTAAGGAGTCGAAAGGACTTGCACGTTCGAGATGACGCTGAGTGGCATGCTGAATTGTGAAGTGCGTGACACCGGGTCCGTCATGTCGACGCTATTGAGTTGCGAACCACTCTGGCTAGCGCGAACGCCATTCAGGTTGATCTCGCCTTCGTTGCCGCGCAGCACGCCGGGAATGAGCGGCATGACGTCCTCGTATCGTCTGTTCGCCTTGGGTGCGTTATCTATGGTCGAAAAACCAACAGATCCAGAGGAGGATGTTTCGCTGGGGTCGATCGTAATGGCTGAGGCGGTGACTTCGACGGACTCCACGACGGCCTCGACCTGCATTTCGATGGTGAGCCGAAAAGGCTGCTCCTCGGCAGGCAAGCAAAACAGGTCGCTCTGACCGATCATGCCCGGAGCAGTTGCGACAGACACGTAACAGCCGGCGGGGATGCCGGAGAAGCGGAAGATGCCGAGTTCGTCCGTTTCGGCAGTCGGCTCAGCGGCGGGCGCCTCTCCCTGTTGCGATTCGGAATCCGGATCCACCTCGGAAACCGACTGCAGGCGGACCTGCGCTCCGGCGGCGCCGAACCGTTCCGAGTTCGGCCCCACGACCACAGCCTGTCCGACGATCGCAAAACCGTCTACCTGGCCAGACGCCGCCCCGGAGAACAGCAGCAAGACGGCTATCAGGCCTGTTACGAAAGTAACGCCCACAGACAACACCCTAATCAGTCAGATTAGCAATCGCCCCCGAGGGTTACATGAAGTTTTTCGAACACACCGCCTGGCAGGCAGGAGCGGCGGGCTCCCGAAAGGAACGTGAGAGAGCCCATCTAAGCCAGATCGATGCGCTTGATGCGGATCTGCTCGTCGTCGAACACGCCGAGACCGAAGTTGCCGGCAATTTCGATGTGCTCTACGTGGCAATTCAGCCAAAGGCTGTCTTCGTCCGGTTTCAGGAGGGCAATCGGAGCGACCCCGACCTCCTCACGCTTTTTGTCAATAGCCTTCCAACCGGTCTTGTCGAGCGCAACCGGATCCGTCGCGAAGTACATCGTCTTGTGATTCCAGGCGTACTTGCTGACCGTAGTGCCGGGACCACCATGGTAGGCGGCCTTGACCCCATCAAGGATGTTCAATACGACCTTTTCTCGAACAATCGGCAAGTCGACCACGGCCGGAATGAACAGACCGCAGGCATTTGCCGTAGTTGTGACGTGGCTGCGATTGACGTTGTTGACGAGACCGTGCGAGAGGTTCTTCAGCGCCAGGGTCACGCCCGCCGACTGATGGTGCTTCAGCAGGCACAGGTTGACCATCTTGTTGATCTCTTTGCTGAAAAAGTTCGAGACGTACGAGCGCCGGATATGCGGATCGTTCAGGCTGAATTCCTCCTTGTAGTCCGGGTGAACCAGCGGCATCTCCATGTACGTATCGCGGTCGTATCCCTCCATATCCATCTGGAAGTTGCGAAACTTCTGTGACGCCGACATCCAGCGGACTCCTTCCGGGAGCCATTTGTCGAACCCGGCGTTGAGGAATTGGTCGTGATAGCGGTCGTAGGCGATGATGTCTTTGCGCTTGACTCCGGCCTGCTCCAGGCCGTCAATGATCGGGTGCAGCACCTCGGGCGCCGATATCACGGCAGGCTGGCCAACCGGATTGAGCTTGACGCCGACGACATCGCCCGGCTCGAAAAATACGCGCCAGGCATCGGCCCAGCTCTCGGCATGTGTCAGTTCGAGCATGCCGCGTTCCATCATCCGGCGGACCGGCTCGGCCTGATACTGGTCAGAGACGATGCTGCCGGGATGGCTGACGGCCACAACGCGTCCCGGATAGGGACCCGGAATCCCGAGTTTCGCGCCGGCCGAAGCACCGGGAGCGGCCGCTTGGCTTTCGGCGGCTTTCCTGTTGCAAGCAGCGGCGGCGGCAGCGGCGCCGGCGGCCAGGAACGCGCGTCGATCAAAGTGCATGTACGCCTCCTTTGAATTCGGAACCCATTCTAGCAGCACGAACTTTCAACGGCGGATGGTCGCCCTTACAGGTTTCAGGCTACGGCCCGCATTTCAGAGCGAGTCGAGAAAAGCAAGCAGGGCAGATTTGTCTTCCTCCGAAAGCCTGCGGTAGCTGTCCGCCGACCGTTGCGCTTCGTTGCCGTGGCGCAAGACAGCCTGCTCGGGGTTTGCGGCGCTGCCGTCGTGCAGCAGCGGGCGGCGGTGGCGCAGACCCCACAGCGCGGGTGTTCGTATTTCATGGGCAAGGGCCGACGCCTGGGGGATGCCGTCTCCCGTGGCGACATCGTGCAGCAGCAGGTCAGAGAACAGGAAGACCTCACGACGATCGAAGACGGGGTTCGGGCTTTCGGCGGTGACCATCATGGGAACATGGCAGTGTACACAGCCGATCGCCGAAAAGAGAGTTTCTCCCCGTATGACGGTCTCGTTGATCGGGCCGCGTTCCAGTGGAGCGAGGAACTTCATGAAGGCCTCGAAGGAATCGATGCCGCGCAAACCGGTAAGGGGCTCAGGGACGTCTTCGGGATCGGCTGTCGGATCACAGAGATCGAGCCGTTCGGGATCGATACCGGCGCCGACTTCCGTGCGGAAAAGGTCGTTGGTAATACCCATCTCGTTGCGGTAGGCGTCCGCCCCGAAGGTGAGCAGGGTGGCATGCTGGGCCTTCCAACCAAATCGGCCGACCCGGTCCCGGCCGCTGGCGACGTCGACGACGACAGCCGCCCGGCCGCTGATACCGTCGGCGTTCCTGTCGTCGGGGTCTTCACGAGCACGGATGGTCTCATCGGCGATGGCTTCGACGAGACCTGCTCCAAAAAGCGGGATCGGAACGCGCCGGGCAAAGACATTCGCTTCCTGTGGAACGCGCGGTTGGCATTCCTGGACAGGGAGCGAGAAGAGGTGGAACATGGTATCGCCCCCCAGAACGGTGAAGCTGCCGTTCTCATCGACGTGGCCTGCATGCACTTCCGAGACCGGGCTGATCCCGCCGATCGCGGGGGTTGCATGGCATTGCGCGCAACTGAGTCCGTTGAAGGCCGGGCCGAGCCCCTCGGCGGCATCCTCGACTTCGAGGAAATCGTCGAGACCGATGCGAAAGAATTCAAACTCCTGTTCGGTGATGCCGGGGAGCGGGTTGCCGGGTTGCGAGGGACGTCCTGCGGGCGCTCCGTCGAGATTCCTGGCGGAAGATTGCAACAGGCGCGTGGGGGGCGAGAGTCGGCGCTGTGTGTCGGCCGCCCTCGCTGTTGGGCCGGGCGCCGTTACGGTCACCGATAGCAGTGCGGCGAATAACGCGGCCCATGCGAGTGAACGGGTCTTCATCGCACAACAATCCGACCGCGCATGATGGTGTGGCCCGCGCCGCAGGCTTTCGAGCACTCGAACGGGAAGACTCCCTTCTTCTGCGCGCGGAAGAGAATACGGGCGTCGCCGCGCCCACGCTTGGGAACAATCACATTGACACCGGCTTCCCGGATGCGGAAGCCGTGGTTGGTATCGAGGCTGCGGATCCTCAATTCGACCACCTCGCCCTGCTTCAGGCGAATGACGGAAGGCACGAAGCTGAAGCGCTCGGCCACTACGCTGATAATGCGGTCGGGCTGTTCGCGTTCGGACTCGGCCACGGATGAAGCGATCGCGAACAGGCCCAGAGGGATCAAGAGCAACAGCGGAACCGTTCGGGGGGCGTGATGTCTCATTCGTGGGTCTCGACTGCTTTTTCCCCCAGTGGAGTGACGAAGCGCCCGAGAGGGGCCTCAGGAAGAGGCGCGGGCTTCCTGGCGATCGATGGCGTGCTTGACCCCAGGTGATGAGAAATAAAGGTCAAGAACATCAGAACCACCATCCAATGCCAAGATTTACCCCGTTTCGGGCCTTGATGAGCCGACTCTGGTTGCGCAGAACGGTGTAATCGAACTTGAGAGCGACATCCGGCTCGGGAAAGAACGTCAAGCCCGTGACGAGTGCATCGCGGTCGAACTCCTTGAGAGGGAGAAAGCCTTGGGCCATGCGGTTTTGGGTATCGAAGTTCTCGTAACGGGAAAACGCGACCAGGTCGTATCGCTGCCGGAGCGGCAGCAAGTGGTATGCGCCCTCGAGATAGAACCCGCGCATTCTTTCGGCGATGTTCGGGTTGATGCCTGTTGTGCGCTGGAGCAACGAATTCAGCCGCTCGGTTTGATCGAGAGTCAGGTTCGCCCATTCCCCTCGGAAATCGAATCGCGAGACGCTGAATCGTCCATCGAACTCAAAAACGTTGACCCGAGGGTTGATGCCGGGAGTGGCGAAACCGCTTTTGCCGGTCCAGAAACTGCCGCCCAGCGACAGGCCCGGCAGGCCGTGATATTCGAGACGTCCCGTAATCGCGGGATTCTGCATGATCGACCCGAAGGCTTTCTGCCGGCCTTCACGGATACCCTCTTCCGCGTTGAAGAGTGAAGCGTTCAGCGGAGCCATCGCGTACGCCCTGTATACGAAGCCGCCGCCCAAGTCACCGAAGATGCCGGCGCCGGGTTCGAACCAGGTGCTGGGCAGGATGACGGTGTCGACAAAGGGCCGCTCGACTCCGTTGAACGACGGAGGCTCGTGCCGTTCGTTCACGATGCCGACGGGCGCGAGCATGATGCCCGAACGGAAGTTCAACCAGGGTTTGACGAGGAAGTCGAGATAGGCTTGCTCGAGTTCCAGTTCGCCGCTCGGTCTTCCTCCCTCGACCAAGGCATGTTCCAGCTCGAGTTCCGACCAGAATTGGATACGGTCGCTGAAGCTGTGTCCGAAGAGCAGGACGAAGCGATGGAAGTCACCGACCGCGGGCTCCCCTTCGGCCTTGTTGACGTGGGACTCCATATAGCCCGAGATGGGCATGCGGATCTCGAAAGAGTCCTCGCGGGACGACCGATCGGCGTCGCTCGGGATGACCTCGGCCATGGGCAGGGGCCGCTCGACAAGAGGTTCGGGCTCGCGAGCCGGAACGGCAGACGCTGCTTGCCGGGAGGAGGTTTCGGGCTCCTCGGCGGGCTTTTGGTCGGCGCGTTTGAGTACGGCGATTTCAGCTTCGAGTTGACGGATGCGCGCCTCCAGCATTTCGAGACGGGCCTGAACAGGATCCCTTGCAACCGGTTCGGGCGATTGGCCGATCAGTGTCGAGGCCAACATGAAGCAACCCATCAGCCGGACGCTTGTGAAGCACTTTGAATTAGTTATACCTAAATAAATCACAAGGCATCCAGAAAAATAATTCTAGGGTGCCCAATGAGATAGTGTCAAGCAACACTTATCCGATAGATGGGGGAGGCGAAAAAGAAGCCGGACCGCCTCTAGGCTGCAGCAGATCGAGAGTGCCGGCCGAGCATCGCGATAGCTGTCTGGCGGGTCTCTTCGATCGATGCGAGCTTAATTTGCTCATAGCCGCGGATACGGTCCGGAAGACGGGCGATCTCGACGGCTGTCTCCAGGTTCGCGGCGGTCAAGGTCGGCAACAAACCACGAATCATCTCTTCGTACCAGCCGATCAACGCCCTCTCTTGACGGCGCAAATGGGCATAGCCAAAAAGGTCCAGCACGCTGCCGCGGAGGAACTTCATCGCGGCCAGTGTCTTGAGGAAGGGACGAGCCCACGGTCCCAGGGAGAGTTTCCGCTTGAGCCCCATCGCCCGGAGCAAGGGTGGATGAAGATGATAGACCTGTTTGACGGGCGCCTCGAACATTGCCTTGACCTGCTCGCCGAGGTCAGGCAGCGTAAGAAGCCGCGCGACCTCGTACTCGTCCTTGTAGGCCATCAACTTGTGGCAATACCGCGCAACGGCTTCCGTCAGAGCGGTGCTGCCGGGGGCAACCGCTTGCTCGGCTCGGCGGGCTTCGGCAACGAGCTGTTCGTACCGTCTTGCGTAGGCCGCGTTCTGGAACGAGACGAGTTCATCGGCGAAAAGCCGGATGCGGCCTTCAAGAGTTCGTGGAGCATTCGCGGGCCGCTCGGGCGAGGCGAGGCTTTCGACCTTCGCCGGATCAGCGATGTATTGGCGGCCGTGTCGAAAGGCGGCCACGTTACGGTCGACCTGGACGCCGTTCAGGCGAATCGACTCCTCGATGGATGACGCTCGAAGAGGAAGCAAGCCCGCTTGGTAGGCTGCGCCAAGCAGGAACACATTGGTCTGGAGATGCCCGCCGAACAGCGATTCGGCAAGCCGGGATGCATCCAGGAAGATGCTCTGCTCGCCGCGCGTGTGCTCGCGGACGGCGTGAGCGAAGTAGCCGTCAGCCGAAAGAACGGTGAGCCCCTTGCGGATCGACTCGTGGGTCGGGAGTTCATGCGAGTTGACCACCGCCACGGTGCGTTCGGGACTCGTGCGGCAGAGGTTGGCCGCGGCTGCAGCGCCCATGGCATCGAAGCCCAGCAGCAGGTCAGCGGCACCGTAACTGATGCGGTTGGATTCTTCGATCGGTTCCTCCCCGATCACAAGATGGGAGACGACGGCCCCGCCTTTCTGCGCCAAGCCGGTCTGATCGAGAGTCGTGGTGCATTTGCCGTCGAGCAAGGCGGCCGTCGCGAGCACAGCGTTGATGGTAACGACGCCGGTCCCGCCGATTCCCGGCATCAGAATGCGATAGGACCGACCGGCCGTGACTTTCTCCACGGGCTCGGCCACCGTCGCCGCGGGAAGATCGGGCAGTGGACGCTTCCTGAGGCCGGTCCCTTCCTCGACCATGACGCTGACAAATGACGGACAGTCCCCTAGCGCGCAGGTATAGTCCGCGTTGCAGGATGACTGGTGGATACGTGTCTTCGGGCCAAACTCCGTTTCCACCGGGTGCAGCGACACGCAGTTCGATTTCGCGACGCAGTCGCCGCAGCCTTCGCAAACGCGCTCGTTGACCATCAGCCGCCGGACCGGCTGCGCCATGAGGCCACGATTGCGGCGGCGGCGTTTCTCGGCGGCGCACATCTGGTCATAGATCATCACCGTGACGCCGGGTGTCCGTTCGAGATCTCTCAGGACAAGATCCAGATCCTCACGAGGGCGCACCTCGGCAATCTCCGCTATACCGGTGCGGTTCTCATAACGGGTGAGGTCGTCGGTCAACAGAACGATTCGCTTGACTCCATCGGCTTCCAACTCGCGCGTCAGGGCCGGAATCGGCAAGCTGCCGGCGATGTCCTGGCCGCCCGTCATCGCGACGGTGCCGTTATAGAGGATTTTGTAGGTGATGTTGACGTTCGCCGAGACTGCGGCATTGACCGCCATGCGTCCAGAGTGAAAATACGTTCCGTCACCGAGGTTCTGAAAGATGTGGTCCCTGCCGCTGAACGGGGACGCGCCGATCCAAGCGGCTCCCTCACCGCCCATCTGAGCGATATACTCGATGCCCCGGTTGGCCTCTCCGAGCGACGCCGCCATGCCATGACAGCCGATGCCTCCGCCGGCGATCTGGCCCTCGAGCAGATAGGTCGAGCGGTTGTGAGGACACCCTGAGCAATAGCTCGGAATGCGCGGCGGTGCGGACTTGCTTTGGACAAAGCGCTTTTCGATTTCGGCCAACTCGGCCAAGCGGCGGTCGATGCCTTCACCACTGTCCAACCAGCGGCCCAGAGCTCTCGTGATGATCTCGGCGTCCAACTCCCCGCTGGCGGGCAGCAACTCATTCCCTGCGGGATCAAGCTTGCCCCAAAGCGCTGGCCGCTGCTCGAGGTGATACAGCAACTCCCGCAATTGCAGCTCGATGAAACTGCGCTTCTCTTCGATCACCAGGACGCGGTCGAGCCCCTCGACGAACTCATTGATGATCGTCGGCTCTAAAGGAAAGACCATCCCCAACTTGAGAATCCGGATACCGGCCGTTTCGAGCTCGGCCGGCCCGATACCGATGTTGCCGAAGGCCGACATCAAGTCGTAATAGCTCTTGCCGGCAGTGATGATGCCCAGGCGGTCATGGTTGTGCCTCGGTCTGATCTGGTTAATGTGGTTGCAACGCGCGAATTCTCTCGCGGCCGCCATGCGCCGGTAATGCAATTCCCGTTCGAGCCGCAGCGAGATGGGGATGATCAGCAGCGGGTTCATCACCTTTTCGTAGCGCTCACCGTCGATCAACACATCCGGCTCGACGATGGGGACTCGATCCGGCGACACCTCGACGGTGCCCCCGCCGTCGCAAATGTCCGTGGAAACCTTGATGCCCGTCCAGGCGCCCGTGTAGCGAGAGAGCGCGATGCCCCACAGGCCGTAGTCGAGCACTTCTTGCGTGTTGCCGGGAGTCAGTGTCGGCAGGGCGTGGTTGTAGAACGAGATTTCGCTCTGATGGGGGATCGTCGAGCTCTTCGAGACGTGATCGTCGCCCGCGAGCGCCAGTGCGCCGCAGTTGCTGCCGGTTCCTGCGAGATTGGCGTGTCGAAAGACGTCACCGCTACGGTCGACACCGGGGCCCTTGCCATACCAGATGCCGACCACGCCATCGACTTGCGGGTCGGGAAGGGCTTGAAAGAGCTGGCTCCCCATGACCGACGTGGCGGCCAAGTCCTCGTTGACCCCGGGCAGGAAGCGGATGTTGTGGTCAGAGAGATGTTTGCCGGCACGAGCGAGAGCGAGATCGTATCCTCCGAGGGGAGAGCCCTCATAGCCGGAGATCCAGGTCGCCGTCTTCAGTCCCGCGCGGCGGTCACGGCGCATCTGCTCGATCGGCAGGCGCACAAGGGCCTGGATTCCGGTCATGTAAACGCTGCCGGATTCCAGTGTGTACTTGTCGTCCAGAGAGAAATCGCGCGGCATGCGGGAAGCGACTCTCACTCTACAACACAAAAGACGCAACTCAAGCTTTCCTGCTTACAGAACGACGATCGGCGCCGCAGCCGAGCCAGCCGCTGCTGGATGCAGCGGAGAGTCTCGGACAAGAGGTTACAATCGAACGATATCCCGAAGCGCTCTCCGCTCCAAATGCTATGAAGGCTCTCCAACTTGTCGCTCCGCGTACGCTTGAAGTGGCCACGGTGCCAGACCCGCCTGAGCCGGGCCGCGGGGAAGTTCTGGTCCGCATCCGCGCCTGCGGCGTTTGCGGCAGCGATATGCACTACTACCTGGAAGACGTTTGCGCCGGCACGAAGGCGGTCTACCCATCGGTTCTCGGCCACGAACCGGCGGGCTCGATCGAGCAGATCGGACCGGGAGTCGAACATCTCGCATCAGGAACGCCCGTCGCCGTTGAGCCGGCGCTCACATGCGGACAATGCGAACCTTGCCGGATCGGCCGTCCAAACCTCTGCCTGAACTCGCGATTCCTGGGCGGAGCACAGGGTCCCGGCCTGTTGCGGGAGTACGCAGTCGTGCCCGCGCACAACGTCGTCCCTCTTCCCGAAGGCATGAGCTTCAGCGAAGCTACGGTGATCGAGCCGTTGGCCATACTTGTACATAGCGTCGAGCTGGCGGGTCTCCAGATGGGTGAGACGGTGCTCGTGATGGGAGCGGGACCGATTGGCGTGCTAGGCGTAGCCACGGCGAAGATCGCCGGTGCTTCACGTATCATCGCCGCCGACCGGATCGAGCATCGTCTGGCAACCGCCCGGGAAGCCGGAGCTGACGCTGCTGTCCATGTCGACCGTGAGTCGGTGCGGGATGCCGTGATGGACCTGACCCACGGCTTGGGCGTCCATGTCGCAATCGACGCCGCCGGCAAGCCCGACTCCATCAACGCCGCTCTGCATTGCCTGCGATTCGGCGGCCGCTTGGTGATTATCGGGATTCCCTCACAGCAGTTCGTCGGAGTGGACCTCTGGCGGGCCATGCATCAGGAAATCAGCATCCATGTCCAAAAGCGTTCGAATGCTAACGATCACGAAGCGCTTGACATGCTGGTTCGCGGTCAGATCGACACCGGCCGATTCATAACGCACCATGTTCCTCTGCGGGAAGGAGTGAAGGCGTTCGAAGCGGTGGCCAACTATTCGGATGGCGTGTTGAAGGCGGTGGTTGAACTGTAGACGGAGCCTCGCCTGCCTTTCTCACTACCCGACGGTCGAAGCACGCAAGAAAAAGGCCGTGATTCGTGTTTCGTAACCCGAGGGCCGAAGGAAGCGATAGGTCCGCTACACCTGCGCGCCCCAAGCGGCTCACGCCTCGTCCAGATGGTCCTCTCACGCACTTCGCCTCGCCTCGTGGTGAGAAATACAGGCTATGCGGCCTTCTTGGCCGGTTCCTTTGAGGTCTTCAGGATCTCGATCGCCTTCTTGAGATAGGGGTCCTTGTCAGGATCGCCTTCGAGAGCTTCCGGCGCAGTGTCGGCTTGCACTTCGATCAGCTCCATTTCCGACAGCCGGTAGCGGCGAAGTTCGGAGGCGTCAACCGGATCGGACGGCTCGACACCGCCATCCTGGAAGGCATCCCCCGTAGACCGGTGGTATTTGGCAACGGAGAGGATTAACGCCGACCCGTCTTCGAGGGAGATCGTCTTCTGATAGGCAGCCAAACCGTAGGTTCGCTCGCCGGCGACCTTACCCCGGCCCGTGTCCAGAATCGCGGCCGCCGCGATTTCGGCGCCGCCGGCGGTTGCGCGGTCGGTGATAAACACAACCGGGAGATTCGTCAAAGTGTTGTCCGCTTTGGCAATGAAGATTTCTTCAGGATGCCTTTGCCCCTTGAGCGAGGCAAGCTTTCCTTCCCGGATGAAGTAGTCGGCCAATAATAGACCTTGCTCAGGATTTCCCAGAGCGTTGCCTCTCAGGTCGAGGATGAGCTTGCTGATTTCTGTCGACTCCAGAGACTTGATGGCGGCGGCAACCTGATTTACACGTTCGGAATCCAGCACGTCCAGATCGATATATCCGATTCCATCGTCCAGTTTCTTGCTGGTAACCGAAGGCAATGCGACCTTCACGCGGACCATTGCATATTCCTCGGGCTCATCGGGTTGACGCGCGGGGCGAACGAGCAGACGCACTCGCGAGCCTGGTTTCCCGCTCAGAACGCTCTGCATGTAAGCGGGAGCCATCGAACGAGTGCTCACGCCGTCAATCGCCTCAATCAGGTCCCCTTTGCGGATACCGGCTTTGTCGGCCGGCGAGTCCGGCACGACATACAAGATCTGGGTGTAGGAAAGCCGTTGTTTGAAGACAACGAGGCCGGTCGAAAGCCCGGTGCCGAGGTCCTCGTTTCCACGGCTCTTCTCGAAAACCTGATACTGCTCGGCCGTCAGGTAGCTGGATAGCGGATCGAGGTATTCAACCAGGCCTTGGATCGCGCCGCGCGTGACCTTGTCCATGTTCGGTTCCTCGACGTAGTCTCCTTTGATCCGCGCCAGAACTTCCGTATAAACCTGAAGCGGACGATACGCGCCTTCTCCCTCCTTGCTCTTACCCATCAAGGCGCCGATGACGAGCATGACCGTCAACAGCGTAGACACGAACACCACCACAAACTTTGCTCGAGCGTTCATCAGGGATGCTCTCTCCACATCAGGGTCGGGGCGGCCCGGCTGACGTTCTCCGGTCTCCATGATACTACGTACCGGCCGAGAGGTCGGTTCACAGAAGAAGGAAATGAGGCGAAAGGACCCGGCCTATCGACGCGTTCTGGCTTGTAATCTGGCGACGTATTCGGGGTAGTTCCGGTAGACCATGATATGGAAGTTCGGCTGCTTGAACTCCTCCACTGCAAAGAGAAACCCCTTCTGCTTGATTGAAACCAGGACTCGTCGCATCCAACTGACCTGGCTGCCCGTCATGCCTTTCTTCGAGATGTCCAGACAGGCGCCCGTCAGGTGAACGGACCGTTTCGGGCCACGTGCGGCGGCGGCGTTCCCATTGCGCCGGCGCAGAGACTGCTGGTATTGGGCTGAGCGAGTCAGGCCCGTGATCCGTAAAGGTTGTCCGAATCGCGAGCGGAACTGACTGCTGAGGCGGTCCAGAAACAACTTGGCCCAGGGGCGCAAGCAGCGATACTCGGCCGGAATTCTGTGGATGTAGTAATTCCGTGTCTTGAGAGGAACCTGATCCAGCAACTGCAACCGCACGAACCGCTGGATCATGGCCGAGCCTTCGAAGCGTGACAGCCCGTCGTGGTCGGCTCGTTCGTTCTGAATCACCTGTGACCGGTAGTCGGCGCGAAGAGAGGAGCGCGTGGCCCCTGCCGCCTGAGAGGTGAGCCCTGCTAATACAACAAAGGTCAGAAATGTTCGGAGCATCCTCAACAGATTAGCATGATTGCGGATGTTCGCACACCCTCAAGGAGATGTGAGTTTCTCCGGATTGATCCAAACCTTGCCGGACTTTTTGCAGAGCCTGCCGAGCCCAAGGCGAGAAACGCCTTTCAACCCGCTTTCAGGCCTCTGCTAGACTGTGGAATCTTACTCGTCACCGGCGTCTTGATGAGCAAGCGAGCCGTCTATCTCCTCCTGATTGCACTCGCCCTCCTGCACCAGGACTTCTGGCTTTGGGACGATCCGACGCTCGTCCTCGGCTTCCTGCCCGTTGGGCTCGCATATCATGCCGTTTATTCCCTCGTTGTCGCTGGAGCCTGGTATCTCACACTGAGATACGCCTGGCCGTCCCATACGGAAGCCTTCGCCGAAGAGCGCGACGAGGACCTGCCTCACCCATGACATCTCTCGTCATCATGGCGGGCTATCTCAGTCTGCTCGTCGGCCTGGGCATGGCCGCGAACCGTGTCTTTCGAGGCACTGCCGCCGACTACTTCCTGGCCAGCCATTCGATCGGTCCAGTGCTGCTGATGATGTCGCTGTTCGGAACCACGATGACCGCCTTCGCACTCGTGGGCAGCACGGGCGAAGCCTATCGTGTCGGCATCGGCGTTTACGGGATGTTGGCTTCCTGGTCGGGACTCGTCCACGCGGGAGTGTTCTTCTTCATCGGCATCCGGCTGTGGGCGATCGGCAAGCGCTACGGTTACGTGACCCAGGTGCAGTACTTCCGGGCTCGGTTCGAGAGCAATTTCTTGGGGTTGATTCTCTTCCCGATCCTCGTGGCGCTGGTCATTCCCTACCTGCTGATCGGGCTGCTCGGTGCAGGCGGGGTCGTGCAGTCGTTGACGCAAGGCGCCTTTCCAGAGACCTTTGCGGCCACCAACGGCGGCCTGCCCCCCTGGCTGACAGGACTGATCATCTCTTGCGCTGTCCTTTCCTACGTGTTCTTCGGCGGACTCCGGGGAGCGGCCTGGGCCAACACCTTTCAGACGGCAGTCTTCATGCTCACCGGTCTGCTGGCTTTCTGGCTGATCTCCTCGAAACTGGGAGGACTGGCCGCCGCGAGCCGCCAGGTTTTCGAATCCCACCCCGAAAGGCTGATGCGGGCCGACAGCGTCACACAGCTCCAATTCTTCACCTATTTCTTCATCCCGCTGTCGATTGGCATGTTCCCGCATGTTTTTCAGCACTGGCTCACCGCCCGATCGGCCAAGACGTTTCGGTTGAGCATTGTGATGCATCCGATTTTCATTCTGATCGTCTGGGCTCCCTGTGTCCTGATTGGTGTGTGGGCAACGTCCGCTGCACTGCCGGACGGCTCGCTCATTGTGCCCCCAGGTTCTCCCAGGAACACCGAACTTGCGACCATGGTCCACACCCTCACCACCCCCGTGATCGGTGGACTACTCGGCGCCGGCATCCTGGCCGCCATCATGTCGTCGCTCGACTCACAGTTCTTCTGCCTCGGGACCATGTTCACGACCGACATCGTCGCGCACTACTTCGGCGAAGGCCGCTTCGGTGACCGCCGGCGTGTTCTTCTGGGGAGAAGCTTCATCGTGGCCATCGTCGCGATCACCTACTTGCTGTCGCTTACCGAGCCGCGGCAGGTCTTCCCTGTCGGCGTCTGGTGCTTTACCGGCTTTGCGGGCCTGTTCCCACTGGTGTGCGCCGCGCTGTATTGGAGGCGTTGCACGAAGACAGCGGCAATCGTATCCATTGCGGCCACGACGGTCGCATGGGCGCTGCTCTTTCGCGCATCGGGGTATGGTGTTGACGGGTCGTATTTGTTTTTGGGGATGTTGCCTGTCGCCACGGTCTTCACGGTCTCGCTCCTCACGCTGGTCGGCGTTTCGTTGGTTACCGCCGCGCCCTCAGAGGCAACGCTCCACAAATTCTTCCCGCCTGCCAACATAGCGGCTCACCTTCCCATGGAGACCGCAGCCCCAGCGACGGACCAAGGTGAGCGCCCGTGAAGATCGCCTACATTACCGCGGGAGCCGGCGGTACGATCTGCGGCAACTGCCTGCGGGACAACACGTTGGCGCGGGCCCTGATCGACCTGGGCCACGAGGTCCAATTGATTCCCACCTATACCCCGATCCGCACGGACGAGCAGGACGTGAGCTCGACGCGGGTGTTCCTTGGGGGTTTGAAGATCTACCTGCAACTGGTATTGCCGGCACTCCGTTTTGTTCCGCAGCCGTTCAGCGGCTTTCTGGACCGGCCCGAGCTGCTGCGGTGGATCTCCCGCTTCGCCGTCAGCACTCGGCCGGAAGAGCTCGGTGCGATGACGGTTGGCGTGTTGGAAGGAGAGGCCGGGCCGTTCCGGCGGGAGTTCGATCCGCTCGTGGACTGGCTGGCAGCCTGGCAGCCGGACGTGGTTCACATTACGAACTCAATGCTTGCCGGGATTGCGCCGATGCTCAAGAAGCGTTTGCGCTCGGCGGTCGTTTGCTCTCTGCAAGGCGAAGACTTGTTCCTGTCGAGCATGCCGTCTCCCTACCGCGAGAGAGCCTTCGCCCTGTTGCCCGAGTTGGCAGGATCGATGGATGTGTTTGTCTCGCCCAGCCGCACTCACGCCGAAGAGATGGCGGGGCACCTCGCGGTTCATCCCGACAAGGTTCCGGTTGTCCACTCCGGCATTGATTTGGTGGGTTACGCCGGTCGGCAACGGCGTGCCGTCGACGAGTTCGTGGTGGGGTATCTTGCGCGGGTCGCCCCTGAGAAGGGCCTGCGGACACTGGCGAATGCGGTGGCCAAGCTGCGAGCCATGAACACCTTCGGAAGGCAGCGCATCCGGCTCCGAGTGGCGGGTTGGCTCAGTCCCGAGCATCGATCCTTTCTGGCCGACGTTGAACGGCAGGTGCAGGACGCCGGCTTTGCTGAAGACTTCGACTATGTCGGCGAAGTTGACCGCGAGCAGAAAATCGCTTTTCTCAACGGACTTGATGTACTGTCCGTGCCCACTTCCTACGGAGCTCCCAAGGGCCTCTACGTGCTCGAAGCGTGGGCTTGCGGCGTGCCGGTGGTACAGCCGCGAATCGGGGTCTTCCCCGAGTTGATCGACGCCACCGGAGGCGGACTACTGTGCGAGCCGGGAGACGCGGCCGACTTGGCGAAGAACCTCGAGATGCTCATGACCTACCCGGAGATGGCCGAGGAGATGGGCGCCCTTGGCCGGCGCAAGGTTCAAGATTATTTCCATAGCAAACGTATGGCCGGGCAAATGCTGACCCTGTACGAAAACCTGACGCCGTATCCAGAGAGGAGACTCTAGCCCGTCATGGCATACGAATACCACTATCGACGCAAGGTCTATTGGCAGGACACCGACATGGCCGGGATCATCCACTTCACGAACTACTTCCGCTACATGGAAGAAGTGGAGATCGAGTTCCTTTCCTCTCTCGGTCTCGATCCGCTCAAGATCGCCCACAAGCACAATGTCTGGAGGCCGCGCGTTTCCGCGCAGTGCGACTTCAAAAAGACCGTCAGCTTTGGAGATGAGCTCGACATTCACATTTGGGTCGTCAAGAAGGGTCGGTCCTCGATCCACTACGAACTTGCTTTCAATCACGACGGGGAAGAAGTCGCTCACGGGCGGCTTGTCATCGCCTGTGTCAGCAAGGACCCCGACGGCGTCATGCAACCAACGCCGATCCCGACGGTGATGGACGAGGCGTTGCAGGTTGCCCCGTTCGCGGAAGTATCGGAATGATCCGGTCAGGCTTGTCGTGTGTGTGAACGCCTTGATAGGTTGTCAGAGGGAGCAGCGATCATGACGGCCCGGCTGCTCATCTGGGGCACGGACGCTCTTCGAGAGCAACCCGGCGCTTCTGAGAAGACACTCGGAAAGCCCCGAGGCAAGGCATTGATCCTGATTCCGGAACTGATCGGTCGATGACAGCAGCGCACCTGGTGGTAAGTGATCTCCGAAAGGAGTACCCCACTCCCGGCGACCCGCTCGTCGTCATTGGCGGCGTCTCGTTCAAGTTGAAGCGCGGTGATGCCCTTGCGATCATGGGGCCTTCGGGCTCGGGCAAGAGCACGCTGCTCTATATGCTCGGGACACTCGAGACTCCCACGGCCGGCTCCCTGTCGGTCGGTTCCCTGGACCCTTTCGCGCTCAACGAGACGGACTTGGCCTTGTTCCGCAATGAACAAGTCGGTTTCATCTTCCAGGAGCATCACCTGTTGCCGCAGTGCACGGCTCTCGAGAACGTGCTGATCCCGACGATGGCGCCCAGTTCGGCGCAAAGTCCGGCTGAGTCCAAGCAGCGCGCGCTCAAGCTACTGGATCGCGTTGGGTTGAGCGGTCGCATGGAGCACCGCCCTGCGGAGTTGTCCGGCGGGGAGCGTCAACGCGTCGCTATCGCTCGGGCGCTGGTCAACAAGGCCCCGCTGATTCTTGCCGACGAGCCGACAGGCAATCTCGATCGCCACACGGCCGAAGCCGTCGCGGACTTGCTGCTCGAGCTCCACGGGGAGGAGAACACCATCCTCATTACCGTGACCCACAGTCTCGATCTGGCGCGGCGGTTTCCCCAACGCGCCGAACTTACCGACGGCAAGCTGGCGTTCGCGGCGAACTGAGACCGCACCTGCTGCCACCGACTGACCCGGCGCCCTTTCGCATCACCGTCAACGCTGTCTATCCCTGCTGGACCGGTGCCGAGATGGCGCGGCAAGGTCTGTAAAAGGATACTCGAGAAGCTGGCGTTCCTCTGGATGAGTTCCGGCGCGGCTTGCCGGCGGAGATCCCGCTCGGGGAGATCATCGAGCCCGGCGAGGTGGCGGAACTCGTCTCGTTTCTGGCGTCGCCTGCGACGGGCAACATCACGGGTCAGGCCCTGAACATCAGCGGCGGGCTGATCATGAGCTGATGACGCGGTCGCCTCACCTATCGGAGCCGGCGGTCTGGACGGACCTCTTTTATTGGGCTTGCCGCCACTTTTTCGTGCAGGCGCGAGCCGTCTCGAACATGAATTCAACGTCCGCTCCGATGATCGGCATCGTTACGCCTTTCGAAACCAGAGAGTTAACGTTGTCCCAGGTCACGCAGGCCCCGACTACCAGATCCCGGGAGCGGGCCGCGTCGATCACCTGATCTACGGTTGCATCCAGTCTCGGATCGGCTTGGCCAGGCAGAATCCCCATCGATTGGGAAAGGTCGAATGCGCCGACAAAGATGCCGTCCAGTCCGGGTGTGCTCAGGATGTGGGGAAGGTTGTCGACCGCCTGCCTGTCCTCGATTTGCACGATCGTCAGGATCTGTTCGTTCGCGTGACTCAGGTACTCGTCCCAGCGAGTTCCGTAGGAGGTAGCCCGCAAGGCCCCGATGCCCCGCTTGCCCAGCGGCGCGTACTTGGTGTGCGTGACGGCCCACTGCGCTTCCTCGGGAGTATTGATCTGGGGGATGATCACTCCCATCGCACCCGCATCGAGCGACACTTTGATCGAGTCGATATCACCCACCTTGGTGCGCACGATCGGGGCGCACTCGTAACGATCGACGGCCATGATGATGTTGCGCAATGACTCCGGGCCGATGTGACTGTGCTCCACGTCGATCAGCAGCCAATCGAATCCGGCCTGCGCCATCATTTCCGCCGAGCAAGGGTCGGTGAACCAGATCCAGGTTCCGAGAACAGGATCACCGGCCGCGAGTCTTTCTTTCAAGGGATTTACAAAGTCTGGCATGTCGTGTCAGCTCCCGCCCGCGGAAAAAACGGTTTGCGGTTCGACCAACTGCAGCGTCGACACCTCGCCGCCGGGAAGGCACAGTGCGTTGCGCCGAAAGGCCTCGGCGGATCGAGCTCGCGACAGCCGCGGCATGAGATTCCTGGTCACTGCATCGTCAGAAAACGTCTGGGATTCTCGACCAGGATCTTGTCGAGATCATCGTCGGAGACGTCTCGCGACTTCAGACGGGGGACGATGTTTTCGAGAACATGACCGTAACCATACCCTCCGTACGTGGCCAGGTCCGATTTGAAGCTGCAGTCTTGTGCGACGTAGATCTGGCCGACGTACCCCTGCTGCACCAGCTCGGAGATGACGTTGACTCGAATGTCATCCGAAGGGTGATGGCGGCCCGCGTATGCGAAGTAGATGTCCCGGCCGAAAGAATCGAAGCTGAGGTTGCATCCGCGGTCGGCCAGCCTGCGATAGAGGTCGATCTTGTCACGGTTCCTGTTTTCGATGTGGCTCATCATGACGCGGCTGGGGTCGACTCCCTCCGCCTCGAGAATGTCCAGTATCGTTGGCGGCGAGTCGACACTGTGACCGGGGTGAATCGAGATGGGCGCCCCGGTTTCCCGATGCGCCTGCGCGGATGCTCGGATGCACTTCTCTTCATCCGGATGAAGCGGCCAACACGCCCCGATCTCGCCGATCAGGCCGGACCGAATGCCGCTACCATCGATGCCTTCGGTCACGTTGCGGATGATTTCGGCACGGATATCCTCAATGGTCTTGTCGTCCATGTCCGGAGGGTGCGAGGGATGAATGTAATAGCCGTTGCCGGCAACGATCCAGACGCCGGTGCGAGCGGAGACCCGTGCCAGCCCTTTCGGGTTTGGAGCGATGCCTCGAATGGTCTGGTCCACAAGGGCTGAGCCGCCGAGGTTCTGAAACTTCCCCACTTCGGCTTCCACGACGCCGGCATCGTCCATCACCAGGTTGGGCCGTGAGCTCATGATGTTCTGCCGTACCCAGCCCAGATTCGACAACTGCAGCGGCTCGTCGGCAAGGCACTTGCCGCGCTCATCTTCCGGCGGACGGAAGTAGCAGCTCAGGTCGAAGAAAAGGTGCTCGTGAATGAGAGTCTTGCCCAGGTCTCCCGGTTCGATCGGCCCGGTTACGGTCAGGATCTTGCCTTGTGTGTCCGTCGCCATGGGTTGTTCAGCAAAAGCGTATCAAAGTGAAACCGGGCGGCGCTCCGGCGGCGCGCAGGCCGCGCCGTCTGGCCGCGATGGGCGTTCTTCAGTCCGCGCCAGAGAGCGCGCCGCGCCGCTCAACCTATACTGGTGACTCAACCCGTATGTCCTCTTACCCTCGCGTTGCCACTTTCAAGACGGTCGAATCGTTTCGTGCGCATTTGGCGAAGCTCGGACTCAAGATCCAGTGCGAAGACATCATCGAGACGGCGCCAGGGTCTCCATTGGCCGCGCCGATGACGGTGGACGGATTTCGGGTCGGCAATCGTTTCACGATCCATCCGATGGAGGGGTGGGACGGGGAAACCGACGGGCGTCCTAGCGAACTGGTTCGTCGGCGCTGGCGCAACTTCGGGCGCAGCGGCGCTAAGTGGATTTGGGGTGGCGAAGCGATGGCGGTTCTGCCTGATTCGCGAGCCAATCCCAACCAGTTGATCATCAGCGAAGAGACGCAAGACGACTTGGCGAAACTTCTCGAGGAGCTTCTCGAGACGCACCGTATCGAGTTCGGGTCGACGGATGATTTGCTCGTCGGCTTTCAGCTCACACATTCGGGCCGCTTCTCGAAACCCTTCCGCAAGGACAAGCCCGAGCCCAAAATCCTGTACCGCCACCAGGTGCTTGACCGCAAGTTCGGTCTGGGAGACGACTATCCGGTGCTCACCGACGACGATATCCGCCGCATCATCGATCGCTTCATCACGGCGGGCAAGATCGCCGAGGAGTGCGGAGCGATGTTTGTCGACGTGAAGCACTGCCACGGTTATCTCGGACATGAGTTCCTCAGCAGCCACACCCGGCCGGGACCCTACGGCGGGGCGTTCGAGAATCGAACTCGTTTCCTGCGCGAAGTCGTTCAGGGCATCCGATCAAGTACGAAGAAGATCAAGATCGCGGTCCGTATGAGCGCCTTTGATTTGATCCCTTTTCACCCCGATGCCAGCCGGCGCGAGGGAACGAAGCTCGGACCGGGCATCCCGGACCCGTTCTCGGGAGCCTACCGCTATGGGTTCGGGGTCGACGCCGGTGATCCGACGGACTACGACCTGAGCGAGACGGAGCAGTTCGTCACGCTTCTGCAGGAACTCGGGATTCGGATGCTGAACGTGAGCGGAGGCAGCCCATACTACAACCCGCACATTCAGCGCCCGGCGCTGTTTCCACCGTCCGACGGCTATCAGCCCCCCGAAGACCCGCTTGCCGGTTGCGCTCGCCAAATCGAGGTGGCCGCAACAATCAAGAACCGCTTCCCCGGCATGACGGTCGTGGGCACCGCGTACTCTTATCTGCAGGAGTATCTGCCGCACGTGGCGCAATGGGCAGTGCGAACGGGACGGACGGATTCAGTGGGATTGGGCCGCGTGGTTTTGTCGTATCCGACGCTGCCGCGGGATGTTCTCGTCAGGGGCTCGCTGGAAACGAAACGGGTCTGCCGTACGTTCAGCGACTGCACGACGGGACCGCGCAACGGGATGATCTCGGGATGCTTTCCGCTCGATCCCTATTACCGCAAGTTGCCGGAGGCAGCGGAACTCAAGCGGGTAAAGGCGGAGTTTCGCTAGGGACGAGGAGTCTCGATACACGGATTCCCCCTTGATATGGTTCAAAATGCGGCGTTACAATAACTACGCTTCAGGACGGGAAGTCTTCCTGCGAAGAAGCCTCAAAGGAGAAACGTCATGCTGTCCTTTTGGCAAGAAAACCGTCCTATGGTGACGGGGGCTTTGGCGGTATTGGTCGTGGCGCTCGGATTCATGGGCTGCGATGTCCCGACATCCGAAGAGCCCGAACCGGAAGAGGCCGCCTTCCCGCAGCTTGAAGGCTACGCCGAGATGGAGATTCCTGAGGACAACCCAATGACCGCGGAAAAGGTTGCGCTCGGCAGGCAGCTTTACTACGACCAGCGACTGAGCGGTGACGGCAATCGTTCCTGCTATGGCTGCCACCTCAAGGAACACGGCCTGACCGACGGCAAGCCGGTCGCCATCGGTGCGTTCGACAAGACGTTGACGCGATCGAGCCCGACGCTCTGGAATATCGGCTACCACTCGGAGCTTTATTGGGACGGCCGTTCGGGCGCACTCGAGAAACAGGTGCAAGGCGCCTGGAGCGGGGGCAACATGGGCGCATCCGGCAATGACGGCGCGCCGAGCATGGATGACATCTGCGCCAAGTTGAACGGGATCGAGGGCTACAAAGAGCAGTTCAACGCGATCTTTGGTGAGGACGCCACGCCGGATAACGTAGCGAAGGCCGTTGCTTCGTTCATGCGCACAATCGTGGCTGCCGATTCGGCCTGGGTAAAGTTCCGTGCCGGGGACAACTCGGCCATCAGCGAACAGGCGAGACGTGGATGGACGGTCTTCAGCGAGAAGGCCAAGTGCACCAACTGCCACGACGGCCTTCTGCTGACCGACCTGCAATACCACAATGTCGGCATCGGCATGGACGCGGAGACACCCGATGTGGGCCGCGCCAAGGTCTCCGGAGACGAAAAGGACACGGGCGCGTTCAAGACGCCGACGTTGCTCGACATCAGCAAGTCCGCCCCCTATATGCACGATGGCAGCGTGGCGACGCTCGAGGATGCCGTCGAGTTGATGTCTACCGGAGGCAAGGCCAACGAGTGGTTGGACGAGACGAATCTGGCCGACGCCAAGAACGCGAACCTCACCGACGAGGACAAGGCGGACCTGGTGGCGTTCTTGAAGTCGCTTGACGTCGAGTACACGATTACGGAACCGATGTTGCCGTAACCGGCGCCTCCTTGTGGGCCGCGCCTTCGAGGGTTCGGCCCATCACCCATCCCATCAAACCCGCGGCTTCCGAAACCAGGCGGTAGCGGCTCTTCTTTGTCTGCCACAGGGGGAAACGACGCCCGAGCCGCCCGACGAATGGAAGCTTGAGGTGCCGTATCATTGCTCGGTCAGGCTTCGGCCTCAAGGCACGATGTTGGTGACCTGGAGCGCCGTCACGGCGATCTTGCCACCGAAGCAGACATCCACGTCGTGGTCCTCTCGCCTCGGGCGCAAGGAGTACCGTCCGTTGTAGTGCAGCAGTTCGTTTTCTTCACGAAAGCTGAGGGGCAGGGGTGAGGGGTCGAGCGCGCAATAGACGACCTCGGGAGGGTCTTCGGTGTCGCCCGGCATCGGCAGGTTCACGTTCCAGAACTGGCCGGGAAGAGAAGGCTGCGCCAGCAGATCCTCGATGAGGGGCCTGGTCCACAGAACCGCCCTTCGCCAGTCCGCTTGTTCCAAAGGCCGGTTGTGATAGTGGGAAACGGCGATCGCTTTCAGACCGTGAATCGCGGCTTCCCTTACAGCGGCGACCGTACCGGAATGGTAGACATCGACGCCGAGGTTGGCTCCATCGTTGATGCCCGCCAGGACGCAGTCGAAGCCGGATTCATGGCGGTGGAGCGCCACGCGCACGCAGTCGGCAGGCGTGCCTTGGACGGAATAGCGCTTGAGGTGATGTGCATTGACGCGAATCGGACTGTCGGTGGTCGTGGCGTGGCTGATGCCGGAAGCCGGCTCGCGGGGCGCCGCCACCAGGATCTCGCCAAGACCGTCCGCAACCTGCCCGAGAGCTTCCAGACCGGGCGCTTCGATGCCGTCGTCGTTGGTGAGCAGCAGTTTCATGGCACGTTACTACGAGCATAACCTTCGCAGCGGGCCAGAGCCCGACATCCGGTGCGAGCCGAGTGGAGATTGGTTGTAGAATAGGCATCCGCATCATGAACCTGGAGCCCTCGCCACCGATCATTGCACTCCGGACGAAGCTGGAAGCGTTCATGGCCGAGAACGTCTATCCGAACGAGAAAACGTTCGACCGACAACTCGATGAGGTCGGCCGTTGGCGGCTTCCACCCGTGATGGAGGAGCTGAAGGCGAAGGCACGCGCGGCGGAGCTGTGGAACCTGTTCTGCTCCGATCCGGCCTACGGTCCCGGGCTGAGCAACCTGGAGTACGCGCCTCTCTGCGAAGTGATGGGCCGGTCACTGATCGCGCCGGAAGTCTTCAACTGCAACGCCCCCGACGTCGGGAACATGGAGACGCTGATTCTCTACGGCACCCGGCATCAGAAGAAGCAATGGCTCGAACCGCTTCTAAGCGGGGAGATGCGGTCGTGCTTCTTGATGACGGAGCCGGAGGTGGCCTCGTCCGATGCAACGAACATCCGGTCGAGCATCGTGCGTGATGGCGATGAGTACGTGCTGAACGGCCGCAAGTGGTGGACGACGGGAGCAGGGGACCCGAGGTGCATGATCGGGATCTTCATGGGCAAGACGGACCCCGACGGCCCGAAACACAAGCAGCAGTCGATGATCCTGGCGCCGATGGACACGCCGGGAATCACGATCAAACGGCTGCTGTCGGTCTACGGATACGACGAAGCGCCCCACGGACATGGTGAGGTGCTCTTCGAGGATGTGCGTGTTCCGGCCGCGAATCTGTTGTTGGGAGAGGGCCGTGGATTCGAGATCGCCCAGGGCCGCTTGGGGCCGGGACGGATTCATCACTGCATGCGGCTGATCGGCATGGCCGAGCGTGCGCTGGAGATGATGTGCAAGCGCGTCAAGGAGCGGGTGGCCTTCGGCAAGCCGCTCGCCGAGCAGGGGACGATCCGGGCGGACATCGCGAACTCTCGGATCGAGATCGACCAGGCTCGGTTGTTGACGCTCAAGGCGGCGCACATGATGGACACGGTGGGCAGCAAGGCGGCCCGCGCGGAGATTGCCATGATCAAGGTGGTGGCGCCCAACATGGCGTTGCGCGTTCTCGACCGGGCGATACAGGCGCACGGCGGCGGAGGCGTTTCGGCCGACTTCCCGTTGGCGGCGCTGTGGGCTCACGCCCGCACCCTGCGCTTGGCCGACGGACCGGATGAAGTTCACCGCGAAGCGGTCGCCAAACTCGAGTTGCGAAGGCAGGGCTCTTGACCACGCGCCAGGAGCCCTTCAACCCCTACGAACTGCGCGCGGAGAGCGTCGAAGAGCCGCCGCTGATGCTCTCGGCGATCGCCTTGCGGGTCGGTCCCGGCATTATCCTCGCCAGCACGATCGTTGGTTCCGGAGAGCTGATCGCGACGACGGTGCTGGGCGCGGAACACGGCTACAGCCTGCTGTGGTTGATCATCGTGAGTTGCGTCATCAAGATCGTCGTTCAGAACGAGTTGGGGCGCTATACGATCGGTTCGGGCGAGACCTCGCTGGAAGCGTTCGATCGGGTACCGGGCCCGAGGCTGGGCGCTTCGTGGGTGGTTTGGGCGTGGTTTCTCTCGCTGGCGCTGGCGTTGGTCGCCGTGGGTGGGATGTTGGGCGGCATTGCCCAGGTGGTGCATCAGATCGTCCCTGCAGTCCCGATCGTGGCGTGGGTCTGGGTGATCAATATCGGGACGCTGATCGTCCTCAGCGTCGGACGCTACGAGCTGATCGAGCGTGTTTCCATGGCGATGGTCGCGGGGTTCACGTTGATGACAGTCGGCGCGGCATTCGTGTTGCTCGACAGTCCGCAATATTTCTCCTGGGGCGCGATCGTGGAGGGGCTGTCGTTTCGGATGCCCGAGAACGGGTTCTTGAGCGCGGTCGCCGTGATGGGCCTGACGGGGGTGGGAGCATCCGAGTTGGGCATCTACCCCTACTGGTGCCTGGAGAAGGGCTACGCGCGGTTCACCGGGCCGCGCGATGACACGCCATCCTGGACCCGGCGCGCACACGGGTGGATTCGCGTGCTCGGTTTCGACGTTGTGAACTCGATGGTAATTTACACATTCGCCACCATCGCGTTCTACCTGCTCGGCGCGGGCATCCTGAACGGCATGGGGATCGTGCCGCGTGGAACGGAGATGATCGAGACCCTGTCGAACATGTATACGGCCACGCTCGGCGAATGGTCGGGCTACGTGTTTCTGATCGGCGCAGTGGCGGTGCTCTATTCGACGGTGTTCGCGGGGACGGCGGCCCGGTCGCGGATGCTGGCCGATTGGCTGGGAATCATGAAGGCGTACGACAAGGGCAACTATGGCCTGCGTCTGCGGTTCCAGCGGCTCTTTGTCGTGGTTCTGCTGGTGGTGCCTTCGCTCTATTACATGTTCTTCCAGGAACCGGTGATGATGGTCAAGATGGCCGGCGCGGTGGAAGCCATGATGCTGCCGATCATCGGGTTTTCGACGGTGTATCTGCGGTATCGGCATCTTCCGTCATCAATCGCACCGAAGGGCTGGATCACGCTGGCGCTTTGGGTGACCTCGGCTTTGATGGCTGTAATGATGGGGTATTCGGTGCTTCTGCGATTGGCGCCATAGTTTGGGAGAACCTGTTCATGAACGACGCGTTGAAAAAAACATCGCTTTGCGTGCTGCTTTTCGTCAGCGTCATAGGGTTCGCCGGCTGTGATTCGAAGCCTACCCTGGAGATGTTCCAGAGCGATGATCCGCCGTGTTACGACCGCTCCGTCCAACCCCAAACCGCGGTCGTGGATTCCCACCTGCACTTCCGTCCGTTTGGCGGTCCCGCGGTCCGGTTCGAGGAGATCGTCTCGTACCTCGAGAAGACGGGCGTCCTGTTCGCCAACATCTACGGCATTGGTCAGATGCTTCCCACCGTGTCGTCGTGCACCTATTACCTCGATTGTCCCGGCACGCCGGTGATACCGACGCTGAAGAACGATTTCGTCAACGCCGCCAACTACACCACGAAAACGCCTAAAGGCCTCCACCTGACTCTCTCGATGACCTTCCCGGACTTGTCGCGGCCGGAGTCGGTCCTGTCGAATATGCAACTCCTGGAGCAGGAATACCCCGGCGCCTTCACCTGGATGGGTGAGGTCAATCTGGTGAAGCAGGCGCTGTTCAACAATGGGCGTGAGGCCGTTCCCATGGCCGCGATCGAGGAGTGGGCGGCCTTCATGCAGGTGCTGCGGAAACGGGGTATCCCGATCGCGATTCACTCGGATTTGGGAAACGACGAGGCCCCGACAAAATACCTGCCCCTGATGAATGAAGTGTTGCGCTTGTACCCTGACAACCACATCGTGTGGATGCATATGGGATTGTCGCGGGAACTCGTCACAATGGAGGCCGCCGACCATATCCGAACGATGACGTCGCTGTTGGATGAGTATTCGAATCTGATGCTGGATCTTTCCTGGCGGGTGATCGACGATTCCTACTTCTCAAAGCCGGACAAACGGGCGCTGTATGTCTCGTTCCTGAATGACTACTCGGAACGGTTCCTTCCCGGAACGGACTTCCTGGCATCGAGTGACAAGGACATCGAGGTCTATCGAACCGAGCTGCAGGTAACCAGCCGGATCCTCCGTGACCTGAACGACCAAGCCTTCAGGAACATCGCCTTGGGGCAGAACTATTTCCGACTGCTCGGCCTGGATTACACCGCGCCGCCGGTGTGTGCAAGTCAAGGGCCTTGATGCGACATGTCGTGAGAAGCAGTCATGCAATGAACCTCTCATCAAGCTCACCGCCTCATGCCGGTTTCAGGGCGAGAAGGGCGGACTCGGAGAGTTTCGCTCCATCGCCTGCTGTTGAACTCGCCCCGGTAGACGCTCAAGCCTCAGCCATCAACCAAGCCCCTTACCGAGCCAACCCTGTCCTTGCCGTGCACTCTTTCCTGAGACTGGTCTTGATGCATGGTCACTGAGCAGACATTCCACGGAGTGCTGGTGTGGGCCGTGTTCGCGATTGCAGTCCTCACCTTCGCGAGCCTGCTGCGTCTCAATGCGCCCTATGGACGGCACTATTCGGGGCGCGGCTGGGGTCCGGAGATGTCGAACCGGGCAGGGTGGGTGGTCATGGAGTTCCCGGCGACGGTCCTGTTCGCAGGCTTCTACTTCATGGGAAGGGCGGCAAGCGAGCCGGTTCCTTTGACCCTTTTCGGGATCTGGCAGTGCCACTACCTGAACCGGACCTTCGTCTATCCTCTTCGCACGCGAACCTCAGGCAAGAAAATGCCGATTGCGGTCGTGGGCAGCGGGTTCGTCTTCAACGTGGTCAATGCGTACGTCAATGCGCGTTTCATCTCGGAGTTTGGCGAGTATGGGGCAGAGTGGCTGGGAGATCCGTGCTTCCTGAGCGGGTTGGCCATCTTCGCGGCCGGCTTGGCCCTGAATGTCCACTCCGACAACATTCTGCTCAGTCTTCGCAAACCTGGCCGAACCGGATATTCCATCCCGCAGGGTGGAGCATTCCGTTACGTCTCCTGTCCCAACTATCTGGGAGAGTTGCTGGAATGGTTCGGATGGGCGGTGGCGACGTGGTCGCTGGGCGGACTCGCATTCTGCACTTACACCGGGGCCAACCTCGTCCCGAGAGCTCTCAGCCATCACCGGTGGTACCTGGAACGGTTCGCAGACTATCCGGCCGGAAGGAAGGCGGTGATCCCGGGAGTGCTCTAGGCCCATCGCCGCGTTCGCAACTGTGGGAATGTTGGCAGCCATGCAAGAGTACAGGGAAATACATGACTGTTCTCAAGCACTGGCGATTGCGTACTGCGATCAAAGCGGCTCAGTGCCGTTCGAGCGCGTCCGCGTCCGTCGGGCCGACTGTCCACGATCGTCTTCGGGGATGCAAGGGGTTTTACTTCGGAAAGAAGGATGTGATGAGGGAGTCAGGGCAGCATGATCAGTGGTAAGTCTATTACGAGCAACAACTTGCGGTGATGCTGGCGCGGCCGATGCAGGGAGTGGGCCTCTCATCATGCTTACTGCTTCATGCCGCTTTCGGTACGAGAAAGGCCGGTGTCGACGGCGTGGGTATTCTCAACGGCGGTAGAATCGGATCGTCGTGATCGGCTTCACGTCTGAGGAGGAGTTGTGAGCTTCACTCGTCGAAGGTTCGTACAAGGTCTTGCGGGCGCTCCCGCTTCCACCGCCGCGGCGTCGGCCGCAACACCTCAGGTGCAGCCCTCGCCGGAGAAGCGCGAGAAGCGAACCATCTACTTCAACGACGCGCGTCACTACTACCTTTTTGTTTTCGAGCCTCCCATGACCATGGAAGACGCCTGGCGGCCGGTGGATGAGGTGGCGGGCACGCCGGTCGATACGTTCATCTACGGCGTCGAGCGAGGCGATGGTCTTTTTTATCCCTCGAAGGTCGGCATGCAATTCGGGGCTGACAAGCAGCCCTTCACGATGGCCGCATACTGGCGGACCTGGGAGAACATGCAGAGTCTCTCGGCTCGCGGACTTGATCCGCTGCAAGTGTTGATCGACCGCGCGCACGAGAAGGGGATGGACTTTTTCGCCAGTGTGCGCATGTCGAGCTATGGCGGGATGGATGCGAAGTTTCGTGTCCCGGAAGGCCGAGGCATGGCGCATCCCGAAGTGCGGGATCATCAGTTCGCCGTCCTGGAAGAGTTGGCGACGCAGTACGACACCGAGGGCGTCGAGCTGGATTTCGCGGCGGCCCCGGGAGGCATGCCGTTGTGCTTGCGGCCGGAAGATGTAAAGGAGTACACGCCGGTGCTGACCGACTACGTGCGGGAGATCTCGAAGATGGTCCGCGCCGTATCCGGGAAAGACAAGCAGATCGGTGCGCGCGTCTATCCGACCGAGCAGATGTGCCGCGACCAGGGATTCGAGGTCGGTGCGTGGATCGAGGAAGGTTTGGTGGACTACGTCGTCCCGCTGTTGTATATCGACTTCACGCAAGACCCGGACATGCCCATCGAATGGCTGGTCGAAAGGGCTCACGAGCATGACGTGGCCGTCTACGGAATGTTGCAGCCGTATGTGCAGGACGAATCGGCGGGTTCAGCGGTACGAATCTATCCGACCCCGGAAGTCGCGCGGGGAGTCGTGGCGAACCATTGGGCTCGGGGAGTCGATGGGATCTATGCGTGGTTCATGCAATGGCCTCTTGGTGACGCCGAGCGCCGGGTTCTGACCGAGTTGGGTGATCCCGATTTGATCAGCGAAGGGAGCAAGCGATACGTTCAGCGGCGCCGCTCGGAGAGGGCATTCGAGCTCGGCTACGACGCCACGCTTCCCATCGAAATTGCGGAAGCCGCTCCCGGCAGACGCTATCCCATTCCATTCATGATCGCGGACGACATCGCAGCCTCAGCGAAGCGGGTTCGGCAGGTCGTGCTGCACATCGAGATCAAGAACCTCGTCAGCGCCGACCGCTTGGGCGTGTTCCTGAACGGAGATCCGCTGAGCGAAGAGACCTGTCTGCGTGACTTCTCGTGGCGCGTGGCTCCTTATCAAGGGCAGAAGATCGAGTATCATCTGGAGCAGGTTCGTCCGGTCAAGGGTCAGAACTTGCTCGAAGTCTCGCTTGACGGGCGGCCCGACGGCCTGACCGGGGGAATTACGATTGAGCAGTGCGAAGTCCGCGTGGAGTACGGCTCCTATCCCTCGGGGCAGGTTGTTTCATGAGACGATGCATCGTCGAGGTGACGGTTTGAACAAAGCCGCCATAGCCGTCTTGCTGGCCGTCGCGGTCTGTGTCACTTGCGCGCCGCCTTCGAGAGACGATGCTCGCGTAGATGTCCCTGCCGATGTCGAAAGGTTGACCGTCTTCTCGGCCGGGGAAGAAGACTATCATTGCTTTCGAATCCCGGCATTGCTGGCGGCTGCGGATGGCGCGATCCTGGCGTTTTCCGAAGCGCGTCGGGATAGCTGCCGGGACGATGCCGACATCGATCTGGTCCTCAAGCGAAGCCGGGATGGGGGACGGACCTGGGGACCTCTCGAAGTGCTTATTGACGATGGTGACCTGTCGGTCAATCAGCCGGCTCCGGTTTTGGATCGCGAAACCGGGGATGTGGTCCTTGTGTTTTGCAAGAACAATCAGCGAGTGTTTGTCACCAAGAGCCCCGATAACGGCTCGACGTGGAGTGAACCCCGCGAAATCACCGATCAGGTCGTCGATCCGGATTGGAGCTATATCGGGGCTGGTCCCGGACATGGGATTCAACTCTCGTCGGGAAGGCTGCTGATTTCAAGCTGGGGTGACACCTCGCCCGGGCCGCGCACGTGGCGGCCGGCAGGCTGGGGCAAAGTCCAGTTCTCTTACGCCATGTACAGCGACGATCATGGGGCAACCTGGAAACGGAGCGCTCCGCTCGACAGCGATCTCTCCGACGAATCGATGTCGGTGGAAACCGCCGCCGGCCGCATCTATATGAACATGCGCAGCCGGCAGGAAAAGCGCAGGCGCGCCTATGCCTGGAGCGAGGACGGCGGAAAAACCTGGTCTGACGTCCGGTTCCACCAGGACATGCCGGAACCATCGGTGCAGGGAAGCGTAGTTCGATTTACACGAGCGGAGCGCCACGGCAGAAACCGGGTGCTGTTGGCTCACCCTGCGAGCCCCATCGAGCGGGCGCAGCTCACCGTGCGCATGAGCTATGACGAATGCGAAACGTTCCCCGTTGCGAAAGTGCTTCACTCGGGCTCTGCGGCCTATTCGGATCTGGCGATCGCGCCCGATATGACGATTCTGTGCCTGTACGAGGCTGACCGCTATTCACAGATCATGCTGGCCCGCTTCAGTTTGGAGTGGCTGACCGACGGAAAGGACGACCTTTAGCCCCATGATGGATCGAGAGCAAGCGCGGCGGCGGCTCTGCGGCTGTTACGTCACCATTCCGACGCTGTTCCGGGACAGCGATCTGACGGTCGACCTGCCGGCAATGAGGAAACATGTCGATTTCGTGATCGACGGCGGGATCCGAACCGGGACGGGTGTTTTGCTCGTGGCGGGCGCTGCCGGGGACTTCTCGACGATGAGCTTCGACGAGCGGGTAGCAGCGACGGAGGAGGTGGTCGAGCAGGCCGCCGGAAGGGTGCCCGTCGTCATGGGCGCAATGACCACCAGCACCAGCGAACTGGTTCAGCTCGCCAAGGCCGCCGAGCGCTGCGGGGCGGAGTACATCCAGGTCTCGCCGCCCTTTTACTTCAATCACACCGAAGATGACTTTTTCGAGTATGCTCGGGCCGCCTCCGGCGCGGCCGATGTCGGCATTATCGTCTACAACACCTACTGGACCAGCACCGGCGTATCGGCTTCGTTGGCGGAGCGGCTGGTCGATCTGCCCAATGTTGTCGGTCTGAAGTGGGCGACGCCCGACAGCGGCTTCATGGAGTTCGAGCAGGTGGTGGCGTCATTTTCCGATCGGCTGAGCATCATCGACAACCAGTTGCGTTTTGTGACCAGCCACATGCTCGGCGCGCGAGCCATCGAGGTCCATATCTGCAACCACTGGCCCGAGTGGGGAGTGCAACTTTGGGAGATGTTGCAGGATCGCCGATATGAGCAGGCGCAGCGGGAGCTGATGCGCGTGGCCATGCCTTTCTATCGTCTCTGGAAAGAGATGGAACAGTACACGAGCGGTGACGGCTACCTCGACAAGCTCTGCATGGAGCTGGTCGGCCTTGCTTCCAGCCGCTGCCGGCCCCCGACCCGCGATGTCCGCGATGAGTTCCGTGAGCGTGCGAGGCGGATGTTGATCGATTGCGGCACGCCTCGAGTCATGCAGTCAGAGTCCGTACCTGAGCCGATCAAGGCCGGACAGGCCGAGCCGCTGTATTCAGCCTGAGAGCACGGCATCTGCAGCGAGCCGCGGAAGGCTTCAAGCTGCCGGCATGCGGATAGCCGAACTCAGCCAAGCAAGCATTCCCTCAACAGCAGCGGACCGATCCCGGCCTGCCGCTGAGCCCTTGACGATGCCACAGCTCGCCTATTGGTTCCAGGGAGGCACGACGCCGTTGCTGCGAGCATAGGCGATGGACTGGCCCAGATGCTCGCTGAGGTGGCCGTTGAAAGTAATCAGCGCGCCCGCGTTCGTGCTGTCGCGTCCGAAAACCTTCACGGCGTTTTCGAGATCGGCTTCGGCGATGCTTTCGGCCGCTTTGCGGTAGTGGGCGAAGGAAGCCTTCAAGGCTGCGATCACCTCGGCTTTGTCAGTGGTCGACTTGTCGTAATCCGTGAAGTCCATGCCCTCCGGGGGAGGGGTGCCGATCATGTTCGGCAGCCGGTAGTTGGCGCTGGCCACGTGAAGGAACGCCTCGCTGACGGAGCGGACTCCTTCGCCGGGGCGCCAGGTGTACTTGTCTTCCGGGATCGCCTCCGAGAGACCGACGATTTTCTCTTCCAACGTTGACAGGCGCGCCAGAGCACCGTCTCGGACGACGGCGATCGAAGAGGATGATTCCTCTCCGGAGGATTCCTCCGCGGAGGGCTGAGGACCGCAGGCCCAGGCCAGTGCAGCGATGATCAACAAACGCAAAAGCAGGGTTTTCGTCATGGGGGCTCCTCGTAACATTCCGTGAGTGGTGGGTGGGGCATTGTCCGTGTCCGTAGAATGACGGAAGAGACCGATCATTGCAAGCGAAAACCGATCCTCGTACTACACTAAGGTGCTTGTCCTGAACGCGTGCCCGACACCGCCATCCAAGACCTTTCCGCGCCCTACGATCGTCCGCTGCAACAGGATCTCGACCGCTGTGTCCACTGCGGTCTGTGCTTGAACGCCTGTCCGACGTATCGCGAGCTGGGTCTCGAGATGGACTCGCCGCGAGGGCGCATTTACCAAATGGTGCAGGTCGCCGAGGGAAATCTGGCGATCAATGAAGAGTATGTCGAGCACATTGATCTCTGCCTGGCCTGCCGGGCCTGCGAAACGGCGTGTCCTTCCGGCGTGCAGTACGGCAAGTTGGTCGAGGCGGCGCGGGGGCAGATCGATGCCAATCGACGGCTGCCGTGGTGGCAGCGGCTGCTGCGTTGGTTCGTTTTCGACCGCTTGCTGACGAGCCCGTTCCTGCTCAAGGTCACGGGCTACAAGCTGTGGGTCCTTCAGAAGAGCGGTCTGCAGCGGTTGGTTCGGCGGCTGGGCATTCTGAAGCTGTTCGGGCGTTTGGAGGAGATCGAGGCGCTGAGTCCTGCGGTCGAGACGCCGTTCTTCTTCGACAAGGTCGGCAAGGTCTTTCCTGCGGAAGGAGAGACGCGCCGCCGGGTCGCGTTTCTGGCGGGATGCATCGCGAATATCTCCTTCGCTCGGATGAATGAAGCGACGGTTCGGGTTCTCCAGAAAAACGGTTGTGAGGTGACGCTTCCACCGGACCAGGGTTGTTGCGGGGCGCTGCAGGTGCACGCCGGGCTGCGCGAGATCGGACGCCGCCAGGCGAAGCGGAATATCGAAGCGTTCGAGAGTGGAAACTTCGATGCCGTTATTACCAATGCGGCGGGTTGCGGCTCGGTGGTCAAGGAATACCCGGAGTTGTTCGAGCACGACCCCGAGTGGCATCAGCGGGCGCAGGCATTTTCGAGCAAGGTCAAGGATGTGACGGAGTTCCTGGCCGGGATCGATCTCAATCGCAGCCTTGCGCCCATCCCCGCACGAGTGACCTATCAGGATTCCTGCCATCTGCTGCACGGACAGAAGGTTCGGACGCCGCCGCGCACCATGCTGGCCGCTATCCCCGCGCTGGAGTTTCGCGAACTGCCGCTGTCGGAAATCTGCTGCGGCAGCGCCGGTGTCTACAACGTCGAGCACACCGAAATGTCGATGGCGCTGCTCGAGAAGAAAATGCAGATGGCAGGCGCAACCGGCGCCGACACGATCGTGACGGCCAATCCCGGATGCATGCTGCAGCTTCGCGTCGGTGCGGAACGTTTCGGCAGCGGTCAGCGCGTGATGCATGTGGTCGAGTTGCTGGACGAGTCATACCGCAAGGCGGAGGGCCAACAAGCCGCGCGGAAGGAACGCCCCCGGGAGCGCTTCTCTCTTGCGCAGCTTTGGCTGCTGCTGGCAGGTCTCGAGACGGGAGTGCTTGCGGGCGCCGCTGTTCTCCTCTACTGGATACTCTCGACGACGCTCAGTGGAGAAGGGCCGTGGGCAATTCTCAACCTGATCGGGTCCACGTTCTTCCCGGCGCGCGCCCTCAGCGCCGGCTTTTCGCACGCTTCCGTGAGCGGCGCTGCGCTGCACGTCCTGTTGTCGGGCATCGTGGGTATCGTCGCTTCGCTGCTTCTTATCCTGTACGTTGCAAGGCCCGTCCGGTCATTGTGGGTGGGGATGCTGATCGGCGTGATCTGGTATCTGGCTGCGTTCCTCTGGATTTGGCCTTTGCTGAGCAGTGCGGTGGTGACCTACGCACCGCGTCCAACGATGCTCGTGGGCCATGTGCTGTTTGGTCTCGGGTTGGGGCTGTATCCGTTCTTTGTTCGCCGGCTTGGGATGAGTTGAGCGCCTGAGCCGCCATTTTCATAACCCTTTGGCAGCGAGGAGCTCGGCAGCGACCTGGGCCACAGGCAGGTGGTTGCCGTCGATGTCGAGATTGGCCTTTTGCATGTCCGGTTCCCTGAACAGGCCGCCGAGTTCGTTCACCACTCCCTGCAGCTTGGGAAACCGGTCGAGCGTTGCCTGCCGCACGACGGCGGCCGCGTCATAGGGGGGAAAGTAGCGGCGGTCGTCTTCGAGGATGATCAGATTCAATGACTGGATCATTCCATCCGTCGAGTTGCCGACTCCGAGATCGATCTCGCCATCGCGAAGAGCCCGGTAGATGAGGGCCAGATCGACGGTCTTCGGTTCCCTGTTGAACTTCATCTCATAGGTTTCGATAAACCCTTGATAGCCGTCTTGCCGCTCTGCGAATTCGAAGCTGAATCCGATCGTGCGGCCGGTGCTGACCTGGGCGAAGTCGGAGATGGTGCGGAGACCGTCGCGCTCGGCGTCTTCAGCGCGAACGACCATCGCGTAGGTGTTGTTGAAACCCAAAGGCTTCATCCACTGAAGACCGAACTTGCTGCGATACGTCGAGGCGACTTCCTGAAATACGGCGTCACGGTCTTGCATGACCGGCTTCTCGAGGATCGCGGCCAAAGCGGTCCCGGTGTATTCGGGATAGATGTCCAGGTCGCCGGAAAGCATGGCTTGATGGCAGATAAAGGTGCCGCCGAGACTCAGCCGTCGGCCGACCGTAAGGCCGGTCCGTGCCTCGATGTGTTGCGCAAGCATCTCGCCAAGCAGGACGCTTTCACTGAAGTTCTTCGAGCCGATGATGATGTCGGGACGGTTGCCGCCGCAGGCGGCGAGAAGGTTCCCGAGCAGGCAGGCAGTGAGGAAACAGGTTCTCATCCGGTGTCGCAGTAGGACATGCATGTCAGTGCAACGCGATGAGTCCGGGTCCCATCGAGCTACGGACCCATCAACTGCGTCCATTTCTGATGGAACGCAATCGATGATATGCCCATGAAGAAGAAGAACGCCGCCACCAGACCCGCCTGCAAATACCAGGGCGGCCGCAGCTTACACGGCAAAAGCTGGTGGTTGATATAGAGCGAATGAAGCGATGTAATGCCCAGACCGATGTTACGGAGCGTCCCGGTCACGATCGCGAGAACCAGCGGGTTCGGCGTCAAGCGCAAAGCGATCAACCCCCAGGCCACGTAGCACAGCAGGATCGAGTAGTAGACGTTCCGCACCTGGTGGCCTTTCATCTTGCGGGCCCGTTGGCTGCCGGTCCAGATCACGTCCGTCCAGCGCCGCACGATGCCGTCAATGTCCGACATCTGCCCCGGCGCGAGCACGATGAAGCCCATCAACAGCGTCAGGTACCAGAAAACCTCTCCGTAGCTGTTCGCGATGCCGCGCGCCGTCATCGCCGCCGCGGCGTGGCCCTCCACCTCCGCTCCGGGGATGAACTCCAGTGAGAGCAATGACGGCAGCGCCATCCCCAGAACGCAGCCCACCGACCAGATCGCAACCTGATCGCGGACGATATGCAGGATCCATCCCTTCCAGCGCCGGACGTTCTCCTTGCTCAGCGGGAACACTTTGCCCACGTGCGAGAGCCGGATCGTCTTGCCTCCGACCATGCTGGGAATCGCGCCGACCAGCGAGCCCATCCCCCAGCCCTTCTCGCGCGTATAGTTCGAGAAGTTCATGTTCGACAAGCCGCCCGCGCCCGCAATCGCCGCGAACGCCGCCAGCGTCGCCCAATCGATGTCGCTTTCCGGCAGCGACCCGAACTTGAAGAAGCCCGTGAAAATGTCGAACCACGTCTCCCGGCTGACCATCATCACGCCGACGAACGTCAGATACCCCAACACGACCACCAGCTTCGTCACCATCATGCGCTCGATGGCGTTGTAGATCTTGCCGCCGAAAATCAGCGGCGTGAGAACGCTGAGGAAAATGACATAGCTCAGGTTCCGCACCAAAGCGTCGTCTTCGGCTCCGGGTAGATGTCCCAGGATCACCGCCGCCAAAGGGACCGCCGCATTCGATGCCAGGTAGGGCCAGATCCCTCCCAGATCCAGCAGGAGATAGAGCCCGCACCAGAACTTCGGCCCCGGCTTCGTTCGGAAGAAACCCACGAAAATCGGCTCGCCCGTATAGAGCGTGTACCGCATGATCGAAAGGTTGTAGAACACTTGGCAGGCGATGCTGATCGTCGCGATCCACATCAGTGACCCGCCGTAGCGCGCCGTCACGATCGGACCGAACAACCATTCCCCGCCCCCGATGTTGCTGCCCACCATCAGCACGCCGGGTCCGATCAGCGCGGTCCAGCTCTTCAGCGTGATCGCTGGCGGTTGCGGCAGGTCGGCCTCTTCCCAACGCGGAAAAAACCGCGAGGCTTTCTCTCGAACTTCCTGGTCCTGGTCCGTGGGCATTCAGAAGATGGTAACAGACGCCCTGCTCAGGAACGTTCCTGAGGTTTACTCTGTGGCGGGATGGAAGTAGCTTTACTTTTTCACCTGTCGGGAATGTAGGGTGCCGAGTCGGGGGGCGGGAATGCTTCAGAGCGTGCTCACGCGCTCGGGATGACTCGCCTCATACATCGAGACGGCTGCGTCCTGATGCAGCAAGTAGTCGAGCTGGTCCATCCCCGCAAGCAGGCACTTTTTGGAAAACGCATCGATCGGGAACGACGCCGTTCGTCCGTCCGGTAGTCGCACGGCCTGATTCGGCAAATCCACTTCCAGTTCGATCGGTTCATCGCCGCCCGCCGATGCCAGCAGATCGGTGTGCGTCACTTCGTCCACGATGATCGGCAGCAACCCGTTCTTGAGACAGTTGATCTGGAAAATATCGGCGAAGGACGTGCTGATCACGGCCCGGAATCCGAACCCCATCAGCGCCCACGGCGCATGCTCACGCGAGCTGCCGCATCCGAAGTTGTCTCCGGCAACGAGAATCACGGCGCCCTCGGTGCGGGGCTGGTTCAAGAGGAATGCCGGATTCGGGCCTCCGTCCTCGAGGTATCGCCAATCGTTGAACAGGTTCTTGCCCAGACCCTGCTTGTCGACGGTCTTGAGGAAACGCGCTGGAATGATCTGGTCCGTGTCGATATCTTTGACGGGCAGCGCGATGGCCTTGCCGGAAAAGGTGTTGATGGCCTGCATCTTGAGAACCCCTACTGCATCAATGTCCGAGCGTCGGTAATTGCTCCGCTCACGGCGGCGGCGGCGGCCGTCAGCGGGCTTGCCAGGAAGGTGCGGCCGCCCTTGCCCTGGCGCCCTTCGAAGTTCCGGTTGCTCGTGCTGACGCAATACTGTCCGGGGCTGAGCTGATCGCCGTTCATCGCGATGCACATGCTGCACCCTGCTTCGCGCCACTCCGCCCCGGCCGACCGGAAGATCTCCGGCAGGTTTTCGGCTTCGGCTTGTCTTTTGGTCTTCTCCGAACCCGGTACGACAAGCATGCGCACATGGGGGCTGATCTTGCGGCCCTTGATCAGCGAAGCCGCTTCCCGCAGGTCGGAGATCCGCGAGTTCGTGCAGCTTCCGATGAACACCACGTCCACGGGATGCCCCAACAGCGGCTTGCCCGGCTCGAGAGCCATGTAGTCGAGAGCTTTCCGAATGGACTCGCCGTTCGCGGCGGTCGATGGGTCCGGTACGGGCTGCGAGATCGGCACGCCCATTCCGGGATTGGTCCCGTAGGTGATCATCGGCTCGAGAGCGGACGCGTCGATCGAAACCTGCTTGTCGTACGTTGCGTCCGCATCGGTCGGAAGCCGCCGCCAGCGAGCCAGCGCGTTGTCCCACTCCTGCCCATGCAGAGCCTTCGGGCGGCCCGCCAGGTATTCGAATGTCTTGTCATCCGGTGCGATCATGCCTGCCCGCGCACCGCCTTCGATCGACATGTTGCAGACCGTCATGCGGCCTTCCATCGAAAGTGAGCGAATCGCCTCGCCGGTGTATTCGAGAACATGCCCGGTTCCGCCGCCGACACCGATCTTCGCAATCAAAGCCAGAATGAGGTCTTTCGCGCCAACGCCTTTCGGCAGCACACCCTCGAAGCGCACTTCACAGGTCTGAGGCTTGTTCTGGAGCAGGCACTGCGTTGCGAGAACGTGCTCGACTTCCGTCGTCCCGATCCCGAACGCCAACGCCCCGAAGGCCCCGTGCGTCGCAGTATGGCTGTCGCCGCACACAACCGTCATGCCCGGCTGTGTCAATCCCAGTTCCGGGCCGATCACGTGGACGATGCCCTGACCCTCGCTGCCCAGGTCTTCAAGCGGTACGCAGAACTCCTTGCAGTTGATCCGCAATTGCTCGACCTGCCTGGCGGCGATCGGGTCGACGATCGGCAATGTACGGTCCGTCGTTGGAATGCTGTGGTCCAGGGTAGCCTGCGTGTGATCCGGCCTCCGCACCTTCAACCCCTTGTCGCGCAGCCCCTGGAAGGCCTGCGGCGAGGTCACTTCATGAACGAGGTGGAGATCGATATACAGGACGGCCGGGCTCCCGCCCTCATGGACGACGACATGTTCGTCCCAGATTTTTTCGAACAACGTTCTCGGTTGCGTCACGATAGTGTCAGTTTATCGGAACGCGGTGTTGCTGGAACACGGGCGGCGACAAGGCGGCCGGCAGTATCATACGTTCTCGACGGTCATGAACTCCGCTCGGCCGTTTCCTCCGATGTCTCCTGCTGACAGGCCGACCCGCTCTGAATCCGGGTCCGACGACTATCGGAAGAAGCTCCAAAAAGAACAAGACCATTTTCGCGACCTGCATGACGTGCATGATCTGCCGCCCATCTTCCACTATTGGGCGAATACCTACGTCCGGCCCATGGCCGGGGAATACGGGTTCACGATCGCCGAGGAACTCTACGCCAAGTACCTCGCGCAAGCCGCTGACAACTGCGGCGACCCGTCGCCCGTATTCTTGAGCATCGGCTCGGGTAACTGCGACACCGAGATCCGTGTGGCGCGCATGCTACGCGAGTACGGAGTCAAGCGGTTCACGATCGAATGCCTTGACGTGAATCCGGCGATGCTGCTCCGCGGGCATGCTCAAGCCGCAGAAGCCGGGTTTGCCGGCTTTTTCAGATTCACGGAAGCCGACTTCAACCACTGGCGGGCGGACAGGCAGTACACGGCGGTCGTCGCCAACCAGGCCCTCCATCACGTCGTCGCTCTCGAGACGTTGTTCGACGAGGTCAAGCGCTCCCTGCGGCCGGGAGGCTGCTTCGTGACAAGCGACATGATCGGCCGCAATGGACACCAACGTTGGCCCGAAGCGCTCGATGCGGTGCGACAGTTCTGGCGTGAACTGCCGATCGAGTACCGATACAATCGCGTTTTCGATCGTTACGAGGAGGACTACATCGACTACGATTGTTCGTCGGAGGGCTTCGAAGGAATTCGCGCACAGGACATTCTTCCCCTGTTGCTCGAACGTTTTGACTTTCACCTCTTCATTGCTTTCGGAAACGTCGTCAATGTCTTCCTGGACCGCCGGTTCGGAGTGAACTTCGATGCGAAGGCCGACTGGGACCGCGGCTTCATCGATCGTGTACACGACTTTGACGAAAAGGCGATTCTCAGCGGTGAAATGACTCCCACGCAGATGTTCGCGGTGATGACTGCGGATCCCTGCTCGGAGCATCATTTCTCGCGCGGGCTGACCCCGCAAAGTTGTGTCCGAAAGGCCGACTCGAATCCGACTGCCCAGGACCGGGGCCTCTCGATCGCAACCTCTTCGATTCGCACCTCGACCGAAACGGGAACGAGGTATCGGCAGCAATTGGAGGCCGTGCAAGGCCTGCCACCGTATCGCTGGTTCCCCGAGGATCTGCCTGCCGGCTTCACGTTGTCGCCCTCGGGCCTTCTCAGCGGGGAATTTGGGGCTTCCGGTGTCTACACTCTGGCGATTGCGGTGTCCGACAGTTCCTTTCCCACTCGTTCGGCGATGCAGCGTTACACGGTTCTTGTCCCCGACGAGCGCATCCCGCTCCGGTTTGAGGTCACGTCGCAGGAGCGTCTGCCGAGTGGAACGGTGGGGCGTCTTCACTCGCAGCTACTCACAGCTCGTGGAGGCAAGCCGCCGTATGCCTGGCGTCTGGATGATGGGATGCTGCCGCCCGGCTTGCAACTCGATTCGCGCGGCCTCCTCTCGGGCGCCCCGGCGGCTGCCGGCGTATTTCCGTTCACCTTGAACGTTGTGGATAGCGATTCGAAAACGGCCGCCGCCGAGATCATGCTCACCATCGAGCCTGCAGGAGGGCCGAGGCGCCTTGTCCTTCCGCAGATCGCCTCCGGCGGAAGTTGGAAGACCCAACTGAATCTGATCAACCCGTCACCGTCTGAATCCGGCGTGAGGATCGTGTTCCGGACCGATGCGGGGGAACCGCTGACCGTGCCCGTCAACTTGACCGTCCGTGATGGAAGTCCCATGGGGGGTGCTGAAGGCTCCCGCAGCCGTTCGGAAGAGTTGACCGCTGCCGAAATCAGCGAAACGATCCCGCCTTGGTCGTCGCTTCATGTGGGAACGCTGGATGAACATGCCGAGGCAGTCGTGGGCTGGGCCGAGATCATCCATCCAGGCCAGGTGACGGGCTATGCGGCTTTCGAGCATTTCAAGTCTCCCGGCGTACTTACGGACCTCCTTCCGGCGCTGGCGCCCTCCTTCCTGCTGCCGTTCGACAATGCGAACGGATCCCAAGTGGGTGTAGCGCTGATCAATGGAGACACCTCCTCTCCGGCGGCGATCAACCTGACGATCTGGGATTCGGCTTGGGTCCGGATCGGGAGTGAGGCCTTCGACCTTCCTCCCGGCGGCCACCTGTCGTTCATGCTGGCGGAGCGCCATCCCGCCACCGCGGACAAACAAGGCGTCCTTGAATGCCGAACGGCTCCGGACGGCAGGATCGGCGGCCTCGGGCTCCAGTTTGACGCGAGTGGGCGCTTCGTCTCGATCCCCAAGCTGGTGACTTCCCTCTCGTAGTAGACAAGTTCGCGCCCGCGTCCGACTTATGAGCAAGGTGACACGTGCGATGATGTTGTCCCTCCACCATCACGAGCACTCCGCGAGGTGCTGCACGGGTGAAGCTGTGGAGAGACGCTCGTCGGGCCGGAGCAGCCGAGACCGGTTGAGCCACTATTGAATCCCGCGAAATATTCTCGGTGGCTCGCAACGTCCGACTACAAGGCCAGCATCGAGATCAGGTGACTTCCCCACTCGTCCTCGTCCACGATCTCGAACTTCACCACCTTATCGCGCAGGGCAGGGACGAAATCCGCCCAGTCCTTCCTGGCGGCATGTTCCGCGCAGATGTCGAATACGTGTCGCTTGCAATAGTGGCTTATTAGCCGCATCCACGACCTTGGTAGCGAGCAACGTCTTACAGCCGCCCGTCGGAATCTTCAGGCATAGAGCCGACAGTGGTTCCCCGGGCCGTTCTTGCGCGGCAGGTAGGCGATCGACGCGGCGACCCTGTCGTTCGCTCACTTCTCTCAGGCTGCACGCGCCCAATCGCACGCAGGATCGATCTCCAGGATTCCCGCGGTTCCGCCCGCTTCTCCAGACGCCGATCAATTGACTTTGTGTTTCGCGATTAGCTCGCGAACTTCTGGAATGAGGTCAACAGGAACTTCGATCGCCGTGTGCGTGGTTCTCTCGAATGCAGCTTCGTCCTCGGCCACAGCTTCTTCGTCGCTTTGCGTTTCGTAGTGATCGAGCACTTGTTGAACCCTGCTCTCATCCCATCCGGCAGGAAAGTTTTTTTTGCTCATTGTGTCCTCTTGCGTCTGCGGCGAAGAGCTCGCTTCGCCTTGGGTCCGAGCTCATACGCAGTGATCACGAAGACCGAATTCGGAATGGGATCTGGAACATAAACGACTCGTAAATAGCGGCCTGCGTCGGTTTGCCCTAGTGCGACCCTCACTCCTCCCTCTCCCAGACGGTCTTCCATTGGGTGATCCAGGACTGCCTCAACTTCGTCTTCGGCCACGTTGTGACCGTAGATGTGAGGTTGTCCACTTCTGGGATCATCTTACAGTCCGTGGTGAAACCCCGCGTAGCACCGAGAGCGGCAAGGCGCTTGGCTGGCGAGGCGCAACGAGGGAGCATATTGGACATATTCGACCGAGGAGCAACGCAGTTCAGCCGGGATGCATCGCCGCTTGAATGCAGCGGGGCTTTTGCCACGGGCTGTAATAACGCGCCCGCACTTGCTCATTCTCCTCCGTGCTAGAGACAACATCCACAGAAACACGATCCCGACAACAAGGGGGTGCCGAGTCAACCACGGGATTTTCCCACCACTACCGGCTGCAAGACAAGCTGCAAGACAAGCCGCCATCCCCGGTCTGCATCGAGCCAGGAGCCCCTTGCCGGCTGCTTCGTTGACGCCCTTCCGCTTGCTGGATACGATGAGAGATCTCCCCCGCAGTCTGCTTTCCTTCAGGACGTTGTGATGCGTGCGGCCGCAATGACGGTGCTGGACCAGATCATGGCGCGCAAACGCGCTGAACTGCTCCTCGAACAGGCTCGGATACCGCTCCACGAAATCGAAGCATTGCCGCGCCCGCAACGCCGGCCCTTTCGGGAAGCTCTGGAAATGGCCCGGCCGGCCATCATCTCCGAGATCAAGAAAGCCTCGCCGTCCGCGGGTGTGATCGCCGGCGAGTTCGACCCGGCCGCCATCGCGGCCGGCTATGAAGCCGGCGGTGCGGCGGCGCTCTCGGTCCTCACTGACCCCCAATTCTTCCAAGGCTCGCTCGCGGACCTGGAAGCCGCCCGAGCGGCGACAAGCCTTCCCGTGCTGCGCAAGGACTTCTCGTTCGACCGCTATCACCTGTTCCAGGCGGCGGCGGGCGGCGCAGACGCCGTCCTTCTCATCGTTGCTGCTTTGACCGACTACCAGCTCGTCGACCTGATGCGGGAAGCGAGCCAGCTCGAGTTGGACGCGCTCGTCGAGGTCCACAACGAAGCGGAGTTGGATCGCGCCTTGGCTGCGGGCGCCGACCTGATTGGCGTCAACAACCGCAATCTGAAAACTCTCGAAGTCTCGCTCGGCACGTCGTTCGAGCTGGCGGAAAAAATCCCCGGCGACGTGCTCTGTATCAGCGAGAGCGGCATCCGCTCCGCCGATGATATTCTCCGGCTGATGGAAGCGGGCTATGGAGGATTTCTCATCGGCGAGAGCCTGATGAAGCGCGCCGCGCCGGGCGCGGCGCTCGCGGAGTTGATCCAGGGAGTGCGCACAAGTGCCGCTTGAAATCGTCAAGGTGTGCGGCATCACCAACGCCGGCGACGCTCGATTCGCGGCCGAGCAGGGTGCGAACGCAGTCGGCTTGATCTTTTATCAGGGTAGCCCGCGCTGCGTTACGCCGCAAAAAGCCGCGATGATCGCTGCGGCATTGCCCAAGACCGTGCTGCGCGTCGGCGTGTTCGTTGACGAAGAGCCGGCTCGGATTCGCAAGATCGCGGCGCTCGTCGGGCTCGATGTCGTGCAGCTTCACGGCAATGAGACCCCGGCGGTCTGTCAGGAGCTGAGCGACCTTCGTGTCTGGAAGGCCTTCCGCGTTGCGCCCGGATTCGACGTGGACAGCCTGAAGGTCTACCCCTGCGAGGCTTATTTCCTCGACGCCGCCTCCAACGGCGCGTACGGGGGAACGGGCCGCACGTTTCCATGGCCCATCGCGGTGGAGGCGAAGCGGCACGGCCGCGTCATCCTTGCAGGTGGCTTGGGACGTGACAATGTCGGCGAGGCTCTGCGGCAAGTCGCGCCTCATGGCGTCGACGCCAGTTCCAGGCTTGAACGCAAACCCGGGTTGAAAGATCGCGGCAAGGTGAAAGCATACTTGGAAGCCGCGCTTTCCGGGAAAGATGGGTAATATTGCGGTACTGGTGAAATCCGACTTGAAGCGGAAAACCGCAATGACAATATGGGAGTACGGAATGTTGTGCCGGTTCCCCGGAGGAGTGATGCAACCGGCGCGCACGAAACTTCCGAACGGAGACACTGGCGATAGGTCATGGCGGCTACAACAATAACCACAACCCTGCCCGACACCCTGGGTCACTTCGGTCCCTACGGGGGGCGCTACGTCCCGGAAATCCTGGTGGCTCCGCTCGATCAACTCGAAATCGCCTACGACCGGGCGTGTGCCGACGAAAGCTTTCGAGACGAGCTCGAAAACCTCTCCCGCCGCTTTGCCGGCCGCCCCACGCCTCTCTACCACGCCAAGAGGCTGAGCCGGCATCTCGGCGGCGCGGAAATCTACCTCAAGCGTGAGGACCTGCTCCACACCGGGGCTCACAAGATCAACAACTGCCTCGGCCAGGGCCTGCTCGTCGAACGCATGGGCAAGAAGCGAGTCATTGCCGAGACCGGCGCAGGCCAACACGGTGTCGCGACGGCTGCCGCCTGTGCCCTGTTCGGCTTCGAGTGCATCGTCTATATGGGCGAAGAGGACATGCGCCGTCAGAGCCCCAATGTTTTCCGCATGCGCCTGATGGGTGCTGAGGTCATCGGCGTCGATACCGGCAGCCGCACTCTGAAAGATGCCATCAGCGAAGCCATGCGCGACTGGGTCGCCCATTTCGAAACAACGCACTATCTGTTGGGCTCCGCTCTTGGACCTCACCCCTATCCGAGGATGGTCCGTGATTTTAATTCCGTGATCGGCCGGGAAGCGAGGCGTCAGTTCCTCGACCTGACAGGCGGACTCCCCGACGTTCTCATGGCCTGCGTCGGAGGCGGAAGCAATTCGATCGGCCTCTTCCATCCGTTCCTCGAAGACGAATCCGTCAATATGGTGGGCATCGAAGCCGGCGGACACGGACCCGGCTTGGGCCAGCACGCCGCGCGGTTCTGCGGAGGTAGTCCGGGTGTGCTCCACGGTACCTACAGTTATCTCCTGCAGGACGAAGACGGCCAGATCGCGCTGACCCACTCGGTTTCCGCCGGCCTCGACTACGCCACCGTCGGCCCTGAACACTCCTGGCTGCACGATCAAGGACGCGTCGAATATGTCTCCTGCTCTGACGAAGACGCTTTGGAAGCCGTAAAACTCCTCTCCCGCCTCGAAGGCGTCATCCCCGCCCTCGAATCCGCCCACGCCGTTGCCGAAGCGATTCGCCGCGCGCCGGATGCGAAAGGGCAGTCGTTCCTCATCAACCTCTCCGGCCGAGGCGACAAGGACATCGGCATCTTCCGGGAGAACATGCCCGCTCTCGGCTGATCCACGGGACTGACAGGCTGCCGCAACAGTACAATGCTTTTCTTCGGCCCCTGTCCTGAAACATCCTCCTATGCAAGCAGCGTTGACAACGTCCCGGATGTTTCTTGCTGGTATGATCCGCCCGCGGGCGGAGGAAAAACTGATGTGAAACATCTTCCTGATCAAGCGGTGTTGACACCGATCCGAATGTTTCCCGCTTGTATGATCCGCACACGAGCGAAGAAAAAACTGACGCCTGTATCCGCGCCGTCGCGGGATCGACGGACGAAACGGACTGTACTCGGGGTGCAGACCGTGCATATTGCCAGACCGGTATTCGGATGAGCCGCATCACTTCCGCCTTCGAGCGCCTCCGCCGCGAGAACAACCGGGGCCTCGTCGCCTATATCACCGCGGGCGACCCGTCGCCCGGCCACACTGTCAAGCTCATCCTTGCGCTCGAGCAAGGCGGCGCGGACATCATCGAGTTGGGCGTTCCCTTTTCCGATCCCATCGCCGACGGCCCGGTCATCCAGAAGGCCGGCGAGCGAGCGCTTCGCGCCGGCACGACATTCCCGAAGGTTCTCGAGATCCTCCGCAATCTCCGCACACGCTCGGAGATTCCGGTCATCATCTTCACCTACCTCAATCCGATCATGAGGTACGGCTTCGCGCGCTTCGCCTCCGACTCCGCGGCTGCCGGCGCCGACGGCGCTTTGTTGACGGACCTGAACATCGAGGAAGCTGGCCTCTACCTGGCCGAAATGCAAAAGCACGGCCTCGACCCCGTCTTCCTCGTTTCGCAAACGACCCCCGACGATCGCCTCCGGGTGTTGTCGCGTTCGAGTGCGGGTTTCGTTTATCTTGTGTCAAGGGCAGGAGTGACCGGGGAGCGGGAGCGGGTTTCCGATCAAGCCCGGCAGTTGATCGAGCGAACCCGCCGCGTAACGGACTTGCCGCTTGCGGTCGGCTTTGGCCTGTCGAAGCCCGAACACATGCGGGCGCTCGCGCCGTATGCGGACGCCGCCGTGGTGGGCAGTGCTTTCATGCGGGTCATCGAAGAGCACCAGGATGCGCCTGACCTCGCCGGCCGCATGTGCGCCCTCGCCGCCCGGCTTAAAGAAGGCCTGCGGGTTCCGGTGGAAGCCCCGGCCGGGAGATAGTTGATGGACGTTTCCGACTGGCGTGAACGCATCGATGCCATCGATCGCCGCCTTCTCGAACTGCTCAACGAGCGAGTCGAATGTGTCCTCCGGCTCTCCCCCCTCAAGCGTCAGGCCGGCCTCCCGGTTTTTTCGCCCAGGCGCGAGCAAGCCGTGATCGAAAAACTCAAGAAACTCAACAAGGGACAGCTCAGCGGCGAGGCCGTCGAGCGCATCTTCGAGTTGATTATGGCCGAGATGCGATTCCTGCAGGAGCGAGAACGAAAACGAAACCCGATTTCTTCCCGCAACGAGTGAGTCGGCGCCGCGGGGTTCCGGGGCATGCACCGCGCCCCTGTCGCCTCTGTCGCCAAACCGCTTCGGCATGCCCATTGAAACCGTCAGCATCGTAGGCGTCGGCCTCATCGGTGGTTCCTTCGGACTCGCCCTCCGCGCCGCCGGCTTCACCGGACGCATTCTGGGCGTCAGCTCGCCCCGCACCATCGCGGCCGCGCTGGCGCGGGGCACCATCGACGAAGGCCGGCCGCTCGACCAGGCTGCCGGCCAATCGGACCTCATCTACCTGTCGCAACCGATCGAACGCATCCTCGAAGTCATCCCCGTTGTCAGCAGGCTTGCCCCATCTGGAGCCCTCGTCACCGACGCCGGGAGCACCAAGCGGCGGATTGTCGAGCAAGCTCATGACTCGTTCTCAAGCGGCGCTCTCTTCCTCGGTGGTCATCCCATGGCCGGCAAGGAGCAGCGAGGCGCCGAGCGCGCCGAAGCGCATCTCTTTCAGGATGCAACCTACGTCCTGACCCCGCTCGAAGGTCAGCTTCCGACAGCTCCCATCGTCGACGAATTCGTCTCCTGGATTCGCAAGATCGGCGCCCGGCCCGTCGTCCTGCCGGCCGCCGCGCACGACCGTATCGTAGGCTGGACGTCCCATCTTCCCCAGATTGTCGCCACGGCCCTCGCCTCGTCCGTCGCCGAGAACGTAACTGACCAGAACTCCCTACAAGTTGCCGGCCCCGGCCTGCGCGATATGACCCGCCTCGCCGAGAGCCCCTACGGCGTCTGGAAAGACATTCTCGCCACCAACAGCGCCAACATTACCCAAGCCCTCGACCGCTACATCGAAAAACTCACCGAGCTGCGAAACGAACTCCCCGGTACCCGGATCTCCGAGGAATTCGAATCCGCCCGGAAACTGCGCCGTAAGCTCCATCCCGACTAACCTGCTCTTCTCGCCAAGTGGCGAGCCGCGAGCCGCGTGGCGCGCACAACGCGGTCTTTGCGGTTCATCGGCCGTCAGAAATTTCCTCTGGAGTGAACGAGGCCGCCGCCAATGGTTTTCACGAAACACGAAACACGGCTTTTTCTTCTCGTGCTCCGACCGTCATGTGGTGAGAAATGCAGGCTGATCCCAGCTACAATCGTGAAAGCCGCCTGAGCATGAACAAGCTTCGAGAAAACGGCTACGCGCTTCTCACCCGCCGCGCCTTCGTCGAATCCCTCTGCGGCGGATTCGGCGTCATCGGACTTGCGGGCATGCTCGGCGCGGACACGGACGCAGCCGCCGCGCCCATCGGCCCTCACTTCGCGCCCAAAGCCAGGCACGTCATCTTCCTTTTCCTCACCGGCGGACCGTCGCACATCGACATGTTCGACCCCAAGCCGGCCCTGCATCAATACGCCGGCCAGCGCCCCGATTCGGTCGACCTGCGTACCGAGCGCCTGACCGGCGGCTTGCTGCCCTCGCCCTTCGCGTTCCATCGCCACGGCCAAAGCGGAGCCGAAATCAGCGAACTGCTCCCGAAACTCGCCGCCGTCGCCGACGACCTGTGCATCATCCGCTCGATGTACACCTTCAACCCGACGCACACGCCGGCGCGCAATCTCATCCACTCCGGCAACATCGCCTCGACGCACCCGACGCTCGGAGCATGGGTCTCCTACGGCCTCGGTACCGAGAACCGGAACCTGCCCGGCTTCGTCGCCCTCAGCCCCTCGCCCCGCTACAGCAAACTCTGGCGCTCCGGCTTCCTGCCCTCCGAACACCAGGGCACTCACTTCAACCACTCCCAGGCCGACCCGGAAAAGATGATCCGCTATCTGCGGAACGCCAAGCTCGGTCCCGACGCGCAGCGCCGGCAGCTCGACCTGCTCACGGCGCTCAACCGCCGGCACCGTGAAGCTGCCGGTCCCGACGCCTTCCTCGACGCCCGCATCCAAGCGATGGAAACGGCCTACCGCATGCAGTTCGAGGCGCTCGATGTCTTCGACGTTCGCAAGGAACCCGCCGCCGTTCGTCAGGAGTACGGCTCCACGCCCTTCGCCAATGGCTGCCTGCTCGCCCGGCGCCTCGTCGAACGCGGCGTCCGCTACGTCCACCTCTACTACGGCCCGGGTCAGCCTTGGGACGACCACAAGGAAATCAACGAGAAACTCCGCAAGCGCTGTCCCGACATGGACCAGGGCGCCGCCGCGCTCATCACAGACCTCAAGCGCCGCGGCCTGTTCGACGAGACCCTCATCATCTGGGGCGGCGAATTCGGCCGCACGCCCGTCTCCGAAGCCGGCGATGGACGCGACCACAACCCCTACGGCTTTACCATGTGGATGGCCGGCGGCGGCGTCCGAGGCGGCGTCACCCATGGCGCCACCGACGAGTTCGGTTTCCAAGCCGTCGAGGACCGCGTCTCGATCCACGACCTGCATGCCACCATCCTCAACCAGCTCGGCTTCGACCACGAACGTCTCACCTACCGCTACTCCGGCCGCGACTTCCGTCTGACCGACGTCCACGGCCGTGTATTACAGGAGTTGCTGGCGTGATCTCGACCGTAGGGGCGCGGCGCGCCCCCCTTTTGCTTCTCCCGGCACTGCTCGCTGTTTGCGTCGGCTTGGTCTCCGCCCAAACACCCCGCCTCGATCACTTCGAGCGCAAGATTCGCCCCGTCATCGTCGAGCACTGCCAAGTCTGCCACTCCTCCGCTTTGGACGAACCCATGGGCGGCCTCCGCCTCGACTCCCGCGACGCCCTCCGCCAAGGCGGACAATCCGGCCCCGCTGTCGTCGCCGGTCAACCCGAGCACAGCCTCCTGCTCAAGGCGCTGACCTACAAGGACGCCAATCTCAAGATGCCGCCAACCGGAAAACTCCCGGAGAAGGTCATTGCCGACTTCAGACGATGGATCGCCGACGGCGCGGTAGACCCCAGAACCACCTGGCCCGCGGAGGCCGCGAGCAGCGAAACCAAGGAAGACGGCCCCGGCACTCCCATCGAAGAAGGCCGGAAATGGTGGGCCTTCCAACCCCTGAGGCAGCGCCCCGCGCCCCCGGTCTCCAACCCCGATTGGACCGAGCGCAAGATCGACAGCTTTATCCTCGCCAGGCTCGACGAGAACGACCTCCAACCCTCACCCGCCGCCGACCCCCGCACGCTCGTTCGCCGCGCCTTTTTTGACCTCACTGGACTCCCGCCCACCTACGCCCAGGTCGAGGCCTTCGCGGCCGATCCGTCGCCCGACGCCTATGCCGGCCTCATCGACGCCCTGCTCGACTCGCCCCGCTACGGCGAGCGCTGGGGACGGCACTGGCTCGATGTCGCTCGCTGGGCCGAAGACCACCCCACCAGTGAATCGACCAACCGCCCACACCCCTACGCCTGGCGCTATCGCGACTGGGTCATCGAGGCCTTCAACCGCGACATTCCCTACGACCGTTTTATCCGAATGCAGTTTGCCGCCGACCTGTTGCCTGGCTTCCAGCCCGCCGACATGCGTGCGCTCGGCTACATCGGCAACTCGCCCATGTACCACAAGGACCCGCGCCTCTCCCGCGATGTCATCGAGACTCTTGCTTCCGACGATTGGGATGAGCGCGTCGATGCCGTCTCACGTGGCCTGATGGGACTCACGGTGGCCTGCGCACGCTGCCACGACCACAAATTCGACCCCATCACCAACAACGACTACTACGCCCTCGCCGGCGTCTTCGCCAGCATCTGGCTCGTCAAGCGCCCCATCGTCGCCATGGACCCCGCCGAAGCCGACAAGCTCGTTTGGGATCACGATCGCCTCTACCGCATCAAGGGGATGGTGGGCAACCTCAAGGAACTCGACACGATCGCTCCCGAACTCCATCCAAGAGTCAGGGCGATGACGGAAGAGGTCGAAAAACTGGAAACCGAGCTTGCCAATGACGCGACTCCGCTTACCCACGCGGTCGTCGACTGCGGCGTTTGGATCGACGGTTCGACGCCCACGGTCACTTGGATCGACTTGCGTCCCGGCCAACCGCGCGACCTGCCCGTCTTTATTCGCGGCAACGTCGCCAACACCGGCGACATCGTTCCGCGCCGTTTTTTGACAGTGTTGTCGAAGGGCGCCCCCGAGCCCTTCCGCCAAGGTTCGGGCCGTCTGGAACTCGCCGACAAGATCGTCAACGACGCCGCGCCGCTCACCGCTCGCGTCTGGGTCAACCGCGTCTGGGGATGGCATTTCGGCCAGCACCTCGTCAGCACGCCGTCCGACTTCGGCGCTCAGGGGCAGCGGCCTACCCACCCCGTGCTTCTCGACGACCTCGCCGCGCGCTTCGTTCAAAACGGATGGTCGCTCAAGTGGCTCCACCGCGAGATCATGCTCTCGGCTGCCTATCGCCAGGCGAGCCGCCAGATCGAAACCGCCGCTAAAGCCGACCCCGCCAACCGCTGGCTCTGGCGTTATGCCCCGCGTCGCCTCGACATCGAATCCTGGCGGGACGCGGTTTTGCAAGTTTCCGGCGAGCTGAACCTCGCCATGGGCGGTCCGTCCGAACCCGTCGACACCGAATGCGAAGCCCGCCGCACGGTCTATTCCGAGATCAGCCGTGGACGCCCCCACGCCATCTTCCAGCTCTACGACTACCCCGACGCCACCCAGCACACCCCGCAGCGCCAAATCACGACTACGCCGCTGCAGCAGCTTTTTGTCCTGAACAGCGCATGGTTCAACTACCAGGCTAAAAGCCTCGCCCAACGCGTCTACCACATCAAAAACGCCCGGGAGAAAATCCGGGCCATTTACCAACACACTCTGCTCCGCAACCCCACGGCCCAGGAACTCGGTCAGGCCATCACCTTCCTCCAATCCCGTGAAGCCGCCCTGGGCTACTTCCCATGGCCGGAATACACTCAGGCGCTCCTGAGCACCAATGAGTTCATCTACCTCCTTTAACAGTCCGTGGCAAAACCCCGCTTAGCGCCGAGAGCGGAGAGGCGCCCGGCTGACAAGGCGTGACGAGGGAGCGTATTGGTCATATGTGACCGGGGAGCAACGCAGTTTCGCCTGCAAATCTCACCACGTGGCGAGGCGAAGCGCGCAAGAGGGACGTCAGGACGAGGCGCGAGCCGGGCGGAGGAAAAAGGCGCGCGCAGGCGTAGTTGCTAAATCGCCTCCTTCACTCCTCGAGTCACGAAACACGGCCTTTCTGGTTCACCGGCAGTCAGACATTTCTTCTGGAGCGAACCAGTCCTCTGCCCATGGTTTTCACGAATCACGAGACACGAGTCACGAAACACGGCCTTTTATTGTGTGCTTCGACCGTCGGGTGGTGAGAAATACAGGCTGGTAGGCCGGGTTTGCATTCGATAGCCGCGTTGCTCGGGGACGATGGCAAGAGGCCACCCGGTCGCAAAAAACCATCAGGCCCTGGATCTTGGCAGGGTGACTGCCTGGGGCGGTCTGTAGGTTGCCTCGGGGTCCGCCGAGCGATTACACTGACACCGTCGAAAGGCCGGTTCGGGAGGCTCCGTCGAGCCCCCCGCATGCCGGCCCGAGGCAGGGAGGGAAATCCGCTTCATGCCTAAACCTCTGGTGTTCCACATAACCGGCCGCAAGCTCGTCATCGCCTTGCTGCTGACCGTCGTTCCGATCAGTCTGGCGGCTCTCTACGCCGCCACGCGGGCCGGCGAGACGACCGCATCAGCGGCCGGCCGCCACCTGGAAACGGTCGCCCAGGCGGCCGCCGGCAGCATCGAACAGCAGATCGAGGCGAAGGTGGTGGAAGCCGCGCTGATGGCCTCGGACGCGGCCGTGCTGGAGGTGGTTCGCAACTCGAACCGGCAATATTTCCGGGTGCGGCAGGAACTGATCCGGGAGCGTTTGCTGGCGAAGGACCAGACCTGGGTGACGCCGCAGGGCGAGGCGCTGGTGGAGCAGACGATGTCGAACCCGGGCTCTGAGGCGCTGCGGCGCAAGCTGACGGTGGACCCGAGTTTTCTGCGCATCACGGTGACGGATCTGGAAGGGGCGACGGTGGCGGCGACGCACAAGACGCTGGACTACTACCAGGCCGACGAGGAGTACTGGCAGGACATCTACTTTTACGGCCGCGGGGTGGTGAGCCTGACGGACGTGCTGTACGACGAGGCGACGAAGAACTACTACATCGGGGTAGGGGTGCCGGTGGTGCGGGAGACCAACCAGATCATGGGGACGCTGGATGCGCTGGTGCAGGTGGGGTCGCTGTTGCCGGCGTTGCACCGTGCGGATCTGGGGGTGGGCGGCAAGGTGTATCTGGCGAAGAAGGACGGGGCGGTGATCTTCGGGACGGACGGCTTGACGCTGGCGGACGAGGAGCGGTCGGCGGAGGTGGATGCGGTGGTGGACGCGCGGGGCAATTACGAGGGCCGCACGTCGGGGTCGTTCGATGCGACGTTTCCGGGGGGGCGGCGCGCGCGGCTGGCGTTTGCGGAGTTGGGATTGGAGGAGCAGTATCCGAAGCTGGACTGGATGGTGGTGGCGGTGGAGGAAGGGCCGGGGGCGCTGGGGGCGATCTCGATGGCGACGGTGCTGATCATGGGGATCGCGCTGCTGTCGCTGGCGTGCGTGGTGTTCTTGATCGTGTACTTTGCGTTGCACCAACCGAGTGAGATCGAGGAAGTCGAGGAGGAGATGGGCGCGACCATCAAGGGCGCCGCCGGCTGAGAGGCGGCGTCCGGACTGTGTTGTCGCAAGTTGTGGCTGGAGGCTGTTGCCGGCCGACTCCTCGGCTAGTCCGCATGTCGAGGCGAAGTGTGTGAGAGGACCGCCAGGACGAGGCGCAAGCCGCTTGGCGACGGCAAAATGGTTTTTTAAGGTTTTTCACGAATCACGAGTCACGAAACACGAATCACGGCCTTTTTGTCGCATTCTTCGGCCGTCGGGTGGTGAAAAAGGCAGGCTAGCGCCGAGTCAATTTGGCCTGGGGTGCCGTGTGGCGGACCACGTCCCTGTGGTCGGATTCGGCTTTACAGGACGTGTTTGACTGGTTTTCGAACCAGGCCGTACAATAGCGGGAAGGGCACGGGAGTGTCGTGTCCGCCCCTCCTGAGCCCCCGCGCCGCGGGGGGAAACCTCGATGTTCGACAACCTTCAGGATAAGCTTCAGCGCGTCTTCAAGAACCTCCGAGGGGAGGGGAAGCTGACGGAGAAGAATATCCAGGACGCCCTGCGGGAGATCCGCATGGCTCTGCTGGAAGCGGACGTCAACTTCAGGGTTGTCAAGCAGTTGATCGAGCGCATCAGGCAGAAGGCGTTGGGCCGGGAAGTGCTTACGGCGCTGTCGCCGACCGAGCAGGTCATCAAGATCCTGCGCGACGAGTTGATCACGCTGCTGGGCGCCGAAGAGAGGCGGCTCAAGTATTCGAACGACCCGCCTTCGGTTTTTATGATCGTCGGCCTGCAGGGATCGGGCAAGACGACGACGACCGGCAAGTTGGCGAAATGGCTTTCCAAAAATGGTCATCGGCCATTGCTGGTTTCCGTGGACGTCTACCGTCCGGCTGCACGCGAGCAGTTGCGTGTCGTGGCCGGACAGATCAACCAGCCGGTCTATACGGGTGGGGATAACGACAGGCCCCTGGAGTTGGCCGCGGCGGCGCGGGTCGAGGCGGCGCAGTCGGGCTGCGACGTCGTGTTGGTGGATACGGCGGGCCGGCTGCACATCGACGACGAGTTGATGGTCGAGTTGGAGCAGCTCCGCGACAAGCTGAAGCCGACAGAGGTGCTGTTCGTCGCGGATGCCATGACCGGGCAGGACGCGGTGAAATCAGCGGCCAGGTTCCATGAGCGGTTGGAGCTGAGCGGCGTGATCTTGACGAAGATGGACGGTGATGCCCGCGGCGGCGCCGCCTTGTCGATTCGCCATGTCACGGGCTGTCCGCTGAAGTTCATCGGAACGGGCGAGAAGTCGGACGCCTTCGAGCCGTTCCATCCCGACCGTGTCGTCTCGCGGATTCTCGGCATGGGCGACATGCTTTCGTTGATCGAGAAGGTCGAAGAGTCGATTGAACAAAAGGATGCTCTCGAGATGCAGCGGAAGATGCTGCAGAACGAGTTCACCCTCGAGGATTTTCGGGATCAGTTGCGGCAGTTCAAGAAACTCGGTCCGCTGGAGTCGATTCTTGGAATGCTGCCGCAAATGGGTCCTCTGAAACAGCTCAAGAACGCTGATATCGACCCGAAAGAGATCAATCGCCTGGAGGCGATCCTCTGCTCGATGACTCCGAAGGAGCGCCGCAACCACGAGATCATCAATGGCAGCCGCCGCCGCCGCATCGCCAAGGGCAGCGGCACATCGGTGCAAGCGGTGAATCAACTTCTCCGTCAATACCGGCAGGCGCGCAAGATGATGCGGTCGCTGACGGGCAGCACTGGGGGAAGCAAGAAACGTAGACGCCGGCTTGGGGGCCGGAGACAGATGAACCTGGAGGCGCTGCTCCGGTAGCATCCTGCCCCGGTTCAGCTTTCCGAACGAGGAGAGACTTATGTTGGCTATTCGCTTAGCGCGAACGGGCGCCAAGAAGAAACCGTCGTATCGTGTGGTCGTGATCAACAAGCGCAATGCGCGCGACGGCAAGAGCATCGAGATTGTGGGGCACTACAACCCGACTCGAGATCCGATCGAGCTGTCGCTGGAAAGCGAGAGGATCAACCACTGGCTGAACCAGGGCGCTCAGGCATCGGTGACGGTCCGTCGATTGATCGCCTACAAAGAGAAAGGCGGTCCGACTTGGAAGCCTGCAGCGGGCGCGAGCACCCCGGCTGACGCTGGGAAAGCGGAAGCGGTTACCGCGGAAGCAGCGGCTTCAGAACCGTCCAAGGCCCTGGAAACGCCCGCCGCCGAGGACTCGGAGCCGCCCGCAGGTAGTTGATTCTTTGGGATATAATCGATCCTAGGGTAGCTTGAGGCGACGCTTCACGAGCCCTTCCTGCTTTCTCTGCATAGAACCGCGTATTGCGATCGTTGGATTGCCCGTCCTCTCGAACGTTCGAGGGAGGAGACCGAGATTGGCAGCAAACAGAGATTCGATTGTCGAGTTGGTGGAACTGATCGCCAAGGCTCTGGTCGACAAGCCGGAGGAGGTCTCCGTACGAACGGTGTCGGGAGATCAGGTTCGCGTGCTTGAGTTGCAAGTGGACCCGTCCGACTTGGGGAAGGTTATCGGGAAGAAAGGACGGACGGCGAAGTCGATTCGAGCGTTGCTCGGCGCCGCCGGCATGAAGGTAAGAAAGCGGTACACGCTGGAGATCCTGGAGTAGGCGAGCGGGGTGGCATGGACCAGGAGTTCGTCACGCTGGCTAGCATCGTGCGCAGTCGGGGCAATCGGGGCGAGGTATTGGCCACCGATCTGACGGATTGCGAAGACCGTTTTTCGCCGCAGAGCCGGTTTTTTTTGGAGAGCTTGCAAGGCGAACACCGCGAAGCCACCTTGGAAGAGGCTTGGAGACAGCGTGATCGCTGGGTTTTGAAGTTTGAAGGAATCGATTCGATCAGCGCAGCGGAGGAACTGCGCGGTTGGAAGGTGCGGATTTCCGGGGAAGAGCTGGGTCCGCCCCCGGAGGGCGAGCATTATCTGGCGGATCTGATCGGTTGTCGGGTATTGGACAAGAAGACCGGCCGGGAGATCGGGATCGTGGACGAAGTGCTCGATCCGGGCGGTTCGTTGCTGTTGCAGGTATTGGGAGCAGGAGGCGAGATTCTGGTCCCTTTCGTGGATGAGATTTGCCGGGAGGTTTCCGAGGAAAGGCGGGAGATTCGAGTCAGTCTGCCGGAGGGGCTCGAGGAGTTGAATTGGTGAGATGGTCTTTCATGTCATCACGATCTTTCCTCGGTTCTTCGAGGGGCCGTTCGATTATGGGGTTGTGGCCCGTGCCAGGTCCAACGGACTGATCGGGATCGAGACCCACGACCTGCGCGATCATACTTTCGATCGCCATCGCACGGTGGATGACCGGCCGTTTGGAGGCGACGAAGGCATGGTGCTGAAGATCGAGCCGGTTTTTCTGGTTCTGAAGAAGATTCGAGAGTCACAGCGAGACAAGCGGGTGCGGACCGTCCTGCTGTCAGCCCAGGGGAAAAGGTTTGATCAGAGCATGGCTTTGCGGTTCGCGGGGTATAAAGAAGTGACTTTGATCTGCGGACGATACGAAGGAGTGGACGAACGAGTGGCGGAACACCTGGCCGACGAAGAGGTTTCGGTCGGGGATTTCGTTCTGAGTGGAGGCGAATGGGCCTGCGGGGTTGTTGTCGACGCTGTGACGCGGCTGCTGCCCGGGGCCCTCGGCAACGAGGCGTCTACGCAACAGGAGTCCTTTCGTCCTCTCGATGGTGGGCGTGTGGACATTCTCGACTGCCCGCACTATACGCGTCCGGCTGAGTTTGAAGGTTGGAAGACCCCGGAGGTTCTATTGAGTGGAAATCACGAGCAGATCCGGCGGTGGAGGCGCAGGGCGGCGTTGGAAAAGACATGGCGAAACCGTCCGGAACTCTTAGGAACGGCTCCGCTGAGCCGGTCAGACCGGGAATGGCTCGCGGCCCTGCAACAGCAAGACGCCGGCGCGGAGGTGCATCATGATCAATAAAGTGCTGCAGAAGGTTTACGACGATCGCAAGAGAGACGATCTCCCTGAACTCGAGGCGGGCGATACAGTCCGCGTACATGTGCTCATTCGTGAGGGTGAGAAGGAACGCTTGCAGGTTTTCGAAGGAGTCCTTATCGGCCGGAACAACACCGGCATGAGTGAAACGATAACCGTCCGCAAGGTCAGCTTCGGCGTGGGCGTCGAACGAGTGTTTCCCTTGCAGTCGCCGGTGGTCGGCAAGGTGGAGGTGGTGCGCCGGGCGCGCGTTCGCCGGGCGAAACTCTACTATCTGCGGAAGCTGCGCGGCAAAGCGGCGCGGCTGCGAGAGCGGGCGCGGAAAGCCTGAATGCCGCGACCCGTGGCGCCGCTTGCCCACAAAAAACGCGTGCCCAGGAACCGGCCTGATACGAGGATCGAGCAAGGGTTGCGTGCCCGCGGCTACTCACTGGTAGCCGGAGTGGACGAAGTCGGCCGCGGCTGTCTCTTCGGACCGGTTGTGGCGGCCGCCGTGATTCTCGATCCGCGGCATCCTGTGCGTGGGCTCAACGATAGCAAGCGGCTTGATGCGGAATCACGGAGGGTGCTGAGCGGGCGGATCCGCGAGCGGGCCATTGCCGTCTCGCTGGCGGCCGTTGATAATGCTCAGATCGATCGCGTGAACATCTATCAGGCTTCGCGCTTGGCGATGCGAGCGGCTGTTCTCGGGCTGGACCCGGCGGCGGCTGCCCTTGTGGTCGATGCTCTGTCGCTGGATGTGGCCATTCAGCAGAAATCGATTGTCAAGGGTGACGCCACGAGTTCGTCGGTCGCCGCGGCGTCGATCGTGGCGAAAGTCGAGCGAGATCGTTGGATGGAGGAGTGGGACCTGGTGTTTCCCGAGTACGGTCTGGCTTCGAATAAGGGCTATGGCTCCCCGCATCATTTGGCCGCTCTCGAAAAACATGGCCCGACACCGCTGCATCGGATGACGTTCAAGCCGGTCGCGGAGTGCGCCTGCTTCGGGCCGGAACCGGATTCACGTTTGCCGCTTCCCTTGGGCGAGCCCGACGGAGCGGCGGCGCTCTCTTTCTAGAAGACCATGGGCGAGATCCTCGGCCTGAAAACGGGCGAGCCCGAGTCCGAGCCGGTTCAACGAGGCGCTCGGGCCAGGCGGCTGACGCACATCCTGTTCATTCTGTTCTGCATCGAGATCGGGATCGTGCTGGTGATCCTGCCCTGGACGCCGTTTTGGGACAACAATTTCTTCTTTGGATTGACGCCGCAGTTGAAAGGGTTGTGGTTGAGCAACTACCTGCGCGGCGGGGTCTCGGGGGTGGGGTTGGTGAATATCTGGATCGGCATCGGCGAGGCTTGGCGGCTTTGGAAGTAGGGCTCTCTTCGTCTTGGGCCGTTGCAGGTCGTGTGAGCGCCGCCTCTTTTTTCGTTGAACCTGCATTGCTCATCTCGCGGCGAGGCGAAGTGTCTGAGAAGGCCGTCTGGACGAGGCGCGCGCCGCTTGGCGTCGGAGCCACGGCCTTTTTCGCGTGCTTCGGGCTTCGTCTGGTGATGCATGTAGGTTAAGATCAACTCCGCATGCCGGTGATTGAAGTCGAGGCGGGTAGTGGCGGTGAGTACATCGTCACCGTTCGGGAAGGCGGCGGCACCACCGTTCACCGCGTCAAGGTCGATTCCGAATACGCCCTGAAGCTCACCGGCGGCAGGGCCTCAACCGAAAAGCTCCTCCTCCGGTCATTCGAGTTCTTGCTCGAACGCGAGCCCAAGGAATCGATCTTGCGATCGTTCGATCTTCCCTTGATCGGCTATTACTTCCCTGAGTACGAACGCACCGTCACAGCGCGGTTTTCCCGGTAGGCCTTCTATCTTGGCTGGTCCGGCCTGCCCTGGAGAATCTCGCGCACTCGGGCTATATCCGGATAGCCTGCATGTCTCGCCACGTGGCGAGGTGAAGTGCGTGAGAGGGTCGTCAGGACGAGGAGCGCACCGCTTGGCGACGGCAAAATGGCCTTTTAAGGTTCTTCACGAATCACGAGACACGAATCACGGCCTTTTATCGCGTGCAGCGGCCGTCGGGTGATGAGACATGCCCGTCAGGATGCGGCCGCAGTCGCCGCTTCGGCCTCCGCGACCAGGTCCTTGACATACGCCAGAGAAGCTTCGACCAATTCCCATGAACCGGGCCAGAAGCACATGTCGATGGCCCAGTATTCGACATGGGGCACCGTCAAGAGTTTCGGCGCAACCGATTTGAAGTCGACGTTGCCGGTCCCGAACGGGTTGTGCGTGCTGGTGTGGTTGTCATGCAAGCTGCCGTCGGAGTCGATCAAGTGGATCGCGCCGATCTTGCCCTCGAGGTTGGCGAGCAGCTCTTCGATGCCGCCGTCGAGAGTTTCCTTCTCGCCGTGTTGCCGGGAGCCCGCGACGGCTGACATGTAGGCGTGGCTTGTGTCGTACATGACGTCGAAATTCGGATGGGCCACCTTGCCGTGGAGCTCGATGATTTCAGACGGCTTGTTGAAGATGAACCCCGGCTCGAACTCCCAGTGCATCCGGATGCCGGCGTCATGCGCTTTTTGCGCTGCTTCGTGAAATGTCTCCGCCACCCGGCCCTTCGCCGCCTCGTACTCGGCCTCGTCGGAGTATTTGCCGGGATCGGCGACCGTATCCACCCGGATGTCTCGGATGCCCAGTTCATTGCACATATCGAGATTCCTTGAGAACTGCTCGAGATATTTCTGCTTGTTCTCAGCCTCGGTAGGATCGAATGCGTACTGGTCGCACGCATAGCCTGATCGCTCCAATCCGAGATCATCGAGCATCTTCTTGACTTCCTGGCGAGACTCCGTTGTCGGGTAGGCATCGAGAGTGACGTGCTCTTGGATGCCGCAGACCTCGATGGCGTCATAGCCGGCTTCGGCAAGCCTCTTGGCTGTCTTGTCGAATGGAACCGGATTGTCAGAGTAAGGCCCGAACGCGAAGGCCCAACTGCCGAGCGAGATTTTTTTCATGGTTCTCTTCCCCCTTTGATGGGTTGCGTCGACGACTCGCCGACTACTCCAGCGTGCGGATGCGGATGTTGCGAAACGAGACTTGCATCGCCGGTCCTGAGTGCAATTGCAGGGCAATGACTCCTTCCGACGACATGTCATCAGCCAGATCGGCCGTGACGAGACCGTTCAGCGTGAGGGTGATCTGATTGCCCTTGCAGATGATCTCGTAGCTGTTCCAATCGCCGGGCTTGACGACCTTCTCACCCTTGCCCTCATAACCGGCGGCGATGACGCCCCGTCCGGTCTTTTCGCCGTACAGACTGCCCCACCAGGCTCCTTCGGCGGCATCAGCCTGATAGCCCCGCACTACCCAGTTGGGTAGCTCTTCGCTGCGGAATTGCACGCCGCTATTGTGATTGCGGACTTTGACGTCGAGCCGCAGAACGAAGTCCGAGAACTTCTCTTCGCTGATCAGGAAGCTGTTGTGGGGAATCTTGTTGCCTTCTGTGGAACCGACGATCGCTCCGTCGACGACCGACCACAGCTTCGCATCGCCCTTCCACCCGTCGAGCGTCTTACCGTCGAAGATCCTCCGGTATCCTTCCTTCTGCTCTTGCTCGCTGAGCATGTTGGGAGACTCGGCGGAAACGACTCCGCAGATCAGGATTCCAAGCAAGACGTATCGCAGCATGGTGGCCTCTGACCGTTGTACTCCAGACTGCGCCGAACTTGCAACCCGGATCGAGGAAGCTGCTGCTCTTGTCGCTGCAATGTGAGAACTGCGCATGGTGATCCAGGCAGAACGTTCCCCATCCGCTTGAGGTGCTGAAGCCCTTCAGTCTTGTTTTGGCTGCTCCTGACCGGCTCCCGTCCGACGCCATCACCGCGATCACTGTGGGGCTTTACCCCCTCTCAGGCCCCGCCAGGACGATCGGAGACCAAGAATCAAGAGCTAATCCAACGTCTTCGCTACTCGAAAGCCGAAGCTGCTGATCCGAAGGGCGGAGCGGTCCCAGATGCGCGCGCCGGGGCGCAGGAACCCCCCATAGCTGGTCCAGGAGCCGCCGCGCAACACACGGCGTCTGCAATCGCCTTCCCAGCAGTCCTCCGTCCACTCCCAGACGTTGCCGACCATGTCCGACAGAGCAAGCCCGTTGGCGCCGTAAGAGCCGACAGGGCAGGTTCCTCCATACATGCCTCGGTTACGGCACCCCGTAGGCGACCCGGCGGCCGCGAGTCCCCACTCCTCTTCGGTCGGCAACCGATACGTCCCGCCCGTGGTTCGGCTCAGCCATGACACATACTCCTGCGCGTCGTTCCAGCTCACGCACGTCACCGGATGACGATCCGTCTGTCGAAAACCGGGGTTTCGCCACGAGTCGCCTTGAACAATGCTGAAACATCCGGCGCCCGCACCCCCGCCGGTCGCCGACGCGAACGCCCGATACTCGCCGACCGTCACCTCGTAGCGGCCAAGCGCCAGCCTGCCGCCCGGCATGACCACCATCTCCGGACACTCGTCGCAATCCCGGAACATCTCGCCCGGTTTCTGATGTCCCTCGCCGCCGGGCGCAACTCTGGAATCCGGAGTAGAAGATGCGGACAACCGCATTTCTGCTGCGGTTGGATCAACCCCTGTGCCGCGCAGTTCCGACAGCCGAATCTGCGCGAGGGCGCGAAAAACCCCGTTCGGGAACTGCTCGATGTATGCCTCGTACTCCGCCGGGTTGGTGCTGTTCATGATCGACTGCCAGAACAGGTTCTCTTGCTCCTCGGTGGCTGCCGGAGCACTCGCGGAGACCGGCGATGGGGAGCCCGGTCCAGCGCCGCGATCCTGCGCCGATGCCGGGGGCCCGCACAGCAGAACGAGTGCTATGACAAACACGAGATCCAGCGTTAGCCTGCATTTCTCACCACGTGGCGAGACGAAGTGCATGAGAGAGCCGTCAGGACAAGACGCGAGCCGTTTGGCGCGCGCAGGTGTACGTGAGAGCACATCGAGCACGGCAAGCGAGCGCAACGAAGTCATGGCGGCCTCCTTATCGCGTGCTTCGGCCGTCGGGTGGTGAGACATGCAGGCTGGAAGCCTCCCGCGTGCATCCGGCTGCGGGAGGCGCACACGATGTGTTTCCTGGCCCAAGCCCATCAAGCTTATCTTACCTATTCGATAGCGAGGTATCACTCCGATGGATGGTTCCACAGTGAGCGTCTGAACCAGCGGACAGCGGGGCGCTCGGTGGAAAGCGGCTGTGACGGCCGCCCCAAAGGCGCCAGTAGCCCCAAAAAAGATCACTTCCGGGAGTCCGGCTGAAATCTCTTGAGGCGGAGGCTGTTTGTGATCACGGAAACACTCGAAAGAGCCATCGCGGCAGAAGCGATGATGGGGGACAGCAACCAGCCCGTCCAGGGGTAAAACAGACCCGCCGCCACCGGAATGCCGACCACGTTGTAGACAAAGGCCCAGAACAGGTTCTGCCGAATGGTCTTCATCGTCTTCCGCGACAGCTTGATGGCCGCCGCAACCGTGTGCAGATCATCCTGGATCAGAACGGCGTCAGCGCTCTCGATTGCCACATCGGCGCCAGCACCAATGGCGATGCCGACATCAGCCTGAACGAGAGCCGGGGCGTCGTTGATGCCGTCTCCGACCATCGCGACGGCGCCGTGTTCCGACTGGAGCCGTTCCACTTCCTGCGATTTACGGTCCGGCAGCACCGCAGCCCGCACGGCATCGACTCCGATTTCAGCGGCTATCGCATGCGCCGTCCGGCGGTTGTCGCCTGTAATCAACGCGATCTTCAGGTCCGCTTCTTTCAGCTTGCGGACCGCGCCGGCGGCCTCCGGTTTGATCTCGTCCGCCAGTGCAATGGCGCCCGCAAGCCGGCCGTCAGCCGACGCGAAGATCACCGTTTTGCCGTCGCGTTCCAACCGATCTCTGATCATCCCAGCCTCTCCGAAATCAACGCCGTGCTGTTCGAGCAACGATTGCCGGCCCACCAGCCAGGGCCGCGAGTCCAGACGCGCGCGCACACCGACGCCCGGCCAGGCGAGAAACTCTTCGGCGGGTTGCAAGGGAAGTCTCCGGTTTTCAGCCTCGTCCACGATCGCTTTGGCCAGTGGATGCTCCGATCCTCGTTCAACGGAAGCCACCGCGGACAGCAGCTCATTTTCACCGAGCGAACCTAGAGGCGTCACATCGGTCACCTTCGGCTTACCGGTTGTCAGAGTGCCGGTTTTGTCGAATACGACGGCTCTGACCTTGTGCAGCGTTTCCAGGGTCTCGGCATTCTTGATGAGAATGCCGTTCTCCGCACCGCGGCCCATTCCCACCATCACGGCTGTCGGGGTTGCCAGACCCATGGCGCAGGGGCAGGCGATGATGAGCACCGCGACGGCGTTCAGCACGGCCAGGCGCAAGGCGTCCTCCTGGGGCGCGAGCAGATACCACGACGCGAAGGTGATCGTCGCGGTTCCGATCACGGCAGGGGTGAAATAGCCGCTGATGACATCGGCCAGCCTCGCGATAGGCGCCTTGGAGCCTTGGGCTTTTTTGACCAACTCGACGACGCGCGCCAGCATCGTCGTGCTGCCCACTTTACGCGCTCGAAAGAGAAAACTTCCCGTTGTGTTGACGGTTCCGCCGAGAACGAAGTCCCCGGCCGCTTTGTCGACCGGTATGCTCTCGCCGGTCAACGCGGCTTCGTCGATCGCGGACTCGCCGCTCACCAGTTCACCGTCGACGGGAATGCGCTCGCCTGGCCGGATCACGATCACATCCCCAATCCGTACGTCTTCGACAGCGATGTCGACTTCGACACCCGCGCGCACAACGCGAGCGCTCGATGCTTGTAGCTCCAGCAGACCGCGAATGGCGGACGACGTTCGGCGGCGCGCCTTCGCCTCCAGGAACCGGCCTAGCAGGATCAGGGTGATGATGGCCGCGGCCGTTTCGAAATAGACGGGAACCTCGCCGGGAGCCGCTGCCCGCGGATCGATCCAGCCGGGGGCGATGGTCGCAACCAGCGAATAGAGGAATGCCGATCCTGTACCTACCGCGATCAGGGTGTTCATGTCAGCCGACCGCCGCAGCAGGCCCTTCCATGCCGAAACAAAGAACGGTCGTCCCGAATAGAGCACTACCGGCAGCGTGAGAGCCAACTGCATCCAGTGTCCGCCAGGTAACATCAGTGCGCCGTGAGACATCGCGATGACGAGCAAGGGTGCCGTAAACGCCGCCGCGAGAATGAACTTGCGTTTCCAGATGGCGGCTTCGCGTTCCTGCTCTTCACCCTTTGCTTCCGTGATCGCAGGCTGTGTTTCGCGGGCGCCGTATCCGGCGCGCTCGACCGCCTCGCGGATGTCGGAGACATCAGCAAGAGGGGCCTCGTACTCCACTGAAGCCGTGCCTGTGGCCAGATTGACTTCGGCTCGAGCGACACCGGGGACCGCAGTGACAGCCCGCTCGATCGAGCGGACACAGCCCGCGCACGTCATGCCGCTGATTTGCAATTCGACGGTCTCCGCCGTGCCGGACGGAGCTACTCTGCCGAATGTCATGGCTTCCTCCTCTCTGAAGGCCTCCACCGACCCGCTCTCCTCGACACGGGCCGAACCACAGCGGCATCCAACCCCTCGATGAGCCCACAGATCATGCCTTCTTTCACACCTTCCCGGTCCCAAGCGTCGAGAGTCCGTTTCAGATCACGGCGGTAGCGCCGGAGTTCCGCCAGCTTCTCATCAAGCTCGTTGAGCCTCTGCCGCGCCATCTTCCGGACTTCCACACACGGCCGCCGGCCTTCCCTCGCTTCGGCGATGATCCACGCAATCTGATCCAGAGTGAAACCGACAGCCTGTGATTTCCTCACAAAAGCCAATCGCTCAAAGACGGAATCGTCGTAAAGGCGGTAACCGGAAGCTGTCCGTCCGGCGGGTTCAATCAGTCCTCGGCTTTCGTAGAAACGCAAGGTTTCGACAGCGATGTCGCTGCGTTTGGCGACCTCTCCGATCTTGCGGAGGGAGCCTCGGGCATCACGTTCCGCAGGGGTCATGCCTTTAGTATAGAGTCTACAGTCGGCTATAGAGTCAAGGGATATGGGTGGGCGAAGGGGCCTGGCTGCGAAAACGCTTGCCAAGCCCCGCAGTTATCGCTGCGGGAACACCCGCTTGGTGTCCCGGGGGATATCGAGTTTGAAAACCTTGTCGGGGATCTTCGGGTTCAACTTGACGTTGTTGTAGGTGAAGACGCGGTAGTCTTCGCCACCCGGCTGGTGCAGTTTTTGTCGGACGGCCTGCCAAGTCTCTGTCGAGACCCACATTTCCAGTTTGGGAACCTGCTTGCGCATTCCTTCCGACTTCGGGGTCAGTTCAAGCCTGACGGTTGCCTGGCCAGCGGCATGATCTTCTCCGAGCAATTGAAGCTCGTAGTTCTCGCGAAGGTAGTCGGCTGAGGTGCCGAATCCCAGCAGAAAGGCCTGCTGGAACGTATCCCGATGCTTCGCGATACTGTACTCCTCGACGGTTGCGATGCGCGGGCGGTAGATCTCGGCTTTATCGCCGCTGACTGCCAAGTGATAGTTGTAGGGCTCGCGGAAGTTGATGAGCAGCCGGACCTTGCCGTTCTTGTCCTTGCGGACGTACATCTCGCCGGACTCGGTGGTCTTCTCTTCGAGAAGCGCCATGTACTTCATTCGCGTGATGCCGGCTTGCATGCTTTCGAAACCGGAGGCCGTGCGATCCATGTTGGCCAGTAGTTGTTCCAGATCAAGGCTCGCGGCCGATGCCGGCGTCAAGGTCGCCAGGACAAGACAGAGAAGTCGTTCCTTCAGGTGCATACGAAGGCCTGTTCAAAAGTACGCAATACGGTCGAATCCGGTTACGCAAAGCCGGGGGCAGTTACGGACGGACGTAGACCAGATAGGCGGTTCGTTCGCCGTCGGCTCCACTGGAGGGTCGCGTTTCGACGACTTCCAGGTTCCGGCCTGTCTGGCGCCGCAGAAGATCTTGAATCGCGGCGGTGAGGTCTTCGCCTGTTTTCTCCCCCATCGCCGAGGATTCCACCAGGAACACTCGGGTGCGCTGTTCGTCGCTGAGCGTCTGCACTTCACGGACGCGGGGCAAGCGGGGCTGATCGTTGAACAGGCTGCGCGGCGTTAAAAAAATGAATGCCAGAATCGCGGCAACGATCAGATCGTACTGCCAGGAACCGCGCCGATAATTCCAGAACAGCACAGGCCGCAGGCCACTCCACAGCTTGCGAAGCATGTCGTCAGTTTATCGTAGAATGAGATGCGTCCGCTGCCGTAAGTGACTGCTGCCTGGGGCGATGACCGTTTTCCAGACCAGACTCCGCCAGTCCGTGAAAGCGGCAACGCAGCTGCAACTCATGCCCGTGCTGTCGAGCGGGGATGGCCCCTTGATCGGGGGTCAGGCCGTGATCGAAGGTGTCATGATGCGCACGCCGCACAGCTACTGCACGGCGGTGCGGCGACCCAACGGCGAGGTGGTTACGGATGAGTCTCCGATCAGCCGACCATCGGAGCATCGAAAGATCTGGGGCTGGTTCGGCGTTCGTGGTTTGGCCACGCTGGGTCAAGCTCTGAAGCTGGGATTCAAGGCGCTGCAGTTCTCGGCCGTGAACGCCATTGACGAGGAGGACGAAAAGGCCGGGAAGGGACCGACGCAGAAAGTGAACGCGAAGACCGCCGAGATCCCGGGTTGGATGATGGCGCTGAACATCGCGTTCTCGATCGGCTTCTTCATCTTCTTGTACAAGTTTGTGCCGCTCGTAGCGACGACGCAGATCCAGGAAGTCACGGGTTGGCTGCGGGGGAACTTCGGCTTCAGCCTGATCGACGGCGTAATTCGACTGGCGATCTTTTTGACCTTCCTCACGCTGATCTCTCGGATGAACGACATCCGCCGCGTCTTCGAATACCACGGCGCGGAACACAAGGTCGTCTTCAATTACGAGTCGGGCAAGCCGGTCGAAGTGAGGAATGCTCAGGGCTGCAGCAGGTTCCATCCTCGCTGCGGCACGAGCTTCCTGATGGTGGTGATGATCGTCAGCATAGCGGCATATGCGCTATTGCCGTTCGAGGGTTTCGCATTGCAGTTCCTTTCGCGAATCGTCTTGTTGCCGGTGATCGCGGGGGTGAGCTACGAAGTCATTCGTTTCGCCTCCCGGCACGGCAACTTCGTGATGGGCTGGCTGGTGGCGCCGGGGTTGTGGCTGCAGCGTATCACCACGAAAAATCCATCTGACGATCAGGTCGAGATCGCGATTCACGCCCTCAACGGCGCAATGGATCTCGAACGGCGGCAGGGCGGCGAATTGATCGTCGCGTAGCCCGGAGTTTCCCCATGGAGTGGCTGAACAAGCTGGAAGAGGTAGAGGCTCGCTATCAGGAGCTCTCCGAGCAGATGGCCGAGTCGTCTGTGATTGCGGACCCGTCCCGCTACCAGCGGATCGCCAAGCAGACAGCGGATCTGGCCCCGGTTGTCGAAAAATTCAACCTCTGGAAAAAGCTTAAGAATGATGCCGAGTCAGCGCGCTCGATGTTGGATGAGCCGGATCCGGAAATGGCTGCGTTAGCACGTCAGGAGCTTGACCAGGCGGAAGCCGGGCTTGCCGAGCTCGGCGCGGAGATCAAGGTCCTGCTGTTGCCCAGGGATCCCAATGACGACAAGGGCGTGATTCTTGAAGTGCGCGCCGGAACCGGTGGCGGCGAGGCCACGCTTTTTGCCGCCGAAGTGTTCCGAATGTATGTCCGCTACGCAGAGTCGCAGCGTTGGAAAGTCGAAATCATCTCCTCGAACGAGACCGGCATCGGGGGATACAAGGAAATCATCGCCATGATCACGGGCGACCGAGTCTACAGCAAGATGAAGTTCGAGAGCGGTGTGCACCGTGTGCAGCGGGTCCCGCAAACCGAAACGCAAGGCCGAGTGCATACTTCTGCGGTGACCGTTGCGGTGATGCCGCAGGTGGACGAGGTGGAAGTGGCGATCGACCAGAAAGATCTGCGGATCGATACCTACTGTTCTTCGGGACCCGGTGGCCAGTCGGTCAACACAACCTACTCGGCAGTACGCATCACGCACTTGCCCACGAACCTGGTTGTCACGTGCCAGGACGAAAAGTCGCAGATCAAGAACAAAGCGAAAGCCTTGCAGGTGCTGCGCTCGCGTCTGTACGAGATCGAGGCCGAAAAGCGACAAGCCGAACAGGCGGAGCAGCGCCGCAGCATGGTCCGCACGGGCGACCGCAGCGAGAAGATTCGCACATACAACTTCCCGCAGAATCGAGTGACGGATCATCGGGTGCCCGGACTCACGGTTTACGAGCTCGATCAGATTCTCCAGGGAGCCCTGAACAAGTTGGTTGAGCCCATAACCGCCCACTTTCAGGCCGAGCGTCTGAAGAGTGTCCGGGATGCCGCCTGAGCCCCGCGCCTCCTTGACGACGGCCTCGATTTCGCAATCCCTTCGGAGAGCGGCGCAACTCTTCGAGGATCACGGGACCGGCGTCCCGCGGCTGACGGCGGAAGTGCTGCTGAGTCACTGTCTCGGAGTCGAAAAACCGCATCTCTATGGGCATCCCGGACAGATTCTTTCGCCGAAACAGGCCGCGTGCTTCGAGGAGTACGTGCAACAACGTCTGGAAGGCAAGCCCACGCAATACATCACGGGTACGCAAGAGTTCTACGGCATCTCATTTCGCGTTGACCCTGATGTTCTGATTCCGCGCCCGGAGACGGAACTATTGGTGGAGGAAGCCCTGGCGCACACTTCGGAGACAGGGCAGATTCTGGATCTGGGAACAGGCTCGGGATGTATCGCAGTGGCAATCAAGTCGAAAGCGCCGCGCAGCCGCGTGATCGCCACGGATATTTCCGGGCCTGCGCTACGAGTGGCCCGCCGCAATGCGGTCGAACACGGCGTCCAGGTCGACTTTGTTCATGGTGATCTGGTGGACGCGTTCCGACGTGAGAGCTTGGGAATGATCGTGTGCAATCCTCCTTATGTTCCTCTGAAGGATCTTCCCGGCCTGCAGAACGAGCTGCGATACGAACCCGGAGTCGCCCTGTTCGGGGGACAGGATGGCTTGGAGGTCTATCGCCGCCTTATCAAGTCCGCGGCGGCCGCACTGAAGCCCGAAGGCCGGCTGATGCTGGAGTTAGGCTATAATGGCCGGTCCTCGGTCGAGGCGCTGCTCTCGGATGCCGATTGGCATCTGCCGATCGTCCGGACCGACCTGGCGGGCATCGATCGCGTGCTCGCCGTCCGACGCCGCTCTTAGTCCGGCGCATTCCTCTCGATCACCCGCTATCTGGTTCTTCACAATGAAAATCGCAAAAGTTGAAGCCTTTCTCCTTTCGTCGCCGCTCGATGAGCCGTTGCTGCTGCCCTTCTATGGAGGCGAACGAACCATCCTCAAGCGCGATGCGATGTTGATCCGCGTTACGGCGGACAACGGGCTGAAAGGCTATGGGCCCGGACCCGCGCACGAACGCGCCGAACGCGAGATCAACGAGACGATCGCGCCCTTCCTCGAGGGACGCGACCCGGCTCAATGGCGCACGTTCGAATTCCCCGGCGAGCTGGCGCTGCAGAAGACCTACCGCGCCGTCGAAGTGGCGGTGATCGATCTGGCGGCCCGTTTCGAAGGGGCTCCGGTGTCGGAGCTGGTCGGCGGTCGCAAACGGGATCGTATCAAGCTCTATGGCAGCGCCGGTATGTACATGAGCCCTGAAGAGTATGCCGATGAGGCCAAGGCCATTGCTGATCTCGGATTCACGGCCTACAAGATGCGACCCGCCCGCGGTCCGGGAAAGGACCTTGAAACCATTGCGCGGATGCGTGAAGCCGTCGGGCCCGACGTGGGTCTGATGATCGATGCTCATGCCTGGTGGCGCATGGGCGACAAGAGCTACTCCCAACAGACCGTCGAACAATTGGCCAGGGACAGTCAAGCCTACAAACCGACCTGGTTCGAGGAAGCGGTTCCTCCCGACGACCACGCTGCCTTGAAGAAGCTCCGGGATACCGGCCTGGTGCCGGTGGCCTCGGGCGAGCACGAACCGGACGAGTCGTCGTTCATGGATCTGATCGAAACCGGTTCCGTTGACTATGTGCAAATGGACGTTTGCTGCCAGGGCGGATTCGAGATGGGCCGGCGCGTCTTCGAAGCGACGGCTCGGCACGGTTTGCGTTTCGCCTTCCACTGCTGGGGCACGCTGCTGGAGGTGATCGCAGCTGGACAGCTCGGGATTTGCTGGGACGAGGATGTCATCGAGTGGCTGGAATACCCTTGTCACGCCAACCGCGGCAAGCCCGGCATGTACCCGTTCCTCGTGGCGGATGACGTCCTGAAAGACCCGTTGCCCATCGAGAACGGCGACCTCGTCGTGCCAAACGAGCCTGGTCTCGGCATCACGGTCGACGAGAGCGTCATAGAGCGGTATCCCTACCAGCCGGGACCATGGTCGATCTTCAAGATCGACTCGCCGCCGGAAACCATGGCAGTTTCGGGCGACCACAGCGTCATGTGGGTGGATCCCGTCTCAGGAGCATAGCGTCGAGGCCGCCATCAGCGCGCGCTTCCGGGGGCAATACGGTAGTCACCCCTCCTGGTCCGGTCGATGAACGTGATGAAAAGCTCTTTGCCGAGGCTTTCCACATGTCGATACCGCCAGACTTCGAATGGGCAAGGTATCTCCGACGAGCCCACGGGGTGAACTTCGATCTCGTCCGGCGGGCCGTAGACGATGCAGATGCGACCGCGGTCGGACTGCCAACCAAGCCTGTCGGACACCGTCTCGAAGCGCTCGTTCGCAAAGGCGATGCGGCGGTAGTGTTCTTCTCTGTACTCGTTCTTGGGAGTTCGCGGGGTCGGATCACGGCGAAGCCAGAACTGCTCCACGAACTTCTCCCGCTCCTCGTCGGTTGTAAGCCGCTGGAACGCGGCGCGCTCTTCGTCAGCGATGATATAAACCACGTCCTGATTGAGCCATCTTAGGTGGGGCTTGTTTTCTGAGCCCTCGGTCTCGCCCGGAGGCACGGCTGCCGAACATGCGGCCAGAGCCAATGCGGTGAGCACCGCTAAGACCAGGGCAGCCGGCAAAGGCATCCCTTGCACGTTCGACTTTGTGGGATACAGCAATCGATGAATGCGTTTCACGAGACTTCCCCCTGAAGCAGCTACGGCCGGCTCGCCGCCTGACCAGCGGTCTTGTTCGAGCGTGGCAAGCGCAATGGCATACTCGTGCGCATCGCCATTCATGGCAACGACCATGTCGTCACAGCATTTTTCGCGCTCGGCACGCATCACGCCAGAGATCCACCACACCACCGGGTGATAGAAAAGCAGGCCCTCTACCACTCGCTGCAAGTGATTCGCCAAGTAATCGTAGCGGCGAATATGGGCCAGCTCATGCAATAAAATCGCTTCGACTTGACCCACAGGGAGGCGGGCGAGCAGACCGATCGGCATCAGGATCAATGGGCGGAAGTGACCCAGGACCATAGGTGTGTCCACCAAGCAGGACTCCAGCAGCAGGACCGGCCTCGAAAGCTGCAATCGAGCGCCTAGTTGAGCCAATGCATTCCGCCAGCGTTCAGGAGCACAACAGACGCCTCGCCTGCGAAGCCGCCGTGCCGATAGCCAGCCGAATACATGCCACAAGCAGGAGGCCCCGACGCCTGCCGCCCAAAACGGCGCCAGCCAAGGCGCGATGGCGGCGAGACCCCGATTCGGTGCGTTCACGGCTTCTATGGCAGGCTGCAGACCCCACGCGAGGAAAAAAGGTGCTTGCACGGCCTGCCGTCCCTCCGCAACGTCCGGTAGTAGGCGAACCAAAGTGAGACCGCAGACGATGACGATCAAGACCATCGCCACACAAGACGCAGCGTATCGAATGCGAGGGGACTGCGCTGTCAAAAGAATCACGCCGAGCGACGCGGCGACGATCGCTCCTTGCCACAGTGAATGCAGGATCGTCAAGCCAACCATTCCGGCCACGGACGTCTCCACAAATGCCTCGAGGAGGTTCATCGCTTACCTCCCGGGTATTCGTCCAGCAGCTTGCGCAGGGCGGCGAGTTCCTTTTTCGTAGTCTTGCGTGATGACAGCGCACCTATCATGAGCGCCTTCGCCGAACCGCCGAATGCGCGTTCCATCAGGTCGCCGGCCAGTTGCCGCTGGGTCCATTCGCGCGATCGAGAAGGTTTGTAAATATGCGCACGTTGACTCTGATCTCGTTGCGCCAAGCCTTTCCCGGCCATGATCTGCATGAACTTCAAGACGGTGCTGTACTGCACGGGACGCCGCCGTATGAGCACGTCGCAAACCTCGCGCACGGTGGCTGGTCCGATGCTCCAGAGCACGGTCAGGATTTCGAGTTCGGCTTCAGTGGGTTTTGGCAGCTCATTCTTCATGTACGAATACTTTACTAGTAAAGATTTAATATGTCAAGAAAATTTTTCGGCGTTCCGCTTGGCGATGCAAAGGCATTGAACGAATTGGGAAGCATCCGTAAGTGGCAGGGGAGCTGCGCGGCGCTGCTGAGAAAGTACGAACCTTAGCTCTTCACCTGCGCGCTACGCTGGTTGACGCGCTGTTTCAACCGCCGTTATCATCAAGTTGGCCTTGTTGCAGGCCCTTGGGAAACAGGAAGAATCGAATGGGACCCCTTGGCGTACCGGAGATGATTTTCATCTTCGTGTTGGCCCTGCTTGTGTTTGGACCCAAGAAGCTACCCGAACTCGGCAAGACGTTCGGCAAAGGGATGGCCGAGTTTCGGCGCGCTTCCAACGAGTTGAAGACTACGTTCCAGACGGAGATGGACAACATCGAGCGGGAGACCAAGCTCAAGGAAACAGCCAACGAAATCAAGGACGAAGTCAACAAGCAGATCAGTTCGAATTACTACGACGACAGCGAAGACGATTACTACGAGTACGACGACACGCCCTACGATAGCGGGGCCTCGGCCGCGAAATCCAAGACTGCATCCACGACCGAGACCAGCAAAAGCCCCTCCATCGACGGCGGTTCGAGCGTCGGATCCGGCAACGGCCAAGGCACCCCGGCCGTTGCCAAGCAGTGAACGGAAGCCGGCGGAATCGAGCGCCCAACGCCGACAGTTCCAAGAACAAAGCCAGTTAGCAAGGGCTGATGAGTTCTGACGATCAAGACTCGCGGGAGATCCGCGACCAGACAACTCCGTCCGCCGACGAACCGGATCACGAAACCGAAGGCGTAGCATCGGATGCGTCCGACGCTCCTGAGGAGTCCGCCAGTGGTGCGGAAGAGAAGCCTGCGGCCGAAAGCGGCAAAGCGCCCGAGGCTGAAGGTAAACCCTCCACCACCAAGGGCGAAACACCAGCGGCCTACTACGACGACCCGTACGACGAGTACGAGCACGACTACCAGGAGCCGTCAGCGGCGGCCTCGACCGCGGTCACGACCACTACTCCTGAGGCGCCAAAATCACCTCCTCCCCCACCGCCCCCCGTCGACACCGAAGAGGAAGAGGACGACGAGGAGGACGGCATGGTGCGTATGTCGTTCCTCGAGCACCTCGAGGAACTTCGAACGCGAATCATTCGAGCACTGGTCGGACTGGTCGTCGCATATGCGATAGCGCTGACTGCGAAGAATTACCTCTTCCGGTTGATGCGGGCACCCTTCGACGCCGCGGTCGAGGCCATACGACTCAACTCGCCGGACGTCAATATTCAACTCGTGGCGCTGACGCCGATCGAGCAGTTTCACTTGATCTGGCTCAAGATTCCGATCGTAGCGGCCGTCTTCATGGCGGCGCCCTGGTGGATGTACCAGGTCTGGGGGTTCGTGGCGCCGGGCCTCTATCGCAAGGAGCGCCGATGGGCCTCGCCGTTCATTCTGTTCGGCAGCGCCCTGTTTATCCTCGGTGGCGTTTTCGGGTATTTCGTGGCGCTGAAGTTCGCCCTGGCCTTCCTTCTCGATGTCGGTGGAGAGGAAGGAGTCCAACCGCTGATCAGCATCAATGCGTACTACAGCATGTTCGTCAGCATCATGCTCGGATTGGGCGTCGTATTCCAGATGCCCATCGTCATCTTTGTCTTGACGACGCTGCGTATCGCGAGCCCCAGCTTTCTGATGGGCAACGTCCGTTACGCCATTCTGGCGATCTTCGCCTTGGCGGCCGTGATCACGCCGACGCCGGACATCTTCAACATGATCACGTTCGCGACACCGATGATCCTGCTGTTCTACGTGGGCATCGGCGTGAGCTATGTGTTCCTGCTGCGGCGCGAGGGCAAGAGTCTGCCTTGGGGCAAGATCATGCTGGCCATCCTGTTCGTGCTTGCCATCATTGCAGTCATCATCTACTACCTGCACACGGAGTTGAGTTACCAGTTCGTACGCGAGTTTCCCTGGTTTGTCGCTCCGACCGGGCAGTAACGCCGCGCTGTGCGTTCTTCTCGCGCATCGCGAAATCAAGGTGCTCCTGCAAGTCGAAAGTCTGGGCGGCATCACCAACGAACCGTTCGACCGACTGCATGAAGAGGCCGTCGGCTGATCGGCCGACAAGAGCGTTGCTGGACAAACGTCCTGATCCCGGTGATGATCTTGATCGCCTTGCCGACGACTTCCGGGCTGATCGCGTCACACGGTGACAAGGAGTTGCGGCAGGTTGTTGCGGAACGTGCGAAGGCGGGAGCGTGTCCTGCCGGATCTCAGGAACCGGCTTTGTCGAGCAGGTGGCCGTATTCGTCCTCAGGGTCGCTCTCGGTCGTCACAGGCAGACCGCGCGCGGCCCAACCGGGATAGGTCGGTTGGCCCATCGGGTCGGTCTCGCCGCCCATGCCGCCACGCATATCGACCACGCTGGAGAAACCGGCGTTGAGGAGCTGTGCGGCGGCCTGCATGGAGCGGCCGCCCTTTTGGCAGCCGGTGATGCACTTGGCGTCCTTGCCGAAGTTCGCCTCCACTACTTCGACGAAGCGGTAGTTGGGCTGCATCCTGCCGTAAGGATCGCGATCGAGGACTGGGATATTCTTGGCTCCCGGTACATGTCCGGCCTCGAACTCGGCCACGGTGCGTACGTCGAGATAGATGCAGCTTTCGTCAGAGTCGAGAAGCTCCCTGGCTTCTTCGGGAGAGATCCTTTTGATGGACATGATGGGATTCCTGATGTAAACCAACGAGCATAGCACGCGCCGGCAGGCCGAATGCCGCCGCTTCACAATGACTCTCGAGATAACAACCCGTGTAAGCGCCAACCCGTTCGCAGTGCTCTCAGACGCCTGCTGCGAAAGAAGTAGCATGGCAACTCCATTGCTATAATCGCCCTGCTCGGGAAGCTCCGAGACGCACTCTGATCGAAGCAAGACAAATGCTGAGCATGAGACCGAAGAAGCAGTGGGTTTTGTGGGTTGTCGTGGTGTCGGTCTGGTTTGCACCACTTGCGGCAGCGCAGACATCGACTCGGACGGACACGTTGTTTCTTCGGTTCGGGATCGGCGTGGAAGAGGACCAACGGTGGGACGGCTCGGTCGACGTCTTGGGTGGCGAGGTTTTTCTGGTCGAAGGATGGCAGTTCTCGAAAGACGACAGCGTGACCGGGCCGAAGTCCTGGCGCCTGACCAATCGCCGGGACGAAGTGGCCGGTTTCGCCCGTATCAACTATACCGAGATGAGCCCGGCTGAACGCCCGCGCGTCTTACATTTTCCCGTGGGAGTCTTCGTCACGATCAGGCACAGCGGCGGCGCAACCGTTTCGGTGCAGACGACGCAGGGAAGCTTCGCTTTTTCGCTCTCCGATGTCGGCCTTGATCCGAGTTCGTTTCTGGGGGGACGCGCCTCGGTCTGCTGGAGTCCGACTGTCGAGAAACTCACAACGGACGAATACGAAGATGACGAGGCCGCCATCGCGCGGCTGCCCGACGGGTCGCTCGCCACCGCCTGGGTGGCCTATCGGGAACGGGGCGACCACGTCATGATCCGAACCGGCCGCGCAGGGCGCTGGTCGGCACCGGAGGAGGTCACTCCCGAGCCGGCCGACCTGTTCCGATGCTCTCTTGCAGTTGACGCGCAGGGCGGACTTTGGGCGTTTTGGAGCCGTCGCGACGGGACGAGTTGGCAAATCTGGGGCCGCCGCAAGCATAACGGCTCCTGGCAGGTGCCGGTAAAGTTGAGCGGCGACGGCACGAACACCTTCCACCGCGCGTCTGCTTCCAAGGACGGCCACGTGTTCGTTGTCTGGCAAAGCTTTCGAGGAGATCCCGGTCAGGCGCAAAGCGATGTCTACCTGCGGAGCTTCGCGGGGGGCGCGTGGTCCGATGAGATGCGCGTCAGCGAATCGATGGCCAACGACTGGGAACCACAGGTCGCCGGAGGTGCGAATGGCTCGGCCTTTGTCGTCTGGGACAGTTACCACAAAGGCAACTACGATATCTTTTTCCGCTCCTTCGAGAGCGGCAAGCTAGGTTCGCTGCAGCAGGTGACCTCCAGCACTCGCTTCCAGGCGCACGCTTCCGTAGCAGTGGACACCGAAGGCCGGCCCTGGCTCGCCTGGGACGAGTCCGGCGCGAACTGGGGCAAGGACCAGGGCTTCCTCATCAACCCGCCGATGTCGGCGCCGCTGCATCAGGAGAGGTCGATACGAGTGGCCATGTGGGACGGCAAGGCTTGGCGCGAGCCAATAAGGAAGATCGAGCCGTTCTACGTATACCGGTTACATCCGAACTTCGAGAATCCTCAGATCATCTTCGACGGCCGCGGCGCATTGAACATGGTCTTCCGCCACTGGACACGCCAGCGCGCCCGCGCCATCGGCAGCAAGCTCGGTTGGGAGAACTACCTCACTCGCTACGACGGCGAGTCGTGGACTCAGCCCATCCCCCTCGCACATAGCCGAGGATCGATCGAGAAACGACCGGCGTTGACGATAGACAACGCCGGTAGTGTCTGGGCAGCCTGGATGACCGACAACCGACCGTTCGAGGACATGATCCCTCGCAACGCTGAGATTTACGCGGCGAATCTGGGACGCTCAAGACTACCTCCGAGATTCGACAGCGGAGCTCTGGGCGATTTCGAGGATCCTTTCGCCGAAGAGGCGCCCATCCATCCCACCGAAAAGGAGGACCTCGCCAAGATCCGGGCATACACGATCGAGTCCGGCGATGCGAAGTACAAGATCTACCGCGGCGACATGCATCGGCATACCGACGTCTCGCAGGACTTCAAATATGACGGATCTCTCATCGAGGTCTATCGTTATGCGCTCGACGCAGCCGGTTTGGACTACATCGTGCCGACCGATCACCAGTTGGGTTTCGATCATGAGTTCACCTGGTGGCAGGATGAAAAGCTGACCGACCTGTTCCACATCGCGGGTACGTTCACGCCATTGTTCGGTTACGAGCGCAGTCTGCCGTTCCCAAACGGGCACCGAAACGTGATTTTCGCGAAACGCGGGACGCGCACCTTACCGATTCCGGATGACGAGCGGAGCGGCGAAGCAGGAGCGGCCAAACTGTACGAGTACCTTCGGCAAAATGATGGCATTTCGATGCCGCATTCCTCCGGAACCGCCCAGGGGACCGACTTCCGCGACAATGATCCCGCGGTCGAGCCGCTCATCGAGATCTATCAGGGCTACCGTGCCAGCTACGAATACAAGGGCGCTCCGAAGGCTGCCAGCGACGAAAAACTCATCACGCAGCGTAGCGGTTACAACCCCAACGGCTACTGGTGGAATGCGTTGGCCAAAGGGCTCAAGCTTGGCGTTCAGGCCAGTTCGGACCATTGGTCAACGCATATCTCTTACGCCTGCATCCTGAGTCCGGAGTTCACTCGCGAGGCGATGTTCGATGCGATCAAGAAGCGCCATGTCTACGCAGCCACCGACAACATCATTCTCGATTTTCAGGCCGAGGCGGCAGGCAAGTCGTACATCATGGGCGACATCATCCCATCCAATGAGGTTCCCAAGCTCAAGATTCGGGCCATCGGCACCGACAAGATCAAGCAGCTCGTCATTGTGAAAAACCAGACTTTCGTGTACACCGGACGGCCCAATACCAAAGAGGTTTACCTCGAGTTCCAGGACCGCAATTTCGAACCGGGAGCAAATTACTATTACGTGCGGGTGCTTCAGAACAACGAGCAGATCGCCTGGAGCTCGCCGATCTGGGTGGAGTGATTTTTTCCAGCCTGCCCACGGAGTCAGGGCAGACTTATCGTCTGCTTCAGCCGTCAGGCAGGGAAAGCAGGTTAGCCTGCATTTCTCACCACTCGACGGTCGAAGCACACGGTACGACCGCCAGGACTTCGTTGCGCTTGCTTGCCGTGCTCAACGTACTGTTCAAGTACGCCTGCGCGCGCCAAGCGGCTCGCGCCTTTTTCCTCCGCCCGGCTTGCGCCTAGTCCTGACAGCCCTCTCACCCACTTCGCCTCGTCACGTGGTGAGAAATACAGGCTAGTGTTATGTGTCAGAAATAGATTCGCAGTAGTTTTTCAGCGATTCCAATATTTGATCGGCACTTTTCGTCCAAACGAACGGCTTCGGATCCTCATTGTAGACCGCCAGGTACTCCTGAATCGCCTTTTCCAGCGCCTGCGTGCTGTGAAACGAGCCGCGTCGTATCTGCTGACGCGTGATCTCCGCGAACCAGCGCTCCACCTGGTTGATCCACGAGGCGCTCGTGGGCGTAAAGTGCAGCTGGTAGCGTGGTCGCCGCGCCAGCCAGTTATGGATCATGGCCGTCTTGTGCGTACCGTAGTTGTCCAGCACCAGATGGATCTCGAGATCCGCCGGCACGGCCTTGTCGATCAGTGCCAGGAATTTCTTGAACTCCACCGAGCGGTGCCGCCGGTAGCACTTGCCAATCACCTCGCCCGTCGCGGTGTTCAAGGCGGCGAACAGGGATGTCGTCCCGTTCCGCTGGTAGTCGTGCGTCTGCCGCCGCGGCACCCCCGGGCGCAGCGGCAGCACGGGCTGCGTGCGGTCCAGCGCCTGGATCTGCGACTTCTCGTCCACGCACAGCACCACCGCCCGCTCAGGCGGATGCAAGTACAGCCCCACGATATCGCGCACTTTCTCCACGAACCAAGGGTCTTTCGACAGCTTGAACGTCTCACTGCGATGCGGCTGCAGCGCGAACGCCCGCCAAATGCGCCCCACCGTCGCGAAGCTCAATCCGCACTCCCGCGCCATCGACCGCGTGCTCCACTGCGTCGCCCCCCGCGGCAGCGTCTCCAGGGTGCGCCTCACGACCCGCTCCACGTCCTCGTCCGAGACCCTCCGGGGCGCTCCCGGCCGCGGCTCGTCCAGCAACCCCTCGCAGCCCTCGCGCAGAAACCGCCTCCTCCACTTGCCGACCGTGGCGCGCGTTGTGCCCAGCATGCTCGCCACGGCCTGGTCGCTGTTGCCGCTGGCGCTCTGCAGCACGATCCGTGCTCGCAGGGCCAGCGCTTGCGCCGTCTTGTTGCGCCGCAGCCAGCGCTGCAACTCACTCCGCTGCTCTCGCGAAAGCTTCGGTACCTCTCTCGTATGGTGGTTCGCCATGGCCTGCCTCCTCTCTACGGCAGACCCTACCACAAGCCCTATCTACTGATCAACTACTTGCGACACATAACACTAGAGTCTCGGCCGGTAACCGGCTCTTGTGCGGATCCGGTGCTTGCTCAGCGCGTCACTTATGAGTTCGACGCTGATGCTCCGCCAGCCGCGGTTCGGATTGGGCTGCGGATAGTAGGTAAGGGTATAGGAACTGCCGAGTTCCTCTCGGATCTCGGTGAAAGCCTCGGCCTGTCTCTGCCAGCTTCTTGCGAAGAAGGCCCTACCGCCAGTGCTCTGAGTCAGACGGCGGAACACGTTCCGAGAGATCGGATCCTTGTTCACCTCTTTCGTGCTGATGACGTAGATCGGGATTCCCTCGTCCTCTGCAAGTGCGCGGACATCGTCGGGAGCGACGGCGCTCGCCGTATCGGGCCCGTTTGAGAACACGATCACAACCTTGCGGCCGGGCACCGTGGAGGCGTCGCGCAGGGTGAGAAGCAAGCAGTTGTAGAGCGCCGTCTCGTCGCCCGCTACGGCAAGACGGAGTCCGCGGATCGCATCCCAACGATTGTTCGTCAGCGGTGCGTGACGTGTCAGATTACGGCTGTAGCCGTAGACGGCAACGGAATCAGCGCCATCGAGCCCGCGAATGAAATCGGCGATGGCGTCTTCCGCATAGACAAAGCTGCGGTACATGAAGTTGCTGGTGTCGAAGAGAACAAAAACGTTGGTACCCACCAGAGACGGTTCAGCCGCTGCGGAGGTATCCGGCGCCTCCGTCGCAACCGGCGCAGGTGTAGTAGGAGTGATCGCGGCCACAGCGCGCTCTCCAGAAGCGGAGAGACGTCGGGGTGCTTCGTTTCCTTCTGCAAAGGTCGCCAAAGTTTGCTGGATACCGTCCTCGTAGACACGGAAATCGCTTGGCTGCAAATTGCGAACGTAGCGGCCACGGCGGTCGGTGATCGCCACGTTGAGCAAGACCAGATCGACCTCGACGCGGAAGAGCGGGTCTTCAGAGCTCACTTCCTGCCCCACGGCGGGACGTTCAAACTGGATGCCCATGGAAAGCAAAAGGGCAAAAGACAACAGTGAACCCATGCCGCAATGAATGTTTGCGCGTTTCACTCTGATTCTCTCCTTATTCTCCGGAGCTACTCCTGTCCGGCGCGCAATGGGTCGGCTTTGCGCGGCTTCATCTGCTGTCGATAGCGTTCTGCAACAACCTGCATCGAGTGTAGCAACGCGGGCCAATCATCCAAGTTGGTGGCGAAGATGCGTTCGATTGATCTTTGCGTCCACTCCGGTGTCAGCAAGTTCAAACGCACGGGTTCGATGTGTAACTCGTCGGCGAGCGTAGCCCAATACAGATTTGTCGATTCCCAACTCTCAGCCATAATGCGGCTGGAAAATTTCATCATGGTCGGGAAAAGCGGTAAATGTAACAGGTCCGAACGATACGTATGAGAGAGCGCCGGGTGAGGGGTGCCGAAGATGCCGGCGATTCTCTCGTAGGCAAACCGCTCTTGATCGCTCTCCCTGAGCGCTGCGATCTTCCGCCAGATGGGACCTCCGACAACCAGTGCGTCATTGTCGTAGTTCTCACCGAAGACAGTTGCGAGGCGGTATCGTTCGGCGGGCGTCAGACCGTCGATCCCTTCTCTGACCTTCCCATCGGCCGCAAGACGGCGCAACAGATGGAGCCGGTGGGGGCCCAATCGTTTCCGCAAGATGGGATCGATCTTGGCGGCCAGTTCCTCATCGAGAGCCGAAGCGGCCACGAGCAAATTCGCGAGCCGTAGATGAAGCGCAACAAAATGTTGTTCCTCCTGCGTCACTCCCCACCAGCGAGGAACGACGGCTCCGATCATGATCTGCGGCTCGAGGTCCTGCCAGATCAGCGCCTGCCGCTCGGTCGGAACGAGGAAATTCTGCTCGGCATCAGCCAAGGCGAATGCGAGCCCATTCAGAGAGCCCACCATCCGGCCGCCTGCGCTGTTCGGCCAGCCCGTTCCACTCAGACGCGGCTGCGCCCAACTCCTTGTCTGCTGTGACCCGAAGAAGTCGTGACTGCGCACAAAGAGCGGATTGGCCCGAATCAGCTCGGCTCCCGGGGGCGAGTAGTAGATGTAGTTCAGGCCCACGAGCGAATCCCGCAGGATAGAGGCGAAGTTTCCGCGGATGTTCAACAGACTTTCCGGCTGCCCACGAGCCTTATCGACGGCTCGGCTCAAGTTCATCGAACGCTGACGCTGAATGTGTTTCTCGATCCAATTCCCTTGCGCGAATGTGTTTGACTCTTCCGATGACAGGCTCGAACGAGGCAGCCGCACCTCTGAGATACGAGACGCCAGCCGATTCGCCATCGCGACATTGAAGCTCTCACCGCGCGACACCCGTTCCAGATGATCCGCGAGGTCGAAGATGTCTTTGACCGAGACCAGCCGCTGCGAGGTGAAGCGGCTGTTGAGCGTCTGGACCATCTCTTCATGAATGCTGCGTTCATTCGGATTCGGATTTCCGGCCAGCAACTCAATCAACCTGTCCTGGGGGGATTCGTCCTCCGACGAACCGGTGGCCGCCAACAAGACTTTGACGCCTGCCCGGCCAGCCTCAAAGATGGCTTGCTCGCTGCCGACATCCCGCAGCACGGCCATCAGGGCTCGAAACGAACGCTCGGCGTCGGTGGAAGGGATCTGTCCCTGTCGGACGAAGATCCGCCACAGACTGAACAAGGCTTGATGCGTGCCGATCGCATCCGCCCGCCGCGTGAGGTTACGTCCTTTCTTGAATTTTTGCAGTGAGTCGAAGTACGCCAAGATCGTCTCTTCCGGCAGAGCCGGCGCTTCGTTGAACATGCTGAACTGATCACCGAAATCGGGATAGGCCAACAGCAACTTCTCTACTGCTGCTGGAGACATGGGCTGATCCCGGGCGCGATCCATGTTTGTGAGAGAGATGAACATCTGCAGCGGCTCGTTCTCGACCATCTTGCGGCACATGCCGAACATGGCTTCGACGACGTCGTCCGGTTGCGTCCAATTCGGAGCCGCTTTCGCGAGACGCCCGTCGTATTCGCCGTGGGGGTGAACCGTGAAGAGATTCTTCCACGGATCCATTCCGCCCGGAAGATGAATCTGACCATTCGGCTTCACATCAAGGCGCGTAATGAGCAGCATCAGGTCCGAGTTGGCCCTAAAAATCGGCCGCGCCGGACCGGGGCTCGTCACCTTGCCCCGGACGGCCATATAAAACCGTTCAAGGCGCGTCGGGTCACTAAAATACTCCGCCACCCGGCCGTCCACCCGCCACATCGAATCGTAGTAGGAGACCATCCAGCCGTCATCCAGCTCGACCAGCCGCTGCAAGAACTCCGCCCCTTGGTCGGAAGAAACACCAACAAGCTTGTGCCAGACATCACGAGCTTTCGGACCCAACGGAACCACAGCCTTGCTTTCTTTCAACTCGAACATTCCGCCGAAAAAGTCGAGCACGTTGGCGAAGTCGAGCATGCGCTCGCTGCCTATCTTCTCCCGCAACGCCAAAGCGGTGGGCCGATGTATCTTGCCAAGAGCGACATACAGCCGCGCCATGATGGGATTCGCCAGCAGGTTATCGACGAAATCGCCCTCGGCCTTGCGTCGCACAATACCCATCCAGTAGTCCTTGCCGAAGAGCACGGGCAGATGGGTCGACTTGTACGGCATCTCGAAGGCCCGCTCCTGACGGAAGGCTTGCTCCAAGTCGGCTAATGGGAACCCCGAATCGATCGAAAGAAACGCCCGTGACGGATTGACGGTTTCCAGCACCGCTTCCGGGCCGCACTCGTTCCGCAGCCGGAAGCCCAGGATCTTGAGGATCTGCGCCGTCTCTCTCGACTCACAGGTAGGAATGCGGATCGTCTCGTCGGCTCCTGCGAGTTGCTGCAACTCCCGCGCCTGCGACAGATATTGCTGGATGAGCTTGAGATACTCCGTCGGAACCATCGAGTCCAAACCCGCGGTGGCCCGATAGCCGCTTGTCACAATGTTGCGCGCAAGCGCAGGGAACAGTTCCTCGGGGCTCTGGTCTGAGGAAAGCGCCGCCATCCTTCGAAACGAGAAGAGAGGCCCCGGAATGCTAGCCCAAGTATTGGCGCCCTCGTTGGCCGGAGCGGGGTCGACAATCTGTTCGGCAAGACGCAACCCCTGTCCGCCGGCATCACGGTACATTTGCAAAAGCCGGCCCACTTCTTCGTCGTGACCGTCCGCCAGAGCGATGACGACCAGTCGGCGCATCAGGCTCCGGCGACCGTCCGCGTCAGAAGCAGGCGTGTTGTTCAGAACTTTCTCGTATGCCTGCAAACGGTCCGCGTCCCCATAGCGGTCAAGGAACTCGGCGTACGCAAGCAAGTCCTCGCGGCTTGACCGGGGCGCTGCCGCTGCGTCGGCCAAGACCTGCCGAGCCTGGAGGGGTTCGCCCGATTGCTCCAGTTCGACCGCATGACGCGCAGCTTCACTCTCCGCCCAAAGAGGCAGTGCGCATACCACAAAAAGGGTCACCATCAGAGTGCGACTCATCATGTTCTCCCGTTGAAAGATCATCCGAAGCCACCGGATGTACCTAGCCTGCATTTCTCACCACCCGACGGTCGAAGCACGCGATACGACCGCCAGGACTTCGTTGCGCTTGCTTGCCGTGCTCAACGTACCGTTCAAGTACGCCTGCGCGCGCCAAGCGGCTCGCGCCTCGTCCTGACGGCCCTCTCACGCACTTCACCTCGCCGCGTAGTGAGAAATGCAGGCTAGCCCCTTCCTCAACTCCAATCGGGCCGATTGTAAGTTGTCAACTCAGCTACTGACAAGCGATTGAACCGTTTTTTTTCTTTCTCTCACGATATAAACAAACGGACATCCTTGAAACGTACTAGTGGGAGGGATCCCAGTTGCTGGAAGAAGCCTCCTCTATGTCTCCGCAGCCCCGTTGGGGCCGGCGAAGAAGCGATGGATACGCTCGGCCTGCACTTGTCCGACAACCTTCTGAAGGTCATCGAGTGAGCTGGTTTCGATCCTGCGCAGGCTTCCAAGGGTGCGCAGAAGCTTGCGAGCCGTTTTGTCCCCGACACCGGGGATCTCAAGCAGCACGCTACCGAGTCTTCGCGAATCTCGACGCTTGCGATGGAAAGCGACAGCAAAGCGGTGGGCCTCGTCGCGCACCTTCTGCATCAGGTGGAGCACTGGAGAGAAGCGGTCCAAGCAGACCGGCTCGTCCTCTTGGCCGACAACGTAGATGATTTCTTCACGCTTGGCGATGGCGGCGACGGACTGGTTGATGACGCCCAGCGCTTCGAGGGCCTCGACGGCGGCATGCAGTTGCCCAATCCCGCCGTCGATCAAAATCAAGCCCGGAAACGGCTTCTGTTCTTCCTGAAGACGCCTGTACCTGCGCGTCACGGCCTCCCTCATCGATGAGAAATCGTCGATGCCGTCAACGGTCTTGATAATGAACTTGCGGTAGTCGCCTTTCTTCATGCGGCCGTTTTCCCAAACGACCATCGAAGCGACCGTATCGCTTCCCTGGATATGCGAAATATCGAAGCATTCGATGCGTTCCGGGGGGGCGGAAAGATTCAGCGCGTCGACCAGTGCGTCCATGATGGCTTTGGACGAAGGTTTCATCACCCGGAAGCGTTGCTCGAATCCGTGACGAGCGTTGGTCTCGACCAGATCAAGCATGGCCCGTTTCGAACCGCGCTGCGGTGCCGCAATGACAACTTTGCGTTTCCGCCTCTCGCTCAGGAGCTCTTCCATGACATCGCGGCCGTCAAAGTCGACCGGCACATGAATCAGTGAAGGAACATACTGCGCATCGAGATAGATCTGCATCAGCAGGCTCGAGAGGAACTCTCGTTTCTCGAACTGATCAACGTTTTCCCAATAGAACTCGCGCCGGTCCACGACGCGTCCGTTCCGAACGTGAAACAGATTTACGGCCACCAAAGGAGGTTCGGCATGGACCCCGAAAATATCGATGTCCCTGCCTTCCACGGCAGCCACACGCTGCCGCTCCTTGAGTTCATCGACCGTCGCAATCAGGTCCCGCAGTGCTGCGGCTTGCTCGAACTCCATCTCCTCGGCGGCCGCCTGCATTCTATGGCGCAGATCGCGGATCAGCTCCGTATGGCGGCCTTCCAGGAAAGCGCGGACGTCGGCTACGGCCCGGCCGTAGACGGCGTCGGTCGTCAGTCCTGCGACGCAAGGTCCCCAACAGCGCTGAATGTGGTACTCGAGGCACGGTCGAGGGTGGTAGCGCGTCAGGTCTACGCGGCAGGAAGGAATGCGGAAATAGCGGTGAATGAACCGCACGATGCGATGGGCGAGATTACCGGGAAAATAGGGGCCGTAGTAAGTCGAACCGTCCTTGCGAAGGCGACGCGTCACATAGACGCGCGGGAAACGCTCACTAGTCAGCTTGATGTAGGGATAGGTCTTGTCATCCCGCAGCAGGACGTTGTACCGCGGTTGCCGTTGCTTGATGAGGTTGTTTTCGAGAGCGAGCGCCTCTTTTTCGTTGGCTACGGCGATGTAGTCGATGTCCCGGGCTTCAGAGAGCAATGTGCCCGTCTTGGCATCGGCGAGTTTGTCCTCAAGAAAGTAGCTGCGAACACGATCCCTCAGACTCTTCGCTTTTCCGACGTAGATCACCCGCCCGCGTCCGTCCTTGTACAGATAGACGCCAGGAAAAGCGGGGAGGGCCGCGGCCTTATCTTTTAACGCATCGAGATGGGGAAAGACGCTCAAGCGATGCGAGAACCTCCAACGATTTTATCAATCGGCCTAGCCTGCATTTCTCACCACCCGACGGTCGAAGCACGCGATACGACCTCCAGGACTTCGTTGCGCTTGCTTGCCGTGCTCAAAGTACTGTTCAAGTACGCGTGCGCGCGCCAAGCGGCTCGCGCCTTTTTCCTCCGCCCGGCTTGCGCCTAGTCCTGACGGCCCTCTCACCCACTTCGCCTCACGACGTGGTGAGAAATGCAGGCTAGTTTTTCCTCCGCCCCCGAGCGGATCATACAAGCGGGAAACATCCGGATCGGTGTCAACACCGCTTGCCCCGGAGGATTTCACATCAGAGCCGCGATGCCCGTTCAGCGCTGTCTCAGGAATCCTTGCAGATGGGGGTTCGACCCGACTCAAGGAAGCAGCACGATTGGCGCTCGGTGGAAGGCGAACTTGCGGTCAATCTCGTCGATCACGTTGACCTGGCAGACGTATTCACCGGGGGCGAGATCGTCCAACGGAATCTGAAACTCGACTGGCGCCGCTTCACGTTTCGTTTCGGACTTGATGGAAACCTTCAGCGGCTCAGACTCGAACATTTTCACACCGTCCCGGTAGAGCGCGACGATCGAAGACAGGGAGACCGCTTCCCGCCGGCCTTCCGAGCCCGGATCATACACCTCGAAGTAAACAAACATCGGCTGTCTCTTGCGGAACACCCGCGTGATGCTCGGGATCAGTTTTTGGCCGTCCTGCACGAGAGGATGGGAGGCGAGAACCTTCTTGTCGCGCTCCGCCGCACCGATGGCGTCTTCCAGCGATTCCCGCTGATTCGACCACACCACCGAGCTGATGCGCGCATACGACTTCTGCTCGCCGAGATCGGGGATTTCGAAGCGCGTCTCGAACGTTCCCATCTTCCCTGTCCGGTTCTCACGCGTGAGAAACTTCAGGGTGTATTCGCCTGGCGGCAGCGTGAAACCTGTGTCGTATTGCAGGTTCCGGGAGTTCAGCCTTTCGGCATTAGCGCCCCGCAATTTCACCTCGATGTGGTCCCGTAGATTGGCTACCATCTTCCCTCGGCTGTCGCGCACTTGCCCGATGAAATCCAACCGCTGCTGCTCCCGGTCGCCTTTTTGAACAAACTCCAACTCGGAATCGGGAATCTTTACCGCCACCGGAACGAAGTAGCGGTCGCGGCCCAGCCGGAAATAGTTCACTTCCAGAGCCAGCCTCAGGTCGGTCACCGGATCGCCCAACAACAACGCCTCTTCAAGCTGTCGTTCCTTGTCGCCCCGTGAGAATCGCCGGAAATCCTTCGAGCCGAAGTACCCGGATCGGTAGTCCAGCTTGGCCCTCGGCATCGATCGCACACGTACCTTCACACGCCTGAACCGCCCGTCCGTCTTCTCGTTCGAGCTGTAGTAACCGAGGATGTAATAGCTGGCAATCTCTTGCTGGGCACGCCTGATACCCAGCGTCAAATCGTTGTTGTTGAGGAACACCTTGCCACCGGTGTCGCCGGCGAGGGTGAACAGCGTGTCCTGCGAGTCGTTGAATCGTCCACGCCGCTGCCGCTGACCTTCACCGGAATAGGCTCTCGTACCGCGTTGCGAGCCCGCTGTAGCGTCACCCAACGGGGCCTCCGCCACCAGACCTCGCGTATCAATCGGATAGAACGACACGTTGGCCCGCACTGCCGCGTTGATTGTCGAGCGTAACTGCGAGTTGTTTTCGACACCCGTCCGGCTCACCCCGCTCGAGAAATACACAAGCGCCTTCTTCTCCGGTAGCGAGGCCAGCATCTTCGTCGCCGATTCCAACGCACTCAGCTTGCGGTCCGTATTGAAGATGTTGAACTCGGTCTCATCCGCCACGAAGGCCGCCCCGTCATCGAAGGCCGCGGCTTCATCCGTCTCGGCATCGACGGCCAACTCGCTCGCCTCGCCCAACCGGAAACCCGCGATGACCTCACGCAGCAACTCGCGGTTGCCGGTAAAGTCCTGCAACACCTGCAAGCGGCTTGAAAACGCCATAATCGCGACCAAGTCCACTGACGACATCTGATCGTCGAGGAACCGGTCCGCCGCCTTCTGGGCGCGAATCTGGTCTGCCGGAGGCATCGACGAGAAATCGAAATAAAGCACCATGAGCCGCTTATCGCGATAGCGCACCTTCCCTGGGGCGGAGGGTGTGATTTCCCGCTGCCTCTCGGCCGTCCCCGGCGGCTGGGCCGTCTCCCTTTCGGAAAACGTTTGCGGATCTGCCGCGGCGTCAAGTTGCTGGAACTCGAAGACCGAGATCTGCTGCTTCTTGCCGTCTTCGAGAATCTCGAAATCCTCCGGCTCGAGGTCCGCCACGGGCCGGCCATCGCCGTCTCGCACTCCCACATTGACGATGACGAGGTTGGTCGACACCGAGAACTTGAAAGACCCGTCCGGCTCCTGGGCCGACAGGACGATTGCAGAGATCAAGCAAAGTATGAAAACCCGCATTGTCAAAACCTGAACCGCAGACTGGCGCGCATCGTTCTCATCGCCGCCGTATTGGTCGCCAAACCGAAGTTCGACGCGTTCACCGTTGTGGCCAAGCCCGAAAAGTTGACCTTGTTCGTGACATTGGCGCTGTCCACACGAAACTGCACCGTTCGCCGGTCTTGGCCGAGGCGAAACGTGCGCCCGACTCCAAAGTTCAGCGTGACCAAACCCGGACCCGGAATCGTATTGCGCGCTGCATTGCCGAAGCGCTCCGGGGGCGGAGTCGTAAACGCCAAAGGATTGAAGAACCTGCCGCCGCCGTCCACCGGAAGTCCGGTTGCGTCCGCGCGCCCCGATCCCACTATGCCGCTGCCACCGGTATTCGCCTGGTTGCCAAGCACGACCGCCGTAAACGGAGTGCCCGAGTTAGCCGTCACACCGCCAGTGAAGCTCCAATCGCGAAAGATCGTTTCGAACAAGTTCCTGGAAGGTGACCCCTGCGGTCCACCCACCGGTGACTCGAGCACATACGAGAGGCTGAGCGCATGCCGCTGGTCGAAGCTCGACAGCCCCCGCTCGAGGCTCAAGTTCCGATCGTAGAGCGCCACCACCGCCGCCCCACCTCCGAAAGTCGAAACGTTGTCGAGGGACTTCGAATACGTGTAGAGCGCATTGACCGAAACGCCTCGACGGAATCGCCGATTCAGCCGTAACTGCCCCGCGTGGTAGGTGGAGTTGCCTTCGGAACTGTCGAACGTGAATCCCACCGCATTGCTGATACGACGGCGTTCCTCCGCCGTAAGCGGCGAACCCGACGGCGCCCGATTCGGTGAACGCTGAATGTCGAGCCGCGTACCCTTCGTCCCGAGATATCCCACCTCCAACACCATTGCCCCCGGCAGATCCTGCTGCACCGCCAGGTTCCATGTCTGCGCATAGCCGACGAGATAGTTCCGATCGACCGCGAAGGTGTTCGTAATGTCCTGATCGGGCCGCGTCGCAAAGCCGTTGCGGATCGTCAGAATCCGGTCCAGCGTCGTAGTCAATGTTCCCGTCGTCGCAAACGGCGGCTGTTGCCCCAAGCGGCTGGCGGCGTTGTTGTACACCGAGCCGTTGTAGTACCAGCCGTAGCCGGCGCGCAGCAGTGTAGAGCGTTTGGGAAAAGGCTTCCAGGCAATGCCGAATCGAGGCGCGAGGTTGTTGCGGTCCGACTCGATCAACGCCGCCGGGAACGGCCCGCTGAATGCGCCATCCATGCCCGGCAACACGGGCGCCACGCCGGTGAATCCCGGCGCGACGTCGAGGTTCACGATCCGATTGAACTTTTCCTGGAACGGCCGGAGGAACTCATACCGCAGTCCGAAGTTCACGGTGAAGTTCGCGCTCACTCGCCAATCGTCCTGGGCGTACAAGCTGAATGCCGGAGCACGGAAATACGTATCGGGGTTGCCGAACCGAATCGAGCTTGACTGCGGCAGACCCAGGACGAAGTCAGCGAAGTCGAACCCGGTGTTCGCCAGCGGCAAGCCCCGGCTGTCGAACGCGCTGGTCCTCAAACCGCTGAAACTCAGGCTGCCTCGCGCGTTCTGCTCACTGATCGTGTTGAGCTGGATCCAGCGGTAGTTGCCACCGATCGACAAGTTGTGATTCCCGTGCACCGAAGTGACGCTCTCGCTGATTTCCAACGTTTGATCGCGGCGCAGCATCGGGCTGCCATCGGTGAGATTGCCGAAGTTCGTGAATGTCAGGTTTGGCGGGCCAAAGTTGATCGGCGCATCGGACGTGTCCTCAATCCCAAGGTCTCCGGCCACATCGGTGCCGAACGCGAAGAATGGAAGCGTCTCGATACGATTCCGTGAAAATCGCAGCCGCAGGTTGTTGATCACATTCGTCTTCACGTTGCGCGTCCAACCGACGCCCGCGCTCTGCGCGCGGCTGCCTGTCGTGTCACGGAACCCGAACAATTGCGCCGTCTCGGAATTCCGCATCCGCAGGTTGTAGGAGACAGACAGCCGGTCCGCTTCGGAAAGGCTCCGTCCCATCCGCACGCTGAAGTTGTCGGTATCTTGCGGTACGGAGGTAATGAACTGGTAGTTCTGCACTCGTCCGGGCTGATTCGGAAGCGGGATAAACGGAATCAAACCCAGCGCAGCCGAATCCAACCGCGATGCAGGAATCACATTGTCGGGGAAGGCCTCACCCGCATCGAACACCGTCACCGGCCCCGAAGCCACGGAATTTGAAAAGTCGCCCAACCGCTCCAACGCCGAGGGCAACGTCGATGTGCGGTTAAAGGGGTTCCGACTGCGTGCTCCGTTATAGCGGAAGAAGAAGAACGTCTTTTCGTCGTCCATGATCTTCGGGATCTTCAGCGGCCCACCGAGCATCGCCCCGAACTGATTCTGTGCGTAGGAAGGCTTGTCCACCGTCTGGCCGGTAAGTGAATAAGGCCGGGCATCCAACGCCGAATTGCGGAACGAGAAGTTGAGCGAGGCACGCATCGAGTTTCTTCCGGCCCCAATCCGGTTGCCGAACTGCATCGTTCCGCGACGCCGCATCCATTCACGCATACGCGCCAGCCGCTCGGGCGTCATCTCACCTCTGCCCGGCCCGCCAGGACCACCGGGTCCGCGGCCTCCGGGGCCACCCGCTCGTCGGCCGCCCGCTCGCCGGCCGCCGGGACCTCCGCGGCCGCCGCGTCCGCCACGTCCGCCGCGCGCACCACCGAACCCGCGACCGCCGCGACCAAATCCCGGTCCTCCATCCGTGTCGTTGCCGCCGCGATTGGCAAAAGGATTCCCTTGTTGCGAGGGGCCGCCAAAACCCAGCGCCCGCATGTCGAACTGACCGTTGCCCCCCGGCGCCTGCAAACCACGGCTCAAGCTGCCGGTCACGAGGAACGACTCATTGGCGTCCTGCTCCGACGCCATCGAGATCGTCGGATCGGGCATCGCCGCCAATTCGTTCATGATGCTGTTCTGTTGCGATTCGTTCACAAGCAGCCGCTGAAAGCGCTCTCGCCGTTCCGCCCGCGAGAGCTGTTCTCCGTCCCCGGGGGCCGCCTGCTGTTCCCGAGCCGCCAGCGTCAACTCCCATTCCGTAGAACTCGCGCCGTCGGTGATTTCAATTTCGCGCGTGACCGACTCGAATCCGAACATGCTCACTTCCAGCGTCCAGATACCCGGCTGCATCCGGTCAAAGCGGTACCGCCCGGTCTGATCGGTCGAAGTCACCCGTGTCGTCTCGCCCTGCGTGGCAATGACCGACGTGCCGGGGATCGGCAACTCGTTCGATCGAACGAGGCCGACATGCTCGGCAGCCGAAACACTTCCCACAGACACAGAGAGCACAAAAAGGAACCGCGATAGTAAGGTCATCGGCTTTTCCGACCAAGGCGGACGTATCATTCCTTACGTTACCGGCAAGCAGCGGAAGTGATGTTAAATCAAGGTAAAAAGAGCGGCCTGCAGTTCCGAAGCATGCTCCGGGAGTCTGGTCAACGCAATATAGAAAGTGCGCCTGTTGGCGTAATCCAGAACGTTCTCCTTTCTCAGCATGGGTTCATTCTGCGTTCCTCCTCGGTGGAACGAACTCGCAGGGCGACAGGAGTTGCGGGCAACGGCACACCTCGTGCAGCCTCCCGCAGACACGGGATTCTGCGCACTTTCGCAGGATTCGGCTGCTGACGGCGCTTGACTCGAGGCCGACCGAGAACGGCTGACGATGCACCGACACTGGCTCATGAGCAATATTTTTTGCCGGGAAATGGTGGGAAATAGCGGGAATTGGTGGCAAGGCAAGCAGTAACTTGTTGGCGGGCGCGGCAGTCCGGCGACAGTTTCTGGTTGTGCGACTCTTGCCCACCCACAGCGAACCGAACGGCCATGAGTAAAGGCCATGATTCGTGTCTCGTGATTCGTGAACACCCAACAGGCCGTGTTGCCGATGCGGACGGGGCGCGGACAGCGGCTCGGGGGCAATATGCCGCCCATGCCGCGCCATAGCCGCCCCACAGCGCGCAGGAAAGCAGTGACCGGGCGGCGGGAACGGCCTTCCGGGCGGCGCGGGGACACCAGCCTGCATGTCTCACCACCCGACGGTCGAAGCACGCGATACGACCGCCAGGACTTCGTTGCGCTTGCTTGCCGTGCTCAACGTACCGTTCAAGTACGCCTGCGCGCGCCAAGCGGCGCGAGCCTCGTCCTGACGGCCCTCTCACCCACTTCGCCTCGCCGCGTGGTGAGACATGCAGGCTAGCTCCGAACAATATTTTCATCTGAACAATGGCGAACAATAGTGAACAATCGTGAACAACGGTGAACCGGGAAACAGTGACTTGCCGGCGGACGCAGTGGTCCGGACGGCGGTTTCCGGTGGCGCCACCCTCGCGCACCCACGGAGAAAAGCCGTGATTCGTGAAAACCTCGGAATTCGCGATGGCTTGCGCCGCGCGGCAGGAAAGACCTTGGTTCATGATTCGTTTGCTCAGCCGTGCAGCCGGGCTGTCGCGGAGCGGCGCGCGGGACACGTCCAGGGCCGCGAGATCTACGGCCGTATTGCGAGGCCACCAGGGCTTGCGACATTTTTTTAGCGGGAAATAGTGGGAAATGCCGGGAAATCGTGGGCAACAGCAGGCAGGAATGGTCCTTGAACAAGGCGAGATGATGCCGGAACGACATTTCCTTCGCAGGCGCTCCCAGGCCACGGATCAAGCTCATTTCACGAACCATGATCCTCATGCTACGCAGGCAGGGACGGAAAAAAAAGACTGAAGGGCTTCAGTACCAACAGGTACCGTTCGAGCCACGTGTTTCGTGAAAAACACAAAGGCCGTGAGTCGTGTTTCGTGACTCGTGATTCGTGAAGAACATAAAGGCCGTGACTCGTGACTCGTGATTCGTGTTTCATAAAGACCTTACAATCAGTGGCTTGCGGCTAGTGAACGCCTGGGAAGCCCTGATTTGCGACCCGCAGGGTACTGTTCCTCGCCGCCTCCGTGAGCTGTTGCGTAGCAGGCCGGGGCGGAAAAAACAAGACTGAAGGGCTTCAGTACCCCATGCACCAAAAAAGCCGTGTTTCGTGTCTCGTGTTTCGTGTCTCGTGAAAACCTATTGGCCGGGCCTGGGGTGGCTATAGCCTGCATTTCTCACCACCCGACGGTCGAAGCACGCGAAAAAGGGCAGTGGTTAGTGGATAGTGGATAGTGGTTAGTGAAAAACCTTGCCGGCCGTATTTCGTGACCCGAGAGGTGAAGGAGGCGATTCGGCAAGTACGCCTGCGCGCGCCTTTTTCCTCCGCCCGCCTCGCGCCTCGCCCTGACGGCCCTCTCACGCACTTCGCCTCGCCGCGGGGCGAGAAAGGCAAGCCATGAAACCATGCACAGACCTCAAGATTGCCCACCTTGCGGAATACGGCAAAGAAACACCCATCCGCCGCTGTGACGGCCCCTTGTTAGACTGAAATCGTTTCGGGGTCCGGCACGTCGAAGACAGGGGTCTGATGTACGACGGCAGAAGGCAGGCGCGTCTCGCCGCATCCGTCTTGAGCGGAGTGTGTGTGTTGCTGTGCCTGCTGACACCGCTACGGGCGCAAGATGCCTGGCAAGAGGCCATTGATGCGGGCGACCGGGCGCGGGCCACGAACCAGCACCAAGAGGCCCTCGAACAATTCGCAACTGCGCGGCGGGTCTCCGCCGGGTTTGGGGCCGCCGACCCGAGGCGAGCCGTAACTCTGGTCCGCCTAGCCCGAGCATACCGCTCTGTGGGAGATCTGGCCAAGCCGGAGGAGCTGTACGAAGCTGCGATGGACGTTGCCGAAAGGGCCTATGACCCGTCGAGCCTGGAGTTCGCCGAGTATCTCAACGAGGCCGGGCGCTATTTCCACTCGAGGCGAAAATATCGGCGAGCGGAGGAACTCTATAGAAGCGCTTTCGCGAACCGCGTCAAGCATCTCGGCAGGGAGCATGCTGACGTTGCCGAGAGCATCAACAACCTCGCAGTCCTATATGAGAACGAGGTCCGCTACAGCAAGTCGGAGGTCTACTATCAGCATGCCCTGAGGATTCGCGAAACGGTGCTTGGACCCGAACACACCGATACCGTCGTCACAATGGAGCACTATGCACGGTTATTAGTCAAAATGAATCACAGCGATCAAGCCCAGCCTCTGTTGGAGCGAGCGGAGGCCGTACGAGCGCGTCACGTGGCGCAAGCCACCGAGGCTGTTTCGGGTGAGGTTTTTCGCCTCGGTCCAGGAGTGATACCAGCCCGACTCAACGAGAAAACCGAGCCCGAATACACGGAAGAAGCCCGTATCGCACGACATGAAGGCACCGTGGTCATGCAGGCGGTCATCACACCCGACGGGAGTGTTGCAGGCCTCAGGCTGGTGCGCAGTCTCGGCTTGGGACTCGACGAAAAAGCCGTGGATGCGGTGCGAAGTTGGCGATTCGATCCAGCCCGAAAGGGCAATGCACCGGTTGCGTTTCGAGTCAGTCTGGAAGTGAGCTTCCGAATCCTCTGACCTGCGCTTCTCACCACCCGACGGCCGAAGCGCGTCTTATTCGACCGGGAACCAATCCGGAGTGAAGGGCAAACGAATCGGCTCAAAGCCCTCCGACCCTGTAATTTCAATCTCCGAGCCGATCAGGCGAACGTCGCGCACTGCCTCAAACCCTTCCGGCACAGACGCCATGACAACCATATAGCGCGCCGTGATCTCGGCCTTCGAGTCAAGCCAGCCGAACGTGCGAGTTCCATACATTTCGGGTTTCGCAAAGTAGGCTTTCGCGGTCCCCGGAATCCGCGTATTACCGAATTCCATGCCGCGAGTCATCGCCTCGCCATTCCACGGCGGGAGCTGGATGTGCCGATTTTCCTCCCACACCATCATCCACGGGGAATCCTTGCGCAGGAAGACGTACGCGATCAGAAGGCGGTGTTCAGCATTGATCGCCGAGACGAATTGCACATCGCGACCCTCGTCCAACAGGAAAAACGCCATCTTCTGGCTGGGAGGTTCGGGAGCGAAACGCCGGTAGTCCCGCTCAGGGTGACCGGGCGGACCCACCGGCCAGTTTCCAAGAGGCTCGTAGTTCTTGTCGCCTCCCAGGTCGCCCTTGGTGGCCGATGCGTCGAAGAAGGTGTGTTCGGGATCGAGAAACGGCGGACCGAACGTGGGATGCTGAACCCAGCCGAAGGGCCGGTCGAGCCCCAACTTGTTCAACGCCGTTTCTTCGACATACAGGACCGGCTGACCGTCAGCGAGCCGCATCGTTCTCGTTATGGCCGTAGCCGAGTTCTTCAAGTCGAGGTTGTGGACCAAGGACCGCTCATCATGCGAAATCATCTCGGCCGCGAGCAGCGACACCTCGCCGTGATAGGCCATGCCTTGCCGGTACTCCGTTTCCGACGGCGCACCCCAGAAGTCAAAGCACAAATTATGACCCATGATCCCGGCCAACAGAGCCGCCTCTGAATCGGTTCCATAGATCTCGCCGTGCTTGCTGACATCGAATTCCCAAGGGTCGAGCGAAGGCCACGGCGGAATCCAAAGCGGATTGAGGGAGTCGCCGCTTTCCGTCTTCAAAACAATCTCGGCAAGCTGCCCTCCGCCTTCGAGAATGGTGACACGCAGACGGTCATTCTCAATACGCCAAGCGTTACGGTTCTCGAACATGGCCATCTCCCCGCGTTCCTCCGCCACCGGCTCCGGGGCGCATCCGACCGACCCGAGCAGGAGAAGACCGCTTACAAGAACAACAACGGGATCAAGTCGTCGGCTTGTCATAGGCGTTCATTATGCATCAAGGAAGATTTCAAAGCACAATCCGGCAGCATCTCCCGCTCGGGCTACAGAGTCCCTTCCGGAAGCGACTCGATGATCCCGCGCAGTACCTGATCCGCTGTCTTGCCCTCGGCATGCGCGTCGAAGTTGAGGATGATGCGATGCCGCAACGCGGGCAACGCCAGCTCACGCAGATCAGCAAGGCTTACGTTGAGGCGGCCTCGCATCAGTGATCGCACGCGGCCTGCCTGCATCAGCGCCTGTGCTCCGCGAGGCGAACTTCCATAGCGGATGTACTTCCTGGCCGAGGCGTGCGCTTCCTCTCGCTCGGGTTGAGTGGCGAGAATCAGCCGAATGGCGAAGTCGCGAACATGAGGCGCGATCAATACCTCATGCGCTCCGCGCCGGGCGTCGAGAACTTGTTCCCGATCCATGACCTGGTGGACCACCGGTGACTGCGGCGCCATGGTCCGGTCCACAATCTCTTCCATCTCCTGCTTCGACGGATAGCGCACGACCAGCTTGAGAAGAAACCGATCCAACTGTGCTTCCGGCAGCGGGTAGGTTCCTTCCATCTCCAACGGATTCTGCGTGGCCATCACGAGAAACGGATCTTCGAGCTGGTGGGTCGTCGTACCCGTCGTCACCGTCCGCTCCTGCATTGCCTCGAGCAGCGCGGATTGCGTGCGCGGCGTCGCGCGGTTGATCTCGTCCGCCAGCACCAGATGAGCGAAGATCGGCCCCGGTTGGAACCGCAATTCCTTTGACCCCAGCGAGTCGGCCTCCAGCACCATGCTTCCGACGATGTCGGCGGGCATCAAGTCGGGAGTGAACTGTATGCGCGAATCGTCGAGGTGCATGGCGTGGCCGAGCGTGCGGAGCAGAGTCGTCTTACCAAGTCCAGGCACGCCTTCCAGCAGCACGTGTCCGCCGGCCACCAGAGCAATGATCACGCCCTCGACCACGTCGTCGTGTCCGACGATCACCTTACCGATCTCGTCACGCACGAGCTTCATCTGATCGGTGACGGTTTGAAGGAACTGCTCGCTGGCAACCATTAATTCCTGCTCTTCTGCCTCAACGTTTCGAAGTACTTCTGTACGTAGCGGCGATAGGCATAGGGTATTTCGTCTCGACTCACGCGCCCACCAGGGTCGCGATGTCCCGCAGCGGTCGGAGAATAGGGTGTTCGAAGCTGCTGCGGAACAGCCTCGGTCTCGATCAGCACTTCACCGGACATGTCTTCGGCCCTCTGCTGATAGAGCTCACTGAGTTCGCCCATGGCCTGCATCTGCTCGGCGGCGCTCAGTTCCTTGCTGCCGTCCTTGCTCCCCGCCGAGGACACACTGGACCCCTCCGGCGAAGCCGCCGAACTTTCGCTGCCCGAGTCACCTTGGGTCAGTTCCCGAGGCGCCTCGGGGGCTGCTCCGCTGGCGCTTTCGGCATCCGCGCCGCTTTGTCCGGAATCGGGCGCCTCCGCAGCCGTTTTCTGACCCGACTGCGCACCTTCAGCGGGTGAAGGCTGACCTGATTGCTGCTCGGAAGAGTCAGCCGGGTCCGAACCCGACGGCGGGTCCATATTCAAACTCGAAAGCATATTGCGAAAAGCATCTTCGAGGCGCGAGAGCAAATCGTTCGATGCTTCGTTCTCCGCGCCTTGCCCGGCCGATCCCGCTTCCGCATTGGGATCACTTTCGCTGCTCTGCCGAGAAGGATCCCTGGTCTCGGAGTCCTCCTGTTCTTCGCCGCCTTCGCCCGAGCCACCGGAGAGCTCGTCTCCAAATTCGTCGTCTATCGAGAGCCCCTCCACTTCGGGCAATGCCGATGACCCTTCACCAAGCGCATCTCCCAACGGAGTCTCGCCCTCGATCACATCCGGTACGGGATCGGGCTCAGCCGTGTTCGGCGACTTCTCCAGCTTGCTTTCCTTGCGCAGCGACCGTGACGGCTCCTCTCCGTGACTCTGTACCTCCGTCGTATCCTCACGCCGCAGTTCATGGCCCGCATCGGCATACAGGGCCGGCGCCTCAATCGGGATGAGCGGCGGCTGCAACGAAAAACTCGATTGCGTCCCGTAGCGGATGCCCAGCAGAAGCAGAAGCAATAGCAGCATCGCCGCGAACGCATACCCGGATCTCGGAATCACCAGGGGCAGAGCCAGCGCCAAGTCTCCTGAGGCTGCCAGGGGCGCCGCCTGCTCCCTCTGAACCCTCGCAAGCGGACCGGCCTCGGACGGATGCAGCGCGAAATAGTAGGCCGTCGAGATCTGATCGTCCGTCTCCCATGCCGAATCAATATGCTGCGCTACACCATAGCGGGACGGGCGCCTGCGCAACCAACGATAGCCCCCGGCCATCAAGCCAGCCGCCGCGAAAACAACGATCAGGCCAACCGGCAGCCAATCCGTCCCGAAGACGGCGACCAGCAGCGGGCCGAGCAAAGCAATGGTCCCAGCAAGGGCAATCTCACGAAACGTCGACTGAGTGACCGCGCGCGCGTAAGCACGCTTCACCGCCTTCATCACCGGGTCCGAACCTGACACTGACATCAGACGAAAAAACGAAAACCTATTATAGTGTTACGTTCCCGATGATACTCCCCATCCGCTCATCTGCCCTGCGGCGCCCTAGCTGACCATTACGCGCCCACAGCCTCTTCGAGCAAGATCGGTTCCAACCATCCTCATCGAACCTCTTGCCAGAACGGTCGTCCCGTATGCTGCAACAATCCGGTGCACAACCGCGACACACATGAGCGGCCACTTCTCTTGAAGCCCATCGTGAACGGCCTGGATACTCTCCCCGATAAGGTCGCTGACTTTCTGGGCTGGAATTGGCAGCGGCTCGCCCGTTGAGCGCGAATACCTGATCTCCCGGCCGAAAACCAGTGTGCGCTGACGACCCACCCAGTTCGACCGTCGCCCCTTCCCGCCGATCGTGCTTAGCACGGAACGCTGCGGTGAGGGCGACAGTAGTCAGGGTAATGTTCCGTCCAAGCCTGGACACTCGCCGCCTCTACCAATTGTGAGCAACCGGCGGGTCATCGTTCGTAGCGAGTTACTAACTGTAAGAAGTGAGCGATGCTTGGTTTTCGAAGGAGTTTTGGTGGCGGTTTCGAGCGTGGCAACAATGTTGCACATGGCGGGGTCAGGTCCTTGCCAACCCTGGCGAGGCGGTTCAGCACGGCGAGGACGGCGATTCACCGCCCGTAGGGGCATGTGGGCATTGTCTCCTCTTGACGCTTGTAGCGATCGGCCGAGTAGTACCGTCCTCTTGTTTCCTGCTTGTCGGTGAAGGTCTCCTGCCCCACCACTTGGCCTTGCGGAGTTTCGCTGCAAGCTCAGCGGCGGACTTATTGAGTCCTTGCCCTCGCCGCGAGTACGATCGACTACGCGACGGATATCGGCGAACAGAGAGTCAGAAGCTTCTTGCCCGATCTTGGAGTTTAGGTCTCGGAGACGGCAAGCACGCTGCCGTGAGAGAGATCTGATAGACGATGATGGGCTGATGAACCGAGCTATGGGAAAATCATTGTTTAGCAGACATAGGGCCTGTGGCGACTAGCTTGACATCAGGCCGGAGCCCAAGAATGAATGAGCTAAGTCGCGTACGACTGGCTAACGACCCCACGCGGGTCGGAGTTCTTACCGGCCGAGAGCAGACGAGGCGGAACCGGCGCCTGCTTCAGATCCAATTTACTGACGGCATTCGCTGGGTGCCGGAGAGCCAGCTTGAGCAGGTTCACAGTCTTCAGATGTCGCCACTGGACATGCTAGAGGCCAAGAAGCTGGGCCGACCGGTGGATCTGCGACGCACATTGACGCACGTCAAACTCTCAGGGCGCTTGGCCGACGTGATCTACAGCATGGAGGCCACGAACACCGACTTCTATGCCTACCAATTCAAGCCAGTAGTGAAGGTGCTAGAGTCACCATCGAACGGTATCCTCATCACCGACGAGGTTGGCCTCGGCAAAACCATCGAGGCGGGGCTCATCTGGACTGAGCTGCGAAGCCGGTTCGATATGCGGCGACTCCTGGTTCTCTGCCCTGCGGCATTGCGCGAGAAGTGGCGGCACGAATTATCTGCAAAGATCGGCATCACAGCTCGGATCTGTGATGCCCGTGAAGCCTTGGGTGTGCTACAGGACGAAGACACCCAGACGCGAGGCTTCGCCATCATCGCTAGCACCCAGGGTCTTCGGCCTCCTCGTGCATGGGAAGAGGACAACAGCAAGAAGTCGACCGTTGAGCTCGCCCGCTTTCTCAGATCGATGGAGAACGAGGATAGACTTATTGACCTCTTGGTGATCGATGAATCACACCATTTACGAAACCCAAAGACGCAGACCAACGAGCTTGGGCAACTTTTTAAGAATGTGGCGGAGTACTTAGTATTTCTGACCGCGACGCCTATTCATAACCGCAACGAGGATCTCTTCTCTCTTCTTCGCCTCCTTGACCCGGACACCTTCACTCAGCCGGAAGTATTTGCTCAAATCTTGGAGGCGAATGCACCCCTGGTACGAGCTCGGGATCTTGTGCTTGCACCTAACCTAGATGCTGAGAAGCTCCGGAAACTCTTGGACACCGCACGCCGCCATCCTCTGCTTCAGTCGAACCGCCAGCTTTCAGTGATCCAGGAGTCCCTTCTCGTACCTGAGCGACTGGAACACCGCGACATCCGTAGCCGACTGGCCCGCCGACTTGAGACAGTGAACCTCCTGTCGCATGTCGTAACCAGGACACGGAAGAGAGATGTCAAGGAGTGGCGGGTCGTCCGAGAAATCGTTCCCGAGTTCGTCGACCTCGAGCCGATTGAAGAGAGATTTTATAACCTCGTCACCGATGTCGTTGTTGAATACGCTCTTGAGCGGCGGGCCAACGAGCGTTTCCTACTGGCTCAGCCACAGCGGCAAATGACCAGCAGTATGGCCGCCTCTCTTCGCTCATGGCAGAGGAAGCTGATCGAGTTGGAGGAATCGGAGGAGACCGGCGACGCCGCGGAAGACGAAAAGAGGAGAACTGATCTTGGCCCTCTGATTACAGAGATCGTTCGTAGGTCTTGGGACTACGTGGAGCTCGACCGTCTCATTGCGGTTGACACGAAGTACCACCGCCTCCAAACCATCCTGACCGACTTTCTGCAAGAACACCCGAACGAGAAGGTCGTGGTGTTCTCCACCTTCCATCCCACACTGGACTATCTCATAGGCCGCCTTGAGGCAGATGGAGTCACGTGCATTCAGTTGAAGGGCGGCCAGCGAGAAACCAAGGACGACACGATTGCACGTTTCAGGAGTCCGGAAGGTCCGAGCGTCCTGCTCTCGTCCGAGGTGGGTGGTGAAGGCGTCGATCTCCAGTTTTCACGTGTAGTCATCAATTACGATCTTCCTTGGAACCCGATGCGCCTGGAACAACGCATCGGGCGAATCGATCGACTTGGGCAGGAGGCTGCCAAGGTTCTTATTTGGAACATCCTCTACGCGAACACAATCGACTCTCGAATCTACCGGAGGCTCTACGAGAAGCTCGACCTTTGTCGTACCGCATTAGGTGACTTCGAAGAGATTCTAGGCGATGCGATACGCAAGCTGGAGATTGAGCTACTCTCCGGTCACTTGTCAGTAGAGCAGCAGGAGCGTCGGATCGATCAGACCGCGCAGGCACTGGAGAACCGACGACTCGAAGAACAGCGTCTCGAACACGATGCTGCGAATCTCATTGCGTACGGCGACTACATTTTGAATCAAGTTCAGGCGGCACGAGAGCTACACCGCTGGATCACTGGCGATGATATACAGCGATACGTGTTCGATTATCTCCGATTGCACTATCTAGGATGCGAGCTTCGCCAAGTAGAACCGGCCACTCCGGTCTTCGAAATCGAGCTGTCAAGCACGGCGAAGTTCGATTTAACGGAGTTCATTAGACGCCATCGCCTCTCGTTTAGCACTAGGCTCACATCGACCTCGCCCCGACCGGTTCGATGTCGGTTCGACAACCGTGTTGCCAACACAGCTAATCGATCCGAAGAGATGATCTCGCAATTCCACCCTCTTGTCCGAATGGTAAGTAGCCGCATCGCCGACAGCGATGAACAGCTTACCCCTGCCGTTGCGTTGACACTGAGTCACTGCTCCGTTGAGGCCTTAGTCCAACCAGGCATGTATGTCTTGGCTGCTGTTCTCTGGTCATTTCGGGGGATTCAGGATACTGAGAAACTGGCGTATGCTGCGACTTTACTCGACTCAGGGAATCAACTTCTCGAACCTGAGACCGCCGAGAGACTCGCAGTTGCTGCCGTAGCAGACGGGCAGGATTGGCTTGAGGCGCGTAATGTTGTTAACCTCGAACGAGCCTATCAGATCGCCAACAATCTGCTGCTCGACAACTTAGATGAACAGTACGAGAACTTTCAACGGGAACTGGAGGCGAGAAATGAAGACCGCGCCGATATCCAGCTTAGGACCCTTAAGCAACACCTCCAGCGGCAGACCGGGAAACTGGAAGAGATCTTACAGAGGCATAGCGCGCGTGGCCGGGTCGCACTCGTTAAGGCGACCAAGGGACGAATCCGCGCGCTAGAGAATCGTGTTAAGCAACAGCACCTGAGAATTGAGAGCCGTCGCGAAGTGCGATCACAGTCTAAGGACATCGCCATCGCCGTAATTCAAATCAGATAAAAATATCAAAGGGGGTCGGATGTCGCTGGGGCAGAAGTACAAGTCTTTCAGATTGGGAGCTGGCGAGGCGGGGCTGGATTGATGTCCATTTACGATGAGCACCTCCTGCAGTACTCACACTCAGGACAAAGTGGCGAATGCGAGCTAGTGATTGGGCTCGACTTCGGCACATCAGCGTCCAAGGTCGTCATTCAGGCACCACAGCTTCCGGGCAGTCCAGCCTACGCCGTCGACTTCAGCAATTTCTCTAATCTAACGACGGCACACTTGCTGCCAACGAGACTACAGGTTGCCCCCAAAGGGGCATGCAGTCTCGGAACTCTTAAGAATGGGCGGTTCGTAAACGACATCAAGCTGGAACTCTTCTCCAGTGACCAATATTTGAACAGCAAATATGGTCCCACTCGGCAACGTTTGGATCCCCAGGCCGCAGCCGTGGCGTACCTCGCGCTTCTCTTGAGATACGCTCGGGCCTGGTTTCTCAAAACGTGCCGAGACGTTGTAGGGCACTTCAAGACGCTGAACTGGTCGCTCAACTTGGGCGTTCCTTCGCCGTGCATTGAAGACAACGAAGAGAATCGGCGGTTCCGGCGTGTTGGCAAGGCAGCCTGGATGCTGTCAGTACTAGAAAAAGAAGTCACGATCGGCAAGGCACAGGATGAGTTGCGGTATCTCCTCGAAGCTCCCGAGTATTGGGACCGCGACGATGATCGGCTCGCTTGCGACTTCGCCATCGTTCCTGAGATTGCCGCTGGGGCGGTAGGTTACGCGCGATCTGCACTTCGCCGAGAGGGCCTGCATGTGATAGTCGACATCGGGGCTTCCACAGTAGATGTGTGCAGCTTCGTCCTACACGAACGTCAGGGGAGCGACCGCTATAGCCTATTGACAGCCGATGTTCAGCAACTGGGTACAATTAGACTGCACCACGAACGCATCCTGGCCATTCAGCGCGTATTCGAAAAGCAGGCCGAGGACCTCCGTGACAAGCACGATCCGCTGGCACCTATCGCTGAAGACATCGCACCGTACCTGCTTTCTCACAATCAGATCGTGCCCGAGGTCCAGAGGGGGGAGGCGGAGTTCAAAAAGTGGTGTCAGTCTATGATTCGTCGTGTGGTCCGTGATGCCAAGGTCAGGCGAGACCCAAATTCCTCGGTCTGGAGTGGGAGGCTGCCTATCCTCCTAATCGGCGGCGGCAGCGAGTCGCCATTCTTTAGTTCGCTAGTGAATGATCTAGATGCTTGGACCTCATCCTATTCGGGTAATGAAGGTATTGTTATCCTTCCCGTGCCAATGCCAAAAACGCTCAGTAGCGAGATAGCAGACAGTCACCGCTTCGCCGTTGCATGGGGCCTGAGCCATCCAGCTTTGGACATTGGCGAGATCACGCCCGCCGATCGCACCCCCGACATCGAGCCACCAAGCCGCCGGAACTGGGAGGAGAACTTCATTAGCAAGGACCAAGTCTGACAGCGCGTAGATTATTCGCGGATGCTGGGGCGGACGAGGCTATGTTGCCGCCTTTGCAGTCCTGAGGTGACCCCGGGAAATCGAACAGGTGGTTAAGGCGTACTCCACCGACAGAGGAGGGATACGCGATGCCGAAGAGACGCAGGTTTTCTGGTGAGTTGAAGGCGAAGGTCGCGCTGGAAGCGCTTCCTGGCGATCGGACGCTGCAAGAGATCGCATCTCAGCACCAAGTCCAGCCGAACTAGGTGAGCGCATGGGAGCGGCAGGCGATCAAAGGGCTTGGCGAGGTGTTTGCGAACAGCATCGCGCGCTGGCGTTGGGATCATGAAAGCGAGGCCCGCGAGCATCACGCCAAGCTAGGCGAGTTGACTGCGGAGCGGGATTCTTTTTCAGAGGGTGCGGTCGATGAGTTGGGCTGAGCGATTGTGACGTGCGCTCATCCGGCGCTGATCTTGAAACGTCAATGTCGTTTGCTGCCAATCGGGCGATGCTCGCTCTATAGACACTTGCCAAGGCGAAAGCGAGGAGACCCTGGCGTTGCTGCGACACGTCAATGAGCTGTTGCTGGAGCATCAGTTCTACGACGTCCGTCCGATGGCTCGTCATCTGTGCCACGGGATCATGCGCATCGGCCGTCGCCGGGCTGGTTGTCTGATGCGCGTGATGGGGCTGCAAGCGATCTATCGAGCACTTGTGGGTGGCCGCTGTCGGGGTCTCGATGGACTGCATAGGTCGGGGCATGGACAACATCTCCATCGAGGGGCTGTGGCGTTCGCTCAATAGGAAGCCGTCAATAAGTACGAGCGTGTCATCAACAACGGTACCGGTTTCTAAAAATACCGAGAGGCCACACGCTGCACTCGGCGGTTAGATGCCGGCCTAGGCCTATAGCAGCGACCGCCTGGGAAAGCCATTGCGCGTCTTGCCACATCCACACAGGCGCAACAACGGCAAAGAGATCGATTCAAAAGGATTATGGCGGCATGAGCGACAACCGGAATACACCTTAACCAAGTCGCCAACCTGTCCTACAAATAGGAGACACCTCAGCCCAACAGGGAAAAAGCTCACGCCTGCACACGCAGAGCATCGCCCGTAAGGGCGCGGTCGCGAACCTGCCACGCCGGGTGGCCGCAGGCGTACACCTGCGGCTCAGAATGACGTTGCGGGCCACGATCAGGCCGCCGTGCATCACCCAAACTCAGTAGTTCAAGCCCACCTCGCTATAATCTGGCGATGGCGGCGCAACCGGACGCCTCTGCTCCAGCTCGACGGGTGATCGTGGTGGCGCCGATGCCGCCGGAGAAGAGCGCCTATGCGCTGGCGCGCTATAGCCGGTCGCCGGACTCGATCACGCAGAGTCTGGAGTGGGTCCGGGGGCACGATTCAGCGAAGTTTCTCGACAGCTTCTACTTCCAGTACGGGCACGCCTCGATCGCCGACCTCGGCCATACGATCTTCTGCTTCGAGGGCATCTCGGAGCTTGCGGCGATCGAAATCGAAGACGAGCAGCTCTGGGACGGGCAGGCGAAATCGAGCCGCTACCAGGATTTCTCCAAAGGCAACATCGTCACGCCGCCCGAACTGCTCGACACCGGAGGAGAAGCCGTTTACCGCGCGGCGGCGGAGAAGCTGCTCGACACCTACCTCGATATCCACCGGCGCCTGGTGGAGCACCTGACCGAAAAGCATCCGCGCCCCGAAAAGATGAAAGCGGGCGCATACAAGCGGACGATCGCAGCCCGCGCCTTCGATGTTTCACGCTACCTGCTTTGGCTGGGGATCTCGACCAACATCGGACAGGTCACCAGCATCCGAACCCTCGAAAAGCAGATGCAGCGCTTGGGGGCTTCGGACTACAGGGAGGTACGGGACCTCGCCGCCGAGATGCACGAGGCCTGCGCGACGCCGCCGGGATGCCCGTGGTATCCCGAGCAGGATCAAGAGCCGCTGGCGCCGACGTTGGCGAAATATGCCGAGCCGGACCTGCGCTCGAAAGCCTCACGCGAGAAGGTCGCCGCCTGGGCGCAACAGAACCTCAATCTTGCAGGCGATGCCGATCTGCCCGACGTGGATCTGATCCGCCCGACAGACCCGCTCGATGAGACGGCGGCGACGCTGCTCTATGCCGTGACGCCGCATCCGTTCCGGATCATCCTCGATGAAGTCAGCGGCTGGAGCCGCGCAAGGCGGCGGGAGGTGCTCGACGTGGCGCTGGAAGACCGCCGCCGACGCGACGAACTGCTGCGCGAGTTCTGCAGCGGCTACAGCTACGTGTTCGACATCGTGTGCGACATCGGCGCTTACCGAGACTTACATCGGCATCGCCGCTGCCAGCAAATCCGCCAGAAGTTCACGGGGCGGCTCGGGCATGACCGGCCGGCGCTCGTGGATGAGGCGGGTGTCGGGCATCTGTATGACCAGGCGTTGGCGGACGCGGCGACGGCCCGCAAGAAACTGGCGGAGCAGTCGGACGCGGCGACGCACTACCTGCTGCCGTTTGCAGCGCGCATGCGATCACTCTACAAGATGGATTTCGCCGAGGCAGAGTACATCGCACGGGTCCGCTCGGGCGTGAAGGGTCATATCTCCTACCGTACCGTGGCCTGGAAGATGCGCGAGCGCATCATGGAACGAGAGCCGGAACTTGGCGCACTGGTGCACGCCACACCACCGGAAGTGGAAGACGCATTGACGCGGTAGGCGCAGGGAGTTGTTTCTCTGATGACCGCCGCCGACCGGGAACGCCGTTTCCGGGGGCGCCGGGAAACCGTTGCGGCACTCCAGCTAGCCTGCATTTCTCACCACCCGACGGCCGAAGCAAGCGATGTGACCGCCATGACTTCGTTGTGCTTGCTTGCCGTGCTCAATCTACCGTCAAGTACACCTGCGCGCGCCAAGCGGCTCGCGCCTTTTTCCTCCGCCCGGCTTGCGCCTAGTCCTGACGACCCTCTCACGCACTTCGCCTCGCCACGTGGTGAGAAATACAGGCTAGCGGCTGAGGGCTTGATAGAGCAGGCCCAAGACCGGAGCGGCCAGCAGCGCAATGAGCGGCCAGATCACTCGTTGCAGAAGGTCAATCCGCTCGGACTGGGCGTCGATCCGCTCAGACTGGGCGTCGATCCGCTCGGACTGCGCGTCGATCCGCTCGGACTGGGCCTTGATTTCAGCTTTGACCTCAGCGATCTGGGCATCGATCCGGGCGCTCAGGGCATCGATCCGGGTGCTTTGGGCGTCGATCCGGGCACCCAGGGCATCGATCTTGGCTCCGAGAACAGCGATGACATTCTGCCCGCTCAGATCCCGGATTTCCTCAATGGCGGCATGGACCACGCGGGGGTCCGGTTCGGGACTGCTCAGAGCGAGATAGATGGCTTCGGTAGCGCTTTCAGCAGCCATGAGCGGACCCCATCATAGCATCTCCGAGAAGCAGCCCCTTCTCTTTCGGGTACTCCATTGCCGTTGTCCCGTGAGGCGCCCAACAGCCTTCCGCTCCGACCTGAAGACCCGCCGGGACCGGCGGGAAATCCTATTGAAAGATCACGGTCAGAAGGCTTTCCTGGTCAGCCGATGGACTTGAAAGGAGGCCGTATCAGCAATGGCCATCACGGCCATCACGCCGGCTTGGATCGGATCGCTCACCACGAGGTCCGCAGCGTCGGGAACGCTTCCGGCCATATTCAAACAAATAACGATCAGACCCTTGTCCCGCACCTCACGAACCGCGTCTTCGATTTCTCCTCCCATCAACGCCCCGGCGAGAACCAGCGCCCGCGCGCGCGGCAGGCGCGCCACGGCCCTGACGGCTTCCGCGACCTGCGCTTCTCCGACCAGAGGAATCGTGTCGACCGAGATCCGTTCTCCGCGAAGATTGTGACGATCCGCCTCAGCGACCGCGCCGACCGCGACTTGTCCGACCTGAGCCCCGCCTCCGATGATAATCAAGCGCTTGCCGAAGACACGCTTGAGAGTGTGCTGCTCGGCTACGCGAGCCACTTCTGGCAGCTCCTTCAACCGCTCGATGATCGGGTCAAGATCGTCGACACCGCCTATTTCAAAGAAGACGGTCTCGATCGGCTTGCGGCTGTCGAGGATCGCCACCCAGGTGATGTTGCCACCGGCGCGCGCGATGATGCCGGTGAGCTGATGCAATACACCCAGCTCGTTCCTGACCTCGGCGACCAAGCCTCTCGTCGTGCTCTCTTCGTGGGCTTCCAGGTCCATTGAGCTGCACCCAAGCGCAGGCAGCGCGCTGCAACGAACGCCGCCGAAGTACCTCCAGTATAGCCAGCGGCTTCAGACGGACCTCGCACAAGGCGTCCGGTATAATGCCCTTCGCTACCATTCCGCCTTTTCGGGAGGAACCTCGCAATGACTCCAATCTATTCCCGCCGCCGCATGATGACCATGCTGGGATCCGCAGCTCTCGGCTCGTCCGTTCGCTTGTCCGGAGCCTCCGGCAAAACCATGAGGGGCGCCTTCATCATCATGGCCACCCCTTATACCGAGGCGAAGGAAGTCGATTACGAGGATTTGGCCGGCGAGGTCGACTTCCTCCATCGCTGCGGAGTACAAGGCATGGTCTGGCCGCAATTCGCCAGCGAGTATCCCTATCTGAAAAAAGAGGAGCGCTTCCAGGGGATGGAAACCCTCGCCAAGACCGCCAAGGGCAAGAAACCGGCAATGGTCTTGGGCGTTCAGGCCCCTAACATCGATGAGATGCTCGAATTCGCCCGACACGCCGAGAAGCTCGAGCCCGACGCTCTGATCGCCATGCCACCGAAAGAAGCGAAGTCGCTCGACGACTACCGAGCCTACTACGGCGCGCTGTGCAAGCTCGCAAAACGACCGGTCTTCATTCAGACCACCGGCGGCGCGGCTGACATCGCGCCGACCGTGGAGTTCATCGTCGAGATGGGGAAGAAGCACCCCAACTTCGGCTACATCAAGGAAGAATTCCAACCGGTCATTCCCCGCCTCGTCGAGTTGTCGAAGCATCGTCCGCACGCAATCAAGAGCGTCTTCAGCGGCTCCGCCGGCCGCGGCTGGCCATACGAGATGCGGCTCGGCCTCGACGGCACGATGCCCGGCGCGGTGTATGCTGACATCTACGCGCAACTTTGGGAACTGCACTTGAAAGGGAAGCGGGATGAGATCCGTGACCTCTTCAGCAAGCTGATGCTGATGATCAATCTGAATTCTCAAATCCGTGGTGTCCGCAACTACATCATGAAGCGCCGCGGAATCTTCAAAACCACCAAGTCCCGGCGTGGAGACTACACCTGGTCCGAGGAAGAGGTGACCGAAATGGAGCACAACCTGGCCGCTCTCGCGCCGCACTTTCGCGTCGAACTGCCGAGTTGAGTCATGATCCGTTCCCGTAAACATTTCCTGCGACCGCTCTTGCGAGTTCTCCGTTTGTGTTGCGTCCGGTTGCCGCAGCCCACCTGACTGCGCCCCTTCTGATGAGCACTCGTATCTATCAGGTTGACGCCTTCACCGCACGGCCCTTCGCCGGCAATCCTGCCGCGATCTGCCTGCTGCCCGAGCCACGCGCCCCTCAATGGATGCAGCACGTCGCGCGCGAGATGGGACTCTCGGAAACCGCCTTTCTGACGACGCAAGAAAACGGGTTCGGCCTGCGCTGGTTCACGCCCACGGTGGAAGTCGAACTCTGCGGGCACGCAACTCTTGCGAGCGCTCACGTTCTTTGGTGTCACGAGGGCTATAGCCCCGATGAGGAGCTTCACTTCCACACTCGCAGCGGCCTGCTGACAGCCCGCAAGGAGGATGACTGGATCGAGTTGAACTTCCCGGCTACGCCAGAAAAAAAAGTTCTCCCGCCGCCCGAGTTGCTTCATGGCCTGGGCTCCGACAACGACTACGTCTACGTTGGGAAAAACCAGTTTGACTTCGTTGTGGAAGTCTCGAGAGAGCAGACGGTTCGCAAGCTGCGTCCGAATCTGCGTGAACTGAAGGAAGTCGATGCACGGTGTATCGTAGTGACAAGCCGCTCGGCTGCTCCATACGACTTTGTCTCGCGCTGCTTTGCCCCCGCCACCGGCATCGACGAAGATCCGGTCACGGGATCTTCACACTGCTGCTTGGGGCCTTATTGGAAAGAACGCCTCGAAAAGGATACGTTTCTTGCCTATCAAGCGTCCGCTCGGGGAGGCGAACTGCGTGTCCGAGTCGCCGGCGATCGTGTCTATCTGAGCGGTCAGGCTGTCACGGTAACGCGCGGCGAAATGGAAGTCTGAATGGACCGGAAGGCATCTAGCCCGCATTTCTCACCTCCCGACGGTCGAAGCACGCGATACGACCGCCATGACTTCGTTGCGCTTGCTTGCCGTGCTCAACGTACTGTAAAGTACGCCTGCGCGCGCCAAGCGGCGCGCGCCTCGTCCTGACGGCCCTGCCACGCACTTCGCCTCGCCACGTGGTGAGAAATGCAGGCCAGGCTGAGACGCACCCAAACCCCCTTCCCGCGCGTAATAGAAACAGCCGCGAAACCAAGTGCCTGTTTTGCTTCTTTTCCTGGTCTTCGGCCTCGTTGCTTCGGCGCAAGCCGCCGACATCGACTTGCTCGATCTGATCCCACCGGACAGCCGTATCGTCACGATCGAAAGGCCACGGCAGTTTCGGGGCACACCTCTGGCAAACCATTGGCCGGACCATCCTTTCGGCGACGAATATCCGATTGAGTCGGTCGATCAGGTCGTCTCGGCCTTCGGCATCGCCGAGGACGAGGAGGAAGGCTTTCTCCTTTATCTGTTACACGTGGACCCGATCGTGCTGCGCGGCCAAGCTTCTTCCGCTGACCGAATCGAACGCGTCCGTGAAGTCGAAATTCTCCATTTCCGTGAACAAGAGGGTCGTAAAACGGCCATCCTGGGAGGGTCGGTATTGATTTGGGGGGATGCCGGCCCGGTCTCTGACGTGCTGGAACTGTTTCAAGCCAATAAAGTCGCGCCTCTGCCGAGGCGAGTGCGGACGACACTCACGGCCCTGCGCGAACGCACGCTCACGGCGACCTGGGTGATGCCGCCGAAATATCCCTATCCTGCAGACGGACCCAGCGCCATTGGCGATCGAATCGAGCTGCTGGTCGATCAGGCCTATTCCACGCTTCGTTGGGTCGACGGTTGGATCGAGTCACATGAGGAGTTCGTCGCAGACTCTCCGGAGAACGCCTCCCTTCTCGCCGGCCTGATTCGCAAGGTTGTCCAACAGGGCGAGTTCGTGGACGAAGAAACGCAGTTCAGCGAGCTTCTCCGCCGCTATCATCGCAACTTCGGAGAATCCGCCCGGATCATCGAGACAGGCGACGCAGTCCGGTTATCCGTCCGGCTCTCCCCGTCGGAGGTTGAAAAGTTGCGGCAGGAGACAGACAATGAGGCGCCGGAAACCGTCAACCCGGAGGCCCCCGATGATCCGCCGCTTCAGCCCTCTCCATAGGACTCTCGTCCTGTTGGCCACCGCCTGCTCCGCGCTTATTCCCGCGGCTGGCCAAAGCATCAATGCCGCCAAGCTTCACGAAGAAGCCATCGTCGTCGATGGTCATGTCCACATCATCACGCCGGTCTTCCATCAAGGCATCGATCCCTGGCAAGTGCAGGAGACAGGTCTGTGGGACTATGCCCGAGCCAAGCAAGGCGGACTCGACGTGGTCATCCACACGGTCTACATCGAAGACCCCTACAACCACTACAACTACGCCGTCAAACAAGCAGTGAGGCTCATCGAGACGTTCTACCAGGTTCTCGATGCGAACTCCGACAAGATGGAGCTTGCGCTGACGTCAGCCGATGTGCGCCGCATTGTCTCCCAAGGCAAGATGGCCGCTATCCTCGCCCTGGAGGGCGGCTTTGACACCGAAGGCGACCTCCAGGTGCTGCGGCTCTTCCATCGACTCGGCGTCCGGATGATTCAACCGATCAGCCACAACACGACGAACGCTTTCCTCGACGCAGGACTCGGTGAAAAGAAATGGGGCGGTCTCACCGAGCACGGTCGCAAGGTCATCGCAGAGATGAACCGTCTCGGCATCATGATCGACATCTCGCATGCCACCGACGAGGGCAAGCTCCAGATCATCGAGACGAGCAAAGCACCTGTCGTCGGGAGTCACCATGGCCTGAGGCATTTCGTCGACTACCCACGCAACCTTTCTGACGAAGTTCTGCGCGCCATGGCCGCCCGAGAGGGGTTGATGGGCATGCATTCGAGTTCGAGCTTCCTCAGCCAAGCCGTCTCTGACTGGCGGCAGAGGATGCAGCCCGCCACAGTCGGGGCCGCTCGACACGAAATCCCAGGGTACGAGTTCTCCCGGCCTTCCCATGGGGATTTCGGCAAATACATCCGGTCGCTCGACGCCGAAATGCACGACCGTTGGGTGCGTGAGCGGACAAACCGCGGCGGGACCGGATACGGCACTCCCTGGCGTGTGCGGCACAAACGCGCCGTCGACGCCGGCGCGCCGCTTCCCACCGTCAGTGACTGGGCGGACCAGCTTGACTATGCTGTCGAGATGGTCGGCGACGATCACGTCGGCCTCGGCCTCGATCTGATGAGCGGACCCAATCTGCTCGACTTCGATGCCACCGGCTATCCCAGGCTCACGGAAGCCCTCGTCAAGAAGGGCTACAGCGAGCAGCGAATCAAGAGGATCCTCGGCGAAAACTGGCTCCGGCTCCTCGATGCCGCCAAGGCCCCCTGAGGAATGCGACCGCTCTGCGGGCTTGCTCCTCTGCGTCGTGCCCGGCTCGGTAGCGCCGTGACACGAAGACTTAGCCTGCATTTCTCACCACATGACGGCCGAAGCACGCGATACGACCGCCAGGACTTCGTTGCGCTTGCTTGCCGTGCTCAACGTACGGTTCAAGTACGCCTGCGCGCGCCAAGCGGCGCGCGCCTCGTCCTGACGGCCCTCTCACGCACTTCGCCTTTCCACGTGGTGAGAAAGGCAGGCTAGCAGTTTTCTCAGAGCCGTCACAGTGCTATCCTTCGCTTCCGTATAAAAAAGCGTCCAGGGAGATCCACCATGAAAAAGATTCTGGCTCTACTGCTCTTCATCTCGGCCGCCGCTTCCGCCGCCGACAAGAAAATCCTCCTTCGGGGCAGCGAGACCTCGTTCACGGCCAATGATCATGCCGTCGTCCGCTACAAAAAAGCCGCCGGCGACCGCGCCGATATCATCGTCGCCCGTTCGCAGGAAGAGTTCGAGCGGCACGTCGTCGATGCTCACGGAGTGCTGGGCGGCATCAACAAGGAGCAGTTCGCCAAGGCGAAGAATCTCGAATGGGTACAAAGTCCAAGCGCCGGAGTCGAGGCCTACACTTTCTGGCCGGAGTTCGTAGAAAGCGATGTCAAGTTGACGAACTGCAAAGTCGTGCAGGGACCGTCCGTCGCCGATCATGCACTGGCGCTGTTCCTGGCGCTGGCCCGCGGACTGCAAACCTACATCCCCGACATGGAGACCCAGACCTGGAAGTCCCGCTCCGAGGCGCCTGATACCATCCGTGAGCTGCAGGGCATGACGGCTGTAGTGGTGGGCGTCGGAGGCATCGGCACCCAGATCGCCCAGCGCCTGCACGGTTTCGGAATCTCAGTCATCGGCGTTGACCCGCGAGACATCCCGGTATCGAACTACGTGCCGATCGTCGTCAAGCCTGACGCCGTCGATAGCGTGCTCCCGAAAGCCGACGCCATTTTTATCGCTGCTCCGTTGACACTCGAAAGCGAGAACATGATCGGCGCACGTCAGTTCGATCTCATGAAAGACGATGCCTACTTCATCGTGATATCGCGCGGTGGCCTCTATGACCGCGAGGCGCTTGTGAAGAGCCTTGACAGCGGCAAGCTCCGCGGCGCCGGCCTCGACGTAACCCGTCCCGAGCCGTTGCCCGAAGACCACGCCCTTTGGCGATTCAAGAACGTTATCATCACCCCCCACATGGCGTCGCTGTCGGAGGCCGCGAACGGACGCCGCCTTGACGTGATGGTCGATAATGTCGGGCGCTTCGCCCATGGCCGCCCGCTCGTGAACCTAGTCGATAAAGACGCCGGCTACTGAAGTAACGTGAGTGCTTCTTTTCTCTCCATCGAATACGTTCAATTCTTCGTGTTATCAACAACTCGGGGAACCCGCCCGCTGCTCATGGGCAACCCTGATCCCTTCAACGAACAGGGGGCTCCGATACAGTTTTGATGCACCTGCGAAGCAGTTGATCTGCTGTCACGGGACCACTGAGCACTTTGGCAACTCCCCTGTCCTATCTCGATCAATGCCCGATCATCCTCTTCAGCCACCGCTAGCTGTCCGCTGATGAGCACGTTGGAGTGAACACCCACTAGTCATGTGCGACTTCATCCTTTTGGGTTCTCAGTTATGTGGTCGATTGAATTGAACTCAGGTTACCTGTGGTCGTTCTTCAGCAGTCGTGCCGTTCTCGTGACAGGAGTCTGAAATGACCCCAGGTAGGGGTCAGAAACGACTGGTCGTCACGGCTTGAAAGCAATCGGTTTTCGGCTGATACTGAGAAACAGCACAGGATTATAGCCTTAGGAGACCTTCAAGATGACGAATGAAGCCGAAAGGATGGCAACCGACAACGTGGTGCCGATACGTCGGTCCAAGAAGACGGTACGAACGCCGGAGAAGACACGGGAGTCAGACAAAAAGTGGGGCCAAAAGGTCATGGCGCTCGGCTTTTGCGTCGTACCGTCCCTGTTACTGCGCGCGCAACAGAGACTGGGGCTCAATCCGACACAGCTTGCAGTGCTGATGCAACTCTGCGACTTCTGGTGGGAGAGAGACCGAAAGCCCTTCCCGGGGAAGAAAACCCTCAGTGACCGCTTGGGTCTCAGTACCCGCCAAGTGCAGCGCTACATCAAGGAACTCGAGACAGTAGGTCTTGTCCGGCGAATTGAGCGACGAGCTGGTCACGGCGGCAAACTGACAAACATTTACGATCTTTCGGGGCTGGTGAATCGCCTGAAGGAACTGGAACCTCAATTCCGTGACGTTGAGGAGACGGCAAAGGCTAACCGGAAAGCGGTGACCAAACCTGGGTACTCCAGAGTGCGCGGAAAGAGGCTCAAACTGGCACCACAGGAACTGGCCGGAAAAAGCTGAACCCCGGGCGCATACCAACAAGGCAGAGGCGTACCCGGGGCGTACGTTATGACCGTATCGCGACAAGGGGGAGAAGTCAAGTCCTTCCTCTCCATCGGAAACGTTCTGGGCGACCTGGAGGCATCGTTCTCTCCAGAACGCATGGGTACGTACCTCAGAGCCGTGCAGGGAGACCGGGAGAAAGCACTTCACCTCTACACCTGGAACACGGCCATCAGTGCCGCGTTCTACGGACCACTGCAGGGTCTGGAGGTCGCGTTGCGGAACGCAATGCATCGGCAGCTCGCGGGACGCTACGGTGCGGCCTGGTACAACAACCCTGCGGCTGGACTCGACACGGGGTGTCTTGTTCGGATTGCCGACGCGAAAACCGATGTAGCGCGCACCGGCCATACAGAGGAGCCACCCCGGGTTGTGGCTACGCTCTCCTTAGGCTTCTGGGTTTCGCTGCTTGGCTCCGGAGGCCGCATCAATCCGGTTGGGCGCAAAGCGAACTATGAGATGACACTCTGGAGGCCGGCGCTTCGTGGAGCGTTCCCTAACTGCACGTCGCTGACGCGCAAGCAGGCACACAAGCCGCTGGATTGTCTGCGAAAGCTGCGAAATCGGATCGCCCATCACGAACCGATCTTTGCAAGGGACTTGGCCAATGACCACCAGCACATTCTTGATGTGACCGGATGGATTTCGCCGGGGGTGCGGATGTGGATCGAATACCATAGCCGAGTCCCCACACTACTCGACACCTTGAACTACGGAACGGACGTTCACTTTTGAGATAAGGAATCTTGCCTCTGATTCGTGACACACTCTGCTCGACTCTGTGCGTGTACGTGCGGGAGAGATCGGACGGCACCGAACCGGATCGTCTGTCCATCATCGCGCATGAAAATGCTCTGGGTGGCCACCCCAAACACCTGAAACACAGAAAATACAGTCCTTAGTCCAGTGTTGTGGCGAAGGGCTGCTGAACCAATATCCGGCCGGGCGCAAGACCAGTGGAAGGGGTTTGTCGTACCCTGAGGAGGAGCCGCATGTCGTCGAATCCTCCTCCGCTGTTTCCGCCACGGGTTATCCGTTACCCGCAGCAGGTCTACGAGACGAGCACGAACGGGGGGTACGTCCCCGATCAGCCGCGGCTCCGGCCTCGTCAGCGAAAGATCTGGCTCCACCTGCTGTTGTTTCTGCTGACGGTGGCCTCGACGACGCTGGTGCAAGGACCTGTCTATTCCGTTTGCGTGCTGAGCATCCTGACGGCGCACGAATTCGGTCATTACTTCGCTGCACGGCACTATCGAGTGCCAGCGACCCTGCCTTACTTCATTCCCTTCCCGTCGTTTCTGGGCACCCTCGGGGCAGTCATTCGGATGTCGCCTTACATTCCGAACCGCCGCGCATTGTTCGACATCGCGGCGGCGGGCCCGGTGGCGGGGCTGGTTGTGGCTTTCCCAGTGAGCTTTTTGGGTATCTATCTTTCCGAGCAGGTACCGACGCCGGAGCAGGGGGCCAACTGGATCAACTTGGGCGACCCATTGATATTTCGCGCCATGCAATGGGTGATTTTCGGTTCTCAGCCCGACGAGGTCGCCCTTCTCTTGCATCCGGTTGCGTTCGCCGGCTGGGTCGGACTCTTTGTCACGGCGCTGAACCTGCTGCCGATCAGTCAGCTCGACGGAGGGCACATCAACTACGCGCTGTTCGGCCGCCGAAGCCGGATGGTGGCGATCGTCGCCTTTATCCTGCTGGCGATTGTTACAGCGATTCAGGGATTTCAGTATCTGATCATGCTGATCCTGCTTTTGTTCATGGGGATCGGCCACCCCCCGACTGTGAACGATGCTGTCGACCTCGGACGAGAGCGGCGGCGTATCGGGTTCTGGCTCTGGGTGATCTTCATTTTGTGCTTCACGCCGGCGCCGTTCCGCATGTAAGGCAGTCGTATAATGTCGCTATGAGAAAATCGATCCGATGGTTCACCCTGGCCTGCTTGTTCGTACTTTCCTTGCCCGCCGCCAACAGTGTTCACGATTTCACGCTCGACTCGATAGACGGCGAGGCCACTTCGCTCGGCGACTACAAGGGCAAAGTGCTCCTGATGGTGAACGTGGCGAGCCGCTGTGGCTTCACGCCACAATACAAAGGGCTGGAAGCGCTCTACCGCAAGTACAAGGACCGGGGGCTGGTGGTGATGGGCTTCCCTGCCAACAACTTCGGTGGGCAGGAGCCCGGCACGAACAACGAGATCAAGGCCTTCTGCTCCCGCAACTTCGACGTGAGCTTCCCGATGTTCGGGAAGATCTCGGTCAAAGGCACGGATACGCACCCGCTGTATCAGTTCTTGACGGACAAGTCGGCTCATCCGGAAACCGGCGGCGAAGTGCCATGGAACTTCACGAAATTCCTGGCGGATGGTGATGGCAAGGTCATCGGCCGTTTCGCCCCGGATGTCGAGCCCGCGAAGATCGCGCCTGCGATCGAAGCCGCGCTGAGGTAGGCAGCCAAGGCCGCACTCGCGGCGCCTTGCATTTTTATCGACGGCCGGGTCCCTTTGCACGGATGCCGGAGCGCTATTCTGAAAAAATCGGCTAACCTGCATGTCTCACTACCCGACGGTCGAAGCACGCGATACGACCGCCAGGACTTCGTTGCGCTTGCTTGCCGTGCTCAACGTACTGTTCAAGTACGCCTGCGCGCGCCAAGCGGCGCGCGCCTCGTCCTGACGGCCCTCTCACGCACTTCGCCTCACCACGTGGTGAGAAATGCAGGCTAAAGGAGTGATGGCTTCCCGCGAGCAAAGAGCCGCGCGATGTGCTGCGCCGTTATCCTGACTCAAGGTGTTCGGAGGAACATGTGTCCTCGCCGCTGCCTCGATAAATGGCTGACCTCCTCAAGGAATCGTCCGGCGTACAGCCTGCCTGCAGTGCTCCAGAGCGTTTGTTCGGCGTGGTGGAGCAGCTTGTTTCCGAACTGCATCCGGGGCGGCGCGATCGGGTGCGGATCACAGCGGCAAGCCGTCTGGAGCGCGATCTGGCGATCGACAGCCTAGGGCGTGCTGAACTGCTGCGCCGAATCGAGAGGACGTTCGACGTTCGCTTGCCCGACGGTTTGCTGGGCACGGCGGAGTCGATCGCGGATCTGCTCTCCGGACTTGCGCAAAAAACGTCCGCTGCCGGCGGCACCGACCTGGTGTCCGTTGCATCCGCCGACGAGGGCGTAGCCGCTACGCCGAGTGCGGCCGCGACACTGATCGACGTCCTCGAAGCGCATGCCGCCCACGAAGCAGGACGCACTCACATTCTCCTGACGGACGACCCGCCGGGCGTCGCGAAGATCACCTACGGCGGGTTGTTCACGGCGGCGCGGGAAGTAAGTGCGGGCCTAATGGAGCACGATGTCAGGCAAGACGAGCGCGTCGCCATGATGCTGCCCACCGGAGCAGACTTCTTCGAGGGGTTTTTCGGGGCGCTGTGTGCAGGAGCAACGCCGGTTCCGATCTATCCGCCGGCACGCCTGTCACAGTTGGAAGATCACCTACGAAGACAAGCTGCGATTCTGAACAATGCCGAAGCAGAGGTTCTGATCACCGTACCGGAGGCCCGCGGCGCGGCTAGGCTGCTGCGAGCCCTCGTGCCGTCGCTGCGGTTCGTGGGCACGGTCTCGGACCTGAAATCGGACGGCCGCTCGATGGGTCCCGTCACACTGAGATCGGACGACACGGCTTTGCTGCAGTATACGTCAGGCAGCACCGGAGACCCGAAAGGTGTCGTGCTAAGCCATCGCAATCTGCTCGCGAATCTTCGCGCCATCGGTGAAGTCATGCATCCCGGCCCGGGAGATACCGTTGTCAGTTGGCTGCCGCTCTACCACGACATGGGCTTGATTGGCGCTTGGCTGGGCAGTCTCTACTACGCCGTTCCACTCGTTCTGATGTCGCCACTGACGTTTTTGTCGCGGCCGGAAAGATGGTTGTGGGCCATTCATCAGCACCGAGGAACGATCTCTGCGGCGCCGAATTTTGCGTTCGAGATCTGTGCCACCAAGGTCGAAGACGATCAAATCAAGGGCCTGGATTTGAGTTCCGCACGAATTCTGATGAACGGCGCCGAACCGGTAAGCGGGAACTCGATTCGCAAGTTCACGGAACGGTTCAAGCCCTACGGTCTTCGGCCGGAAGCGGTCACTCCGGTATACGGGATGGCCGAGAACTCGCTGGCTCTCGCAACAACGCCGCCAGAACGTCTGCCGGGGGTCGACCGGATTCGCCGCAGTTTGTTGACGACACGTGGTGAAGCTGTTCCGGCAGGCTCGACGGATGAGGGCGTGCTGGAAGTGATCTCCTGCGGCCGGGCCCTGCCTCGCCACCACATTCGGATACTGGATGACGCCGGCCGCGAGTTGGGCGAACGCTGCGTGGGGAGGATTCAGTTTCGCGGACCTTCGGCGACCAGCGGGTATTTTCACAACGAAGAAAAGACCCGTGAACTGATACGCGATGGTTGGCTCGAAAGCGGCGACCGCGGCTATCTCGCGGACGGCGAGATCCATATCACCGGACGCTCGAAGGACATCATCATCCGTGCGGGCCGCAATATTTACCCGCACGAAGTCGAAGAAGCGATCGGTCAGATCGAAAATGTGCGCAAAGGCTGCGTTGCCGTTTTCGGAATGACGGACGCGGAGACAGGCATCGAAAGAGTCATTGTCGTTGCGGAAACAAGACTTGAGGACAAGGGTGCGAAAGACTCCGTAAGAAGCGAGATCGAGCGGATCGCCACTGAAATCATGGATGCACGTCCGGACGACGTGGTCCTTGCTCGCCCGCAGACGGTCCCGAAGACATCCAGCGGTAAGATCCGACGTTCGTCGACTCGCGAACTCTATGAGCAGGGTCTTCTCGAGGCGGGTCCTCGCGCCGTCTGGAAGCAGGTTGCATCGCTGGCGCTTGGCGGCGTCGTGAGCGGTGCGTCGCGGTTCATCAGAGGAACCGGCCATTGGCTCTACGGCATCCATTGGTGGTTCGTGATCGCAGGTTGCGTACTCGGAACCTGGTTATCGATGCTGATCCTCCCCAAGCGCGCTCGCTGGACGGCGGTGCGCACCTGGGGACGATTGATCCTGGGACTCACGTTCACCAAGACTACGCTGGAAGGCGCGCAACTGACGCCAAACCGGGGCGGAGTCGTGGTGATCAACCACGCCAGCTACCTTGACTCGATTGTCGTGGCGGCGATGGTGCCCGGGCCACTGAGTTTCGTTGTGAAAGATGACCTCAGCGAGTTCAAATGGTTCCGGTCGTTTCTCGAACGCATGGATGCCCTGTTCGTCCAGCGTCTGGATGTCGCGGCGAGCGTCGAAGACGCCGGAAAGGTCATTGAGGCGGCCAGAGCCGGCCGGCGTATCGCTGTTTTCCCGGAAGGTACGTTCATTCCAAGGGATGGGTTGCTTCCGTTTCGTCTGGGGGCATTCGTGGTGGCCGCGGAGACACAGACGCCGGTGATTCCGGTGGCGCTTCGAGGGACGCGGCACATCCTGCGCGACGAACATTGGCTCCCGAACCGCGGATCGGTCCACGTCAAGATTCTGCCTCTTATTTCCCCGCAAGGAAGCGGCTTCAGTGAAGCGATTCGGCTGCGCAATGCAGCGCGGGCCGCGATTCTTCCGCACTGCGGCGAGACGGATCGCGATGACGAGCAGTTGTTGTTTACGGCCGCGGGCGTGGAGCGCATCTAGTCATGAGCGAGGCCACGGCGCCGCGCCGCAGCATCCGTGACAGGCTGGGCTTGCATCGCCCGGAACTGCGGGCCTGGGCGATGTATGACTGGGCAAACTCGGCATTCGCCACGACGATCATGGCAGCCGTGCTGCCGGTCTATTATCACCAGGTCGCGGCGGTGGATCTACCGGAAAATCTGAGGACGGCCTACTGGGGCTATACGCAGACGGTGGCTTTGGTGATCGTTGCCTTGCTTTCGCCTGTACTGGGCGCAGCAGCGGACAGCCTGGGAGCCAAGAAGCGCTTTCTGCGGTTCTTCATCTCGTTCGGGTTCACAGGGTGCCTGGCGCTCTGGTTCGCTACACAAGGGCGTTGGCTGTTTGCATCCATTGCTTTCATTGTTGGGAACATCGGGTTCGCGGCAGCTGACGTCTTCTATGAGTCACTGTTGCCTCATATCGCGAGTCCGCAGGAGATTGACCGCGTCTCGACCGCCGGATATGCGTTGGGTTATGTCGGTGGAGGGCTGTTGTTGGCGGTTCAACTTACATGGATCACATCCCCGCAGACATTCGGGCTCTCGGATGGCGCTGTGGGATCACGACTGGCATTCGTGAGCGTGGCGATCTGGTGGGTGCTGTTCTCGATCCCCCTGTTTCGCACTGTGAAAGAGCCGATTCGCGACGGCAAGGGAATAGCGACGCTGGGCGGGGGGCTGTCCGATGGATTTCAGCAGCTCGCGGCTACGTTTCGCGAAATCAGGCGTTACCGTGAGGCTTTCCGGTTCTTGCTGGCGTTCTGGCTCTACAACGACGGGATCATCACCATCGTCAAGATGGCGGCCATTTATGGAGCCGAAATCGGCATCGGACAGACAGACTTGATCGGAGCGTTGCTGGTCGTTCAATTCCTCGGGATTCCTTGCACCTTTGCGTTCGGCGCGCTGGCGGAACGGATCGGGGCCAAGCGCGCGATCATGATGAGCCTTGTCGTGTACACGGGGATTTCAGTGCTGGGCTACTACATGAGCACGGCGATGCATTTTTGGATCCTGGCTTGCGCAGTGGCTGTCGTGCAGGGTGGCAGTCAGGCACTGAGCCGATCGCTGTTCGCGACGTTGATTCCGCCCGAGAAGTCGTCTCAGTTCTTTGGGTTCTATAACGTGAGCGGACGGTTTGGATCGATCCTCGGGCCGTTCGTCTTTGCGGTGGTGAGCCAAGCGACCGGCGGTAGCCGGTTGAGCATTCTAACGTTGATCGCGTTCTTCGCCGGGGGCATGCTGGTGCTGGCTCGAGTGGATGAAAACGCCGGCAGGCTGCGGGTCTCTGTCTGACGAAACAGTCCGACATGGCCTTTGGCCGAGCGTCGATCACCTGAAGCCGAACCGCGCCCGCCTGGAGATCTGCTGGGGGCGGCGTGAGGCATCCTGTCAGATCGAGTGTGTCCGGCGAGATTCGACCCCGGAGGGGACGGTCAAAGATCCGCTGGACGAAACGAAGGCGCGGCCTCAAGTTCCGCGCGGGCAGTGGGCTCCGCCAACGGGTTCAGTCGCCGAGACCGGTTGGTGGAGGGTCCAAGAACTGGAGCCCCTTGCCAGGTTTGAAGCGAACGGCCTTACCGGGCGGAATTCTTACTTCTTCTCCGGTTCGCGGATTACGGCCGATGCCGGTTTTTCGCGGCCTGACGCTGAAAACCCCGAAGCCTCGCAACTCGAGCCGTTCCCCGCGTTTCATGGCCCGCTTCATCGTTTCGAAGACCGTCTCGACGGCCATCTCCGCCCTCGTCTTGCTCAGGCCGGTGCGGTTAACGACGTTCGTGACAATGTCGAACTTGATCATTCTTGGTAGGAGCCAGCGGGTCTGCAGCGGAGTATGGTGAATATGCTAGATAAGGTGCAAATGCTTTGTCAAGAACCGTTTTCCGTTAACCGAGATGGCGAGGAACAGGCGCAGCAAGATGCCCTTCGAATGCAGGCGACATCCAGCTTCGGCGAAAACGGCGCCTCCCGAGCCACGGAGGACGCCGGCAAGCGCAAGCATGTTGCGTTCCTTCCTGTCAGTGCATCCCTGCGACCGCAACCACCGAAACAAAGAGCACGGGTTCTCATTCCTCCCTAGCCTGCATTTCTCACCACCCGACGGCCGCAGCACACGACACAACCGCCAGGACTTCGTTGCGCTTGCTTGCCGTGCTCAACGTACTGTCAAGTACGCCTGCGCGCGCCAAGCGGCTCGCGCCTCGTCCTGACGGCCCTCTCACGCACTTCGCCTCGCCGCGTGGTGAGACATGCAGGCTAGCGTCTACTGCGACAGAAATATAGCTCCTGCCCTTCGAACTCGTGGTACAATGACCGCACGTTCGCAATTCAGTGGACGGTAGCAAAGCAAACGGAACCAATCAACGACTTGGGCGAATCCATCGTTATTGGAAGGGGATTGCGAGCCGGCAGCTCGACAATCCCTTTTTTGTTGACCCGGCATCGAGTTGACAACAGAAGTGGGAACATGTCGTTTGTTCCCCATGAGACGAAGAGTATTTCGACGGGGCGCTTCTTCAGACAGAAGAATGATGCCCATTGTGCTTCGAACACCATGTCCATGAGGAACGGAAGACGACTCGGATAAACCTCGGCTCCTGCGGAAAGACGCGTATGCGGAGGGCTCGAATGGCAAGCCTCTCCGGCAGCGTCGAGCCCGGGAGTTGAACAACCAAAGGAGGCTTATTATTTTTCGAAGACCGTTTCGACCTTACCGGCGAGCCCGGAAAGACAATGTCAATCAGTTCATTCGGGCGAAGCAGGTTCGCGTAGTATTTCCGAATGGCCAAACCGAGGTTCTGCCGACCCATATCGGCGTGAAGAAAGCCAAGGAACAAGGCCTTGATCTCGTACTCGTTTCTCCGACGGCGGATCCCCCCGTGTGCAAGGTGATGGACTACGGGGAGTACACGTATCAGGAGAAAAAGAGGAAGAACGAGGCGAAGAAAAAGCAGCATCGGATGGAAGTGAAGGAAGTGAAATTCCGTCCGAATACCGACGACCACGACTACAACTTCAAAAAAAACCATGCGGTGCGCTTCCTCAAGGACGGCAACAAGGTAAAGGCGGTCGTGTTCTTCCGAGGACGCGAGATCACACATGCAGATCTCGGCCAGAAAATCCTGGCCAATCTCGCCAATGACGTGGCGGACTTCGGAGAAATGGAAGGCCGCCCGCGACTGGAAGGCCGCCAGATGCACGTGATCATCGGCCCCCGCAAGAGCAAGAAGAAAGAATCGGCTCCGGCTCGGACGCAGGCGGCTGCCTCATAGCACATGGCTCGCTCCTGCACCGGAGTTGGCCGAACACTTCCGGCACGTCTGTCGGGAAGAGGTCTACATGGCGCTTCCTCAGTCTTGGGGCGGCTTGTGGGACTTAGCCTGCATTTCTCACCACCCGACGGCCGAAGCACGCCATACGGCCGCCAGGACTTCGTTGCGCTTGCTTGCCGTGCTCAACGTACGGTTCAAGTAGGCCTGCGCGCGACAAGCGGCTCGCGCCTTTTTCCTCCGCCCGGCTTGCGCCTCGTCCTGACGGCCCTCTCACGCACTTCGCCTCGCCGCGTAGTGAGAAATGCAGGTTAGCAGCAGGAGGGTTTCCCTTCGAAGCTTGGCGGGAAGCGCAGGCATAGCCACGGGTTTGCGAGAATAGCGCTTCTTCCCGGAAGTGGCGGGTGCGGAAGAGAAGCGCGATGAGCCCAGTGAAAGCTGCTGTGCTGGTGGACTATGAGAAACCGCTCGAGATCCGTGAATACCCGAGGATTGAAAGAGTAGGAGCGGGCGAGGCGCTGGTCCGTGTCGACTTGGCGGGGATTTGCGGCACGGACGTGCATCTCTGGCACGGGCAGCTTCCAATACCGCTTCCCGTCATTCTCGGCCATGAAACCGCTGGCCGCGTCGTGACGCTCGGTGAGGGCCTGCGCAACGATTGGCGGGGGCGGCCCGTGGCAGTTGGCGACCGCGTCACTTGGGCCAGCTCGGTGACGTGCGGGTCCTGTTATTACTGCCGTCTGAAGAATCAGCCGACGCGATGCGTCGCGCGAAAGGCCTACGGCATCTCCTATTGCGCAGACGAGGCTCCCCACTTGCGGGGCGGCTATGCCGAATACATATTGCTCCGGGCGGGCACCGCGTTGTTTCGGATCCCCGATTCGGTGCCGACGGAATCGGTCGTAGGCGCGGGGTGCGCTCTGGTGACGGCGATCCATGGCATTGAGCGGGCTTCGATCTCGTGGGGAGATACGGTTGTCATTCAGGGAACCGGGCCGGTGGGGCTGGCGGCGCTGGCGATCGCGAGAGAGGCCGGAGCTTCGAAAGTCGTCGCGATCGGAGGACCGAAGCACCGTCTTGATCTTGCCCTGGAGTTCGGAGCAAATGCCGTTGTCGACCTGGACGACGCGGTAACTCCCGCCGAGCGCGTCAGACAAGCGTTGGCCGCAGTCGATTCTCATGGAGCTGACGTCGTAATCGAATGCGTTGGTCATCCCGCTGCCGTCAACGAGGGCATGGATCTGTGTCGCGACGGAGGCAAGCTGTTGGTACTGGGACAGTATGGGGACGCGGGCACCATCGATTTTCGTCCTCACACGATCACCCGCAAGCAGTTGCAATTGATTGGATCGTGGGGGTTCGAGCCGCGGCACGTGCATGCCGGGTTGAACCTGTTGGAGCACAGCGCTTGGAAAGAGCTGTTCGCCGGTGAGATCACTCACCGATTTCCGCTGGCGGAGGCGAACGAGGCGTTGGAGACGGTTCGAATGTGGCGATCCGGCAAGACCGTGATCCAACCGTAGGGCCGCCCGCTGCGTCCTGTTAACAGTCGATGGTGCTTTTACACAGCGCCGCCGAGGTGACTCATGAAAATGCTTGCTCCCGTCTTCGTGTTGACGCTTACGATCTTCGGGTCCCTCAGTGGACAAGCCCTGCGCTTCGCAGACCTGGGTGACTGCCAGCTCGAGAACGACTCTGTCATCAAGAACTGTCAAGTCGCCTATCGAACCTTCGGCGCACTCAACGACGACCGCTCGAATGTGGTGCTGTTCCCAAGCTGGTTCTCCGGTACCACGGAAAAGCTGGCCCGTTTCATTGGCCCGCGCTCCATGGTCGACTCGTCCGAGCACTTCGTCATAGCGGTCGGAGCGTTCGGCAACGGTGTTTCGTCCTCGCCGTCGAACAGTCCCACGCAAGGCGGCGGGGCGTTCCCGGAATTCACGATCGGTGACATGGTTACAGCCCAACATCGAGTGCTGACCGAGGTTCTCGGCATCAGACACGTTCGGGCCGTGGTGGGAATCTCGATGGGAGGAATGCAGGTGTTCGAGTGGTTGACATCCTACCCGAGATTCATGGATCAGGTCGTCAGTATCGTGGGCTCGCCGAAGTTGGGAGCCTACGACGTGCTGCTGTGGCAAGCAGAACTGAACGCGATCGAAAGAGCGTTAGCGGCTTATTCAGACGCTCGGAAAGCCCGGGCTGCCGCGATGAGCGCCGTGGCTGAATTGCACGAGTTGGCAATCCGAACGCCAGGGGGGTTCAATGCGATGAACCAGACGGAGCAGGTCGAAGCCCTCATCGCGAAGAAGTCGGCAGACCTCATCCTCAGGGCGGATCCCCATGATTGGGCAAGTCAGTTGCGGGCGATGACGACTCACGACATCTCTCGCGGGGCCGGGATTTCGATGGAACGCATCGCTATTCCCGCCAAGGGCAAGCTGCTCGTCATTGTTGCCGAGCAGGACCACATGGTGACGCCAGGCTCGGCGCTGGAGTTCGCTCAAGCAGCTCAAGCGGAAACGTTGGTTGTCGAAGGCGATTGCGGCCATCTCGTCTTCGAATGCGATGACGGCAAGGTGGCAAGAAAAGTACGAGAATTCCTTGCTCAGAACCGCGGTTCATTGCAACCGGCGGACCAGCGCGTTGTAGATCCACGCGAATAGGAAGCCGGCGAAGGCGCCGTCCACGAGTCCGTAGAGAGTCCCGATAGCAACGCTCTGAAAAGTGCGGGCGTGCTCGAAACCGGGGTACAGCGAACTCATCGCGGCCAAGTACTCGCCGCCATAGGAAGGGTTAGCGAGGTTCACGCAGGCGATGAAGCAGGTGCTGCCTCCGAGAAATACTCCGGCCGTCAGAGCGAAGGCTTTTACAGAGATTTGCATGGGGCGATCACTCCCTTTCGCAGATTGGTTGGGCTCATTCAGAGTGGTTGGTCCCTGCTGCGGCAGAGATATTCTATCGAACAGAGCGAATGACCCGTTAGGGACCAAACCCGCAGCAATCCTGAAAAGGAAGCTCCAACCGCCAGCCTGACGCGGCGGTCTCGCTGGGCGCCGGCAGCTACGTACGGCACAGCAAGGTGCTGCAAGCCAGCACGCCTTTGCGTTCCTGCGGCTCTGCGCTACTCTGGGCAGTGACGACTTATTCTGATTGAGCGGCGGTTGGACGCCGAACCAGGAGGGTATCTCCATGTTGTCTGTCTTCTCGTCCCCTGGCCGCTACACCCAGGGCAAGCACGCCACCGCGCATCTCGGTGCGGAGATGAAGGGGCTCGGCTTACGGGGTCCTGCGTTGATTCTGGCCGGCCGCTCGGCACAACGCCTGCTCGGGGAGGTTTGGACCGAGACCTTCGGCGACGCGGGAATCGAGTTCAGCGTGACTCCGTTCGGCGGAGAATGTTCGCACCGGGAAATCGAGCGGATCAAGACGGCGGCCCGCGAAGCGCATGCCCGCGTCGTGATCGGCGCCGGGGGCGGCAAGGTGCTCGACGCCTCGCGCGCCGCCGCAGCCGACCTCGATCTGCCGGCCGTCAACTGTCCAACCGTCGCTTCGAGCGATGCGCCCTGCAGCGCCTTGTCGGTCATTTACACCGACGAGGGCGTTTTCCAGGAATACCGCTTCTATGCCAGGAACCCCGACCTGGTTCTCGTCGACACCCATGTCATTGCTCAAGGGCCGGTGCGCCTGTTGGTAGCCGGGATGGGCGATGCCCTTGCCACCATGTTCGAAGCGCAAACCTGCGTAGAAGGGCATATCCGGAACATGAGAGGCGGCGCCTCGACCGAGAGCGCCTTGGCGCTGGCCGAGCTGTGCTACCGCACGCTGCTCAACGACGGACCGGCGGCCAAGAAAGCCGTTGCAAGCGGCGTCGTTTCTCCTGCACTCGAAAGGCTGGTTGAAGCCAACACGCTGCTATCGGGGTTGGGGTTCGAGTCTTCCGGGTTGGCGGCGGCCCACGCAGTGCACAACGGACTCACCGCCGCCCCCGGCACGCACCCCTATTTCCACGGCGAAAAAGTCGCTTTCGGAACGCTGGTCCAATTGGTGCTCGAAGGCCAGCCGCAATCGCGAATCGATGAAGTCCTGGCGTTCTCTACCCGCGTGGGCTTGCCGATCACCTTGTCCGAAGTGGGCTTGGCGGATATCGAGGATGGATTGCTCGATCAGGTCGCCGAGCGGGCGACCGCGGAAGGGGAAACGATTCACAACGAACCCTTCGATGTCCGCCCCGACATGGTCGCCGACGCCATTCTCGCCGCGGACGAGCTGGGCCGGGATTGGCAGGGCCCAAGCTGATCTCCTTCGGGTAACTCGGTCCGCGCGCGCCAAGCGGCTCGCGTCTCGTCCTGACGGCCCTCTCACGCACTTCGCCTCGCCACGTGGTGAGAAAAGCAGGCCAGGAGTCTGTCTCACAGAACGAAAATCGCCAATTTTTTGTCAATATCTTGTGTCTGTGATCAAGTCTGACTACAACTGATTGGGGGCAAAATTTTCTGTGGGACAGGCTCCTAGTCCGGGCCGGACCAGGTAGCTGTTGCAATAGCGAAATACTTGTTCACGAAGGGCGGCTCTTTGCGGGACCCGTACCATATCCGCCAGGCGCCGTCGGCGAGGCGCATGACCGACTGACTGCTGTTGTAGTGCGATTCCCATGGCAAATCGGGGTCCGGACGGAGAACGGGGTTGTACGGGTTCCTGCGCCAATGAATCCCGTCTTCGCTGACGGCGAAGCCGATAGCGGTCTTGTCGGCTTCGGGCGCTTCGATCCAGTAGCTGGCGTACCAGAGCAGGTAGAGGCCGTCGGTCTTGACCACGGTCGGATAGAACAAGCGGCGATGCTCCCAGCCCTGCTCGACGGCGAGCACAGGTTCGGGCGTAACGTCCCAGCGCTTGCCGTCCGGACTGGAGGCATGGCGGATGGTCCACGAGGCGACACCCACGTCGGTGTACCACATGCGGTAGATGGGACCGTCCTTGATAACGCTCGGAGCATAGGCGTTTTCGAGAAGGGATTCGGAGGGGGCCGACCACTCCAACCCGTCGCTGCTGACGGCATCGTGCAATCGGTGAACCCCGTCGCTGAAGTCCACGCTGGTGAACCACATGCGGAGTTGGCCGTTTTCACGGATCGGAGCGGCGTCGCTGCCGCGCAGGACCGTGGGGGTGACAATGGACTTCCGCTCGCCGAACGAGTACACCGGGTTCCGGTCCGCCTTGTCGAATCGAATTCCGTCGGAGCTTGTGGCCAGTCCGACGCGGAAGATGCGGTCTGCAACCGTACCGCGAGAGCCGGGATACCAAAGCCGGTAGATGCCGTTCTCCAGCACGACCGAGGGCGCGAACACGTGCATGTCGTCAAAAGCGCCTTGAGCGCCCAATGCGATGACCGGCCCGGCCCGGTGCTTTTGCCAGTTTTGGGGACCAAGCCAGCTTTCGATGGAACTCGACTTGGGAGGAGCCGCGGTCCGCGGCCCCGAACCTCCAAAGAACCAGACCGCGCCGATGGCGACCACGACGAGGATTTTGAGCAGGCTGATGATTCGCATCAGGCATCCTCTCGCATCTTAGACATTCGTAGTGTCTCAGTTTTTGCGTTTCATGGCGTTGATCCCAATCCACAGAAGAAGCAAGAGGGTCTTGCTCGTCCGATCAAGGGCAATCCCCCGTTCCGCCGCCGCACCGTTGTTGCCCGGCTGTGCCAGACTAGTTTTTCCTCCGCCCGTGTGCGGATCATACAAGAGGGAAACATCCAGATCGGTGTCAACGCCGCTTGATCAGGAAGATATTTCACATCAGCTTGCAGGAGGGGCGCGCATGCGGAAGATGAAGATCGCATTGAGTCCAGGGAGCATCGGCGTCGAGAGCACGCAGGAAGAAGCCATCGGCCTGGCCCACTATTTCGGCTATGAAGCCGTGCAGCCGAACGGAAGGGAGCTAGCCGGGTTTTCGTCGACGCGGCTGTCGGAGCTTCCCGGCGAGTTGTCGGCCTTCGGGCTTGTCTGGGCCGCAGCGGGACTTGGCGTCGACTTTCGAAAAGACGAGCCGCTCTTTCAGGAGGGCTTGCGGAATTGGTCCCGCGAAGTGAAGGCGCTGCAGCAGGCCGGCGTGACCCGAATCGGCACTTGGGTCATGCCGACTCATGATTCACTGACATACATTCAGAACTTCAAGCAGCATGTTCGTCGGCTTCGGGGAGTTGCTCTCATCGCCGAGGATCACGGCATGCGGTTGGGGCTGGAATACGTGGGAACGAAATCGCTTTGGAGCAGCAAGGCTTTTCCGTTTGTGCACACGATGGTGGAAGCGCAGGAACTGATCGCGGAGATCGGCAAGCCCAACGTCGGGTTCGTGCTGGATAGCTGGCATTGGTGGACGGCCGAGGAGGGTTCCGCCGACATCCTTGCCTTGCGGAACGCGGATGTCGTCTCGTGTGATTTGAACGACGCGCCCGGCGGCATTCCCAGAGACGAGCAGCACGATACGAGCCGCGAACTACCGCTGGCCACGGGAGTGATCCCGATCAAAGACTTTCTGGAAGCTCTGGTCCAAATCGGCTACAACGGGCCTGTACGGGCCGAGCCCTTCAACAAGGGGCTCAACGCCCTGTCAAATGAAGAGGCGTGTTCCGAAACCATCATTGCGATGCGCAAGGCTTTCTCGTTGATCGGAGGTTGAGCAAGCGGGTGTTGGGATAAACCGCTATTCATGTATCTGAGAACCGCGGAGTCACGACGAGAGCTGCTCGTAGACCTTCATCAGCTCGGGCTTGGCCTCGACACCGATTCCAGGCGTTTCAGAAGGCCGGACCCGGCCCTGCTCGACAGGGATATCGTCGGCAAAACCACCGAAAGGCTCGAAGATGCCGGGGTACGACTCCGCCCCGCCAAGGCCCAGGCCGGCAGCGATGTGCAGCGCGAACTGGTGACCGCCGTGGGGAAAGCACCGCCTGGTTGACCAGCCGTTTTCGCCGAGCATTTCAAGTGTCCGCAGGTATTCGACCAAGCCATAGCTGAGGGCTGGGTCCATCTGGAGGAAGTCCCGTTCGCGCTTCATGCCGCCGTAGCGGATAAGATTGCGGGCGTCCTGCATGGAGAAAAGGTTTTCACCGGTAGCAATGGGCGTGGAGGATGCCAAGCCGACCTCGCGGTTGAGCTCGAAGTCAAGCGGATCGCCCGGCTCCTCATACCACTTGAGATCATACGGCTCGATCGCACGAGCGTAACGGGTCGCCGTCGCCAGATCAAAACGGCCATTTGCGTCCACGGCGAGATGGCGGCCCGAAGGCACAAGGCGCCGCACCGCCTCGATGCGCTTGAGATCTTGTTCGAGAGGAGCGCCACCGATCTTCATCTTGACGGTGTCATAGCCGAGATCAAGGTAGCGGCGCATTTCATCCTGCAAGCCGGACAACTCCTTGCCGGGGTAGTAGTAGCCGCCGGCCGCATATACGCATACGGCTTTGTCGGACTCGCCCTTGCGAAACCAGTTGGCGAGAAGCCGGTAGAGCGGCTGACCCTCGATCTTGGCCACGACATCCCAAAACGCCATGTCGAGAACGCCAACGGCCACGCAGCGTTCGCCGTGCCCGCCGGGCTTCTCATTCGACATCATGATCTGCCAGGCTTTGCAAGGGTCGAAGTTCGTTCCCTCGTCGTTGAGCAGGTCCCGGGCGGGTGCTCGCATGAGGCGGGGAATCAACCGCTCGCGGATGATGCCGCTTTGCGCGTAACGGCCATTGGAGTTAAAGCCATAGCCCACGACGGGCCTGCCGCCTCGGACGACGTCGGTAATGATTACCGCCGCGGAGACGGTCATTTCAACGAACGAAATGTAGGCGTTGCTGATCTTGGAGCGGATGGAAACGGGCCGCTCGCGAACTTCGACGATCTTCAAAAGCTCTTCTCTCTACCAACCCGAGGACCGCGACCCATGGGATCTCCCTGCCGGCGGAGGCGGACGGACTTTGACGTTCGCCGCGTCCTTGCGGCGCAAGTCGGTGCTTGCCAGTAGGGGGCTAGCCTGCATTTCTCACCACCCGACGGTCGAAGCACACGATATGACCGCCAGGACTTCGTTGCGCTTGCTTGCCGTGCTCGACGTACTGTTCAAGTACGCCTGCGCGCGCCAAGCGGCGCGCGCCTCGTCCTGACGGCCCTCTCACGCACTTCGCCTCGCCGCGTGGTGAGAAATGCAGGCTAGTCGAACTCACCCTCTTCCGCAAGCATTTGCACAGCGTTCTCGAATGCTGCGAGCGTCGCATCGACATCCTGGCCGTCGTGCACGCCGGAAACAATCCCTCCGGGCCAACCGGTGAGGTCGACGCCGCCGCAGATCGCGGCCAGTCTCACCTTATGGCCAAGCTCGGCGCGCAAGCCATGGGCGAGAACACTCCAGGGGACCTTGCCGTTGTAGATATCTTCCCGCTCGACGGCTTGCCGCTCCGGGTTTGTGAAGATGTGGAATCCGGAAAACTCCCCGTACGCGCACCAGGGAGCGCCTTTCTTTTGCAGGATTTCGTCGATGCCGTTGCGAATGGCTTCGGCGGTCTTGTTGGCGCGGTCGATGCACTCGCCTGATTTGAGCAGCCTCAACGTTTCGATGCCCGCGACGGCCGCGACGGGATAACCATTGAAGGTGCCCTGGTGCGGGAATCGCGGTGGCGTGAAGCCATCCCCGGTCTGGATGTATTGCAGAAGGTCGATGATGTCCGCACGGCCAACGACGGCGGCGCCGGGATATCCGCCTGCGACGATCTTGGCGACGGTGGTGAGATCGGGCATGACCTTGTAGTGCGCCTGCGCCCCGCCGGGTGAGACGCGAAAGCCGGTAACGACCTCGTCGAAGATCAGGACTACGCCGTGCTCGGCGGTCACTTCGCGGAGTGCGCGAAGGAATGCCCCGCTCGTCGGCACGTGCCCGAAGCCCGCCCCGGTCGGCTCGAGGATGGCGGCTGCAACGTCGTCCCGGCTCGACAGCACTGCTTTGACGGCTTCGATGTCGTTGGGGGGGACAACGACTACTTCCTCTACGACCGAGCCAGGGATGCCCTCCGGCTGGTTAACTTCCGGCGCGGGGTTGTTGAACGCAACGTGGTCATGCCAGCCGTGGAAGTGATTGCCGAAACGAAGGAACTTCGTCTTGCCCGTATGGGCTCGCGACAGCCGAAGCGCCATGTGCGTGGCCTCGGTACCAGAGGAGACCAGGCGAACCTTCTCTGCGCACGGAATCATTTCCTTGATGAGTTCGGCCCACTCGAGTTCCAACTCGTGCTGAGCGCCGTAGTGCGTACCCCGCGGCACTTGACGGACCACCGCCTCGACAACGGCGGGGTGGGCATGGCCCAGGATCAGCGCTCCGTGACCGCCGTAATAGTCGACATACTCGTTGCCGTCAACGTCCCATTTCCGTGAGCCCCGAGTGCGATCGACATAGAGAGGGTGAGGCTTGAGAAAGCGTCCGACGTGCGTGACGCCGTCGGGGAACGTCTTGAGAGCCCGTTGGTGGGCCTGCGCCGACTTCGGCGTCTTCTTGATATAGAGCTCTTGGATCCTGGAGGCGGTAGCGGTTTTGACGACCATGGTGCACTCAGGATAGCGGAAAGGCCAGTTGAAGAAAACCGGGGGCGCCAAGTTGCCAACAGAGAGATCAGGAATCCTCTGCGAGCCGGGCTACAACAGCAGCAACAGCATTGCGATGGACAACAACCCGATGCCTGTATTTCCACGTCAGTTTTTCTTCCGCTCGCGTGCGGATCATTCAAGCAAGAAACATCCGGATGGGTGTCAACCCGGCTTGATAGACAGGATGTTTCAGGTCAGTAAGGAGAATCATCCACGATCAAGGACGAGGTAAAGGGCGCCAGCTTTGGCGTTCGTCGAAGGAGACCACCCGGATCGGAGGCCCTCCTCACTCCGCGCCGAGGATGAGCAGAAACCCGCTGCGCCTTCCACGGGACTTCTCCACGGGCTGCTAGCGTTTCTTCTGCTGCTTGTGAGGGGGCTTCTTGAGAACTAGAGTCGCGATGTGTTCCAAGACGGCTTTGAAGTACGCTCGGTCGCGCTCTGTGGGGGATGCCTCGTCGGTGAGTTCGCTCGTGGACCCCGGACGGTAGTCGAAGGGGAACAGATGAGCTCTGGCGAGCGGACGGAAGCCCCAGCCGGCACCGTTCGCGAACAGCGCATTCGCGCTCGCGGTCTCGCGTGACAGTGTCGCCAGATCCGGTTCAGCGCCGTTATCGTCCTCGATCATCCAAACCGGCCGAAGATTCGATCTCAATTCCTTCAGCCGTGCGCGTTTCTGATCGGGGCTTACACCGTTACCCTGCACGAGGACGACGTCGCAAAGTTGGGCCAGCGAAGCGGGATACGCCATGTTTCCGCCGCTGGAAGCACCGATCGGGAGAGCGAAAGCAGCGTCGTGGAATCGCTCGCGCACATCTTCCAAAACATGGGCGATGTACTCCGGAATAAAGCTGGCGTGGTCCCAGTTCTGGGCCTCGAGGTCCCAGCCCGGGGCGACATCGATCACAACGTTGCGAAAGTCCTTTTCGATAAGCCAATCAGTCATGTTGCGCGCGGCGGCGACGATCGCCCGGGGAGACTCGAATATCTCGTCCTGTCCGCGTCCGAAATATGCGAGACAGACGACCATCCCACGGCGGTCGGTTTCTCGCAGCAACCGTTCGAGCCGCCCCGACCAACTCTCTTTCAAGCTGCCGTCGGGCTTGAAAGCGCTGACGAGCGAGCCGTGCTCCTTGCCGGCGTTCGCCATGCCGTTGCGGTTGATGCCATTGACATCCAGGCGATAGCCGGGGTCGCCCCCCTGGAGGGTGACGCCGATGGCTCCCACTCCATGAGCGGAGTACACATCAAGGGAGGCGATCACGCGGTCCGTATTCTCATCCGGGTCAAAGTCGCGTTCAATCAGCCACTCATCCTCGAACAGGGCATTCGGAAGCCAAAGAATCATCAAACGTCCGCGCGCCTTGGTCCGAAAGACCCGGTGAGAGTAGGTTTCTTCCCAACGGCCACCCATGCGCATGTAGAAACGGTCGGGTTTGAAACGCGGTCCCAGCATGACGCCGGTGGCGATCTCGGTTGCGGAAGCGACTGTCGGCAAGCTGCCGACGCCGGTCACGAGTAGCAGGCCGACCAGTACTTCAGCGAGTGTTGACAAGGCGGTCGTTCGAATACCGCGGGGATGAGTCTTGAAAACCAAACGACTCATTTTCGCACCCGGAGACGATTGCTTGTAGCGGAGTGTCCGATGAGAGTGCCGTCAAATAAGATGGCTTCTCGGGCGGCTGCCGGGAAGAGTGCGGCGATATGATGGGGTTATGGCTGACCTGACAAGACTCACCGGCGACGAGATCGACTCGGCGCTCGCGAAACTTCCCGGCTGGAGAATCGAGAGCGGGAAACTTCATCGAGAGTACAAGTTCGCGGATTTCGTCCATGCCTTTGGTTTCATGGCGACCGCCGCCGTGGCGATTGAAGCGATAGGGCACCATCCGGAATGGTTCAACGTCTATCACACCGTGAAAATCGATCTCACGACCCACGACGCCGGCGGCATCACCTCAAAAGACACCGATCTGGCGGCCAAGCTCGAGTCGATCGCCAGGAAACTGCAAACCTGACCTGCATTTCTTACCACGCGGCGAGGCGCAGTGCATGAGAGGAGCGTCGGGACGAGGCGCTCGATTGCCTTGCAACGCAACGACTGCGGCTCCTTACGTCGGCCGGCGCATGATCGATTGAATCGGGGAGCGGCAGAGGAACCGTACGGCCTGAGCAGGGCATCGAGCCCAGTTCGGCTGGGAATGCTCACCGCACTCGCGAGCTAGTTGGTGAGAGACGACCGCCGCGTAGGAGAAGGTTTCTGATTGAAGCCGCGCAACTCTTCCAGTTGAGCCTCCGCGTTGGGCGTGACGGTGCTGTTCGGGAACCGTTCGACAAGGCTTTGCAACTCGGCACCCGCTTCATCCAGACGATTGAGTTTCATCAACGACATCGCCTTCTTGTACTGGGCATCCGGCGTGATGCTGGCTACCTGATATCGCTCGAGCACGAGATCGAAGTTGCGGGTGGCTTCCTGGTAATCCTGTTCGGAATAAGCAATCGCTCCGAGGTAGTACTGGGCCTCAACAGCCCGGAGCGACCGACCGTAGTCTCTCAGGTAATCGTTGAACTGGACTTTTGACAGCTCGTAGTTGCCACGGTGAAAATCTCCGAGAGCCGCGTCGAACAGCGTGCTGGCTGAAGACGGATCGGCACCAGCGGAAGCGGTCTCATCGCCTTCGAAGGACGGGGGAGGCAGCGTCGTGAGATGACTCTTGATGTCCTCGACATCCTGCTGCACACGAGACAAACGCGTGTTGATGGCCTCGACCGCGGCCCGCAAGTTGCGGAAGTCGTTCGACACATTCTCGACACGCGTGCTCATCGACGACACCGGCCGCTCCAGTGATTCGCTCTGTTTTGCCAGTTGCCGTTCGAGCACAGCCATCGCCTGATTCATGCGGTTGGCGACCTCGAGGTTCTGCTTCGTCAGTTCTTCGAGGACGGCCATCCGCTCACCATACTGGCTCTTGAGCTGGCGCACCTCGACGAGCAGCATCGACATTTCGCGCTGCAGAGTGATGATCTCTTTCGAAGCCGCAGACGCGGCACTGGCACCGACGAGAGCGGCAAGAATACAAAGAGCGGCTGACTGAATGAGTCGCTGTGGACCTGACAAAGTGGATCTCCTTTGACCCTTCACTTCGCTTTCGCCACTGGAGAAGGACGTTGCCCGGCCGGCATGGGTTCCACACCGACTTGCATTGTCCCAGTTTACCTCATCAGAGAGAGAAACGGGGAGTCTGCGCCACTCATCCTCCCGTAAAAGGGATTGGAGGAGAACGATCGAAATGTGTACAGCTGCAAGCACACCGGAAGCGGTCAGAAAATGCCCTTACAGAGAGAGTGTCGGGGTAAAAGTTGGTGTGAATCCACGCTGTTGAAGCCTCTGCGGCTTTCCCGCGATTTACGACCCACTTGATGGAACCTCTCTCCGAGGCCGTTCGATCTGCCTTTCGATCCCGAGCAGCCCGTGGTAATAGTCACGCGGGCGGCGTTACGCGCCGGGGGCCGATGGAGTAACACCTAGCCTGCATTTCTCACCACCCGACGGTCGAAGCACGCGATACGACCGCCAGGACTTCGTTGCGCTTGCTTGCCGTGCTCAACGTACTGTTCAAGTACGCCTGCGCGCGCCAAGCGGCGCGCGCCTCGTCCTGACGGCCCTCTCACGCACTTCGCCTCGCCACGTGGTGAGATATGCAGGCTAGATCGCCGGCGCCTAGCCCGGAAATCTCACCAGGGGGTAGGAAAAGGGCTGCCTGGTGTGGCATAAAACATTTATGTCCAAAACGTTAGCGCCACAAGCCGAAAGCAGCCCTATGACAACAGAGTGTACTCAATGCAGCTTCACCTTTGGCAAGCATTTTCGGCGCCAGGTGAGCGCCCGGTTTGATGGTGGGGTGATCAGTTCCGACGGCGGCGCGCTGCTGTTGCGCGAGGTGGACCAGCGCATCAACCTGCTGCCGCGCTTGGCGGCCTGCTTCGAGGATGGCCGCGATTCGCGGCGCATCGAACACCGGGTGGGGGAGTTGGTCTCGCAGCGGGTCTACGCGCTGGCGCTGGGATACGAAGACCTCAACGATCACGACGAGTTGCGGCGTGATCCGGCGCTGGCGCTGCTGGCGGGCAAGAGCGACGTGGGCGGGCAGCAGCGCCGCCGCGAGCGTGACCGCGGCCAGCCGTTGGCGGGCAAGAGCACGTTGCAGCGACTGGAACGAACGAGCGACGGGCTGGACCGCTATAAGAAGATCCGCTGCGACAGCGCAGCGATCGACCGCCTGTTGGTGGACGTGTTTGTGGAAGCGCAGCAGCAGGAGCCGGCCGAGATCATTGTCGATATCGACGCCACCGATACGCCCTTCGACGGGCAACAGGAGGGGCGTTTCTTTCACGGTTACTACCGACACTACTGTTACTTGCCGCTGTACATCTTCAGCGGCGAGCACGTACTGTGCGCGCGGCAGCGAGTGGCGAATCAGGACGCGGCGGAGGGCAGTCTGGCGGAACTGAAGAGAATCGTGGCGCAGATCCGGGGAGAGTGGCCGCAGGTGAGGATCATCGTGCGCGGCGACTCGGGGTTTTGTCGGGACGAGTTGATGGACTGGTGCGAGCAGAACGGAGTGGAGTACGTGTTGGGGCTGGCGCGCAACGAGCGGCTGCGGTCGCTGATCGACGAGGCCCTCGACGAGGCGGCAAGGCAGCAGCAGCAGACGGGCCGGCCGGCGCGGGTCTTTACGGAGTTTGAGTACCAGACGCTTGAGAGTTGGAGCCGGGCGCGGCGGGTGGTGGGGAAGGCGGAGCAACTGGTCGGCAAGCAGAACCCGCGCTACGTGGTGACGTCACTGGATGCCGAGCGTTGGCCGCCGCAAGCGCTGTACGAACAACTCTACTGTGAGCGAGGCGAGGCCGAGAATCGCATCAAGGAGCAGTTGAGTCTGTTCGCCGATCGCATGAGCAGCGAGACGCTGCGGGCCAATCAGTTGCGGCTGCATCTGTCGTCGCTGGCGTATGTGTTGCTGGTGGGGCTGCGGCGGCTGGGGCTGGAGGGCACGCAGTGGGCGCGGGCGCAGACGGAGACGATCCGGCGGGGGTTGTTGAAGATCGGGGCGCTGGTGAAGGTGAGCGTGCGGCGGGTGCATCTGTCGCTGGCCAGCGGCTACCCCTATGAGGAGGCGTTCGCGGCGGTGTATCGGGCACTGCGTCCGCCGGGATGCGCAACTGTTTGAGAACACCGAGTGAGCCCAAAAACAGCGTTCCTGGGGCGCTCTGCCGGGGCCGTAGGGCTAAGTGGGTCTGCTGTCGGCAACAACCCCAAAAACGGACGTTGGCGGGCCGCCAGGGGCGGCAGAAAACGCCCCGTACCGGCCCTCGTCCCTCCTCACCGTGAGGATTCCGAGCTTCAGACCCTATTGCGACCCCTCTCAACCCCTCGCAATGCCGCTGGTGAGAAATGCGGGCTAGTCGTTCGAGGAACACGGCACTGCACCCTCTGTGCCGTTGGCCGGAAGCGGCGCGCAACCCTATGGGCGACGGACATTTTTTGTTCCAACGGCGGTTCCGATCTTGCTGCCTGGCGTGAATACGGAGGCGACCGCCTAAGGCCGTCGGCTTTGTGGTTCGTCGGAGGAGATCACCCGGATCGCCATCCTCCTCACTCCGCGCCGAGCAACCGCAGGAGCCCGCCGCGCTTTTTCCTTCGTGCCACGGGACTTTCACCACGGGCTGCTGATGGATGGCTGCAGTCCGCCGGAAAGACTGTGCGACTGGACAGACACAGTGGTCACTGGTATACTGCACGATTACCATGTTGTTCGAACGCGCCTATTATTGGCTTTCCTTTACGGGCGATTGACCCGCAGAGTGGCGTCGGTTCGAACTGAGTTGTTTTTATGAGGCCACCCACTCGCACTGAGTGGGTTTTTCATTTGCGGGGGTCTTGATGATCATATCGATGAAGTTAGGAGCAACGAAAGAACAGATTGAAGACATCTGCAAAAGGATTGAAGATTTCGGATACCGGGTCCATTCCATCCAGGGAGAAGAACGGGTTGTGATCGCCGCAGTCGGGACGGGAGATGTGACGCATTGCCTGGAATCGCTGCGATCCTATGATTCGGTCGAGAGCGCAGTACGGATTTCGGCTCCGTACAAGTTCGTGAGCCGCCAGTACAGATTGGACCGAACGCAGATCGCAGTTGGTAACACTGTAGTCGGCGGTGACGAGTTCGTTGTGATCGCGGGGCCTTGTTCCGTAGAAACCGAAGAGCAGATCATGGCTACGGCCGAAGCGGTCGCCAGCGCGGGCGGGAAGGTCCTGCGCGGCGGGGCGTACAAGCCCCGAACTTCTCCCTATGACTTCCAGGGCCTCGAGGAAGAAGGGCTCAAGTTGTTGCGCAAGGCGGGTGACGCGCATGGGCTGGCGGTCATCACGGAAGTGATGACCGTAACGAACGTGAATCTTGTGGCGGAATACACCGATATCCTGCAGATCGGAGCCCGGAACGTCCAGAATTTCCCGCTGCTGAAGGCGGTCGGGCGTGTGGACCGGCCGGTGATGCTGAAGAGAGGATTGAGTTCGACCATCAAGGAGTTGTTGCTCTCGGCGGAATACGTCGTCTCGCACGGCAACCCGAATGTCATTCTGTGCGAGCGAGGGATTCGCACTTTTGAAACCGAGACTCGCAACGTATTGGATATTCAAGCCGTACCGGTCTTGAACAAGTTGACGCACTTGCCGGTTGTGCTCGATCCGGCACACTCTTCAGGCAAGCGCGACCTCATTCCTCAGATCGCTTGCGCCTGCGTCGCAATCGGAGCTGACGGCATGATGGTGGAAACCCACCCGAATCCCGAATCCGCGTGGAGCGACGGTCCACAGTCACTGACGTTCGACGGCTTCAAGAAAATGATGGACGGTCTCAAGCCTTACCTGCAGCTCTGGCAGGCGAACCGTGCAGTGGCCGTACCGAGTTAGCCTGCATTTCTCACCACCCGACGGTCGAAGCACGCGATACGACCGCCAAGACTTCGTTGCGCTTGCTTGCCGTGCTCGACGTACCGTCAAGTACGCCTGCGCGCGCCAAGCGGCTCGCGCCTCGTCCTGACGGCCCTCTCACGCACTTCGCCTCGCCGCGTGGTGAGAAATGCAGGCTAGAAATACACCGACACAGGGCAGAAATTCGTCCCAGGCGGGCCGCTGTGCAGAAGCCCCCCCGTTTCGTTACGGTTGTCCTGCGGAAGACGCTGAGGGCTTCACGCGTCTCGACGAGGCGGGCGCCGCTTGTGACACCTTACCTGAAACGACCTTCAGTTTGAACGGTTCGGCGGCGTAAGTCGGCCGGATCGGCGAGCGAGTCTCCACGGTACCGCTGACAGCGATCAACCGCTCGGTCGGTTCCACGTCGGGCAACGCTTCGAGCACGAACTCCCGCCGTGTCTGCTCCTCGGTCACCAATACTCCGTTGAGCCCGACATCGGTGACTCGGACGCCGAACGGCAGATTCATGATTGCGATGGGAACGCGGCCCCTGAATCCGTTATTGCGCGTGACGTGGACAGCGATCGTCGTCTTCGAGCCAGCCTCGAGCTCGACCTCAGGCGGCTCTACCTCGACGGCCAAGTCGGCCGGCTCGGTAACTGCGATGTAGCGCAGCTTGTCGTCTGCATTGGCGACTCGTTCGATGCTTTTCCCCTGCAACTCGCTTCGACCGACTACGTGCAGCGGGACGGCATGTTCAAGATCTGCATCCGGATCGGCGAAGAGCGTCAGGACGGTAGAGCTTTCGCCCGGAACAATGGTTTCCCTCGTGGCCCTGATGCCCGGCGGGAGATCGCGTACCTCGACCTCGACCGGGCCGTCGAAACCGTCGTAGCGCAGAGCCGTCACGGTGACGGTGGCGCCGCCGCCACGCGGGAGGTTCGGGTTGGCAGGCGAGACGCTGAGCTGGAAATCGGGAGAAGCTTCCCGCACCATGAGGCGGTAGGCATAGTCCTCGCCCTGGTGTCCTCTCAGGTCTCGCAGGCGGATGAAGTAATCGCGGTCATCCGGAGCAGTGAAGCTCAGGCGGGAGTCCTTATCGTACCCGGGGCCGCCGTCGTCGTTTTGATAGAAGAAGACCCGTTGCGGAAGTCCGTTCGGCTGCAACTTTGCGTCGGGCGCGTGCAGGCTTACCTTGTAGACGGCAGTACCGAGTGCTTGCGCTTCAGGGGTCGTGTTGAAGTAGCCAATGCGGCGGTTTCCAAGGTTGATGAAAACCGTGCCGTCGTCCGGACCGCGCGGCAAAGCACTGATGCGGAGAATTTCGCTGCTGATCATGACGTAGTCACCGACACGGAATCCCTTTTCCTGCGGTGAGTTGATACGCAGGGAGCTTTGGACAGAGTTGTGATCCCGCAACTCGATCTCGGTTCCGAGCTCGGCGCGAGCTTTGATTTGCGGAACCAGCTTGCCGTTGCTGTCGAGGATTTCGAGAGTGGAATCAAGCGGCGAGCCAAGCCGGCGAGCTTCGACTTCGATCGTGTATTCCCTGCCCTTTATTGCTCTGAAACGATAGTAATCTTCGTCCGGTGTCTGGTCTTGAGACAAGCCGCTGACCTTTCCGTTGACGGTAACCGGTACGTTGAGCGCCATCGCCGAATCGGGACTTGCTCCACGGTCATCCTCGGTGACTTCCGAGTGTTTGCCGACAGCGATCTTCAATTCGTTATGCGGAAAGCCGAGATCCAGATCCGGGCGAATATCCTGTCGAGCCATCGCTCGATAGTCGGACTTGCCATCAACCGTGATCGTCCGCCGATCGCCGAGATTGTAGCCCTGAAGGGTGAGCTGCGTGTTTTCGCCTTCAGGAACACCGAGTGGATGGACGCCCGTGAGATAAGGGTACGAGCCGATCTTGAGCCGATAGAAATGTCCCCTGCTTCCCCCGCGCTCGATGTCAGAGATAGCAATATAGTATTTGCCGCTGGAGGGGATGCGATAGGCGAGGACTGGCCCGCGGGCGGTGTCCGCGACAGAGCGCGAGGCAAGGGTCGTCCCCTGCGCATTCATCAGATCGATTTTCCAACGCAGTTTCGAGCCTAGTTCAGCAGCGCTGATGTGGAACACGAATTCTTCTCCGGCCGGCGCCTCGAACGGCAGGTAGTCGATATCGCCGGGCGTGCGAAGAGTGCCGGTGACGATGGCCGGTGGGAAGATGTACGCGTCCTGGAGGAGAACATCCTGGAGCGTATCGTTAGGTTCAATTTCCGGTCGGGCGCCATAGAAGGGCTCGATGCTGATCTTGCCGGTGTTGGTCGTGCCCTCCCTGGTAACGAGGCGGAAAGAATACAGGCCGAGCCTGGCTTCCGGGTCGACTTCCACTTCGATGGCGACTTCGTTGAGGGGAGGCGGGTCACCGCGGTTGACGGTGCTGGGGGCGCCGTTCGAACCGATGAAAGTGCCGACAAACTCACCGAGCGTGTTGACATGGAGGATCTTGCCTTGAACAGCCGGGTCGTCGAACAGGATTTCCCGCGCTCCGACGAGGTTGATACCTTCGATCTTCAGTTCAGTCGTCAGGCCCCGGGTAACCGCCAGTGGCGACGTTTCCTGAATGGTGGGCGGGTTGGTGCGGGTATCAGCGATCAGGATCGCCGGGATGGCAACGAGCAGAGCCAGGTTCAGGAATCGTTTCATCATTCCTCCGGGTAAGCTTGTCATCGGCGCGCGAGATGCGACGGGCCGGCCGCGCGCTCCCATTTCTTGGTTGGCTGCAACAAAACTGTGTCGTAAGCAGTCAGCGAGCCGTCGTAGCGACCCACTACGAAACTCGTTCCATCAGGGTGAAAGGCCAGGGCCTGTCCCCAATCGGATTGATCGGCCAGGACTCCCTTTTCGTTCAGGGTCGCAGTATCCCAGACCTTCAGGGATCGATCCGATGACGACGACACGATCGTCGATCCATCAGGCGAAAAGGCGATCTTGAGGATCGCGGCTTCATGCCCCGTCATTGCCTTCACCAATTCAGCGGCGGTGTTCTCGTCGTTGGCAATGCGCCAGACGCGGATCGTCTTATCGGCGCCGGCAGCGGCGAGCCGGCGACCGTCCGGATGGAAGGCTACGGTCAAAACGCCGGCCAGGGGCTCGCTGAGCGTGAGGCTCGGCTTGCCGGTCTCGATGTTCCAAAGCTTGACCGAACGGTCGGCGCCGCCGGACACGAGCTGACCAGGTTCGTTACCGAAATCGACGGCATAGACGGCATCGACATGGTCCTTCAACGTGCGGATATGCCCGCCCGTGTCGGCGCTCCACAGTTCGATCATGCGGTCGTAGCTGGCGGTGACGATCTGCTTGCCATCGGGTGAGAAGTCGACCGAGTAGATGCAGTCTTTGTGGGCATTGATGGTGTGACGGAGTTCTCCGGTTTCGACGTCCCACACTTTGACTTCACCGGACTGCGCTGGGGCGCCGCCAGCGGCGGCGAGCATCCTGCCGGAGGGCGAAAAGGCCAGAGAGCGGACGAGGTCGGCGTGGCCGTCAAGCGTCCTCGTAACATTGCCGCTTGCAGCGTCCGTGATCCGAACCTGCCGATACGAAGCGACCGCCAATGTGGCGCCATCATGGGAAAACGCCAGGGCGCTGACAGGAGAAGGTACTGCACGGCGGCTTTCAATGGCGGGCAGCGCAGTCGTAACGCCTCCGGATACCTCTTCGCCTATCGCACCGGCATCGATCCATGCCTTGATGACAGCGATGTTGTGGGGCGGGAGTTCGCCGCCAAACGGCATCTTCGGTTGAACTCGTCCTTCAAGCATGCGGACCAGCAAGCTTGACTCCGCATCACCGGCGGTAATCGCGGGTCCGCTCTTGCCGCCCATCATCAACCCGTCGTAGCTCTCCATCACGAGTTGTCCCATCTTTGTCTGGTCACTATGGCAGGCGAGGCAGTTGTCCCGAATGATGGGGAAGACATCGCTGCGGAAGGAAGGTTCCGCGCATAGAGGAAGAGCCAGGAGATTGATCGCAAGAGCAACGCGGCGGAGCGTGGTCATGTTGTCGTGTTGTCGCTCCTGATGCACTCCATCAGTGGTTGAACAGAAACTCTTTGCCGGTGAGCATCGCCCACATCAGATCTTCCAGTGGTTTTCGGCGCGGGTCGCGCTCCAACGGATCGGCTCTCGTTGCTTGCTCCGCTTCGTCGAGGACGCGCACCAGGGCGTCCTTCTCCTGCTTGGTCGGGTAGCGGCTCAAAGCCGACAAGTAGAGATGATCGAGAATCTTCGCGTTCGAGAGTCCCAACTTGAGGAACATCTCGATCGCCCCCTCTTCGTCGCGCAGCATGTTGTTGAGCGTGTCGCCGTTGATGACGTGGAGCGCCTGCTTGATTGTCGGGGCATGTTCGCGCTCGGCGGCGTCGACATTGACACGCGGCGGACGCCCGAACACCGTCAGGAAGAACGAATTCACCTGGGTGTCCGGCAGTTGGATCGCATGTGTGCCCTCGGGATAGCCGCTGAAGCGTGTCGGCACACGGGTGACCTGGCTTACGGCATCGAGCACCACCTCAGCCGGCAGCCTGCGCACGATGTAACGCGAGTAGTAGACCTCATCGTCGGCGTTCGACGCGTTCGACTTCGACGAGCGCTGATAGGTCGCGGACAGCATGATGCGGCGGACGAGATGTTTCACATCGAAGTCGTGTTCGATGAAGTCCTTCGTCAGGGCAGTCAGGAGCTTTTCGTTGCTGGCCGGATTCGTAGCGCGCATGTCGTCGACCGGATCGACGATGCCGCGGCCCATGAAGTTCGCCCAGATCTTGTTGACGACTGCGCGGGCGAAGTAAGGGTTTTCAGCCGAGGTGAGCCATTCGGCCAAGTGCTGACGGCGGTCTTTCGAGTTGTCGAGGGCCAGTTCCTCACCGTCGAGCGGACGAGGCGGGAGAGGCTTACCGAGCTTGGGGTGATTGATGTCGCCCGAGGGGCTGCGGTACACGACCACGTCTCCCTCACCCGTGCCGTTCTTCTGAGCAACACGCGAAACGAGATTCGCGAACTGGTAGTAGTCCTTCTGCGTCCACTTCTCGAGCGGATGGTTGTGACACCGGGCGCAGGTAATACGGAGACCAAGAAAGGCCTGTGTGACGTTCTCTGCCAACTCGATCGTGTTGCGGTGGAGTTGATAGTAGTTCAGTTCACCCTTGACGCGGCTGTTGCCGGTGGAAGTGAGGACTTGCCGGACAAAGCGATCCCACGGCGTGTTCTTCGCGACACTGTCACGGACCCAGCGATAGTACGACCACATGGCGCTGTTGCCGAGATCGCGGCTCGAGACAAGAAGCAGGTCCGACCATTTGTAAGCCCAGTAGTCGACGAACTCTTCACTTTCGAGGATGGCGTCAATCAGGCGTCGGCGTTTGTCCGGCGACGGGTCGGCGGTGAAGCGCTCGACTTCGGCCGGACCTGGAAGCGCACCCATGGCGTCAAGGTAGGCTCGCCGCAGGAAAGCCGAGTCGCCGACCGGTTCAGAGGGCGCAATGCGCAGAGCCCGGAGTTTCTCGATGACGAGGTCGTCGATGTAGTTGTTGCGGGGTGCTTCGGAGTAGACGTTCGGGGCGATTTCGTGGTCGAAGGGGATGCCGAAGCGGGCGAATTCAACCTTGCTCGAATACCAGACGGTGATGGCGGCTTCGCCGGGACCCTGCATCTTGACACGGCCCAGGTCGTCAACGGTGGCGACCCCGGAGTTCGTACTCGAGAATTTCGCCCAGCGGGTGACGTCGCGGCGCGAGCCGTCGCTGTAGACGGCTTGGACGATAACTTGTTGCTCGGCGTCAGTCTGAAGCCACGCCTGCTCGGGGGAAATGCGGAGGTCGATGATCCGGACTTCGTCTTCGGCCGGGGCGAGGGCGCCATTGGCAATCCACTCGGCAATGATGCGGAAGTCGGGCGAGTCGACAGCGAAGCGTCTGCCGCCTTGGTGCGGAATCGTCAACGTGGGCTTGAGAAGTAAAAGGCTTTTCGAAGGGTCCCAGCGGGCGACACGGCGTCCGACAGCTTCGCGGGTGAGGACGGCGTGGTCGAATTCCGGGTCATAGCCGCGGAGGCTGAGCTTGAAACCGTTCTTGCCGGCTTCCGAACCGTGGCAGGCACCCGAGTTGCAGCCGGCTTTCGTGAGGACCGGTTGGACGTCGTTGAGGAAGCTCGGAACGAAGGGCGCCTGGTAGTTTTCGACCGTGATTTCGACAGACGCGGAGACGCCTGCCACCTCAGCCGTCAGCCGCGTACGGCCGTTGGCGAGCGGGCGGAGAACACCGTTGTCCATGTTGACGACCTTCGGATTCGAAGCCTCGAAGGCGGCGTTGGCGGTGAGGTCGCGTTCGGACCCGTCGGCAAATCGGCCCTGAACGATGAGCCGGTGGCTTGACTGCGGTCCGGAAAGGGTGATGCCGTCGGGGAGGATCTCAATGGATGACGGCGATTGCGCCACGCACAGCGAGTTCAGGAGGAACGCCGCTACCAGTGCTTTCCGGATCATTGTCTGCAGGGCTACGGGAACTCGGGCACGTTGCGCCACGGCTCACGCATCAGCTATGTGAACAGCTCCATGATCGGCTCGACGCCGTGATCGACCACGCGGATCGGTCGGCTCTGCGGACCGGGCAGCTCGGTTTCAAGGTCGATGCCGAGACTGTGATACACGGTGGCCGTCACTTCGGCCGGAGTCGTCGGGCGGCTCTTCGGCGCGCCGCCGATGTCATCGGACTCACCCACAACACGTCCACCCTGAATGCCGCCACCGGCCATCACGACCGGCCAGCAAGCAGGCCAATGGTCGCGCCCGCCGGCCGGGTTGATCTTCGGCGTGCGGCCAAACTCGCCGGTTGCGACGATCATCGTGTTGTCGAGCAAGCCCGTCCGGGAAAGGTCCTCGACAAGCGAAGTGAACCCGTTGTCGAACATCGGTCCGACAAGATTGCTGTAGCACTCGATCGGGCTGAACGGGCTGGAGCCGTGAATGTCCCAGGTGATCTCGTCAAAGACCGTTTCGAACATATTGACCGTTACGAAGCGAACGCCGGCTTCAATAAGGCGTTTGGCCATCAGGCAGCTTTGACCAAAACGGTTCCAGCCGTAGCGCTTGCGCGTGCCGTCGGACTCCCGAGTCAGATCGAACGCGGCGCGGGCCTTTTTCGACGACATCAACGTGTAGGCCTGATGGAACGTCGTATCGAGGAGTTTCGCGTCGGGAACTTCCTCGAAGTGTTTCACGGCGTCGTCGATCATGTCGCGCCACTTGCGGCGACGTTTGATGCGCACTGCCGAGATGTAGTCGGGCGGCAGCATGTCGGGCACTTCGAAATTCGGCTCAGCGGGATCGGCGTTGAGCACGAACGGGTCGTGCGCCTTGCCGAGATAGCCCGCGTCCTGGCCGTGCGGCATGTTGCCGCCGGTGTTGCCGATGGGCCGCGGCAGCAGGACGTGGGGCGGCACGTCTCCCTTGGGTCCGCGCAGCTTGCCGAGCACCGAACCCATGTGGGGATGGTTGAGCCCGCCCTGGAAGAGCCGCCCGGTCTGCATCATCTGGTGGCCGGTGTCATGAACGGCGGCGGCAGTGTGATAGAGCGTCCGCACCAGCGACCACTTGTCGGCGTGCCGCGCCATCCGGGGGAAGATTTCAGAGATCTCGATGCCGGGAACATTCGTCTTGATCGGCTTGTACGGGCCGCGAATTTCCGACGGCGCATTGGGCTTCATGTCCCAGGTATCGAGCTGGCTCGGTCCGCCAACGAGGAAGAGCATGATCACGTTGATGTCGCTCTTGTCGTTGTGGACCGCGCCCTGCGCTTTGAGCGACAGGAAGTCGGTCAGACCGAGGCCCAACATGCCGGCCGAACCGGCGTGCAGGAAATCGCGGCGGCGGAGGCCGTCACAGAAGCTGACGGCTTTGTGGTGATCGAGTCGAAACACGGCTAAACCTCCGGGCGTGAACTAGATACACATCCCCTTTGCGGCTGCTGTACGCCCATTGTACTCCGAGGGCAGAATACCCGCAACGGAAACGGCTCTTGTGTCAGCGGAATATAGAACGTTCCTCTTTCTCAGCATGGGTTCCTTTGGCGTTCGCCGTGAGGCCAACCGTGAACGGCGGACGGAGCGGGGACACTGGTTCAGGGGCAATATGCCGCTCCATGCCGCTCCGAGCCGCTCCACCCTCACCACAACAGCCGCTCCACCCGCGCCACAGCCGCTCCACAGCGCACAGGCAAGCAGTGACTGGGCGGCAGGAGGTACGGCCGGCCGTCTTGACCGTGTTGCGCCGGTTTGCCGTGGTCGATGTGGGAAGGCCTGATTCGTGTCTCGTGACCCGCCCGGACTTCTCATTGCCGCTTGGCGAGACATGCAGGCCAGGACCCTCGCGCGGCAAGGCGATGCATCCATGAAGCCGATGTCCAGGATGCCGGCAATGCGCGGGGGGGGGGTACCTGGGAAATGCCGGGAAATCGTGGGAAATCGTTGCAGGCAACATGACCGAAAAAGACGTGTTTCGTGAAAAGCATAAAATCCGTGATTCGTGTTTCGTGTTTCGTGTTTCGTGAAAAACCTTAGCGGCCTTGTTGCCGGTGTGGACGGAGAGGGGCCACCGGGTCAGGGGTATATATTTTTTGCTGAACAATGCCGAACAATAGTGAACAATGGTGAACAATCGTGAACAGGGAAACCAAAAAGCCGTGTTTCGTGTCTCGTGTTTCGTGAAAACCCGTTGGGCGCGGCTTGCGGTTGCTATAGCCTGCATTTCCCACCACCCGACGGTCGAAGCACACGATATGACCGCCATGATTTCGTTGCGCTTGCTTGCCGTGCTCAACGTACGATCAAGTACGCCTGCGCCCGCCAAGCGGCGCGCGCCTTTTTCCTCCGCCCGGCTTGCGCCTAGTCCTGACGGCCCTCTCACCCACTTCGCCTCGCCATGTGGCGAGAAAAGCAGGCTATCTGGAAACGCCGGCGGGCCTGTGAACATTGTTTTCATTGCTTCCGTTTGCGCCACGGATCTTGGCATGACGAGACCTGAGAAGCAACTCTTCTCTCCTGATGCTATGCCGGCCGGTGCGGAAAAAAAAGACTGAAGGGCTTCAGTACCTACAGGTACCGTTCGAGCCACGTTTTTCGTGTCTGGTGATTCGTGAAAACCCGTTGGCCGCGGCTTGGGGTTGCTCTACCGGGAAACGCCAGCGGGACGGTGAACCTTTTTCGTTTCTTACGTTTGCGCCACGGATCCGGCGTCACGGGGCCTGAGAAACGGCTCTTCTCTCCTGATGCCAAGCATGCCGGAGCGGAAAAAACAAGACTGAAGGGCTTCAGTACCTACATGTACCGTTTGAGCCACGTGGAAAGCATAAAGGCCGTGATTCGTGTCTCGTGTTTCGTGATTCGTGAAAAGCCGTTGGCCGGGCTTGGGGTTGCTCTAGCCGGAAACGCCGGAAGGCCGGTGAACCTTGCTTTCGTTTGCGCCACGGATCAGGCATCGTGACGACTCTTCTTTCTCATGCTATGCAGGCCGAGGCGGGAAAAAAAGACTGAAGGGCTTCAGTACCCTCATGCATCGTTTGCGCCACGTGAAAAACAAAAAAGCCGTGATTCGTGTCTCGTGTCTCGTGAAAACCCGTTGGTCGCGGCTTGGGTTGCTCTACCGGGCAACGCCGGCGGAACGGGGGACATTTCTTTCGTTTGCGCCACGGATCAGGCTTCACTGGACATGAGAAACAGCTCTTCTCTGCTCATGCCAAGCAGGCCTGGGCGGGGAAAAGAAGACTGAAGGGCTTCAGCACCAAAAGCCGAAGGGGAACGTCCTTGTTTTGCTCGCCAGGGGAACATCTCCCATTGCGCGGACTCGGAAGCGGCTATTCTCTCCCAGGATCTGCTACAACCATGGCTATGGATTCTCGAATCACAGCCAGCGTTCATCAATTCGGTCTCGGCACCGGCATGGCTCACAAAGCGCTTGACGACTTGACCCCCGAGGAGTTGCGCCGTCCCGCCGAACCCGGCCTGAACCCCGCTCTGGGAGTGATGGCTCATCTCGCCAATACCCGCTGCGCACTCTTGCAGATGCTGGGCGCGGAGCGAGAGCTACCCTGGGAAGGGCGGTTCGGCCGCGGCGGGGCCATGAACGATCCGGAACAGTTCCCGGAGCTCGACGAGGTATGGTCGGTTTGGGAAGAGGCGTCGGCACAGCTCGAACAGCGCTTCGAAGAGTTGACGGACGAGGAACTGTCCGCGCCGGCTCCCCGTAACTTCCCGATCCCGGACAAGACGATGCGCGGCGCGATCTACTTCATGGCCTATCACGAGGCTTACCACATGGGGCAACTCGGGTATTTACGGAAGTGGTTGGGCAAGCAATCGCTGCGGGGTTAGCAAAGTCCCCATTGCGACCATTACGGCCGCACTGGGAGACCTCCGGCCGCGCTAGCCTGCATTTCTCACCACCCGACGGTCGAAGCACGCGAGAAAAAGCCGTGATTCGTGATTCGTGACTCGTGATTCGTGAAAACCATTGGAGGGGGCTTGGTTCGCTCCAGAAAGAAATCTCTGAGGGCCGGCGAACCGTAAAGGCGTGTTGCCGGCGCCCAGCGGCTCGCGCCTCGTCCTGACGACCCTCTCACGCACTTCGCCTCGCCACGTGGTGAGAAATGCAGGCTAGGATTTCGGCGGGGCGCTGATGCGTTGGACGAAGGCCTCGTAGGCGTCAGGAGCTCTCGCCGTCCACCACTTGATGAAGGAGCCGGCTACGGTCTCGAGATTGCCGAAGGCGGTGGGGTCTTTTGCTCGTTCGCGGTAAGCGGCGACGATGGGGCTGATGCGGGTCCAGGTGAACAGCAATTCGCGTCCGCTTGCGAAGAAAATCTCCTCCTGCAGGACGCCGCCGGTGATGAACGATGCAACCATGTCCCAGTACGTGACGACCATGCGGAAGTAGGCGTTCTCCTCGGAGCCGGGCGGGCACAGCTTCGCCCAGTCGTCGATGGTCTTCACGTGGAACGACCCGGCGAACCAGGCACGCGCCTGGCGCAGTTTCGTTTCCCGGCGAATCTCATAAAGGCGCAGGATGAGGTTAACGTCGTCGTACGTGCCGCAGGCTTTCATCAATGAGGACTCCGATCCAGACTACGATTCTATCTAACCTGCATTTCTTACCACCCGACGGTCGAAGCACACGATACGACCGCCAGGACTTCGTTGCGCTTGCTTGCCGTGCTCAACGTACTGTCAAGTACGCCTGCGCGCGCCAAGCGGCTCGCGCCTCGTCCTGACGACCCTCTCACGCACTTCGCTTCGCCACGTGGTGAGAAATGCAGGCTAGTGAGTTTAGGCGAGGGCGATGCGGGTGACCAGGGAGAATTGATACTGTTCCGGCCTGTCCGTGTTCCGGCATCAGGGGCCGGAGGGTCTGAGGCGCCCTGCGGTACACTCAGCTCAAGTGAAGGATAGGGGTATGACGCGCCGGATTGTTTGCTCGATGTTGCTGACGGGAGCGGGGTTGTGCTTCTCGTCGTGGAACTGCGGCAGCGAGGCGCCGCCGGCAACGGATACGGATATGGCCGCTCGATTGGCGAAGTACACATCGTTTCGTCTGGTGTCAGACCTCAGCGTTCTGACGGAGAACGAACGGAAGATGCTTCCGTTGTTGATCGAGGCGTCGGAGGTGATGAACGGGCTGTTCTGGCGGCAGTCCTACGGCGACCGCGAGGCATTGCTCGGCCAGATCGAAGACGCGGACCTGCGGCGGCTGGTGGAGATCAACTACGGTCCCTGGGACCGGCTGGCAGGCGATGAGCCGTTCGTCCCGGGCGCCGGTCCGAAACCGCCCGGCGCGCGCTTCTATCCCGAAGACATGACGAAAGAGGAGTTCGAAGCGGCTGCTTCAGGAGACCAGGCGGACACGCTTCGGAGTCTGTACACATTCGTCCGTCGGGACGAGAACGGCGGTCTTACGGCGGAACCCTATCGCGAAGTCTTCGCAGCGGAACTTGCGACGGCGGCGGGAAAGCTCCGCGAGGCCGCCGCACTGGCGGACGATCCCGGTCTCAAGAAATATCTGGAGCTGCGTGCCGAAGCGCTGGTCACGGACAACTATCAAACCAGCGATCTGGCCTGGATGGACATGAAGGACAACACGGTCGATGTCGTCATCGGCGCGATCGAGACCTACGAGGACGCGCTGTTCGGCTACAAGGCGGCCTACGAGGGGTACGTGCTGATCAAAGACAAGGAGTGGAGCGGACGGCTCTCGCGCTACGCCTCGATGTTGCCCGCCTTGCAGCGCGGGCTGCCCGTGCCGGACGAATACAAGCAGGAAACGCCGGGCTCGGATTCCGACTTGAATGCCTACGACGTGATCTACTACGCCGGCGACTGCAACGCGGGGGCGAAGACGATCGCGATCAACCTCCCCAACGACGAGGAGGTGCAGCTTGAGAAAGGCACGCGGCGCCTGCAACTCAAGAACGCGATGCGGGCGAAGTTCGAAAAGATTCTCATCCCCATCGGCGACGTGTTGATCGCCGAAAGCCAGCGGCGATTCATCGACTTCGACGCCTTCTTCGAGAACACGATGTTCCACGAAGTGGCGCACGGGCTGGGCATCAAGAATACGCTGACGGGCAAGGGAACGGTGCGAGAGGCGCTCAAGGACAAGGCGTCGGCGCTCGAGGAAGGCAAAGCCGATATTCTCGGGCTGTACATGGTGACCAAGCTCCATGAGCAGGGGGAACTGGAAGATGCCGATCTGCTGGACAACTATGTAACGTTCCTAACGGGAATCTTTCGGTCGATCCGCTTCGGAGCGTCGAGCGCGCACGGCGTGGCGAACCTGCTGCGGTTCAACTTTTTCGCCGAGACAGGGGCGTTCTCGCGTGACGAGGCAACGGGGACTTACCGAGTCGAGATGGAGAAGATGCAAGAGGCCGTGGATGCGCTGTCCGAGAAGATCCTGACCTTGCAGGGAGACGGGGACTACGAAGGCGTCACGCAGTTCGTCGGGGAAATGGGCAAGATCGGCGAGAGGCTGCAACGGGACCTGGACCGGCTATCCACAGCGGGGATTCCCGTGGACGTCGTGTTCGAGCAGGGATTGGCTGCGCCGGACGAGTCGTAACCAGACGTTCCCCCTTCGGCAAGTTCTCGGCGTAAGTTCGATCCCCGGCAAGCCGCTGCCTGCTTGCGGGCCCTCCGGGCGCCTGTCGGCGCGATCATCCGTTTTTGTGGTCCGTAGCGGCACGTTCGCCTGCCGGAGAAGATCACCGTGGAAGACTGCGCAGGGGGTTCCAGAGCATCAGGCTCCCGGCGAATCGCTCTGTGTCACCAGCGCGATTATTTTCAGACCGTATTTTGCGGCCAGGGTGGGGCCGAACCCGTGAATGGCCAGAAGGTCCGCCTGTGAGCGCGGCTTCGAGCGGGCAATCTCGACGAGAACGCGGTCATGCAGGATCCGGAAGGCCGGGATGCGGTGGCGGCGGGCCTCTTGCAAGCGCCAGTCCTTGAGGGCCTTGAGCAAAGCTGCGTCGGGCTGCGCTTCGTCCGGTTCCACCGCTTCCACGGAATCCGCGGCGGTCATGGAACGGTCCGCTCGACTCGCCGCTTTCGCCTTACCCGATTGCTTTTTCTTCTTCGCCGCTTTCTTCCTTGCCGGTGTCTTCTTCGGCAACGGAGCGGGGAGGGTCACGACACCTTCGAGCGAACCCTCGTGACGGAAGCCCTCGGGCGTGAGCTCGACCCAACGAAAGCGGATCACGCTGCCGGCCTTTTCGAACGAGTCCTCGATCGACCGCACCAACCCCGCCCGCGCCAGCGCCGACACCAAGTCTTCGAAGTCGTTGCGGCTGACCTCGTCGTCGTCAATCAGAGCCCGATGCAAGCGGCCCGAGGTCTGCCGCCTGTGCTTGCGGAGCGCCGTCATGATCTGCCGCAGCCGCCGCAGTTGCTCCGAACTCGGCTTCCGGAAACGTTGAAGCAACGTGTCATCGGACGCGCAAATATCGCAGATGCCGCAGGCCCGCCGCGCATCCTCGATGTCGCCGAAATGCTCGAGCAGTCCCAGCATGCGGCACACGGGCGATTCGGCATAGCGCGTGATCAAGTCGAGCTGCGCCTTCTTGTGCTCCCGCTGCTGGCCGTAGTCCAACTGCCAGTGATCATGCCCGCGCCGAACGCGCTGATCGGGATCGACCACGGCGCCCCCGTGGATCCAAAGTTTCTCGAGCGCCCTCTCGAAGACCAAGTCCCCGGCCGCCATGCGAGCCTGCAACTGTTCATTCGTCTGCGGCTCACGGCCGAGCAGGTTCCAGAGCCTTTGCAGATGGGACGTGTCGGGATAGTCGCGATCCCAGAAGAACTCGTGGGTGCGGCGGTCCGCCCACGAGTACATGAGGACAGCCCGCGACGGCTCACCGTCGCGTCCGGCCCGGCCAATCTCCTGGTAATAGCCTTCAAGAGTGCCGGGCAACGCGGTGTGGACGACCGTTCGGATATCCGGCTTGTCGACGCCCATGCCGAAAGCAATGGTCGCCACGATCACCTCGAAGCGGCCATTGAGAAAGCCGTCCTGCACGAGGTCGCGGTCGTCACTGGGCATGCCCGCGTGATAGGGCGCTGCCGGGAAGTCGTTCTCCAGCTCCGCGGCGAGCTCCTCGGCATTCTTGCGCGAGCCGCAGTAGACGATAGCCGGACGCAAGTTCGGTTCCTGGAGCAGTTCCCGCGTTTTCTCTCCGCGAATCGACGGCGGCGCTTCGACGATCTCGATGGCGATGTTCTCACGGCGGAAACCATGGATGAAACGGGTACAGTCAGCCAGTCCAAGCTGCTCGACGATGTCGTCCTGCACCAGCGGCGTGGCCGTGGCGGTCAGCCCGATGACGGGCGCCGGACGGAGCATCGGAATCCGTTCGCCCAGGCGGCGGTACTCGGGACGGAAATCGTGTCCCCATTGCGAAATGCAATGCGCTTCATCGACCGCGACCAGCGCCGGCGTGCGCTTGGCAAGCATCTCGGGGAAGCCCGGAACGGCCAACCGCTCGGGCGCGATGTAGAGGTAGTCGAGCTCACCATGGAGATAGGCAAAGCAGACCTGCCTTGAATCGTCGCGGCTGCGCCCCGAGTGAATCCGGTCCGCCCGCAGGCCGAGAGCCTGGAGCTTCGCCACCTGGTCTTCCATCAATGCGATCAGGGGACTGACAACCAGCGCGACTCCGTCCCGAGCGAGCCCCGGAAGCTGATAGCAAAGCGACTTGCCGGCGCCGGTCGGCATCACGAGGAGCACATCGTCACCGCCGCCGACGGCCCGGCAGACGTCGCGCTGGTAAGGCCGGAAGCGTTCGTGACCGAAAGTCGAGCGAAGCATGGAATCGAGAGCGGGGGGCGCCGCGGCCACAGATTCCCCGGTTGGTGAGAGCGGGTCCAAAATCAGTCTATTCCGATGCTACTCCCAATATCTCATCGATCGTGGCGGAGGCGATCGGGTGATAGAGCGGCCGCGCCTTCCTGTAAATCGCGGCCGCTCGCTGCCTACCCTCGTCCGTCTTCGCCAACTCGGTGTAGATCGGCCTGAGAAACTTGCGACGGCCCACCGAGGTAAGAAACTCTTCCATCTTCGGATACGCCGGTTCGTAGCCGCTTCTGACCGACATCAACAGCCACTGATGCAGGATCTCCGAGTTCCCACTGGCGGTGAGCCGGAAGGCGTCATCGAGTTCTTTCATGCGCTCGGGTTGCAGTCCCTCCGGCAGCGCGCGCAGAAACCGCAGCCATTCCTGAGTGGTCCATTGACCGACGGGCATCCCGGAGAGCGCCGCCCCGCCTTCGTACCAACGGTTCGCCAACGCTTCGACGCGCTCGAAGTTCCCGGAGACCGGCAACGCAACGTCCTCCGGCAATCCGGGTTTCCGGATCCAATCTCCAACGGCGACTTTCTCCGAGAGCCCCGGATTGTTGCGGAACAGATATTCGTCGAGGTAGCTGACGAAGTCGGCGGTCGTCACGCTCCGGAACGCGAAGCGGTCGAAGTAGCTGCGCAGGAAAGTGTCGAAACGATCGCGGCCCGCAGCCTGCTCGAGAGCGCGCAACAGAAGCATCCCCTTCACGTAGGGCACCAGCGTGAATCCTTCGTCGGGGTCACGGTCTTTGAGATCAACGTGCAGAACCTGGTCGCGCGGCTCCAGCTCCTTCATCTCTTCACGCAGTTCCTGGACCTCGAGCGCCGACTCCATCTCTGAACGTTCCCGCCCGAAGACAGCCTCCTGGATGCGGTTTTCCAAATAGACCGTGAAGCCTTCGTTCAACCAGAAATCGCTCCAAGTCGCGTTCGTGACCAAGTTACCCGACCACGAATGCGCCAATTCATGCGCGATCAACGAGACCAGGCTCTTGTCTCCCGCGAGAATCGTCGGCGTCGCGAAAGTAAGCCTCGGATTCTCCATCCCCCCGAACGGGAAGCTCGGAGGCAGAACGAGAATGTCGTAGCGCTGCCATTGATAAGGGCCGTAGAGTTTCTCGACGGCCACCATCATGTCCTCGGTGTCCTCGAACTCCCTGGCCGCACTTGCTACAACGGACGGCTCGGCATATACGCCGGTCCGCTCGCTCATGGCCTGGAAGGCGAGGTCGCCGACGGCCAACGCAATCAGGTACGCCGGAATCGGCTGCGGCATCTGGAAGTGATACTCGCCCGATGCGGCCGCGTCGGAAGGCTGCCGCGCTTCCATCTCGGCGCTCATCACGGCGAACAACTCGTTCGGCGTGCGTATCGTCGCCGAGTAGGTCACGCGGACTCCCGGGCTGTCTTGAATGGGAATCCAACTGCGGGCGTGAATCGCCTGCGACTGCGTGAACAGAAACGGATGCTTCTTCCCGGCAGTCTGAGCCGGCCCCAACCACTGCAAGCCGGAAGCATCAGGACTCGTCGAATAATGAACACGCACTCTCTCGGCGCCGGGCGGAAGCGTGACGCGCAAGGGGGCGCCCAGCACGGGGTGCGGTTCACCGAGGGCAAACCCGGCCGCCGAAAACTCCCCCGAGGGGCCCGCCGCCTCGACGCCCGCAATCGCAAGGCCGCGCGTATCGAGCACAACCTCATCAGCTTCACCTTGACACTTCACATGCAGCGTCGCGGAGCCCTCCAGCGACTTGCGCTCGAAGGACACATCGAGGTCCAGCTCTACGCGGCTCACGCGCACCTGATCGGGGTTGGAATAGGAATGATGGTCTTCTCTCACATTGGAAATCACGGGAAGGCTGTCGTTGACAGGAGCGCAGGCCGACCAAGCGAACAGGGTTGCCAGCCCGAACAGGCAATGGGTCCTTTTAGGAAGCGCAGCAACCATTCGTCAGAAGACATTCTTCCACATTCGATCGGGTTGGCTCATTCTGCGTCCTCAAACCGACCTCACGCACAAACTCTGTCAACGTCCTGGGCCACTTTCCCGGGATTGTCAGATGAGCTGCCCCAGGGCAAGGATGGGTGAAACGACCCAGTAGAGCACCAGATCCTCATGCTGAAGCCGATAAGGCGAAGATTTTTCTTCCAGGAGTGCCCCCTGCTGACGGGGATCAATAAGCGGCAGACAAACTCGCCCCAAAAGCCCGGAAAAACAGACAACTCCAAGAGATGCCGTGAGATTGACCGGCACAGAAGAATACAGTCCGTCTCGTTCCCGATCAGTTAGCCAAGCAATACAGATAATTCGAAGTGCGGATGAAAATCTGCTCGCCGGATACCGCCGGCGAGGCCAACGTGTAGTCGTTCAACTTGTTGGTGGCGAGAATCCTGAACTGGTCGCCGGCCTCAATCACCGTGGTCGTTCCATCTTCGCTGGTAGCGTAGATCTTGCCGTCGGCGAGAACCGGAGATGCGCTATAGGTCCCGAGCGCCATGCGGCTGCGGCCCCAAACCTCGCTCCCGTCCGCAACGCGCAGACAGAGGGAGATCCCCTTGTCGTTGACGATGAACAGCCGTTCGCCGTCGCTCACCGGAGTAGGCACGTCCGGCCCATGCTGCGTTGACCAAAGCCGGTGCGACTCCGAAACATCCCCGCTGCCGCCTGCCCGGAAAGCGATGAAAGGCTTCACGCGGCTCGGCGCAAAAACAATATCCCGGACAACGAGCGCTGAAGCGATCGTGCGATAGTTGCTGGCCTTCTGGGGGTTGAGCCCGCCCGCCCGCCATATCTCGCGTCCGGTATCGAGATCGTGTCCGGTCAGGTAGTCCCCGCCGGCGACGACGAGCCGCGTCTTGCCGTCAGCCTCGACGAGCATCGGCGTCGAGTAGGAATCCGGAGACTCGGAAATCGCATCTGTCGGACGCTCGACTTGCCAGACGGTCTCTCCGCTCGCGGCGTCGACCGCGACAAGATACGACGGTTCGTCCGTCTTCATGCCGTGCAAGACCTGGATGTAAAGCCTGCCGTCGTGGAGCACCGGAGACGAAGCGTACCCGAACAACAGCCCGAACGCCCAGTAGTCGTCGGAGATGTTGCGCTTCCAGACCAGGTTGCCCTCGAAATCAAGGCAACTCAAATCCCCCAAGCCGGTCATCACCCACACGTGCCGGCCGTCCGTTACCGGGGTCGGCGAGGCCATGTTCTGTTTGTTCAGAAACGTGTTGCCTTCACCGATGACTTTCCGCCAACGAATCGAGCCATCCTGGCGACGCAACGCAAGCAGAAGGAGCTGGTCCGTCGTATTGAAGGCGTTCTTGAACCGCTCGACCGCACTGTCAACCATCCCCGCTCCCTTGTTCGGCGTAAAGCCCTCTTGCGCGGAGGTCACGAAAACCGTGTCTTCCCAGACCACGGGCGTCGCAGCCGCCCAACTGGGAAGCCGGGTCCGCCAGACGACGTTCTCCGTCTCGCTCCAGCTCACGGGCAGGTTCCTGGCGGTCGTACTGCGACCGTCGAGATGAGGACCGCGCCAGTGCGGCCAATTGTCCGCGGGGTCCGCCCCGAACAAACTTCCGGCCAGCAGACAAGTCAGAACGGCTATCAGGCAGCGAACGAGTGTCATCGAGATCCTTCCACCGGGCGGGATATCCCGTCATGATATCAACGTCCCATTCCATGAAATTTCAGGGGTTTCATCAGCCGATGCGTCTAAACTGCCAACATGACCGAACCACAAAGCCCCACCCACACCAGCGATCTCCGCCGGCGCGTTCACGAAATCATATTCAAGGCCGACACTCCCGCCGGCAAGGCATTCGACATTGCCTTGCTGTGGACCATCCTGCTGAGCGTGCTGACCGTCATGCTCGACAGTGTCGCCGACATCAGCGCCGAATACGGCCGGCCCTTGCGGATTCTCGAATGGGTCTTCACGCTGCTGTTTACGGCTGAGTACTTCCTGCGGATCTACTGCTCGCCTCGTCCCGGGCGCTACATCAGGAGCTTCTTCGGTCTTGTCGATCTCGTTTCGATCCTGCCCACGTACCTGAGCTTCTTTATCGCCGGTTCTCAATCACTGCTCGTCATTCGCGCGCTGCGGCTGCTTCGGGTGTTCCGGATTCTCAATCTCGCACAATATCGCGGCGAGGCCCACGTGCTGCTGAACGCACTGAAAGCGAGCCGCCACAAGATCACGGTTTTTCTGGGCGCTGTGCTCATGGTGGTGCTCATCATGGGCGCGACGATGTATCTGATCGAGGGCAAAGAACATGGTTTCGACAGCATTCCGACCTCGATGTACTGGGCGGTAGTAACCATGACCACCGTGGGATACGGCGACATCGCACCTCAAACGGTCATTGGTCAGGTGTTGGCTTCGGTCCTGATGATTCTGGGCTACGGAATCATCGCCGTGCCGACGGGCATTGTCTCCGCGGAACTGGTGCGTTCACCGGTTGGGGATGTGAGGAAGCAAGCCTGCCCCGCCTGCGAAACGAAAGGACACGACTTCGACGCCACTCATTGCAAACACTGCGGAGCCAAGCTGTGAGCCGGCATCCTCGTCAAGGGTGAAGAACAGAGCAGGAACGACGTGCAAAAATTCAGAAAACCAACTGGTCCGGCTTCATTCCACCACAGCCGTTCCTGTGAAACGGACGGCGGCAGCCCCCTGTGTAACAGGTATCACCGCTGTAGCCGTTCGGAGCGACGAACGCCACCCACTCGGCAACTTTGGCTTGCACCGCCCTCACGCCGGCATTCTGCTTCGCAATCATGTAGTTCGACAAACCCCACATCGACCGCGACAGGTTGCAAGGGCAACAGCAGGTATAAGCGCTGTTGTTGCTGCAGCAAGGGGCCGGCATGGCGCCGAGCGCCTCTTTCTTGATCGCCTCTTGAGCGGGCGTCAGCTTGATGGTTCGCTCCCACTCGATGAATTGACGCGTCTGCTTCTCGACGTTTTCGAACTCGAGCGCATGGCCGATCGAGCAACTCGAAACGGCGAACGTCAACGCCAGGACCACGGCAAAAAAGTATCGATGCGGCACAATCTCCCTCCTGCACTTCGAGCCCGGGCGGAAGCGCCCATCCGCTCCTCGGTGACTGTCCACGGAGCGGGCTTCCTCCACGAGGCTGCTGACACTCAGGCTAGCAGTCCCGCAGTTCATGCTCAACGAATCCCATGGCATCAGACAGCGAAGCGCAGCAAGAAAAGTTCACCAGACCTCGGCGCGCCGGGCGAAGCGGAAGGCCTTCCGGAGCTTTCACCGGCCGCGTCATCAGAAGGTTCGAACCAGACAGCTCGTCAGACCACAGCCACCGCAATGGGCGCATCCGAGCCGACAAACCCCTGCTCCGCGATCTCTCGTTGTTGTTCAAACCCGTCTTCTCGGCCAATCATTGCGGGGGCAAGGCGAGAAGAGCCGCTGCAGCTTGAGGCGAACCGTTCTCTATTGTTTGGCGAAGCAATAGAGGTTCTTCGACGTCCGCACGTACATGCGGCCGTCGGCAATCGCCGGCGTGGCGAAAACGTCCTCTCCCAGATCGCTCGTTGACAGAACCTCCCACTGCCCGCCGGGCTTGAGCACCGTGATCTTCCCCAGCATGCTCGCCAGGTACACTTTTCCGTCGCCGGCCACGGGAGAAGCGTAGTAATCATCGAGCGCTTCCATCAGGCGCCCCACCTTGAGCACCCTGCCCGTCTTCGGGTCCAGCGTCATGGCGATGCCGCCCTTCTTGACGGTGTACAGCACACCTTGATACAGCAGGACCGACGGCACATCGGGCAGCGTCTTCCGATAGCGCCAAAGAACGTGCGTGTCCGTGATATCGCCCTGCCCGCCCAACCGCACCGCCATCGTCGCATTCGTGGAGGTACGACGGCTCTGGTAGTACTTCCAATCGCGAGCGTCGAACACGGTGTCCTTGTTCAGGTCCTGCATGGCCCAATTGCCGGGATGCCACTCTTTGGGAATCTCGGCCTTCGAGAGGCGCTTGTCGTTGTCGGTGTCGAAGCGGCTGAGCATCTCGGGGAAGTCGGGGAGGACCAGCCGCACCGCAGGTTCGCCCCCGGGCGCCCAGCCGTTGAAGTAAAGAATCCCGTCTTCGATCACCGGCACCGACTTCACCTGATAGGTCAGCCCCTTGATGCGCCAGATCTCGTCGCCGTTCGCCACGTCATAGCTCACCATCTGGTAAGAACCGGGAACAATCAACTCCGTCCTGCCGTCCTCTCGCCGGTGCACCACCGGCGTCGAAAAGCTGTGGACCATGTCCGGCCGGTCCGTCCTCCATGCGACGCTGCCGTCAGCCGTGTTAACGGCAATGATGTAGGCGTCGATGTCCTGGTCGACAACCATCAGCAGCTTGCCGCCGGCGAGAACCGGCGACGCCCCCATGCCGTGGAAATTCGTAAACGGCCCCATCGGCTTCCGCCAGCGCTCATTGCCGTCCGGGCCGTACGAGAGCAGTCCATATCCGCCAAAAAACGCATAGACATTCTCTCCGTCCGTTACCGGGCTCGAGGCGGCCTCGTCGTTCAGGCGATGTTTCTTCTCGAGCCGCCGACCCGGAGCCGCGCGGCGCCACAGGATTTTTCCGCTCTCCCGATCGAGGCAGATCGTGTACAGCTTCCCGTTTTCATGGGCCGTCAGAAAGATGCGGTCCCCGGCCAACGCGGGCGACGACTTGCCCATCGGCAACGCCGTCTTCCAAACGACGTTCCTGTCCGGAGCGAACTCCGTGGGCAGCCCGCTCGTCTCGGCAACTCCGGTCCCGTTGGGCCCCCGAAAGCGCGACCAGTCACCGCCCGACAACGGATAGGCCGCGGCGGCCAGGAGAACAGCGGACAAGAAACTCCGGCACGTTCGTTTCATCATGGCGATTCAATCTTAACAGTCCCTGGGAAAAGGCCCCGCCGCATTCGAGCGGCGCTAGCCTGCATTTCTCACCACCCGACGGTCGAAGCACACGATACGACCGCCATGACTTCGTTGCGCTTGCTTGCCGTGCTCAACGTACTGTTCAAGTACGCCTGCGCGCGCCAAGCGGCTCGCGCCTCGTCCTGACGGCCCTCTCACGCACTTCGCCTCGCCGCGTGGTGAGAAATGCAGGCTAGGCGGGGTTTCAGCACGGACCGTTAGCGAGAAGTGGCACGGAACCGCTCACCTGCCGAACCGAGGGGCGGGTGCAAAGCGGCTCGGCCGCGCGGCCGGGCATGGAAGAGCGGCAGGCGGCAAGCAGGCGCAAGCCGACCCATCCACTCTCATTGCCCCTCACTCCCAAAGGCGTAGAGACCCGACTCCGTTCTGATATAGATCCGCTTATCCCCAATCGCGGGCGTCGCATAGGCCGGCTCGCCCAGATCATTCACCATCAGGACCGTCCAATTCATGCCCGGCCTGGCTACCGTCACCTTCCCGGTCTCACTCGCGAAAAACAGTTTCCCGTCGGCGGCAACCGGCGAAGCGTAGTAGTTGTCGATCGCACCTTCCAACCGACCCAGCCGTCCCACCTCGCCCGTAGCCGCATCAAGCGCGGCGAGGATGCCACCGTTCTTGACGATATACAGCAAACCGTCGTAAAGAACCGGCGTCGGCACCACCGGCACGGACCTTTCGTACTCCCAGACAACGTGCGACTCGGTCAGGTCGCCTCTCGCATCCCCCGGGCGGACCGCAATCGTTGCGTTCCTCGACCCACGCCGCGCGATGTAGAAGCTCCAGTCGCGCGCGCTGAGAAAGCCGTCCTGATCCAGATCGATCGCCCGCCAGCTTCCGGTCGGCTTCCACTTCTCGGGAAGCTCTTGGGGTGAAATCAGTCCGTCGGCGTTCGGGTCGGCCTCCCTGGCCGCCTCCTCGAACACCGGAAAGAACTTCCTCTGCGCAGGCTCGGCGCCGGGCGCCCATCCGGTGGCGTAAATCACACCGTCTTCGACCAGGGCGGCCGGCTTCACCTGCCACGTCAGCCCACGCACCCACCAAAGCTTTTCGCCCGTTTCCGACGAATAGGAAATCAGCACGTACGATCCCGGCACGATGATCTGCTTCTCGCCGCCCGGAGAGACGTAGACGCTCGGAGTCGAAAACCCGTGAACCACCTCCGGCCGCATCGTCTTCCAGGCGACCTTGCCGGTGTCTTTCCCGACGGCCAGCACAAACGATTCCACATCCTGATCGCAAGCCAGCACGACCTTGTCGTCCACAACGATCGGCGAGGCCGACATCCCATGCAAGTTCGTAAACGGTCCCAGCGGCAGACGCCAGCGCTCCTTCCCTTCGGGACTGTAGGAAACGAGCCCGAAATCGCCGAAGAAAACATAGACGTTCGTACCGTCCGTGGCGGGCGTGGCGGACGCGGCGCTATTCAACTGATGCATGTGCTCCTTACGCTTGCGCGGCACCGCGCTCTCCCAGAGCAGCTTGCCGGTGCGGCGATCCAACGCCAACGTCAACAGGCTGTCCGCCGTCCACGCCGTCAAGAAGATGTACTTCTCCGTCAGCACGGGAGACGACTTGCCCGAGGGCAGCTCCGTCTTCCAAACAACGTTCTTCGCGGGACCGAACTCGAGCGGCAGGGCTTCCGCCGAGCCGACGCCCGAACTATTCGGACCACGGAACCCGGGCCAGTTCGCCGCCGTCAGCGTCGAGGCGGCGATCGCCAAGGCCGTCAGAAAACTCGCACAAAATGAGCGCATTACAAAACTCCTGCTGGCAAGAATACCACTCACCGTGATCGGCCGACGCCCAGCAGCGCACGCCTAGTCCTGACGGCCCTCTCACGCACTTCACCTCGCCACGTGGTGAGACATGCAGGTCAGACCAGGATATCGACTCCGATCGCGTCGTGATTGGATAGAGGCGGCTCGCGCCCCTCCCGGAACTCATGCAGCACGACCGGATTGACCGCTTGCACCCTGCGGGTCGCAAACCAGTCGATCTTGAACGGACACTTGCCGTCATGGTTGCGCAACGACCATTGGATGAACGGGAAACACCACTCAGGGAGCCACTCCCGCAGATCCTTGTGCATCTTGATGTCATCGAAGTCGAAGGAAGCGGTATGCTCCCCGAGCCGATTGCAAGTCCGGTAGTCGAACCCTCGCGACTCGAGCAACGCGAACAGAGCCGACTCGAAGCGATGGTAGGGATGCAGATAGTGGTTGTCGATCACGTTGTCGACACCCATGAAAACACGCAACCAGAAGCCCATGATGGCGTGGAACGACCGCGAGGAGTTGTAGGTGGTGGTGTTCCAGTCGCCCCCGATCACCACCGGACGATCGCCTCTCAGCCCGTCGAGCACGTCGCGCATCTGGTCTCTGCGGTGCGACTGACTCGACTGCGCATCAAGGTGGACCGATACGGCGACGAGGGTCTTGCCCGGAAGCGCCACATCGGCCATGATCGCCGTCTGCTGGCCGAGGCGCTTCTCCCGGCCGGCCATCTTGTCCTTGCCGTTCTTGAGCGGGATGCTCCTCACGTTCAGGATCGGATAGCGGCTGAGGATCGCGTTGCCGTGCAACCCAAGCAGGTTCTCTCCTTCGACGTCGTACTCGACGCCGGCTCCCTTCGAAAGATTCACATAGCAAGGAGCGAAGGCATAGTTCATGCCGAGTTCCCGGGCCAAGCCGCGCGCGACATGCCGGTTGCCGGACCGCGCCATCCCTACATCCGTCTCGGTCAGCAGCAGGACGTCGCAGGCTGTGAGGTAGCCGTGGTTCTTAAGCGCCTCGAGCTGCCCTTCATACTGAATACCCCGTTCGAGGTTCCAGGCGGCGATCCGGTATCGATCGCGGGCAGGCGCTTCGCTCTCCGCGAAGCTCTCGGTTTCCGTCGCGGTCAGCACGCTGCCGACGGAGGGCGCGATGCGGCGATAGGCCGGATGCGACAGCAGTTCGGAAGTATTCCGGCAGGAGGCCAGGTCCGGAAAGTGCGGGACGAGCTCCTCGCGCAAGATCCGATAGGTGTCCCTCATAGCCGGCCGGACTGATCGCTGTCCCGTGCTCGTTCCCTGAAGGGACAGTCGGGGGAAGGCGTATCGCCTATTCTACTGCGTCTAGCCTGCATTTCTCACCACCCGACGGCTGAAGCACGCCATACGACCGCCAGGACTTCGTTGCGCTTGCTTGCCGTGCTCAACGTACCGTCAAGTACGCCTGCGCGCGCCAAGCGGCTCGCGCCTTTTTCCTCCGCCCGGCTTGCGCCTAGTCCTGACGGCCCTCTCACGCACTTCATCTCGCCACGTGGTGAGAAATACAGGCTAACCTCAATACTCTTAACTTAAAACATTTTTGTGGTATTCTGTTTCAGGCAGGGACAGGAGGACCACCGTATGGCGCGCAGGCCGGCAGGGTTGCCCCGAGGTTCGCGAATCAGCGATTACATCAGTCTGGGAGTGATCGCCAAAACGTTTCCGGCAGAGCGAATCGAAGCGGTTCTGGCGGCCAGGGGCAAGGCCAGTGTGCGGCGGCGCGAGTTGCCGGCCCAGGTGGTGGTCTACTACGTCATCGCCTTGGCTCTTTACATGCAGTCCTCCTACCGCGAGGTGCTGCGTTGCTTGCTGGAAGGGCTGCAGTGGCTGAGCGCACCGGGAACGAAGATCAAGGTGGCGAGCAACGCGGCGATCTCGCAGGCGCGCTCGCGGCTGGGGGCGGCGGTGCTGCGGCAACTCCATGATGAGTGCGTGCAGCCGACCGCGGCGCTCGCCACGCGGGGCGCCTGGTATCGGCGTTGGCGGCTGGTGAGCATCGATGGCAGCACGCTGGAGCTGGCCGATGAGAAGCGCAACGCAGCGGCCTACGGCCGGCCCGGGGCGAGCCGTGGCGCGAGCGCCTATCCGCAGTTACGCTTCGTCGCACTGCTGGAGGCCGGGACCCACGTGTTGTTCGGCACGCGGATGGGTGCCTATGCGGTCAGCGAAATCTCGCTCGCCGAGGAGGTGGTCGGGCGCTTGCACAAGGAGATGTTGTGCTTGGCCGACCGCAGTTTCTTCAGCTACCCGTTGTGGAACCAGGCGCGCGCCTCGGGCGCCGATCTGCTGTGGCGCGGCAGGAAGAATCTGATTCTTGCTTGCGAGCAACGTCTGCCGGACGGCTCCTATCTGAGCCGCATGTATCCCTCGCAGCGGGAGCGGCGGCAGCATCGCCAGGGGGTGCGGGTGCGGGTCATCGAGTACCGTCTCGAAGGGCTGCCCGACAGCGAGCCGTTCTATCGCCTGCTGACGACGATTCTCGATCCCGAGCAGGCCCCGGCGGCGGAGTTGGCCGCCCTCTATCCCCAGCGCTGGGAGATCGAAACGGCGCTGGACGAGTTGAAGACGCATTTGCGGGGAGCCCGCATCGTGCTGCGCAGCAAGACCCCGGAGTTGGTCGAGCAAGAGTTCTACGGGCTGCTGCTGGCGCACTTTGCCATTCGGGGGCTGATGCACGAAGCGGCGCTGAAGGCCGACGAAGATCCCGACCGGCTTTCGTTTCTCCATGCCGTGCGGGTGGTCCGCCGCAAGCTCCCGCGCTTTGTCGCTGTCCCCCCCTCGGCACAGAAAAGCGTTCCATGAAGCCGTACTGCAGGAGATCCTCGAGGAACGGGTGGTCTCCAGCCGAGGACGCCGCAACCCGCGCGCGGTCAAGCGCAAGATGAGCAGCTTTCCCGTCCGCCGAAACCAAGCCCATCTCGCTCCGATCCGGGATGGCGAGAACTACATTATCATCATTAAGTGAAGAGTATTGAGGCTAACCTGCATGTCTCACCACCCGACGGTCGAAGCACGCCATATGGCCGCCATGACTTCGTTACGCTTGCTTGCCGTGCTCAACGTACTGTTCAAGTACGCCTGCGCGCGCCAAGCGGCTCGCGCCTCGTCCTGACGGCCCTCTCACGCACTTCGCCTCGCCGCGTGGTGAGAAATGCAGGATAGGGCCTTCCGAGATCGTCTTGCGAAATAGAGAGAAACGGCCATGAGCGGGCGCTTGTCGAGGCCGCACATGCCGCACATTGCCGCACCATGCTCTGCGATGATAGACGGGTTGAGTGATTCGGTTTCGCAGAGCGAATCGGGCCGCAGCACCCACTACACATCTCTCGCATCGATCGGCCTGATCATCCTCAGCACCGTCAGCGGAGCGGCGGCTCAGATCCTGCTCCGGTTCGGGGCTGATGCGATCGAGGGAGCGAACCTGATCGGGATCCTCACGAACGTTCCCCTCATCGGCGGCTACGCCTGCCTGGCGATCAATGTCGTACTGGTTGTACTCGCCCTTCGGGGGGGGCAGCTTTCCATTCTCTATCCGATCGTTGCCTTGACCTTCGTGTGGGTGGCGATCCTCTCTCAGGTATATTTCCAGGATGTGATCAGCATCCCGAAGATCGCCGGCCTGACCTTGATTGTCGCCGGTGTTTCGTTCATCGGCGCCGGGAGCCGGTCATGACCACTCCGGCTTCCTCGATCCTGCTGGTATTGGCGGCGAGCCTGCTTGGCTCGATCGCGATGGCCCTGCTCAAAGTCGGCGCCGACCGCCAGCGGCGGACGCAGCCCCCTTTGCGGTGGCTGTCAGCGGTCGCTGCAGGCATCGCGCTGTTCCTGGTCTCATCCGTCCTTTACGTGTTGGGTATCAAGGACGGCAGCCTGACGATTCTGTATCCGATGGTTTCGACCAGCTATGTCTGGGGGCTGCTGTGGTCCCGCTGGTTTTTCGATGAACCGTTCAATCGCAACAAGATCGTCGGGCTGACCCTGGTGGTTGCGGGCGTGTTCTTCATCGGACTGAGCCAGGGTTAGCCTGCATTTCTCACCACCCGACGGTCGAAGCACGCGATACGACCGCCAGGACTTCGTTGCGCTTGCTTGCCGTGCTCAACGTACTGTTCAAGTACGCCTGCGCGCGCCAAGCGGCTCGCGCCTTTTTCCTCCGCCCGGCTTGCGCCTAGTCCTGACGGCCCTCTCACCCACTTCGCCTCGCCATGTGGTGAGAAATGCAGGCCAGCCTGATCGGAGATCATGCGGATACGGCAGTCTCGTTTTCCAACTCTATTGTTTTGTTATACTTACACACATCGAACCGACTGTGTGCCGCCACTGCGCAACTCTATTTGGGCGTGCGCAGGCAACTTGCGCAGGCAGGCCTGTTAACGGCAGCCGCGAGACTGCTTTATTCAAGCTTCCAGTACAAGGCTTCCAGCCTTTCGCCTGATACTTTCAGAATATCGCGCAGTTCCCGATGACGCAGTTCCGCCAAGTAGTGGTCCGCTGTTGGCGCTTTTGACTCAGCGTGGGCGTCGTGCAGCTTGATCAATTGTTCCTTGGACATCTTTATGAGTTCTTCGTAAGATTCAGTAGCCATATCCTGCACCTCCGCGCGCATTGTAGCGTGATGCCACACTAACCCGAATCACTGAGCACAGCCACGAGGGCGGCCGGCTCAAGCACATCGGGCGTGTGCTACGCTGCTCGCTGAGCGACTGGGCGCGGCATGCAATGCCCCAGCATGCGCAAATCCGCCTTCCTCCCTTTTTGCCGCGCTGAGCCTTCATGAAAATCACCCGTATCGAAACCGCGTTCTATCGTTTCCCCGCGCATCGCAAGATCGTCGACGCCATCCAGGAGTTCACCCACATGGAGGTGATCTCGGCGACCGTGCACACCGACGAGGGATCGGCGGGGATGGGCTTCGGCTATACGATCGGCCGCGGCGGCAGAGCCGTGAAGGTTTTCCTCGATGAGGAGCTTGCACCGCTGGTTCTCGGGGAGGACCCTGCCGACATCGAGCGGATCTGGGAAAAGATGTGGTGGGCTCCGCACTGGGTCGGGCGCGGCGGCATCGCCCTGCTCGCGATGGCTCCCATCGACATCGCGCTCTGGGACCTCAAAGCCAAGCACGCCGGACTGCCGCTCTACAAGCTGTTGGGCGCCTGCCGAGACCGCATGCCCGTCTACGACACGGACTCGGGCTGGCTCAATCACACACAGGACGAAATTGTCAGGGAGGCTTCCGAACGCGTCGGACAGGGATACACGGGCGTCAAGGTCAAGGTCGGCAAGGAGAGCCGATCCGAGGATGCCGCCCGCCTACGGGCGGTGCGAAGAGAAATCGGTGACGACGTCAAGCTGATGACCGACGCGAACCTGCGTTGGACCGCCGCCGAAGCCATCGCAAGGGCGCGGCTGTTCGAGGAGTTCGACCTGTTCTGGCTGGAAGAGCCTATCGAGGCCGACGACGTGCTCGGTCACGAAAAGCTACGACGCAGCACGCCGATCCCGATCGCCCTGGGAGAGAGCCTCTACAACCGGCACGTCTTCAAGGAATACCTCGTCCGGGACGCAGCCTCGATCCTACAGCCGGATATCGGCCGCGTCGGCGGCATCACCGAGTGGATGCGCATCGCCCATATGGCTCACAGCTTCAACGTGAATGTATCTCCGCACTTCCTGATGGAATTGCACATCCACACCACCTGCGCGGCGCCGAACGCGCTCTGGGTGGAACACATCCCGTTCCTGAACCGCTTCGTCGAGGAGCCGCTTCGCATCGAAAACGGCTATGCCTATCCACCGGAAACACCCGGTCACAGCGTCGCGTTCCACCCGCAGAGATCGCTGCCCCACCTGGTCGAGACGAGTTCTTTTCCCGAGTAAGAAGGCACGGAGGCAGGCCGGGACAGAGCAAGCCCCGGCATCGCTCAGCGGCCGTGTCAGGGCGTCATCGACATTTTGGCCCGAACTCGTTCTCCCAGGGCTTTGATCATGCGGACGCACTCGCCGCGGGCCTCGTTCAGCCCGCCGGGAGTCACATTCCCGGCCTTGATGTAGTCGAGCACGACCTGCTCCGCCGCCGCGAACTCCTCGCAGGCATGGGCGACATCCGAGGCGATCTCATGCGGGATCGTCGTCACTCCATTCGCGTCGCCGTGCAAGAGGTCCCCCGGTTGAATCGTAATCCCGCCCACGTTCACCGACACTCCCAGGTCGAGCAGTTGCGGATATCCATGCGAGCAGATCACGCCGTCACTGAAACAGGGGAAGCCCAGCGCTCCCACTTGTTCGAGGTCACGGGCGCCGCCGCTCGTGATCAGTCCCGCCGAGCCGAATCCCTTGTAGATGGTCGTCATCACTTCCCCAAAGGTGGCGGCTACCGGCGGACTGTCCAGATCTTGAATCACGACGACTGTGGGCTGCGGCAGATTGGCGAACTGTTCGACCTGCTGCTCGAGTCCGGCGTAGTCCGCGCCGGCTCGCGGAGCGGCGGCCGACCGGAAGGTCGCCGTCGATGCATACCCCACCATGGGCGGCAACTCGGGGAAGCAGGCACGGATGCGGCCGTCCATGTATCCGCTGGTCTGCGGACGAACCTTGAAGACTTCAATGACGTTGCAGATCGTCGGCGTATCGTATTGGCCGAGGAGCTTGAGATCACTCTCGGAAAGCTGCGGAATAGGCACAGGGCTACCTCTCGGAAAAGAGCCCATTGTAGCGCGGCGCACGGCGACGGCCGATTGTGCTTGTATCGCATCGCTGCATGAATCAAAGGGTCCCCCTGCTATAGCCTGCTTTTCTCACCACGTGGCGAGGGGACGTGCGTGAAAGGACTGTCAGACGGCGGGCAATGCAGGCCAGTTCTCAGTTTTTAGTTTTCAGTTTTTAGTTTTTAGTTCTTCGCCGCCCGTGTGCGGATCATTCGAGTGGGAAACGCCGGGGCCGAGGGTTTGTTTCAGGTCAAGGACTCTCCGGCAGCAGGTTGAGGCGCTTGTCAAGGGAGTACGTCGAGGCATCCAGCCGGGGATTCACCTCCGCAGTTCGCCCAAAAAGCTCGAATGCCTTCTCGCCGTCCACTTCCCGGCGGATGTTCCACGGCAGAATCACTCCCGAGACTTCGCGGTACTTCGAGAAGGCCGATTTCTCTTCGGAGGGGATTCTTGTCTTGGGGTCACGGCGCTGATAGACCTGCTGCACCGGCAGCCGATCGGATTGACGGAGGAAGTACGTGACGCCCTCTCCAAGGCTGTCGGTCACGTCGATGGCGTCGGTCGGAACATTGTCGATGATCTCCGTTCCGCGGTGGTAATAGTACATGTCCGGTTCATCGAACCGGTATCGCAGAAAGTAGAAGATGTCGCGGCGGGTCGATTCCCGATATCGATTCATCCGTTCCTCGGGCAGGGGCCTGGCGCCACGGAAGGTGATTTCCCACCCTTGTCCGTGCTCGAAGAGGTTGTAATAGTCTCCCTTTTCCGTGTAGACTTCGCGCCGGCTTACGGGCAGCCAGTCCGGTTCGGGGTCCTTCTCAAGGGGGCCGAAATGCTCGTAAATGGTGATTCTTGCCAGACCCCGGACGTTCGCCCGGTAGAAGGCGTAGGCGCGTCCCGATCGCACCACGTCGCGAATCTGCAAGAAACGCTGGCCGCCCAACGCCTCAAGACACTCCCCAAGCAAGCGCCGCCCGCGCTCCTGCCGGCTTTCCGCCTTAAGAAGCTTCCCGAACGCGAAGGCCGCCGGCGCCAAGGAAAGAACTTTCCGCCGGCTGGTGAGCCAAACTGCTCGTTGTGCATGCGAGCCTGGCCGCAAACTGTCTGCAGCAGGGATTGACTTACTCACGACACCTCCGAATGCGCAACCGAGCAGATCGGCGGGCAGGATGCCCGCGCTCCCAGGGGACCGTCTTCGTCACGAGACCTCCGAATGTGCGACGCGGCAAGCGTCGACGTCGTTGCGGTATGACACAAGTGTAGCGGGCCGGCCCCGCCGGTTCCAGAAGGCGTGTCGCTCCTAGCCTGCATTTCTCACCACCCGACGGTCGAAGCACACGATACGACCGCCAGGACTTCGTTGCGCTTGCTTGCCGTGCTCAACGTACTGTTCAAGTACGCCTGCGCGCGCCAAGCGGCTCGCGCCTCGTCCTGACGGCCCTCTCACCCACTTCGCCTCGCCACGTGGTGAGACATGCAGGCTTACGAAGCAGGGTTGACAAACGTTACGCTCAGGTCCACAATGCGAGCGTCTTTCACGGGAGGTTGTCATGTCACTGTCCGCAATGAGCTGCAAGACGATCCTGGCTGCGGCCATCGCTCTTGGTTGCGGCGTAGTCGGGTTCTCACCCCTCTCTGCGGCGAAGAAAATGAAGCCGGAAGAGCTCGTCAACCTTCATCTTGACGCCATCGGCCCCGCCGACGCCCGGGCCGGCATGAAGTCACGGTTGTTCCGCGGAGAAGGAATATGGCGAGTCTTGCTGGGAGGACGCGCCCAACTGCCCGGCGCCGTCTACGGGGCTTCCGACGGCAACTCGATCAGTGTGCGATTTGACACTCAGAGCAACCCGACGTACTACGGCGAGCACCTCGTCTACGACGGCAAGGACATACGCATTCTCCAAGGCTTCCAGGCCGGGCGCTCGCCGCTGGGCCAGTTCTGCATGAACAACAAGGCGCTGTTGCGCGAAGGTCTGCTGGGCGGCGTGACGTCAACAGCGTGGCCGCTGCTGCACCTGGAGGCAAGAGGCGCCAAGCTGAAATACGCGGGCCTCAAGAAAGTCGAGGGTCGTGAATTGCACCGTCTCGACTACAAGCCCCGCAAGAGCGGCGGCCCGGCGAAGATTCGGCTCTTCTTCGAACCCGACACTTACCGTCATGTCCAGACCGAGTATCGCTACGAAGTGCCTGGAGGCATCGGCGCCAATCCCGAAGCATCGGCAGGTGTGCAGAACACCTACGAGACGCTCACCGAGACCTTCTCGAACTTCCAGGATATCGACGGCCTCATGTTGCCCGCGCGTTGGAAGATCCACTACAACCGCTCGAATCAAGGCGGCGGTCCGGGCTCGATGGTCGCCGAATGGGAGTTCGCGTTCAACAATGCGGTTCACAACCAGCCCATCGACCCGTCGCTATATGAGCTGGGGGCCGCGGCCCAGTAATCGGGCGCGCACGTCTCCGCCGCGCTGCTGGTGAGACAAGCTGCCCGTTGCGGATACGAGCCTGGATGCGGACCGTCCGTGCCAGTGACAGTATTACTCACGACACCTCCGAATGTGCGACTCGGCAAGCGTCGACGCGGTTCCGGTCTGAAGCAAGTGTAACGCCCGGTCCCGACGGTTCCAGAAGACGTGCTGCTTCTTACGGAGCAGATTTGACAAGAGTTACGCTCACGTCCACAATGCAGAGCGTTTTTTGCGGGATGCCGTCATGTCTCTGTCCGCAATGAGCTGCAAGGCGATCCTGGTTGGGGCCATCGCTCTTGGTTGCACCGGTGCTGGTTTCTCCCCCCTCTCCGCGGCGGAGAAAATGACGCCTGAAGAGCTTGTCAGCCTTCATCTTGACGCTATCGGCCCCGCCGACGCACGGACCGGCATGAAGTCGCGCATGTTGCGCGGAGAAGGAGTGTGGCGAGTCTTCCGGGGCGGCTTCGCCCTACTGCCCGCCACACTGCCCGCTACCGTGTTCGAGGCTTCCGACGGCAACTCGATCAGCTTGCGCTTTGATACTCGCGGCGACCCGACGTATTACGGAGAGCACTTCATCCATGACGGCAAGAAGGTGCGCATCTACCAAGGCTTCCCAGGCGGACGCTCACCACTCGGCGAGTTCTTCAAGTACAACAAAGCACTGTTGCGCGAAGGCATTCTGGGCGGCGTGACGTCAACGGCGTGGCCGCTGCTGCACCTGGAGGCAAGGGGCGCCAAACTCGAATACGCCGGCCTCAAGCAAGTTGAGAATCGTCAATTGCATTGCCTCTACTACAAACCCCGCAGGGGCAGACCCGAGAAGATTCTACTCTTCTTCGAACCCGACACCTACCGTCATGTGAAGACCAAATATCACGGGATTACCGAGACATTCTCGAACTTCCAGGATGTCGACGGACTGACGTTGCCCGCGCGTTGGAAGATCCACTACTACAGCAGAAGCAGGATGGTCGCCGAGTGGGAATTCGCGTTCAAAACCGTGATTCACAACGAACCCATCGACCCGGCTCTGTATGCGCTGGGGGCCGCAGCCCGGTAATCAGGAGCACAGGTCTCCGCCGCGCTGCTGGTGAGACAGGCAAGCTGCGCCCCCGTGGTTGGGTCCCGGAGGGGTCGAGCGAACGATATTTCCTAACGCGCCACATACCCCTTGCGCGTGCGTACCGTCACCCCCGGCCTGTTTACCCGCACTTCCACGGGCCGCCAAGCCCCATCGAACTCCTGATTCTGCGGATAGTACGCCAAGGTGTAAACGCTTCGAAGCTCCTCGGTCACTTCGCGGAAAGGGTCGAGTCGATCATCCGGCGCCGCATAAAACACCCTGCCGCCCGAGGCCGCCGCCAACGCCTCCATATTGTTTTTCGCGGCCTCCTCCACCGGCCGGCGGAATCGACGCTCCGAGGAACCTTGACGGACCAGGAAAGGATAGATCAGCGTCTCGATCCGCCCCGCCGCCTGACGCAGGTTTCCAAAGTCGATCTCCGAGGCGGCAGCCAGCAGGTTGAGCCGGGCCTGGTCCGCCCGTTCCTGATATTCCAGCCAGCGCTTGTTCTTCTTCTTGTTCTCGGGAATCGGCTTGTACAGCAGCGCGCCGAGCTGATTGTCCACACCGTCGCTGATGACCACCAACGCATTCCGCTGCCCCGCTCTGGCACGGAGCTCCTCGTTGTACGCCAGCACGATCGAATCGTAGAGCGGCGATCCGCCCGACATCGGAGGCAGCGCGTCGATCCGTTTCGCCAAAACATCGCGGTCCGAAGTGAGGGGCGAAACCACCGTGAACAGCTCGTTGCCGAGCGTATAAACCGCAATCCGATCCTCGGGGCGCGCCGACGCCACAAACCGCCGCGCGACCAGTTTCATGCCGGCGCGTTCCTCAACGGTACTGGCGCTCATGTCGAGCAATACGGCCATGTTGAACGGGGCATCTCCCGTGGTCACCGACGCCAACTGCTGCGCAACACCTCCCTCGACTACCTCAAAACCCGATTCATCGAGGTCCGTGACCGGCATCCCCTGCTCATCGATGACAGAAACCGACAGATTCACCATCCTGACGTCGGACGAGAATCGAACCGAATCCGGCGCCAAGCCCTCGGCTCTGCGCAGACTCGGGCCATCGTCCGGGGGTTGCCCGGTCAGCGGCTCTCCGCTGAGAATCGCGTCGAGAATCCCGGGAGCTTGCCAGGGCATCTTCACAACCGAGTCCGCGGGTACCTCCATATCGCGGAAGACAACGCTTTTCGGATCTGCCGCCTTCACTTCAACTCGCCCGTAGGTGTTCTCGCGTTGGCTCTGTGTGTCTCTCACCACGAGGGCCGTAGCGCCGGCCGCCGGAACGGCCTCCAGCAAGCCGCCCTCCGGCAAAGAGAATGCCGGCGGCTTTTCCTGCAACCTGGCGTCCAGGCGCATCGCTTTCCACGGGGCCGCGATGTCGATGGCGCCGCTTCGGGTCTCGACTTTTCCGGAAATCACCATGCCTTCGATCGAGATGCCGCCGCTTTCGCTCCTGCTTTCGAAATCGAGGCCATAGGGCAATTCCAACGCGAGGTTGATGCGCGCGTCCTTCGCCACGCATTCGATGACGGTCAAGCCCGGTTCCTGAGTCATGACGACATCGCCTTGCCGCATCGGACGGTCGGAACTCTCTGCGCCTACCCTGAGCGCGCCACGCACGACGGTCACGGCCGTCCTGCCCGTGGGGTTGATGATGCGGACGACCGGATTTCTCCGTTCCTCGAAACGGAGAAGCTTCTCCCAGTCATCGAGTTGCTGTTGCAGCTTCGCCAAGTCGGGCGCGTCGGGAACCTTGGCGATCAACTCGCGGTACTGTCCCGCGGCCGCTTCGAAGGCGCCATCCCGCGCATACAACGTGCCGAGCATGCGGTGCACGCCGGGGAACCGGTCGCTGTCTTCACGGCGGAGAACGGTTTCCGCCGCCGCGCGGGCCGCGCCGTCGTCGTTGAGTTGAAGATGCGCCATCGCGGCAAAGTAGAGCCCCAACCCCGACTCGTCGTCCACCTCGGCCAACTGCTCACCCAACTCGACGACGGTCGCCCAATCCGCCTCCTGCACCGCCGCGTTGATCTTCTCGACGTCCTCGGCCGTTTCGAGTCTGCCGATCTGCTCCTCCACGAGGTTCCGGTCCACAGCGCCGGGACGAGCTTTCAGATAACTTCGATAAGCCTCGGTCGCCCCCGCATAATCACCCTCGCGAGTGCGAACCCGACCGAGAAGTTGAAAAACCTGCGGGTAGTTCTCCACTTGCGGGCCGCCGGCAACCGTTTCGGCGGCTTTCCGAGCGGCGTCGAGATCGTCAAGGTTGTACTCGGCGGTGGCGAGATAGAACCTTGCGTCCGCCCTGTTTTCATCAACGCCGAGAATGGCCTCCGAGCGGCTTTTCGCCGAATCCCACTGCTGGTCGCGGATGTCGAGCCGTGCGAGGTGAGCTTGCGGCTGCAGATAGTCCGAATCCGCTTGCGCGGCTTCTTCGTAGGCTTCCCGTGCCGCTTGCTCGTCGCCCAACTGCTCCCGCGAGTAGCCCAGCACATTCCATGCCACGGCGAACTGGGGATACTGCCCCACCGCGCGCTGAAGATTCTCGGCCGCCTGGACGTAGTTCGGCGAGTCGGACGCCAGCGCCCCGAAGGCCGTCTTGTAGAGAGTCAGCGAGGAAAGAGGGGCGTTGTCCGTTGTCGTGCTCGGCGACGGCCCCAGCAACTCCTCGAGACGCTTCCGCTGTTCTTCCGCCAACGCCCGTCGAAACTCCTCATTGTCGTAGAAGCCCTTGCGATACTTCAGTCTGACCTCGGGGCGATTGACCGTGATCTTCACCGCACGCATCCGTTTCGTGTCATTGCGTTTCGGCGGCGAGTATCCAATCAGGTAGTAGCCGCCCAGGTCTTTCCTGACGTGGTCGAAGATCTCGCCGAGATCATTCGAGTTCGTGACCGCCACGCCGTCGGTCATTTCGGCCAGCACCTGCAGGCCCTGCCGGCTGGCTCGGTGTCTGTCGTTCAAGCCGGCGGTCAGGGGCGTTCGGGCATAAAGAAACGCTGGAACTCCCCGAACGATCTGATCCGGCGAAAAAATCGTCTCGCCGGTCATCCCGAAATCATGCTCCGGCAACACAGCCCCGACTTCGAGACCCCTCGCGTCCACGGCGTAGAGGCTGATCCGCGCCCGCATCGATTCCCCTCGAAGACGCTCCAGCAAGTAGGCGTCCTGAGCGCCCATGAAACTTTGCTGAAACCTGTCGAAGCCCATCGAGTGTCCGCGCGAAAACAGCACAATCATCTTCTTGCCGGGGAAAATGCTCAGATCGCGTATGAGGTCCACGTAACGCATCGTGCGAATACGGCTCAGATGGTCGTCAAACATGTTGAAGAGGTGCGTGGGTGTGGTCGGATCCACACCGCGGAGCAGTGCGTTCAAGTCCCCTCGTGCCGCGGCCAACTGCGAGTCGAAATTGTCGACGAACCGCTGACGGATATCGGAGAAGTTGTTGCCCGACATCAAATCCACCAGTCCGGCCTTGTCGATCAAGGCAAGCAGCAGCTCCCGGTCGGACACGAACGGCGTGCCGTTCAGCGAGACGAGTGCGTGATCCGGCAGATCGTTCTCGATAAACTTCCGCACGGACTTACGGACACGCAGCCGCTCCGCTTCGCTGATGTGCGTGACGATAAGAATCCGCAACTCCTGCGAAGCGGAGGGAGGCGGCGTTGTGGAAAGCTGCGACGGGTCTGAGGATTCCAGGCCGGCGACTTGCGTCAAGCGCTCGCCGCGCGCCACGAGCGCCTCACCACGCGGATAGTCCACATACTCGAAGCTGACGATCTGTTGCGGCTCGCCGTTTTCGAACAACTGGAAGTCTTCACGGGTAAGGCCTTCCATCAATTCGCCGCGCCGGAGCGTCGCCCTGACCTCGACTTCCATCAAGGCGGTCTCGGTCCGAAAGACGACATCCCCGGCCGCCGGGTCGGTCGCATCGGGCGGCTGAGCTTGTTGCGCCGCCAGGTAACCGGCCGCGGCCAAGACAGCCACCCACGGCCAAAGGCGCCCTCGGCGATTGCGTTGGATCATAGATCCCCGCTGGAAAGGGCTAACCTGCATTTCTCACCACATGACGGCCGGAGCACGCGATACGACCGCCAGGACTTCGTTGCGCTTGCTTGCCGTGCTCAACGTACTGTCAAGTACGCCTGCGCGCGCCAAGCAGCTCGCGCCTCGTCCTGACGGCCCTCTCACCCACTCCGCCTCGCCACGTGGTGAGAAATGCAGGCTAACGGGAGTGCCTGCCCAAGCATGCTACCCCAATTATGCCTCAAGACAAGAGACGAGCCCCGACTTCATCCGGTTCCCTTTAGCCATGCCACCGACGAACCATACCGCTTGGCTTGATTGCAGGGTCAGGCCGCAGAGCGCCATGGATCGTCAGCCTTTCCCCAGGTGCGCCTTCAGGGCCGCACGACCCGGAAGCTGCGTTTCCAGCGGGTCTTGTCGAAGAAGTGCGTGGCCAGGTCCGCGAAATGCTCGAGGCTGAAATCGAGCAGCCGCTCCGTAGGGGCGTCGTAGGACCAGTAAATCAACCAAGGCTTGCCGATGATGTTCTCTCGCGGCACGAAGCCCCAGAAGCGGCTGTCGTCGGAAAGATCCCGGTTGTCGCCCATCACGAAATACTGTCCGGGCGGCACAACCAGCTCACCTTTCCGGACATGCTTCCGCAGCATCGTGACGGCCTCCTCCCGCAACGCTTCGTGCGGGGGAGCCGGAAAGTTGTCCCGGAGGGGCGCCAGGTAATCCGTTTTGTGCACCTTGTAGGGTTCATCCACCGCTGCGCCGTTACGTATCAACTGTTTGTTCTCGATACGAATCCGGTCCCCCGGCAGGCCGATGGCCCGCTTGATATACGTCTCTTCGACGTTGAGCGGATATCGAAAGACCATGATGTCGCCGTGCTTCACGTCCTGATAGGGGAGCAACCTTCCGAGGCCGTCGCCGGACGGTGCGTAGGCGAGCTTGTCGACCCAGAGGTGGTCGCCGACAAGAAGCGTGTTCTCCATCGAGGGCGTCGGAATGACGTAGCCCTGCACGATACACGTCGACACGAACAGGTAGACGACCAGCACCGTGGCCCACTCCGCAATGACGCGACTCCAACCCTCGCGGGCGGGCTTTCGGTCAGGTTGTTGATTGTGCTTCCGGTTCATCCTCTCCTCCTTTTGACGAGCGAGGTTCCGTAGTGGTGGCACCGGGCGAGTTTTTCCTCCGACCGCGTGCGGATCATACCATCGGGAAACATCCGGACGGGTGTCAACGCCGCTTGATCAGGAAGATGTTCCAGGCCATCAGCGACCTCACGACAAGATCCGATACGCGGCGAACGCGCACACGTATCCCAACGCGGTCATATAAGCGAACTGGATGATGGCCCACTTCCAGCCGCCCGTCTCCCGCCTCACCACGGCCACGGTAGACATGCACTGCATCGCGAACGCGAAGTAAATCAAAAGGGCGATCGCGCCCGGCAGCGTCAGGTCCGACTGCAGCGCGCTTTGCAATTCCAGCGAGCCCTCGTCCGCCTCCATGCCATAGATCGTTCCCAGCGTGCCGACGATCACTTCGCGAGCCGCGAGCGACGTGATGATCCCGATTCCAATGCGCCAGTTGAACCCGAGGGGTTCGATGACCGGCTCCATCGTGCGGCCGATCGTACCCGCCACGCTCTCTGCGATCTCCGGCGGCTCGCCGTTCTGCAGCGGCACGCTCGCCAGAAACCACAGCACGATCGTCGTGGCCATGATCACCGTGCCGGCGCGCCGCAGGAAGATCTTTGCACGGTCGAGCAACCGCAGTCCGATCGACCGCAGCGTCGGCATGCGGTAGGAGGGCATCTCCAGCATGAACGGCGTCCTCGCGCTCTTGAGCACCGAAGATTTCAACACCGCCGCCGTCAACACCGCGGCCACAAAGCCCAGCAGGTAGAGGCCGATCATCGTGGCCGTCCTGGCGTACACAGGCTCCTCCGGTATGAACGCGGCGATCACCAGCGTGTATACCGGCAGCCGCGCCGAGCAAGTCATGAACGGCGCAATCAGGATGGTCGCCATGCGGTCGCGCTGATTCGCAATCGTCCTCGTGGACAGAATCGCCGGAATCGCGCAGGCGTACGCCGAGATCAACGGGATGAAGGATTTACCTTCCAGCCCCACCTTGGCCATGGTGCGGTCGGCAATCAACGCAGCCCGCGCCATATAACCCGAATCCTCGAGCACGCCGATAAAGATGAACAGCAACAGAATCTGGGGCAGGAAAACGACTACCGACCCGACCCCGCCCCAAATGCCTTCGATCAGGAGGGACCGGAGCCACGATTCCGGCAAGGCGGATTGAAGCCAGCCGCCCGACACCGCAATCATCGTCTCGACACCGTCCATCAGCGGCACCGCGGCCTGGAAGATGGTTTGAAAAACCGCCAACACCACCATCACGAAGATCAACGGCCCCGCGACCGGATGCAGGAACACGCCATCGAGCCTCCGCGTCCAATTCGAGGGCAGCGGAGCCCGGTAGCGGGCCCGCTTGCCCAACTCCGCCGACCATTGCCGGCAACTGGGAACATTCGAGATGATCGGAAGCTCAACCGGCCGCGGCACGCCAAAAGCGCCCTGAAGAAACTCTCCGACGGCCGACAGGCCTTCGCCGGTGCGTGCGCTGACCAGAGCAACAGGTGTCCCCAACTGCTCAGCCAAGGCGTCGACATCCACCGTCCCGCCCCGACGCTTGAGGTCGTCCGCCATGTTGAGGACGACCAACGTCGGAAGCCCCAAGCTCAAGATCGGCCCCGCCAGCGTAAGCTGCCGCCCGAGGTTCGTAACGTCGACGATCAACACGACCGCGTCGGGCTTGGGAACATCGTCCATCCTGCCGCGAAGCAAATCATGCGTGACCTGCTCGTCTTCGGTACGCGGCTCGAGGCTATACACCCCGGGCAGATCGACAAGCAGCACATCCTGACCTTGCAGCTTCGTCCGGCCGAGGCGCTTCTCGACCGTCACTCCGGGATAGTTGGCCACTTTCTGCCGCAGCCCGGTCAGACGATTGAAGAGAGTTGACTTCCCGGAGTTCGGCGGCCCCACCAGTGCGACCGTCCGAGAGGCACTCGATATCTCAGGAGCCGGCGCGGCAACGACAGCGGAACTCGACGGCACCTTGCTCATTCACCTCGGATATCAGAAGACTCGCGAACCATCAACCGCTCCGCCGTCTCGCGGCGCAAGGCCACCTCCGAACCGTCGACCCGGAACACTCGCGGGTCGCCGAAGGGAGAGGACCGGGTTGCGACGATCCGCGTCCCTGGAAGAAACCCCAGCTCCATCAGCCTCCGGGCCTCCGGCTCCGGCAAATCGATGCGGTCCAGACAGGCTTCCTCTCCCTCGTGGAGTTCAGCGAGTGTGGGGGTGCTGTTCCGTGTCACGTGCCGGGAGAGAGGGGACTACTTGAAACATAGTTGAAAAGGGCCTTAGTATCCTGTGCACCATCCCAAGTTGTCAAGAGAGGGCTCCAGGATGGCCCTAACCTGCATTTCTCACCACATGACGGCCGGAGCACGCAATACGACCGCCAGGACTTCGTTGCGCTTGCTTGCCGTGCTCAACGTACTGTCAAGTACGCCTGCGCGCGCCAAGCAGCTCGCGCCTCGTCCTGACAGCCCTCTCACGCACTCCGCCTCGCCACGTGGTGAGAAATGCAGGCCAAGACTCAAACCCCCGACACTGTCTCGGGACGGATGCCCGCAGCCTTCCACGAATCACTCCATCAGCCCGCAACCAGGAGTGGGACCCGGCCTGTGGGCGTGCGGTCAACGCGCTCGCCGACGAGTCTCGTCCGTGCTCGAACCGGCCCGTCGTTTGACAGAGTTTTCTCCGCATTGCTAGTATCACTCCCATAGTCAGGCGGTTTTTCGAGGAACGAATGAACGTTCGCCTGAGCGTGAAACAACCATCCGCTTCCTGTTCCTCCCGACCCTTCATCAGGCGCAGTTGTGGCTAGGCTTACTCGAAAGCAACTCAAGCAAGACCGGTTCGTCGAAGAAGTCACCGAAGCCGTCGGCCTGTTTACGAGACACCGCAAGCTGATCACAGGCGCAGTGGTGACGGTAGCCCTGTTGGTTGTTGCCGGCGTCGGCTTCTATCGCTATCAGAGAGAGCTCGCCAATGAAGCGAGGGTCTCCTTGCAGGAAGCGATGATCAACTACTACGACTTGGGCCCTCGCGATTCGGAGCCGGAGAGTCTCTCTTTCGAGCCAACCATCGACAAAGAGCAGAAGATCAAGGAGTCGCTCAAGAAGGTTGCCCAGGACTTTGCCGGCCGGTTGGAAGGCGAGATCGCCCGGCTGCACCTCGCACTCTACGAAGTGGCTGAAGGCGATCCGGAAGAGGCCAAGACGCTGCTTGAGGGATTCCTCGATCATACTGACGACGAAGTCTCCGCCCTGGCCCGCAAGGCTCTCGCCGATCAGCTTCAAAGAGAAGGCCAAAGCGAAGAAGCGCTCAAGCACTACGAACACCTTGTGGAGAACCCCACCGAGATGTTGCCCAAGGAGCGAATCGAGCTTTTTGGCCTCTATGACGCGCTGCTGGCCACCGACGAACAGAAGGCTCTGGAGCTCGTCAAGTCTATCGAGGAGCGCAATGGAGCCGGCCGCGAGATGGCGGCTCGCCTGCGCGCCGGTTTGGAGAGCCGTCTTGGAGTGATGACGGAGCCGACGATGCCTCCACAGTCCTAGCAGCCCGTGGTGAAACCCTCGCTGCATTCGAGCGGCGATGCATCCCGGCTGAACTGCGTTGCTCCTCGGTCGAATATGTCCAATATGCTCCCTCGTCGCGCCTTGTCAGCCGGGCGCCTCGCCGCTCTCGGTGCAACGCGGGCCGTTTTCGGCGCTACGCGGGACGCTCTCGGCACTACGCGGAGTTTCACCACGGGCAGCTAGCCCTCTCGGATCACTCATGCTGGCCCGCTTGCGGTTTCCGAACGAGCGCAGCCGCGGACGACGTTATCCCGAGACGCGGCACCCTTATCGCGGCGAATATCAGCGTGACCGAGACCGCGTTCTCCATTCGAGGGCCTTCCGCCGGCTGCAGTACAAAACCCAAGTCTTCACGGCTCCGAACTCCGATCATCTGCGCAACCGACTGACGCACACGATCGAGGTTTCGCAAATCACCCGTACCGTCGCCAAGGTTCTGGAGTTGAATGAAGAGCTTGTCGAGGCCCTTGCGCTCACCCACGATATCGGGCATCCACCATTCGGTCACAGTGGCGAAGCCGTCCTTGATTTCCAGATGCGGAAATACGGCGGCCGATTCGACCACAACCTGCATGCCCTGCGCATTGTCGAGCGATTCGAACACCGTTATGCCAACTTCCGGGGTTTGAACCTGACCTTCGAAGTCCGCGAAGGCATCGTCAAGCACTCCTCCGACTACTCTGCCAATGAATTTCCCGATCTCGCGGAGTACCTGCTGGATCAGCAGCCGCCGCTGGAAGCTCAACTCCTAGACCCGGCCGATGAAATCACCTACAACTGCGCCGATCTCGACGACGCCATCGATGCCGGTCTTCTCAGCACAGACCAAGTACGTGAGCAGGTCAGCTTTTTTGGTCGATGCCTCACACAAGCCGAAAGAACCTTCCCTGATGCCTCCCCGAAGATTGTCTTCCACGAAGCACTACGCGCTCTTTACAACGCCTTCGTCGAGGGCTTGATCGAGGGAACCCGCGGCGCCTCCAAGCGTTCCGGCGTCGAATCAGCCGATGACGTCAGATGCTGTCCTCGTCGGCTGGCCGGTCTGGACCCAGAACTGACCGAAGCCTCTCAACAATTGCGCGCCGTCCTCTGGCGAGACGTATATCAATCACCACGCCTCGCGGCGGAGCAGAATAACACCAGCGACAAGCTTTCCCGGCTGTTCGAGTTCTTCATGCAACGACCTGCCGCGTTGCCGGGAGCCTATCGCGCTCAGGCTGAGGAGGAGCCGCTGCATCGGACTGTCTGCGACTATCTTGCGGGTATGACCGACACCTTTCTCCTCAAAACCCACGAACAGCTCCTGGAGACGCCGTAAAGCGCCGTCACGCTGCAATCGATGCAAGCTATTCTGAAACAGTGAGGCGCGGTCTGGTCCTGTTCGCCGTACTGAGCCTGGGGTCATACGTGCTCGTGGGCATCCCGCCGGTCGTGAATTGCCCGTGCGATCACTCCCGGCCCGAGACACTCGCCAGCCGAGTGTGCGGGCTTTGCCGCACCGCCGAGGAAGAGGACGCGGAGTTCTACTTCCTGAAAGACATCAACCCGCACAAGCCCAACCGCTACCTCGCGCTTCCGAAAGCTCATAGCCGAGACCTCCAAGGCCCATCAAAGCTGTCGGACGACGAACGAAGCCGATACTGGCAGGCTGCGATCGAGAAAGCCAAGGAACTTTATCCCGGACGATGGGGACTTGCCGCCAACGGCCACTTCTTCCGAACCCAGTGCCACGCTCACATCCACATTGGCCCCCTAAGCAGGCTCATCGAGCACGCGGACGGGCAGCTTTTCGACGATCCCGCCGACTTCCCCAATGCCGGCCTGGAGCAAGGCATCTGGGTCCACCCCTTGGACGGCCGATATTGCGTCCACCTCGACCGTGACCTCGCCGAAGTCGTCCTGGTCCGCTAGCCTGCATTTCTCACCACCCGACGGTCGAAGCACACGATACGACCGCCAGGACTTCGTTGCGCTTGCTTGCCGTGCTCAACGTACTGTTCAAGTACGCCTGCGCGCGCCAAGCGGCTCGCGCCTCGTCCTGACGGCCCTCTCACGCACTTCACCTCGCCACGTGGTGAGAAATGCAGGCTAAAGCAATCCCTCCACGGAGCAAGCCTGCATGCTTCACGAGGCGAAGCAGACGTCCAGTCAACCAACTTTGGCGGCCCTCGCGTCTTGAACGAGAGAATCCAGCCTGCATTTCTCACCACCCGACGGTCGAAGCACGCGGGAAAAGGCCGTGATTCGTGTTTCGTGTCTCGTGATTCGTGAAAAGCATGGGCAGGGGGCCAAGCCTGCATTTCTCACCACCCAACGGTCGAAGCACGCGATACGACCGCCAGGACTTCGTTGCGCTTGCTTACCGTGCTCAACGTACTGTTCAAGTACGCCTGCGCGCGCCAAGCAGCTCGCGCCTCGTCCTGACGGCCCTCTCACGCACTTTGCCTCGCCGCGTGGTGAGAAATGCAGGCTAGTTTGCTCCAGAAGAAATGACTAACGGCTGGTGAACAGTAAAGTACGCCTGCGCGCGCCTTTTTCCTCCGCCCGGCTTGCGCCTCGTCCTGACGGCCCTCTCACCCACTTCGTCTCGCCACGTGGTGAGAAATGCAGTCTACTCCTCAAGAGAGAAGTGAGGAAGCGGCCCAACCCGACAACAACCGCCAGAGATCGGCATCCCGGCAGCTCCGCATCCTATGGAGCAAAGCGCCCAGATAGCGCTATACTGACCCTTTTTGCGAAACATCGGTTCGATGGCGCGCAGAGTCGGCTCCGCAGTCCGGTTCTGCTCTTCGGTGCGATAATCCGCCGTTCAGTTAAAAGCGCTTGCGACGCCAAGCCGATCATGGTGAACTGAACCAGACGCGACATCATCAACAAATGTTGAAAGCAATACAACGGAGGGCGGGATCAGCGCACCGCCGGCTGCGCGAGTTGCACATGATCGCGCGCGGCCTCAGTGACACGGATCATCCCGTTCTGGCCCATTTGATCCCGATCCGCCGCTGCAACCTCGCCTGTACCTACTGCAACGAGTTCGACAATTTCTCCGCTCCGGTTCCGCTCGATGAGCTTCGCCGACGCGTCGACAACCTGGCGCGGCTGCGCTTGAGCATCTTGACGATCAGTGGCGGTGAGCCGCTCATGCATCCGGAACTGGACGGTCTGATCCGTCACACTCGAAAGCACGGCATCATCGCCAGCCTGATCACCAATGGCTATCTGCTCACCGAAGACCGTATCGAACGGCTCAACGAAGCCGGACTCGAATATCTGCAGATCAGCATCGACAACGTTCAACCCGACGAAGTCTCGAAGAAGAGCCTCAAAGTGCTCGACAAAAAGCTGGAGCTACTCGCTCAGCACGCGGCTTTCGATGTCAACATCAACTCGGTGATCGGGGCCGGGATCGCGGACCCACAGGACGCGTACCGCATCTCGAGCCGAGCTCATGAATTGGGTTTCACGAGCACCGTTGGCATCATTCATGACGGCTCCGGTCAGCTTCGGGCTCTCAGCGACGTCGAACGCAGTGTGGTCAACAAGATCAAGGCTCTCGGGAAGCGCTCTTACAGTCGGATCGATGGCTTCCAAAACAAGATCGCCGCCGGGGAGCCGAACGATTGGCGCTGTCGAGCGGGCGGCCGATACCTCTACATCTGTGAGGATGGCCTCGTCCACTATTGCTCTCAGCAACGCGGTTACCCTGCCATTCCGCTCGCCAAGTACACGATCGAGCACATCCGGCAGGGCTATCTCACCAAAAAATCCTGCGCACCCCGCTGCACGATCTCCTGCGTGCACAAGATCTCGGTGTTCGATGCCTGGCGCGACCCACAGACCATCAAGCAGCCGGCCCTTGAACCCAAACCCCTCGTTCACGCCGCCACCGCCGACTAGCCTGCATTTCTCACCACCCGACGGTCGAAGCACGCCATACAACCGCCAGGACTTCGTTGCGCTTGCTTGCCGTGCTCAACGTACGGTTCAAGTTCGCCTGCGCGCGCCAAGCGGCGCGCGCCTCGTCCTGACGGCCCTCTCACACACTTCGCCTCGCCGCGTGGTGAGAAAAGCAGGCTAGCCGGGATTGAATCGCCACGGCCGCAAAGCAACCATGCAGGGCCTGTGGAGACAGCCTCCGTTTGGTTGTTTCGAGATGCTGAGCGGATCATCCAAGCGGGAAACATCCGGATCGGTGTCAACACCGCTTTCCCCGGAGGATTTCACATCAGTCCATCGGCACTTTCGAGGTGATATAACCGATCTCCGGCAGCGGCGCAGCCCCATTCCGGAGCGCCTTGTCATGGAAGGAAGTGGGGCTGAAGTCCTGCGTCGTGTTCTGGTAGTGCTCCCTGACCCTCAGCCATTCCTGCCAGCCGTGATAGTAGAGCGGCAACTGCGCCGAGGTCAGCTTGGCCCTCAAGATTTTGCCGCGGGCCTCTTCCGATTCCTGGAAGGCTCGTTCCCGCAGCAGCTCGGTGGCCTCGTCATCGCTCATGTCCATCGCATGCATGCGGATATCGAGAACCGCGTTCGCCTGGATCTTGAGCTGCTCCTTCAGCCAGTTGATCTGGAACTCGTCGGATCTTTCGTGATAGCCTGCGTCTGCTATGACATGCTCAATGTAGCTGGCCCAACCTTCGACGTAGCTCGGGTCGGGGAAAACCGCCCGCAGCAGCCGGCTCAACTCGGGAGCCGGGTCGGGCGCCTCAGGGTCGGTGAAGCCTTCATTCGCAAACTCCGTTTGGACGTAGTGTCCCGGTATGGCTTCATGCGCGGAGAGGAGCTTCAACTTGAAAAGGTTGTATTCCCGCAGCTTCGACCTCGTTCGCGCCCTCGACCAATCCGATGGAATCGGCGTCACCCAATAAAAGGCACTCAATTCCGGTTTCATCGGCGGAGCGCTCACGAATCCCGCCACTGAATATACGCCGCGCATGAATTCCGGAGTTTCGATCACCTGCAGATTATTGCGCCTCGGCACATTGACCAGGCCGGCGTCCACCACGAAGCTGCTTAACTCATTCATGTCTTTCCGGACCTGGTCGATGAACTGGTCGCCGCTCCGAAGCCGGTTATCGTCCGCTACGACTTCGAGCACTTCGTTCATCAGTGCGATATTGTTGGGCGGCCGCTGCCCGCCATAGATGGCACGGTGCATCGGCTGCGCCTTCTCGATGATCTGGTCATAGCTGCTCTGGAGCGCGGACTCTGCCTCTTGGAGGAGTTGGTCCGGGGTCTTGTCGTTGCTGAGCATCACCTTCAGCTTTTCGGCGTAAAGCTGACTGCCCAGACGCCAGTCATGCCGGCCACGGTTCGCTAAATCGTTCTTCAGGTAGTCCTCGAAGCCTCGTAGAGCGTCCAGCGCGGGTCCGGCCGCGGCATCGTAATCCGCCTTCAGGTCCGCTGGCATCTCCGCGGGAATGCCCCTTTCCACCAGGTTGATGACCCCTTGGTTCTCCTGGATAGCTACATCGATCCAAACGTCGGAGGACGCCTTCAGGTTCGCCCTTGCCTGATCCAGGAACGCCGGGACCTTCTGCAGCCTCCCGATCAAATGCCTGTATCTCTCGGCCGCAGGCGCATACTCGTGCACCATGAGCGTGTGGAGGGCGGTTCCGAGAAGCTCGACATACATCCTGGGGTTGTGTTCGTGGACTCGTTCTCTCTCAAGCTCGAACAGCGTCCGGTCGATGTAGTTGTTCACCACGGCATGATCGACGAACGGATGCATCCTGAGCTCTTGATCCCGATCGATCTCTGCGTCAAGGTTCACCCGAAAGTCCTTCATCGATGCGATTCTCTTGGCAATCGCGTCACTTGAGAAGTCATCCAGCATCTCGTCGAGACGGACTTCGGGTCCGGCGGGTTCCCCATCCTCGCCCACCGGCGAGTGAACGTAATAGCCCAAGGTCGTCGCGTATATCGGGTTTAGAGTCAACGTCTCGTAGAGAAACGGCTCGGCCATGGCCTGAAAGACCAAATCGCGGGGTTCCTCGGTCGCACATGCACCCAGGAGCACGGCCAATGCCGTCACGGCAACAACTAACCCTCGCTTCATCAACATCGACAACACCTCGATGCCCGTATGGGCGGAAATTCAATCACGCTTCAAAACAGAAAGGGGAACGGGCTAACGAGGCCCCCCGAACCCACTGGCCCTACCGGCAAGAAACCTATCATAAAGGAGCCATCTGAGCAGATCAACCGAGATTCAAACTCAAAGCTCAGAAGTAGACGAAATGCGGCTTAACAGCCCGTGGTAAAGTCACGCGGCGGCGTTACGCGCCCCGGGGCTGATGGCGTAACGCCGCGCTCTCCGCGTTTTTTCTTCGAAGCCAAGCGGGAGTGGCGCGTTTTTTTTCTTCGCACCCTTTGGGCGACGGACATTTGCCGTCGTCGGCTTTGTCGTTCGCTTTTCCTTCGCGAGGAGGAGATCACCCGGATCGGAACTCCTCCTCACTTCGCACCGAAGATGAGCAGGAGCCCGCCGCGCCTTCCACGGGACTTTTGCCACGGGCTGCAAACCAAGTCACTCGCCTGGAAGGTTGAGGCCGGGCGTCAAGCCGCGCCCTCGCGCATCCAGGAGCAAAGAACTCCGTTGTCGGGTCGTACTCCCGTTAGTCGAACGTTATCTGCCGGCGAAGATAGGCAGGCTTCTCAAGTTCATCGGGGTCCGTTTCCGTCAGCGTCGATTCCTCTGTCTGACTCTCTGCGGACTCCGTTTGGGGAAACTCATCGGGCTCAAGCTCGGTTTCGTCGGGTTCCGGGACTGCATGCATGCTGCCGCGCGCTGCCGCAGCCTGATGCAGCATCTGGCGAATCTCGGCGCTAGCCGCGGCTGATTCCGCTGTGATCTTGCGTTCTGCAACGAAGCCCTCGCTGCGGAAGCCTGTCGCCACGACGGTGATCTTAACCTTGGCGCCCATCGACTCATCCTGCACAACCCCAAAGAGGATGTTGGCCTCGGGATCAACGATCTTCTGCACCTCTGACGTCGCCTCATGCACGTCGTGCAGCCCCAGTTGCGACGACCCCGTAATGCTGATCAGCAGCCCCCGAGCTCCTTCGATGCCGGCATCCTCGATCAATTGACTCGCCATGGCATTGCGCGCGGCCTCGATCGCGGCGTTCGTTCCTTCCGCCACAGCCGTGCCCATCACGGCGTATCCCATGCCTTGCATAATCGCCCGAACATCAGAAAAGTCGCGATTGATGATACCCGGGATCATGATGATGTCGCTGATGCCCTGTACGGCCTGCCGGAGAATATCGTCGACGATACGGAATGCCTCGAAGAAACTGGTGCCGCGATCGACAACCTCTATCAAGTGCTCGTTGGGGATCGTAATGATCGTGTCGACGGCCTCTGCCAATTCGGCCAGACCTTTATCGGCAATGGCCATCCGCTGCCTGCCCTCGAAGGCGAACGGCTTTGTGACCACAGCGACCGTCAGAGCACCCAATTCGCTAGCCAGCGAAGCGATAATCGGAGCGGCCCCGGTACCTGTCCCTCCACCGAGCCCGGTGGTGACGAACACCATGTCCGAATCTTCCAGCAACTCGATCAGCCTTTCTGTTTCTTCGAGCGCCGCCGCGCGCCCCACTTCCGGGTCGGCGCCAGCTCCGCGCCCTCGCGTCAACCGAAGGCCTATCTGTAATTTGATATCGGCATTTGAAGCCTGCAACGCCTGTTCGTCAGTATTGACCGCGATTAAGGTCACGCCTTTGATGCCCGCCTCGATCATCCGGTTGACGGCATTGCATCCTGCGCCTCCTACACCAAACACTCTGATGCGCGTGTTGGAGCCTGTTTTCTCGTCAAACGTAAACTTCACGCCTTCATTTGCCATCGGGTCGTTCCCCGCTCCCTTGAATGCTCCCCAGCCCTCAATCGAAAGATTGCCTTCAGCCACTCCCTAGCTTTCTCGCGGCGCCCCCTGCCGTGCAGACGCAATCGTTGTCCGTAGAGTACCAAGCCCAATGCTGTCGCCCAACCCGGCTGATCGAGTTCCTCCGGCAGACCTTCCATGCGCAAGGGCAGTCCAATGCGAGCGCTGCAATCCAATACGTCCTCGGCCGCGTCGCACCCACCGGCGAGCGCGGCAAGCCCACCTGTCAATACCAGGCCGCCGATCAGCCGATCGTGAACGCCGATACGACGGAGTTCCTCTCCCATCATCTTGAACAATTCCTCGGCGCGAGCCTGAAGGATGCCATTCAGCAGACGCCGCGGATAGGTTTGGGGCTGACCGTCAAGCAAGTTCGGCACTTCGACCGAAACGTTCGAAGGAGTTTCGTCCACCACTGCGCAGCCGCATTGTTGGATCAGCATCTCTGCATCGGCTCGGGAAGTGTGCATCACTTCAGCAACGTCGTTGATGAAATGATCACCTCCGATGGCGACACCGGTCGCGAGCCGCAGCTTATTCTCCAGGTAGACCACGAGATCAACGGACCCTGAGCCCATGTCCGCTACGACGACGCCTAGTTCGCGCTCTTGTTCTTCCAGCACTGCTTGCGCGGCCGCAAAGGCCTCGAACACCGTCTCTTCGACGACAATGCCGGCCCGGTTCACCACCGCGTGAATGTTGTTGTGGGCGTGCGCGGCAGCCGACACCAGTTGCGCATGGCCGTCGAGTCGCCGTCCTTTCATACCGCGTGGATTCTTGACCGTGCCCTGCCGGTCAACGGTGAACTCCAGCGGTACAACCTGTATGACGGTCCGATCATCGCTGAGAGGAGCCTGCGAGACCGCTTTGAAGAGGTTTTCGACGTGCTCGGAGCCAATCTCAGCTCCTCTGGCCGGCAAGTTCACGTAACTGTGGCAAACATTGCTGCTAATGTGACCGCCCCCCACGCCGACAACCGCCGCGTCGATGACCAAACCGCCGTTTCGTTCCGCCTCTTCGATCGCGGCCTCAACCGAGGCCAGCACTGGTTCCTGGTCCGCAATCACACCTCGGGCCCAGCCTTGCGAAGGCGCCGATCCATGGCTGATGAAGCGCAGATGCGAATCCTCTTCGACAGCCACCAGACACCGCGTACGGTAACTCCCGAGGTCCAGCCCTACGAGATAGCCGTTACTCTTTGCCATTCCTCAGGAATCCACTCGACGGACAGCCACTTGTCCCTGGAAGCGCAGATCGACGGACCCGATCCGGCCGTACTTTTTCTTCCAACTTCGCACGTATTTGTGAAAGAATTCCCAGCGGTGACGGAACCTTGCGGCTCCCAATTGCAGTTCAACGACATCACCATCATAAAGGATGAGAACACGAGCGTTGGACGAGTCAGCAACGTCGATCTCCGACACCTGGGCGCGCTCAGGACCCAGCTCTTTCATAAGATCTTGCAGCAGAGCAATACGGCTGAGCCGCTCAGCAGTTGACATCCCGTCGTCGAGACCCGAGACGACGGGCAGCTCAAGATCAAAATCCCTCGTCGGATCGAGAAAAACGCCGTGTCGATCCACGAGCCGGGGGCTCGTGAAATCCGCCGAACCCACTTTCCGTACCCATGCAACCGGTTGCCGCTCCTCGACGTGCACCCAGATCTGGCTCGGCCAGACACGCAGAACACGTGCTTGCTTGATCCATGGCATCGCCAGCAACTTGGCTTGAAGTGCGTGCGTCGGAATTGCCGCCATGCTCCGTCCTTGTTCGGATTCGAAGATGCGTTGTATCTCTGATTCGCCGACGAACCGCAGTCCTGTGACGCGCAAACAGTTCTCGACGGCACCAAGCCGGAAGGAAGGCGAAGCTTCGAGGTAGCGGCCGATCGCATGCTGAGCAGCGAACACAAGGACAAACACAACGAGTCCCTGAACACTCCACCGCGCAATCAGGCGCACCCATGCAGCCGTCCCTCGCCGCACGTTCACAGGCTTGGCACGGCGCAGATAGGCGGACTCCTCGCGGCCTTCTCCCTGGTTTGACAGTTTGGCTTTTTTGGGCATTCGTTCTCGTCCGCCTCCTTACCTGAGACCCTCGTTCGAGATTCGTACCTTCGCTTTAACGGCTGCCAGAGTTTCGAGTAGCCGCGGCCCGGCCTGCGAGATGTTTCCGGCGCCCAGAGTCACGATCGCGTCTCCTTCTTGTGCGGCTGCGGCCGCTGCCTCTATGGCCGCATCCATCGACGCTACGTATTGGACTGCCGTCTGGCCAGTGGCTTGAATCCGACGCGTCAACTCTTCCGAGTTCACACCCTCGATCGGATCTTCACTGGCACTGTAGATATCGACGACAAAGAGGCGGTCACACTCACGGAAACAACACGCAAACTCGTCCATTAGTGCGGCAGTCCTCGTATAACGGTGGGGTTGAAAGACAACAAGCACCCGCTCGAAAGCCGATGTCTTCGCCGCTGCGAGGGTCGCCGCGATCTCTGTCGGGTGGTGGCCGTAATCATCGATCACGGTAACGCCTCCCGCAGTGCCGCGGGTCTGGAACCTCCGATCGACACCCGTAAAAGAACGCAGCCCTGTCCGGATCGCATCCGGTTCCAGCCCTAGCTCCAAACCCACCAAAACGGCGGCCACCGCGTTGCTGGCGTTATGGCGGCCGAGGCTATTGACCTGGAACCACCCGAGGTCATCACCGCGGTATGTCAGCCGGAAGCGGCTTCCGTCATGCCCGCAAGTGATCGAGCCCGCTACCAGGTCGGCGTCGGGCGTCGTGCCGTAGGTGCGAATCGGCTTATGAATCCGAGGCAGAATTGAACGCACCTGCGGGTCGTCGATGCCCAGCAGCACCGCGCCGTAGAAGGGCACCTTATTCGCAAAATTTACAAAACCGTCAACCAGTGCTCCATAAGTGCCGTAGTGATCCAGGTGCTCTTGATCCAATGTTGTGATCACAGCCAGAATTGGCGCCAATCGCAGAAAGGAGCCGTCACTCTCATCAGCTTCAGCCAACAGCAAGTCGCTCTTGCCGAGCCGGGCATTCGACCCGATGGAGTCGACACGACCGCCGACAACGACCGTCGGGTCTTTACCCGCCGAATGGAGAATCGCGGCGGCCATCGATGTCGTTGTCGTCTTGCCATGGCTACCGGTAATCGCGATCCCATACTTCAAGCGCATCAATTCCGCGAGCAGTTCACCGCGCTGGATAATGGGAATTCGCGCCGCAACGGCTGCCGTCCGCTCCGGGTTCGACTCCTGGATCGCTGCACTCACAACGACCGCGTCAGCGGCGCCGATGTTCTCCGCCTGGTGACCTTGAAAAACCGTCGCGCCGAGTGATTCCAGACGCTTCGTAATGTCCGTGGACCGCAAATCGGAGCCGCTGACCTTGTATCCAAGGTCCAGCAGAATCTCGGCCAGTCCACTCATGCCGATCCCACCGATCCCGACGAAGTGCATGTGGCGGTGCGTAACAGCAATGTCCTCGAAGAACATGAACCCTCCAACTAGGCCTTGCCGGCAATGCCAGCCAGACTCTCCAACAGAATTGCCGCTCTTTCGGCCGCCCCTGGTCTTGCACGGGCACGGGAGTGTTCCTCCATTTTTGCAAGAGTGGAGGGTTGATCCCAAAGCTGCTCGACATCCCGAACAAGTCGATCGCCTGTCATTGCACGATCTTCAACAAGGACCGCGGCTCCCGCATCGCGCTGGGCGCGTGCGTTCAAGAGTTGATGCTGATCTGCGGCATAGGGATACGGGACCAGGATCGAGGCCTTGCCTGCGGCGCACAACTCAACCACTGCGGAGGCTCCGGCTCGGCAGATAACGAGGTCGACTTCGCCGAAGATGCGCGGCATATCCCGAAAAAAGGGTGCGACCTCGGCGTCCACCTCAGAGTCGTCGTACGCCGCTCGCACTGTCTCGAGATCCCGTTCTCCCGTTTGGTGAAAAATTTTCAAGTCAGATAGCCTCCCCTTTTTTTTCCAGAGCGCCAGGGCTTCGACGGCGGAGGCATTCAAGGTATGAGCGCCCTGGCTGCCGCCCGTGATCAACAAGCCGAACGGCTCGCGCCGAGTTCTTCGGGGCAGATCGAAAAACGCCCGGCGAATGGGTATGCCGATCACCTCGGCCTGCCCGTTGGCGAAGTAGGGAAGAGTTTCCGGAAACGCGACCAAGCCGCGAGACACGAACGGCGCGGCCCAGCGGACCGCCAATCCGGGATTCACGTTCGGTTCGAGCACCGCAACTGGAATCTCTGCCATACGCGCCATCAACATCACCGGCCCCGAAGCGTATCCGCCCATGCTGAGGACCGCCCCGGGACGCAATCGATCGAGCACGCGGCTTGCTTGCAACAGACTCGCAGGCAGTCCCGCCACCGTCTTGAGACGGTTGAGCAGCGACAAACCCTGGAGCGCACCCGTTTCGAGCAATTCCAGCGCAAATCCGGCCGCCGGGACAAGCCGGGTCTCCTGGCCTCGGCTCGTGCCTGCGAACACACAATCGTGCCCGCGCGCGCGTAACTCGCGAGCGACCTCGATGCCCGGCAGGACATGTCCGCCGGTTCCGCCCGCTGCAATCAAAAACGTCGCACGCTTCATTGACTGACTCGCCTGGCACTCGATTACCCAGCATGCCGACTGACGCTCAACAAAATGCCCGATGCCGCCAGCGACATGACGACCGACGAACCGCCGTAGCTCACAAACGGCAGAGGCATGCCCTTGGTCGGGAGCATCGCCAGCACCACGCCGAGGTTCACCATCGCCTGGCAAACGATCATCGCTGTAATGCCGATCGCCAGATACATCCCGAAGCGGTCCGGCGCGCGTAACGCAACGACTACGCCACGCCACAACAGAACGCCGAAAGCCACTACGACCAGCGTTGCGACGATGAAGCCGAGTTCCTCACAAATCAAGGCGTAGATAAAATCGGTATGCACCAAAGGGAGAAACCGCATTTTCTGGCGGCCCTCCATCAAACCCTGTCCAAACAGACCGCCTGAGCCCACCGCGATCTGAGATTGAATGATCTGAAACCCAGAGTTGGCCGGATCGGATTCCGGGTTCAGGAACACCATCAGGCGCTCGATGCGGTATGGCTCCAACCATACGGCGAGCGCCAGAAGCGGCAGGGCCACCAACGATGCCAGCACGAAATAGCTCAACCGCAGGCCGGCTGCCCAGAACATCACCGCGGCGATCAGGACTAGCATGATGGTCCCGCCGAGGTCCCGCCCGCCGAGCACGAGCAGGCCGAACACCCCCAGAATCGCCGAACTGCCCAGCAGCGTACGCCATTCGTTCAGTTTGTCGCCGTGCTTGTCGAGATAGAAGGCCAGGAATACGATAACGGCAATCTTGGCAAGCTCGGAGGGCTGAAACGAGATAGCGCCAAATCGAAGGAAACGGTACGTGTTGGCCGTCTGCGCGCCGAAAAACACCACAACCAGCAGGGCCACGGAAATGCCGACGACGGGAAAGACGAAACGGGGACGCCGCCAGTGCCGGTAGTCGAGAAACATGAATGTCCGCATTGCGGCAAGGCCCAGCGCCAACGCAATTGACTGCTTGATCACGTATCGAGCCGACGAGCCCTCGCCACCCGTAGTGGCGCTGAAGACCATGACCAAGCCGAAAAACGACAACAGAATCACCGTGCCGCACAAGACGCGATCGCAATGTAGATATCTCGGCATGTCCTTCCGTACTGTCTTCTCAGAGACTCGCTTCTGCTTTCTCCCGCAGTTCCCTTACGATCTCCTTGAACCGCCTGCCACGCTCTCCGTAGTTTTTGAATTGGTCGAAACTCGCACAGGCCGGAGAGAGCAGCACCGTGTCGCCGGACTCGGCATGACGATGGGCATACTGCATCGCCTTGAGCAGCGTCCCGGCGTGAATCAGCGGTACCGCTCCGTTCAGCTCCCGCTCGATCCTCGACGCGGATTCCCCGATCAACAGCACGCTGCGCGCCCGGTCTCGCAACGGCCTTCTGAGTGCTGTGTACGAAAAACCTTTCTCACTGCCACCCAAGATGACCCACAACCCTCGATCAAACGTTTCCACCGCCTTGATCGCTGCGTCCACATTCGTCGCCTTCGAGTCGTTGTAATAGGCAACGCCACTGATTTCCGCGACGCATTCCAGCCGGTGTTCCGCTGTTCTGAACGTCTGAAGCCCCTTGGCCATCGCCTCAAGCCCGATGCCGGCCAAAGAAGAGGCTGTCACTGCGGCCAGCGCGTTCTCAAGGTTGTGGTGACCCGGGATGGGCAATGGAAGAGCAGTAACGGGCTGTCCATTCAACAAGACCCATCCGTTTTCGACCCACGCCCCGGGTTCATTGCGCCCGGTTCGGCTGAACCAGTTCACGGTCCCCGCTGTTTGCAGCGCAAAGGTACGGCAGACCGGATCGTCGAAGTGCAAAACCGCATGGTCACGGGCTGTCTGTGCTTGGAAGATCTTGCCCTTGGCCTTCGCGTAGGCTTCGAGATCGCCATGCCGATCGAGGTGATCCGGCGTCACGTTCAAGACCACTGCGATGTGTACAGGGAACGTCGCGGTCGCCTCGAGCTGAAAACTGGAAAGCTCCAAGACATTCCAGCGCGCGTCACTCGACGCATCGACCATCTCCAGCACCGGCGTTCCGAGATTACCCCCTGTGGCCACCGGCAAGCCCGCCGTCTCGATGATGTGTCCGATCAAAGAGGTAGTGGTCGTCTTGCCGTTGGTTCCGGTCACACCGATCACCGGCCCCTTCAGAGCACTCGAAGCAATCTCCAGCTCACCTGCTACGACGACGCCGGTCCGTCGAGCAGCCTCGAGTTCCGGTAAATTCCAAGGCACTCCGGGCGATGGCACAATCAGGTCCTGTTCCAGAAAGAGCTTCTGGGGGTGTCCGCCCAACTCGAGGCGCACGTTCAGCTTTCCCATCTCTTCCGCTGCTTCACTCAACTCGCTCTGCGGGCGCCGGTCCGTCGCGGTGACCTGGGCTCCCCGTACCGCCGCGAAGCGCGCCGCCGCTTTCCCTGATGCTCCGAGTCCGACAACCAGCACGCGTTTTCCTAGCCACCTCATCTCAGTTTCAACGTGCTCAGCGCCAGCAGGGACCAGACCAGGCCCATGATCCAGAACCGCGCGATGATCTTCGACTCCGGCCAACCGAGCGCCTCAAAATGATGATGCAGAGGCGCCATCCTGAAAATCCGCCGGCCTGACAACTTGAAGCTTGCGACCTGCATGATCACCGACAGCGCCTCCAGGACGAACACGCCGCCGACGAACAGCAACAGGATCTCTTGTTTAATCAACACCGCCACGGTTCCGAGCGCTCCACCGAGACCGAGCGAGCCGACATCTCCCATGAAGATCTCGGCGGGATGCGCGTTGTACCAGAGAAACGCCAAACTCGCGCCGACCATCGATCCGCAGAAGATCGTCAGTTCCGCCGCCTGCGGCACGGGCGCGATATCGAGATACCTCGCAAACTCTTGATGCCCGGCGAGATACGCCAGCACCGTAAACGCTCCTGACGCGATCACCATCAGACCAGACGCCAGCCCGTCCAGCCCGTCCGTCAAATTCACGGCATTCGTCGATCCCGCCAACACCACGAACAGAAATACAAAAAGGCCCACGAACGCCAGCGGATAGGTCCAAGGCTGCTCCAGCGCGGGTTGCATCACTAATTCCGGCTGCACCCCTTTGAAAAACGGGAGAATCAATCGCGTGTCGTAGCTGCCGCCGAGATGCAACCACGCCAGGATGCAGACGATCAAAAGCGTCACAACCACTTGCATCAGCAGCTTCATCCGAGCGGACAATCCAAGATTCTTCCCACGTCGAATCTTCAAGAAATCGTCCAGGAAACCGATGCCGCCGAAGCCGACCAACCCGAGCAGGGCAACCCAGATGTAGACGTTGCGAAGATTCGCCCACAACAGAGTCGGCATCAGAATCGAGATGTTGATCAGCAGCCCACCCATCGTCGGCGTGCCAGCTTTGTTCAAATGCGATTTGGGTCCGTCCTCGCGAATCGGCTGGCTGACCTGGAACTGCCGCAGCCGCCGGATCAACCAGGGCCCCAGGATCAAGCCCAACCCCAGCGCCATCAAGCTGGCGGCGGCCGTGCGGAACGTGATGTAGCTGAAGACGCGGAACGGGCTGAAATACGGAAAAAGCTCCTCGAAGAAAAGGTGAAAAAACATGATGCCTAGCCCTGGGCTCTTCCCCCGGCAGTCTCACAGAGCCGCTCAACAACACTCAGCGCTCTTTCGAGCGCCACGCCTCGCGACGCCTTGAACAACACCGCATCTGCGGCCCGCAACTGTTCGGCCACGAATCGTCCGGCCTCTTCCGGTTCTCCAAAAAACGAGGTCCGCGATTGCGGCAGCCCGGCAGCAACCGCCTCTTCGACGATCCACCGAGCGGCGCCGGTGACACCGATCAGGAGGTCGACGCCGACTCGGGCCGCATTCCGGCCGACGCGCCGGTGGAGTTCCTCCGCGGCTTCACCCAACTCACGCATCTCGCCCAGCACCGCGATGCGGCGTGTGGCCGGTGTTTCCGCTAATACACTCAGCATGACCTCCATGGCCCGCGGGTTGGCGTTGTAGCAATCGTCGATCAATAATGCGCCTCCCAGCCGCCTTGTCTCACCGCGCCGCCTCGCCGGGCGCAGGCGCGCCACGGCATCGACGAGATCGGGAGAATCGACTCCGAACACCGAAGCCGTCGCAAGCGCCGCCGACAGGTTCAGCGCATTGTGCCGCCCGATCAAGCCGCTCTGAAAACCAACGGTCTTCCCTCCGTCCCTTTGGAGGAGAGTGAACCGTACGCCTTCGGCTCCGCGTGTTTCTATTGAGGTCGCCCGAAAGTCGGCCTTCTCACTCTCGCCGAATGTCACAACCGGCCCCGCGTGAGAGTCACCAAAGGCGCGTACCCGCAGGTCGTCCGCATTGAGCACGGCCGTTCCCTCGACGGGAAGGGCCTCTATCAATTCCCGCTTCGCCAAAGCGATTTCGTCTGCCGATGAAAAATACTCGACGTGCGCTTCACTCACGTTGGTCACGACACCCACCGTCGGCGAGGCGATCTCGGCAAGCGCAGTGATCTCACCGCGATGGTTCATGCCCATCTCGAACACGCCGACTTCGGCCGCGTCGTGCATTCTCAGAATCGATAGCGGCAATCCCAACTCGTTGTTCAGATTCCCTTCCGTCTTCGCAACCAGCAAGTGCTGCGCGAGCAGCGCGGCAATCGCGTCTTTCGTTGTTGTCTTGCCGTTGCTTCCGGTCACGCCTACCACAGGAAGCCCCCTGCGTCTTCGCGTTTCACGCGCCAACCGCCGCAGCGCCGCTGCCGGATCACCGACTGCAAGCAGAGGGCCGCGTACTTGATGGGCGACCGCCCAGGAACGCTCCGCCACCACAGCCGCGGCGCCCGCCTCCCAGGCCGCGGAGATGAAGTCGTGGCCATCGAACTGTGGTCCGCGAATGGCAAAGAACAGATCACCTCTCTCGATCGTCCTCGAATCGATGGAATAGCCCGAAGCCTCGCCCGCCCGCCCTTGCAACGAAGTTTCCAGAATGTTCGCAATGTCCGAAAGGTCCAAACGCATCAAACGATCCCATTTCGCCCGGCGTTACCCAGCCACGGAATGCACGCCATACCCTAGTTCGTGAAGCACGCCTCGGACCGTTTCCCGGTCGTCGAAAGAAATCACCTCGCCGCCGATGGTCTGCGTCGTCTCATGACCCTTACCGGCTAGCAGCACGATGTCGCCGGCCTGACCTTGAGAAACAGCCCGGCGGATCGCCGCGGCCCGGTCCGCTTCGATTTCATGCTTGGATTCGACACGACCCAGTCCGACGCGGATGTCATTGATGATGTTGAGCGGATTTTCCGAGCGCGGGTTGTCGGAGGTAAGAATTACCAAGTCGCTCAGACGTCCGGCAATTTCTCCCATCACCGGCCTCTTGGTGCGGTCACGATCGCCGCCGCACCCGAACACCGTCAGAATGCGCCCCGGTCGATTTGAACACCGAAGCAACTCTCGGGCGGCTTCGAGCAGGTTCCGTAGCGCATCATCGGTATGTGCGTAGTCGACGATCACGATAAACGGCTGTCCCTCGTCGATCAATTCGAACCGACCAGGCACAGCGCGGCATGCTTCGATGCCTTCACCAATCGTGTCGAGGTCGATGTCCAATGTAAGGGCGGCTGTGATCGCCGCCAGCAGATTACTGATGTTGAACGCGCCTCCGAGCGATGATCGGACATCCAGAGACCCTCGTGGCGTTGCGGCCCGAAAGTGCAGGCTTGAGAGACGTACGTCCACGTTTTCGGCAACAATATCCGCCCCCGGCTGCACTCCGAAGCTCAGCGTCTCCGACGAGCTTGTATCCAGCCACTCCCGGCCAACGGGGTCATCCCTGTTGATTACCGCGTAGCGGGGAGTCTCCCCGCCGGCGCCCTGCAGCAACCGGCGCTTCGCCGCAGCGTACTCCTCCATGGTTTGGTGATAATCCAGGTGATCGCGAGACAGGTTCGTGAAGACGACGGTGTGGAAGTCAAAGCCGTAGACCCGGCCCAGATCCAAGGCGTGGGACGAAGCTTCGAAACTGGCGTGGGAGCCCCCTTCTGCAACGAGATCGGCAAGAAAGCGAACGATATCCAACGATTCTGGCGTTGTGTTCACTGCCCGCAAGCGCCGCTGGCCGATCTTATGCTCGATCGTGCCGAAACGGGCCGTCAACAGCCCGGCGTTCTCAAGAATGGAATCGAGCAGATGGACTGTGCTGGTCTTGCCATTGGTTCCCGTGACGCCGGTGAGCTTGAGTTGATGATCAGGCCGGCCGTAAAATCGCAAAGCCGCGTTTGCCAGTGCCTGTCTGTCATGCGGCACTTGAATCCATGGCTCGGAGTACGGCGCCGGCGCCTTGCGTTCGCTTACGATCGCCGCCGCGCCGGCATCCAAGGCCGCCGGGATGAACTGATGACCGTCGACATGCTCCCCGGGAAACGCGAAAAACAAATCATCCGGTTCCAGTTTGCGAGAGTCGTATTGCAGACCATGGATCGACTTGTGCCGCAGCCCTGTCTGACAGAGGGCGCGCCGGTCAAACAAGTCTCCGATCTTCATTGTTTTGCTCCGACCCGGAAATCAACCGTGACCGTGCCGCCAAACTGGATCGGCGTTCCAGCAGGTGGCCATTGGCGCCATACCCTGCCGCTACCGCGAAGATGAACCGCCAAGCCGAGCGAAGAGGTTTGCGAAATGACTGAATCCACTGTCTCGCCTCGAAAATCCGGCAGCCGCGCGTCAACCACGGTCAATCGAGCGGGCTTCATGTCCGCCGGCTCTGCTTCTTCGATGGTGTCGTCGACGACCGCCTGCGGTTCCGGAGGTGATGCAGCATTCGGACCGCCCATCGTCAGATTGGAGACCAGCGGCACATCCCCGAGCCGTGGCGAAGCGGAATCCGTCAACGAAGCGACGGTCACCACGACGGCATCCTCATCCGACGAGACGCCTGGAAACTCGACTTGCGTGCTTCCCGGCCAGTCGCGAGCGGGCTCCTCGATCGCGAAGTCCGCCCACCACTCTTCAGGAATCGGGCGAACGGGCTCCTGCTCCAACGGTAGTTCCGGAGGCACGTCACGGAACCGCAGCACCTCGGTCGCGATCCTGGGAAACACGGGAGCCGCCACCTGTCCGCCGTAGTACATTCCGACCGGTGAATCAAGCACGATCACAACCAGGATCGAGGGGGCGTTGACCGGAGCGAACCCCACGAAGCTCGCAACATAATCCTTGGTTGAATAGCGGCCCGTTTCGGGATCCACTTTCTGTGCGGTCCCGGTCTTTCCTGCTATCCGGTAGCCCGGCGTTCGCGCCCGGCGCCCGGTGCCTTCCCGGACGACTCTTTCCATGAGCGCCCGCATGATCGCTGCTGTATCAGGGTTCAGAACACGAGACGACTCCCGAACATCCGGTTCTGTTCGCTCGCCCTGCGGGCTGACGATGGATTCGATGATGCGGGGAGTTACGAGCGAGCCGCCGTTAGCGATGACACTGACGCCTCGCGCCATCTGCAGGGCGGTCACACCCACCTCTTGGCCAATCGCCACCGAGCCGATTGCAGCCGGATGCCAGCGTTCCCACGGCCGCAGCAGGCCGGCTGTCTCGCCCGGCAAGGGCAGTCCCGTCGGCTGCCCGAAGCCGAAGGCGCGGGCATAGCGGTGAAGTCGTTCGGGGGAGAGCCGCAGACCCAGCTTGATGGTCCCTACATTGCTCGAGCGAGCCAGCACGTCCGCGACACTCAGCATTGCGAATGGCTTGTGGTCCCGAATCCAACGCGATAACAGGTAGATTCCCCCTCGCTCGCAGTCGATCATCTCTTCCGGCGTGGTCACCTTTTCCTCGAGTCCGGCCGCTACCGTCACGACCTTGAACGTCGACCCGGGCTCGATCATGTGACTCAGGGCGTAGTTCTTCCTATGCTCCAGGTCCGTCTTCGATGGCTCACGATCATTGGGATCAAAGGTGGGCCAGTTCGCCATGCCCAGAATGTCCCCGTTGACGGGGTCCATCACGACGACGGCCCCTGCCTCCGCTTGCGTTTCCTCGATGGCCCGCCCCAGTTCCTTTTCAGCCGTGACTTGAATGCGCTGGTCAATGCTAAGCACCAGGTCATAGCCGGGAACCGGCTCCTGGATGACTTGGCTTGCGTATCGATGCTGCAGGGCGTCGACTTGTACTGAGCGCTGCCCCGAAACGCCCCGAAGCTTGGCCTCGAAGGTCTGTTCCAGCCCTGCCAGGCCCATGTGGTCAACACCCACGGCCCCGAGGATGTGGGCCGCAACGGTTCCTTTCGGGTAATAACGCTTACTCTCCTTTTCAAAATGCAGTCCGGCCAGCGGAAGCTCCCGGATTCGCTCCGCCTCACCCGGTTCCGCCAAGCGCCGCACCCATTGAAAGCGCTTCTTCTTCAGCTTTTTTCTGAGGGAATTCGGGTTTTCTCGAAGCACCTCGGCGAGCAGCGTCGCCGCAAGCTCGGGGTCGCCTACCTTGGAAGGAAATACGCCGATCGAATCTACTGGAGTGCTGCGGGCCAACTCGATGCCGTTGCGGTCGTAGATGCGTCCTCGTCGAGCGGCGATCTCGATCACGTCCTCCTGCTGCTGCTGTGCCTTCTCGGCCAAGCGAGGAGCTTGACGGATCTGTAGGTCCCAAAGACGAACGACGATCAGCGCCAGCCACAAGCCGGCCGTCAGAGCGAATACGAAAAGTCGAAAAGGGGGAAGGCTCTGAAACTCGTACAGTGCGCGAGCCGACAGGCGCAGCCGCGTCCAAAAGCCTCGGTCGCTGGGGGGTCGGTCTCTGTTCCGGCGACCTGCCATGAATGACTCTGATTACTCGGGCCGCCGTGATGGCGAGCCGTCAGAGAGAGTTTTGGCTCTCACCTCGTTCAGGGCTGCGCATTCCTCCGGTTCCAAGCCAATTCGTCTTCCTGTGATACCGGGGATATCGTCCGGTTCTGCCAGGCAAAACGCTCCGGCGGCGTCTGCTCCAATCCCTGCCGTCCGGCGAGGTCCGCCACCCGGCGAAGGTCACTCAACCTCGCTTGGCGAACGCGGAGCTGGTCTTGAATCTCGACCAGCGACTGGTGCGTTTCGCTCAGCTTCTCGAGGCGATACCCCGACTGCCTCAAAAGCGGCCGCGGGGTGAAGGTCAGGATCATCATGACGAGGCCCAGCAAACCGCCGACGACCAACCGTGACCAGACGACCTTGTCTCTCGGGTCTGGCCGCCGCCGCAAGTTCGAGTTGTCCAAATTCTTGACGTGGAAGTATACGTTCTCCATCGGGAATGGGCGGGAAGAAACCGGTCGCCGGGAAAGCCCCGCCCGCGCGGCGCGTCCCACGCCGGCTCCGTCGTAAACGAACTCATCGCGGGCAGGCTCGGGCAGGGGTCTGCGGGCGGCTCGATGCCCGGCCGTCCTCGTTACCTCGACGGGGCCGACAGACAGTTCCCGGGGCTCCCATCGTGCCGGGATCGCTAGTTCAGGGGCTGCCATAACTTCTTGGTCCTCTCCGCCGCGCGCAGCTTGGCGCTGCGGCTTGCCGGGTTCTCGGCGACCTCGTCCTCACCGGGACGGACGACTCGCTTCGTCAGAAGCGCCAGCAGATCTCGATCCGCCCAGCGGCGGAACGACTGCTTGACGCGGCGGTCTTCGAGCGAGTGAAAACTGACCACCACCATGCGCCCGCCCGGAGCCAGCAACGGCGGCGCCGCCTCGATGAGGCGGTCCAGCTCGACCAACTCGTCGTTCACGGCGATCCGAATCGCTTGAAACGTCCGCGTGGCCGGGTGAATCTTCATGCGGGGTGTTCGAGGGACGGCTCGCGCCACGATCTCGGCCAAATGAGCCGTGTCGCGGATCGGCCGCCCCCGAACAATGGCCTTGGCAATTCTACGGCTTCTCCTCTCTTCACCAAACTCGAAGATCAAGTCCGCGAGCCGCCGCTCGTCGTACTGATTCACGATCATGTCTGCTGTCAGCAGCCGTCTCCGGTCCATCCGCATATCCAGCGGACCCTGGCGCCGCAAGCTGAAGCCCCGTGCGCCGGATTCGAACTGTCCGCGCGAAAGCCCCAGGTCAGCGACGATGCCCTGGGGGCGCTCGGAGCCCAGCACTCCCTCAATGTCGCCGTAGCTGGTGTGATGAAAACTCACTCTTCCGCTCCACTCGTGAAGCCGCCCTCGGGCCAGCTCAATCGCGTCTCGGTCCCAATCGATCGCGATGAGCCGGCCCGAGTCAAGGCGCGACAAGATCGCCTCTGCATAGCGGCTCTCACCCAAAGTGCAATCCACATATAGGCCGGAGGGGTCAATGTTCAAAAACTCCAATACCTGCGGCAGCAATACCGGATAGTGCGCCAATCATCACACCCCCAGATTCGCCGCATACCGCTTGTCGATCGCGGTCAGTCGATTCTCTTCGGCCGCTTCCTCGAAGCGCGCCGCGCTCACCACGAACAGATGGTTCGACTGCCATAAAATCTTGACTTCGCCCCTCATGCCCGCGGCTTCCCGCAAAACCGCGGGCACAAGGATGCGGCCTTGGTTGTCCAAGGTCTCCTCTGCTCCAAAACGATTCACCTGGAACAGAATCTTTTGCTTGATCTCGCCATCGGCTTCATTGCCGTCAGGCGACTTGTTCGATAAGCTGGTCTCCACGGCTTCCCACTCCGTGAGCGGGAAAACCTTGACCTCTTCGCCGTCGAGACTCGTGATGAACACCTTCGGTTCCCTGTACTCCTCAACCATGCGAGAGCGGACCAGGGCGGGCAGCTTGAGTCTGCCTTTGTCGTCTACCCGCCCTGTCTGCGTACCTCGGAACATGTTTCAAGACCGGAGGACCGTCTGAGGAGGAACGATCAACCACTCTGAGCCAGAATCGTCTACTTTTGACCACTGCTGACCACAAGTAAAATCCCATATCCCCGCGCTGATGTCAAGCGGAAAAGGGCTGTATCTCTAAAAAAATATTGGACTTACGAGCAGGGTAATAGATGTGGTATGGGGTGGAGGATGGGCACTATATCTTGTGGTTTGAAGGTTCTCTTCCAAAGTCATTCGGAGTGGTCGGAGGTGGTCGATTCGGACTTGGTCTCTTGAAGTTTCAAGGCGTCCTGGCGAAAAACCGACCACTTCGGGCAAAATTTCGACTTGATCATCTTCCGCGATCAACAGGCCGGTTGAGGCGGATCGGGGGTTGGAGTTACAGAACCGGACGCCGACTCGGGGCCGTCGGCTTCCCTTGATTTTCCACTCGGGATCTCAGGGCGACACGGCCGCGGTGAAGAACCAGATGAACAATCCGAGCAAGATCACGATGACCAGGGAGCACCCGAAGGCTTGCGCCTTGGACGATTGCTTCTTCTTCTTCCCACGGGACAGCTTCATCTTTCTCACGGCTTTCTTACCTCCCCCCCGTTGGCAGCCGCTTGGCGACTTCTGAGAAGAACTCTCTGAGAGTAGCGCGGCTGTTCTCGGAAAGGTCTCGAATGGTGAGCGGTATCACAGGACGGCCGCGTTCGAGCAAGGCAAGTACTGTGGCGAGCCACTGCGCCCGATGATAATCGGGGCTGTAGTCGATCTTCTTGAAAGTGTCTTGCTTGTCACTTAGCACAATCGTGCTCAAAGCTCCCCCATGGCCAATGATCATCTCGTGGTAGGAGTGGTTCATCGCGGGGCCTTCGTAAACGTCGGCAGGCATCTTCAAGCGGGAACGAAAGACACGGTCCGCCGACGAGTCAAGCGCCCGACGCAACTGTATGCCGGGCCGATGATAGCGGCTGTCTCCGAAATAGGTCAGCTCGCCATAGCGTACGATCCCCTCTCGAACGAGCCGGTCAAGAGCCGACGCGTAGACCGCTGCGGCGTTTCCGTGCTCGGCCCGTAAATCGTCGTCGCGGATAAGGCCAAGTTTTTCGAGAGCCGCCAGGTTGACGGTCAGCCCACCCCGCCATTGCAATCGCAGCGGAGAGTTCGCAATCCGCTCCCATGCCGGAGTCTTCTCGATGCCTCCCCGGTTGAGCGCCTGGCCGTGGACCTGCGCTGCGATGGACTTGTAAAGCTCAACGCTCGGCTGCGTAACGAAGTTCATCTTCCACAAATAGCCCAGACCGAATACCACGTAGTGGATGAACTGCATGTAGCGAGCGACGGCCGACTCTCCGCTCAGATTCAGGACCGCCAGCGGATAGCCGGCTCGGCGCAGGACTCCGACCTTCACGCTGTCCGGATTCTGCTCGCCTGCGACATTCACGACCAGGAAGCAACGGTCCTGCGTCTCTTCCTTCGTAGACCGGTAGTTGGCCAACTTCAGCTTCTCCTGGATGGCGATCTTGATGCCGAGTTTGTCGCTCTTGCCAAGGCTTTCCTCGAAGTCCTGCTTGGTCCAGACGGCGCCGGCAGACCATTTTTTCGGGAGGAAGAGTGTCAGTTTGTCGCGGCCGGCTCGCACATTGGCGTCCAGAAAGCCGGCCAGTCGCAGAGCGGCTTGGACTTCCCTGTTGCTTAGAGTTGTGGCTTGCAACCAGGAATCCAGCTTGCAGCCGTTGAGGGCGAGAGGGTACAGGCTGCCGCGCGTCAACGGCCCGCTGTGACGCCCGGCGGTCGTGTTCCCGCCATCCGGCTGCAACGAAACCCGGCGGAACCCGCGTTTCGATGCAAAGCGGTCCAGTACCGAGTCGGGCAGCGTCATGTAGACGAAGTTCGACTGATTGGAGATCTTGAGCTTGCGATACAGGCCGTCCAGCTTCTCGAGGTTCACCACCGGCTCATAGGAGGTCATTCCCATTGCCATCCCCACGATCAGACACTTGCGCAGCGCCTTGGTCAATGGTTGTTTGTCGATCTTCTGGATGTGATCGAGGATGGAGCGCAGTTTCGCCGGGTCGGTCGAGTCGAGAAGATAGACACGAACGCCGCCATTGAGCAGTCCTGCTGCCTGATAGAACGCCTTGTCCTCGGCAGATCCGCCCATGCCGGCCCAGATCAAGTACTTGAGCGGGACACCGTGAGCCGCCCGGATGGCCGCCGCGATATCGGCAACCTCGCGTTCGATCATACATGGCCAATCGGGGCGCTCATTCACGAGCCACGGGAGGTGCAGAACGCCATACCCGTTCTTGGTCACCCTGCCCTTGCCATTGCGCTCCGTCCCGATTCGGACAAGGACATCCGATTCAGGTTCCATGGCCTCCAGGCCGCGCTTGCGTCCGCGTCGATCAAGGTCACGAACACGCTCGACTACGCGCTCATCGGTGAGGCGCTCGTAACCGGGGTTCAAAGAGAAAGAATGGAAGGTGAGCGTGAGAGGCGAACGCGGGCGGGGCACTCAAAGACTTGTACCTTAGCGAAGCCCGAAGCGCAACCTGCCGGTCAATCCGAATCAGCGGCCTGGGTCACTTGGTCCGTGAAGGATCCTGCCCCCATCTGAATCGGAAGCGAATGAGCCCGGCTGCTCTTTCGCCGGGAATCTCGACGTCGATCTTGTTTCGTTACCGGCGAGAAAATGCTGGGCATGGCCCGGGAACCATGCAGGCGAAGCAATCCGTCGGAGCGAAGCTTGGCGGCAAGAACCTGCTGAAAAACACGGTGCTCGACGACGTGGCATGTAGTTTGGTCAGCGACTCCGGGGCCAGGCCGAATGGCAGGCGGTTTCGATAGTCGAAGCCAGGGTAATGCGGAGCGATGCCGCCACACTGGCGAAACCCGGCCGGGCGGCATGGTCTTGACCTCTCGTTTCTCGAGAGATGGAAATGCAGACGGCCGGGCGACTCTCGGCGCGATGCGCTTTGCGCTCAAAGACCCGTCAGGCTTCCGCCGGGGGGCCGGCATCAAAGATCTGCTCCAGGGCCTCGACTAACTGGTCGATATGCTCCGGTTCAATGATGTAGGGCGGAAGAAAGCGCAACACGGTTCCTGCGGTGCAATTCATCAGGAAACCCTTTTCGGCCATGGCCGGGACGACGGACTTGCCGGGCGCCGCGAGATTCAGTCCCCGCATCAGGCCGCATCCCCGGACTTCGCTGACGAAATCGTACTTGTCGACCAGTTCGCTCAGACGCTTCTGGAAGTGCGCACCGGTCTCCCGGACGCGGGGCAGGATCTCATCGAGCACGTCGAGGACTTCAAGCGCGATGCGGCAGGCGAGTGCGTTGCCCCCGAAAGTGCTTCCGTGCATTCCCGGCGACAGCACGTCCGCCGCGCGGTCGGTCGCGAGCACGGCGCCGATCGGCATGCCGCCGCCAAGAGGTTTGGCCAGAGTGACGATGTCCGGCCGGATAGCGGCTGATTCGCCGTCATTCCAGGCCTGAAAGGCGAAATACTCTCCGGTTCGCCCGAGGCCACACTGAATCTCATCCAATAGCAGGAGAGCGTCGTGCTGTTGCGCCAGATCGGACGCCTTTCGAGCGAATTCGCGGGTGATCCGCACGATGCCGCCTTCACCGAGAATGGGCTCGAACATGATGGCGGCTGTCTTGCCGCTCACGGCTGCTTCCAGCCCCGCCAAATGATTCGCGTCGACGAACTTCACGTTGGGAATCAGCGGCTCGAAGGGTTGGCGGTACTTCGGTTGGCCCGTGACGGAGACCGCCCCGAGAGTACGGCCCGCGAAGGAGTTGTTGAGCGCGACGATCTCGGTCTTGTCCGGGCTCCTCGAACGCCCGTAGCCCTTGGCGATCTTGAGCGCCGCCTCGACGGCCTCGGCCCCGCTGTTGCAGAAATACGCCCGGTCGAGCCCGCTCATCCGCGTGAGCTTTTCGGCCAGGGGGCCCTGATAGGGGTGGGCATAGAGGTTCGAGCAGTGCATCAAGGTGCCGGCTTGATCGCAAATTGCCTCGATCACCCGCGCGTGGCCGTGGCCGAGGGCGTTGACTCCGATGCCGGAAATGAAGTCGAGATACCGCTTGCCCTGATCGTCGTAGACGTAGCAGCCCTGACCCCTCACAAGAACGATCTGTCGGCGACCGTAGTTCTGGAAGAGATGACGATCTTCAAGTGTGCCGATCTGCGCGGCGTCGTGGCTGGAATGGTCACTCATTGATATGCCTCCTGAATAGCTTTGACGGACCCTCCAGCGTTGGCCGCCAGGGTTCCGGCTTCGGTCTGTTGCCATCGGTCCGCTGCCGCTTGACCGCGGCCCCGGCGAACTCGCGGGCGGAGGAAAAACCAACCCTGATCAATCACCGCTCCAGCGTTTCCAGAACCTCCGCCGGCGTCCGGGCTGGCGACTTGAAAGGATCGACCACTCGAACGCCGTCGAAAATCTGGCCGTGCTGGAGATCCTCGGTGAGAAGCACGGAGCACTCGCAAGATTGCGCGGCCGCGACGATAAGAGCGTCCCACCAAGAAAGAGAATAGCGTTGTTGCAGGAGCCAGGATCGTTCCATGGCGGCGAGGTCGGCTGCTACCGGCCGCCATGCCGCCAAATCACGCACGATGTCTTGCGCTTCCCGCCTGTCGTAGCCCGGCGTCAGCTTGCGTGTGAGTGTGACGTAAAGCTCTTGCAAGACCTGGAAACTGATCCGAGCCGCGCGGCGGTGCGCGAGAAGCGTGATCCAGTCGTTCGCGCGAGACTGCTTCGCCGGATCCGAGCTGTCGTGCCGGTAGACGAGAACGTTGGTGTCAACGAAGGCTGGCGCGGTCATGCAATTCGTCCCGTGTTGGCTTCCGATGGCCCCTCCAGTCGAGCTTGCGTGGCTTTCTCGCAAGAAAGCGCCCCATCGCCACCTCGTACTCATCCTCCCGGCGCCTCATCTCGCCAATCAGATTGGCGAGCCAACTGGAGACGCTTCGCCCGTTCTCGGCGGCCCGGACCCTCAGCCAAAGTGCGACATCCTCCGGCAGCGACACGGTGACATTCTTCATGACACAAAGATAGTGAAACACGAAATTCGTGTCAAGTCGCGGAGGGTTCTGTAACAAATCCACGACTGCAAGGATGTTGTGTCACTGTTCCCGTACATGCGTACCCGTCAGGTGGTTGACGCCGGCCTCGGAAAAGGTCTCGTGCTAAACGAGAACCGTAAACGTGGCTTCCTCGCGTTGGACAGGCCGGTACAAGGTGTCCCGCTCGACCGGCTCGCGGCCGGCTTCCCGGATCAGCCGCAACAACTCTTCGCGCCGCAGCACTTGAGAGGTCGTGGCGCCGGCGTCGTGGTAGATCTTCTCTTCGACGACGGTGCCGTCAATGTCGTCCGCGCCGAAGCGTTGCGCGATCTGCGCCACCTTCGGCGTCATCATGATCCAGTAGGCCTTGACGTGAGGAAAGTTGTCGAGCAGCAATCGCGCGACCGCGATGTTCTTGATGTCCGCGAAGCCCGTGGTCGCAGGCAGGTGCTGCATGGGGGTGTTCGCGGGATGGAATGCGAGTGGAATGTACGTTTGGAAACCACCGGTCTCGTCCTGCAACTCGCGAAGCCGGATCAAGTGGTCAACTCGGTCTTCTTCGGTCTCGATGTGGCCGTAGAGCATCGTCGCATTCGACTTCAAGCCGATCCGGTGCGCGATGCGGGCGGTCGAGATCCACTCCTCGCCGTCGATCTTGTGGTCGCAGATGATGCGGCGGACTCGCTCGTTGAAGATCTCCGCGCCGCCGCCGGGGAGCGACTGCACGCCGGCCTCTTTCAGCCGAATGAGGGTCTCTTCGATCGATAGCTTCGAACGGCGGGCAAGGTAGCCGATCTCGACCATCGTGAACGCCTTGAGGTGAACGTGCGGGTAGCGCTCGCGCAGGCCGGAGATCATCTCGCAGAACCAGTCGAGTGAGAGTTCCGGGTGCAGCCCGCCGACGATATGGAACTCGGAGACCGCTTCGACATAGCCTTGTCCGGCGACTTCCCATACCTGGTCGAGTGACATGGTGTAGGCCTGTGGATTGCGCACCTGGCGCCCGAAAGCGCACAGTTTGCAGGCCGCTACGCACACGTTCGTGGGGTTGATGTGGCGGTTGACGTTGAAGTACGTCGTGTCGCCGTTGAGCTGCTCGCGAACGTGATTCGCCAAATAACCGATGCCGAGCAGGTCCGGCGAACGGTAGAGGCTCAGGCCGTCGTCGAAACTCAGGCGTTCTCCGGCCATCACCTTGCCGGCGATGGACCGCAGCCGAGGGTCGTCGAAACGAGGTTGCATGAGGGTTTGGGAGCCGTTCGCGAACATGCCCCCCAACCAGAGAATAGCATGGGGGCCGCACTCCGCCTGTCCGCATGCGGCGCGGCGGGATTGCGGTTGGACTACTGTGGTAGTTTGTTAGCGGAATGCGTTTCGCGTGCGCCGTTCTTCTGCTTTCGTCGGTTGCCTGGGCGGCCGAGCAGCCTGGTCTAGCGCCCCTGACCGGCTACCCCGCGCATCCTGCGGACAACCCGGGCACGCCACAGAAGATCGAGCTCGGTGAAATGCTCTTCTTCGAAACGATGCTCTCGCGGGGCGGGCGCCGCAGTTGCGGCACTTGCCACAAACCGGCCTTGCTCTTCATGGACGGGCTCAGCCGTGCCTGGGGCCTGCACGACATGGAGTTGCGCCGCAAGACGCCGGGGCTGCTGAACGTCGGATGGCAACGGTCGATGTTTTCCGACGGACGCGTCAAGACGCTGGAAGAACAAGCGCCCAAGCCGCTCGAGAACAATCTCGAAATGGACCTCGAACCCGAGGTCGCGGCGGAACGGGTGGCGAACGACCCCCTCTATCAAAAGCTGTTCGCGCAGGTTTTCCCCGGCCGGTCGATTACGTTCGACTTGATCGCGAAGGCCATCGCAGCCTATGAGCGGACGCTCGTCTCATACGACAGTGACCTTGACCGTTACCTGCTGGGGGACAAGACCGCGCTCGAGCCGGAAGCGGTTCGAGGCATGGACTTGTTCACCGGCAAGGCCGGCTGCGTTCGCTGCCACAACGGACCGCTTCTCACCGACCATCAGTTCCACTACACCGGCGTTCCCGAGATCCCCGGAGGCACGCCGAATGGGACGAAACACAAGACACAGGGGTTGCGCGACGTCAATCGCCGCTCTTCCTACATGCACAACGGCCATTACCTGAAGCTGCGGCACGTCATCGATCATTACGCTCGCGGGGGTTTCGCACCTGACGGACTGAAGCCGGAGATCGAGCCGCTCGAATTGAGCGGCCAGGACAAGTCGGACCTGATGGCCTTCCTGCGCTCGCTGAACGGCCGAGTGATCAACTCGATCACGGACTCCCCCGGGACGCCGGACATCTTCGACGTGAAGCCGGAGGAGAAGGCCGACGCCCCCGCTGCTGCGCAAGATCCCAGCTACGTCAACAAGTAGCCTGCATTTCTCACCACGTGGCGAGGCGAAGTGCGTGAGAGGGCCGCCAGGACGAGACGCGAGCCGCTTGGCGCGCGCAGGCGTACTTGAACGGTACGTTGAGCACGGCAAGCAAGCGCAACGAAGTCATGGCGGTCCTATCCTGTGCTTCGACCGTCGGGTGGTGAGAAATGCAGGCTAGCTTTCAAAACGCCGGAAAAGGCGTCCCGGCGCCCGAGCGCGCCAGTTGAGGCGATCTGTCCATTGGCGATGCGCCATGGAAACCGCAGCGGCCGGTAGGAACCGTCCCTAACCTGCATTTCTCACCACGCGGGGAGGCGAAGTGGGTGAGAGGGCCGTCAGGACGAGGCGCGAGCCGCTTGGCGCGCGCAGGCGTACTTGAACAGTACGTTGAGCACGGCAAGCCAGCGCAACGAAGTCCTGGCGGTCGTATCGTGTGCTTCGACCGTCGGGTGGTGAGAAATACAGGCTAACTGCGGCGGCGAATCCGGCAGTCGAGGGAAGAAGGGGCATCCGCCGCTTCGCAGACACAAGTAGTTACGTAACCATGGGCCGCCAAGCCGTCAGGGCTTGGCGCAGACCCCGTTTTTCAAACCGCGGGCGGCAGCCCGCATCCGTCAGCGCAGCGCTCGCTTACTCGCCCAGTATGTCGAACGTCGAGGTGCCTCGCTGGCGAACTTTCTCATAGATCCCTACCCATTCGGTATGGGCGGGGTGGTCGGCGTACACGCCGAGGGCGGCTTCATCATCAATCTCCATGCAGACACCGTACTCACGGATCCTGAATTCGCCGCTGGAGTTGTAATTTCTGTACGGCCGGCGAAGCTTGCCGTGCCAGACCGTGTTCAAGCCCGGGATCTTCCCCGGCAGCTCGTCGGTCGCTTTCTTGAAAGCTTCCCACTCGGCGTCCGTCGCCTCGGCGATCGGCGTGAAGTAGAAGCAGTGCATGAGCTTCTTTTCGCCCGCGGAAAGCGTGCCTTGACTCATGAGAATGAGGACGGCCAGAACGGTCGTCACTACTATTGATCGGCGCATCGTTGTCGTAACTCCTTGTGCGGGAGGTTCGGCTCGGTCGGAGCCAAAGAGAAATGATTGTATCAACTCCCTGTCGAGCTGCCCGTCCGCGCCCGGCTTGCCGCTTCGACAGTCTCGGGAGCCTCGACAGGGGGGTTCTCGGCCAGCCAGCGCTCGGCGTCGATGGCCGCCATGCATCCGGTTCCGGCAGCCGTTACCGCCTGACGATAGACATGGTCCTGGGCGTCTCCGCTCGCAAAAACGCCGGCGATGTTGGTGTAGGTTGAATCCGGCCTGGTTCGGATGTAGCCGAGTTCGTCCATTTCGAGCCAGCCTTTGAAGATCCCGGTGTTGGGCTTGTGGCCGATGGCCACGAAGAATCCTCCGACGTCAAGCGTCGAAGTCTCGCCCGTCTTGAGGTTCCTCAATACGACGCCTTCCACTTCCTTCTCGCCCAGCACGTCTTCGACGACGGTATCCCAGATGAAGTGGATCTTCTGGTTCGCCTTGGCGCGAGCCTGCATGATCTTCGAGGCGCGGAGCGAATCCCGGCGGTGGATCACGTATACGTCCGTAGCGAAGCGGGTCAGGAAGAGCGACTCTTCCATGGCTGTATCGCCTCCTCCGACGAGCGCCAGCTTCTGGTCCCGGAAGAACGCTCCGTCGCAGGTCGCGCAAGCCGACACGCCGTGGCCGAGCAGGCGCTTTTCGTTCTCGAGCCCCAGGTAGCGTGCGGAAGCGCCTGTCGAAATGATGACCGCGTCAGCCAGGAAGGGCTTCGCCCCGTCGACCATCAACCGGAACGGGCGCTGCGAGAAGTCTACGGTCGTGACGGTTCCGTAGCGCACGTCAGCCCCGAAGCGTTTCGCCTGGGCCTCGAACTTGAGCATCATGTCGGGCCCCAGAACACCGTCGGGAAAACCGGGATAGTTCTCGACATCGGTGGTCGTGACGAGCTGACCGCCGGCTTCGGGTCCCTGGAAGAGCAGCGGTTCGAGATTCGCCCGCGCCGCGTACAACGCCGCCGTGAAGCCCGCCGGACCGGAACCGATGATGATGACGTTGCGATGTTCAGCCTCCGAGAAATCGACTCCTTCGAATGCTGAAAGATCCGGCGTGTCCGCTCGGGAGCCGTTGTTGGCTGGTTGCATCTCTCCTGCTCCGTTTCTCAGACGATGGTCAAACAGTACGACCCTTCCGCCTGGCTATTCTGACCGACGCCGGTCGACGCCCACGAGCCGCGCCAACTCGCTCAAGGACGGGTTGCCGTAGAACGCTCCATCGATCTCGAACGTCGGCACGCGCCGTTTGCCCAGGTTGTGATTCATGACGAGTTCCGCGGCCTCCAGGTTTTCTTCGATGCTGATCTCCTCGAACGCAATCCGGTTCGAACTCAGGAACTTCTTGGCCCGCCAACAGTCCGGGCACCAGCTTGTCGTATACATCCTCATCGGCATTCTTCACCGCGATCCCGTCTGGCCGTTGCGCCGCTCCTTGCAACCGTGTTCTTCCCGATCCTGATCGATTAGATGAATCGTTGGCGAAATCGATTCACGCCGTGTCGGCCGTCACCCGGATTCCGCAACGTCCAGCACCAGCAGCAGATCCTTGGCTTCGACCTGATGGCCGGGCGCAACGAGCACTTCCCTGACGCGGCCGCCCGCCGACGCGTAGATGGTGCTTTGCATTTTCATCGCTTCCAGGCTCAGCAGCTTGTCGTTACGCTTTACCTCGACACCCTGTTGAACATAGAGGCCCGTGATCAGCCCCGGCGTAGGCGCTCCGACGTGTCCCGGATCACCCGCTTGCGCCTTCGGATGCGTTCGCTGCTTCACCTGCAATGACTCGTCTCGAACCGTCACCTGGCGCGGCTGTCCGTTCAGCTCGAAGAACACGGCCCGCGTTCCGTCCGGATTCGCGTCGCCGATCGTCAGGAACTTGATCACCAGCGTTTTGCCGGGCTCGATGTCGATGGCGTACTCCTTGCCGGATTCCATCCCGTAGAAAAAGATCGGCGTAGGAATCACGCTCACATCGCCCGCCTCGCGCCGGATCCTGCTGAACTTGTCGAACACCTCCGGATAGAGAAGCGAGCTCAGCACCTGGTCCTTCTGCTTCAGCTCCTGTTCCGCGGCGTCGAAGTCGGCCGGCGGCAAGGTCGCCCCCGGGCGGTCGGTGATCGGGGTTCTGCCCCGCAGCAGAGTCCTCTGCACGTTTTCCGGCCAGCCGCCGGGCGGCGTCCCGAGCGATCCGGCAAACAGGTCGACGACCGAGTCGGGGAACGCCACGTCGTGGTCTTCGGGCAGGAGCAGCACGTCCTCCGGCGTCATCCCCTTCACGATCAGGAACAACGCCATGTCACCCACCACCTTGCTGGACGGCGTGACCTTCACGATGTCGCCGAAGAGTTGATTCACGCGGGCGTACATCCGCTCCACTTCCGGCCAGCGGTTCCTCAGGCCCATGGCCGACGCCTGCTGCTTCAAGTTCGTATATTGCCCGCCTGGGATCTCGTGCTGGTACAGGCTCGCACTGCCCGCCGCCGGGCTGTCGTCGAACGGTTTGTAGTAGGTCCGCACCGTCTCCCAGTAGCGCGAGCAATCATTCAGCGCGTCGATATCCAGCCCCGTATCGCGCGGCGTGTTCCGCAGCGACTCGACCAGCGAGTTCAGATTCGGCTGACTGGTCTGACCGCTCAGCGACGCGACCGCCCCGTCCACGATATCGACGTCGGCCTCGGCTGCCTTCAGCAGGGTCGCCGCGTTGAGTCCGCTCGAGTCATGCGTGTGGAAATGAATCGGTATCCCGATCTCCTGCTTCAGCGCGCGGACCAGGTCGAAGGCCGCATAGGGCTTGCACAGCCCCGCCATGTCCTTGATGCCGAGAATGTGCGCGCCCATCCGCTCGAGCCGCTTCGCAAGATTCACGTAATAGGCAAGGTCGTACTTCGGCCGTCCGGGGTCGAGAATGTCGCCGGTGTAGCAGATCGCCGGTTCGCAGATCGCTCCGGTTTCGCTGACCGCGTCCATCGCGACCTGCATGTTGTCGATGCAGTTGAGCGAATCGAAAATCCGAAAAACGTCGATTCCCTGCCGCGCCGCTTCCAGAACGAACTCGCGCACTACATTGTCGGGATAGCTTGTGTAGCCGACCGCGTTCGATGCCCGCAACAGCATCTGGAAGCAGATATTCGGTACCCGTTCCCGAAGCTGGCGCAACCGCTGCCAGGGGTCCTCATGCAGGAACCGCATGGAGGCGTCGAAAGTCGCCCCACCCCACATTTCGAGGCTGAACAGGTTGTGCAAGCGGTGCGCGACCGCGTCCGATGTTTGCAACAGATCGAAAGTCCGAACGCGCGTCGCCAGTAGAGACTGGTGCGCGTCCCGGAACGTTGTGTCCGTCAGGAGCAACGGTTTCTGTTCTCTCACCCAGCCCGCAAATTTCTCGGGACCCAATTGCTGCAACCGTTGCCTCGTCCCCGGCGGCGTCTCGCCTTGCTCGAAAGCGACCGCCGGCAACTCCTCGAAGTCTTTCGGAGCCGGTCTCCCCTTGACCGTCGCGTTGCCGTTCACGATGACGCTCGCGATATATCGCAGCAGCCGTGTTGCTCGGTCCTGCGGCTTCTTGTACGCGAACAGTTCCGAGTGCCGATCGAGAAAGCTTGTGGTGACCTCGCCCGACTGGAACGCGGGATGATTGACGACGTTCAGCAGAAACGGGATATTCGTCTTCACCCCGCGAATCCGAAACTCCCGCAGGGCCCGGTCGGCGCGGTGGCAGGCGCCGTCCAGCGTGTTGTGCCAGGCCGTCATCTTTACGAGCAGCGAGTCGTAGTAGGGGTTGATCACCGATCCGGCGTAAGCCGTTGCCCCGTCGAGCCGAATCCCGAGTCCGGCCGGCGAGCGATAGGTCGTTATCCGTCCATAGTCGGGAGCGAACTGACTCTCCGGGTCCTCCGTCGTGATGCGGCACTGCAACGCGTACCCGCGGACATTCACGTCTTTCTGCTCAGGCAGTGAGAGCGGCGGCTCGTGCAGGCGGCATCCTTGCGCGATGAGAATCTGCGCCTGCACGATGTCGATGCCGACAACCGTCTCCGTGACGGTGTGCTCGACCTGCACGCGCGGATTCACCTCGATGAAGAACCACTCGTTCCTGTCGACATCCAGCAGGAACTCCACCGTACCGGCGTTGACGTAGCCGGCTTCTCGCGCCAGCTTGACGGCCGCGCCGCAAAGAGCGTCACGCAGTGCCGGCGGCAGGTTCGCCGCCGGCGCCACCTCGACGATCTTCTGATGCCGCCGCTGCACCGAGCAGTCCCGCTCATGGAGATGCAAGACGTTGCCGTGCGCGTCAGCGAGGATCTGTACCTCGATGTGCCGCGCCCGCTCGATGAAACGTTCGAGGAAGACCGCGCCGTCGCCTGCCGCCACCAGCGCCTCTTTCTGCGCATCCTCGAGCTTGCCTCGAAACTCCGACTCCGAATGGACCACGCGCATGCCGCGTCCGCCGCCGCCGAAAGCCGCTTTGATGATGATCGGGAAGCCGATTTTCTTCGCGGCTGTGCAGGCCTCGTCGACGTCGCTCACCGGCTCGTCGAGTCCCGGCACCACGGGCACTCCGGCCCGCTCGGCCAGACCGCGCGCCTGCACCTTGTTGCCCAATAACGTCAGCAACTCGGGAGGCGGACCGACAAAGGTAATGCCTGCCTCGCGGCAGGCGTCCGCCAATCCCCGGTTCTCCGACAGGAAGCCATAGCCGGGATGAATGGCGTCAATGCCGCGCTTCTTCGCCAGCGCGATGATCCCCTCGACATCCATGTACGCCGCGACGGGACCCTTGCCGCGTCCGATCACATACGCTTCGTCCGCCTTGAAGCGATGCAAGCTCAGGCGATCTTCGTCGGAATAGATCGTGGCCGTGCGGAGGCCGAGTTCCGTGGCGGCCCGCATGATGCGGATGGCGATTTCACCGCGATTGGCGGCCAGGATTTTCTTCATGCGAATGGCGAAACAGAGAGGGCGGGACTTCTTAGCTTATCCGGTCGGAGCCGCTGCCGGACACCAACCCGACTGGTGCGCGTTGCGTTCACTCGGCCGCCGTTTCCGGCTTGGCCTCCAACCGCTCGATCCAGGTAAACAGCAGTCGAGCCCCGAGATCATCCACCAGGTTGGTGCTGGTAGGAGGCATCTGGTTCGTTCCCCTCGTGTTGACACGGGTGTAGAGCATCGATCGCTCGGGATGACCGGGGACGACCAGTCGCGCTTCCTCTACATCCATGGTTCCATGCAAGGGCGGTTCGCCGATCAGGTTCGCTTTCTCGAGCGGTGTCTTCAGGCCCAAGTCGAGATTCGAGTTCCCGCCTCCGCTGCCCACATGGCACATCGCGCAGTTCACCCAGAGGTAGGTTTTTGCGCGGGCGTCGAGGTCCGCCGTGTCGTCGAAGGGGTCGGGGAAAGCGGCGTATTCGGCCGGAGGTTTGTCGAGCGGCTTCTTGAAAAGCCCGATGTGTTCGAGGGTCCGCAGTTGGTTGTCGGTCACCGCCCCGTAGTCGTGCGGCCGGTTCATCTGATGCGTCCGCAGCCCGAGCACGAACCCGGCCGCCCGCGAGTGGCAGAACATGCACTCCTGGCGGCTCGGATAGTGCCACGTCTGTGTGCGTTTCCCGCCCGGTGCGGCGGCATCCCTGATCTCGTAGCTGCGGTCCAGGCCGCCGGCCTCGACGAGGTACGCGTCGGTCTGGTCCTCGTTCCAGGCATAGGTGTAGCCGACCCAGTGATCGTCCTGCTTGACGACGATGCGCGTCTCGATACGGCGGCCGGATCTGGGGTTGCCCTCTTCCATGTCGAGCGTGAACGACTTGACCGTCACCGCGCCGTCGTCGAACGACCAGGCGCGTTCTTCCTGGAAATCGATGCCCAGGTCTCCCGGGATCGCAAGGAAACGCTCCTTGCGGGCGCCGTCCGACCAGAAGGGAGCGTTGATCGAATAGGGAATCACGCCGGGCGCTGCCTTATGCTCCTTCACCGAGGTGAACAGCCCTGTTTCGCTCAGCTTGCGAGGAAACCGCCGCTGCTGCTTGGGCCGCGGGTTGTGGTCGAGCTGATGGATCTCCCCGCGGTTATAGTCGAGCGCGTAGAACGAGCCGTCGCGGCCGAGACCGAAGCTCGATATCTTCACCGTCGTGTCCGCCAGCTCCTCGTGCCAGGTCTTCTTCCGGGCCTGGTGGTCGTAGCGAATGCCCCACATCTTGCCGTACTGGTAGTCGCCGTAGATGTAGACGCCCCGCAGCTCGGGGAATTTGTCGCCCGTATAGACATAGCCGCCGGTGATCGAACGGCACTCGGTGTGGTGGTGCTCGGCGACGGGCGGGACGATCGGCGTCGGCCCGCGCTGCTTGTTCGGATGGAAGGGATGCGTGCCCTCCATCACGCTCCAGCCGTGGTTGCTGCCGCGGCGGACAAGCTCGATCTCCTCCCACAGGTCCTGGCCCACGTCGCCCACCCACGGCTGCCCGGTCACCGGATCGAAGCTGAAGCGCCACGGGTTGCGAAAGCCATAGGCCCAGATTTCCGGCCGTGCGCCGGGGTGGTCGATGAACGGGTTGTCCGGCGGGATCGCGTAGTTGCGGCCGGGGTCGGGGTTCTCGACGTCCAGGCGCATCATCACCGAGAGCAGATCGTCGACACTCTGCCCGGTGTTCTTGCGGTCGGAACTGCCGCTGCCGTCGCCGGTGGTGATGTAGAGATAGCCGTCCGGGCCGATGACGGCCTCGCCTCCGTTGTGTCCGCCTGCCGGCCATTCGATGATGATCTGCTCGGAATCGGGGTCGAGACGCGGCGGGCTGCTTCCCGGAACGAGCTGGAACCGCGAGACCCGGCTGATGCTTTTCGTGTTGTCCGTGTTGTCCTTGATCCGGGGGTCGTGCGCGCTGAAGACGAAGACCTCTCCGTTGTCGGCGTAGTCCGGGTGAAAGGAAAAGGCCGAAACGTTGCGGCCCGTGTCGAGGTAGAGGTCTTTCTTGCCGTCGAGGTCCTCGGGGTCGAAGCTGTACACCTTGCCTTCGTACTCGGCGACCATGAATCGCTCGGACGCCGGCTCCTGGGCGATGAACACCGGATGCTTGAAGATGAACTGCGGAAAGGCCCGCACCATCCGGTACGGCGGCGGCGGGTCAGGGGAGCCCACGACGCGCGATGTGGTCCACTTGACCCGGTGCTCCAGCCCATGGGGCTTCTCTCCCTCCGATGGTTGAGAGAACCCGATCGAGCAAACGGCGAGAGCCGGCGCGGCCACCATCGCCAGCCGGACGGAAGGCCGAAGGCATGGCCGCCATCGCCGTGATGAACGAGACGTCAGCATGAGCCGGGAAAAACAAGCGCCGCGAAGAAACTAAGCATAACCCTTCGTGCCAACCGTCCACACTTGACGGGACCTGCGCCGCAGGGCGCCCCTTCTGCCATCGAAGCCTGTCGATATCGGTCACATGGCCGCCGCGGCGAACCGCGGGCAGCAGACGCGTCGGCGGGCGGAGTCGGGATCTTCGAGCACGAGCCACTCGATATCGCGGCGGAGATGGATACGCGCATAGTATTACGCAATGAAAGAGTTGCACGCCTGTAGTGGTAACAGTGTCGAGGGTAACAGTGCTTCAGCGGTCGCCTCAACCGTGAGCAGTCCCCGACATCTAGCCTGCATTTCTCACCACGTGGCGAGGCGAAGTGCGTGAGAGGGCCGTCAGGACTAGGCGCAAGCCGGGCGGAGGAAAAAGGCGCGCGCAGGCGTACTACTGTTCACCAGCCGTTAGTCATTTCTTCTGGAGCAAACTAGGCCCCCTGCCCATGCTTTTCACGAATCACGAGACACGAAACACGAATCACGGCTTTTTTCCGCGTGCTTCGACCGTCGGGTGGTGAGAAATGCAGCCTAGGGCTCCGGCAGAATCTGCCCGACGCGCCCTGTGATCGGTTGAGGGTCAGGGGCTTTGAGGAGGAGGCGTGACAAGGGGCAAAGAGGACGCCCGAGCGGCGGGCTCCATGGGCATCCTGTTAGTCGTGAGTCGCACGGGCGCGAGCGGCTTGCGAAGGCGGCTTCGACGAAGCGGTCAAGCTGGTTCGGCCACTGGCGATTCCACATCGAACATGCCGCAATAATCCTCGGCGATGGCGGTTACAATGTAACATGTAATGTTACACTTCCTTGCATGATCAAGGGGTTCGCTTCTAAGACCCTTAGGAGAGCGTTTGAGGATGGCGACTACCGGAGAATCAACCCTCAATGGAGGGCCAGAGTTGAACTTCTTCTGGACGCATTGGACGCAGCCGAGAAAGTGGAGGACTTGAACCTTCTGACGCTTGGTACCCACCCGCTGAAGGGCAACCGTAAGGATGAGTGGGGAATGACCGTGACGAAGAACTGGAGGATTACCTTTAGATTCGAGGCGGGAGACGCCGACAAAGTAAACCTGGAGGATTATCACTAGAACGGAGGGAGAGTCATGGCTGGAAACCGAAAGAGGCGACCGACACATCCCGGCAGGTTGCTAAGGGACGAGATTGAGGCGCGGGAACTCAATCAGGGACAGGTGGCGGATCTTGTCGGTGTCGGACGCAGGACCATTAACGAGATTTGCCAAGGACGAAGATCAATGAGCACCGACATGGCGCATCGGATAGGGAAGCTTTTCGGCAACGGCCCGACGCTCTGGGTCAACATGCAAAAGGCGGTTGACATCTGGGACTCTGAGCGCGAGCACTGGGAAGACTATGCAAAGATTCAGACCTTGGAGATAGCACGATAAGGGGTTATTTGCGGGAGGTTGCAGTGTTTGAGTCCCCGGGGTTACGGTGGCAATCCGCGTGGGTCTGACCCGGCATTCGGAACGGGTTCGCCGTGCCGGACGGCATGTTGATGCAACGCATTGGATGACAATCGCATGAACCAGAACCTGCCGGACGTTAGCGGATGGCAACCTGCGGCGAGCAACGAGGACAGCCTTCGCAACGCCTTGATGACTACCTGTCAGATTGCTCAGAAGCGCATCGTGTCGAGAGCGGAGGCAGAGATTCGCTTCAACATCCAACATTTCGATTCCGGTGCTGGGGTCGAAGACGTCGTCCGCGAAGAATTGGAGAACCTGCTACCGAAAAGGTACTCGGTCGATGCCGGCATCGTAGACGATCGCAAGGGAAGAACGGCTGGAGATTGCGACTTGTTGATTCGAGATCCTCTGTGGTCGCCGGTCATCAAGCCCGGCGCGACGGCATGGTCCAGGCGTCGACATTTCCCGATCGAGGGAATCTACGCCGCGGCGGAAATCAAGCAGACGTTGGGATTCGACACGCTGGAGAAGGCGATGGAGAAGATGGTGAAGGTGTCGAGGCTCGACCGTTCGGAGAATCCCTACGGGCACATCACCGAGAATCAGCACCTGCCGTACCACGACAAGCCGGGGCAGATCCTCAATCCCCTCCACACCAGCGTGTTCGCCACGAGACTGGAGGATGGAGTGCCCTTCGAGGACATGGCCGCCCGGTTCGGGGCGATCAACGTGATGCTGCAACGGAACCACATGGTGAAGACACTGTGCGTGCTCGATGCGGGCACGGCCTGGTACTCCGTTGAGAGCGGCAATCCGTACGACGCCGACTTCATGAGAGATCGCCATGCGGATCTGATCCTGCAAGTCAACGCCAAGGAGCCGGACAACGCGTTCTATCGGTGGTATGGGTTGTTGGGCAGCCACCTGACGCGCTCTGTGCTAGGCCTCTCGGATCTGTTCAGCGCCTACGGCAGCCCGCCGCCGCACCGCACGGTCTTACGTTACCCGAACGCGGCGTTCAACCAGAGGTAACCCGTACTTCTGTGAGCGCTGAGTCCGCCGAGGCCCTGCGGCGCCAACACCGGTGGTCGTTCCGATCCCGGTCCGTCTACGAAGCTGTCCTGGGGCCGGTCAAATCCGCGTCCTTCGGCAAGATGGTGAAGCCATGTTGCCGCGCGTAGTCCCAGACGGTCGAATCGTCCGCCGCCGCGAGGCAACCGCTCGAACGTGGACGACATCGGTCCGGATGTCGCAAAGCTGGCCGCAGAGCCGCTGGAGAGATTCTGGTCGACGAGAAGCTTCACCTTCCGCCGACCGCCACCAGTCGCCGCTCGCGATCAGCGGCGAAGGCGAGGCAGGCCCGGATGTCCTCGCGTGTCAGGTCCGGGAAGTCTCGGAGCAGGTCTTCTTCGGACATGCCGGACGCCAAGTAGTCGAGCACGTCGGAAACCGCCATGCGCAGCCCACGGATGCAGGGCTTGCCGCTGCGCTTGCCCGGCTCGATCGTAATCCGATCAACGTCCGCCATGGATTCAGCCTACGCAACGACTCGCCATTGGTCAAGCGGTAACCCAATCAGAGATCCCTTGCCGAGTCCGCCCGGTCAGCAGTTGACATAACCACCGTTCCCGGCCCCCTCCCGAACTGCCGCCGGTCCGGGCCGATCACTTGGCTGGATGAGGCGGAACGTGGGCAACGCCCCACGCCGGCGTGGGAAGTCATTATTGATACTCGAGAAACTCACCAATGGTGCGACCGGTGTCTTTTGCGATCCGACGCAACAGCAGGGGAGAGATATCTCGCCCCGAGTGGAAAGGGACGGTTGTGCCTCTTCCATCAGAATGGCGGAACTGCTTGTGAGAACCACGCTGCCGGACCTCGGCAAAGCCGAGACGCTTCAAAATCGCAGCCACCTCACGCGGCTTGAGTACCGGCGCCCTTGCCATGATCAGGGCAGCGAGATCCGTTGAGTTCCAACAAACTCTCCTTCAAGTATTGGCTCGCCATCTTCCAAAAGCATTCCCATTACTTCGCGAAGGTTTGTATTGAGCTCATCGAGCGTAGCGGCTTGGGAGTGGGCTCCAGGGAATCCGGGAACGTAGCCCACATAGAGACCCGTCTCGGGATCTTGTTCGACAACCGCCGTGTATTCTTTCATAGCCGTAGGTACCCTTATCGTAGGTTGATTTTACACTGCCGGCACACCGTGACTCCCGACCCGCAATTCCCCCTTTGCTGCCCCGCTCCAGTCGCTCCGCTCCTTTCGCAGGGCATCGCTCAGACCCTGACATTTTCGATGCCCATTGACAGTTGCGGCGCCTGGCATGTCGGGCGCCGTGCCGTACCAGCACGCAGCCCACCTCTTTGATCTTTTTGATCAGCGCGGTTCGTTTCACGCGACAGCGATATCGGCCACCCTGCGGATTCCCGGCAACTCGCCGCTGGTGAGGTCCTTGTGGAGATCGCGGAGGTGGGATTCGAGATCTTCGAGTGTGTCTCCCTGGGTCCAATAGTCGGGAAACTCCTGGAGATAGCCGATCCAGGAGCCGTCTTCTTCCCAGTAGACAATTGTGGCTGTTTGCATGCTGCTTTCCTCCAAGCACCATGGGGCGGACAGGCTCAGATCCTGGTCCGAAACCTCAACCGTCCCCCGGTTCCACTTCTGATAACGCTTCGGGAGCCGGAACGTTTCAACGTGCACGGCAGACCGCAGCAGGCGGAAAGGGGGTTGGTCCCGTTGTACCACACGATGTACTTCGTTTCTTTCAGCAGTGTGAACGTTATCGATAGCGTCTCTTGCTTCGTTATGGTTCTTCCATTCTCTCTCCCGGCACGCCCTCAAGGGGATCTGAGCGACAGGTTTTTCTCAAGCGGGTTAGCCTGCATTTCTCACCACGTGGCGAGGCGAAGTGCGTGAGAGGGCCGTCAGGACAAGGCGCGAGCCGCTTGGCGCGCGCAGGCGTACTTGACAGTACGTTGAGCACGGCAAGCAAGCGCAACGAAGTCCTGGCGGTCGTATCGTGTGCTTCGACCGTCGCGTGGTGAGAAATGCAGGTTAGTTGCTATCCCGTGTGGTCATCCGGCCTGTCCACCGGCGCTATTCGTAGAACCAGTCGATCGGAATCCGGGCCACGTGGAGGCCGTCGCGCTGGTGAAAGCTGATGATCGCGTACTCGTCGAGGAAGAGCAGGCTGGGATAGCCGTAGTCGTCCTCGGCGCTGCCCCCGATGATGCGTTGGTTCGACCACGTTCGTCCCTCATCCTTCGAAAGCGCCGAGACGAACGGCGTGCGCCAGCGATTCACGCCGTCCGAACAACGCAGCAGCAGCAGGTCTCCCGTGGACGGGATGCGTTTCACGTTCAGCGCCGAGGAGTTGGGAGGGAGTGAGAGGTTCTTGAGGTGCTCTCCGGGAGACCAGGACTCGCCTTGGTCGTCGGAATACGACCGTACGACGTAGCCGCTGTAGGTGCGGCAGAGCATCATCAAACGGCCGTCCTCGAGCTCGACCACGTGCGGTTCCTGGGCTTCGACGGGAAGCACGTTCACCATGTTCCTGCTCTTCAGCCAACTGACCCCGTCGTCGTCAGAATAGAACGTATAGCTCACATAGCCGCGGTGGTCCCCGCCCTCCTCGCGCAGTTCCATCTCGAGCGGAGCGATGATGCGTCCGGTCGAAAGCTGGATCAGCTTGTCGTTGTGTACGAGGTTGTAGCCCGGGAAGGGAGTGTAGTCGTACTGGTCGGTCCAGGTCTTGCCGTCGTCCTTCGAGCGCCGGTAGTAGTTGTGGCCGTAGCGCGGCATGGCGTCCGGACGGTAGATGTAGGCCGCCAGCAGGTCGCCGTTCCTGAGGCGAAGAAAGCTCGGGGCTCCATAGGCGGCGCCTTCGTTCTCGGTGGGCTTGGCGAACAACACGAACTCAGGACCCCAGGTCTTCCCCTGGTCCTCGGAATAGCGGGCCAGGATCGCGCCCTCGGGATCATAGGAGACGTACGACAGCAACAGCCGGCCGTCTCTGAGCAGCTCGATGTCGCCGGGCATGCCCCGGTAGCCGTAGCGGCGCTTGGGCTTCTTGACCACGTGAACGGTCTCGAAGCCTTCCTCGGTTGATGTCTGTGCGGCGGCGCCCGGCAGCAACAAAACGCAGCAGGCGAGCAGGGCAAGTGTTCGGATCGTCATGTAGAGATTGTACGTCCTGACCTGCATGTCTCACCACGTGGCGGGACGAAGTGGGTGAGCAGGCCGTCAGGGCGAGGCGCAAGCCGCTTGGCGCGTGCAGGCGTAGTGGCCATATCGCCTCATTCGGCCCTCGGGTCACGAAACACGCCTTTTACGGTTCACCGGGCGTCAGACATTTCTTCTGGAGCGAACTAGCCTGCATTTCTCACCACGTGGCGAGGCGAAGTGCGTGAGAGGGCCGTCAGGACGAGGCGCGCGCCGCTTGGCGCGCGCAGGCGTACTTGACAGTACGTTGAGCACGGCAAGCAAGCGCAACGAAGTCCTGGCGGTCGTATCGTGTGCTTCGACCGTCGGGTGGTGAGAAATGCAGGCTAGGCCCTGCCCATGGTTTTCACGAGACACGAGACACGAAACACGAATCACGGCTTTTTTCTTGCCTGCTTCGGCCGTCGGATGGTGAGACATGCAGGTTCGGCAATGCTCGTCCCAAATGCCCTCTTGGTACAATCTCCCCCGATATGAACGCACGAGGGGAATGCCGTCCCAATCCGCTGAACGTCCGGACAGCCCTGGCGCCGGTGCTGGCCGTCGTACTGCTGGCCGGATACTCGTTCCTGCCCGCGCAGACACCGAGTCCACTCGGTGACGAGTCGGTTGCCGCATTCCGGGTCCGCTTCGGGCTCACGGATTCCCAGCCCCGCGCGTGGGACGGAGAGCTGTCCGTCGACCGTGGCCAAGTGCTCAGCCTCCGCAACTGGAACCCCCACCCCGAGGAACACATCAACGGCAAGACCGGCTGGCGGCTGGCGACGCGCGAGGGCCTGAACTACCCCCGCCGGGTCTATCAGTGGGAAGACCCCCGCGGCACCGAGGAGTATGTGACGATTCCCGGGATCGTCGTGGAGCTGCGAACGACATCCAGCACGCGCCTCCGGTTCGAGACCGCGAACGGTGATTTCGAGGTCTGGCCGCGGGAACTGCGGGTCGGCCGGCCCATGAAGTACCTCGATGGAGCGGTCGAGGTGGACCTGGTCGCACCGGCCGAGCGCCTGTCCTCCGACACGGTCAACAGCGACTTCCCTACTGTCCTTGCCGGAGAAGACGGTGAGCTGTGGGCCGCCTGGGTCACTTACAGCGGCGGCGGAAACCGCGTGCAGGCTCGCCGCTTCGACGGCGAAGCGTGGGGCTCGATCGAAACCATCAGCGGAAACCCCGGCGACGTGTTTCTCGTCAAGATGGGCCGCGACAGGCATGGCCGGCCCTGGGTGGTATGGTCCGAACAGGTCGATGGCAACTTCGATCTCTACGCCCGCTACCGCAACGGCGGGAAATGGTCTGCGGCGACGCGCTTGACGGACGCGCCGCAGTCCGACATGCAACACGTCCTCGCGACCGACGCGAACGGCAATCTCTGGCTCGCCTGGCAGGGCTTCCGTAACGGCAAGTCGGATATCTTCGTTCGTCGTTACGACGGCGAGGTCTGGTCGCCCGAGCAGAAAGTCTCGACTTCCCCGGCCAACGACTGGAAGCCCGCCATCACGGCCGACGGCACGGGGGGCGTGTACATCGCCTGGGATACCTACGACCAGGGCGACTACGACATCGTGATGCGCCGCTGGTCCGGCGAGAGCTGGGGCGAGACCATCCCGGTCGCCGACACGCCGAAGTTCGAAGCTCATGTCACTCTCGCCTGCGACAGCCAGGACCGCTTGTGGGCCGCTTGGAACGAGAGCGGCTTCCAGTGGGGCAAGGACTCCGGCTTCTTGATCTACAAGGAAGCGACGCGGCTCTACGAGTGGCGGACGCTGGCCCTCGGGGTCTACTCCGCCGGTCGTTGGCGGCATCCCGCGTCTGACGTCAATGCGGCCCTGCCCGCCGAGCTTCACGGCTTCAATGACCTGCCCGTATTGCAGCGAGACGCCCAGGGACGGATGTGGCTGTTCTTCCGTCATCGTTTGCTGCGCGCCCGGGACACCCCCGATTTCACCCCGGCGCACCGCGCGGCCTGGCAGATCTATGGCACTACCTACCTCGGCGACGCCTGGCTGCACCCGCAGCATCTGCCTTTCAGCCGCGGCCGGCAGGACATGCGTTGGGGCATCACCCGGGACTCCGAAGGCGCCCTGGTCGCCTCTTGGCCGACCGACAACCGCGACTCCGATCAGTACTTCTTCGATAGGACCGACGTCTACGCCGGCAGGCTCCCGGCGCTAGCCGGGGCGGCCAGGCCTCCTGTCCTCGTGGAACGCAAGGACCGCCGCTACGACACCTATCCGGCTCACCCCAACGAAGAGGCGGACCTGAAGCAGATCCGGGATTATTCCATCGAGTCCGGCGGCAAGACGTATCGCATCTATCGCGGCGACACGCACCGCCACACCGAGTTCTCCGACGATGGTTACAGCGATGGCTCGCTGTTCGAGACCTACCGCTACGCCCTCGATGCCGCCTCGCTCGACTTCATGGGGGTCAGCGAGCACAACAACGGCAGCGGCCAGGACAACGAGTACATCAACTGGCTTCTGCCGCAAGTCGCCGACCTGTTTCATCTGCCGGGAACGTTCGCGCCGATCTATACCTACGAGCGGAGCGTCAGCTACCCCAACGGACATCGCAACATTCTCGTCGCCACTCGCGGCATCCCGACCCTGCCGATTCCACCCGAGGAGCGGAGCGGCGAGGTTGGCGCGGCGAAACTCTATGACTATCTCAGGAAGTACGACGCGATCGCGATCTCGCATACTTCCGCAACGGGCATGGGGACCGACTGGCGCGATAACGATCCGGAGTTGGAGCCCCTTGTCGAGATCTACCAGGGCGACCGTGTCTCGGCCGAATACGAAGGCGCCCCCCGCGCCGCGACTTCAGAGAAGCCTTACAACCAGCAGGGCGGACTGCGTCCGGCGGGTTATGTCTGGAATGCCTGGGCCAAGGGCTTGAAGCTCGGCGTGCAAGCCGCCTCTGACCACATCTCGACCCACATCTCCTATGCCTGCACGATCGCCGAAGACTTCAGCCGCGAAGGGCTTCTCGACGCCATGCGCAAGCGGCACTCCTACGGCGCGACCGATAACATCGTCCTCGACTACCGCCTGCAGGCCGACGGCAAGGAATACCTGCAGGGCGACATCGTCGAAGTCGACGGCGCGTTCCGGCTGTGGATCAACATCATCGGGACCTCGCGCATCGAGCAGATCGATATCATCAAGAACAACACCTTCATACACACTCGCCAGAACCTCGAAGAAGCGGTCCATTTCACCTTTGTCGACAACGAAGTGACGCCCGGTGAAAATTACTACTATGTGCGGGTGCAGCAGAAGAATCAGGAAATGGCGTGGTCGTCGCCGATCTGGGTGACAATTCGCTGAAACCCGCAAGTCGTCCTGATGGTTGGTCCCCGGCGTCTCTGCCCGCTGCGATGACAAGCCGATGCAGGCTAGCCTGCATTTCTCACCACGTGGCGAGGCGAAGTGCGTGGGAGGGCCGTCAGGACGAGGCGCGCGCCGCTTGGCGCGCGCAGGCGTACTTTACAGTACGTTGAGCACGGCAAGCAAGCGCAACGAAGTCCTGGCGGTCGTATCGCGTGCTTCGACCGTCGGGTGGTGAGAAATGCGGGCTAGGCTCGCCGCGCGAACTGGACTCGAATGTGGACCTGATCTGAAACAAATCCCTGCTCCAGCGGCGTTGCCACCCATCCGGAAAAACTAAAAACGAAAAACTGCCGGGATGATCCCCTATTCGAGAGTGAACCAGGCTCTCGCTACTGGTTTTCACGAATCACGAATCACGAGACACGAAACACGGCTTTTTTGGTGCATGGGGTACTGAAGCCCTTCAGTCTTGTTTTTTCTGCCCCGGCCTGCTACGCAACAGCTCACGGAGGCGGCGAGGAACAGTACCCTGCGGGTCGCGAATCAGGGCTTCCCAGGCGTTCACTAGCCGCAAGCCACTGATTGTAAGGTCTTTATGAAACACGAATCACGAGACACGAGTCACGGCCTTTATGTTCTTCACGAATCACGAGGCACGAAACTCGACTCAAGGCTGTTGTGTTTTTCACGAATCACGTGGCTCGAACGGTACCTGTTGGTACTGAAGCCCTTCAGTCTTTTTTCCCCGGCCCGGGCTGCGTAGCATGAAGATCATGGTTCGTGAAATGAGCTTGATCCGTGGCCTGGGAGCGCCTGCGAAGGAAATGTCGTTCCGGCATCATCTCGCCTTGTTCAAGGACCATTCCTGCCTGCTGTTGCCCACGATTTCCCGGCATTTCCCACTATTTCCCGCTAAAAAAATGTCGCAAGCCGTGGTGGCCTCGCAATACGGCCGTAGATCTCGCGGCCCTGGACGTGTCCCGCGCGCCGCTCCGCGACAGCCCGGCTGCACGGTTGAGCAAACGAATCATGAACCAAGGTCTTTCCTGGCGCGCGGCGCAAGCCGGCGCGAATTCCGGGGTTTTCACGAAACACGAGTCACGAAACACGAATCACGGCTTTTTTTCGCCGTGGGTGCGCCAGGGTGGCGCCACCGGAAACCGCCGTCCGGACCACTGCGCCCGCCGGCAAGTCACTGTTTCCCGGTTCACCGTTGTTCACCATTGTTCACGATTGTTCACTATTGTTCGCCATTGTTCGGCAAAAAATATTGTTGGGAGCCAGTATCCCCGCGCCGCCCGGTCGCTGCTTCGCTGGGCGCGTTCGCGCGGCATGGCGCGGCTTCGAGCGGCTATCGCGCGGCATGCGCGGGGGGAGCGGGGGGTGAGCCAGTGTCTGTGCCCTGTCCGCCGTTCTCGGTCGGCCATGCGGCGAGCGTCGCCGCCGGGCAGTTCCCGATGCCGCGAACACAATATGAACCCATGCTGGGAAAGGGATGCGTTCCGGATTCCGTTGGCGCAAAACCGGATAGCACCAGCACCGGTATGGAGTCTATAATTACTGGGGGAACGTGTAGGCTTTGCTATGACTGATCATCTTGCAGCTTCGGTTGCACGCGTCCTGAGCGTGCTGGGTTCGCTCCTTGTCGTATGTGGAGCGGCGGCGGCCTCCGAGGATCGGGTCAGCTTCAACGCTGATATCCGTCCGATCTTTTCCGACAGGTGCTATACGTGCCACGGACCGGACTCGAACAACCGCAAGACACCGTTGCGTTTCGACACCCGGGAAGGCGCCGTGCAAGACCTGGGAGGGCGTTTCGCCATCGTCTCCGGGGATGTCGGGAAAAGTGAAATCATCAAGCGGCTGACGACCGAAGATCCGATCCGCCGCATGCCGCCGGCCTACGAAGGCCACGCCAGGCTCAGCGACCGTGAAATCGACCTGGTGCGCCGCTGGATCGAACAAGGCGCCGAGTGGCAATCTCATTGGTCGTTTACTCCGCCCGAGAGGCCGGACCTGCCGCCGGTAACGGGTAGGGCGGTCAACGGAATCGACCATTTCGTGCTCGAGCGTCTCGAAAGGGAAGGCCTCTCCGCTTCCCCCGAAGCGGACCGCGCAACGCTCATCCGCCGTGTCACGCTCGACCTGACCGGGCTGCCGCCGACACCCGAAGAAATCGACGACTTCCTGCGGGACGCCTCCACCGGCGCCTATGAGAAGGTCGTCGACCGCCTTCTCATCTCGCCTCGTTACGGTGAGCGCATGGCTGTGCGTTGGCTCGATTCCGCCCGCTACGCCGATACGAACGGATACCAGACCGATGCCGAGCGCTATATGTGGCGTTGGCGCGACTGGGTCATTGAGGCGTTCAACGACAACATGCCCTTCGATCAGTTCACGGTCGAACAGATCGCGGGCGACATGCTGCCGAACCCGACGCTCGACCAACTGATCGCGACCGGCTTCAACCGCAATCACCGCGGCAACGGCGAGGGCGGCATTATCGAGGAAGAGTACGCGGTGGAGTACGTCGTCGATCGCGTCGAGACGACATCAACGGTCTGGCTGGGCCTGACCATGGGCTGTGCCCGGTGCCACGATCACAAGTATGATCCGCTCACGCAGAAAGAGTTCTATCGCTTCTTCGCGTACTTCAACAACGTCCCCGAGAAGGGCAAGGCCTTCAAATACGGCAACTCGCCGCCCTTCATTCCTGCTCCCACGCCGGAGCATCTCACCGAGCTGGACAGCCTCGACGAGAAGGTCGAGAAAGCGAAACAGGAGTTCGACCAACTACAGCCCGAGCTTGAATCCGCCCTCGATCAGTGGGAGGAATCACTGGTGCAGTCCGATTTCGTGGACTGGACGTTGTGGGACAACCTGATCGCTCACTATCGGCTTGACGGCGCCGTAGCGGGGCATACGCCGCGCGCGCCCGAGGCCCGAGCCAAGCTCGTCGATGGGCTCCCTCAATTCAAGAAGGGCAAGATCGGCCAGGCGAACTCGTTCGACGGCAAGAGTTACATCGACGCCGGCGACGTCGCCGATTTCCGCTTCCAGGAAGACTTCACGCTCTCGGCCTGGATCTATCCCACCGCAGCCAATGGCGCGATCCTCAGCCGAACTTCCGAATCGACGACCGAAATCAAGGGCTACGGCATCTACCTGGTTGACGGTAAAGTGCAGTTCAACCTGGTGACTCGTTGGCTCGACGACTCTACTCGCGTCGAGACCGCCGAGCCTCTCGCCCTGAATCGGTGGCATCACGTAAGCGCGGTTTACGACGGTTCGCGGTTGGCGAAGGGCGCCGTTGTCTATCTGAACGGGAAGCCCGCCGGGATGACGGTCGTTGTCGACACGCTCAACCAGGACTTCGGCGTGAAGAAGCCTCTGCGGATCGGAGCCGTCGCAGGCCCCGGCGCGCGCTTCCGGGGTTTGATGGATGACGTGCGTGTTTACGACCGCGCGCTCAGGCCGGATGAGCTCGCCGTCGTGGCCGCCGAGTCGCCCTTGAACGAGATTGCGCGCCTCAAGCCCGGTAAGCGTACGGCGGCCCATAGCGACAAGCTGCGGCTCGCCTTCCTCGACGAGTACGCGCCCGCCCATATCCGTGAGGCATGGGAGACCCTGACCGCGGTCCGCAAGGAACGCGAAGCTTTCATCAAGAGCTTCCCGACCGTCATGGTCATGAAGGAGCGCGAGGTCACGCGGCCGACTCATCTGCTTGTGCGCGGCCAATACGATCTTCCTGGCGCAAAGGTCACGCCCGGCGTTCCGGCCGCGCTGCCGCCGATTCCCGAGGGGGTTCCGAACAACCGCCTCGGCCTTGCGCGCTGGCTCGTCAGTCCTTCCAATCCGCTGACGGCGCGGGTGACCGTCAACCGTTTCTGGCAGTCCTACTTCGGAGCCGGGCTCGTCAAGACGGTCGAGGATTTCGGTTCGCAAGGTGAATGGCCGACGCATCTGGAACTGCTCGATTGGCTGGCCACCGGGTTCGTCGAAAGCGGCTGGGACGTCAAGCAGCTCCAGAAGACGATCGTCATGAGCGCCACCTATCGGCAGTCGTCCCGAGTCACTCCCGAGTTGGCGTCGAAAGATCCTGACAACCGGCTGTTGGCTCGCGGGCCGCGGGTGCGTCTTCCCGCCGAGGTGGTGCGCGATCAGGCGCTGGCGATCTCGGGCCTGTTGGTTGAAGAGATCGGGGGGCCTTCCGTGAAGCCTTATCAGCCGGCCGGCCTTTGGACGGAACTCGCCGGGGGTCGCGACTACGAACAAGGCCACGGCGACGACCTGTACCGCCGCAGCATCTACACGTTCTGGAAACGCGCCGTGCCGCCGCCGCAGATGTTGAACTTCGATTCGGCCGGCCGCGAGGCCTGCACCGTTCGCGAGACTCGCACCAATACGCCGCTGCAGGCGCTCAACTTGATGAACGACGTTACGTTCGTCGAGGCCTCCCGCAAGCTCGCCGAGCGCATGATGACCGAAGGCGGCCGCACGCCGCAGGAGCGCATCGGCTACGGGTATCGCCTCGCGACGGCTCATGAGCTCAAGCCGGAAAGCCATGAAATCCTGGTCGGCAGTTACCGCCACTACCTTGACAACTTCCTGACCGACCGGCGCGCTGCGCTCGAGCTGGTTCGGCAGGGTGAATCCGAGCGTGACCAGGCGCTGGACGTCGCTCAACTCGCCTCCTACACCACCGTCGCGAGCCTGATCTTGAATCTGGACGAGACGATTACGAAGGAATAGCACTTATCGATTGAAGCCGGGAGAAATGCCATGAATCCAATCGTTGAACGCCGCCTTCAAATGACGCGGCGCCACTTCTTCGGCTTGAGCAGCACCGGTATCGGAACGGCGGTTCTTTCGTCTCTGCTGAATGACGATCTCTCGGCCGCGTCGGCGCGCATGGACGGCCTTGGCAGCAGCGGGGCACTCCCCGGGCTGCCCCACTTCGCTCCGAAGGCGAAGCGCGTCATCTACCTCTTCCAGTCAGGTGGGCCGTCGCAGATGGACTTGTTCGACTACAAGCCCAGGCTCGACGACATGCGCGCCACCGAGCTGCCCGACTCCATTCGCAAGGGCCAGCGGCTCACCGGCATGACCGCGACCCAGACCAGCTTCCCGGTCGCGCCGTCGATCTTCGAGTTCAAGCAGCGCGGCGAATCCGGCGCCTGGATCAGCGATCTTATGCCGCACATCGCAAAGGTCGCCGATAACCTCTCGTTCGTCAAATCGATGCACACCACGGCCATCAACCATGACCCGGCCGTGACCTTCTTCCAGACGGGGTTTCAATTGGCCGGCCGGCCGAGCATCGGAGCCTGGCTCTCCTACGGCTTGGGGACGCTCAACAAGGATCTTCCGTCGTTCGTCGTCATGGTCTCGCAGGGCGAGGGCCGTAGCGGGCAACCACTCTACGACAGGCTTTGGGGAAGCGGTTTTCTGCCAACGAGATACCAGGGCGTGAAATTCCGCGGCGTCGGCGATCCGGTTCTGTATTTGTCGAACCCGCCGGGCATCGACCCGGGAGTTCGCCGCCGATTCCTCGACGATCTGGCGAAGATGAACGAACTGAAACACGACGATTTCGGTGACCCGGAGATCTCGACGCGCATTGCGCAGTATGAGATGGCCTATCGCATGCAAAGCTCCGTGCCCGAATTGACCGACCTGTCCGGTGAATCGGAAAAAACATTCGAAGCCTACGGACCCGATTCACGCAAGCGAGGGAGCTATGCCGCCAACTGTCTGTTGGCCCGGAGGCTCGCCGAACGCGGAGTGCGCTTCGTCCAACTCTTCCACCGCGGCTGGGACCAGCACACCGAGCTGCCCAAAGGCATTCGGCTTCAAGCGAAAGACACGGATCAGCCCACCGCCGCGCTGATCCGGGACCTGAAAGACCGCGGCATGCTCGAAGATACGCTCGTGATTTGGGGCGGCGAGTTCGGCCGCACCGTCTATAGCCAGGGCCGCCTCACCGAAGACGACTACGGCCGCGATCACCACCCGCGCTGCTTCACCATCTTCATGGCGGGTGGCGGCATCCAGCCCGGAATCAGCTACGGCGAGACGGATGACTACGGCTACAACATCACGAAAGATCCCGTGGACGTCCACGACCTTCACGCGACGATCCTGCACCTGCTCGGCGTCGAGCACACCAGGCTCACTTTCAAATACCAGGGCCGGCACTTCCGCCTGACGGATGTTCACGGCAATGTGGTCAAGCCGCTGTTGACCTAGCCTGCATTTCTCACCACGCGGCGAGGCGAAGTGCGTGAGAGGGCCGTCAGGACGAGGCGCGAGCCGCTTGGCGCGCACAGGCGTACTTTACTGTTCACCGGCCGTTAGTCATTTCTTCTGGAGCAAACCAGGTCCACTGCCCATGCTTTTCACGAATCACGAGACACGAAACACGGCCTTTTTCCGCGTGCTTCGGCCGTCGGGTGGTGAGAAATGCGGGCTAGTGTGAGGAGCTTCGTCAGGTAACTGAAAAAGCGGTTTTGAAACGCAGCGGTCGTTCAGTTCGCGGGCTGCCGCCCACACCGCATCATCGCCATCGCCTCGAACATTCATGGACAAGGCTGTCAGCATCTATGACCTTATTGGCGAAGAGGGCTTCCAGCGCCTCATCCGCGCCTTTTACCGGCAAGTCCCCGATGATCCCATCCTGGGACCGATGTATCCCTCCGAAGACCTCGCCGGCGCCGAACAGCGCCTGCGCGATTTTTTGATCTTCCGATTCGGCGGCCCGCCGCGCTATATCGAGCAGCGCGGCCACCCGCGCCTGAGGATGCGTCACTTCCCCTTTGCCATCGATCGGAATGCGCGCAACCGATGGGTACGGCTGATGGACAACGCCCTGGAAGAAACAGCCCTGCCCGAGCCCGTGACGGAAGTTCTCAGGGATTTCTTCCACGAAACCGCCACCTTCATGATCAACCGGCGGTGATCGGGGCGGCTTTGATCAGCGAGAGTCGTGTGCTCGCTTGACCGCTTGATCGGTCAAGCGTTGATGAACCGACGCGGCCGCTTCCGCCGTCACTTCGACGCCTTCTTCATCGTCCACTCGTTCCGTAATGCGGCCGTGGCTGTAGAGAAACGAAAGCTTGTCCGCTTCGGTGTGCGGGAAGCGGTATCTGACCGTCGAAAGGGGGTCTCCCGGCAAGGACCCGTCCATGGCAACCAGCAGTTGATCGAGTCCTTCGTTCTTCAGAGCCGAGACCGCCACCACATCGAGGTGTTCCCCCGTTGCGATCTCGCTGGTGCGAATCCGCTCGGCTTCATCGGGAGTTATGCGGTCGCACTTGTTCAAAACCAGGATCTGCGGCTTGTCCCGGGCATCCAGTTCCTCCAGCACCTTGTTGACTTCCTGGATGTACGCGCGACGCAGGGGGCTCGATACGTCGACCACGTGGAGGCACATCACCGCCTCCGTCACTTCTTCCAGGGTTGCGCGAAAAGCGCGCACCAGGCCCGGCGGCAACCGGGATATGAAACCGACCGTGTCGGAAACCAGCACGCGGCGATGGGACGGAAGTTCGAAGGCCCGGATCGTCGGATCCAGCGTCGCGAACATGCGCGCGTCGGCCAGAACGTTGCCCGAAGTCAGCGCGTTGAACAACGTCGACTTGCCCGCATTGGTGTAACCGACCAGGGCGACGGTCGACAGCGGCACAGCGCTGCGTTTCTTACGCTGCCGGCCGCGATGAGCGCGCACGGATTCCAGTTGCGCTTCGAGTTTCGCGATTCTCCTTCCGATGCGGCGGCGGTCCGTCTCGAGTTGCGTCTCACCCGGCCCGCGAGCGCCGATGCCTCCGGCCAGCCGGGACATCTCGACGCCGCGTCCGGTCAGCCGCGGAGCCAGGTATTGCAACTGGGCCAGCTCGACCTGCAAGCTGCCTTCTCTGGTCCGCGCATGACCTGCGAAGATGTCGAGAATCAACTGCGTGCGGTCCAGCACGCGTAGGTCTAGCTGTTTCTCGAGGTTGCGCAGTTGCGTCGCCGTGAGTTCGTGATCGAACAGAACAAAGTCGGCGTCAAACTCGTTGGCGGCTATCCTCAACTCATCGATCTTGCCGCGCCCGATCAGCGTAGCGGAGTCGGGCTTGTCGCGAACCTGCATCAACGCATCGACGACCTCGGCGCCCGCGCTGACGGCAAGTTCGGAGAGCTCTGCCAGAGACTCCTCGGCTTCTTCGATACCCGGAGCTTGCCCTTTGCCGCGTAGAGCAACCCCCGCGAGCACGCATTTCTCCCGTTCGTCGCCGCTTGCCGGCAACGAACGAACCGTGGCTAAGCGTTGTCTCGACATGGAGATAGTTGGTTTGTCCCCTTTGCGTGCGGGCAGAGGTCACGCCGGGCAACAGCTGGCCTGCATTTCTCACCACGTGGCGAGGCGAAGTGCGTGAGAGGGCCGTCAGGACTAGGCGCAAGCCGCTTGGCGCGCGCAGGCGTACTTGAACCGTACGTCGAGCACGGCAAGCAAGCGCAACGAAGTCCTGGCGGTCGTATCGTGTGCTTCGACCGTCGCGTGGTGAGAAATGCAGGCCTTGGCGAGGAAGTACTCAGACCGACAAGCAGGGCAACGGATCGCCGCGTCAACTTGACTCGAATGTGAACCTTGGCAGCGAAGAAAAAAACTGGCAATCTACCCCGTGCCACAAGGCTTGCGACCGGCGATTTCGCCGTTTCTCTCGTGATGTTTCTCCGAGACTCGACTCGATCAACCAGAGCCCACGGAAGACTCGGCAACCCCGACCGGCGCCTTGGACTCGCTCGGCTCCGGCAGCGGCCGATGACTTTCCGATCCCCGTTGCGACTCGGATGAGCGATAGGAGCTCCCGCCGCGGTAGTGCTGTTTCGGGGTCACGACGGTAGAAATCGCGTGCTTGAAGATCAACTGTTCCTGATGGTTCGTCTCGAAAACCACGCAGTACTTGTCGAATCCCCTCACGCGTCCCGAAAGCTTCACGCCGCTGGTGAGATAAATCGTGACCGGAACCCTTTCTTTACGAGCATTGTTGAGGAAACCGTCTTGCAGGTTTTGACTGGACATATCGCACCACGCACCATCCTGGGAACACTGCTCGATGAGTTGTTCCCAAAAAGAAGAGGGGTGAAAAAGAGCGCAATCGCCACCCCGTCAACGCCATGTCATTGTAGGGCAACAACCGCTATCTCGCAACGCAACCGTAACCCTGTTCGAGATACCCTTTTCTGCCGGGAAGACCGCTGAGCCTGCCTTGTTCACGACTTGTAGGGAAGCCTCCTGAAGCGCCGGCCTCCGGCCGAGGGCATGCAGGTTGACGGTACAATGAGATTTGTCGTTGCCCATCATTCGCGAGATCGGAGCGGCGTTCCGCAATCTCGATCCTGAAGAAGTTCGCCGGATGTCGGAACGTCCGGTCAGCATGGGTGTTCTGGCCGCTGATGACGATCTGTACTCGCTCATCCTTTCCTTTCTGATCCCGCCGGAGACCTCCGAGGCTAAGGCGCGGCAGGCGTTCGATTGCATATTGCGCGTCGCGGAAGACCAGGACTTCGGCCGCTGCGACCTCGGCTTGGCGCAGTCGGGAATCCCTCATCCCGAGCACTTCTACGCTTTCGAATCCCGCATGCCCTCGGCGACCGTCAAGCTCATTCTTGACGACCACGAAGACCTCTGGGTGCCCCTCGCCAAGCGCTTTCTCCCGTTCCGCGAGGCTGCGGTGCAACGCATCATCTGGAAAATTAGCAAGGAGAACGCATACTTCACGGTGGCCACGGCGCTGCCCAATGTCGTGCCCAGTATCTTCACCCTGCCATGGGCTGTCGGCGAGTTTGCGTCCGACACGGCTTTCCTGACCATGAACCAGGTGCGCATGGCGTTTCTGATTGCCGCCGCCAGCGATAGCGACGTCGGTTACAAGCGCCAGAAGGCGCAGATCGGCTCCATCGTCGCGGCGGCTTTCGGTTGGCGGGCCATCGCGCGAGAGATGGTGTCGAAGGTTCCCGCGGGCGGCGGATTGGTGTCGAAAGGCCTCGTCTCGTTTGCCGGAACCTACGTGGTGGGAGTTGGTTTGGACCGCGTTTTGCGCTTCGGACGCCATCTCACTCGTGAGGAGAAGCGTCAACAGTACGCCTACGCTTTCGAGCGGGGCCGCCAGGCCGTCCATCAGATCGTGGAGAGTCTCACCGCACTCGGCCGTTCGACCGCCAGCGCCCGTGCGGTATCCTGATCAGTCTGTTGCGCTCCGATATGCCGCGCCGCACCCTCTGGACAGTCCTCCTGCTGCTCACGGTCGTCCTTGATCTGCTCGCTGCAGGGGACACCATCATCCGCGGCCGGCTCGCCGACCCGCCCGGACAACATCCTCCCGCTGGTCATGCGCTTGTGTTCGTCACCGATCAGGGACAAAAACTGGCGCTGGAAGGCGACGAGTACTCGACAAGCCAACTGACCGACCCGGAACTCGAGGACCGTTACTGGGAGCTTCGCGGCCATTTCAAACCCTCCGGCGTCTTCAAGGTGATGCGGCTGTTCACGGTGAAAGACGACAAGCTGTTTCGCGTGACCTACTTCTGTGTGATCTGCAACATCCGCAGCCATCACCACGGCCCCTGCATGTGCTGCCAGGACGAAACCGAACTGCAAGAGCTCCCCGTGGCCGAACCATGAGCCTGTGCACGATCGTGCGTATGGTTCTCTTTCTTCCGCTCGCCATGTCCGCACTGGCTCAACCCTTCACGGCGCAGAAGACAACCGCGGACGGTATCCCTGTCGTTCGACTCAATGACAACGAGCGGGGCATGGTCGTCTCGATTGCGCCGACCGTCGGAAACAACGCCTACGAGATGATCGTTGGCGGCAGGAACGTCTTCTGGTTTCCCTACGAATCCGTTGCAGACTTCGCTCGCGAGCCGAAGCTCTGCGGAAACCCCTTTCTCGCTCCGTGGGCAAACCGCCTGGACGAGGAAGGGTTCTACTTCGAAGGCAGGCGCTATCTGCTGGACAAACATCTCGGCAATCTGCTCCGCGACGGCAACGGCCTTCCGATCCACGGTTTGCTTCTCTTTCGGCCTGAATGGGAGGTCGTCGAGCTGGAAGCGACCGCAGAGGAAGCGTATGTCACGAGTCGGTTCTCATTCGCGAGGCATGCGGAGTTGCTCGGTCACTTCCCGTTCGCGCATCAGATCGATATGACGTATCGGCTCCGGGCAGGCGCGCTGGCCATCGAAACGCGCATCGTGAATCAAGGCTCGCAGACCATGCCGCTCTCGGTCGGCTATCACCCCTACTTCCGGATTCACGATGCGCCCCGTGACGCCTGGACCGTCCGACTGCCGGTAGAGCGCATCTGGAAATTGACGGACCGTCTCGTTCCCACCGGAAGCACACAACCGGTTCGCAACGTATTTCCCAACCCGGAGAGAATCTCGCTCTCCGGAACGTTTCTCGATCACGTCTTCGGAGGCCTTCGCCGCGCTGCCGATGGAACAGCACGGTTTGCCGTGAAGGGCAAACAGCAAACCATCGAGGTTCGCTACGGGGAAAAATACCGCGAGGCGGTCGTCTATGCCCCTCCCGGCAAGGAGCGTGCATTCATCTGCTTTGAACCAATGAGCGGCATCACGAACGCCTTCAACTTGGCTCATCGAGGCCGATACGATCACCTCCAAAGCATTCCGGCGGGCGGAGAATGGATCGAGACCTACTCCATCCACCCCAGCGGATTCTAGCCTGCCTTTCTCACCACGCGGCGAGGCGAAGTGCGTGCGAGGGCCGTCAGGACGAGGCGCGTGCCGGGCGGAGGAAAAAGGCGCGCGCAGGCGTACTTGACGGTATGTCGAGCACGGCAAGCAAGCGCAACGAAGTCCTGGTGGCCGTATCGCGGGCTCCGGCCGTCACGTGGTGAGAAAGGCAGGCCGGGTGTCTGTCCCACAGAAAATTTTGTCCCCAATCAGTTGGAGTCAGACTTGATCACAGACACAAGATGTTGACAAAAAATTGGCGATTCTTGTTTCGTGCGACAGACTCCTGGCCGTCGTTCCCCTGAGCGCAGTGCCTCCGATCGGGCGCCCGGGATGCTCATTTCTGCACGGACAGCGGACTGCTTCCATTGGCCCCTGAGCCCGCTCGTGGCCATCTCGTGCTTCCGACCGCCTCCGCCGCGCCTCACCGCTTCTTGACAGGTTTGCACTGATATGTTTTACTGAACCCGCCCTGATCCTTCGCGAGAAGTCATCGTGCCCTGCCACCGCACGGCGTCTTCATTCGCACTCTTTTTTGGTGAGCCGCTAGATCCTGCTCACGAGTAGTGATGCCTTACAAGGAGGCCTGTTTTGAAAAAACCGAAATATCTGACTCGCATCGATCAAATCAACGAGTTGAGCGATTCCGAGAAAGATAGACTTAGGCCCGTCCAGGAGAAGTTCGTTTTCCGTACCAACGACTATTACCAAAGCCTCATCAACTGGGATGATCCGAACGATCCGATTCGCCAATTGATCGTTCCTCGCGAAGACGAACTGGATGAATGGGGCCGCTTGGACGCCTCCTTCGAGGAACTCTACACCAAGGTTCCCGGTCTCGAACACAAGTACCGCGATACGGCCTTGCTCCTCGTGAACGACGTATGCGGCGCCTACTGCCGCTTCTGCTTCCGCAAGCGGCTGTTCATGAACGATAACGATGAGGTGGTCAAAGACGTTTCGAACGGCCTGGAATACATCCGCGAGCACCCCGAGATCTCGAACGTGCTGTTGACGGGCGGCGACCCGCTGATCATGTCCACCAGCAAGTTGGAGCCCGTGATCGCCGGCCTTCGCGATATTCCGCATGTCAAGATCATCCGGATCGGCACCAAAATGCCGGCGTTCAATCCCTACCGGATTCTCAATGACCCCTCGTTGTGGAGGATGCTCGAGACCTACAGCACCACCGAGGCGCGCATCTACATCATGGCGCACTTCAATCACCCGGTGGAGCTGACCACGGTGGCGCGGGAAGGCCTCGATGCGTTGCACAAGCACGGCGCCGTCATCATCAATCAGACTCCGATGATCCGGGGCGTGAACGATAGCGTCGAGACGATGCTGGAGCTCTTCAATGAGCTTTCCTACATGGGCGTGCCGCCCTACTACGTCTTCCAGTGCCGGCCCACGGAGGGCAACAAGGCCTATTCGGTTCCCATCGAGGAGGCCTATCAGATCTTTGTCGAGGCGCAGAACCAAGGCTCAGGCCTCGCCAAGCGGGCGCGTTTCAGCATGTCTCACGTGACCGGTAAGATCGCAGTCGTTGGGCTGACCGAATCGCAAGTGATCTTTCAATATCACCGCGCGGCCGACCCCAAAGACACCGGACGTGTGATGGTATTTCGGCGCAACAGTGCGGCACATTGGTTCGACGACTACGAAGAAGCTGCGCCCTATCTGCCGCGCAAGGGAGTCCAAAGAGCGTTGCCCGTCTTGCAGGCAGCAGCCTCCCGTTGTTGATCCCCGCCCGTCGCTCAGACCGCTCTCGCGGTTGATCGCATGGCTTCCGGTTGCTGTCGATACCTCGACAGCTTCAACAAAAGCCCGGCTTACGGCCGGCTGCATGCCTGCCGTCTCCGCGCTCTGCATCGGTGGTGCTGACTCGTTGGAAGGCGATGGCAGGCGCGGCAGGACTCGAACCTGCGACCCTCTGCTTAGAAGGCAGATGCTCTATCCGGCTGAGCTACGCGCCCGGAAACTGAAATACCCTTGTTCTCAGCATGCCATCACTTCCCGCGAGTGACAAGCAACGGCCGGGTATGAATGATCCAGCTTCACGGCGCGGTTGATCGCTTCGAGGGCTTTTCCGGCTCTTGCCGGGTGACCGCACGGGGGATGGGCCATATCCAGTCTTGGCCCGCGCCGGCAGCGACTTGGCGTCCGGCTGTTCCCTTGTTGTTCGGCCAAGGCGCTGGATCGAATTCGGGGAGTCTTTAGCCTGCATGTCTCACCACGTGGCGAGGCGAAGTGCGTGAGAGGGCCACCAGGACGAGGCGCGCGCCGCTTGGCGCGCGCAGGCGTACTTGAACAGTACATCGAGCACGGCAAGCAAGCGCAACGAAGTCCTGGCGGTCGTATCACGTGCTTCGACCGTCGGGTGGTGAGAAATGCAGGTTAGGCCTTCCGGATTTCGGATTCACCGGCGACAGAGCTGAATGCCCCTCGAACTACAGAGTGATTCTGAGAAGAAGAAACCCGGGATCGCCAAATTTCTCCGCCTTCGGAAACACGCCTGACGAAAGCTGACTCGCACGCTAAGCAACCAACTCGCGAATGACCTCGCCGCCGACATCGGTAAGACGAAACTGCCTCCCTTGATAGGGATACGTCAGCTTGGTGTGATCGATGCCAAGCTGATGCAAAAGTGTGGCATGCAGATCGTTGACGTGTACTGGTTTGTCAACGGGGTTGTATGAGAATTCGTCGGTCTCTCCGTAGATCACTCCGGGCTTGAGGCCCCCTCCGGCAAGCCAAATCGTGAAACAGCTCGGATGGTGGTCGCGGCCGTAGCTGTCGTTGGTCATCTTGCCCTGGCAGTACACCGTGCGCCCGAATTCCCCGCCCCAGACCACCAGGGTTTCATCGAGCAGACCGCGCCGGTCGAGATCATCAACCAACGCCGCCGAAGCCTGATCGGTATCGGCGCACTGTTGGGCAATTTGCTCTGGCAACGCCCGGTGCTGGTCCCATCCGCGATGAAAGAGCTGGATGTACCGAACACCGCGCTCCACCAAACGTCTTGCGACCAGACAGTGGCGGGCGAATGTTCCCGGGATCCGTGCTGACTCGCCGTACTGGGCGAACGTGGATTCCGGCTCGCTTGACAGATCCATCAGTTCCGGGACCGATGCCTGCATGCGGTACGCCATCTCGTATTGGGCAATGCGCGTCTCGATCTCCGGGTCCGCGAACTCTTCGCGTTGGATCTGATTCAGCGCCGCCAGGTCATCGAGGAACATCCGGCGACGATTTCGACTCACTCCCTCCGGGTCCGAGAGATAAAGGACGGGGTCGCCCTGCGAACGGAACTTGACCCCTTGATAGCGGCTCGGCAAGAAGCCACTGCCCCACAGCCGCGTATAGAGCGCTTGGCCAACGCGGGCCTTGCCGCGAGAAATCATGACGATGAATGCCGGAAGGTCTTCATTCTCCGTGCCAAGGCCGTAGGAGAGCCACGCCCCAATGCTGGGACGGCCGGCAAGCTGGGACCCGGTCTGAAGGAACGTCACGGCCGGATCGTGATTGATCGCTTCGGTGTGCATCGTCCGGATGAACGAGAGCTTGTCGGCAATCTTGGCCGTATGCGGCAGCAATTCACTGACCCAGGCGCCGGATTCGCCGTGCCGCTTGAACCCGAACAAAGTCTTCTGGACCGGAAACGTTTTTTGCGATGCCGTCATGCCGGTCAGTCGCTGACCCCTTCGTACCGAATCGGGCAGCTCCGTGCCGTGAAACTGCTCGAGCTTGGGCTTGTAATCGAACAGATCGAGTTGCGAAGGCCCACCGCTCTGGAACAGGTAGATGACATGCTTGGCCTTGGGCGCCATGTGCGGCAAACCCGGTAATCCACCCTTTCCCGCAGCGTCCCTTCCCATTAAATGAGCCAACGCTGCGATTCCCAGGCCGCTTGCGCTGCGACCGAAGAAATGACGTCTGGTCAGAAGGGTTGCCCGGTCAATCGGTTTCATTGCTTCGTCACCGTCTCATCCAGATTCAGGATCAAACCCGCGGTCATGGCATATGCCGCAAGTTCGGTTCGTTTCACGCGAGTGTGAACCGGACTTTCTCCTTGGGCCAGTAGTCGCGCCGCCGCTTTCGGATCTTCCCGGAAGCTCTCCAGTTGTTTGGCGAATGCCCTCTCGAGGATGTCGGACTCCTGACCACTGGGAGGCCGCGAGGTCGCCATTTCGAATCCGTATGCCAGTCGGTCCCTGAGGGTCTCGCCACCTTCCAGGTACATTCGCTCTGCGAACTTTCGCGACGCCTCTACAAACGTCACGTCGTTCATCAGATTCAGCGCCTGCAAGGGTGTGTTGGTTCGCTCCGTCCTCACCGTGCACGTCTCTCGCGTGGACGAATCGAAATTGAGCATCGAAGGAGGGCCAACGGTTCGACGCCAGTAGGTATAAAGGCTCCTGCGATAAAGATCATCGCCGTCGTCAGAGATGTAGCCTCCGCCGAAGGCGATGTCGATCCATAGTCCCTCCGGCTGATAGGGTTTCACGGACGGCCCACCCGATTGTTCCTGCAGCAACCCTGCCAGCAGCAAAGCCTGGTCACGTACAGCTTCCGCCGGTAGTCGGAACCGCGGTCCCCGAGCAAACAGCTTGTTTTCAGGGTCCCGTCTCACGGCATCATCGATCCCCTTCGAGTCTTGCCGGTATGTTGCGCTCATCACGATCGTCTTCAGAAGCGATTTAACGTCCCAGCCGCCTTCAACAAACTCGACAGCCAACCAATCCAGGAGTTCCGGGTGCGTCGGCCGCTCGCCCTGTGTCCCCAGATTCTCCGGCGTCCGGACGAGACCCTCGCCGAACAGCATCTGCCAGAATCGGTTCACCGTGACGCGCGCCGTTAAAGGATTGGCAGGATCGACCAGCCAGCGCGCCAAGGCAAGGCGATCGTTGGCCGCCGGCTCCGGCAGCGGCGGCAGGACGCTCAGAACGCCGGGAAGAACTTTCTTGCCTGGTTTATCGTATGCGCCGCGCTCGAGCACGTAGGTGTCTCGGGGCGGGTCCATCTCGGCCATGATCATTACGCTGGAGACTCGGCTCTCCAGATCATCTCTGACCCGCTTCAACCGGCTCAGCGCCGCCCACGAATCCCGTACTTCCCGAGGCCCGTATTGATCGGCGAAAGCCCACACGAGCTTGTTTTTTTGATCCTCAGTCCGTTCTCCGCTCCGGACCTGTGCGATCTCGCTGAGGTTCTTGGCGACAGCCAACGTCAAAACCTCTTCGCTCTTCAACTCCCTGTCATAGACAACGATTTCATCGATGCTGCCCACGAACCCACTGTCCGCGTCTGCGCCTGCGCCGATTCGGAAAGGCGCTTTCGTCTTCATATCGGTGTTGGAATAGTCCAACTCGGCGACCGTATCGACTTCTCGGCCGTCAATGTAGAGCTTGGCGCCTGCAGCGATAAGCGATCCGTCGTACGTCGCGGTCACGTGCGTCCAGCGATGCAGCGGTACGGCATCGCGTGAACTGATGATGATCCAGTCGTCCATGCGGCTGATCAGCTTGAGCTTCAACTTCCCTTTCTCGAGGGCTAGCGTGATGCCCCTGCCGGCGTTCTCTTCATTCTCTTCATCCGTGTCGAACTTCTCCGAGCGACTCAGAATCACGCCGTCGGCTGACTCCGGCTTGATCCATGCGGCGACACTGAACTCGTCGTTGTAGTCGTAATTCAGCAGCTCCGGCTCTTCGATATGGCCGTGGCCCCGCAGGGAAATCGCCCGGCCGACATGGCCGTCAGCCTGTACGACTTGGCCGGAAACCGAAGCCCCTCTCAGATCGCGTTCAAAATCGAAGCTCGCCGCCAGGCCATCGCGAGGAATCCATTGCAACGGCTTCTTCGAGCGGGCAATTTTACTCTCCCACTTCTTGAATGCATGGGAGGCGGAATCGAACGTCTCAAGGAATCGCTTTTCGGAGAGAGAGATTTCATCCGAGAGATCCTTCAGCCGTCGAGCTTGCTCCCTCGTCGGTGCTGGAATCATCGGGGGAGAGTTGAAGGGTCGCACCACCCTGCCTCGCTCGGGAACGTTATTGAAGTACGCGTAAAGCTGATAAAACTCCTTCTGCGAAATAGGGTCGTACTTGTGATCGTGGCATCGCGCGCAACCTACCGTCAGACCCAGAAAGACCGTCGACATGGTCTCCACGCGATCCACCACATACTCGACGCGGTACTCCTCATCCACGATTCCCAACTCACTGTTTGTGCGATGGTTGCGGTTGAAGCCCGTGGCGATCAACTGCTCGAGAGTAGGGTCGGGAAGCATGTCACCGGCGATCTGCTCGACCGTAAACTCGTCAAAAGGTTTGTTCGAGTTGAACGCGTCGATCACCCAATCTCGCCAACGCCACATCTCGACGGGAGCGTCGTTTTGATATCCCTGTGTGTCTGCATAGCGCGCAGCATCCAGCCAGCGGCCCGCCATTCGTTCTCCAAAACGCTGAGATTCGAGGAGCCGATCGACCACTCGTTCGTAGGCGTTCGGGGACGTGTCGTCGACAAAAGAGCGTACTTCCTTGATTTCAGGCGGCAGACCTGTCAAATCCAGGCTCAACCTGCGGATGAGCAACCTGCGATCCGCCTCTTTGGCCGGTGACATCCCCTCTTCCTCGAGACGTTCGAATACGAAGCGATCGATCGGGTTGCGCACAAGGCGTTCCCATTGCACCGCTGGCTGGCTCGGACGCATAGGCGCTACGAAAGCCCAATGAGCACTCCATGGCGCACCGGCTTCGACCCAGGCGCGCAGGATCTCGATCTCCCCGTCAGCGAGCTTGTCATGCCCCAGGTAGGCCGGCGGCATGCGCTGCGAAACATCGTCGCTGACGACACGCCGCAAAGCCTCGCGCGCCATGTTGCGCGCCTGATCTTCGACATCAAGCCGCAGGTTCGCCTGCCGCTTTGCCGCGTCAGGACCGTGGCATGCGTAGCAGTTGTCCGAAAGGACAGGGCGGACGTTTCGATCGAAATCGACCGCGACCGCCGGGACAGCGGCTATCAGCAGCAGAAAAAAAACGGTGAGCTTCAGCAATCTGCACACAGTATATGAGGCTGATATGGAAAAATCACACCTTGGGAAACTGCTTCTCGGAGCGGTTCATCGCTTCCAGGGCATGTTTGTCTCTTCCCGGGTGAGCGCAGACGAGTCGTCATGCCGGTTGTGTTCAATCCGGTCTGCGAGGCGAAGTGCGTGAGAGGGCCGTCAGGGCGAGGCGCGAGCTGGGCGGAGGAAAAAGGCGCGCGCAGCATGCCTTTAAGGTTTTTCACGAATCACGAGTCACGAATCACGGCTTTTTTTCGCGTGCTTCGGCCGTCGGGTGGTGAGACATGTAGGTTAGAACTCCAGCGGACGATACGGTCGCATTTTGTACTCCTCGTCGTCTTCGGTCACGACGATGAATTGATTGACGTCGACATCTCTGAAAACCTGCGTTCGGTCTGAAGTGGGCCAATAGATCTCTAGCGACTGAATCGACTCGGCGAGGCCCAGGCCCAAGTGCTGCCGCAGTGGGTTGGCTCCGAAACTTCCTCCGCTGTTCACCCACCTGTAGATCGAGCGCTTATTGCCGTCCTCGATGATGTCCGCGCGAATCCGCGCGCCGATACCGGACCTGTTGGAGGTTAGGCCGACAAGCTTGACAACCAACCAATGGTTGCCAAAGCCCGGATTCTCGAACAGGGCATTGCCGAAAACGTCTCCGGCATAGGCGCCGCCCAACTCGGTGAAGATGTCCTGATCGCCGTCGTGATCGAAGTCGGCAAAGGCCACGCCGTGGCCCTTCTGCAAATGACCCAGGCCTGCCGCCGTGGTGACATCGACAAAGCGGCTCCCGCCGGCATTCCGGAACAGCAGGTTGGGCATCAGACCTTCGTATTCCGGATAGCCGGTTCCCAAATAGAAGTCGAGGAAACCATCGTTGTCGAGATCACCGAAGTTCGATCCCATCGGCTGCGTGATGCGATCCAGGTTGACGTCGTAACTGACTTCCTGAAAAGAGCCCTTCCCGTCTCCCTGGTAAAGGCTGTCGAGTTCGGTTTCAATCGCCGGAAGGCCGAAGTAGTGAGCCGCCACATCCTCCACCCGCCGCTCATACCCGGACACGAACAGGTCAAGGCTGCCGTCATTGTTGAAGTCCCAAAACCATGCCGGGAAGCTCTTAAACGGGTAGCTGACGTCAGCGTCCTGGGCGACATCTGTGAACGTGCCGTCGCCATTGTTGTGATACAGACGATTGGGTCCGCCGAAATTCGACACATAGAGATCGGGGTAGCGGTCACTATCGTAGTCGCCCCAGACGACGGCCTTGGCAACGTCATTGTTCGTCACACCGGCGAACTCGGCGACATCAGTGAAGGAGCCATCACCGTTATTGCGAAAAAGACGGCAAGGGAAGACCTCATTGCCGACGTAGAGGTCAAGGTCGCCGTCATTGTCGTAGTCAGCCCACCCGGCGGTCTGCGTGGGGTAATGCGCCACCCCCAGTCCGGCATCAAAAGTGACATCGCGAAAATGCGCTTTGCCATCGTTCTGCAGAAGCGAGTCGGGATACCGCCCTGCCATTCCGAGCCAAGCGCCACGAAGGACATAGATATCAAGATCTCCATCGTTATCGTAGTCGGCTTGGATCAGGTTCAGCCCACCGAACAGCCCTCGAAATCCGGCCTCGACGGTACGATCGGTGAAGGAGCCGTTTCCGTTGTTGCGGAAGTAGCGAAGCTGCCCGCGGGGGCTCCAATCCGAGACCACGATGTCGAGCCAACCGTCGTCGTCAAAGTCGTCGGCGATCGCGCCGCCGCTCAGGCTGACCGTATTCAGCCCCAGGTTCGGAGCAATGTCTCGGAACCGAGGGAACTCCTGCTCGGATTCGAAGCGGTCGGGAGGTACGAGAAAATCCGGTGGAACTTTCGAGGGATATTCTCCCACCGTCATGTAAGCGAGGTTCAAGAGCCAACGAGCGGCGATGTGTTGAGGCCGGCGGTCGAGAACCTCCATCAGGTATTGGATGGCCGTTCGAGCACCGGACTGATCCCGATGAACCCCGCCGCCCCGAATCGGCAGAATGCAACTTTCGGCATTACGATGTGCGAGACAGTTTTGGATTTCTCCCAGACGCAGGTAGGCAACGGCAAGTTGGAAAGCCGGCTGAATAAGGTTCTTGTCCGACAATTCATAAGCCTTCAAAAGATGTGCAACAGCCTGTTCGTTTCTGCCCAAACGCAACTCGTCCTTCCCCACAATCAGGTGCAGGCGTGCCCGTTGAGCGGCCGGGGCGTCCGCGGGAAGAACCTCGAGCTGCCCGCGTTCTCGGGCATGCAAGGCGTCCCCCGTATACTCGTTTTCTCGGGAACTCAGATCGCGAATGTCATGGAGCAACTCCAGCATGCGCTGATGACTATCGCCCGAAGATCTGTCCTCGTCAGCCGAGATCGTGGATAGAGCATCGCCGCCGCTGTCAGCAGGTTGCGCGAGCAAGGAGAGGGCGCCGATCACGGACCCCCACAGCATCACTCTGGTCAGCTTGTTCAGGAAGGCCGTCATTGAGCGGCGCATCGGAGAGCCGTTGATCCTCGACTATTCTACATGGCGGCCTGCCGACGGCCCCTCGAACTCCCTGTGAATGCCGATGTTCCGAGTTGTGGGCCGTCAAAGACGGCTCCGACAGCCCTCGTGATCAACTTATTCCCGGAAATGGAGACGTGGAAAACCAGTCAGGAGCCTGACGGCCGGGCTCGCGACAGACGTTCGCGCGGTCCGGCCGGTCCCTGCTCCGCAGGCGTGTTGTGTTGCATGATGACCTTCCACTTCCCATCTTCTTTCGTGTAAGTCATCGTGTAACGCCCGCGGTGGTGTGCGTTCCTGCCATCTTTGGTTTTTACATTTACTTCGTACTCTCCCCACGCGATGCCGGTGTTTCCAATCACACGGTATTGCATGTTCTGTGGCTCGAACTTGGCCTCATGGGTCTTGCCGAAGAAGCGTTCCCAGTCCAACTGGCATGCTGCCTTGCCTTCCTTGCCCGAAGTCGGACCGCAGGAATAAAACGAAAGCGCCTTTTCGTGAACATCAGCCAGGAAGCCGTCGATGTCTCCGGCATTGAGCGCCGCAACAGCAGACTCGAAACTCATTCTGAGCTGAGCCGCCTCGTGATCCTCGCCAGGCGCCGGCGTAATCAGCAGCAGAACTGCGAACAGCAACGTTCCCCATCTTGTCATGCGAAGTCTCCTTGCGATTCTGACTCCAGCTTACTTTGGAAATGCCCCGAATACGGCTCCGATAGTACCACCACCAGGAAACATCCAGTTGTGCAGGCAGCCCGGGGGGGCAAACCTGTTTAACGGAAGTGCGCAGAAGAAAAGGCCAGGATCGACTCCGGCGCGATTCCCCTTGTGAGAGAACTCGCCTCCAAACGTGGACCGACAATGAGCGTATCCACGATTTACACACTTCGTGCTTTAGCCTTGCATTTCTCACTACATGGCGAGGCGAAGTGGGTGAGAGGGCCGTCAGGACGAGGTGCGAGCCGGGCGGATGAAAAAGGCGCGCAGACGTACTTGAACAGTACGTTGAGCACGGCAAGCAAGCGCAACGAAGTCATGGCGGTCATACCGCGTGCTTCGGCCGTCGGGTGGTGAGAAATGCAGGCTAGAACCGGCAGTGAGCCAAGCCGCGTTTCTCAAGATATCGCTGATGATACTCTTCGGCGCGGTAGAAGGTTGACGCGAGTGTAATTTCCGTCACGATCGAGCGTTCGAAGCGTCGGGAAAGATCGAGTGCTTCCTTGGACTTTCGAGCTGCTCTTTCCTGCTCCGGAGTATGAAAAAAAATCACGGAGCGATACTGTGTACCCACATCGGGCCCCTGTCGATTCAGCGTCGTCGGGTCATGCAACTGCCAGAAAACGTCGAGCAGTTGGTCGTAGCTGATCTCGGAGGGTTTGTACTCCAGCTCGACGACTTCCGCATGTCCGGTCAGACCGGTGCACACATCCGGATAGGACGGATTCGCATATTCACCGCCGCAGTAGCCAACGGCGGTCGCAGTCACGCCGTTCAACTCACGAAATGTTGCCTCGACGCCCCAGAAGCAACCGGCGCCAAAAGTAGCTTTTTCGCGTGATGGAATCCCGTTTCCTTCGGATGGCATGATGGCGCTCCTGGGCAGTTGTGCCTCGCGTCTATGATAGCGGCTGGCGGGACGAAGATACGGCAGGTCCGAAACACCGCAACGGCCCAAGTTTCCCGAAAACGTAAGGGCAACATGGCTTCCGTCTCCATGAGAACTGCGTATTTCAAAGAACTCCCTACCGATGCTCTGTCATATCGATTGACCGCTTCGGAATAGAATTGGACCATGCTTACTCGACGGAGCTTTGCCGCTGCTCTGGTTGGTGCGGCTGCAGCAAGGGGGGCTGGGGAGCGGCCCAATGTTCTTTCGATCTCGGTAGACGATATGAACGACTGGGTGGGATGCCTGGGGGGCTATCCGGGTGTTCAGACTCCCAACATCGATGCGCTGGCCCGCCGCGGAGTGCTGTTCCGCGACGCCCATTGCTCGTCGCCCGTCTGTAACCCCTCGCGGACGGCACTGATGACCGGCAAGCGGCCCTCGACAACGGGAGTGTATCGAAATAGCCAATACTGGCGGCCGGCGCATCCCGATATCAAGACGTTACCCATGTTCTTCCGCGAGAACGGTTACCATGCCGCCGGCGCGGGGAAGATCTTTCACCATGTGGCGGGATTCAATCCGCCGGATCAGTGGGACGATTTCCAGATCCAGGAGTTCGACGACCCCTGGTATCGGCGTCTCTCCTACTATCCCTGGATCAAGAAGATCCCCAATCCACCGGGACATCCCTTCAACGGAATGGCGGGCGACAATTTCGCCGGCGAGTTCGACTGGGGTGTTCTGCCGAACCGCCCTGAACGCACCTACGGCGACATGGCGGCGGTTCGGTACGGCCAGGAGTTCTTGAAGAAGGAGCACGGCAAGCCTTTCTTCCTGGCCGTGGGACTTTGGCATCCGCATATCCCGCTGTTCGCGCCGCAGAATTACTTCGACCTGTATCCGAAAGAGGAGGTTCGCCTGCCTGAAGTACCGGGGAACGATCTCGACGACATCCCTCCGATCGCACAGAAGTGGGCCGCCGTGCGCCGTGCCGAACATGAACGCATCTTGCGAGAGGGCAAGTGGACGGACGGCGTGCAAGCCTATCTGGCCTGCATAAGCTTCGCAGATGCAATGGTCGGATATGTGCTCCGAGCGCTCGAAGAAAGCCGCTATGCGGAGAACACGATTGTCGTTTTCTGGAGCGATCACGGCTGGCACCTCGGCGAAAAACGCCATTGGCACAAGAGCACGCTATGGCAGCGCTCGACTCATGTCCCGATGATTTGGGCCGGTCCGGGCGTACATCACGCGGGCTTGGACCGCAAGCAACCCGTCGAACTGCTCGACATCTACCCGACGCTTGCGGACCTGTGCGGGCTCCGCAAGCCTCATGACCTCGAGGGAGCAAGCCTGACTCCGCAGCTCCGCGACGCCGGGGCCAAGCGCCGCCCTGCCGTGACGACGTATCTGCCAGACAATCACGCCGTCGTTACCGAGAAATGGCGTTACATCCGTTACGCCGATGGGACGGATGAATTGTACGATCGAGTCAACGATCCGAACGAGTGGGACAACCTCGCCGGAGAGTCGCGCTACACGTCCTTGAAGCAGCGGCTGGCCTACTGGATGCCGGAGACCAGCGTGCCGGAAGTGCCCGGCCGGGATGCCTACGACTTTGATTTCGACTCCTATACCTGGACGAAAAAGTAGGAGTCCACGGCAACCGCGAGAGCGGACACCGCCCGGCATCGATAAGCCGAGACCGGTGATTCAGCTTCAACGCCAGAAAGCGTAACCCAGGCCTAGCAGCGCGATCATCACGGTAGCCAGCAGACAAAGCAGCAACGGTCGCAAGCCGCCGGTTCTCAGGGCTCGGAACTCCGTGATTAGCCCGATGCCGGCGATCGCTGCCGTGATGACCCATTTGCCAGCCTGACCAAGCACCGCAGCGAGATCCAGTGTCCGGTCGCCCGCCCCCAAGACAAACCGATCAGCCATGTGCAGCGTGACTTCCGGGAAGAATCCCATCGTCCTCAGGATTGCCATGCCAACGAAAAACAGTACGAACGCCGGCATCAGCCGGCGGTAGTTGACAGTCGGTGCGACAAAAACAGCATTCTGGCGTCGATAGCGGGCGTACAGCACTCCGATGACGAAGACCAACGGACCGAGTAGCGAGATGCGTGTCAGCTTGACGATGGTGGCGATTTTGCCGGCGGTCTCTCCGTCAAGCTGATGCGCAAACCCGGCGGCGATCACCTGGGGTGTGGCATGGATCGCCAATCCGCACCATTCGCCGTAGATCTCAGGCGACAACGACAGTAGAGCCCCTGCGAAAGGGAAAACAAACATGGCCAGCGCCCCAAGCAAGTTGATCGATGCAATGGAGATGGCGATGTCCCTCTCTTTCGACTCGACAACCGGAGCCAGCGCAACGATGGCTGAGGTGCCGCAAATAGCTGTTCCCACGCCAATCAACAAGCCTTGACCCGATTCCACGCGGAGTAAGCGAGCCAGGAGCCGCGTGAAGAAAATGATGCCCACGATCAAGACGATGGCCCCCAACAAGACTCGGAAACCCACGCGGATCAGGTCATGGAAATCAAGACCCGCGCCAAGCAGCACGATGCCTATCGGCAACAGCTTCTTGATGACGAGGTCAACACCCGGCTTCAAACCTGCGCCCGCAGGAAGCATATTGCGAATCAACAACCCGAGCAGCAATGCCAACAAGACGGCGCTTATCGGATGGGTTCCGTTCAGAGTGAAAGGCGCGAACGGCAGGGTGTGCAGATAGAACGCCAGCCAGGTGAGCACAGCGCAAGCGGCGATGCCACGCCACGCCGGCGCCGCCGGCGCCGCCAGCTTCTTGCGGAAGCGGTCTTCGAATTTCTTTTCTCTCGCGCTGAGATGCAAATTACAGGTTCCCTAAAGCTAAAGCAGACTGCCGCCGGGCCCGGCGTCATCCCTGCGGAAGTACTCTTCCACGCTGAAGTAGCGGGTGCCCGTGTCACAAAGGATAGTGACGACCTTATCGCCCGGCGAGAGTTGTTGCGCGATCCGGCGGGCGGCCAGGACGTTCGCCCCCGACGAGATGCCGGCGAGCAGCGATTCCTTGCTCGCCAGAAGTTCCGTCATTTCAAACGCGTCGCGGTCTTCGACCGTCATGACATCGTCGATCACATCGCGGTTGAGAATGCTTGGTATGAAGCCCGCGCCGATTCCTTCAATGGCGTGGGGCGAAGGTTGCTTGCCGCTCAGCACGGCGGAGACGGCAGGTTCGACGGCAATGACCTTGACAGCGGGTATAGCCGCTTTCAGAATTTCGCCGGCGCCGGTGATCGTCCCTCCCGTACCGACTCCGGCCACGAAGGCCGTGATGTCCCCGCCAGTCGCCTCGAGGATCTCCGGCCCGGTGGTCTTGCGATGCATCTCGGGGTTGGCCGGGTTCTCGAACTGCTTGAGTTGGATGCAGCCCGGATTCTGCTCGACGATCTCAGAAGCCTTGCTCACAGCGCCGGCCATGTCGTTGTCCCCAGGCGTCAGCACGACGCGCGCCCCGTATCGCTTGACAAGTGAGCGGCGCTCGAAACTCATCGTCTCAGGCATCGTAAGGATGAGGTTGTAGTCGAACTTGGCGCACAACATCGCAAGGCCGATGCCCGTATTGCCGCTCGTCGCCTCTACGATCGTCATACCGGGCCTGAGGAGTCCGGTTGACTCCGCGTCACGGATCATGCTGAGCGCCGGCCGATCCTTCACGCTGCCGCTGGGGTTCAGATATTCGAGCTTCCCCAGGATCGTTGCTCCTCCCGGAGGCGACAAAGCATCCAAACGCACCATGGGAGTGCGCCCGATGAGATCGGCTACCTGGTTGTGGACCCGCTTCGGCATGTACGTCCGAACAGCATCGCACATGGCGCTGGCGGAGCGTGGTCATGCGCTACAATCTCTCGCGATGAAACGTTCCGTGGCTCCACTCGCAGCATTCCTCGTGCTCGTCCCGGTGCTCGGCGCCGGCGGTGAAATCCCTGATGTCGATCAGCGCAAGGCGGTGATCCGACACACCGACATGAAATTTTCCATGCCCCGGTATGACTCGCTCGATGAATGGAAAGAGCGCGCAACCTTCTTGCGGAAGCAGGTGAAGTTTGCTTCCGGGCTGTTGCCCATGCCGAACAAGACCCCGCTGAACTCGCAGGTCTTCGGCCGGATCGAATACGACGGCTACTCGATCGAGAAGGTGCTGTTGGAGACTTGGCCGGGATTCTTTCTCGGCGGGAACCTCTATCGTCCGCTTGGGAAGAGCGGCCCTTTCCCGGGAGTCGTTTCTCCCCACGGCCACTGGCGCTACGGCCGCTTCGAAAACTCGGAGAGAGGCTCAGTGCCGGCTCGCGGCGTCAGCCTCGCCAAGCAGGGTTACGTTGTGTTCACCTACGACATGATCGGCTACAACGACACCGCACAGCTTCCCCATGGATTCGAAGGCCCCCGCGAGCAACTGTGGGGTCTCGGGATGTTCGGCTTGCAGACTTGGAACAGCGTACGAGCCGTCGATTTTCTCGAGTCGTTGAGGGACGTTGATCCACAACGAATCGGAGCCACCGGTGCATCCGGTGGTGGGACGCAGACCTTCTTCCTCACAGCAGTTGATGATCGTATCCGGTATTCAGCGCCGGTGAATATGATCTCGGCCATCATGCAGGGCGGATCAGTGTGCGAAAACACGGCGAACCTGCGCATCGACACTCACAACGTCGAGATTGCGGCTCTTATGGCGCCCCGGCCGATGCTGATGGTCTCGGCCACAGGAGATTGGACGCGCAACACCCCCACAGATGAGTATCCTGGCGTGCGGAGCGTCTACAAGCTGTACGACGCGGAGATGCAACTCGAACAAGTCCAGATCGACGCGCCGCACAACTACAATCGGCAGAGCCGCGAAGAGGTATACAAGTTTTTCGCGAAGAAGGCCCTTTCTGTGCCGCCGGAAGACCTGACGGACCATGGGATTTCTATGCGTGGCCTACAAAGCCTCGTAAGCCTTTGGAACAAAGAGTTGCCGCCGCACGCCCTCGATCAAGCCGGCTTGATCCGTTCGTGGATCGGCGAAGCCCAAAAGCAGACCAGGCAGCTCAAGCCCTCCGACGCCGCCTCGCTCGAGAAAGCGCAGAAAGCCTTTCGTGAAAGACTCGGTCTTGCATTGATGGCGAGCATGCCAAAAGCGGACGCATTGCTCGTCAAAGAGACGGAGCCGCTGACTAATGGAAAGATGCTGCTTGTGGGCCGGGAGGGGAAAGGCGATCGGGTGCCGGGAGTGATCTTGCAACCTCGCAGAGCTAATCCGGCGGTACAACCGACTCTCATTGTTCATCCCGAAGGTCTCGCCTGGGTGCTGAGTTCTTCCGAGAGTCGTGACGGGCTCGTGCAGGGGTTGCTGTCGCGTGGAGGCGTCGTGATGGGCATCGACGCCTTCCAGTCGGGGCGGTCGAAAACAACTGTTGAAGCCTCCGAGGATAGCAGGCGCAAGATGCGCTATTTCACCACTTTCAACCGCACCGACGACGCCAACCGCGTGCAGGACGTTCTTACCGCGATCGCCGGGCTGCGCAAACTGTCGGGACGAGAATCCCTCAACCTGGTTGGGATCGGACAAGCGGGCGTCTGGACGGTATTCGCTCGAGCGCTGGCCGATTCCAACGTTGTGTTGCTGGCGGACCTGGCCCGTTTTGACGCCACGTCCGATAACGAGTATGTGAATCACTTCTTTGTTCCCGGTATACGCAGAGCCGGAGACTTCCGAGGCGCCGCAACACTGCTGACAAGCGGAAAGGCAGTGTTGCACAACATCTCGAAGGCCTTTCCCACCGAGTGGCTCGAGAAGAGTTTCGATGCAGCGGGCGCCCTGGATCAATTGGCTATACAGGATCCGCCGGTGACCGAGGCTGAGATCTTGGCAACCATTGCGCCGACCGGCCGACGCTAGGTTTCTGACTAAGGTGCTGCCCTCGAAGGAAGCAGCTGTCTACATAGGATCTTCGTCGTGGATGAGCGAGCGTCGCCATAGGTCTGATGCGGCTATGGCCGAGTTCTTCTTTCCTACTTGGCGCAGCCCTCGTAGACTCAACTTGCGACAGCTCGGATGGACTCAGGATTCACCTCGCGCACCGGACTTGGCCTCCAGATCTGCAATCCTCTTGTCAAGCGACGATACGGTCTTATCCAATTCAGGTAGCCGATTGTAAACAGCGGTACATCGCAGCCATCTGAGATTGTCGATCGAAGGCGCTCCGGAAACCTTCCGGCCGTCAGGAATGTCTTTCCCGACACCGGTCTTGGCGGTCATCAGCACGTTGTTTCCGATCGTGAGGTGGCCGGTCACCCCGACCTGCCCGGCCAGCATGCAATTGTCCCCCAGGGTGGTGCTTCCGGCGATCCCGGACTGCGAACAGATGATTCCGTTCTCACCGATCGTGACCGCATGGCCAATCTGCACCAGGTTGTCGATCTTTGTCCCCTTGCGGATACGTGTCTCGCCGACCGCCGCTCGGTCGATGCAACTGCCGGCCTGGATCTCGACATCATCTTCGATCACGACCTTGCCGGCTTGGACGATCTTGTGATGGGTTCCGTCCGCTCGCTGCGCAAAGCCGTAGCCGTCAGGGCCGATGATCGCCCCGTTCTGCAGTACGACGCGATCGCCGATTTCACAGAACTCACGGACGACAGCGTTCGAATGAGCCACGAAATCATCGCCGACGCGTGCGCCGCGGTAAATCGTGACATGGGGATGAATCACGGCGTTGTCACCGATGACCACGTCTTCTCCGATCACCACATAAGGTCCGATGCTGGCGTTGGAGCCGATCACTGCGGAATCAACGATCACCGCCGATGGGTGGATGCCGTTTCCCGGCACGGGCGGCTGATAGAAGAGTTCCAGGGCACGCGCGAAATCGAGATACGGGTTTTCGGAAATCAGGTAAGTCGAGCCGCCAACGTCTGGCTCTTCTCTTACGATCACCGCGGCCGCGAGAGTCGTCTTGAGCAACCGTTTGTAGCGAGGGTTCGAAAGGAAAGTCAACTCCTCGGGACCGGCTTCTTCGAGCCCGGCAACACCTTTGATTTCGACTTCGGCGTCGCCCGCGATATCGCAGCCGAGTCGTTCCGCAATCTCTTGTAGTTTCATGGGAAGCGAGGAGCGGCTCCAGTGGATCAGGCCAACCAGAAGGTCCCGCTCGATTGACACAGGGCCTGTACTTCCGCCGATCCAAGCCGCTCGGGTCAGGAGAAAGCCTGGAAGTACCAGCTCAGAATATCATCGCCCCACAACGCGACTACGATCGCTGTTGCTCCCAGATACGCCCCGAAGGGCAAGGCATGGCCCCAACCCTTGCGGGCCAGCAGAACCATCTCGATCCCCACGACCGATCCGAGCAACGAGCCGAGTATCAACGTGAGCAACGTGTCGCCGAAACCCCAGAAGGCTCCTATCATCGCAACCATCTTCACGTCGCCGAAGCCGAGACCCTCGACATGGCGCAGGCGGTAGTACGCCTCGCCCATCAGGAACAAAAAGCCCGCTATCAGTAGCGAGGCGGCGAACGACTCCAGCACCGAGACGAGCCCGGGGGAATACTGCTTTTCGAGAATGATCAGAAACAGCCGTGAGGCTTCGCCGTCGAGATAGACAAATGGGCTGATTGCCCAACCGATGATCAGTCCCCCGATCGTAAGCTCGTCCGGAAGGATGTATTCCCTCCAGTCCGTCACCACAAGCACTAGCATCATCGAGACGAACAAAGCCAGCTTCCAAGCCATGGGGTCAACACCGTAACACCAATAGATGAATGCGTAGAAAAGGCCGTTGAGCAACTCGACGACAGGATAGTGTGGCGCGATCGCTGCCGGACAATACCGGCAACACCCCTTCAACACCAGATAACTGAGAACCGGAACGTTGTCGTACCACGGAATCGTCTTCTCGCAAGTTGGGCAGCGGGACCGCGGCCGCACCACCGACTCGCCGCGCGGCCAGCGATGGATACAAACGTTGAGAAAACTCCCAACCAGCAGGCCGCAGAGGAATGCAAGCGCCAAACCGGAAATCAGCGGAAGGATCACACGATTGGCAGGGCTCTGCGCATGACAGATTGATAAGCCTCTTCCGTGCGCCGCACCATTATATCATCGGTAAATCGGTTCAAAATCTGCTGAAAGGCCCTGTCCACGCACCCCGCAGCCAGTTCAGCGTCCTGGCTGATGCGCCTGATCGCGTCCGTCACAGGCTCCACGTCGTTGTCTACCAGCAGTCCCGTCAGTTCATCGATCACAATCTCGGGAAGGCCGCCGACACGGCTGGCTATGACCGGCTTTCTGTGAGCCATCGCCAGCAAGACCGCAGATCCCAACCCCTCGCTTTCCGACAGATAGGCGAACAGATCGGCCTGATCCATATCGCGTTTCAAGTCCGCTGACAGAATCACCTCAGCTCCGAGTTTCTTGCAGGCTTGCTGCACGATGTCCGATCTCTTCAGGGGGTCATCGATTTGCGGTGTGAGGACACGCAAGGGTTCGCCTGCAGTGCGCGATGCTACAGACGCTTTGTCCGATACCAGCTCGCGCCGCTCAACGCTGTCATAAACCACCGATATCTTCCTCTCGGGGATGCCTGACTGCAGCAACATCTCCAGAACATACCGGGACACAGCGAGGTACTTCTGCGCTCGCAGGTACTTGATCTTCGAAAAGATGCCCTTCTTGATGGGAAAGGCAACACGCCGTGATACCACGAGAGGCTTACTCCAGCAGAATTGGGCCGCGAGCGCGTGTCCTCGGCCGTCGTGGGCGTGCACGACATCGACAGTGCGTGAGAGCCTCCAGAGAGACCCTTTCATCACGGGCGCCCCCGGCCAAGCTTGCAACGTCTCACCTCGCGCCAAAAGAGTCTGCTCGTGCCCGCGCGCCTCCAGGCCCTGTAGCAGTATCAAGAGTTGACGCTGTCCACCCCGCAGGTCGGGACCCGTATCAATGTGCAGGATTCTCATCTGCCTGAGTTCAGGGTGCGCGCCTTGGCGTACTTCAAATAGACGTACCGCGATGCGGTGTAGGCGATTGCGAGTCCGTGAATTCCGTCCAGAAAACCGAACTGTAGAAAGAATGTCCTGATGAATGTCCAGGGCGGGTCGATGAGCAGGCGGCTGCAGCCGACCTTCTGTCCGCATTCGGCGATTTCACGGGCCGCCAAATCCGTATAGCGGTCCAGCGACGCCAGATGGCTCGCAAAGCTGTCACAGGTGTAGTGCAGCAGGTCGCCGTGCAGTTCCCCAATCGGTTCGTGCGTTACGACGGACTCATGAATGAAGTCGCCCACCCACTTTGCCTTCCGGCGGTCGTAGAGCCGAATCTTGCGATCCGGATACCAGCCTGAATGATTGATCCACTTCCCCAGGTAGTGGGCCCGCCGCGGAAAGCGAAAAGCCGCGACCTCAGGAGAACTGCTCCTGACCCGCAGGATTTCTTCCCGCAAGCCCTCGCTCAAAACTTCGTCCGCGTCCAACGAGAGGATCCAATCGTGCGAGGCTGCTTCCGCGGCGTAATTCTTCTGATCGGCATACCCCGTCCAGTCCCGATGCAACACTCTGGCTCCCGCATGCTTGGCGATCTCGATAGTCCGGTCCTTCGAGCCGGAGTCGACGACCAAAACTTCGTCGCACCATGCGAGCGATTCCATACTGCGCGGCAAATTCTTCTCTTCGTTGAGGGTAATGATGGTGCCGGTAATTTTCACGAACAGCGAGGTATGGGACGCCCTGATCCTCGCTCTAGCTTAAGGGGTGCCGCCGCTCGGTCTGCGGGATCGGGACTCGCTGTCCGTCGTTGAAGTGAGATGCATACACTCCTTGAACCATCTCCATGATGAACAGGGCGTTTCCCCCACTTGCGATGGGCTCTCGATCTTCCTCGATTGCCTTGATGAGTTGATGAACGAGATAGTGGTTGCCGCGGGCAATCCAGTCGCTCATGTCGCGCGGCTTGTGCTCGGGAGTGAAATGCCACCTTTCGATCCATGTTTTCTGCCAGGACAGATCGGGGACGTCGGGCAGAACGACGGATGCCGGATAGACGTAGACATCGCCCAAGCGGCGGACATGCAGCAAAGCCTTTTCACACTCGATCCGCAAGCCGTACAGCAATCGACCGGGACGATCCATATTGGCCGTGGAATGGAAAAAACCGTGAACGCCGTTCGAGAATCCGAACGTTGCGGCAATCGAATCGCCCGCGATCGGTCCGACCGGCTCCTTCCCCTCATGTCGGTCACGCTCCGTGGCGTCCCGATTCCCGACAGCGATGTGTCCGCTCACCCATCGAGGTCTTCCAGCGAATGCAATCATCATGTCAAACAAGTGTGTCCCGTGAACGGTCAGTTCTTCACCGCCTCCGCGGTGATCGTCCTTGGGACGAGCATACATGCGCAGCAGCTTCCCGTACTTGCCCGCGCGCACATCCCGAATCGCCCTCTGAACCGGCGGCATCCCCCGGAACTGATGGGCCAGCGCGATCTTCACGCCTGCCTTGCGGCATGCGGCCATCATGGCGTCGGCAGCGATCAGATCCGGCGCGAATGGCTTCTCGCAATAGATGTGGCATCCGGCGCCGGCGGCCGCCTCAACCATGGCGACGCGGAGCGTGACCCAGCGGGGTCCGATGGAAACGATGTCGAGTTTCTCCGCCTCGAGCATGCGCCGGTAGTCGGCGTAGAGTCGATCCACGCCGAGGCGTTGCCCGGTTTTCGCCCTGCCCTGCGGATCGTCGTCGGCAACGGCTACCACCTGGACATTCGCGGCTCGCCGGAACGCCGTATCGAGTCCGTGCCCGTAGTTACCCTTGCCGGTTGACCCGATCACCCCGACACGATACGTCTTGCGCACAAGTTCCCCTCGTCAGCCCTACACACTCGAAAATGCGACTACAGGCTCACATTCTGTTACGTGCCTCTGCAGCGTGCAAGTCCCAATGAATCGCTGACGGACAATGCAGTCAGTTGAGCTTCAGTTGATTTTTCTCCTGTGGAAGTGTGAGGGTGTAGTGTCCTCATTGCCGTTCACCCGGCAACCGGAACTCGGGAGGCCCCATGAAATCCACGTCTGAACGAATGTACCGGCGTGGCCCTTACGGTTGTCGAATCGATTCTCTTCTGATGCGGCCGCTCCTATCCGCACTGTTGTTGCTGACACTGACAGGGTGTTCAGGCTCGCAAGAGAAACTGCCGAACTTCATCGTCATCCTCTGCGACAACCTCGGGTACGGCGACACGGAGCCGTTCGGTTCGACACTGCACAGAACGCCGCACCTGAACCGAATGGCGGGGGAAGGCCGGAAGCTGACCCATTTCTACGCCAGCGCAGGCGTCTGCACGCCATCGAGAGCCAGCCTCATGACAGGCTGCTACGCCCAGCGTGTCGGGCTGCACACGAACCCGCGGGACGGGCAGGTGCTGCGGCCCGTTTCCCCATACGGCATCAATCGCGACGAAACCACCATCGCGGAACTCCTGAACGAAGGTGGCTATGCGACTGCAATCATCGGCAAGTGGCATTTGGGGGACCAGCCCGAGTTCCTCCCCACACGCCATGGATTCGACTCATATTTCGGGATTCCGTACAGCGACGACATGACGCACGACCGGGGCCGAAATCTGACACGGCTCGAGGGGAACAGATGGCCACCCCTGCCGCTGATGGAAAACGAGGAAGTGATCGAGGCGCCAGTCGACCGCAATTTGCTGACGAAGCGATACACGGAACGCGCCCTGGAATTCATCGAGGCCCACCAGGACCGGCCCTTCTTTCTTTTCCTGTCGCACGCGATGCCCGGAAGCGAGAGAGCGCCGTTCGCCAGCGAGGCGTTTCGCGGCCAGAGCCGCAACGGGGCCTGGGGCGACGCGGTCGAAGAACTCGACTGGTCGACCGGACAAATCCTCGACAAGCTCGCCGATGATGGCCTGGACGGTCGCACGCTCGTGCTCTGGACATCGGATAACGGCGCCCCGCTGGCCGGCGACTCGAGCAGCTTGGCCAGAGGAAGCAATCTCCCGCTGCACGGACGCGGCTACACAACCGCAGAGGGGGCATTCCGTGTTCCGGCAATTGCGTGGTGGCCGGGTACGATCCCGGGAAGCACGGTGTCCGGCGAGCTGATGAGCATGATGGACCTGCTTCCGACGTTCGCGGCCATGGCTGGACACCCACTGCCGACGGATCGCGTGATCGACGGCATGAACGTCGGCGACGCGCTCCTTGGCTCCGGTTCGGCCCGCTCTCCACGCCGCGAGCTCTACTACTACCAGCAAGATGAACTGCAGGCGGTCCGAGTCGGCCCCTGGAAACTGTTCATTCCGCTGGCCGGGCCCAATCGCCGCCACCCGCATTTCGACGCTATCGACTCTGGCAGACCGATGCTCTTCAATGTTGTCGACGATCCCGCGAGCCAAACAGACCTGGCGAGCGCCAGGCCAGACATAGTCGCCCAGCTGTTGGAGGTAGCGGATCGGGCAAGATCGGAACTCGGGGATCGCGCCCGCTCCGGCAGCGGCCAGCGGCCGCCGGGTAGAGTGGAAGCTCCGCAGCCCGTGACCTTGCGGCATTGATCCTGCGAGTGACGGACCGCAGCGCGTGTCCAGCCACCGACAGGCCTCCTCGGCCCCGAACCGCGCCTCGAACTCGATCAAGTCGCGTGGGTAATCCTCCACCAGTCCGAGTACTACATCTTGAGGCTACCTGAATGAATGGATACCCCACTCACATCAATTGCCGCGGCTCGGAGACGGTCCACTGTTTCTGGAAGAAGGGACGGCCGTTTTTGGTGACGTTGAGGTCGATCAGCAGGTGGAAGGCGTCGCGAGTAGCGCGGATCGAGCTTTCGGCGACGACTTCGATTTTATCGCTGTCGCGCGTCAAAACGTAGCGGTGCGTTCCGACGATGCTTGCGCGGTCGGGGCGGTTGCGATCGGCCGTGCAGCGAAACTGCCGGTTGCGGTAGAGAGAGCCGAGGTTGTCCTCGAGAACGACCGTGCCCGCCGTCTTGTTTGTCACAGTGACGGTACCCTTGATTTGGTCGACGATGGTCTGCTGTGCAGGCGCTTCGCCGTAGGACTTGACGATGGTTTCGAGATGCGGCGCCGGCAGAAATTGCGGCGGTGAAAGCTTCGATTCTGGGACAACCGGCAGCACGATTCGTGAAGCGTATTGTCCGCCGCGATAGACGCGATTCGTCGCCTCATAGGGCGTCGGCCAGAGGTTCGGGAAGTCGGCCCCCGAGACCGCGAGCCGAAGCCGGTGCCCCTTCTTGACGACCCAGCCGGTCGGGAACATCGGAATGTCGAGTTCATAGACCTCGCCCGGGACCATCGGCTTGGGCTTTTTCAGCGCTTCGGCGAGCACGCCCCGGCGGGTGCCGTTCAGTGAGCCGTCGACGATCAGCGCGGTCGATCCATCGTCGGCAACCTCGGCGATCTTGGCCACGAAGGTGGCGACCTCTGCCGAGGATGATCCGTGCAGTACGACCTTCGGCCAACCGAGGATGCGCAGGTCCTCCTCGAGCGGTTCGGTCGTATACGTGAGCGACAGTGCCTCGTCGGGACGCTGGTCAGCGGGTAGGTAGAAACTCATCCCACCTGCGGACCAGTAGCCGTTCTCGGCGCCCACAGTGGGGATGTACTCGAACTCGTCGAAACTCTCCTCCGAGGCGGGCTCGGCGGTGAGCCGACCGCCGCTCCCTGGATAGAAGGTCAACTCTCTCGTTGCGGACGGCGCGATGTCGGTGCCGTTGCGCCAGTGACCGGGTGTCGGGTCGAGCGTGCGGCTGGGCTTCGAGTAGCGCTGCATGTAAACCTGCACGGGCGCCTCGTCCATGAAACCCGTATCCTCGCCGCGCAAGTAGTGGGCGAAGAACCGTGCCATCTCGTTGAGGTGGTTGATGCGCGGGCCGGGCACGGACTGGTGCGGACGCTGGTGTACCCATGGCCCCATGAGCATCTTCTTCGGCGTCTTGACGTTTTGGAAGACGCGCATCATGGCGTTTGCGTAGCCGTCCCGCCAACCTGCAATGACGTACACAGGACACTGAATGCGGCCGTAGTCGGGCCGCAGCGAGGCGCCATGCCAGTAGGGATTGTCGAGCTGGTTGCGGAGCCACTTGATCAGGTACGGCTCGTTCTTCTCAAGGCGCTCGCGCCAAATCTCGGCCCAGCGTGGGCCGGACAAGTCGGGCAGCGGCGGCAGGGCATTCATGGCGACCATCGAGCCGCCGTAGGTGCCGACGTCGTAGTACATGCGCATGTTGCCGCCGCGCGTGTAGTGGCAATCGTCGGTGTAGCGGTAGTCGGTGGCGTACATCGGCGCAATGGCCTTGAGCGAAGGCGGCTGGTTCATGGCTACCTGAATCGAAGTGAACCCGCCGTAGGAGGTGCCGAACATCCCGACGTTGCCGTTGGAGTAAGGCTGCCGGGCGAGCCACTCAACCGCGTCGTAGCCGTCCTCCTGCTCTTGAGGCAGGTACTCGTCGGTGTTGGCGCCGTCGGAGCCGCCCGTGCCGCGGACGTCGAGGCGCACGCCGATGAAGCCGCGCTCGGCCAAGTACCAGTGCTGGTTATGTCCGCCGCGTGAGGCATCATCCTTGCGATAGGGGTGGTACTCGATCAGGATGGGGAAGCGTCCGTCGGCATCGGGACGGATCAGGTCGGCGGAAAGGGTCTTGCCGTCGCGCATCGGGACTCTGATGTTGCGCTCGATGCGAACGTTGTAGCGTGGTTCGATCACTACCTGCGTAGCGCCGGACGCAGGGCCGACCATTGAAGCCGCAAGAGGCAGCAAGAAGGTTGCCGCGGCTAGTCGAGATAGTCTCATGACGGCCTCGACGATAGCAAGCAGCCCATCATCTCGCAATAAGCTTGTCGTATCGAGACCGGAAAATTCCTGAACACCTCCTATTGATGTCGCTATCGGCCGAACAGCGTCCGGAACGACGATTCGGATATCCCGGATACAGCAACCAGCCGATCAGGAGCACGGTCATCGACCACCGTTCACGGCGAAGCTGTTTATGGAACTAGCCCGCATTTCTCACCACCCGACGGCCGAAGCACACGATACGACCGCCAGGACTTCGTTGCGCTTGCTTGCCGTGCTCAACGTACTGTTCAAGTACGCCTGCGCGCGCCAAGCGGCGCGCGCCTCGTCCTGACGGCCCTCTCACCCACTTCGCCTCGCCGCGTGGTGAGAAATGCAGGCTAGAGTAAGTCGCGGTCCCATCTCTCCTGCCTTTCTTCAAGGCTTTCGTTGTGGCGAAGCATGACAGAAGTATGTCGTTGAGGCTGAATGCCGACAAGGCTTCCGCAGGGGTTAGGGGACTCGACTAACGCCGTTGGCGCGTTCTTGAGGACCGTCAGGGGAGGCGGTGATCGGCCACAGCAGCGTGACAACGACCGAACGCTATTACGCGCCTTGGAACACTGCGCGGAGGGACCGCTTGGTCCGAATCGTGAAGAAGGTTCATGAACACGACCCCATGCTTCGGAATCTCACCGAACGCATGTTGAAAAAGAAAACGGGAGCCGTTGACGCGATTCCCACATTCCCCCCCACCTCGACGACGACTCTTTCTCAACCAACAAGGGGGTGTTTCTATTGCCTCTTGACAGGTCAATTGAGCTTCAGTTGAACTTTCTCCTACGGAAGTGCGAGGGTGTAGGGTCCTCGTTGGATTCACACGACAGCGGGACTCAGGAGGATATTTCATGAAATCCACGTCTGATCGAAAGACCCGGCGCGGCCTTTTGCGCCTCGGGATGGGCTCCGCCATAGCAGTGGGGGTTGCTCAGGCCCATTCCGAAAAGACCTGGACACCGAAGAAACAGATCATCGGACTCAAACCCGGCGAAGTACGGCGCGGTGCTCTGCTCTCTGGTACCGTCCGCTCGGGAAACTTGTTGTTCCTCTCAGGTACTGGAGGCTGGTATCCCAACCGCCGTAAGGAGCCAGGCGATGCGAAGGTACAGATTCGCAGTGTTCTCGACCGCATGAAGGAGAAACTGGAAGCAGCGGGGTCATCGTTGGAGAACGTCCTTCAGGTCACCATCTGTCTTGCTGACATGAAGAACAACTATGACCCCATGAACGAAGCCTACAAGGAGTACTTCCCGACGAATCCGCCAGCCCGCTCATGCTTCCCTGCCGGACCGTTTCGCCGCGAAGGATCGCTTCTGCAAGTCGACGCTGTTGCTTACGTGGATTGATCAATAGGGACCTCGGACCGGCTTCCGGGAGATATGAATCCAGTCGTTTTCCTGCCCGAACTCATTGCACCCGCCGGAATGGATCTGCTGCGGGAGCACTGCGAACTTCGCATGCCTTGGAAGACGGGCGAACCGATGCGGCCCGAGGACTATCGCCGCCATCTGTACGAAGCCGAAGGCGTGATCGTGAGGCTTTGCAAAGTGACCGCCGAAGATATGGAAAAAGCGTCCCGGCTCAAGGTCATCGGCAAACACGGAGTGGGAGTCGACAACATCGACATCGAAGCGGCTACGGCCAAGGGCATCATCGTGGTTCATACGCCGACAGCGCCATCCATAGCGGTGATCGAATTCACGATCGGCTCGATGTTGGCTCTGGGAAGAAAACTGGGGCCGGCCGACGCCGCCATCCGCGACGACCGCTACCGTGATCGTCTCAAGTTCATGGGCATTGAGTTTCACGGCAAAACGTTGGGAGTGGTTGGCCTGGGCGGGATCGGCGGGGGAGTTGCTCGAGCCGCGTCAGCCGGTCTTGGGATGAAAGTGCTCGGCTACGACCCGTTCATCGACAAGGAGAAGTACGCCGGCCCGGCCATTATCGAGGACTCACTTGAAGAGATGCTGCCCAAGGTCGATGTACTGACCCTACACGTACCGTTAACGCCGGGCACGCATCATCTGATGAACCGCGAGCGCCTTGGGCTACTCAAGGCGGATTGCCTGCTGATCAACGCCGCGCGTGGGTCGGTGGTCGAGCAGGATGCCGTGGTCGAGGCACTGCAAAAAAATCGTATCGGCGGCGCGGTGCTCGACGTCTTCGAGCAGGAACCCTTGACGGCTGAGAGCCCGCTGTGCAAGCTGGACAACGTGATCCTCACTCCCCATATCGGCTCGGCGACGCCTGACTCCTTGGATCGTATGGCAGTCGGCGCGGCCCAAGGAGTGCTCGATGCACTCCAAGGCCGTCGGCCCCGGTGGGTTTATAACCACGAAGTGTTGGCCTGAACCCGAGACGCGTTGCTCGGAGACTACCGAGCCACAACCGACTCCGCGTAAAGCAGGTCCCCGGTAAGCCCGTCGTGGTACTGGAACACCACTTGCGGATTTGGGAACGCCACCCAGCGGTCCTTCCCTTCTTCATTCGGATTGTTGAAGACAGCGTTCACCTGCACCACGCAGAAAATCGGTTTTCTGCGCAGCTTTTGCGGCGTGTCGTTGAGAATGTAGGTCGACCACCTGATTTCCACAGGACGACCCCGCGAATCGTACACTCCGGTCGGCGGTCGATTCCCTTCGCTGCCGGCCGGATGGTTAGCCGAGTTGTGCGGACCCGAGGCAAACTCCCACACGCGGTCGGTGATTTTGATGGCAAAGCTGTTGTGAAGATCGCCGGTAAGGACGAATACCGGTTTGTCCAGTCCGTCCCAGAAGTCGATCAGCTCCTGCCGCTCAGCCAGGAAGACCGTCCAGGCGTCGTCCTTATTTTCGGTAGGGATGGGCGCGCCGGTACCGCCGACGTGAGGAATCGTAAAGTTCACCGACGAGACAACAAAGAAAAAGTCGGCGTCACTAGCGGCCATTTCGTCCTTAAGCCACTTCTTTTGACGAGAGCCGAGCATCGAACGGCCCGGCTCAGTCGCCTTCGTCACGTCGTGCATATCGCGAAATGTGCGTGTGTCCAGGAAAAAAAGGTCGGCATTGCTCACGCTCATCTTGAAATGCGACATCTGGCCGATCGAGTACGAAGCCTCACCATCTGCAACCGCTGACGGACGCAGCCTGAGCCGGTTGGCGTCTAGCACCTCGACGATCTCATAAACGGCCGAATTAGGATCGCCACCCTCCGTGTCAGAAGGACCCTGCATCACCCCTGCGTCCGGCGTGCCCCAATGAACGTGCAGCGTCGCCGCCTCATCGAGGTTCAGCTTCGTGAAGTCGGCGCTCGCATCGGTCAGGACGTCGCTATCCGCCTTGAACTGCGCCTTGCCGAAATGGATACTCTGCTCATGCGGAATCGGATTGCTCCAGCCCAGATAGTCGTACCAGGCCTGCACGCCGATGTCGCGGAACACGGGACGGCGGTTGCGGCGTCCCACTTCGGCTGCGCCGTACACGTCGTTCACGATTTCGTGGTCATCGAACGTAAAGAACGACGGGATGGAGCTGTGCCACTCGGCGAGATTCGGAGCTTCATTGAAATAGAGCTTGTAGTTCTCCCAGACGCCGACGATGGTCGGCGCGATATCAACGATGCGCGGCTTCCGGCCGGCTTCGATGCCCACTTGATGCAGCCATTCGTCCGACGGGTAGTCTCGCTTCTCTTCGTACAGCCAATCTCCGTTGAGAATGGCGAAATCGATGCGGCTGTGTTCTTCGTCGCGCTTGAGGTCACGAAGCATCGTCGTGTAGGTAGGCAGGGCGCTGCCGAAATTGCTACCGCCTCCCGTACGCTGATTGTTCCCGCATGCGAACTCGAAGCGGAAATTGAACAGTCCTTTGGGGTTGTGCTCCGGGTTGGCTACATCGCTGCTGGACGGAAGCGTGTGAAACGAGCCGCCTTGACCGGCTGTCCCCGAATTCGCCATAGCCAACTCATAGAAGTACTTCGTGTTCGATTTCAATTCTGTCAGATGCACCCAAGCCGTATTGTCGCGATCGACAGTCGTTTCGACGGTGTCCGAGGTGGAGGTGAGCTGATCCCTGGCAGTGCCATAACGAACCAGAAATTCCGACGGACGGGCCGTTCGGGCCCAGACACCGACGCCATCGGATGAAATGCGACCGAGAATCGGTCCGTGAGTAAAATCGGAGGGCGGTGACTCACCGCGTTCCTGTAAAGCGCCGCAGGCGAACGACACGAGCAAGGCAACAATGACCATGACGACTTTTCTCATGTTCGAATCCGTTCCCTTTCAGGGAGTGGGTAGGGAAGACGCAACCATGCTACACGACAAGTTATGAATCTGACGCATGAACGACATGCAACTTCCTCATCGTTCGAACATCATAGCCTGCCGATTCCCCGAATCAGGATGGTCTAGCCTGCATTTCTCACCACCCGACGGTCTAAGCACGCGATACGACCGCCAGGACTTCGTTGCGCTTGCTTGCCGTGCTCAACGTACTGTTCAAGTACGCCTGCGCGCGCCAAGCGGCTCGCGCCTCGTCCTGACGGCCCTCTCACCCACTTCGCCTCGCCACGTGGTGAGAAATGCAGGCTAGACTTGAGCTATGGCCTTCTACGAACTCAGACGATACAAGATCCTTGCCGGCAAGATGGAAGATTGGCTTCAACTGATGGAGCAAGAGATCATTCCGTTTCAGGTTTCGAAAGGCATGGTCATCACGGCAAGTTTTCGAGGCGAGGACGACGATAGCTGTTACATCTGGATGCGTCGATTCATGAGCGAAGAGGAGCGCGTGCTCCTGTATGAAGCCGTCTACGAAAGTGACCACTGGCAGAACGTGATCGCACCCCGCATTTCGGAGGTCATGGATCGCTCGGCGATCCAGGTGACGCGCCTGACGCCCACCTCGAGGTCTCCAATACAATAGATCACCCGTTGGCGAGACCCGCTTGTAGAGGCGAACGTCCAGCCTTAGAACGGCGGCGTTGACTCTTCGCCGCCCACGTCCTCATCGAGGTCCCCGATGTCATCGGCCAAGTTCTCGAACTTGACGTATTTGTTGAGGAACGCCAGCTTGATTCTCCCTGTCGGCCCGTTGCGCTGTTTGGCGACGAGCAGCTCGGCGACACCACGCAGGTCTTCTCGATCCGGCTTGTAGACCTCTTCCCGGAAGATGAAGCCGACCACATCAGCGTCCTGCTCGATCGAGCCGCTGTCTCGCAGGTCGCTCAACTGCGGGCGATGATTCCCCGTCCGCATCTCCGGCGCGCGGCTCAACTGCGAAAGGGCCATGACCGGCACTTTCAGGGAGTTCGCGAGCAGCTTGAGTCCTCGCGACAGAGCCGAGATTTCCTGGGTTCGGTTGTCAAAGCGTCTTTTTTCTCCGCTCTCCGGCGCCATCAACTGGAGATAGTCGATGACGATCAGTCCCAGTCCGTGCTCGGCCCGCAGACGGCGGCACTTGGCACTGATATTCATCAAATTCGTGTCCGCCGAGTCGTCGATGAAGAGCTTCGAAGCGACGAGACGGTCGAGAGCCACTCTCAGCCGGCTACGCTCTTCCTGGCCGAGATATCCGCCCCGGAAGCGATGACTGTCGACTTTGGCGGTCGAGCACAGCAGGCGCGTCAGCAACGACTCCTTCGACATCTCGAGCGAGAAGACCGCCACCGGCTTGCCGGGCTTGTCGGGCAGATCGGCAGCCACGTGCCAGGCGATGTTCAGCGCCAGGGCCGTCTTGCCCATCGAGGGACGCGCGGCGATCACGATCAACTCGCCCGCCCGCAAACCCGTCGTCATCTCGTCCAACTTGACAAACGGCGTCGACAAGCCCCCGACGCGTTTGCCGGGATCCAGGAACTCCTCGATCCCCCCGGCGAAGCCTTCGACGATCTGGCGGGGGTCAGCCAACTCCGAGCGCAGTTGCGCGTCGCCCACCTTCAGAATCGCCGATTCGGCCTCGGCCAGCACTTCGTCGACCTGCTGGCCTCCCTCGATCGACCGCGAGACGATGCTGTCAGCAGTGTGGATCAACTGCCGCAACAGGGACTTGTCCTTGACGATCTTGACGTAGTCGTCGATCGACGACAGCCGCGGCATACCCTCGCTCAGCGAGGCGATGTAGGCCACGCCGTCGCACGATGCGAGTTGGTCGAGTCGGGACAGCTCTTCGACGAGCGTGAGATCCTCGATGGCCACGCCCCGCCGATGAAGATCTTCCATGCGCAGGAAGATGCGGCGGTGCTTCTCGATCGCGAAGTCGGCGGGCTGGAGCCTCCCGGCCACCTGCGGGAACAGGCCGTCGTCAAGCAGAATCGAGCCGAGCACGCTCCGCTCGGCCTCGATGCTGGTGGGGAGATTTCTTTCGATAGCGACCGGTATCGGGTTGGCGGGCATCAGCGTCGGGGACCGAACAACATCATGAAGGAGAGCATGGGTTTTCGCCAAAGCATTTATTGAGTCCTGCGTAAATCCCACGGAAACAACCATTTGCTTTGTGATTGCTTTGTGGACAGGCTTTGGCGGGAACTTCAGGCACATCGCGACGGCCAAACCCCTCTAAACAAACGACTTCGCCGACGGTGGAAAACCTGTGGATATCACAGGGACGGATTCTGAATGACAAGTGCATTGTTTTCAGCAACTTGCAGACATGTTGCAAGGGGGTTACGGACATTCCCACACGGATTGCTTCGTCGAGCCTACCAAAAAGGCGAACAAAAAGCAAATACAGGGAGCGATGACAGTAGCGCAATAGAGAACGTCCCCCTTTATCAGCATGACTTCACTGCGCTTTCGCCACGGCCCGAGGAGTCCGGAGGACGACTGGATCTGCGGCGAACGGCGCTCGTCGTAAGGCCGACCGAGTACGACTGACGATGCGCTGACACTGGCTCACCCCCCACTCCCCCCGCGCATGCCGCGCGATAGCCGCGCCATGCCGCGCGAACGCGCCCAGCGAAGCAGCGACCGGGCGGCGGGAACGGACGTCCGGGCGGCGCGGGGACACTAGCCTGCATTTCTCACCACCCGACGGTCGAAGCACGCGAAAAAAGGCCGTGATTCGTGTTTCGTGTCTCGTGATTCGTGAAAACCATGAGAGGGGGCCTGGTTCGCTCCAGAAGAAACGTCTGACGGCCTGTGAACGCTAAAGGCCGTGTTTCGTGACCCGAGGACCGAAGGAGGCGACAAGGTATTTACGCCTGCGCGCGCCAAGCGGCGCGCGCCTCGTCCTGACGGCCCTCTCACCCACTTCGCCTCGCCACGTGGTGAGACATGCAGGCTAGCTCCGGACAATATTTTCATCTGAACAATGGCGAACAATAGTGAAAAATCGTGAACAATGGTGAACAACGGTGAACCGGGAAACAGTGACTTGCCGGCGGGCGCAGTGGTCCGGACGGCGGTTTCCGGTGGCGCCACCCTGGCGCACCCACGGCGAAAAAAGCCGTGATTCGTGTCTCGTGAAAACCTCGGAATTCGCGCCGGCTTGCGCCGAGCGCCAGGAAAGACCTTGGTTCATGATTCGTTTGCTCAACCGTGCAGCCGGGCTGTCGCGGAGCGGCGCGCGGGACACGTCCAGGGCCGCGAGATCTACGGCCGTATTGCGAGGCCACCAGGGCTTGCGACATTTTTTTAGCGGGAAATAGTGGGAAATGCCGGGAAATCATGGGCAACAGCAGGCGGGAATGGTCCTTGAACAAGGCGAGATGATGCCGGAACGACATTTCCTTCGCAGGCGCTCCCAGGCCACGGATCAAGCTTATTTCACGAACCATGATCTTCATGCTACGCAGCCCGGGCCGGGAAAAAAAGACTGAAGGGCTTCAGTACCAACAGGTACCGTTCGAGCCACGTGTTTCGTGAAAAACACAACAGCCGTGAGTCGTGTTTCGTGCCTCGTGATTCGTGAAGAACATAAAGGCCGTGACTCGTGTCTCGTGATTCGTGTTTCGTAAAGACCTTAGAATCAGTGGCTTGCGGTCAGTGAACGCCTGGGAAGCCCTGATTCGCGACCCGCAGGGTACTGTTCCTCGCCGCCTCCGTGAGCTGTTGCGTAGCAGGCCGGGGCAGAAAAAACAAGACTGAAGGGCTTCAGTACCCCATGCACCAAAAAAGCCGTGTTTCGTGTCTCGTGTTTCGTGTCTCGTAAAAACCTGTTGGCCGGGCCTGGGGTGGCTCTAGCATGCATTTCTCACCACCCGACGGTCGAAGCACGCGATACGAGCGCCAAGACTTCGTTGCGCTTGCTTGCCGTGCTCAACGTACTGTTCAAGTACGCCTGCGCGCGCCAAGCGGCTCGCGCCTCGTCCTGACGGCCCTCTCACCCACTTCGCCTCGCCGCGTGGTGAGAAATGCAGGCTAGTCCCGCCCCCGCCCAAGTGCGGATCAATCACGGCTTAAAACCCATGTCGTGCCTTTCGTCCTACCTCTTCCATACCGTCGCACCGGCCTCGTTTCGACCTATCCGCGGCGAGGATCATGGGTTTTCACATCAGCCTGACATTTTCAGTGCCCACTTCCCCGCAGTTTTGCATGCCCGGTAACACTTCGCTGATCAATACGACTCTTTTCCGCCTATTTCGGTTGGACTCGCCTCGCAGCCCTGAAGTGACGAGCGCCCAACAGCACCCGGCGGCCACGACCGTTCCTGTCTGTGACCTCAGTCGGCCCAAAAACCACCCTGAAGAACCTTCCGCAAATTGACATCGACTGAGCGGCTCCGCAGGTACTGCGAGAAGGGACCGCCTCCAAATTCAAGGGCGGCGACTGCGATTGGACAGTCCTAAAGGGCTTCGGGCGCAGCTTGCCGTTACAATGGGGACCGATCCAGGAAGGTTCCATGCACAATGCTTGCCGGCTGCTATCGCTATTCGTCCTGAGCGCCGCGTTTGTCTGGCCTCAGAACGACACCCTGGACTCCGTCGAACGGCTTCTCAAGGAACTCACGGAAGCACACGGTCCCAGCGGGTACGAAGGCCCCGTCCGCCGGATCATGCGCCGCGAGTTCAATCCGCTCGCCGACGACATCCAGACCGACGGCCTCGGCTCGCTCATCGCGCGGCTTGACGGCAGCTCGGACATCCGGGTCATGATGGCAGCGCACATGGACGAGGTCGGCATGTTGGTCCGCCGCATCCGACCCGACGGCTACCTTACCTTCCAGACCGTCGGCGGCTGGTTGGGTCAGGCACTCATCAACCAGCGCTACATCATCATGACGCGCAACGGGCCAGTCCGCGGCATCACCGGTCTCAAGACGCCCCATGTCACGCCGCAAAGCGAACGGCCCCATCTTCACGACCGCGACCGCATCTTCATCGACATCGGCGCCCGGGATCAACGCGACGCCGAAGAACGGCTCGGCATCCGTCCGGGCGACCCGATCGCACCGGACAGCCCGTTCATGAAGCTCAACGACCCGAAACTCTATGTCGGAAAGGCCTGGGACGACCGGATCGGCCTCGCGGTCGAGATCGAGGTGCTCAAGCGCCTGAGGCTCCATCCGCCTCCGAACACCGTTTTCGCCGTTGCCACCGCACAGGAAGAGGTTGGCCTGCGCGGCGCACAAACGAGCAGCAACATCGTCAAACCCGACATCGGCATCAGCATCGAGGTCGGCGTCGCCGCCGACTACCCTTTCATTACTCAGGACCAGGCTCAGGAGCGCCTCGAAGGCGGGCCCGGTATCTTCCTGCACGACAGCTCGATGATCCCCAACGTCAAGTTTCGCGATTTCGTGGCCGACCTTGCGGACAGCGAGGACATCCCGCTGCAGTTCGAAGTCCTTTCAGGGTACGGAGAAGACGGCGCCATGATGCAGCGAGCCCACGGCGGCGCACCATCGATCAACATCACCGTGCCGACGCGCTATCTTCACAACCACAACGGCGTCCTGCACCGTGATGACTTCGACCGGGCGGTCGACCTCGTCGAGCACATCATCCGGCGCCTCGATCCCGCGACCGTCGAACGGCTGAAACGCTTTGACTGAACATCCGACTCGCTGTATTGCGACGCGGGGCCGAAGCTCCCGCCGCGCTGATCGATCCGCAATGCAGATGCGGGACAGTGCCCGTCGCGGCCGCAGCAGCCGCCTCTTGTGACCCATGCTTGACCCCGAGATCATGGCGCTGGCGCCGATCTGGTACGTCGTCTTTCTGCTCTCGCTGACTTGCCACGAGGCCGCACACGCCCTTGCCGCCGACTGGGGCGGGGACCCGACCGCCGCACTCGGCGGACAAGTGACCCTGAACCCCTTGCCGCATGTTCGGCGAGAACCCTTCGGCACGATTCTGGTGCCCATTCTTTCACTGGTTCTGGGAGGCTGGATGATCGGCTGGGCAAGCGCCCCTTTTGATCCTTACTGGCAACAGCGGTATCCCCGACGAGCGGCTTGGATGGCATTGGCCGGGCCGGCGGCGAATCTCGTGCTGGTTATCATCGCGGCCCTCGCCATCCACATCGGCATGGCATTGGGCTACTTCAGCCCCCCCATGTCCGCCGGCTTCACGCACATCGTCGATGCCGAGCCTGGCGGAGCGGCCGAAGCCCTGGCTCCCTTTCTCAGCCTGCTTTTCTCACAGAACCTTCTGCTGATGTCATTCAACCTGATCCCGGTCGCGCCACTCGACGGCGCCACGGTGATCGGCCTGTTCGTCAGTGAGAGCAACGCGCTGAAGATCTACGACTTCATGCGACAACCCGGGATGTCGCTGCTCGGACTCGTCATCGCCTGGAAACTATTCGGCGAGATCTTCTCCCCGCTTTTCTGGTTTGCGATGAATGTGATCTACAGCGGTATTACTTATGGCTGAGGCCAGTGCGCTATCCGAAACTTCGGGGCCTACGATCCCTGGGCTCCCGAGTTGCGCCCATTGTCAACCGGCCTTGCCGGGGTTGATGGATCACTCCCTGACAGAAGGCAAGCCCTGGGCTAACCGACAACGGCCTTGTAGAGCAGGCCGAACACGGTGGTGGCCAGCAGGCCGATCAGCGGCCAGATCACCTTTTGCAGCGTGTCAATCCGGCTTCCCAGCGCCTCGATCCGGCTCCCCACGGCGTCAATGCGAGCGCCCTGGGCTTTCACCTCTGAGCGTATCTCGGCATTCTCAGTCTTCAATTCAGTCCTGAGCTCACTGATGTCAGCCTTGAATTCTGCCCTGAGTTCAGTGATGTCAGCCTTGACCTCAGCCCTGAGTTCAGTGATGTCAGCCTTGACCTCAGCCCTGAGCTCAATGATGTCAGCCCTGAGCTCAGTGATGTCAGCCTTCAATCCGGCGTTCTGAGCTTCAACGACGGCGATGACGTTCTGCCCGGCTTCGTGGCGGATTTCCTCGGGGGCTTCGTAGGCCAAGTCGGGGTCCACGTCCACGCTGCGCAGAGCGCGGAAGACAGCGCCGGCGGCAGGCTCCGTTGGAGTCGTTGCCATGGTCGGTCCCCACTATAGCACTCGCAGGAATCTCCATCTCCTCCCGCGGGGTACTGGGACGAGGTGCTTATCTATTCCGGGAACTTGCCTTCCTCCTAAGCGCCCGGAGAAACTCCCGTTCCGCCAGCGAGGGCAACCCGAGGGGACCGAAGGGGCGGCCGGCCAACCCGAGGCGGCGGGGGCGCGGAGGCCGCTTGCGCGAGGCTTATACTGGGAGCGGTGACAACGCCAACGAGATCGCTGACCGCCCTCGCGGTTCTGACGCTGGCCGGCTGTGACAACCCGGTTTCGACGGATGCCGTCCAGGCCGTTAACTGAGCGAACCGGCACTCGGAAGGGTATTTCCGGGCGGCGGCGGTCGAGGATGTGACCTCCTGCCTTGCTTCCGGCGCGAACATCGAGGCGCGGGACGAGGACAGTTTCACGCCCTTGCATTTTGCAGCTAGGTACAACAAGAATCTCGCCGTCATCACTACGCTGCTGGATGCCGGCGCGAACATAGAGGCGCGGACCAATGACGGCGCTACGCCCCTGCATTTTGCGACCAAGTACAACGAGAATCCCGCTGTCATCGCTTTACTCCTGGAAAAACTGCCCTGGGCCAATAGATTTCTTGAAGGTGGAGATGCTTCTGGTCGAGATGTATTAGGTGTTGGTGATCTCAAAAAGCGCCCTTCGGGTGTGCCTGATGATGCCAAGTTTTTCGGCTCGAATGCAAGAAGGTTATGGGTCAAAGGAAACAAGGCTTTGCAGCTTGTTGAAAAGAGACAAGAAGAGGGCAACAAGGCATGGATTGAGTATGGCTTCACGCCATTACATATGGCGTCTGCTCGCAAAGAGAATCTCGCCGTCGTATCTGAACTCCTGGACACCGGTGCGGATATCAAGGCGCAGACCACGAACGGCCGAACGCCTCTGCATGTGGCGTCCGCAGGCAACGAGAATCCCACCGTCATCGTAGTGCTGCTGGATGCCGGCGCGAACATCAAGGCGCGGGACGAGGATGGCTATACGCCCCTGCATTATGCGGCCTCCAGAAACGAGAATCCCGCCGTCATCGCTGCGCTCCTCGACGCCGGTGCGGATTTGAATGCGCGGAGTGTGGATGGCTGGACGCCCATGCATTATGCGGTCCGGAATAATGACAACCCCGCCATCATCATCACGCTCCTCGACGCCGGCGCGGATTCCAAGGCGCGGGACAAAAGTGACAAGACACCCTGGGACTACGCCAAGGACAACGAGGCGCTGAAGGACTCCGACGCCTACTGGCGCTTGAACGATGCGCGGTTCCGGTAAAGCGGCCCGTCCCGCGGTTTGCGGTTTGGCTACCGGCCCGCCGGACCGCGGGTGAAGACTCGATCACGCGGGAGGAATGATAGGGGCGGTTGCGGATGGGGCAATACCAACAAAGGCGGCATATCTCAAGCAAGATAGACCCTGCGACATGAGGCAGCGTACCGATTGGATGTCCGGGGTGGCCTTCCCGGCGCAATCCAGTTCGCAGAGCTACGGCGCGCCGGGCAGCATGTCCGGGATGAATCCAAGCCCCCCGACTGCGTTATCATCTACGGACTTCGCCTCCATCCGGTATTCCGTGCAAGACCTCGCGCCCTCGGTTGACTCGGGGAAAACGCGGGCAAGGTCGGGAACTCGATAACCTGAGATCAGCACCGGCCGCGGAACGGACTGCCGCGGCGGACGGAGAAACAGCAAGAGATGACCGACAAAGAGACTCCGGATATTCCCACTCCCGCCTACACGATGGGCTACAACGACAAATTCCAGAAGATGCTCGAACGCCGGAACGCGAGGATCAACGCCGCTCATCTTCTGCCGTACCTCGAGCCCGGTCTCCGCGTGCTCGATCTCGGATGTGGTCCGGGAACGCTCTCGGTAGGGCTTGCCGATGCAGTGAAACCCGGAGAGCTGCACGGCATCGACATGGAGGAGTCCCAGATCGAGATGGCCCGCGACGCCGCCTCGGACGGCGGGCATGGCAATGCGTTTTTCCAGACAGGCGACGTGACACGCCTTCCCTTCGAGGACGAGTCCTTCGACGTCGTCCACTGCCACGCGCTGCTCATGCACATTCCGGATACACGAGCCGTACTGGCCGAAGCGAAGCGTGTGCTGAAGCCCGGGGGGCTCATCTCCGGTCGCGATCTGATCGGCTCCTCGTGTTTTGCCGAACCTGAACTCGGTGGCCTTGGCGACGTATGGACGACATTCATGAACCTTCTCGAGGCCAACGGAGGCCATCCCCAGATGGGGAAGGAGCTGAAGCGGCTGTTCTTCGAGGCCGGATTTTCGGGCATCCAGGCGAGCGCGTCCTTCGAGCACTACAGCACGGCTGAGGATGTCTCCTTTTTCCACGCTTACGCCGGGGGCTGGTTCTTTTCATCCGATACCGTGGAAACGGCTACGAAACACAGGCTGGCGACTCGGGAGCAGTTCGAAGATTGGCGCCGCATGATGGACGAATGGAAAGACACTCCCGGCGCATTCGCAGCCCTGGCCTGGGGAGAAGCGATCGGACGCAGGCCGTAGCAACACCTGCTCGATGCGTTGCGGCGGGCCGCCGTTCGGCCCCGGGGTCACCGACGCCTGACCTGAAAGACCTCCCGACTTTTGGTATCAGAACAACCAGCTCAGGACTTCTCTGGTGCCCATTGTGATGCCCCAGACGCGCCGAAACATGAGCATGGCTGCCTCATGGCTGCCGGGGTCGATGGTCGTGCAGGCGTCGTCGACGATGATCACATGGAAGCCCCGGTCCGCTGCATCGAGGGCCGTCGTGAATACGCACATGTCGGAAGCGATCCCGGCGATCACAAGCGTCTCGATCTTCATGTTGCGGAGGTGGAGATCCAGCCCTGTCGAGTGGAAAGCGCTGCTGGTGTTCTTGTCGAGAACGAACTCGCCGGGTCGAGGCTCGAGCCTCGTATCGATTTGATGGTCTGCCGAGCCTGCCGCCGCCAAGTGACCGGATTGGCCCCGCGAGGCGGAGAGCGCGGCCTGCTCACGGCTTCTACGGCGTTCGGCCAGATCCGACCCGTCGGGCAGCAGATTTCCATGGCGGGTAAAGATCACGCGTCGACCAAGACGGCGAAACTCCGAAAGGAGCACCCCGGTCTGATCGACTACCTTCTCGACCCGGTTGCGATATTTGTCAAAGAGTTTGGGATCGTGCAACTTCAAACTGTGTACCAGCGCGCCGCTCGGGGCGATGCAGTAGTTCTGCATGTCAATGACACACAAAGCCGTCTTTTCCTGATCCAGCGCCAGATCGAAGCTCAGACAGGAGCTAGGCCATTGCTCGTCGTCCAGGAAACGGATGATCTTACCGGGCATGGCGCCCTCCTCCCGAGGAGTAAGGCTATCTGGAATCCAAGCCGGTTGGCAAGAGCCGTGTCAGCGCCATCGACAGAAACGTTGATTCCATGACTCAAACCTCCCGCCACAGAGACTCCGTGATTTACAAGCCTGCCAGATAGTCTGACAGCGGATTCATTGGCCCCGAGCGCGTGCGGTTTTCCTCGGACGACACGTGGATAGCACTTGAAGCGAGGACAGGCCGAAACCGGTCATTCGCCGACATCCGCGGCTCCTGGAGCTTGTTGCGCCGACCATTGCCCTCATACGGCAGCGGAACAGTCGCCTAGCTCGAACCGTATAATCGGAACGTTGACTCGCATTAACCTGCATTTCTCACCACCCGATGGTCGAAGCACGCGATACGACCGCCAGGACTTCGTTGCGCTTGCTTGCCGTGCTCAACGTACGGTTCAAGTACGCCTGCGCGCGCCAAGCGGCTCGCGCCTCGTCCTGACGGCCCTCTCACCCACTTCGCCTCGCCACGTGGTGAGACATGCAGGTTAACGAGCATGAGGTGTCTTCCATGAGAGTTTCCGCCGGCCGTCTGTGGGAAGCGTTTCAGGGCGGGCTGATGACCGCGTTGGTCTTGACCATCGCAGTGCTGGCCGGTCCTGCCTTGATCCATGCCCAGGGAATCGACATCCCCTACGAAAAGTTCGTGCTTGACAACGGGCTGACATTGATCGTCCACGAAGACCGAAAGACTCCTGTCGTGGCAGTCAATGTCTGGTACCACGTTGGCTCCAAGAACGAAAAACCCGGCAAGACCGGCTTCGCGCACCTGTTCGAGCACCTGATGTTCAACGGGACGGAAAACTTCAACGACGACTACTTCAAGGCTCTCGACAAGGTCGGAGCGACCGATGTCAACGGTACGACGAATGCCGATCGCACCAACTATTTTCAGAACGTGCCGACACCTGCTCTCGACTTTGTCCTTTGGCTGGAGTCCGACCGCATGGGACACATGCTCGGCGCCGTCAACCAGGAGCGGCTTGACGAGCAGCGCGGGGTCGTCCAGAACGAAAAACGGCAAGGCGAAAACCAACCGTACGGAGTGACCCGTCAACTCATCACCGAGAACACCTACCCGGCGGGGCACCCTTATTCATGGACGACCATCGGTTCGATGGAAGATCTGGACGCAGCGAGCCTGGAGGACGTCCATGAATGGTTCAAGAAATACTATGGCCCTTCCAACGCCGTGATCGCGATCGCCGGTGACATCGACCCGCAGACCGCGAAAACCAAGGTCGAGAAGTATTTCGGAGACATTCCCGGCGGCGAACCCGTCGCCAAGAACCGCGCGTGGATCGCCAAGCGCAGCGGTGTTCACCGCCAGACGGTGCAAGACCGGGTCCCGCAAGCACGTATCTACAAGGTCTGGAACATCCCCGAGATGGGGTCGCCGGAACTGCAGACGCTGGATCTCACCACCGATGTTCTCGGCTATGGCAAGAACTCGCGCCTCTATCGACGCCTCGTCTATCAGGACCAGATCGCTACCAACGTATCGGCGTATATCTATCCACGAGAGATCGGCAGCCAACTGCACATCGTCGCCACGGCTCACCCGGATGCCGACCTGACAGATGTCGAGAAGGCCCTGGACGAAGAGTTGGCGCGATTCCTTGAAGAAGGTCCCACTGAAACCGAATTGTCGCGCATCAGGACTCAATTCCGGGCGCGCTTTATCCGCGGCATTGAGCGCATCGGCGGCTTCGGCGGCAAGAGCGACATCCTGGCGCAGAACGAAGTGTATGCGGGAACGCCCGACTTCTACAAGACCACGCTGCAATGGGTCGCCGGAGAGACGGTCGAGAACATGAGATCCGTCGCGCAAGAATGGCTCTCCGACGGAGTCTATATCCTCGAAGTCCATCCGTTTCCGAAGCTCACTCACAAGCCCGAAGGCGTCGACCGGTCGAAGCTCCCCGACGTCAGCGGCTTTCCCGACCTCAAGCTGCCGGCGATGCAGAAGGCCGAGCTTTCGAACGGCCTGAAGGTCGTCCTGGCCGAGCGGCCACAGCTTCCTGTCGTTGAGGTCAACCTGATGGTTGACGCCGGATATGCCTCAGACCAGCTCGCCGCGCCCGGTGTCGCCTCGATGACCGCCGACATGTTGGATGAGGGGACCAAGTCCCGCAATGCGCTCGAAATCAGCGAGGCCCTCGAGGCTCTCGGCGCCTCTCTCGGCGCACGCGCCGGCTTGGACACCTCGACCGTCAGCCTGTCCGCGTTGAAAGAAAATCTCGACGCTTCCCTGGACCTGTTCGTGGACGTGATCCTCAATCCGACGTTTCCGGAGAAAGATTTCCAACGGCTCAAGAGGCAGCGGCTGGCACGCATCCAGCAAGAGAAGTCATCGCCCGTCGCGACGGCGCTGCGTTTGCTGCCGGGGTTGATCTACGGAAATGACCACGCCTACGGCAATCCCTTGACCGGCAGCGGCACCGAAGAGTCCGTCAAAGCCATGAAGAGGGAGGAACTCGTCGAGGCCTATCAGCAATGGTTTCAGCCAAAGAACAGCACGATCATCGTGGTCGGCTCCACGACCATGGACGAAATCCTGCCCGCCCTGCAAGAACGCTTCGCGTCCTGGAAAGACAGCATGGCATCACCGAAGAAGACGCTGGGCCAAGGCGAAAGCATCGACAAGTCGAGGCTCTACCTCGTCGACAAGCCGGGAGCGCTGCAGTCGTTCATTCTCGCCGGCGTAACGGCCCCGCCGACCAACAATCCGGAAGAAATCGCTATCGAGACGATGAACAGCGTGCTCGGCGGGAATTTCACTTCCCGCATCAACATGAACCTGCGAGAAGACAAGCACTGGTCCTACGGAGCCCGCAGCATGCTCATGGATGCTCGCGGCCCGAGGCTGTTCTTCGCATATGCGTCAGTGCAGACGGACAAGACTAAGGAGTCGGTGCAAGAACTCCAGAAGGAGCTGACTGACATCCTGCTTGATCGTCCTCCCACGGAAGAAGAACTGATGCGGTACCAACACCTCCAGACCACCCGTTTGCCGGGACGCTTCGAAACGAACCGATCGCTGATGAGCGCCCTGCGTGAAATCATCAACTTCGGCCTCCACGAGGACTACTACGACACCTACGCCGGCAAGCTGGCCGCGCTGGAACTGGATGACATCAAGGCCGCAGCCGAACGCGTCATCAAGCCCAACCGCATGACCTGGATTGTCATCGGAGACTTGGCGAAGGTTGAAGAAAGCCTGAGGCAACTCCAGTTCGACCAAGTCCAAAAGATGGACACCGACGGCAAGGTCCTCGATGAGCAGACGGAAAATCCAAGCAAGACGCAACAACGCGGGGCCAGCCTGCATGTCTCACCACTCGACGGCCGAAGCGCCTGCCCGCTGCAGGCAGGCGCGATACGGCCGCCAGGACTTCGCTTTTCCTTCACAACGCTTGCTTGCCGTGCTCGACGCACGGTTCAAGCACTCCTGCGCGCGCCCAGCGGCTCGCGCCGCGTCCTGACGGCCCTCTCACGCACATCGCCTCGCCACGTTGTGAGAAAAGCAGGCTAGATGACGTATCGACTGTTGATCCTGCTCGCGTTCAGCATGACGCTCGTTCGGGGAGAAGTCCATCGGGTGATCAACGAGCGCAACCACCATACGTTCGACCGCAACCACCCGGTCGAGGCTCGCATCCAGCCCGGCGACACGATCATCACTAAAACCGTCGACTCGGCCGGCTGGGACTACCAAGGCGTGCGACGGACGAAAACTCACGGCAATCCATTGACGGGGCCTTTCTATGTGGAGGGCGCCGAGCCGGGTGACGCTCTCGCGGTTCATCTGAAAGAGATTCGCCTGAACCGGAAGTGGGGTTATACGGCGGGACGCATCGCCGGGTATGCCCTCACGAAGGAATATCTCGAAACGAAGCAGTACCCGCCGCTGTATGAAAAGGCTCAGATTCTGGGCGGCCCGGAGAATTACCTGGAGGGCCGCACGGACCTGGTTCCGTGGGTGATCGATCTGGAGCGGAATACGGTAAGGATGCGGGAGCCGGTCAGCCGCCGGATCCGAATGGAGTTCCCGGCACGACCGCTGCTCGGCTGCATCGGGGTGCCACCGGCGGGCGACGAGGCCCCACGCTCGGGTCCGACCGGCAACTGGGGCGGCAACATGGATTACAAGGAGATTCGCGAGGGCGCCACGGTCTACATTCCCGTCTACCACAAAGGGGGCTATCTGATGTTCGGAGACGGCCATGCGGTCCAAGGAGACGGCGAGGCCGTCGGCTCCGGAGTCGAGACGTCGCTGGACGTTGAAGTTGTGGTGGATCTCGAAAAGAACGTCGATCTCACCACGCTGCGAGTGGAGAATGAGGATTACTTGATCAGCATCGGCAACAAGTCAGGGGACACCCTGAACGAGGCATTGAAGATCGCTACGACCGACATGGTGCGCTGGTTGGAAGAAGAATACGAGCTGGAGCCTTGGGCAGCGCATCAATTGATTGGATTTCAAGGAGAGTACGATGTCGCGGCAATCGCGGGGACGATCGGCTGCAAGATTCCCAAAACAGCCCTCGCCCGGCGGCCCTGAGTCAGCCTGCCTCTCTCACCACCCAACGGTTGAAGCACGCGATAAGACCGCCATGACTTTGTTGCGCTTGCTTGCCGTGCTCGACGTACTGTCAAGTACGCCTGTGCGCGCCAAGCGGCTCGCGCCTCGTCCTGACGGCCCTCTCACGCACTTCACCTCGCCGCGTGGTGAGAAAGGCAGGCTAGCCCAGCGTACGGCCACCTGTCTAGGGTAGGCTGTTGAGTTTCCCTTCGACATGCCGTGAGCCCAACCAGACGGGAGGTCCTTATGAAAAAGCTGTTTGTCATTCCTGTCATTGCCGGGTTGCTCTACGCTTGGCATGCACCGTCCAGCGGCGCGCAACCGAAGCCCCGGAGGATCAATCGCGCCATCGAGATGCTGCAGCAGGACCAAACGATCTATTACTTCACTGAAGGGCGCGGCGGCAGCCAGGGCGGCTACAAGGAAGGGCTCGCCCTCGCGAAGACATGGGCCGAGATGATCATTTACGAGATGGAGTTCGGAGCGTATGACCCGACCGAACTGCGTGAGTTCATGGCGGGACTCGTTGCAGCCGGACCGACTCCGAGCGGGCATCGAACTCCGGCTGTCCAAGTCGTGCTGCCCTTTGGAGGCTACGACGAAGCCACGGTCCGAGCGAACCACTGGATCGTACAACAGGTATTGGCTGCCGGCGTTCATGGAGTCACGATGAATCACGCACGGACTCCAGGCGCCGTACGTGCTTTCGTCGAGACAGCGCGGTTCGCACACCGCAAGGGCCCGGAGCCGATCGGCGAAGGCATGCGCGGCAACGGCGGGCAACTCAATGCGTCACGCATATGGGGCGTGACTCCGGGCGAGTATATTCGCAAGGCCGACCCCTGGCCACTCAATCCCGAAGGCGAGTTGCTGCTGGGGCTCAAGATCGAAGACAAGTACGCACTGGATGTCTCCGAGCTCACCGCCAAGACGCCCGGTATCGGCTACGCCGAATGGGGGCCGGGAGACATGGGCCTATCGTTCGGATTCCCCGAGCTGCACGATCCGCCGTATCCCGAAGTCCTGCAGAAAGCCCGCGCCCGCGTGCTGGCGGCGTGCAAGGCGGCAGGCATTGCTTTCCTCGATGTCGTCAAGGAAAACAATGTGGAGGAGCGCATCCGAGAAGGGGTGCGGATCGGCGCGGCGAGCAGCAAAGCCATCGCCGACAAAGGACGCGCTTTCAGCCGAGGCCGATAGTTCGTTCCCGCGGGCGTCAGGCGCCGAGGCCTTTTGTGAACAGGCCGGCGAGCTCGTCGGGGCTGCGGCGGTTGGCCGTCTCATTGACGCGCAGGAGCAGGCGCGTCCAGCCGTCACCGCTTGTGAGACCGCCGGTTGAGATCGTCACGCCGGCATCGAGCAGGTTGGCGCCGAGCTGCTTCGAGTCGGCCTTCACGTGAAGGGCCACGATGTTCGATCCGTTCGGGATACGCTCGACGCGGAAGCGCGGATGGGCGTCGAGTTTCTTCCAGAGTTTTTCCGTGTTGTCGACAGCGGAGCGGTAGCGGTCCTCGAAGCCCTCCATGTAATGCAGCACGACGGAGGCATACATCCATGCCTTGGGCAGTGCGCCGCCGAACATCCGGCGCGTATCGACCATCGGCTCAATGTATTTCCTGGGGCCGGCCACGACCGCACCACAGCCGCCGTTGAAGTACTTGTGCAGCGAGACGTAGAGCGTGTCGAACTGATCGGCGTATTCCCGCACCGAGACTCCTGAATAGGCCGCGGCCAGAAACATCCGCGCGCCGTCGAGGTGGGTGCGAACACCTTGCTCGCGGGCATAGGCACAGATCTTCTTCATCTCGGTGAAATCGAAGACTTCGCCGTCCTTACGCCGCACGGGCGACTCGATCATGATCGATCCGACCGGCTTGTTGCCGCGCAGGCCGGCGTTCCACTCGATCTCCTCTTTCACTTCGTCGAGCGTGAACGTCGCTCGGCCCTTGCCCATGGGGATGAGTTCCAGGTTGCTCAGGACCGGCCCGCAGTTGACGGAGTCGGCATAGTAGTGGCTTTCTCGCGGGACGATGACCTTGGTATCGGGGGTGGTGATATGCCGGACCGCGATCTGATTCGCGAGCGTCCCCGTGCCAAAGAAAATCGCGGCTTCCTTGCCAAGTTTTTCGGCAAACCTGGCTTCCAGTTCGTCGATCGGCCCGCCGACCGAGTAGCGGTCGAGTTCGATCTCGTTCTCTTCGGTGACCTGCTGCAGCACAGCGGCCCATTCCCGCGGTTTGAGAGGGATGCCGTCGCCGGTGAAGTAGACGTGGCGGTCGGCGCCGAGGTCGAGCTTGGCCTTGGCGGCTGACGCGTTAGAAGCAGATCCGGCGAGCGTAGATGCCGCGCCCGCCGCAAGGAAAGTTCTGCGTGACTGCATGGTTGGAGGTCTCCTATGGAGTTCAGACACCGCTCATCGTGAAAAACGCCGGCGGCCTCGAGTGGAGGTCACTATTCCGGAATGGGCTTGGCTCGTTCCATGATCCAGGGGGCGAGTTCGCCGCCTGCTCCGAAAGCGCGGCCGTGGTAGTTGAACTCTTCCCCGTACTGGAAGCCGTGCTTGCGTCCGATGGTTTCGGCCAACTCTCTGACAAAGGCGCGGATGAGCTTGCGGGTGGAGGATTCGTTGATCTCGTCGAGCAGCGTCGTGGGCTTGCCGGCCATGTGGAGGCGCGCCTTGGTGTGCACGGCGTAGCGATGGTTTCGGTTCCGCAAGGCCTGGATCACGGCCACCTTCTTGTTGAAGTTCTTCGTGATGTCAACCGGCATGAACTTCGCCGCCCGGTGACCGCCTTCGCCGGGACGGTAGGGGCGATACGTTGCGTAGTAGTACGTTTCACGCATGCCGTGACCCCGCAAGCCAGCCTTGGTCGCCTCGGGGAGGGAGTAGCCGCCATTGCTGTAATTGGTCTCTTCCGCTCCGCGGGCCACGAAGAACTGATCCCAATCCGGCTCGTAGTTGATGTAGGGATCGGGTATGAAGATCTTTTCGGGTTTCCAGTGGCGAACCATGATCGAGATGTGGTTGCGCATCTCGTTGGTCGAGATCACTCCGAGCTCCCCGCTCTTGTCGTTGATGTTGACCATGTCCGTGACGCCCAGCATGCTTGCGGCCTTCTCGGCTTCCTCGACATTGGCGAGCCGCGTTTGGGCCGGCCCGAGATCGACCGAGTCTTTCTCGTCATTGCCGATTTGAACGACATAGACCCTGAAGCCCTCGTCGATGAAATTGGCGAGCGTGCCGCCGCAGGCAAACAGATAGTCGCCGCTGCCTGCGGTGACGACTAGGATCGCCTTGGTGCGTTGAGCCGTCAGCGCCAGCGGCAGTCCGAGCGCCAAGAGGGCGAATGCAAGCAGTCGTCGAGTCAAAATCAACATTGTGCGCCTCGCAAGATTCGGTCATTGTATCACTGCACAGGGGGACGTGAATCGGCTTACCGAGATTCACAAAGCGGGTTTTATCCTTACGCAAGACCGGGGGAACGGAAAGGCTGCGGGGCATGTCGAGCGCATCACCGACAAGAACCCTAGCCTGCATTTCTCACCACCCGATGGTCGAAGCACGCGATACGACCGCCATGGCTTCGTTGCGCTTGCTTGCCGTGCTCAACGTACTGTTCAAGTACGCCTGCGCGCGCCAAGCGGCTCGCGCCTTTTTCCTCCGCCCGGCTTGCGCCTAGTCCTGACGGCCCTCTCATGCACTTCGTCTCGCCGCGTGGTGAGAAATGCAGGCCAGCGTGTTGCTCCGCAGCCGCCGGTTCCCGGAACAGGCCCTCAAGAGCCGGTCCGTGAAAGACGAAATCCGCGTGAACCTGATCGCGCTCCTGCGAGAAGGCAAACCGATCTTTCGCGGGGTCATCGGATACGCCGCCGGCGACAGGCTGCGCGCGCGTCCGGAAAGCCACCTTCACACTCGCGATAACATAGGCCAAAGCGACTGGGACAGAACTCAGTTTCGTTTCGGTAGGGGTGATACATGATCGAGTCTTTTCATCGTTGGCTGATCGAGTCGGGCCTGACGGAAGAAACTGCGGCGTTCGTTCTCGAAGCCGTCGAGGTCCTTGCGGTCATCCTGCTCGCTCTTGCCGCCAACAAGATCACGAAGAGCATCGTCCTGCGCCTGGTTCACCGAGTGGCTGCTCACACCCAGACCCACTGGGACGACGTGATGGCAAGGCGGCGCGTATTCCACCGTATCTCCCATCTCGCGCCCGCCCTGGTGATCTACGGCCTGGCCCCTGTGGTTTTCATGACACCCCAGTTGGTCGAACTGGCGAGGAGAGGCGCACAGGTTTACATGCTGCTGGTCGGGCTGTTGGCCGTTGACGCGCTATTGAGCTCGGCCAATGACATCTATCAGGATTTCGAAGTCTCCCGCCGAATCCCGATCGTGGGATATCTGCAAGTCATCAAGATCCTGCTGAGCATCACGGTCGCCATCTTCTGCATCTCCGTCATCATCGACGAGTCCGTCGTTGCATTGTTCGCCGGGCTCGGCGCACTGACCGCCGTCATTCTCCTGATCTTCAAGGATTCGATTCTGGGGCTTGTCACCGGTATCCAACTCGTGGCCAATGACATGGTGCGTCCGGGCGACTGGATCGAGATGCCCAAGTACGGCGCCGACGGGGATGTGATGGAAATCACGCTCAATACCGTCAAGGTCCAGAACTTCGACAAGACCATCACGACGATTCCCACCTACGCCCTCATCTCCGATTCCTTCAAGAACTGGCGCGGGATGTCCGAATCCGGCGGCCGGCGCATCAAGCGCGCCATCCCGATCGACATGACGAGCGTCAAGTTCTGCAGCGATGAGATGATCGAGCGCTTCGAGCGGATCCAGATGCTCGAGGACTACATCACACGCAAGAAAAAGGAGCTCACTTCCTACAACCAGAAGAACGACATCGACGAAAGCGTGCTCGTCAACGGCCGCCGAATGACCAACCTCGGCACATTTCGGGCCTATCTGGTCGCTTATCTCCGGGCGCACCCGAAAGTCCATCAGGACATGACGTTGATGGTGCGCCAACTGCCCCCCAGCGACAACGGCCTGCCTCTGGAGATCTACCTCTTCAGCAACGACCAGGCCTGGGTGAGCTACGAGGGGATTCAGTCGGATATCTTCGACCACATTCTGGCATCCCTGCCGGAGTTCGAGTTGCGGCCATTCCAAAACCCGACCGGCGAAGACGTCCGAGCTTCGATGGGCGCCGGCGGGGTCTGAAAGGCAGTGGTTGGTTTTTAGTTTTTAGTTACTAGCCTGCATTTCTCACCACCCGACGGTCGAAGCACGTGATACGACCGCCATGACTCCGTTGCGCTTGCTTGCCGTGCTCAACGTACTGTTCACCTTTGGCGGGGCCTGGTTCGCTCAAGGAGAAATGTCTGACGACCGGTGAACCGTAAAGGTCAAATGGCCGTGATTCGTGTATGCTCCGCACCCTCACCCCTACCCTCTCCCAGTGGGAGAGGAGGCGGCTGTAACAGCCGTCTACGTTGACGTGTCTCGGGGTTGCTCGCCGCCTTCAAAAAAGCTCCCCATCAAGCGGAACTTCCTGTAGCGATCTTCAATGAGCTGCTCGGCAGTGAGTCCCGACAAGGACTCGATGTGGCGGTGCAGCGAGTCGCCCAATGCCTTAGCGGCCGCGTCGTAGTCGGCGTGCGCGCCCTCGGCCGGCTCGGTAATGATCTCGTCAATGAGACCGAAACGCAGGAGATCGCCGCTCGTCAACTTCAGCGCCTCCGCGGCCTTTTCCGCCTCTCCGGAGTCCCGCCAGACGATCGCCGCGCAGCTCTCCGGCGAAATCACGCTGTACACGGCATTCTCGAACATCAGGACGCGGTTTCCCACGCCGAGCGCGAGCGCACCTCCGCTACCGCCTTCACCAATGCAGACGGCGATGAAAGGCACCGGCAACCCAGCCATCGCGTGGAGGTTCCGAGCGATGGCTTCCGCCTGCCCACGCTCTTCGGCGTGCACTCCCGGATAGGCGCCCGGCGTATCGAGCAGGGTAAAGATCGGCCGCTTGAACTTGGCCGCCAGACGCATGACACGCAGAGCCTTGCGGTAGCCTTCCGGCTTCGGCATTCCGAAATTGCGGTGAAGCTTCTGCTTCGTGTCACGGCCCTTCTGCTGACCAATCACGACAACCGGACTGCCGCGAAACATCGCGTAGCCGCAGACGATTGCCGGGTCATCGGCAAAAAGGCGGTCGCCGTGAATTTCCTGAAAGTCGGAGAAGACCCGCTCGATATAGTCCATCGAGTGAGGCCTCTTGGGATGGCGCGCCAATTGGACGTGCTCCCATGCCGAACGCGTGTGCATGTCGTTTGACTTCGCAGCTTCGTTCTCAGGAGGCAATGGTCGCGTTTCCTTGTGGCTGGCTGAGGTTGACATTCGAGTCAAGTTCTCGTGGCGATCAGTTATCCTGCTTGTTGGTCTGAGGCGGAGCTTCGCCAGTTTTTTCTCCGCCCGCGTGCGGATCATTCTAGCGGGAAACATCCGGAGCGGTGTCAACGCCGCTTGATCTGGAGGATGTTTCAGGTCAGACCGGCACGACTTCCAGCGATCCCGCGCCGCAGATCTGCTCAACCTGTTGGCGGAAGACACGATCAGCCCGGACGTGATCGGCGAGATCGTAGAACAGCAAGAAGTCCCTTTTCTTCAATAGCCGCAAACGAACATCGGTGTCGCCCGGCTTGCTGGAAAACAGCTCGCGGAGCCGGTCGACCGTCTGCTGCGTGCTGCCGTTATCGAGTCGAATCGTAATGGAGACCTGCCGGGGCAGGTCGGCGCGAGCGACATCGAGTGGAACGATCTCGTTCACCGCAACCTTGAGCGGACCGGCTTCATCGACGCGCACCTCGCCTCGAATCAGAACAGGCTTGTCTTCAGCCAGCATGGGTCCCAGACTTTCAAATTGATTTGCGAAGACCAGCAGATCGACACTTCCCTGCAAGTCTTCCAGCACGCCGGAAGCCCAAGGCCTGCCTTCGCGGTTCCGCTTGCGGGCAATCGAGCCCAGCACGCCGCAAAGAGCGACCTCCGTTCCGTTGTCCAACGCCGCGAGCCCTGACGTATTCAACTCGGAGAGCTCGGCCACCTTGTCGCGGTAGGCGTTCAGCGGGTGACCGGTAACGTAGAACCCCAGGACTTCCTTCTCACCGGCGAGCTTCTGGCTTTCCGCCCATTCGGGGACGTCGGGCAGACGCACTTCCGCGGACGTCTTCCCGGCGGCCAGCGCATCGAAAAGCCCGTGTTGCCCCGTCGATCTATCTCGCGATGCCCGCTGTCCGGCCTCGACAGCGCTATCGAGGGCGGCCATGAGTTGGCTGCGATGGCCGCCGAAAGAGTCCATCGCGCCGGCCTTGATGGAGCTTTCCAGCATCCGCTTGTTCACCTGCTGCCAGTCTACGGATTCCGCGAAATGCAACAGTGAATCAAAATGCTTCTCTTCCTGCCGAGCTTCGATAATCGCAGCGACCGCGTTCTTGCCGAGGTTCTTGATCGCCCCAAGGCCGAAAAGGATCGTTTCGTCGTCGGCCGGCGTAAAGCTCCAATAACTCGAATTGAAGTCCGGCGGAAGGATGCGGATTCCCATGTCGCGGCACTCACTGATGTACTTGGCCACCTTGGCCATGTTGCCGCTTTCCGAGGAAAGCAGCGCCGCCATGAAATAAACCGGGTAGTGCGCCTTGAGGTAGGCCGTTACATGGGCGACAAATCCGTAAGCCGCCGAGTGCGACTTGTTGAAGCCGTATCCGGCGAACTGCTCCATCAACTCGAACAGCTTGACGACCTTCCTCTTCGGAAAGCCCTTCTGGAGCGCCCCCTCGACGAACCGCTCCCGCTGGGCCGCCATTTCCGCAGGCATCTTCTTGCCCATGGCTCGCCGCAGCAAGTCCGCCTCGCCCAGTGAGTAGCCCGCGACGCGGTTCGCGATCTGCATCACCTGTTCCTGATAGACAATGACGCCGTAGGTCTCTTCCAGCAGGTCGCGCAGCTCTTCGAGGTCATAATTGACAGGCTTGCGGCCATGCTTGCGGTCGATGAAGTCGCTGACCATGCCGCCCTGAATCGGACCCGGACGGTAGAGCGCGTTCAGGGCGATCAAATCTTCCAATCGCTCCGGTTGATAGCGGCGCAGAATGTCCCGCATGCCCTCGGACTCGAACTGGAAAACACCGCTTGTCATGCCGCGCGAGAGAAGCTCGTAGGTTCGCTTGTCATCGAGCGGCAACTCCTCGAGCTTCAGATCAACGCCTTTGCGGTCTTTGAGAAGACGCAAGGACTCGTCGATCACGGTCAGGGTTGTCAGCCCCAGAAAATCCATCTTGAGCAACGACAGTTTGTCGAGGCTCTTCATGTCGTACTGGGTGACCACTTCGTCTTTGGGCGTCTTGTACAGCGGGACCAGTTCCTGCAGCGGCTGAGAGGCGATCACGACGCCGGCGGCGTGGACGGAGGGGTTGCGCGCGACACCTTCGAGTTGCTGGGCGGTTTCCATGAGCCGGGCAACGCGAGGTTCCTTCTTGATCTGCCTGGCGAGAGCCGGCTCCTTCTTGATGGCATCCTTGAGCTTGATGTTGAGGATGTTCGGGACCATCTTCGTGAGGCGGTCGACCTCGACGAAGCTCATGTCCATCACGCGCCCAACATCCTTGATGGCCGCCTTCGCCGCCAGCGTATTGAAGGTGATGATTTGCGCCACCTGTTCGCGACCGTACTTCTCGGTGACGTACTGAATCACTTCTCCTCGGCGGTGCATGCAGAAATCGATGTCGATATCGGGCATGCTTACCCGTTCGGGATTCAGGAAGCGCTCGAACAGCAGACCATGCTGCAGCGGATCGATGTCGGTGATCTCCATGCAATAGGCCACCAGCGAACCGGCCGCGGAACCACGTCCAGGGCCCACGGGGATACCGCGGGACCTGGCGAAACGAATGAAGTCCCAGACGATCAGGAAGTATCCGGAGTACTTCATGCTCTGGATGATCCGGATCTCGTGGTCGAGGCGTTCGTTGTATGACGCGATGCTCTCCTTGAGCATTCCGGCTTGCGCCATCAGTTCCAGCCGTCCACGGCGCTTCTCAAACCCCTGCCGCGCCACCCACTCGAAGTAGGTATCGGTCGAGTGTGCCGCAGGGACATCGAATTTCGGGAAAGGATTGGACACCTGCTCGATCTTCAAGTCGCACTGCTCGGCGATTTCCCAGGTGCGATGAAGCGGATCAACATTGCCGTCAAGGACCTTGAGCATCTCCTCGCGAGTCTTGAGATAGAACTCCTGCGTGGTGAACCGCATGCGGTTGGGCTCATGGAGCAGCTTTCCGGTCTGGATGCAGAGCAGCGCGTCGTGTGAATCGGCGTGGCCTTGCGTGAGGTAGTGCACGTCGTTCGTCGCCACCAACGGAATGCCGCTTTCGCCGCTCAAGCGCATCAAGTGCGGGATCAGCTCCTTGTCCTGGTCGAGGCCATGGTCCTGGATCTCGAGATAGAAATTCTCCTTTCCGAATATGTCCTGGTAGGCGTAGGCAAGCCGGCGGCCTTCGTCATAGCCCTTTTGAAGCAGAGCTTCGTTGAGGTCGCCGCGCAGGCAGGCGGAGGTGCAGATCAGGCCTTTGCTGTGAGAGGCGAGCAGATCCTTATCGATGCGCGGCTTGTAATAGAAGCCATCGAGATAGGCGGTCGAGACCAGCTTGATCAGATTCCGGTAGCCAGTCTGGTCTTTGCACAACAGCACCAGGTGGTTGTAGCGATCCGTTTCACTGCGCGACTTGTGGCCCTCCTGCGAGACATAAACCTCACAACCGATGATGGGTTTGATGCCGCGTCTGGTCGCCTCGGTGTAGAACTCGACCGCGCCGAACAGATTGCCGTGATCGGTGATGGCGAGCGCCGGCATCTCCTGTTCCTCGGCCAAGTCCATGAGGCGGCCGATTTCACAAGCGCCGTCAAGAAGGGAATAGTCGGTGTGGCAGTGGAGGTGAACAAACGGCGCGGGCATCGCGGGATTCTCAGTATATGAACGGCCTCCAGGAGGGTCAATGCGATCCCGGCATTGGTACATTTTGCGGCCGCCGAAACGGATCGAGCCCGGGGGCGACGGGAGCCGCGGCGGACGCTGCGCTCAGAGCATTTTCCCGGGAGAAACGGGATTCCGGACCCTTCCCGGGATTTCCACCAACGGCGCTCGCCGCGAGGCCCATCCACAACGGTTGACGGTGCGCGGACCTGTGCACATACCCCTTACCCCCAAGTGCACTTGTGCGCAACAGCCTGCAGAAAAAAATTTGCAGTAGAGGGAAGTAAAGCATTGATTCAGAAGGGGTTACTGAGGTCCGGGCGGAGGTTCCCGGAGTTACGACCCGTACGCAACAACGGCGAACCGAACGGACGTAAAAGCCGTGTTTCGTGTCTCGTGATTCGTGTTTCGTGAACACCATTTGCAGGCTTGGTTTGCTCCAGTAGAAATGTCCGACGGCCGGTGAACCGTCACGGCCGCGAGTCGTGTTTCGCGGCCCGAGGACCTAACCTGCAGTTCTCACCACCCGACGGTCGAAGCACGCGGTACGACCGCCAGGACTTCGCTTTTCCTTCGCATCGATTGCTTGCCGTGCTCAACGTACTGTTCAAGTACGCCTGCGCGCGCCTTTTTCCTCCGCCCGACTCGCGCCTCGTCCTGACGGCCCTCTCATGCACTTCGCCTCGCCACTCGGCGGGAAAAGCAGGTTCGTTACCAGGCCAGGGCGTAGTTGTCGCCGCGGATGTCGGCGCCGGCGCTGAGGACACCGGTTTCGGGGTCGACGACGACGGCGGAGGTGGCGCTCATCGACCAGGGGCCATTGATGTCCACGCGGTGGCCGCGCTTTCTCAGTTCCGCGATGACCTCGGAGGAGATGCGACTTTCGAGGCCGACCTGCGCCGACACCATGGCGTGCGGGAAGACGGACGAGGGGAAGCTCTTCGTGGTCGCTCGGGGCGCTTCGATGGCGGCCTGGATGTTCATGTCGAATTCGACGACGTTGAGGAATGTCTGCATGATGCGCATGCACTGATCGTCCCCGCCGGGGCTGCCGACCGCCATGAACGGCTTACCGTCCTTGAGGATCAGCGTGGGCGTCAACGTGCTCCGAGGGCGCTTGCGGGGCGCCAGAGAGTTAGGATGGCCTTGCTGCAGCCAGAAGTAGTCGCCACGGCAATTGAACATGAAACCGAGGTCGGCGATCACGATGCCCGAGCCCCAACCCGAATGCAGACTCGGCGTCCAGGAGACGGCGTTCCGGTCTTCATCGACGACAGCGACGTAGCTGGTGTCGCCTTCGTGCTCGGCATCGCCGGAGACGGGGATGCGGAATTGGGGGCGGCTCGATGAACCGGACACGCCAAGATCGGGATTGCCGGGGCGGAATGCAACCGAGGCCTTGGCCGGATCGATCAGAGCCCGGCGGCGCGCACCATAGGCTTCCGTCAGCAGTGCAGGGAACGGGATCTTGACGAAGTCCATGTCGGCGAGGAACATCTCGCGATCGGCGAAGGCGAGCTTGAGCGACTCGACGAAGGTGTGGATGTAGTCGGCCGAGTTGTGGCCCATCGAGCGCAGGTCGAATCCGCGAAGAATGTTGAGGGTAAACAGTTCGGAGGGACCCTGGTTGGCCGAGGGATTCTTGTAGACTTCGTAGCCGCGATAGTCGATGGAGACGGGCTCTTCAACTTTGACGCTGTAGTCGGCGAAGTCGCCGTAGCGGAACAGCCCGCCGTTGGCTTCGGAAAATTCAGCCATGGTGCGAGCGATGTCGCCCTTGTAGAAGCGGTCTCGGGCGGCTTTGAGGGCAGCCTGGCGGCCCTGGTCGGCGGCTTTGTCCTCGGCCTCGACCAGCTTCCGGAGAGTTCTCGCCAAGTCCGGGTTGGCGAAGACTTCACCCGCCCTGACGGGCCTGCCGCCGGGAAAGTAGACCTTTTCACTGGTGGGGTATTTTCGAAGCTTGCGGTTGCCCTGGGCCGGAGCGACTTCGGTTTCTATGCCGTCCTCGCCGACGACAAACGTGCGAGGGCCTTTTTTCGAAGCCATTGACGAAGCGAGACGCTCGCTGAGCGGGAAACCGTCGGCGAGCTCGATGGTCGGCTGCAGGACTTCGGCGAAGCTCATGGTGCCCCAGCGGGACAGCACGGTATACCAGGCATCGACGCTGGTTGGCACCGTCGCGGAGAGCAGGCCGTCGTTCACGGGAATCTCGCCGTTGTTGTTTTTCATGTACCACTCGATCGTGGCGAGCTTCGGCGCGTAGCCTCCGGCGTTGACGGAGTAGACCTTCTTCTCGCTGGCGTCGTAGACCAGGATGAAGGCGTCACCCCCGACGCCGTTCGAGGCGGGATCGGTGACGCACAGCGCGGCTTGTCCGGCCACGGCCGCGTCAAAGGCGTTGCCGCCGTTGCGCAGGATGCGTTCAGCCGCCTGGCTGGCCTGCGGCTTGCGGCTGGAGACGGCGTAGCGCGTGCCGCGAATGACGGGCCGCATGGTTCGCTGCGCCTGCGCGATATCCGCAAGGACCAGCACGGCGGCGATAAAAAGGAGCCACATGGCGACTTTCCGTGTTTCCGAGATCATGGCGTTGTCCTGACGTTCGAAGAGAGTGTAGAAAGTATAGCCGGAGAAGGCCGTGTTTCGTGACTCGTGAAAAGCATAAAAGCCGTGATTCGTGTCTCGTGAAAAGCATTTGGTGAGGCTTGGTTCGCTCCAGAAGAAATGTCCGACGGCCTGTGAACGCTAAGGGCCGTGTTTCGTGACCCGAGGGGTGAAGGAGGCGATTAGGCAAGTACGCCTGCGCGCGCCTTTTTCCTCCGCCCGGCTTGCGCCTAGCCTGCATTTCTCACCACCCGACGGTCGAAGCACGCGATACGACCGCCAGGACTTCGTTGCGCTTGCTTGCCGTGCTCAACGTACGGTTCAAGTACGCCTGCGCGCGCCAAGCGGCTCGCGCCTCGTCCTGACGGCCCTCTCACCCACTTCGCCTCGCCGCGTGGTGAGAAATGCAGGCTAGTCCTGGCTGCCCTCTCACGCACTTCGCCTCGCCGCGTGGTGAGAAATGCAGGCCAGTCTCGGTGCTCAATCGCGAGCATTGCCTCAGGGCGAGAAAAGCAAGCCACGGGATTGATACGAATTGTGAGCGTTACGGCGGAGGTGATACTGTAGGTGTTTCGGGTTGCACGGCAACCTCCGTCTCCCTCATCGAACGCGCTTTTTTACGGACGTAAGCGCTCCCTCAAGACGTGGTTCCTGCTCACTGGGCTTCTGACGAAACGCAACGGACCTTCTGGTTGCTCGCCCTCGTTGTGTTCATGATCGCCCTTTTGACCTTCGCCACGGATGACGCGCACGGCGACGGTCAAGAGGGACACATCAGCGTCTATCCATTCCTGTTCCAGATGGTGACGATCCTTCTCGCGGCGAAGGTGGGGGGCGAGGTCTTCGAAACCCTGGGGCAGCCCGCCGTGCTCGGAGAACTGGTCTTCGGCATGGTTCTGGGCAACCTGTACCTGATCGGCGTGACGGGACTGCAAGGCATCCATCACGATCCCATGCTGATGCTGGTGGCCGAAGTCGGCGTGATCCTGCTGTTGTTCGAGGTCGGCCTCGAGTCGCACCTCGACGAGTTGCTCGAGGTCGGGAAGACGGCGATGATCGTCGCCTGGCTCGGAATCGTCGTGCCGATCATCCTCGGATACGGAGTCTCCTCCTACTTCCTGCCCGAAGCCGGTTGGTACGTACACCTGTTTGCCGGCGCTACGCTCGCCGCGACGAGCGTCGGCATTACAGCGCGCGTCCTGAAAGACCTCAACAAGATGGACGCCAAGGAGACGCGCATCATCCTCGGCGCCGCCGTAGTGGACGATGTCCTGGGCCTGATCATCCTGGCCGTCGCCAGCGGCGTCATCAAGTCGATCGGCGAGGACGGCTCGACGTCCATCTCGCTCTGGCCCGTTGCGCTCATCATCGGCAAGTCCATACTCTTCCTGATCGTCGCGCTCTTTGCGGGACGCTACATCGGAGGAAAGATCCTGCACTTCGGCGCCACCTCCAAGGCCGGCAGCATGGCGGTCGTGCTGAGCGTCTGCCATTGCTTTTCGTTGGCCGGCCTGTCGGCGTTTTTCGGGCTGGCGCCGATCGTGGGCGCCTTCGCTGCCGGCCTGGTGCTCGAGAAGAGCCACTATGAAGGGTATCCGAGCATCAAGGCGGGCAAGTACGAGGAGGTCGTTTCGCCGATCAGCTCGATTTTCGTTCCCGTGTTCTTCGTTCTGATGGGGCTGAACATCGACTTGCGGCTTTTCCTGGATCTCGAGGTGATCACCTTTGCCATCGGCTTGAGCCTGGCGGCGATCATCGGCAAGCAGGTGTGCTCGCTGGGCGTTCGCGAGAAAGGCTTGAAGCGTCTCGCCGTGGGCGTCGGCATGATCCCGCGCGGCGAAGTCGGACTCATCTTCGCGGGAATCGGCGCCTCGCTCCTGGTGGACGGCGAACCGGTGTTCGGACCGGGGACCTTCTTTTCGATGGTGATCATGGTGATGGTAACGACCCTCGCCACGCCGCCTCTACTGAAGTATCTGTTCACGAAGGACGATGCCTGACGACGATCGCTGGGCCTGATGTGAAAACCCATGATCCTCGCCGCGGATAGGTCGAAACGAGGCCGGTGCGACGGTACGGAAGAGGTAGGACGAAAGGCACGACATGGGTTTGTAGCCGTGATTGATCCGCACTTGGGTGGGGGCGGGCAAACCTTGCTGCCTCAGGTCACGGCACACGTCGATTGATCCGCACTTGGGCGGGGGCGGGACTAGCCTGCATTTCTCACCACCCGACGCCCGAAGCACGCGGTATGACCACCAGGACTTCGTTGCGCTTGCTCGCCGTGCTCGACGTACTGTCAAGTACGCCTGCGCGCGCCAAGCGGCGCGCGCCTCGTCCTGACGGCCCTCTCACGCACTTCGCCTCGCCACGTGGTGAGAAATGCAGGCTAAAACACTCACATCCTGAAGGCGGAAGCGATCAGGCTAAAAGAGCAGCTTCAAGCCGAACTGGATTTCGCGGCCGTCATGGGCCGAGAGAACGCGGCCGAAGCCCGGAGTCCCGAAGAAGATGTTGGGCAGACCGAAGTTCGGAGTGTTCATCACGTTGAAGAACTCGGCCCGGAATTGCAGTGTCGCGGCTTCTCCGAGAGGCGTGTCTTTGAGCAGGGAGAGATTGACGTTGCGGAGCGATGGGCCGCCGATGATGTTGCGGCCGGCATTGCCGAAGGTTCCAAACGCGGGTAGAGCAAACGCCGAGGTATTGAACCAAGCCTGGGGGTCGGGATCGGCAAGCAGTGGGTCGCCGACGACGTTCGGACGGTCCCCGGAGCCGAACCCGAGATTGGCAATGCCCGTGTTGCTGTTGTCGAACTCACCCGGCAAGGCCACCGTAAAAGGCTGTCCGCTCTGCAGCACGATGACGCTGTTCATTTGCCAGCCGCTGATGAGGGCGCCGCCCAAGCCGCCGGTTTCCCCGCCGAACCTGTGTCCTTCGCCGAGCGGCAGGTCGTAGATGAAACTGCCGGCAAAGCGGTGCCGCCGATCGAAACTGGAAAGGCCGCGCTCGGCGGCCATGTTGTTGCTGTCCTGGGGATAGTTCGCATCTCCGCCGCTGGGGAAGAAAGCCGAAGCGTTGTCGATGGACTTCGACCAGGTGTGGGAGAACAATCCTGTC